>JALHPZ010000005.1:0-92968 GCA_022842245.1 Gemmataceae bacterium
CGCGGTCCTTCTCGGCGTCGACGGCGCTCGCGGCCGCCGTCGCGTCCTCGGCCGCCTTGGCGCGGTCCGCCTCCAGCGCCCGGATGCGGCCCGCCAACTCGGCGCGCTGGCGGCCCAACCGCAGGCTTTCGCCGTCGGCGTTCGCGATCTGCTCGCGGCCGGACTTCGCCGCCGCCTCCTGCTCCGCGATCCGCTGCCGCGCCTCGCCCAGCTTCTTCTCCTGCACGCGCAGCGCATCGTCCAGCCGGCCGATATCCCATTCCAGCTTCGCGATCGATGCTTCGCCCGCGTCGGTCTTCGCAGTCGCCTCCGCCACAGCCGAGCGCAGGTTCGCCAGCACGCTCTCCTGGTACGACAGCGTCTCGACGAGTTCGCAGTATTCGTGCCGGCCGACGGCGATGCGCAGGGCGCGCAGCCGGTCGTGGTGCTCCTTGTATTTCTGCGCCTTCGTCGCCTGCGCGCCAAGCTTCTGAAGGTTCTTCTCGAGTTCCTGCAAGATGTCCCGCACGCGGTTCAAGTCGGTGTCGACCTTTTCGAGCTTGCGGATGGTTTCGATCTTCTTGGCGCGGAAGCGGCTGATGCCGGCGGCCTCCTCGAAGATCTGCCGCCGGTCCTTCGTGGACGCGACGAGCAGCGCGTCGACGCGGCCCTGTTCGATGATGCTGTACGCGCCTTGCCCCGCGCCGCTGCCGAGGAACATCTCCTTGAAATCCTTGAGCCGGGCGGCGACTCCGTTGATGAGGTATTCGCCCTGGCCGTCGCGGTGGACGCGCCGGGTGAGTTGGACTTCGTCGCCGTCGAAGGCGAGCTGGCGCTTCGAGTTGTCGAAGGTCATAGTGACTTCGGCGAAACCCAGACTCTTGCGCGTGCTGGAGCCGTTGAAGATGACATCGGACATTTCGCCGCCGCGCAGCGACTTGGCGGACTGCTCGCCGAGAATCCACTTCACCGCGTCGACGATGTTCGATTTCCCACTGCCGTTCGGCCCGACGACCGCAGTGACGCCGGGCGCGAAGTCGAAGCGCGTTTTATCCGCGAAGGATTTGAACCCGATCAGTTCCAACCGCTTCAGCATGAACCACCTTGCGCGGTAGCGAATAATCGTATTATTCGGGTTTTGCCGGTTGGGAGGATGAATTCCGCCCGATTGAAACGATTCGATTCGCGTTCCTTTTTTCGGAGAAATGGATTACACGATCCTCATGGCGAAACTCCCACCACTCTCGTTCGAACCGATCTTCAAACCCGCGATCTGGGGCGGCACACGGCTGCGCCCGTTTCTCGGCGCGCCGCCGAGCGACGAGGCAATCGGCGAAGCCTGGATGCTCTCGGACGTGGACGGCAATGAGAGCCGTGTGGCGTCCGGCCCTTACGCGGGTCGGACCCTGCGCGAACTCCTCGCAAGGGATCCTTCCGCCATTCTCGGCGACGCGAAACTCGCGAACGGACGATTCCCGTTGTTGTTGAAATTCCTCGACGCGAAACGCGAGCTTTCCGTGCAGGTCCACCCGACCGACGAACAGGCGCACGCTCGGAAGCCGGGTCAACTCGGCAAGACCGAAGCCTGGGTGGTGCTCGACGCGAACCCGGAAACGAGCCTACTGTACGCGGGGTTCCGCCCCGGCTTGACGGCGGAAACGTTCCGCCTCGCGATGGCGAACGGCACGACTCCCGAAACATTGCACCGATTCATGCCGATGCCCGGCGACTGCGTCTTCCTCGAAGCCGGCACCGTCCACGCCATCGGGAAGGATCTGATGCTCTTTGAGGTGCAGCAAACCAGCGACATCACCTATCGACTGTACGACTGGGACCGCTTGGATGCGAAAACGGGCCAGCCGCGCGAGCTGCACATCGACGACGGGCTGGAGTGCTCGAACTTCGCGCTCGGTCCGTGCGGCCCGGTGACGCCGACGAAGGACGGAGACCGGGATCGGCTGGTGGAGTGCCGGTACTTTTCGTTGCACCACCGACGGGCCGCGAATCGCTTCGCGATCGGCACCGAGGGACGCTGCACGGTGCTCGTCGTTCTGGAGGCGGACGAACAGACCAAACTGGAATGGGACGACGACGCGACGAGCCTCCGCGCCGGCGAGGTCGTGCTGCTGCCGGCCAGCGCCGACTTGTGCACGATCCATCCCGCCGGCCCGGTGCGCGTGCTGGAGATCAGCCTGCCATGAACTTGCCGCCGCCGCGCTCGGCTCCGAAGACTCCGCCTCGCCGCTAAGCAGGGGCGCCGGTTTTCAGTTGTACGCCACACTCGAATCTACTCGTAGCGGTACTTCACGATCCATGGGTCGTCCGTCTTCTCCTGGAATGCCTTCAACTTTGCCTGCAACTCGGCGAGTACCTTCGCGTGCTTCGGATCGTCGGCGAGGTTCCGCGCTTCGTGCGGGTCGACTTGCAGATCGTACAGTTCGTACTTCGGACGCTGGACGAAATCGCGTACGTAGCGCTGGCCGTACTTCGCGTTCGACTCGGCCTTCACGCTTTTCCAAGTCGCCGATTCCTCCAGGTCCGACGCGAACGGGAACGGCAGCGGATGCGCGAGGTTGTACAGCAGCTTGTACTGCCGCGTGCGGACCACGCGCATCGGGTAGTACATCGTGATCTCGTGGAAGGTGTGCGACGCGAACGCTTCGTCCCAACCCTTCGACTTCGACGAATCGAGCGTACTCAGGAACGAGCGGCCGTGGAACTCGTACGGCTTCGCGTTCGCTGCCTTCTTCGGAGCGCCGCGCCCCGGGATCTCCGGTCCCGCGTCGCCCCGCGCCGGCGGACCGGGCACGTCTTTCACGCCGGCGAAATCCAGAATCGTCGGCGTGAGGTCGGCCCACGTCACCATCGCGTCGGTCGCGCCGCCGCGGGTCTTCTGGTCCGGACTGCGGACGATGAGCGGTAGCCGCATTCCGGGTTCGTACAGCGTCGTCTTCGAGCCGGGGAACGCCATGCCGTTGTCGGATAGGTAGAGGATGAACGTGTTCTCGTATTGGCCAGCATCCTTGAGAATCTGCACGAGCCGGCCGACGCCCTGATCGACGCGGGCGATCGACTGGTAGTATTGCGCGATCTCGGCGCGGCACGCCGGCGTGTCGGGCAGGAATGGTGGGACCGTCAGCTTCGCCGGGTCGAACGTCTGCTCCTCGATTCCCTCGTATTTCGGTCCGTTGCCGAAACGGTCCGGCTTGTGCGGATCGCTCTCGATCTTCCCACCGCCCCGGTGCGGGTCCGCTGTCGCGAAGTAGAGGAAGAACGGCTTATCGCTCTTCGCTTCGATGATCGGCTTGCACCGCTCCGCCATCAAGACCGGGTTCCGGTTGTTCGCCGTCAGGTACGTGTCGAATTTGTAGATCGGCTCGGGCGCGACGTGGTACTTCCCCACCTGCGCCGTGCGATAGCCCGCGCCGGCGAGCAGGACAGGCAGGCTCTTCACGGAGGGGAACGTGGCGAAGTGGTGGAAGTGGTGCTGGTGGCCGTACTGGCCGTTCAGGTGGTTCTGCAGGCCGGAGAGGATGACCGAACGGCTGGCGGAGCAACTCGCCGTCGTGCAGAAGGCGAAGTCGAAGCGTGTGCCGTCGGCCGCGAGCTTGTCGAGGTGCGGCGTGCGCACGTCCTTGTTGCCGTAGCAGCCGAGGTCGCGGCCGTGGTCGTCCGCGACGATCATCACGATGTTGCGGGGAGCGCCGAGAGCGAGTGAAGGTGCCAGCAAGGCGAGCAGGAAGGCGATTCGCATGGGAGAGCCTCCGGGAATGCGACTGTTATAGGGGCGGAATCCGATTGCCCCGAGCCGCGGCGTGCGGATAAATTGAAGGCTCTCTCCGCCGATCGGTCCTACCATGCGATTCGCTATCGTCCTGCTCTTCGTAACCGCCTCGCTTCCCGCCGCCGAACCGCCGGGGGACTGGGCGTACAGGCCCGTCGGCCGGCCCGCCGTGCCGAAGCTCGCGGCGCATCCGGTCGATGCGTTCCTACGGGAGAAGCTCCAATCGGCGAAGCTCGACTTCGCGCCGCCGGCATCGAAGGCCGTGCTGCTGCGTCGCGTGACCTTCGACCTCACCGGCCTGCCGCCGACGCCCGACGAATTCTCCGCGTTCCTCAAGGACGACTCCGCCACCGCGTACGAAACCGTCGTGGACCGCCTGCTCGCGTCGCCCCAATTCGGCGAGCGCGTCGCAACCTGGTGGCTCGACCTCGCGCGCTTTGCCGAGACCGACGGCTTCAAGGCCGACGACTTCCGCCCCGCCGCCTGGCGCTACCGCGACTACGTCATCGCCAGCTTCAACGCCGACAAGCCGTACGATCGCTTCGTGCGCGAGCAGATCGCCGGCGACGAGTTGTACCCGAACGATCCCGCCGCCCTCGTCGCCACCGGATTCCTCCGTCATTACCCGGACGAATTCAACGCCGTGAATCTCGAACAGCGCCGACAGGAGATTCTCAACGACATCACCGATACGACGGCCGCCGCGTTCCTCGGCATCACGCTCGCCTGCGCCAAGTGCCACGACCACAAGACCGATCCCGTGGCGCAGGACGACTATTACCGAATGCAGGCGTTCTTTGCGGGGATGTGGCCGACCAATGTTTCCCTGCAAACGCCGGAGCAACGCGCAGCCCACGACGCGAAACTTGCTGCGTGGGAGGCGAAGACCACTGATCTCCGCCGACAGATGGCGGAACTCGAAGCCCCGATCCGCGAGAAGGGAGCCAAGAAGGAACGCTCCCGCTTCGACAACGACTACGCCAAGCTCATCGACATCCCTTTCGCCGAGCGCACGCCGTGGCAGAAGCAAATCGCCGCGATGGTCGAACGGCAGGTCTTCTCCGCCCGCAAGTTCAGCCCGACACAGATGAAAGGGGATGCGAAAACGAAATGGGAGGCGCTGGCGAAACAACTCGCCGAGCACGCGAAGGACAAGCCGGCCGATCCGCCGACCGCGATGGCGATGACCGACGTCGGCCGCGATGTGCCGGTGCACCACTTGCTGAAGCGCGGCAACTGGCGCCACAAGGGCGAGGAAGTCGATCCCGGATTCATCACTTCGATCGACCGTCGCGTCGCCGAGCCGAAGCCGACGGCCGCCACCCCCGGCCGGCGCGCCGAACTCGCCAACTGGATTGCCTGCCCGGAGAATCCGCTCACGGCGCGCGTGATGGTCAACCGGATCTGGCAGCACGTCTTCGGCCGCGGTCTCGTCGAGACCGCCAGCGACTTCGGCCTCACCGGCGAGAAGCCGACGCACCCCGAACTGCTCGACTGGCTCGCGAACGACTTCACCGCCCACGACTGGAAGATCAAACGCGTCTACAAACTGCTCGTGACCTCGCAGGCTTACCGGCAATCGTCGAATCCCGGAAACCGAATGCTTCTTGAGTCGGACCCCGAGAACAAGTGGCTGGGAAGGTCGCCCCGGAAGCGGCTCGACGGCGAGAGCCTGCGGGACGCGATGCTGGCCGCGAGCGGTTTATTGAACCGCGCCGGCGGCGGGCCGAGCGTCTATCCTGAACTGCCGGCCGAGATGAAGGGCGCGGGTGGCTGGAAGGTGTCCGACAAGGCCGAAGACCGCAACCGCCGCAGCGTCTATGTCGTCGTGAAGAGGAACCTGCGTTACCCCCTCTTTGCGCTTTTCGATGCCCCGGACCGCAACGAAACCTGCGCCCGCCGGTTCGCGACGACGACCGCACCGCAATCGCTCATGCTCGTGAACGATACGCTCGTGTTGGGCTTCGCGAAGGAGTTCGCCGCCCGCGTTCGAACCGAAGCCGGTGAAGATCGCACTAAACAAAGGGACCGGGTCTTCCTGCGGGCGCTCGCACGGCCGCCCACCGACGCCGAGCGAGCTGCTACCGACCGGTTCCTGTCAAACCACCCCGGCACGAGCGACGATGCGATCGTCGACCTCTGCCACGCGATGTTGAACCTGAACGAATTCCTTTACATCGACTGAGAACGCCGCGTCACCCCGTCACGATCTCGCGCACGTCGACCACGTATACCTGGCGCTCGGGGTCATGGCAGCCGTCGAAACAGACCTGCGTGCCGTCGCGGTTCCAGCGCGGGTGCATGTCGCAGCGGAACGGACCCGTGAATTGTTTCGGCGAGGGGAACTGGTTCAAATCGTACCGCCGGTTCTTCTCCGGATGGTAAAGCATCAGCCATTGCAGCCGGTTCTTGTCGGGGTAGGTGTCGTTCAGGATCCATTTCCGATCGGGCGAGTAGGAACAGTGCCCATCCTGCGTCAGCACGCCGTCGCCGACAAGCCCGAGGCCGTTCGTGGCCACATCGATCAGGGCGAATTTGTTGCCGTCCTTCGGCGTCTTCACCCAGGCGAGGATGGTGGCGTCGTCGCGCCAGTCGAAGTGGGAGACCATGCCGGTGTCCAGGTGCAGCCGCAGGTCGGTGCCGTCGGGCTTGGCGGTGAAGATGCGCGTGCTCCAGGGTTTGAGGTCGACGCGCCAGCGGTGGAGGAAGACGAAGCGCGTGCCGCCGGGGTTGAACTGGAGGTGGTTCACCCAGTGGTGGGCACCGGTGAAGCGGGCGTCGGGCTGGAACGCGGCGAGTTGCTTCAGGTTCAGGATCTGTCGGTCGTTCCCGCTGGCGAGATCGAGGTGCCAGATACCGAGTTGTTCGGGTGCGGGATCGTCGGTGAAGCGTTCGTCGTAACTCGCGTAGCCGTAGCCGGGGCGCAAGCGGTGCAGGCGGGCGAAGTCGAGCGTGACGGCCTGCTTGCCGTCGTTGCTGACGGCGTAGATCGGCCGCGCGAGCGTGCGCGTCTTTCCCGATAGGACGTCGCGGATGATCGCCGCCGGCTTTCCATCGACGATCGAGTTGTAGATCACCTCCCGGTCCGGCGCGGAGCCGAGCCATTGCAGCATCGTGCCCTGCTGCCAGCTCCAAGCCCGCGTCGTGTCGAGCGGGATGTATTTGTCGCCATCCTTCAAGTCAACCATGCCGACAGTGATGGCGTCTTTGGCGGTTGGCTGTCGATCGCAGAACTCGCTCTCCATCGCGAGCAGGTAGCGGCCGGCTTTGTCCCACGGGCACTTGTCGTAGTAACCGAACCAGTGGTGCATCGGCCCCTTCGTGACGGCCCGGGCTGGCAGTTTCGTCGTCTCCGGTTGGGCAAAGGCCTTCGCCCCGATCGCCGCCGCGGCGGTCATCGCCAGCCAATCCCGTCGTGTGGGCCTTGCCATGATCGGTCTCCCGAGGTTCCCTGTTCAACTATGTACGCCCCGCGAACGGTACGGTAAGATTGTTGCGTGGCCACCGTCTACGCCCTTCGCGTCCGCTGCCTGAAACGGCACACCTGCACCGGGTGCGGCTGCGTCTATCGCGTGCGCCGCGAGATCACCGTCGAAGAGAAGGCCCGGTCGGAAGAGACGGCGGCCAAGGCCGCCACGAAACGCATCCACCGGCAGCTTACGACCGAACCGAACGACGTCGCCTGCCCGGACTGCGGACAGTTCCAGCCCGATCTGGTCGGTCACCTCCAGGCGAACGCGCACGGCCTCGTGACGCTCGTCAGCGTGGCGGTCGCCCTCGCCGTCGCGATCGGTGCGAACCTGTTCGGCCTCTCGAACGGCCGCACCGGCACGCTCCTCGCCGGCGTCGCCGTCCTCGCCGCCGCCGCGCATATCGTGCTCGGCAACCGCAACCCCAACGCCCACCCCGCCGACAACCGCGCCCGTTCCCGGAAGATGGAGGACGACGGCGATCTCGACGTCACCCGCGGCGGAGACCGCGAACAGATCCGTCCGCCCGTCGGACCGTTCACGCGATTGCACATCCTCGGCGTCTTCGGCGTCCTCCTCGCCATCGGGGGCCTGCTCGTCCCCGCCGTCGCCCGCGAACGCCCGGCCGAGGCGAACGAAGCCATTCGCGCCGCGCCCGGCGAAACGCTCGAACTCGAATTCCCCGATACCGTCGAAGTCGTCAACGGCCTCTGGCGCGGCACGCCCAAAGTCACCGTCACGAATCCCCAGGACTTCGGCAACCGCCCCCCGGAAATCGTCGCGATCTCGAACGACGCTACCTGGCCCGCCACCGTCAAGATCGACGCCGGCCGCGACCGCATCCGACCCCGACTCTGGGCGAAGATCGTCATTCCGAACGAAGATCGCCTGGCCGGAAAAACCCTCGAATTGAAGGTGGATCTGGAAGTCGCCTACCCCGGCCTCGACAACAAGATCGTCCGCGATCGGCGCACGAACATCTGGAAGGAATTGAACGTGCGCGTGTCCAACGAAACGCTTTTCGGCCGCATCTGGCAGATGCCGGCTCGCTGGGTCGGCGTCTTCTTCGGCACGCTCACCCTCGCGTTCGCCGGCCTGTTCCTCACCGCGCTCGGGCATGGGATGGCGCAACTCGCCGAACCGGTCAAGGCCGAGGTCGAGGAGATCGCCGCCGCACGCGCCGCAGCCCGCGACGAACGCCCCGTGCCCAGCGACCCGCACGCCGCCGCCCGGCTCGAACGTCGCGCCGCCGCGGCGGAAGCCGAAGAAGAATCCTCCCCCGCCTGACCCCGGAGTCACCGATGCGATTCGCCGTTCTCTTGCTGACCCCCGCACTGCTCGCCGCCGACGCGCCGAAAGCCGTGAAATTCGGCCCCCTCGCCGCCATGCCGCCCGCCGACTGGAAAGCCGAAAAACCCGCCAACCGGCTCCGTTCCCACCAATTCAAGATCGCCTCCACCATCGAGGGACTCGCCGACGCCGAAGTGATCGTCATGCCCGAATCCAAGCCGAAGCCCGAGCAGGTCTTCCCCGGTTGGAAGGACCAGTTCGTTCCCCCCGACGGCAAGACGATCGACGACGTGGCGAAGGAATCGAAGGTCGAAGTGACCGGCGCGACGCTGCACGTGCTCGACGTGAGCGGCACCTGGAAGTACAAGGAACGGCCGTTCGACCCGAAATCGAAACTCGAAATGAAGCCGGAATTCCGAGCGATCTGGGTGATCGTGGTAACGAAAGACGAAGCAATCCACGTCCGGTTGGCGGGGCCGGATAAGGTCGTCGAAAAGCACAAGGCGGCGTTCGACGCCTGGCTCAAGTCGATCAAGTGACCTCGTCAGCCCGATCGACCGTAGAGTCCCACCAGTTCGCCTTCCTCCAGAACGTGGCCGTCCATCGCGGCGCGGACCTCGGACTTGGTCGCGCCGGATGGCAGCCCCAGTTCGGCATCGAGCGCATAGACGTGGAACCGGTAGCGGTGCGGCCGACCGCGCGGCGGGGCCGGTCCCCCGTAGCCGACATAACCGAAGTCGTTCACGCCGTGGTGGCTGCCGTCGTCGAGGTCGGGATCGGCGGGGAGCGCTTCGGGCAATTCTCGCGTGATTGGCGGGAGGTCGTAGAGCAGCCAGTGGACCCATTCGCCGCGCGGGGCATCGGGATCGTCGCAGACGATCGCGATGCTTTTCGTGCCGGGCGGCGGCGTGCCCCAGCGCAAGGGCGGGGAAACGTCCATCCCGTCGCCGGTGAAGTGGCGTGGGATGGTCTGCTCCGGCGCGAAGGCGGAGCTGGAAACCGGAATCGACATGAAAAGCCCTCCGGGAGAGTGGATGGGCCGACGGGTTTACCCGACGCAATCGTAACCGATGCGTCGGGAGAAAGTCAAAAGGCGATTTCACATTCCATTCAATACTTCACACCGAAGCGCAGCGGTCGGGCCGATCCGTTGCGTGGCCGTAACAGCATCGCGGCGACCACGACCAGGTGCGTCCAGAACGCGAGTGAATAGCCGGTGGTTGTACCGACGGCGTATTTCGCGTACTCCATGCCGGCCTTCACACGCACGGTGGACTTCTTCAATTCCGTGTCGGCGGCTTTTGCCTCCTCCTCGTGCTTGCTCGCCGCGTAGTCCTTGATCGCGTTGTCGAGGCCGAGACCCTTCCAACCCTGCGCAAGAAACAGCGAGAGCGAACCGACGCCGAGGATCAGCAGCAGATTGTGGCGCGCCGGCCAGAACCGCGTGAGCCAGACGAGCGGCCCGGGCAGCGTCGTCGCCGAAACCTTGTCCGGCAGGATCCGATCGGCCCACACGAAGAACAAGGCGAGGATCAGCGCGAGAACGTACGGCAACAGCAGCCAGCAATAACGCAAGGAGGTAAGCAGGTGCTTCTCGATGTCTTCGAGTTCGGCCGGCACGATGTTCGGCGAGTGCGACGCGGCGAGGGCTTCCCAGGCGTTCTGCGTGAACAACCGGAGACCGCCGGGATAGGCTCCGACCCACGAGAAGAAAGTCAGAAGAAAGAGGAGTGTGAAACCAAAGGCGGGCACCCACTCCACGATCCCGGGAGTGATCGCGATGCCTACTTCCCGCTCGTTGCCCGGTTCGACCGGCGGGGCGGGGGGAGCATCCTTCGCCGGTGGTGCCAGCCCGGGGGGCGGCGGCGGACGATCCGCGGGTGAGGGAGCGGGAGGAGCGGCCACGCTGGGCGTGTAGTTCGCGGGTACCGGGATCTTCGAACCACACACAAGGCACGGGTAGTCGGTACCGGCAGCCGATTCGGGCACTTCGACGCTCTTCAGGCAGGACGGGCAGACCTGTTTCAAGGCAATTCTCCTAGGCTTCGCGGGCAATGCTACGGACTTACCGCACCGGATGAAGGGTGTTCGCGGACCGACTCGATTTCTTGGAAGGCGCGTCCCAGGTAGCCAAGGAGATCGCTGGCGACGAGTGCCGTTTGACCAATCTCAGTAGCGGCGAGATCACCAGCCCGGCCGTGGACGTAGGCCGCGAGGCAGGCTGCGTCGAACGCCGGCATCCGCGACAGGAGCGCGGCGACGATGCCTGTGAGCACGTCTCCGCAGCCGCCGGTCGCCATGCCGGGGTTACCGGTGGAGTTAGTATAGACGCGATCGCCATCGGTCACGATCGTCCGGTGCCCCTTCAGCAGCAGTACGGCGTTCATGGTACGGGCGAATTCGACGGCCAAGGGTTCGCGATTCGCCTGAACGTACGCCGTCGACTTGCCGGTGAGCGTGGCGAACTCGCCGGGGTGCGGCGTCAGGACGAGCGGCGCCGGCCGACGAGAGAGCGAAAACCGGTTCGCCGGCAGGTTGTTCAACCCGTCCGCGTCGATCACCGTCGGCTTGGACGGGTGTCGTTCCAATAACCGATGGACGAGGTCGACGGCCCCGGCCCGCTGGCCGAGGCCCGGCCCGATGGCGAACACGTCGCAATCGGCGACGGGTTCGTTGAGATCGTCGGGCAACAGGAAACCGAAGGTCGTATAGCAGGGGTTCCCGGCGGCGACGATCGGCTGGATGTCCACCGGGCACGCGACCGTGACGAGGCCCGCGCCGCCGCGCAACGCCGCGCTACCCGTCAGGATGGCCGCGCCGCTCATGCCGGCGCTGCCCGCGACGACAAGCACGCGGCCGTAGTTGCCCTTGTGCGTGTCCGGGGCGCGCGGCGGCAGTTTCGGGATCGTCGTCACGGCGGCCATTCAACCCTCCAGAAGGGCGTGAATCCCTTTGAGCACGGCTCGGTCGGCGTCGGGTCGCGTCGGCGATTTCGGATGCGTGGCGTCGCAACCGATCTGACCGCGGATCTTGAGAAAAATTGCGGCGGAGTGTTTGTACGCCGGCACCGGGTCGCGGAAGGCGAAGAACCCGAGATATTGCAGCCGGTCGTTCAATTCATAAAAGCGCGGGTCACCCGCGAGCCAGTAGGCATCCCGCTTCGCGAAGAGGTCCGGCGCGAAGGTGCTCAGGCCGAGCAGATAGTCGCTGCCGTACATGACCATGTCGATGGCGAGGTCGTTGCCGGTGTAAACTTTGAAGTCCGGTCGAGTGCGGTCGCGCAGGACGATGCGGTCCCATTCGAGCTGGCGGCTCAACGAGGAGTGCTTCGCACCGCGGCAGGCGCGAATGCCGAGCAGGCCGCGGTAGACGTCGAGCGAATAGATCTTGCCGAACGGGGCGAACATGGTGCCGAGTTCGAAGCCGATAAAGGGTGCAACGCGGCCGAGGGATTCGTAGCTGGCGATGATGGTATCATCGGGTTGCCCGGTGAGGCCGTAGCTCTGGAAGATGACCGGTGTGCCGCCGTTGGCGACGATCGGTTCGATCGCACGGGCATAGGCGTCGCGGTCGAAGGTGGCCCCGGGGTGATCGCCGACGAATGCCCCCGCGACGAAGCGACCGCCGCCGAGCACGGACCGGGTCCGTTCCAGCGCTTCGCGCTTGGTCGCGTCGTCGATCAGGTTGCCGAATCCGGTGTCCATGTTGACGGCCGGGGCGAGTCCGGCGTCGGCGGTCCGGCGGACGTGGGCCTCGAAGCCCGGCCAGTCGATGCCGCCGTCGTCGAGGAACGGGAGCAAAATGGCCGAGATCCCCTCGATCGGGCGGCGAGGTCGGATCAGGGTGAGCGGATCGAACGTGCCGGCCATTTTGGATGGAATCTTTGTAAGGGATCGGTTAGTGTGTCGATAATATAGGTGTAGCCATGGGAGTTGGTCGTTGCGTCACGCCGTCATGCTCCTGTTCGTGGTCCCGCAAGTGGTCAGCCTCCTGCTGTGCTGCTGCACGCTCGGGGCGAAGCCAATTCCGGCGGAACCGGCCGATCGGACCGCACCGGTCGCCTGCGAACTCTGCTGTCACGAACTGCCCCCGAACGACACAAGCCACGACAATCTCGGCCGATCGACCCCGGGGTGTCCATGCCGACAGATGATGGTCTCCCTGCTCGTCGGCACGCCCGGCACGCTGGAGACTGCGGCCACCGTCGACCCGGCCCAGTCGGTTGATTCCTTACTCGCGGATAAACCGAATTCGTTTGCCGCACCGATTCTCGCCCCGGCCCGCGTGGGCGAACTCGCATTCCATCCGCCGGACCACCGGCAGCGCTACCACCACGTCCTGCGCTGCTGAGCGAACCGCTCGCTCCGGTTTTGGTTTCCATACATTCTTCTTTCTTTTTCAAGGCACCTACTCATGTTCGCCAAAACTCTCGCCGGTCTGGTCGTGGTCGCCGCGCTCGGCATCGGCGGCTACACGATGTACACCAACCACGGCTGCACGGGCTGCCCGTTCTCGTCGTCCAAAACCGCCAGTACCGACTGCTGCGCGGCCCAGGCCGACTGCTGCGAAACCGCCTCCGCCTGTTGTGCGGATGGCAAGCTCGCCGCGGCCAGCGTGCCCGACTGCTGCTTCCCCGGCTCGCCCTGCTGCGAAGGGGACGACTGCTGCCTGAAGGCCGACGCCAAGAAGGTTTCCGCCAAGGTTGCGATCAAGGCCTCGGCTCCCGACTGCTGCTTCGCCGGCTCGCCCTGCTGCGAAGGGGACGACTGCTGCTTGAAGACCGGTGCCACAAAGTCGACCGCGATCTCCGCGGTGGTTGGGGTGCCGGCCACGGTTCAGTCGCTGAAGAAGTAAACGGATCCCACGGGATTACATGCAAGGCCGGGCGCAAGCCCGGCCTTGCTCGTTTCAGTCCGAGCGGATGAGGAATCCATGGAATCGGCCTCAATGATCCGCGTCACCATAAAAAACTACGATCATCGATTGGCTGGGGTCCAGAATTTGAGCGGGAGTTGATCCGCCTCAACGGGTCCGGCGGCATAGCTCGCGAGCTGGCCGTCGCGAAGGAGAAGCCAGTGCGGACCGCCATCGGCGAGCGGCGCGGTGCACCAGGTGCGAAACTCGCCGACGACCTGATACGGTCTCACAGCGAAATTGACGTGCCCGAGCGATGCCGACTGGCGCAAAACGAAATCGCTGAAACGGGACATGGCGACGATGTCGGTACCGCTCCCGCGTGCGCAGCCGAGGACCAGCCAAAGCCCCGACCGCAGGAACGGTTCGATGCGGCCGGGACCGGGCGAAAGCGTGTCGATCGCCACGGTCGCCAGTTGGCTCATGTTCGCGAGCATGTCGGCGCGGATGCGGACATGCGCTGGCCGCTCCAGCCAGCAGAGTTCGGAGATGTGCCGCTGGCCGTCCGTCACCTGGACTTCACGGATGGGAGCCAGGGGCCAGAGTTGTTCGGCATTGAAGAAGACGTAGGAATAGGACGCTTTGACGATTGAAACAAAACCGCGTTCGAACTTGACGAAGCATCCGGGCAGGAGCTTCTGGAACGGCAGCAGCCACGTTTCCTTTTGTTGGGCGAGGATCTTGCGGGCGCGGCGGGAGAGATCCTTGTGGCGCGGTTCGGACCGGGGCACCGTTTCGAGTTCGATCTGGACGCGGATGAATTCGGCCCATTCCTCCTGACCATGTTCCTCAAGCCAGTCGGCAAAGACGAGTCGCGGTACGTCATTGGCCGGATCGGCAAGAATTCCCGCGAAGATCGCTTCGGCATCGGTCATCGGGGCGGTCCACGCGGTTCGCTGCGGGATCGTCCCGCATTACGGAAACATATGGATACGATCTAGCCCGCATCGTCGGGTTGGCGATACCACGCCATCGGTCGGGCCGGGTCCACCGTGACGAACGGCACGCCGGTCTTATCGCGAAGTTCGGTCGCCAGCGGGCTGTCGGGACGCGAACTCACGAGGATCCTGGCGCAGCGATTGCTGCGCCGCCGCAGGGTCTCGATGGCGATCGGGGCCAAGCCCGACACCGGCTGCGCCTCGGCAAGCATCGCCAGCGCGGCACGGCCGAAGCCCTCCGTCGCGCGACCCGTCCGTGATTCGGTCATCCCCGCGACGACCAGCGTCGCCTCCGGCGTCTCTTCCCCATGGCACCACGACCAGAAGACCGACGCCGCCAGCTCCAGGGTCGCCTCGACGGCGTCGCGGTCGGCGTCCGTAGCCGCGTACGGTTCCACCACGAGCAGCAGGTCCAGCGGTTCGACGCTGTCGTATTCTCGCACCATGAGTTCGCCCTGCTTGGCCGTGGTGCGCCAGTGGATGTCCCGCGGGGAATCGCCAGGGCGGTAGGCGCGCACCCCGCGCACGTCGGCCGCCTGCGTCGATTGGCGCCGGACCGGGCGACGGCTGAAGTTGTCGCCAGCGCCGACACGGATCAACCAGCGCCGGAGCATCGCGCCGTCGACCGTGCCGAGCCGCGGCAAAACCACGATCGTATCCGCCGGCTCCGCCGCCACGGCGTAGTTCACCAGGCCGAATGGATAACCCGCGATGACCGACATCGGCGTTGTCTCGTACCGTCCGCGCCGCGTCGGGTGGAATGTCGCCGTCACGTTCCGGCTTTCGCCGGGCGCCAACACCGGCACGAAGACCTCGACCCGGTGAGTCTCGGAGATTTCCATGACGGTCACGGAGGCATTGTGGCGGGCCGTGTTCGTGACCGCGACGTGGCGGGCCGCCTCCGATCCGGCGAAGACCGGTTCGCCGCGTGCCCGCTGGATGCGCACGCCATAGGCCGAGCGGCGCGCCAGCCAGGCGTTGATGCCCACGAGCGCGACCATCACGTAACCGAGCAGAATGAGCAGGTTGATGAGCTTGAAGGAGCCGGCGAGCAGCATCGCCAGCGCCGCGGCGATCCACAAGACGCCTTCGCGCGTGGGGCGCCAATGGAAATTCGAAATACGGAAATCGGAATGCGGAATTTCAGAGTTTGAGGCGTTCGACGTTAAGGAGACCGCGACATTCGACATGGCTTCTATTCCGAATTCCGAATTCCGCATTAGACTCGGACTTTCGTCTTCGCCAGGATGTCGTTGATGATCGGCGTGGCATCGTCGCGGCCACCCTGGTCCCACGCTTTGGTCATGATCCGGTGCGCGAGTACCGGCAAGGCCAGCTCTTTCACGTCTTCGGGGCGGACGTAATCTCGGCCGCTCACTTTCGCCAAGGCCTGGCACGCGCGATAGAACGCCAGCGCACCGCGGGTACTGGCCCCGAGTTTCACATCCGGGTGCACGCGGGTCGCGTCCACGATGTCGAGCAGATACTCGGTTACCGGTTCCGCGACCTTCACGGCGCGAGTCGCTTGTTGGAGCGCTACCACGTCGGCCGGGACCAGTACGGCCGTCAGGGATTCCACCGGCTCCCCGACGCGGTGCTGGTTCAAGATGTCGCGCTCGATCGCCCGCTCCGGGTAGCCGATCTTCAACCGCAGAAGGAAACGGTCCAGCTGGCTTTCGGGCAGCGGGTACGTCCCCTCGTACTCGTAGGGGTTCTGCGTGGCGAGCACGAGGAACGGCGGGCCGAGTTTGAATGTCTCGCGGTCGACCGTCACCTGCCGTTCGCTCATGGCCTCCAGCAGAGCCGATTGCGTTCGGGGCGTCGCGCGGTTGATTTCGTCCGCGAGGACGATCTGCGACATGAGCGGGCCGGGATGGAACGTGAACGTGCCGTCTTTCTGGTTGAAGATGTTCGTGCCGATGAGATCGCCGGGGAGGAGGTCCGGCGTGGCTTGGATGCGGTGGAAAGTGCAGCCGAGGCTCAGCGCGAGGGCCTTCGCGAGCAGCGTCTTGCCGACGCCGGGCACATCTTCGAGCAGGAGGTGCCCTTCCGCGAGGAGCGCAACCAGGGCGAACCGGGTGACTTCGGGTTTGCCGAGGAAGACCTTTGCGACGTTGTCCCGCAGCCGGTGGAGCAGGGCGGTTAGTTCCTCGGGTGGGCGCGCGGGCGATTCGGACATGCGGTGCGGGTCCCGGGTGGAACCCTTTTTATACGACGTTCGGCCGTCTGCGGGTCGGTCCCGAGCGGGACTTTCCGCCCGAATCAGCCGGCGACGAGCAATTCACCAAGCAGCCAGCTGGCTTCCTCGCTCCCCAGTTCGGCGGCGCGGTTCAACCAGTCCACGGTCGCGCCCGGGTCCTGAGCCACGCCGCGGCCCTCCGCATGCATCCGCGCCAGTTGCACCATCGCTTCGGGTTGGGCATGTTCGGCCGCTTCAAGAAGCCACTTCACGGCCATGCCCGGATTCTCCGCCGTGCCCCAGCCGCGATCGTAAAGCACACCGAGGTTCGTCATGCCGCCGGGGTGTCCCGCCTTCGCCAGTTCCCGGAACAGGTCGAACGCTTCGAGCGGCTTCGGTTTCACCGTCTCGCTGGCGACGAGCAACACTCCCAGATTGAGTTTCGCCGTGCGCTGCCCCTGCTTCGCGGCCACGCGGTACCAGTGAACGGCTTCGTGGTCGTTTTTGGCCAATCCCCGACCGGACTGGAAGAAGGTCCCCATCGCGAACGCGGCATCCGGAAATCCCCGCTCGGCCGCATAGCAGATCCACCGCGCTGCCCGAATGTCGTCCCGGACCGGCTCCGGCCCCTCGGCGAGGATCAGCCCGACGTTGAAGGCGGCGCACGCCTGCCCGCGCCCGGCGGCCCGTTCGTACCACGCGATCGCGCGCTCGAGATTCCGGGCCACGCCCGTACCCGTCTCGAGCCGGTGTCCCACCTCGAACAATGCATCGGCGTCCTTGCCCGCGTCGGCAAGCACGTGCAGGTCGGCCGGGTCCATCTCCGTGTACAGGACCGGTTGGAACGGTCGTAAACGATCGAGGCCCAGATCGCAAACGAAGGGCGAGACGGTCACGGTGGCGACTCCGTGGCGATGAAAGATTCGCGGGATCGGTGCAAACTTAGAATGGAAATCGCGGAAAGGTGTTGCGCGCGAAGGGAATGCGGCCAGAACGTTCGGAGTTCTGGCCGCAGCGAAAGTGGATTCGCATTTCCGAGTCTCCGGCCTCAAAATTCGGCCGGGACGAAACGGGGGTCACTTTTTCGGGAACCAATCCTGGATCGCCGTCACCGTCATCGCTTTCTCGCGTAGCGCCTTGATGGCGTCGACCGCCATTGCCGCGCCGGAGAGCGTCGTGATGCAGGTGACCCGGTTCGCAACTGACGCCGCGCGGATCTTGCCCTCGTCGGTCCGACTGCCGTGGCCGCTCGGCGTGTTGATGATGAGTTGCACCTCGCCGTTCTTCATCTTGTCGAGGATGTTCGGCCGGCCTTCCTGGATCTTCGGCAGTTCGGTCACGTCGACACCGGCATCGCGCAGGACCGTTGCGGTGCCGCGAGTCGCCAACAACTGGAAACCCATGGCGGCGAACCCGCGGGCGATGGGAACGGCGGAATGCTTGTCGGGCCCGGCGAGACTGATGAAGATCGTGCCCGATGTCGGCAGTTGCGCGTTCGCGGCCATCTGCGCCTTCGCGAACGCCATCGCGTAGTCGGCATCGATCCCCATCACTTCGCCAGTCGATTTCATCTCAGGACCAAGGATGATGTCCACGCCGGGGAACTTGTTGAATGGGAAGACCGATTCTTTGACCGAGTAATGTTTCGGCGTCACTTCGGCGGTGAAGCCGAGTTCGCCCAGCGTCTTCCCGGCCATCACCAGCGCCGCGAGGCGCGCGAGCGGCACGCCGATCGCCTTCGACACGAACGGCACCGTGCGGCTGGCGCGCGGGTTCGCTTCCAGCACGTAGACTTCGGGCGAATTTCCGATCCCCAGAAGTTGGGTTGTCCTGTCAGCGGAGCTTCCCGCGGACAACCCGGTCACCGCGAACTGGATGTTCATCAGCCCTTTCACGTTGAGCGCCGTCGCCAGTTTCACCGCCTGTCGCTTGATCTCGGCGATCACGTCCGCCGGCAGGCTGTAGGGGGGCAGCACGCAGGCTGAATCCCCGCTGTGGATGCCGGCCTCCTCGATGTGCTGCATCACCCCGCCGACAATCGTGGTCACGCCGTCGCTGAGGCAATCGACGTCCACCTCCGTCGCGTTCTCCAGGAACTTGTCGATCAGGATCGGCTTGCCCGGCGACACGTCGATCGCCCGGCTCATGTAGTCGGTCAGAACCTCGTCGGAGTACACGATCTGCATCGCCCGGCCGCCGAGGACAAAGCTCGGCCGCACGAGCACCGGGTAACCGATCCGCCGCGCCTGCGTCAGCGCCTGTTGCAGGTCGACCGCCGTGCCGTTCGCCGGCTGCTTCAGCTCGATCTCGTCGATCAGCTTGGCGAAGCGCTTCCGGTCTTCGGCGATGTCGATGCTCTCGACGCTCGTGCCGATGATCGGCACGCCGTGGCTTTCCAACGCCTTGGCCAGGTTCAGCGGCGTCTGACCGCCGAACTGCACGATCACGCCCTTCGGCTTCATCCGGTCGTAGATGTTCAACACGTCTTCGACGGTGAGCGGTTCGAAGAAGAGGTGGGTCGACGTGTCGAAGTCGGTGCTGACCGTCTCCGGGTTCGAGTTCACCATGATGACCTCGTACCCCGCTTCGCGGAGCGCAAAGGCCGCCTGGACGCAGCAGTAGTCGAACTCGATCCCCTGTCCGATCCGGTTCGGCCCGCCGCCGAGGATCATGATCCGGTCCTTGCCGCTGGCGGGGAGGACTTCGTCTTCCAAATTCGGAATTCGGAATGCGGAATTCGGAATGGAAGGCGCCGAAGAATTTGGGATTTCATTCCGCATTCCGCATTCCGCATTCCGCATTGGAGCGGCTTCGTAGGTCGAATAGTAGTACGGCGTGTAGGCTTCGAACTCGGCGGCGCAGGTGTCAACGGACTTGAAGGTCGCGACGACGCCCATCGCCTTCCGTTTCGCGCGGATCTCGGAATCGGTACCGCCCCAGAGGTTCGAAAGCTGCCTGTCCGTGAAGCCGTATTGCTTCGCCTGGAGCATGAGTTCCGGCGTCACGCGGTCGAGCGGGCCGCCGGCCTTCAGCTCGTCCTCGAACATCGTCAGGTCCCAGATGTTCTGCAGGAACCAGCGGTCGATCTTCGTGCGAGCGTGGACGTCGTCGATGCTCATGCCCGCCTTGAATGCGTAACGGACGTACCAGATCCGCTCCGCATTTGGCATCGTCAGCTTCGCGACGATCTCCTTCTCGCTGGGCGGATTGTCGCCGTCCCAGCGATCGCGCAGATCGCAACCGAGTCCGAACCGGCCGACCTCCAGACCGCGCAGCGCCTTTTGCAGACTTTCCTTGAAGGTCCGGCCGATCGCCATGGTCTCCCCGACCGATTTCATCTGCGTGGTCAGCGTCGGGTCGGCTTCGGGGAACTTCTCGAAGGTGAACCGCGGAATCTTGGTGACGACATAGTCGATGGTCGGTTCGAAGCTCGCCGGCGTCGTCTGTGTAATGTCGTTCTTCAATTCGTCCAGCGTATAGCCCACGGCGAGTTTCGCTGCGATCTTCGCGATCGGAAAACCGGTCGCCTTCGACGCCAGCGCGCTCGACCGGCTCACCCGCGGGTTCATTTCGATGACGATCATCCGGCCGGTGGCCGGATCGGTGGCGAACTGGATGTTCGAGCCGCCGGTCTCGACGCCGATCTCGCGGATGATCAGCTTCGCGGCGTCCCGCATCCGCTGGTATTCCTTGTCCGAGAGCGTCTGCGTCGGCGCGACCGTGATGCTGTCGCCGGTGTGGACCCCCATCGGGTCGAGGTTCTCGATACTGCAGATGATGATGACGTTGTCGGCCTTGTCGCGGATGACTTCGAGTTCGTACTCCTTCCAGCCGATGACGGACTCTTCGATGAGTACCTCCGTCGTCGGGGAGAGTTCGAGGCCGCGGGAGACGATCGCGTTGTATTCCTCGCGGTTGTAGGCGATGCCGCCGCCGGTGCCGCCCATCGTGAAGCTCGGGCGGATGACGCACGGCAGACCGACGTCCTGCCGGGCTTCCTCGGCTTCGGTCATGGTGTGCACGACGCGGCTCTTCGGCACGTCCAGGCCGATCTTCAGCATCGCGTCCTTGAACTTCTGCCGGTCCTCCGCCTTGTCGATCACGTCCGCCTTCGCGCCGATCATCTCCACGCCGTGCTTCCGTAGCACGCCGTGCTTCCACAGGTCCATCGCCGTGTTCAGCGCCGTCTGCCCGCCAAGTGTCGGCAGCAGCACGTCCGGCTTTTCCTTCTCGATGATCTTCTCGACGACCGTCCAGTGGATCGGCTCGATGTAGACCCGGTGCGCCGTCTCCGGGTCGGTCATGATCGTGGCCGGGTTGGAGTTCACGAGGACGACCTCGTATCCCTCCTCGCGCAGCGCCTTGCATGCCTGGGTGCCGGAATAATCAAATTCGCAGGCTTGACCGATGATGATGGGGCCGGAACCGATGAGCAGGATCTTCTTGATGTCGGTGCGTTTGGGCATTGCCGTGGTGTGGGAGTCGGGGTGCGTAAGCCTCGCGGCGCAAACTCCAATCAAAATATGGAAGCGGCACCCGCCCTCAAGGGCGCGGCGGCGCATTGCGCCGATTCTCGTTGGTTCAGCCCCCGTACGGCGGTATCCTGCTCGAATGGCCGAGATTTCGCGACTGATCGACGCGGCGGCGGCCGGGGATCGCCGCGCAGCCGGGGAACTCCTCCCGCTCGTCTACGACGAACTCCGGGCAATCGCAGCAGCACGCATGGCGCAAGAACGCCCCGGCCAGACACTCGACGCCACCGCCCTCGTCCACGAGGCCTACCTGCGGTTGATCGGCGATCAAGCCTTCGCGAATCGGGGCCACTTCTTCGCCGCCGCCGCCGAGGCGATGCGGCGCATCCTCGTGGATGCCGCGCGACGAAAGAAACGGGAGCGCCACGGCGGCGGCCGCGAACGGGTCGATCTGCCCGACGTGCCGGCCCGTGATCCGGACGAACGGTTGCTGGCGCTCGACGAGGCTTTGACGCGGCTGGCGAACGAAGATGAACTGGCCGCGAAGGTTGTCGAGCTACGGCAGTTCGCCGGGCAGGGGCACGAGGCCATCGCGGAAACGTTGGGGATTACGGTCTATCTCGCCCGACAGAAGTGGACCTACGCCCGCGCCTGGCTGCGGGATGCGATGACTTCTTAGTTTTTTTCGACAGCATCGCGGCCGGACGTCGCATGAGAGGGTGAACCGTGCCGGAGGTCGTGCCGTGTCCGCCAAACCGAATCCCGCCGAAGCCATCTTTCTCGCTGCCGCCGACATCGCCGACCCGGCAGGGCGCGCTGCCCTGCTGGACGAGCGCTGCGCCGGCGATGCCGAACTGCGCCGGCGCATAGAACTACTGCTGAAGGCGCACGATGCCCCGGACAGCCTGCTGGATCAACCGGTGCCGACGGCGGAGGAAATGCCGACGCGTGCCATGCCAGTGGAACAATCCGACTCGACGCAAGCTTACGGTCGCACTGTCGAGGATGATGAGGAACTGGACGCACTGGCGTTCCTCGCGCCGCCGGGCCGCCCGGATTCGCTCGGCCGGATCGGGCAATACGACGTGCTCGAAGTCCTCGGCAAAGGAGCCTTCGGCATCGTCTTCCGGGCCTTCGACGATAAACTCCAACGCGTCGTGGCGGTGAAGGTGCTGGCTCCGTCGCTGGCCACCACATCGCCGGCGCGGAAGCGCTTCCTCCGCGAGGCGCGCTCGTCGGCCGCCATCCGGCACGAGAACGTCGTGCAGGTCCACGACGTTCACGAGCAACCGCTGCCGCACCTCGTCATGGAGTTCATCCCCGGCGAGACATTGCAACAACGCCTCGACCGCACCGGCCCGCTGGACGCGGCGGAGGTGGTGCGGATCGGCCGGCAGATCGCCGAGGGGTTGGCGGCCGCGCACGCCACGGGCCTCATTCACCGCGACATCAAGCCGAGCAACATCCTCGTCGATTCCGGCCCGGCGGCGACGGTGAAGATCACCGACTTCGGCCTCGCCCGCGCCGCCGACGACGCGAGCCTGACGCGCAGCGGCGTCGTGGCCGGAACGCCGATGTACATGGCCCCGGAGCAGGCAAAGGGCGAGGCGCTCGACCACCGGGCCGATCTCTTCAGCCTCGGCAGCGTGATGTACGTGATGGCGACGGGCCGCCCGCCGTTCCGGGCGAGTTCGACGTTCGCCGTGCTGAAGCGCGTGGCCGAGGACGCCCCGCGGCCGATGCGCGAGATCATCCCGGAAGTGCCAGAGTGGCTCGCCCGCATCGTGGAGAAGCTGCACGCGAAGGACGCGGACGAGCGATTCCAAAGCGCTCGGGAGGTGTCGGATGTGCTGGCCGATTGCGAGGCGCAGCTCAAAGCGAGTTCCAAGCTGATGGACTACTCGCGCATCCCGAATTCGGAGATTCGTCGTTCAGCTCGGATCGGCCGCAAGTGGAAATGGGTGGCCGTAGCGGTTATTGCGGTCGTGTTGGTTTCAGTCGCGGCCGCGCGGCTCATCCCGTCGGTGTCGCGCTTCATCGACAATCGAGCGGAGCTGGCATTCGATCTCTCGGACCCGGATTTTGAACGGGCGATCGTCTATTCCGGAGAGGACGTGGTCGCCGATGTGGATCTTCGCACGCCGGCGACTATCCCACTGGTGCCAGGGTCCTTCAAGCTGGAAGTACGGATTCGAGAGAATCGCGATCTGCAAGAGTGGCAATACAACCGGTACGGACTCAATCACGGTTCCTCCGCGGAACCGCTCTTGAACAGCAACACGACGTATCGGCTCGATGTCGTCCGCGGCGAGCGCGTCGTGTACACCGCGAAACTAAAGCCGCCAGTTCCGGTCGTGGCCTCCGACGGTTGGGTGTCGCTCTTTAATGGAAAGGACCTGAATAACTGGGAACAGTTTCCGGCGGATGGATGGAAAATCGAGAATGGACTGCTGGTTAGCAACGGTATCTCCTCCAGCATCAGTTGTCGCAAACCTCTGTTCGGCGACGGCATTTGCCGCCTGGAATACAAGCTTGTGGGGAAGGCCACGGGCAGTTTTAATCTTCGATCGTGGAAATCCAAGCGGGGGGGTGCCGTCTTCCTGGGCATCGGCAACAAAGGGGAGAAAACGGGTGACATCACCACGTGGGACCAGCAATCCGGAACGCGAATAATCGCCCAGGCCAATGCGGATGTGCATCGTGGCGACGAGTGGCAGGTCGCCGAGGCGATGCTGCGCGGCAACGAAATGATCGTGAAGATCGACGGTGTGGAGACGGCACGGCACACGTTTGCGGACATTCCCGCGCGAGGCAACGTGGGCCTCCATGCGACCGCCGGTGTGAAAATGTACGTTCGCAAGCTCGAGATCAAGGAACTGCCTGCCGAAGAGCCGGGCTGGTCGCCGCTCTTCAACGGGAAGGACCTGACGGGCTGGAAGACGCATCCGGAGCAACCGGGCGGCTGGACCGTCGAAAATGGCGTCCTCGTCGGACGTAAACCGTCCGGCTATTTGTTCAGCGAGCGTGGTGACTACGGAGACTTTCACCTGCGGGCAGAGGTCAAAATCAATGCTGCAGGCAACAGTGGACTGGGTTTCCGCAGTGAATATGGCTTCAATTTCGACATCCGTCAGAAAGGTGGTAACGGCTTCTGTCCCATCGGCTATGAGACCGAACTGGCCGTGAAGGGCGCAGCCGGCACGACTTTCCCCACCGGCTCCGTGTACCGCAATCCGCGGGTCTGGGACCCCAAAGCCGGAAGCGTTCGTCCGAAGAGCGACGAAGTCAAGGCCGATCAGTGGATCACGCTCGAAGTCATCGCGCGCGGCGATCGGTTTACGATCCTGGTCGATGGAAAAACCGTAGTTGATTTTACCGACCCGACCCCCATTGCCCGGGCCGGGCATTTGAACCTTCAAGTGCTGACACCCACCACGGTCGTGCAGTTCCGCAAGATCGAGATCAAGGAACTGCCGGTCGCAACCGCCCAACCCGTGCCGGACCCGGAGATCGTGAAGGCGCTCGAAGCCAAACTCGCCGCCGCCGAAACCGCGCTGGCGAAGGCCGAGGCCCGGTTTCGGGCCGCCGCGGCGCCGAAGACGGAGGTGCTCGCTCACGAACTCGCGGTCATCGACGTGAAGATCGAACTGGCCGATGAGCAGAAGCGTTACGCGGATATGGTGAAACTAGCCGAGCAAGCGGTGACGAAGCACGGCGACCAGCGCGACATGCTGGCGGTATTGGTCAAGCTCGGACGGATACCTTCGAGCGATCTGAATCGCGCCGACGCGGCGATCGCCGACGCCAAGCTCCGCCTGGCCAAGGCGAAGAAGAAACTATCGGAGGCTAAGCCTTGATCGCGCGGATCGCGGTTTCCCTCGTAGTGGGTTTGTGCCTTGCGGCAGGCTGCACGAAGCCTTCGGAGCGCGTCGTCGTCTATTGCGCCCAAGACAAGGAGTTCGCGGAGGGCGTCTTCGCCGACTTTCACATCGAGTCGAAACTCGCCGTCGCGCCGAAGTTCGATACGGAGGCGAACAAGTCGGTCGGCATCGCAGTGGAACTGGAAGCCGAGTCGGCGCGGCCGCGGGCGGATGTCCACTGGAACAACGAGATCCTTGCGACGATTCGCCTCGCACGCAAGGGGATTTACGAACCGTACGCTTCGCCGGCGGCCGCGTCGTTCCCCGACTGGACGAAGGCGAAGGACAAGACCTGGCAGGCGTTCGCGAGCCGGGCTCGCGTATTGATCGTGAACACGAATCTCGTTCCCGAAGCCGAACGGCCGAAGTCGCTACTGGACCTGACGAACCCGAAGTGGAAGGGCAAAGTGGCGATGGCGAAACCGCTCTTCGGCACGACGGCGACGCAGGCGGCCTGCCTCTTCGAAGTCCTCGGCCCGGACGTGGCGAAGCGGTACTTCCGCGATCTGAAGTCGAACGACGTGCAGATCCTGGCGGGGAACAAGCAGTCTGCCGTGCAGGTGGCCGAAGGCCGCTATGCGATCGGCCTCACCGACACCGACGACGCGCTGATTGAGTTGTACGCCGGCAAGCCGGTGGCGATCATCTTCCCGGACCGCGACGGGCACAAGGATCACCCCCGTCTGGGCGTGTTGTACATTCCGAACACGCTCGCCGTGGTGAAGGGGGCGCCGAACCCCGACGGCGCGAAACGGATGATCGACTACCTGTTGCGAGCCGAGACCGAAGCGAAGCTGGCCGAGGGGGGCGGCTTCCAGATTCCGCTCAATCCAAAGGTGGTCGCGAAACTGCCGGCGTCGCTGCTCGTGCCGGGCCAGGTCAAGACGATGGCGGTCGATTTCGAGAAGGCCGCCGACCTGTGGGACGAGGTTCAGGCTTTCTTGCGGGACGAGTTCGCACGGTGACCGTATTGGTACGGCAGGAGGAAATCCAATGCGTACGATCCTGCTGCTGCTCGTTCTGACTTTGTCCGCCCGCGCCGGCGACCTCACTGCGGGCGCCGCGCAGGTGGACATCACGCCGCCGGTCGGCTGCCCCATGGCCGGGTACTACTCCCTCCGCGGTGCCGAGGGGACGCACGATCCGCTGATGGCCAAGGCGCTTGTCTTCGAGAAGGACGGCACGCGCGTGGCCCTCGTGGCGCTCGATCTCATCGGCACCACCTTCGGCATGGTCGAGGAATCGCGCAAAGCGATCGAAGCGGCCACGGGCATCCCCGGCAAGCATGTCATGATCTCGGCGACGCACTCGCACACCGGGCCGGTGCTCTCGGACGGCAAGCCGCGGAACGCCGTATACGGCGGGGCGCACAAGCTCGCCGTGGAGTTCATGGCCGGGCTGCCGGCGAAGATCGCGGAAGCGGTGAAGAAGGCCGACGCGGCGCGCAAGCCGGCCGCGATCAAGCATGCCATCGGGAAGGAAGAGAACCTCGCGTTCAACCGGCGCTTCCACATGGTTGACGGCAGCGTTGGGTGGAACGCGGGCAAGAAGAACCCGAAGATCGTGCGCCCCGCCGGGCCGGTCGACCCGGCCGTGCCCGTCGTCGTCGTCGAGTCGCCCGACGGCAAGCCGCTCGCGGTCTATTCGAACTACGCGATGCACCTCGACACGGTCGGCGGCATGTATTATTCGGCCGACTACCCGCACTTAGTCGCCGACGCGCTGGCGAAGGCGAAGGGCGACGGCCTCGTGTCGCTCTTCACGATCGGCACGGCCGGGGACATCAACCACATCAACGTGAACTCGGCCGCGCCACAGAAGGGCCACACGGAGGCGGCCCGCATCGGCACGCGGCTCGCCGGCGAGATCCTGCGGACGTGGGATAAACTCGAACCGGCGGCCGTGGATGCCATCCGCGTGTCGCACGAATCGATCGATCTGCCGCTCGCGCCCGTGACCGATACCGAAGCCTCGGCGGCGAAACAAATCTTCGAGCTGGTGCAAAAAGAGACGAAGCCCGCGCCGAAGTTTCTCGACCAGGTGCAGGCGTTCAAGGCGCTCGACGTGCTGAACCGGCTCGGCAAACCGCTCACCGTGGAAGTGCAAGTCATCTCGCTCGGCCAGGATGTCGCGTTCGTCAGCCTGCCGGGCGAGGTCTTCGTGCAGCTTGGCCTCGACATCAAGGCCGGCTCGCCGTTCAAGAACACGATCATCGCCGAACTGGCGAACGGTGCCATCGGGTATATCCCGAATCGCGTGGCGTATCCGCAAGGAAACTACGAAGTCGTCTCCGCCCGTTGCGGCATCGGCAGCGGAGAACTGCTTGTTGATTCGGCCCTGAAGCAACTCCGCACGCAGTTCAAGAAGTGATCGGAACTTCCATCGACGATCCGTGCGGATTGAGAACTACTTTTTCCGCCACACGCGATCCGGTTCGATGCCGAGCTTCGCCATCGCCGGCCGGATCGAGTCGTAGAACCGTTTCGCATCGACCGGATACCCGGCCGTCGGAGCGAGTCCGGGGACGTGCGTCTGCCAGAAGTCGTTGAACTGCTTCATGCAGACTTCTCGGAGGTACTTGCAGACCATCGACGCGAGCGCGACGCAGACGGAATCGCCGTCGGCCTTCGGGCGGAAGACGACGGTGACGTCGCGATCGAGATTGAGGATGCGATACCGGCTTTCGACCGGCGACTCGCGCTCCGCGACAACCCAGCCATTCGGGAATGCGTCCTGGAGGAACGGTCCGTAGAAGTTTCGCCCGCCCAGCTTGTCGCAAATCGCTTGAACCGGTTCGGTATCCGGCAAGTCGGCAAGTATCGAGAGCAGCAACGCCGAGACTCCCCCGGTCACGACGGCGGCCTTTGTTCCAGTCGCATCGACGATCGCGTTGAACTCCGTCGGCTCCATGAGCCGATGGCGCTGGATCGGGGTGAAATCCTTCAATTCCGAGTTGCCGTCCGGAAACCCCAATGCACGGCGAATTCCGTCATCCAGTTTCGCCACGCCGTTCGCTCCCGCGTAGACCTTTTTCGAATCGTCGACGAGGATCCGGCCATCGTCCTTCTCATGGCAGCGCCGCACCCACGGCTTCAGCGTCTCCCAGCCCGCGACATCGTCGTCCGGCAGCCGCAACCCCACGGCCGCCTGCACGAGCGGGCCGAGGTTCGGCCCGTAACCCGCCTCGTCGATTCCCACGACCCAGGGCATCGTTCGCCGTCTCCTATAATTCCGTCATCCGAGGAGTGATACCGATGGCGATGATGGCGACCAACATCTTCCAGAAGATCATCGACAAACAGATCCCCGCCAAGATCGCCTACGAAGACGATCTCTGCCTGGCGTTCCACGACATCAACGCCCAGGCCCCCGTGCACGTGCTCATCATCCCGAAGAAAGTGATCCGCACGCACGCCGACCTGACGGACGCCGACGAGGCGGTGATGGGGCACATCCATCTGATCGCGGTGAAGCTCGCGAAGCAACTCGGCCTCGACGCCGGGTACCGGCTCGTCATCAACTGCGAGGAGCAGGCCGGGCAGACCGTGCCGCACCTGCACCTGCACCTCATGGGTGGCCGGGCGATGGGATGGCCGCCGGGATGAAATGCGGAGTGCGGAATGTGGAATGCGGAGTGAAAACCAAGACGTTTAGCGGCGAGGCGGAGGCTTTGCGCAGCCGAGCGCGGGGGCCGCGATGACCACAGACATGCTGCAGGATCGCATCACGACCGTGAACCGGCGCATCGCGGATGCTGCAGCACGCTGCGGTCGCCGGCGCGCAGACGTGACGCTCGTCGCCGTCACGAAATACTCGTCCCCCGATATCGCATCGATTGCCTGGGATCTCGGCGTCCGCGACTTTGGCGAGAGCCGACCCCAAGAGCTTTGGAAAAAGCACGCCGCCCTGCCGACCGCGAACTGGCACCTCATCGGGCACCTTCAGCGCAACAAGATCGAAAAGACGATCCCGCTCGTCTCGCTCGTCCATTCCGTCGATTCGGAACGCCTGCTGCTTGCGCTCGACGAGTTCGGTCGAAAGCGCGGCTCCCTCGTTTCCGTTCTTCTTGAAGTGAACTGTTCGCGCGAAGAGAGTAAGGGCGGCCTTCGCCCCGAAGACGTGCCGGTCCTCGCGGACAAGGCCTTGACACTGCCCGGCGTGCGCATCGACGGCCTCATGACGATGGCCGCGTTCCACGACGATCCGCAACTCTGTCGACCGACATTCGCCGAGTTGCGCGAACTCCGGGACCGACTTCGCTCTCGAACGGGCCTCCCGTTGCCGAATCTCTCGATGGGAATGAGCAACGATTTCGAAGTCGCCATCGAGGAAGGCGCCAACCTCGTGCGCATCGGTAGCACGCTCTTCGAGGGGCTGTCGTGATCAATGCCCATCCCGAAGGTGCGACGCTGGCGGTGCGGGCGCAGCCGGGCGCGAAGAAGAACGCGATTCTCGGCGTACAGGCCGGGGCGCTGAGGGTGTCCGTGACGGCACCGCCGGAAGACGGCCGGGCGAACGAGGCGCTCGTCGAGGTGCTCAAGGATTACTTTGGCGTGAAACGCTCGCAGATCGAATTGATGTCCGGTCGGACGAATCGCAACAAGGTCTTCCTGATCCGCGGCATCACAGCCGAACAATTGTCGGCGCAGCTTCCCGTTTAGCGGTGAGCTGCAAGGATTCCGAAGCCGAGCGAGGGGCCGACGCGCGACCGAATCGTTCCATCAACCCCACGACAACTGCATACGGCAGCAATCCCATTCCAATTGATCGCGCGAGGCTCGGCCACGTCGCTTGCGCCTCGCCGAGCGCGAGCCACACGACCAGGGGCGCCACCATCGCCAGCAACGGTTTCAGCCACGCGATGAGGTAAACGCGAACGTCCACTTTGATGAGTCGCAACGTGTAGACAAGCACCGCCACGCAGAACAGCACGTTCGGTACCGCGACCGCGATCGCCACGCCTTCAATTCCATACCGAATCAGCACCAACATCATGCCGACGTTGAGTGCCGCCTCCGCGAGCGCCAGTCGGGCGAACAGTTTCAACTTTCCGAGGCCGTAGAGAATCCGCGACGCGACCGACTGTGCCACGCCGAGGCTCAGGGTCGCCGCGAGGATCGCAACTGCGGGGAAGCTGCCCTCGACGAACTCCGGGCCGACCCAACGGTGCAGGAACGGCTTGCCGAACAGCCACAATCCTGCGTTCACGGGCAGCACGAGATACAGCACCCATCGTGTCGCCGTCGTCATCAGGTTCGCGATGCCGGTCCAGTCGCCGCGAGCTTCCATCGCACTCACGCCCGGCGTGAGCGTCGCCGTGATCGTGCGCAAGAGAGTCTTGGCGTATTCCACCAGTCGGGTCGCCGTGGCGAAGTACGTGACGGCGCCGACTGGCAGGAACAGGCCGACGACGATGGCGCCGGTCTGCACGCTGACGCGCCCCGCGAGCATCGCCAGGAACGCATCGACGCTCGACACGCGCACCTCGCGGAGCGTCGCGCGGTCCACGAGTTTTCGGCCGAAGTGCAAACCCGGCAGGAAGCGGAACGCAAGCACGGCGAAGGCGGCGTGCTCGGCGAGATTCGCGACCGTGTAGACCACCGCGAGCGGCCACAGGCCGGAGGAGTTGTTCACGGTCCAGACGATCGCCGTCGTGCGGAGCGAGAGGAACACGATTCTCACGGCGCTTTTCGCGGAGTAACGGTCGAGGCCGTCGAGGATCGAAGGGAACGTGCTCAGGGGTAGGGTGACGGCGAGGTTCGCGAGCATGAGCAGCATGAACGGCAGCACATCTCCGGTGCCGCCGAGTTTCGCATCGAGCGTCGGCGCGAGCCAGAGCGCCACCGGTAGGCCGAGCAGGAAGGCCACGACCCCCGCACCCGAGTAGAGCGCGAGGCAGGACGACGCCATGCGGTTCAGCCGGTCCCGTTCGCCGACGGCGTGGTGCTTGGCCACGTGGCGCACCAGGCACGCCGCCAGACCCATGTCCAGCAGCGTGAAGTAGGCGAGCACCGCTTCGACGACGCACCAGACGTCGTAGCGCGGCTTGCCGAGGCCGTCGATCAGGTACGGCGCGAGGAAGAAGCCGACGGCGAGCGTGGCCGCGAAGGCGAGCCAGTTCGTGCCGGCCGAGATCAGGAGCGAGCGCGAGGCCACCGGGGTCTCCGGAACGGAAACCTAGCCTAAACGGTCGCGCCGTCGCGCGTCGAGGGCGGTTTTATCCGGCGAAGCGTTCGCGGAAGAGCATGGCCAGCCGGCGCGCCGCGGCGTCGTAGGCGGCCGGATCGCTCCAGGTCGCCTTTGCCGTCAGCAGGTCCGACGGAACGTCGGGGCAACTCGTCGGCGTCTCGAAGCCGAAGACGGGATCGGTCGTGAAGGGTACGGTCGCGAGCGATCCGTCGAGCGCCGCCGACAGCAGGGCGCGCGTGTGGGCGAGCTTGATGCGCGAGCCGGTGCCGTTCATCCCGGTGTTCACGAGCCAGACGGGCACGCGGTGCCGTTCGAGCTTCGCCCGCAGCATCTCGCCGTAGCGCTTGGGCGGCAACGGCAGGAACGGCTTCGCGAAGCAGGTGCTGAACTCCGGCGTTGGCTCCGTCACACCCGTCTCGGTACCGGCCACCTTCGCCGTGTAACCGAGGAGGAACTGCTGCATCGCCTGGATCGGCGACAAACGGGACAGCGGCGGCAGCACGCCGAAGGCGTCGTAGGTCAGAAAGAAGATGTTCTTCGGGTGCCCACCGCGGCCGGTCGGCTCGCAGTTCGGGATATGGTCGATCGGGTACGCGCCGCGCGTGTTCTCCGTGTACTGCTGGCTGTTGAAGTCCGGCACGTGGGTCTCGGCGTCGACCGGCACGTTCTCGAGGACGCAGCCGAAGCGCAGGGCGTTCCAGATCTGCGGTTCGCCCGTCGCGGAGAGCTTGATCGTCTTGGCGTAGCAGCCGCCCTCGAAGTTGAAGACTCCGTCGTCGCTCCAGCCGTGCTCGTCGTCGCCGATGAGGCGGCGGTTCGGATCGGCGGAAAGGGTGGTCTTGCCGGTGCCACTGAGGCCAAAGAACAGGGCGGTGTCGCCGGCGGCGCCGATGTTCGCCGAGCAGTGCATGGGGAAGACGCCGGCCTGCGGGAGCAGCCCGTTGAGTACGGTGAAGATCGACTTCTTGATCTCGCCGGCGTAGTGCGTTCCGAGGACGAGCACGAGGCGCTGCGAGAAGGAAAGGGCGACGCAGACTGGCGATTTCGTGCCGTCGATGGCGGGATCGCAGCGGAAGTCGCAGGCGTGCAGGACGGTCCAGCCGTTCGCGGCGGCGGTGCCGGACCGGCGGAAGAGGCAGCGGGCGAAGAGCGCGTGCCAGGCCTTCTCGGCGACGATGCGCACGGGAATCTCATGGGCCGGGTCGGCACCGGCGTAGCCGTCGAAGGTGAACAGTTCGCGGTTCTGGAGGTACGCGAGCGTGCGGTCGCGCAGGCGGTCGAAGGCGGCCGACTCCATCGGCTGGTTGTTGGCCCAGTCCACCTGTTCGGCGAGGCCGGGTTCGCGGACGGTGAACTTGTCTTTCGGCGAGCGGCCGGTGCGCTCGCCGGTGAGCGCCGCGAACGCGCCGGAAACCGTGAGGACGCCCTCGCGCCGTTCGACGGCGGCCTGCGCGAGCGCCGCGGCGGGACGGTTCGCGTGGATGCGGGCATTGGCGATCACGGGCGTCCCTCCCGAACGACGAACCCCCGCGGCACGGCCATCCGGCGACGCGGGGGAGAGTGGAATTATAGCGATTCGGAATCACTCGCCCGCGACGACCCGGCGCCAGCGCAGCGGTACGGCCTGCCACGCGGACTGGTAGGTCTCTTCGAGCGGCACCATCACGCAGCCATTCGGTTCGAGAAACACCGGCATATCCGGCAAGGGATCGCCCACGGCGAGATGCTTCACATCGGCGTAGAAGTCGTCGGCCGGATCGGCCTCGTAACTGGCGAATGTGAGAGGTCGGGTTTTTGGTAGCTGATAGCGTGTTCCGTCCAGATCCTTGAGGAGCGCGCCGTGGATGCCGCGTGGATCCCGCCGGGTCGGATGCAGAGGATCGAGAATCAACAGATGGACTCCCTGCGCCAGCAATCGTCCGATTTTCTCGACGAGATCGCGAAAGGCCATGCGTCCGCTCTTGTTCCCAGGCGAAACGATTTCGATCATGGCAACGACCCGGTCGCCCGTCACATGACGGATCGAAATCACGTTTTTCTTCTTTCGATACGCATCGAGATCGGTCTTGTATTTCTGAGCGGTCTCCGGCCGGGTCATCAGCGCCGTGGCAGTACCGCCAATGGGATCCGCATGATCCTCCTGTTGTGCTTCGAGCGTCAAAACATCGGGCACTCGACGCCGACCGTCTCCACGGATCGTCGCCTGCTCGATCAATGCGTAATAGCAAGACGGAAGCAATCCGGCATTGAGTCGCTCCTTGATTCGCGAGGACCAAGTTTGATGGAAATCGTGGAAGATCCCCGCGTCCACTTTCGTCCAGTCGTGCATCGGCATAATCGGCCTCCCCGGCATTGCACACGCATTCTACCGCGCCGTTTCGACCGATTGCCATCCCGCGCCGCGCCGCGCCGCGGTACAATGCCGGTTCCTTCGATCGGGACGCTCAGCCTATGACGGACTTCACGACCAGCCGCGGCCGGCCGCTGCCGCTCGGCGTCAGCCCCACGCCCGATGGCGCGAACTTCGTCCTCCTCTGCCGCCACGGCACCGATGTCCGCCTCCTCATCCTGCCGCCCCACGGCGGCTCCAAACCGATCGCCGAATACGTCCTCGACAGCCGCAAGAACCGCACCGGCGACCACTGGCACATCCGCGTCCACGGCCTGCCCGACACGTTCTGTTATGGTTGGAAAGTCGACGGCCCCTCAGGACCCAAACACCGGTTCGACCCCAGCCGCATCCTGCTCGACCCCGCCGCCACGTTGATCTCGGGGGCCGAGACCTGGGCCAATACCTGCGAGATCGACCCCGAACGCACCAGCCGCCGCAGCCTCTACCATCGGACCCGCGAATACGATTGGGAAGACGACGCCCCGCCGCTGACGCCCCACGAAGACAGCATCATCTACGAACTCCACGTCCGCGGCTTCACCTGCGATCCGTCCTCGGAAGTCGTCCATCCCGGCACCTTCGCCGGCCTCGTCGAAAAGATCGACTACCTCAAATGGCTCGGCGTCACGGCCGTGGAATTGCTCCCGATCCACGAGTTCGACGAATGCGATTGCCCGTTCTTCAACCCGAAGACCGGCGAGAAGATGACCAACTTCTGGGGCTACAACAGTATCGCCTTCGCGGCGCCCAAGGCCGCTTACGCCGCCAGTTCCAAGACCCACGGCCAGATCCACGAGTTCCGCGACATGGTGAAGGCCTTCCACAAGGCCGGCATCGAAGTCATCCTCGACGTCGTCTTCAACCACACCGGCGAAGGCGACGATCGCGGCCGAACCTTCAGCTTCCGCGGCCTCGACAACGAACTCTACTACCTCCTCGACGATCACGGCCGGTACCTGAACTTCTCCGGCTGCGGCAACACCGTCAACTGCAACCACCCCGTCGTGCGCGACCTGCTCATGACCGCTCTGCGCTACTGGGGCGGGTCGATGCACGTCGACGGCTTCCGCTTCGATCTCGCCAGCATCCTCGGCCGCGACCGCCGCGGCAACGTCCTCGTCGACCCCCCTGTCATCGAGATGATCGCCGAGGACGGCGTACTCGCGGACACCAAACTGATCGCCGAACCGTGGGACGCCGCCGGTCTCTATCAGGTCGGCGGCTTCCCCTTCGGCCGCCGCTGGAGCGAATGGAACGGCCGCTACCGCGACGATGTCCGCCGGTTCTGGCGCGGCGAATCCGGCCTGGCCGGCGCTCTCGCGTCCCGACTCTGCGGCAGCGCCGATATCTACCAGTGGAGCGGACGGCTGCCCAAACATTCCGTCAATTTCATCACCGCCCACGACGGATTCACGCTCAACGACCTCTACTGCTACAACGGCAAGCACAACGAACTCAACGGCGAACAGAACCGCGACGGATCCAACGAGAACTACTCCTGGAACTGCGGCGTGGAAGGCCCCACGGACAACCCGGAGATCAACCGCCTCCGCCAACGATTGGCCAAGAACATGATGGCGACGCTCCTGCTCTCGCAGGGCGTGCCGATGATTCTCTCCGGCGACGAATTCCTCCGCACCCAGCAGGGGAACAACAACGCCTGGTGCCACGACAACGAAATCAGTTGGGTCGATTGGAAACTCGCCGAGTCGAACAAGGATTTCCTTCGCTTCGTCCGCGAGATGATCTGGTTCCGCCGCCGGCACCCGGCGCTCCGCCGCCGCCACTTCTTCCGCGGGACGATCGATCCGAGCGAATGGGGCGGTCAACATGCCGGACCGTTCCCGACCGGCGGACCCGTTCGCCCCGGCGAAGCCGGCCGAATGGACGACAGCGGCCGCGTCAAGGCGTCCTCCACGTTGCGCCGCCCACGCGTCCCGGCCTTGCCGAACGACGATCAACCGCTCCACGACATCGTCTGGCACGGCGTGGAACCGTTCGAACCCGACTTCGGACAATATTCCCGCACGCTGGCGTACACCATCGACGGCCGATTCACCGGTCGCGAAGGCGAGGCGGACTATGATCCCGATGTCGACTTCTACGTCGCGATGAACGCGCACCATGAATCGGTGCGGTTCCGCGTTCCGTCCGCTCCGTCGGGCCGCGCCTGGCGACGCGCGATCGACACCGGCGCCGAATCGCCGCGCGATTTCCTCGCCGAGGGCGAACGCCCCGCCGTCCATCCTGGGATGTATTTGTCACTGTTACCGTTCTCGGTCGTCGTGCTGGTGAGCGTTCGCTGAACAAGGTCGATTCTGCTGAACGACGATTCTTTCGCCGTGACGCGAATCCATTTGCGAGATTGAATCATTTTGCCGAGTTTGCCGACTCGGCTCTTGCGTCGGAGATCCGCGAACCGGTATGAAAACATCAGAATCAAACCGAACGCCAACGGACAAATGGACTGTCCGCCCTTGGGCGCTCGAGACTGCTCGATGGGATCGCCCCGTGAATGGATCGCAGGCCGAGTCGTCGGTTCGCCGCCCCCTCGTGCTCGTCGTGGACGACGAGGACATGATCCGTTCGCTGATTCGCTCGGTCCTGGAGGCGAACGGTTACCGCGTCCTCGAAGCGGAAAGCGCCCAGGACGCTCTCGATCGAACGGATATCGACTTCGACACGATCGACCTGATCATCACGGATGTGCGGATGCCGGGACTATCCGGACCGGAATTCGCGCGGGTGCTACGAGCCCGACGCCCCGATCTTCCGATCGTGTTCGTATCGGGCTATTCGGGCGACGCGCCGGTGGACGCGAATCCGTCGGCAATCACGGAGTTCCTCGCGAAACCGTTCCCGCTGCCCCATTTGATCGCGGCCGTGCGACGAATTTCGGCTGCCGAGCCGGTCGAAGTGTGACTTCTGATTAGCGTGCCGTACATTGATGGCGTCGTTCTTCGTGGAACCGCCATGTATCCTCTCCGGCCCGAATACCCGCTCGCCAATGTCGCCGAAATCCCTTCCCCGGCGCTGGTGTTTCATCCGGCGCTGATCGCCGCGAACATCCGCAAGGCGATCGATGCCGCCGGCGGACCGGATCGCCTTCGGCCGCACGTGAAGACCCACAAGACGGCCGAGATCGTTCAGATGCAGCTCGTCGCCGGTGTCCGCAAGCACAAATGCGCGACGATTGCCGAAGCCGAGATGCTCGCGGCCGCCGGCGCGCCGGACGTGCTCGTCTCGTACGCCTTGATCGGCCCGAACGTCGCGCGGCTCGTGAAGCTGATCGAGAAGTTCCCCGGCACGGCGTTTTCGTCCATCGTCGACCACCCGATCCAGCTCGAACAACTCTCGAAGGCACTCGCCGCCGCGAATCGGACCATCGACGTGCTCATCGACCTGAACGTCGGCATGAACCGCACCGGGATCGTCCCCGGCCCCGCGGCCGACGAACTGTATGCGAAGATCGCCACCAGCCCCGGCGTGCGGCCCGGCGGCATCCACGCCTACGACGGCCACAACAACGCCGAGGCCCTCGCCGACCGCCACGCCGTCGCACGTGCGTCCCTCGACATCGTGCTGGCGATGCGGGACCGCCACGAACGCGCCGGCCGGCCCGTACCCCGCATCATCAGCGGCGGTACTCCCGGCTTCCCCGGATACGCCGGCGTCCGCGACATTCCCGGCCTCGAATGTTCCCCCGGCACCTACGTCCTCCACGATCTCGGCTACGGTTCGAAATACCCCGACCTCGGCGTCGTTCCCGCCGCCGTGCTCGTCACGCGCGTCGTCAGCCGGCCGACCCCCAACCGCGTCACCCTCGACCTCGGCAACAAGTCCGTCGCCGCCGACCCGCCGCTCGCCCGGCGTGTCTTCCTCCTCGACTTCCCGGACTACACCATCGTCATGCACAGCGAGGAGCATCTCGTCGTGGAGACCGACGGCGCGGATCGATATGTGCCCGGCGACGTCGTCTACGCGATCCCGTCGCACGTCTGCCCGACGGTGGCGCTGCACCGCGAAGCCCTCGTCGCGGAGAATAACCGCGTCGTCGGCCGCTGGACCATCGCCGCGCGGGATCGGTTCCTCAGCGTCTGAGCGCGATCCACCCACCAGGCATCCGGAGTCGGCATGGGCTTCTTCAGCGGCCGTGTCTCGTTCATTCGCTTCAAGGTCAACGGCCCCCGGCCGGGGCACTTCGACGAAGACCACCTGGATCGACTCTCCAGCCGCGCCGCCGGGCGCTCGCGCCTCGCCGCCGCCGACGGCATCGAAGTCGGCTGGACCGCCGGCGACCACGTTCTCGACACCGAGTTCGACCTCGCCAAGAACATCGTCAACGACACGCTCACCTTCGACCTGCGTATCGACACCGACAAGCTCCCGAACGACCTGCTGAAGGCGTATACCGCCGTCGAGCTGAAGGCTTTGGCCGCCAACAACCCAAGCGGGTTCGCGAGCGCCCGGCAGAAGCGCGAGGCGAAGGAGGCCGCGCGCGACCGGCTCGAAGCCGAAGCGAAGGACGGCCGCTTCCGCAAGCGGAAGTGCGTGCCCGCGCTATGGGACGCGCGGACCAACGAGGTCTTCTTCGGCGCCACCGCGCTCACGAATGTCGAGCGCTTCGCCGCCCTCTTCCAGCAGTCGTTCGGCCACGACTTGGAGGCGCTGACCGCCGGCGGGCGGGCGCACTTCCTGGCGGAACTCCACGGCCGCACGCGCAACGTCGAGGACGCCTCGCCCTCGGCGTTCATCCCCGACCTTTCCACCCCCGATGTCGCCTGGATCGCGGACGAGGCCAGTCGGGACTTCCTTGGCAATGAATTCCTGCTCTGGCTCTGGTGGCACACGGAAATGGTGTCCGACACGCTGACGCTCGCCGACAAATCCGAAGCGGCGGTGATGATCGCGCGGTCGCTGACGCTCGAGTGCCCGCGCGGGGCGACGGGCAGCGGGACGATCGCGCACGAAGGGCCGACGCGCCTGCCGGAGGCGAAGCGCGCCGTGCAGGCGGGCAAGCTGCCGCGCAAGGCGGGGCTGACGGTGGTGCGGCACGACGAGCAGTACGAGTTCGCATTGCACGCCGAGACTCTGGCGGTCGGATCGGCGAAACTGCCGGCCGTGCCGGAGGACATCACCGAGGCGCGGGCGAAGCTGGAGACACGGGCGGATCAGGTGCGAAGCCTCACCGAGACCGTGGACCTGCTCTACGATGCGTTCGGCAGCGTGCGGCACTCGAACGAGTGGTCGAAGACGTTGCCGCTCATGCAGAAATGGCTGGCGCGCGAGGAACGACGACCCGGCTGATGAGGTCAGATCACGTACTGCAAGCCCTGCCCCGCCTGGGCGAGGGCGGCAAGTTTGGTCTTTTGCAGGATTTCCTGACGGCTGCGCTGGATGGTCTTCCACACATCCTTGAGCGCCAGCGCCATCGGGGAGGCGGAGCCGTCGGTTCGGCCGGTGGGACGGTTCCCGTTCGCCGCCGGTTCGGCGCGGTCGATGACGTCCAGGATATCCGCAAGCGAGATTTCTTCCGGAGATCGGCCGAGGTGATATCCCCCGGCGGCGCCGCGCGTACTACTGACCAGGCCGGCACCCTTGAGTTGCAACAGGATCTGCACGAGGAATCGCTGCGGAATGCCGTGCGCCTCGGTGATGTCCACCAGTCGTACGGGGCGCGCGTCGCCGTGCCGGATCGCCAACTCCAGCATCGCCAGACACGCGTACTCGGCCTTCGCGGAAAATTGCATGGTCGTTTCCGAAATCACATGGAGATCACAAACCCCGAAAGCTGGATAACACGAACGAAATCCAGTCGTTCAAAATCGGGATTTCGAATTTTCGGGGTTTTGTGATCTCGTTTTCCGACTCAAATCCCCTCCCCGTCCTTCACCTCTATCACGTGAAGGCCGCACTCCTTCTTGACTTTCCCGGCCCAACGACCCGCGCGGTCGTCCTCGCCCGGTTGCACGGCCCGCGTACACGGCCAGCATCCGATGCTGGGGTAGTCCTGGTCGTGAAGCGGGTTGTAGGGCACATCGTGCTTGTGGATGAAGCCCCAAACGTCCTTCTTCGTCCAGTTCAGCAATGGATTCACTTTCACCACGTTGAACTTGGCATCCCACTGCACCACGCTCGCGTTGGACGCGCGGTTCTCCGTCTGATCCTTGCGGATCGCCGAAATCCACGAGAGCGGATCGTACTGCTTCATCGCGTTCCGTAGGGGCAGCACCTTACGATCGTGGCAGCACTGGTCAGGCCGGTGCGAATAGAGCGGTCCGCCGTGCTCGGCCTCGTATTCCGCCACGGTCAGTTCCGGGCGAATGTACACCACTTCGATGCCGTAACGAACCTTGATCCGTTCGCGAAGCTCGAGGGTCTCCGGGAACTGATAGCCGGTATCGAGGTTGATGACCGTGACGGCCGGTTCGATCTCGGCGAGCATGTGCAGGATGCAGCACCCTTCCGCGCCGAACGCGGTGGCCATGAGCAGGCGCGGGTGGAATTCCCGAACCGCCCAGCGGAGAACATCTTGGGGCGACGCCGCCGCGAGATCCCGCGCGGCCGCGAGGATCGCGGCATCGGACATTCGTTCCGCCGTCATCGCTCGTGCTTCCTCTTACCGGATAATCTTTATCGTCATTCTAAGGTTTAAGTCAAGGGCGAAACCCCGCTCAAGCTGATACCGGCTACCTGCAAGCGGCCATCTCCGCGAGAGGGATGTTTCGCTCGGCTCCGTGATTGGTGTTGGGAAAGTGCTTCTGAGATTTCATTTCTCGTTTTGCGTTGATTCATCTCAAGGATTGAATCAACGCAAAACGAGAAATGGGAAACGCAAAACGAGTTTCGGCTTACTCCTTCGTCATCGTCTCGTCGAGGTTCAACAGCACGCGCGCCACCGTCACCCACGCGGCCAGTTGCGCTGGCGTCGCGCCGTTCGGCAGCTTGCGGGCGTCCTCCGGCTTCGACACCGCCACCGTCCACGGGTCGGCCTTCGCGTCCGAATACTTCGCCACGTTCTTCTCTAGCAGCTCCATCACGATCGCCTTCTCGGCTTCGCTCGGCGAGCGGGATACGCAGTGCCGGAAGGCGTAAGCGATCCGTTCGCGGTCGGTCTCGCCGCCGTCCTTCAGGATGCGCAGCCCGAACGCCTGGGCGGCTTCCACGAAGATCGGCTCGTTCATGGCCGTGAGCGCCTGGATCGGCGTGTTCGAGCGCGAGCGCTTGACACAGGCGAAGTCGCCGGTCGGCGAGTCGAACGCCTGGAGCGCCGGGTACGGAATGCTGCGGAAGCGGAAGACGTACAGGCTGCGGCGGTAGCGGTCCGGGCCGGTGCTTTCGGGCCAGACCTTCGGGCCGTAGCTCGCCGGGGGTTGCGTGAGGAACTGCGGGATCGGCGGATAAACACTCGGCCCGCCGACCTTCGGATTCAACAGCCCGCTGACGGACAGGGCGATGTCGCGGACGAGTTCGCCGTCGACGCGGAAGCGCGGCCCCCGCGCCAGCAGGCGGTTCGCGGGGTCCTTCGCGGCGAGTTCGGGGGAGACCTTCGAAGATTGTTGATAGGTCGCCGACGTGACGATCAGCTTGTGGAGGCGCTTCACTCCCCACGGACGGTCGTCCGTGGGCTTCACCCCCGAAATGGTGGGTTGCATAAACTCGACGGCGAGCCAGTCTAGCAACTCGGGGTGACTGGGCGGGTCGGCCATTTTGCCGAAGTCCTCCGGCGTGGCGACGATGCCCGTGCCGAAGTATGCCTGCCAGACGCGATTCACGAAGGCGCGCGCCGTCGTCGGCGCCTTGGTGTCCGTCATCCACTTCGCGAGGCCGATCCGGTTCGGCGGCAGGTCGGCGGCGGGCGCGTTCAGAAACGCCGGCACGCCGATCGAGGTCTTCTCGCCGGGCTTCAGGAAGTCGCCGCGTTTCAACACGAACGTCGGGCGTTCTTCCGTGCGTTCGGTGTAGACGAGCTGCGACGTGCCGGCCGGGTGCTCCTTCCAGATCGCTTCGATCTTCGCGTTCGCGTCCTTCCACTCCGGCACCGTCGTCCGATACACGGAGAATGCATTCGCGCTCCCGTAGAGCGGATCCGCGGCCGGGTTCGGCGCGTCGGTCACGCTCAGGCGGAACCGGCCGAGGTTGTTGTTCTGGTTGTCGTCGCTGTTCCAGCCGCCGTGGTTCTGTACGAGCCGGAACGTGATCTTCGCATTCGCCGGCACGTCGATCGGTTTCTCGAAGACGAACACCGCATTCCGGGGCACGTTGCTGCGCCCTCCGCCGAGGTCCGGCGACCAGGCGGTGTCGTTGTTCCCGTCGATGGCGAAGGCGATCGGCCCCGTGATGCGGTTGCGCTTCGAGCGGTTGTCGAAGATCGGGTCGAGCGGCTTCTCCGGCCCGTTCGCGTCGGCCGTGGCGGAGGCGATCGTCACCGCCTTGCCGTTGACTTCGATCTTGAACTCGGTGAGGGCGAACAGGCCGAAGATGGAGCGCCCCGGCCCGCCTCGCGGCAGATTCGGATCGTTTAGTAGTTCGAGGCGCGCCGCAGTGAGGCGCTTCAGCTTCGTTGGACCGCTGAACTCGGTGGTGTGCTGCGTCGGCGCGTAGCCGCTGGCGAAGATCGAGCCGTCCGCCAGCAGCGTATGTTTCTGTCCGCCGCTGGTGTCGAGCGTCGGTCGGATCACATCCCACGCCGGCCGGATCAACTTCGCCTCCCACGCGGCGAGCTTCTTCTCCCAGTCCGCCGTCTTGTGTTTCAGGTCCGCTTCGATCTCCTTGATCTTCTGGAAGATCTCGCTGCGCTTCATCTGCTCCTCGGGCGTGTAGACCGTGACGGCCGCCTCGTGGGAGTTGTTCAGATAGGCGAAAAGTTTGTAATACTCCGCCTGCGTCAGCGGATCGTACTTGTGCGTGTGGCACTGGGCGCACTGGATCGTCAAACCGAGCATCCCTTTCCCGACGGCGTCCATCCGGTCGAACATCGCCTCCATGCGGAACTGCTCGGGGTCGATGCCGCCCTCTTCGTTGATCATGCTGTTCCGCAGGAAACCGGTGGCGACGATCTGGTCCTGCGTCGCGTTCGGCAACAGGTCTCCGGCGAGCTGTTCAATCAGGAACTGGTTGTACGGCAGGTCCTTGTTGAAGGCGTTGATGACGTAGTCGCGGTAGAAGTGAACGAATCGCGGCTTGTCCTTCTCGTAGCCGTCGCTGTCGGCGTAGCGGGCCGCGTCCAGCCAGAGCCGGCCCCAGCGTTCGCCGTAGTGGGGCGACGCGAGCAACTCATCGACGACCTTCGCGTAGGCGTTGGGAGTCGCGTCGGCGAGGAACGCGTCCACCTGCTTGGGAGTCGGCGGCAGGCCGATCAGGTCGAGATACAACCGGCGGATCAACGTCGCCTTGTCCGCCGCCGGCGAAGGCTTCAAACCTTCCTTCTCAAGCCGAGCGAAAACGAACGCGTCGATCGGACTTGGAACTTGGAACTTGGAACTTGGAACGGCTGGCCGCTTCGGCGCGACGAACGCCCAGTGCGTTCCGCCGGCTTCGTTCGCCAGAGAATCGGGCCAGGCGGCGCCCGCGTCGATCCACTTCTTGATGATCTCGATCTTCTCCTTCGCCAGCGGCTTCTTCGGCGGCATCACCGTTTCGTCGTCCGTGCTCGCGATGCGCCGAAAGAGTTCGCTCTCAGCCGCCTTCCCCGGCACGATGCCGACCTTCTTCGATTCGCCCCCCTGCTTCGCCCGGCTGCGCACGTCGATGCGGAAGTCGGCTGTCCCCTTCTTCGCGTCATGGCAGCGATGGCAGTTCTCCTTGAGTATCGGGAGGACGTGCTTCTCGAAACTGATCGCGCTCGGGTCGCCATCGGCGGACGCGACAAGCGGAATGACCGCAAGGACAAGAAGTGCGATGAACCGAGACATCGGAATTGTTCCACGGGAGGGTCTTGTCATCTTATCGAACCGTTCGGTTCGTATCCTGCTCCCATGTTCCCGTCCGAACTCTTCCGCCATTGCCCCCGCTGCGGCGCCGCGCTCGAACGGCCCGGCGCGGCACCACTCGACTGCTCCTGCGGGTTCACGCTCTACTTCAACCCCGCCATCGGCGCGGCGTCGTTCGTGCGCCGCGCCGACGGGCGATACCTCTTCCTCCGCCGCGCACGCGATCCCGGGAAAGGGCTGCTCACCGTGCCCGGCGGCTTCGTCGACATCGGCGAGACGGCCGAGGTCGCGGTACGGCGGGAAGTCTTCGAAGAGGTCGGCGTCCAACTGGAGAACCTGCGGTACGTCTGTTCGCTGACCAATGAATACCCCTACAAGGGCGTGACATACCCGGTCTGCGATTTCATGTTCCACGCCGACGCCGTGGACCCCGACGCGGCCCATGCCGGCGACGGCACGGCCTCGTTCGAGTGGCGCCGGCTCGACGACCTCGACCCGGCCGAACTCGCCTTCCCCAGCGTACGCCGCGGGCGCGAACTGCTGCTGGCGAACCCGCCGGACCGACTTTTCGCTTGACATTCCCTCGCCGAAACGCCACGGTGATAGATAGTCGACTCCTGCCTCGGCGGTGCGGACAGTCTGGGTTCGCGCGGCCATGCCTTCCCTCCACCAGACTTCGGGGCCGTCCGCATGGGCTCCCTTCGTTTTCGCATCGGAGCGTTCGCGCTTCTGGTTCTGGTATCTTCGTCGATGGGATCCGAGCCGCCGCTGCGCGAACGGATCGATCGCCAGATCGCCGCCGGACTACCGAATTACGATGCCATCGCGGCTCCGATCGCAAACGATTCCGAGTTCCTCCGCCGCGTCACGCTGGACCTGACCGGGCGGATTCCCTCCGCCGCCGACGCCCGGGCCTTCCTCGCCGATTCGTCCGCCGACAAGCGCACGAAGCTCGTCGATGCCTTGCTCGCTTCGCCGGAATACGCCCGGCGGATGCAGGAAATCTTCGACGTATTGTTGATGGATCGCCGTCGCGATTCGAAGGTGCCGCGGGCCGAGTGGGAGAAGTTCCTGCGAACCTCCTTCGCGGCGAACAAACCGTACGACGAACTCGTCCGTGACATTCTGTCCAGCGACGGGGCCGATCCGAAGACGCGACCGGCCGCCAAGTTCTTCCTCGACCGCGACCTTGAACCGACGATCGTCACGCGGGACATCTCGCGGCTGTTCCTCGGCCGCAATCTTCAGTGCGCCCAGTGCCACGACCACCCACTTGTCGACGACTACAAACAGGAACACTACTACGGCATCCAGGCGTTCTTCAACCGGGCGTTCCTCTTTCCGAAGGCCGACGATCCGAAGGCGGTCATCGCCGAGAAGGCGGACGGGGAAGTGAACTTCATCAGCGTCTTCGACCCGAAGAAGGCGCAGAAGACGACGCCGCCGGCCGTGCCGGGGTGGAAGCCGATCGGCGATCCGAAGCTGGAGAAGGGGAAGGAATACAAGGTGCCGCCGAAGAAGGACGTGAAACCCGTCCCAGCGTACAGCCGGCTGGCGCAGCTCGCGACGGCGGTCACCGCCGACGAAAACATCGCCTTCCGCCGCACGGCCGCGAACCGGTTCTGGGCGATCATGATGGGCCGGGGCCTCGTGCAGCCGCTCGATTTCGACCACTCGGCGAACCCCGCTTCGCATCCCGCGCTCTTCGAGATGCTCGCCGAGGAATTCGAGGAGAAGAACTACGACGTGAAGGGCCTGCTCCGCGAGATCGCGATGAGCAAGACCTACCAGCGATCGAGCGAGCCGACCGCGGCCGGGAAGGACCTGGCCGAGGACCGCTACGCGACCGCGATCCTGAAGCCGCTCTCGCCCGAACAACTCGGCTACGCGACGATGCAGGCGACGGGGCTCACGGATGTCTATCGCACGGAACTCGCGAAGAAGTACACCGAGGAGGCGCTGCACGCGAAGCTCGCGTCGAACCTCGGCCCGTTCCGCAGCCTCTACGGCACCCGCGCCGGCGAACCGGAGGAAGGCTTCGCGTCGACGCTCGACCAGACGCTGTTCGTGAAGCACGGCGGGCACATCCGCAACCTGATCGCGCCGCGCACCGGGAGTCTCGTGGATCGCGCCGCGAAGCTGGCGGAGCCGAGCCGCGTGGCGGAGGAGTTGTACCTGACGGTCTACACGCGCCTGCCGAGCGACGAGGAGCGGCGGGACATCGAGGATGCGCTACGGGGTTCGGCGAACCGCACGGCCGTGCTCGGCGACATCGTCTGGGCGATGCTCGCGAGCGCGGAGTTCCGATTCAATCATTGAAAACCGATTTCACCGCGGAGGACGCCAAGAACGCAGAGAGAAAACCGGAACTGAGTTTAAGAACTCAGTATTCTCTGCGATCTTTGCGTCCTCCGCGGTGAAATGCTTTGAGGATTACGAGATGAACATCTGCGACTACGCCTGCGGCACGGCCGACCACACCGTCAACCGCCGTCTGTTCCTCGGCGGCGGGGCGGCGGGGCTGGCCGGGTTCGCCGGCATGACCACCCCGGCGGCGGCGCGGGAGCTGAAGTCCGTACAGAAGCGGATGCTCGTCATCTTCCTCAGCGGCGGCGTCAGCCAACTGGAGACGTGGGACCCGAAGCCGAACACCGACACGGGCGGCCCGTTCCGCGCCATCCCGACGAGCGTGCCCGGCATTCACATGTCGGAACTGCTACCGGAAGCCGCGAAGCGGATGCACCTGCTGACGCTCGTGCGCGGCATCAACACGAAGGAAGACGAGCACGGCCGCGGTGCCACGATCATGCTCACGGGCCGGCGCACCGAGCCGGGGCTGGTGTATCCGCATGTCGGTGCGGTCGCGGCGAAGTTGCTGACCGACAAGGACGCCGAACTGCCCGGGCACATCCAGATCACGCCGCGCGGCGGAGGCGGTTTCAACAAGGAAGACGCCGCGTTCCTCGGCCCGAAGTTCGCCTCCGTCACGCTCGGCGACGGCAAGCCGCCCGCGGACCTGCTCCGGCCCGCGACGCTCACGACCGACGCCGAACGCGAAGCGTTCCGTCGCAAGCTGAACGATCGCTTCGCCAAATCCCGCCGCTCGGCGCAGACGGAAGCGTACACCGAGTCGTACGAACAGGCGGCCAAGGTGGTGGCGCGGGCCGACGCCTTCGACGCCAGCCGCGAAGACCCCAAGGCCGCGGATCGCTACGGCCGGCACGACTTCGGCCGGCACATGCTGCTGGCCCGCCGGTTGCTCGAACAGGGCGTCACCTTCGTGAAGGTCTCGCACACGAACTACGACACGCACCACGAGAACTTCGACTTCCACATCGAACAGCTCGGCGAGTTCGACCGCCCCTTCGCGATGCTGCTCGACGACCTGAAGGAACGCGGCATGCTGGAGTCGACGCTTGTCGTGGTGATGAGCGAGTTCGGCCGCACACCCCGCATCAACGACCGCTACGGGCGCGACCACTGGTCGAAGGCCTGGTCGGTGGCGATGGCCGGTTGCGGGCTGAAGGCCGGCGCCGCCGTCGGCAAGACGAACGCCAACGGCACCGCCGTGACGGACCGCGAGGTGAACGGCGGACACCTGTTCCACACCTACTTCCGCGCTCTCGGCATGGACCCGACGAAGAACTTCTACCCCGCCGGCCGCCCCGTCCCGATCGCCGACCCGAAGGCCGCCGCGATACACGAGATCCTGGCATAGTTTTGCATTTTTCATTTCTCGTTTTGCATTGGTTCAAAATGGTTCGGACCAATGCAAAATGAAGAATGAAAAATGCAAAAGGGAAATCATCTCCCGGTAATCGCAACATGGTCATCGACATCACCAAGACGCGCGTCCTGATGGATCTCAAGCATGGCCGGCCTCTCGTCGGCTGCCGCTTCGATTCGTCGGGGCGATACCTCTTCGCCAGCTCCGAAGACGACTTCATCGTGCGCTTCGACCTGCTCACACGCGAGAAGGTCACGCTCGCCGGACATTCCAGTTGGGTGCGCGGGATGGCGTTCGTGGCGAAGCCGACGCTCGTGCCGGCGGCTTCGATTCCATCACTTGCCATACTGGGTGGACTCGGCGCCACTCGCAAGCCGACGCCGTTTGTTCTCCTTTCCGGCGACTACCACGGGAACCTGCTTTGGTGGCGGGGCGAAGAGGACCAACCGAAGCCGTTCCGCACCGTCGCGGCGCACGCCGGGTGGATTCGCGCCGTCGCCGTCAGCCCCGATCGCGCCGCCGTCGCCACCTGCGGCAACGATCAGCTCGTGAAGCTCTGGAGTGCCGCCGACGGCCGGCCGCTCGCCACACTCGAAGGACACACCTCACACGTCTACAACCTCGCGTTCCACCCCTCCGGCACGCGACTCGTCTCGGCGGACTTGAAGGGGAACATCAAAGACTGGGACCTGGCGACCGGCAAGCTCGTCCGCGAACTCGACGCCAAGGTCTTCCACAAGTACGACTCCGGTTTCGGCGCCGACATCGGCGGCATCCGCGGCATCGCCTTCAACGCCGCCGGCACCCAACTCGCTTGCATCGGCATCACGAACGTCTCGAACGCCTTCGCCGGCGTCGGCAACCCGCTCGTCGTCCTCTTCGACTTGGCCGACGGCAAGCCGAAACTCCTCAAGCCGAAGGACGCCTTCCAGGGCACCGGCTGGGGCGTGAACTTCCTGCCGGACGGCACCGTCGTCGGCGCCGGCGGCGGCGGGCAGGGCCGCATCTGGTTCTGGAACCCGGCCGACGCGGCGAACACGCACACGGTCACCGTGCCGACGAACGCCCGCGATATGGCCCTGCATCCCGACGGCTCTACCCTCGCCATCGCCGGCGCGAACGGGAACTGCCTCATCTACTCGATGAACCAGGCACCGGCGGTACCGCCGAAGAAGTAAATCTTCCGGCCTATTGAAGAGATCACGAAAGCCCGAAAGTACGAAACGTCGAAATGGAACTCCTCATTTTCGGGGTTTCGTGATCTCTTGGTCTTCGGTTTTCATTTCGATTTCAGGATCGGTCCCAGCACTTCGGCGAACGCCTCCGCCTGACGCAGGAAACCGAGGTCGGTCGGGTGCGAGCTGTCGACGGTCCCTTCGCCGTCGTCGCCCATCAGCTTGTCGCCGGGGATGTAAAAGAGGTTCTTATCCCCGGCCGCGACGAGCTTGTCGAAGGCCGCCTTGTTCGCCGCGCGTCCCTCGGCGTTCCGTCTCGCCACCCCCGGAATCGCCGGCGCGTTCGTGTAGGTCCGGTCTTCCACGAGTACGATGGGCGTCGTCGGCTTCGCCTTCCGTAGCGTGGCCACAAATGGCTCGGTGCGCTCGGCCACCTGTGCCGGCGACAGGTTCGGGATGCAATCGAGCACGTAGACGGCCGCGTCGATCTCGGCCATGAGGTCGGCGATCGGCAGGTCGAGCGTGCCGCTGCCGGAGAAGCCGAGGTTGATCATGGGGCGGTCGAACTTCCGGCCGAGGATCGAGGTGTGGACCATTCCGGGCCGGGAGGCGCACCCGCCCTGCGTGATCGACGTACCGTAGAAGACGACCGGCTTCGCGCGGTCGGCCGGGTAGGGGTCGGCTTTCTTCAAGGCAAGATTCTTGGGAATGCCGATCTCGACCGACGACACGCCGTTGTAGAGCGGCAGGTAAAGCAGGAACTCCTTCTCGCCCGCGAAGAGTCCGCTGACGAGTTGGGCGGTCGTCGTTTCGCCCGAAGGTCGGCCGTTCGCGACCCATTGCCAGCGCCCCATCAGCTTCACGTACAGGTCGAGGCCGCTGACGCCGGTCGCGGGCATGTGCGGCATGGCGAGGTTCTTGTTCGTGACCGTCCACTTCGCCTGGATGGCGCTGGCCTCCGAGACGAAGCGCACGCACAGGCCGGTCGAGTGCCGGCTCAGTCCCCAGACCGGGGGCCGCACGGTCTTTTCCGCCTTGGCCGGAAACCGGTCGAAGGGCGCCTTCACGTCCGTCCAGCCTTGCCCTTCGATGCCGAGCGCGCGGATGTCGTACCACGCGGTGCCGCCGTCGACGCGCGCCATGGACGCATCGAGCGCCGGGCCTGCGGCCGCAAGCGGTGAGGAACAAATCGCAAGGATCAAGAGCGTGCGCATGGGGGAAATCCGAGGCGTGCGGGATGCCATACGCTAGCGATAACCGGCGCGGCGGGCAGGGCAATCTATAGCGGTTGTTCCAGCGGTGCCGGCGGGCCGCGCGCGCCGGGCGAACCATCCGATGGAGTCGAACCGGCCGCACCGCCGATGTCCCGAGGGTCCGCGCGCAGCGCCGCGCCCCTTGGGAATCGATCATGCCCGCGCTCTCCGTCCGTCCGCGTCCGGCGATCTTCCGCGCGCTGGGCACGGCCGACCCGCCCGCGACCGTCGAGGTCGACGGCAAGACCTACCACCGCGACGAAATCTTCAAACACGATTCCTGGGCCGCCACCGCCCTGTACTCGAACGGTCGCCGCCGCATCGTCTGCAAGTTCAATCGCATGCAACCCGTCGGCTGGTTCGCGACCGAATGGATCGGCCGCCGGCTCGCGGCCCGCGAACGCGCCGCCCTCGAACGCCTCGCGGACCTGTCCAACGTCCCGAACGCCCTCGGCGACGTGCGCGTCGACGGCCGCATCTGGCGCACCGCCGTCGCGCGCGCCCATGTCGCCGGCCATCCGCTCGGCAAGGGCGAGCGCGTCGGGCCGGCGTTCTTCCCCACCCTCGAAGCCACCCTCGCCACGATGCACGACCGCGGCCTCGCCTACGTCGATCTCCACAAGCGCGAGAACATCATCGTCGGCGACGACGGACGTCCCCATCTCATCGACTTCCAGATCGGCTTCGACGCCGCCCACCGCCGCGTCCGCCACTGGCCCGGCGCGGCCTGGCTCTTCACCATCCTCTGCCGGTCCGACCTCTACCACCTCGCGAAGCACCTCGCGAAGCACGACCCCGCTCGCGACTGCGAAGCCGCCCGCGCGGGGAAACGCCAGCGGCCCTGGTGGATCCGCGCCCACCGCTTCGCCGCCGTCCCGCTCCGCGAGGCGCGCCGGCGGTTGTTGAAGGCACTCGGCGTGCGAAGCGGTGCGGGGCGCGTCGAATCCGAACTCTTCGTCGAGGACGGCCTGCGCGCCGTGCCCGCCCGGCGCGCCGCCTGACCGGTGCCAAACACATAGAATTCTAAAACGGGTTGACGGCGGGACAATTTAGGATATCATTGTCTTAAATTAGCCCGCCGAGGGTTTCCCATGACCCGCTTCGCGATTCTCCTCCTCCCGGCCTTCGTGTCGCTGCCGGCTTCCGCCGCCGATCTCGACCGGCCGCCGATCCGATACTCGACCGCGCCTGACCGGAACCCCGTCAGCGCGCTTCGCGAGTCGATCCAGTCCGGTCAGCGACTCGCGCACGATCGGGAGTTCGGCCATCTCAAGGCCGTCTTGAAGGCCTTGGACGTGCCGGCGTCGTCGCAGACGCTGGTCTTCTCGCGCACCAGCCTCCAGCGCTCCCGCATCGGCCCGAAGACGCCCCGCGCCATCTACTTCAACGACGAAGTGACCGTCGGTTTCTGCCGCCACGGCGACGTCCTCGAACTCGCCGCCGCCGACCCGAACCTCGGCACGGTTTTCTACACCATGGACCAGGACCCGAAGAAGAAGGGCGCCATCGAGCGGCAGACCGAGAACTGCCTGATCTGCCACGGGTCGTCCGGCAACCAGGGGTTTCCCGGGCACCTCATTCGATCCGTCTCGCCGGGGCGCAGCGGCGATCCGGTGCTGTCGCTGGGGACGAAGCGCGTGGACCATTCGACGCCGTTCGAGGATCGCTGGGGCGGCTGGTTCGTCACGGGGACGAGCGGCAAGCAGGACCATCTGGGCAACCAGATGGTCGGCGGTTGGCCGGGGTTGGACGAGAAGGCCCCGAACGCGAACGTGGTCGACCTGAAACCCTACTTCACGGTGGCGAACTACCTGACGCCCCACAGCGACCTCGTGGCGCTGATGGTGCTCGAACACCAGGGCGAGGCCCACAACCGGATCGCGCGGGCGAACCTGCTGACGCGGCTGGCGCTGCACGAACAGGACGAACTGAACAAGGCCTTGAAGGAACCCGCCGGCACCCGGAGCGAAGGGATCACGCGGCGGATCCACTGGGCGTGCGAACCGCTGGTGCAGTACCTGCTCTTCCACGAGGAGGCGAAACTGACCGAGCCGGTGGCGGGCACGTCGGACTTCGCGAAGGAGTTCGCGGCGCGCGGGCCGTTCGACGCGAACAAGCGATCGCTGCGCGAGTTCGACCTGAAGACGCGGATGTTCCGCTACCCGCTGAGCTACACGATCTATTCGAAGCTCTTCGACGGCCTGCACCCGGAGGCGAAGGAACGCGTCTACCTGCGGCTCTGGGAGGTGCTGAGCGGCAAGGACGAGTCGAAGGAGTTCGCGCACCTGACCGCCGCGGACCGGAAGGCGATCCGGGAGATCCTGCACGCGACGAAGCCGGGTCTGCCGGACTATTGGAAACCGTAATTCGGTTGCGAGGAATCGTCGTAAGTCCTTATCCAGCTATGGTGCTTCCGGGATTCGGGCGTCTTTCCGCCGGAGGGTGGCGCGCCGGCGGCGGAATCACTTCGTGCGGGGGTCGATTCAGTAAGTCTGCAACGGGTGCTTGCGATTCTTCAGGGGCAACTCGACCGGTTTCTCCAGCCGGTGGGATTCGTAGACGGCGACCATTTCGTCGGCCTCGGCGACCGTCCGTGCGACCGGCTTCTCCTTCGCGAGCATCTCCTTGTAGTCGGCATAGCCCGCCTTGGCCTTCAGCTTCGCGATGGCGTCGGCGCGGCCCTTCTCGTTCTCGTCGGCGACCGCCACGATCTCCACGTTCGGCACTTGCAGCCAGATCGTGTCCAACCCGTGACCGTAGTTCCCTTTGCCGGTCCGGCCGATGACGGCCACGCGAATGGATTTCTCGGCCACGATGCGTCCCCCTTCGCGATGCCGGTTGGTAGAGTGACGATGGTACCACCGGGATGTCCGCGATGCTACGACATTGGCAACTTCTCGCCGCCGGATTCTGGACCGCGCTGGCGGCGGCGATCCTGTTCCGCTCGTTCCTGTTCGAGGCGGCCGCGCTCGATCGCATCCCGGTGCGCAACTGGACGGTGGCGAACCTGGTCTGCGGCTTGCTGGCGATCTGGAACGTGGCGCGGTGGTATCAGGGGGTGCAGGCGCGGCGGGAGTCGCCGGTGCGGCCGGCGCTGCGGCCGAACCCGGACGCCGCGCGGGGCTACGAGTACAACCCGGACCTCGACTTCCAGAAAATGGACCGGGAATCCACCGACGGCCACGAACCCCCGCGTGTGGTTCCGTAAGTTGACGGCAACTTGTTCGCGGGCGCGCCGTCGGGTACAGTCAAGCCGCCACATATTGGGGATTATCGATGGCCGGACGAAACGACGAACCGGGCTGGCGCGCGGCGGCGGGCGGACCGGCCCGCAAAGGGAAGCAGCACGGCTGGCAGCAGGAGGATCCCGAGTCGAACGTCCGGTCCGGGACGCGCCGGTTCAAGATGCTCTTCCTCATCGGCGGCGGATGCGCCGCCGCAGGTGCCATCGTCTGGCTCATCCTGCTCCTCATGCCCGGCAAGCGCCCGGGCTTCCTGGCGATCGCCGCCGATCCCCGCGAAGGCATCACGCGACTCGACATCCCGTATGACCCCTACGGCTGGCTCAGCGCCCAGCGCATGCTCAAGTGGATGACCGAAGCCGGCACCAAAGACGACCAGGTTCCGAAAGTCCTCGCCGAAAACCCGCTCTGGCTCGACGACCAGTTTGACGAATGGATCGAGAAGGCTGCCGCGGATTCAGACATCGATCCGGTGGTGATCTACATCGGCCTGCACGGCGGGGTGAACTCCGAAGGCCAGCCGATTCTCTATACAGGCCGCGATGCGCCCAGCCCCGTGCGCGAGTCGGATCGTCCGGCCGTTCAACTCAAGAAGATCCTGGATAAACTCGACGAGAAGGCGGGCAAAAAACGGAAACTAGTACTGCTCGACACCAGCCGCGCCCTGCCCGATCCCAACATCGGAGAAATCTCGAACGACTTTGTCCGTGCGGTGAAAAAGCACCTCGCCGAGGATATCGCCAAACGACCCACGATGACCGTGGTGCTGGCCGCCGATGACGGGGAACGCGCCTGGGACTCGGCCCACCTGGGCACCACCGCCCTGGCGCACGGGTTGCTGCAATCGCTTTCCGGCAGCCGCGCGGGCTCGGTCGGGCGCGAGAACATGAGTTCGTACCGGGCCGATGAACTCTTCGCCGCGATCAAGGATGACGTCGTCAAATGGTCGAAGAACAACCGGGCGACGGCGCAGACGCCGCAGGTCCTGCCGCCACTAGACGACTGGCGGGCCGACCCGGTGCGGATGGAGAAATACGCGGAGCGGAAGTTCTTCAAGCCGCGCGGGAACACCCCGGACATAAAGGACTATCTGGCCTCCGGTTCGGCCAGCATCTCGACGGATCTGAAAGACGAATGGGCGGCGGCCACGGCACTGGCGGGTCGACAGCCGGCACCCGCGACCTACACGCCGATCGCGTGGCGTCGCTATCGGGAACTGCTCTTGCGATTCGAACGTGCGACCCTGGCGGGCGATCAGGAGGGTGCGACGGTCGTCAAAGGTATTCTTCGGACAACGCGGGAAGACATCGAGCGTGGGCTGGACCTCAAGTTGGAGTCGGTCGACTGCCAGTTGCCGCTCGCCGCGAGTTTGGGCCTGCCGACAAGCCGATCGCTCGACGCGGTGGCCGGCGCCGCGGATCTCGCGGACGCGGCCCGGCAGACGCTGGCGGCCATCGGCCCATCCGGCCAGCGTCCGGTCGAAGCGCATTTGCCGATCATGGTCAACCGCTACCTGCGGGAAGTTCTCAAGTCCAAGGAAGACGGTGCGCTCGCGACCGTCTGGAAGCCCGCCGTGACCACGCGTTTGCTCGCGGAGCGTGCCGCGCTCGCGGCCCGTGCGAACCCCGCCGACTTTCCCTACAGCGAACGGCTCTGGCCCCTCGTCGCCAAAACCGTGATCGAAGGGGACGAGGCCCGTCGCCGGGGCGAAGACCGGTTGCACGGCGACGCCGACCAGATCGCCTCCGCGACGGCGCATTTCCGCGAAGCCGACCGCCTCTATCGCGAAGCCCTCGCCCTCGCCGATCGCATCCAAAACCCCCTGCGACTGCGCGACGAGGCCCTCGCCGATCTGCCATTCCTGGCTCGCTGGCTTGTCGAAGCCGACGAGTCCGGCGGCACATCCACCGCGATCGATCAGGCGAACCGGACCATGCGCGAACTCTGGACCGACACGATGGAGTTGTCCCAGCAAATCGATCGGTTGCCGGTGGATCCCGCGTCGCTGGCGAAACCGGCCGAAGCGGTGCGCACCAAACTCGCCCTGTTGCGGCGCCTCGCGAACGACCGAACCCAAACGGCCGCCACCGCGGACGCGCCCACCAACATCCAGACCATCGAGCACCTGCTGCACCTCGCGCCGCCGTTGATCGCGGGCGACGATCGCCAGCGACTGATCAATCGTGCCCGCACCATCGAAAAGACCCTGGCGGAAACGGTGACCGACTTTGCCGGCGAGACCCCGCGCAATTCGGAGAAAGTGATCCGCCGGATGTTCGCGATCGCGCAGTCGCTGGGCGGCGAATGGTACGCCTGGACGGCCACGCAACCGGAATTGCCCAAGATCGAAGCCACGTTGAAGGCCTCGGACGAAAACCTCTTCGCTGGCACGCCGAAATTGATGTCGGCGTTCGCCACCCACCGCCAGCGTCAGGCGGAGTTCACGAAACATCCGGACGGCGGTCCGACGGAGCGGGCACTGGCGGAACTCTTCAGCCGCCTTGCGGTACCCTTTTCGGTGTTCCCCAATCCCGAGCCTGCGACCATCAACGCTCGTCGGCGCTGGAAAGCGATGCTCGAAGGCCAGGCTCGACGCATCGCACTGGATCATTGGTACGACGAGGCCGGCCAGCCGTTCTTCACGGGCCAGATCGTTCCGAAATACCTCGCGGACGCCAAGAAACTGGGCGAGATCCTCGGTGATCGCGAAACGACGCCGAGCGACGACGAACGCGAAACCGCACGAATCCTGGCGGTCAAGCCGCTCTCGCTGCGCTGCCTCGACGCCGACGCCACCGCGATCCGCTGGACGACCGAACGGGAACGCTCGCTGCGCTACGCGCTCCAGACCACTCCGTATGGCGTGCCTGGCGACGGCGTGCTCTCCTGGCTTTCCGACGAACCCGATCTCCTCGAACTGAATGTCGCAAGCCGGCAACTGGTCGATCTGCGCAAGCCTCTGGAAGGCGGCGGCCCGCAGGTCGCCATCCGCACGGGGCCGCGCATCGAAGAGGCCGCCGCAGAGCTGCGCGTGGCCCGCATCCGCGCCTCCGGCTACTTCCGTGGCCAACGACTCGCGATGAACCAGACCACTGAGGTGAAAATCAACCGCCGGCCCGACCTCGTGGTCACCAACGTCAAACCCACCAAGCCCGCGGCGTTCGCCCTGCGCACCGACCGGGATTTCAGCCCGGGCGCCGTCAGCATCCTGCTCGACTACTCCAAGAGCATGGAACGATCCTGGGGTGAGAACGGTCCGGAAAAGAAGACGGCCATGCTTCGCGTTCTGGCGAACATCCTGAAGGAACTTCCGCCCACGACCGAATTGAAGATTCATGCCTTCACCGCCAGCGACGACACCCCCAACGATCCCAAGACCGCCATCATCTTCGACCACGAGCGGGACCGCGAGGATTTCCTGAACGCGCTCAACGCGACGAATGGCATCCTCCAGAAGCTCAAACTCAAGCCGGTCGGCGGGAATACGCCGCTCCTCGGCAACATGCGCGATACGATCGACAATTTCAAGCGCGACAACGGCGGCAGCCGGACACTGATCGTCCTGACCGACGGCGCCGACACGACCTTCTACGACGAGGTGTTCACGGATTTCAAGGAATTCCCGAAGGCCGAACAGATCAACGATCCGATCCATGCCGACAAGAAATCGAAGCTGCTCGAACTGGTCCGCAAGGAGGTGAAGAAATTCGACGAGGACGGACTGTTGGTCCAGATGGTCGTGTTCGGCGAGAACAAGGATGAGATCAGTCTGGCGAAGGAGATGTTTGAACCGCTCTCGAAATTCGAACGCGTGCCGGGGATCGTGAAGATCGCGGAAAACGAACAACAGCTGGCGAAGGAACTGGCCGAGTCGATTCGTCCCCGCCCGCGACTGCTGTTCCGCAACGGGTCCACGGTGCCCAACATTCCCTTCAGCGGTGTTCCGACGAATACGACTGATCAAGGCCCCGGATTGTTCTCCTGGCGCGGCACCGTCCCGGCCGATGCCTATCAACTCAATTACTTCCGCACCAAACAGAACGTGGACTTCGAACCGGGAGACGCCTTCAGCATCCGCCTGCAGCGCGATGCGAGGGGGCGCCCGTTCTTCCTGCGCGAAATTTACTACCGCGACGTCGACCGCACGATCGGCCCCGACCGCATCGACAATACCCATCCCGACTGGCACCTCGCCGTGCCCGAGTTCGGCAAGGACAGCACGTCGAACAATGCGTTTCTGGTATCGAGCGCCGCGTTGGAATCGAAGCTGGCGACACCCGCACCGGGCATCGTCGAAACCGGCGAATCCGGCACGCTCAAACAGATCAAGCCCGCCTTCGCCTGGTGGGAACTCACGCGAATCGACAAGGGACGCGAAGAGCGGTTCCCCGGGCCGATCGCCGTCAACAATTTCGATGGCCGAAACACTCAAGGCTGGCGGGTCGTGGCGAACAACGGCTCGAACTTCGATGGACTGGATACCTCGGAGTTCCGCCTGCGCGGCTGGGTCCGCAGCAACGACCTGCCTTTTTTCGGTACGCGCGCGCTCCGTGTCGGCCGCAAAGAACTCGAATCGGGTTTCCAGGACACCATCCAGGACGTGATCATCCGCGCGTCGCTCGAAACGATACCATTCGTGCGGCAGACCTCCCTCAACGTCGTTCTCCCGGACAAATACCTGCAGGATCGGGAAAAGACCGCAACGGTGCCCAAGCTCTGTCTGGTGGTGCGCGTCGAAGACAAGGCCGGTCGGCGTTTCCAGGTGCGCGTGGACCGGAAATTGGAAGTCGACGTGGCTGAACACCGCTATTTCCACGACCGCGAGGGCAATCAGCCCAACCCGAAGGTGGCCGCGTACACGGCCGTCTTCGGCGAAGTCAACGCCGACAATCTCGCGCGCCTCGGTGAAATTGAAATCGGGCTGGTGTCGGTTTCCGACGCGACGGCCGACGCGGACCCGCGCAACAAGCCGTTGAACGTAATCCTGCGCAACCCGGCCTCGCGGCTGCAACCGCCGGAAATTCCGCTGCCGATCGATATTCCCCGAGACAAGCGCACGCCCTAACTTGCGAGACCCCTCATGGCGGAACCGGTCGAGAACCCGAACCCGGACCAGCCGGCGCCACCCAAGCGCGTCGGACCGACCCCGAACTGGATGACCGCCGGGGGGCCGGCCCCGGTCGGTCGCGGCAAGGCGTTGTTCGTCGGCCTGATGCTGATCGTTGCGGTCGCCGGCATCTTGTTGGGCATCCTTCTGGTTCCCGCTCAACCCGTCAACGCCTACCTCGTTTCCCTGCCGTTTTCGATCTACGAAGATACGTCCCTGCCCCCGGTGGCCTACGCGCGACAGGATGCGGAACTCCTGGTCGATACCCTGCCGAAGAATGCGGAGAACGCCTACAACGCCGGCGAACTCGAACCGCTGCGCAACAAGCTCAAAGCCATCGCCGAGGGAAAGATCCGTCTGGAGCCGGGCGAGAGCAATGCGAAGAAGCTGGAAGATGGCCAGCCGTTCATCTTCCATGTGGTCGGTCACGCGGCCCTCGCCGACGACGCGGTGCACATCCTGCCCTTGAAAGCCGACCCCGACGATCCGAAAACCTGGCTGCCCCTCGCGGATCTCGTGAAGGCACTGGCGGATTGCCCGACGAAGAAGAAGCTGCTCCTGCTCGATTTGAGCCGGCCACGGTCCAACGCGTTCCTCGGCCCACTCGCGGACGAGGTGACGCCGAAACTCCATGAATGGCTGGCGAAGAAGCGGGCCGAACTTCCGTGCCCCGTCATTGTTTCGTGCTCGCCGGGCGAAGAGAGTCTGGTGATCCCCCAGGTCGGGGCTTCCGCGTTCGCGTTTTATCTCGCCGAGGGCCTGCGCGGCGCGGCGGACGGATATGGCACCGCCGCGCCGGACAAAAAGATCAAGGTCCGCGAACTCGCCGAGTTCGTCCGTGTCCGCATCGCCCGATGGGCGCGCCAGAATCGAGACCTGCCTCAGTTGGCCAAGATCTACGAGCCGACCGAATTCCAGGATTTCGATTTGATGCTGGACGTACCGGCCCCGATTCTCGAAGACCCAGAACCTCAAAAACGCCCCTTCACAAAAATCGGTGTGTCCGAAGGCTGGACGGCGCGCGGCGACCTCTCCGGCGACGCCGTGCGTCGGTCCGCTCCGGTGCTCGCCCGCTGGGCCGCAACTTCGATCCGCGCCGAACAGGTCTACGCCGCGAATCCGGCCGACCCGCGGGTCGCCGACGCGGCCCGGGCCGCCGCAGCCTGGTGGGAGGAGGTCCGCCGCGCCGCCAGCCCGCCCGACGTTCTGGCGTATCGATCGCTCGCCAATGTCGCCGTTCCGCCGCCGCCCACCCTACCGGCCGGATCGCCACCGATGCCCGACCCGGTCGCCGTTTTTCGCGCCGCGCTCGACCGCCACGCGCGGGCCGCGCTCCCCGAAACCGGGACCAAGATCGATGACGGCGAAATGGCCAAGGCCAAGGGCGATTTCGAAATGTCCTCCGGCGCATTGGAACCCGCCATCGCCGCGAAACTCGTCTGGGTCTGGTTGTTGGATCGTTTTCCGGAGAACGCGCAGCCCCGCGCCCGCGATCTCGCTTTCGCCGGCAACGCCATCACATATGTCCTTCGCAACGAGGCGGAACTCGTGGTGGAAGCGGCGGCCCTGAAACGGGTCACGGCGCTGGAAGGGCCCCCGTTCGAGCGCCCGGAAGCCCGCGCCACGATCCTGAAATTGCTCCGTTTGGAAGCCGCCGCGGCGAAGGCGCTGAAGCGCGGCTCGCCCGGCTTTCTCTGGGTCCGTCCGTTCGCGGACTCCGCGGACGACGCCAAACTCGCGGCCGAAGGATTGCTGTTCCGCGCAACGACGCGCGCCGAAGTCGAATCGGCCGACAAGGCCATCGACGCCGCCCGCGCCTTGTTCGAGGATGTGGACGATCGCCTGGGGACGCTCGCCGCGGCCCGCGACGCCGTCGAGGACGCCTTGGCGGCGCTGGCGGGCACGGCGCTCTCTCAGTCGGAATTCGACTGGCCGATTTCGAACGATCGCGAAGCCGCGACCTTTAAGGACTGGACTGATCTCGCGAATCGGACGCGTGGGCTGGCCGATGAACTCTACCGATCGGCCCCCGCCGTCTGGGATGTTGCGGCTCTGAAACGCTCAACGCGCGACGTCGCGGAGGGCGCGAAAAAGCTCCAACGCGATACGATCGCCGCGGCGGCCAAGCGATTCGCGGACGCCGCGCCGTCCGCCCGCCCGGTCGATCTCCGCCGCTACCACGCCGCACTCCTCACGTCGACGCTGGCCGGCACCGATCGCGCTCCGGTCTGGGACGCGGCCGAAGCGATCATGGAGCGGCTCCACCTCGCCACCCGCAAGGACGCCGACTTGCTGGACAACGAAGCCCGCACCGTGACCAAGCCTCCGACGCTGCCCGCACCCCTGCCCGACGGCCGCGCCCGCCGCGCCGAAATCAGCGTGCGACTGCTGGAACTCGGTGCCCACCCCGCGGCCGGCAAGCTGCGCGCGGTCCTCGACGATGTCCGCCGCGGGGAATCCTCCGAGAAGTGGCGGAGCCTCGGCGTCGAACTCCGCCGCGCCTGGAACCGATCGGCGTTCGGCAAGCTGCTTTCGGATTCGACGGACCTCGACTGGCTCGATCGCCTCGCCCGGATCGTGCCTCCGGGCTTGTGGCAGGATGCGCCGGACATATCGACCGCGCCGGATTGGCGGACTGCGCCGGCACGTCGGCGCAGCCGCGATGAGGAGGCCTGGCGCGCCTGGCTCGCTTCCCACTACCGAAAATACGCTACGGCCCGCACCGACGTACCCGGCGCGGCCTCTCGATACCAGAAGGCGGCCCAGGATGCCGACCGCAAACCCCGGAACTAGCGCACAATGGAGGATCGGGACGTTCCGACCACGAAAGGATGATGCCATCATGACGATTCGCACGGCCCTCCTCGCGGGGGTCTGGCTGGCGATGATCGCCGCCAACTCCGGCGCGGCCGAATTCCCCACCAACCGCGTCTACGCTTTCTTCAGCGATTCACCGACCCTGGATGCCCGCGTCAAGCCGACGCCGGGCGAAGGCGGCATCACCCAGATCCTCCGTCTCCGACCCAATACCGACCAGTCCGCGTACGTCTACGCCTTCAACCCGAAGGACGACGACGCCACCGTCACGGTCGTTCTCTCCTCCAGCTACAACGCCGGCAGCGAGATCGCTCGCACGGCTCAACCGGTGGTCGTCCCCTCCAAGCAGGTGGTGAAGATCGCCCTGGCCGGCCGGGCCGCCCCCGCGCCGACGACGGCGGCAAAGGACGCCAAGGAGCCCCTGCCGTCCGGAACACGGTTGAATGACCAGGACAAGCTTTATCTGCGTGTCGAAGAAAAGGCCGATCGGCCCGCCAAGAACGACGAAGACCGGAAATACGAAGAGTTCCAGATCAACGTCTCCGATTCCTTCGCCGGCACGTTCAGCGTCGAACCGATCGAACCTGTCAGCCCGGGTTCGATCACCCTCAAGGTCAAGTTCAAGAAACAAGTCGACAACCCGCTCTTCAACTACTCGCCGGCCAAGGTCCGACTGGACCTGCGACCCGACTATAACACCGGCATCGATCCCAACAGCGTTGGCGAAGGCACCTTCGAAGCCGAGGTTCCGGTCGAGGGCGAGGCGACGCTCCATGCGGAAGGGATCAAGTTCGACAATGCCTCCGGCAAGCCGGCGACCGTCTTCGTGTCGGTGGACGGCTACGAACGGGCCTTCGCTTTCGCTACCGATTTCAAGTCCTCGCCGACCGCGCAGAAAACGCCATTCGTAAATGTCAGACTCTCGACGCGTTTCCAGGTTCCCGGTAAACCCGCGATCGTGACGGTCGAGGCCGACGACAACACCAAGGACACCGTGCTCTCGATCGATCGCGTCGGCAATCAGAAGTTCGAAGTCATCCGCAACTATGAGAAGAAATCCCGCGAGAAGGCGGTCTACGTCAGCGCCGGCGGCGAGGGCGACGCCGTAAAGCTGCACCCGATCGTGCGGGACTGGACGTACGAATTCGCCACCGCCAACGTCGCCGGCGTCCGCACCTTCGAAGTACGCAACGGCACGAACCCGCCGGCGATCGGCAAGCTCGTCATCGACCGCACCGCGCCCGCGAAGGTCGCGCTTGTGCCGCCGGCGAAGGAAAAACTGTTAGTTGGATCGGAACACGTCCTCCAGGCGACCGGCGAAGATGCAGAATCCGATGTCGCGGCCGTGTACTTCTACATTGGCGACGCGCCGGCCGCGGATGGCAAGCCGGCCGGCGGCAGCAAGGTGGCCAGGGGAACCCGGAAAGCCGATGGAACCTGGATCGCCCGCGATCCCCTTCGCCTGCCCGAGACCAAAGGCGACGTGAAGCTCGGCGTGCTCGTGGTCAATCGGGTCGGCCTTGCCTCCGCGGCCGACGCCATCGTCTATGTCCGCGAGCCGGAAAAACCCAAGGAAGAGAAGGCCGAGGAAAAAGCCAAGAAAACGACCGGATCGATCGAAGGCGTGGTGATGCACTCCATCCGGCCGCAGCCGGACCTGCCGGTCACCCTGCGAGATGCGGCCGGCAAGGAACTCAAGAAGACCACCACGAACTCCAGCGGGAAGTTCGAGTTCAAGGACCTCCCGCCGGGCGAGTATATCGTGTCGTCCGTCAAGAAGGCCGATCTCAATTCGAACGGATCGCAAACCGTGACGGTGGAGGCCGGCGACAAACCCGCCAAGGCGGAAATCGCCATCAAGCGATAACTATGGTCGGATAGCGAACCGAAGGGCGGGCAACTGAACCAGTTGGCCGCCCTTCCCATTTCCATGCTGGGCATCATCATGACACGGCCGGGAGTCGGATCAGGTTCCATGTCTGCGCCAGCAGCAACCCGCCCCGGATCGTCCAGGCGACGGTGCGGATCCAGTTCGTTCGCACGAGGCGGCGGTGCGTGGCCGGTTCGAACACGCACCCCAGTCGTTCGTGGCACGGAACCTGAACGAGCCAGGTCGAAAGCCAGATCACGATGATCAACCCGAAGGAGAAAACGAGAACGGAAAGCGAGAGACCTGAGGGGCGGACGAAGAACAGGATCAGGCCCGATCCGACCTCGGTCAGCATCGTCGGGGCGACCAGCCAGGTAATGAGCCGGGTGTGACTCCGAGAGTAGTCGTGGAACCGTTCGGTCCCGACGAGTGCGAAGAGCGGGTAGTGCACCACCTGCACGACCCAGATCAGGCCGACGAGGAAGATCGTCGTGGCCACGTGAACTAGCCAGATCGTATTCGCGTGGTACTCAAACACGGGCGGCCGCCTCCGAGGCGGTCACCGCGTCTCGGGTCGCCTTGTGTCGGTACTCGAACATCGCCTGCAGTTTCCGGCGGACCAGCCAGCTGCCCAACCACCGGCCCCACCAGCCGAACGGCAAGGCGTAGGCGATTTCGTCGCGCAGGACGGTCCCGCCTTCGCCATCATCTCGGAAACGGTGTCGGTGGTGCCAGTGCTCGAACGGGCCGGATTCCTGTCGGTCGGCGAACAGACGCGGAGGATCATATTCCGTGTGCACCGCCACCCATGTGAGCGGTATGCCCAACAGGCTGCCACGAAGAACCACCCGCGTGCCGGGTTCGAGGGATGTAGGGGCCGCCACGACTCGCAAGGGTTCGCCGGGCGGCAGCAATTTCGTCAGCGCGTCGGCCTGCTCGTGAAAGCGAAAGACCTCCTCCGGGCTGGCGGATATCCGGCTCTCCTTCACGAAGGATTGGATCTCGAGCTCACGCGGATCGCGAAGGGGGCGATGGAGGAAGGCGTCCCAGAGGATGAGCGCGAACGGTATCCACCAGACCAGATCGTTCGTGAGAATGGTAAGACCGAAGCCCGGCGGAAAAACGCCGCGGGCCAGCGCCACGGCGAAACCGATCGGGCCGAAGATCTTGCCGAGCAGACCGACGAGCACGATGGGCCAGTGCCGGCGGGGATCGTTCGCGGCGATCCAGTAGCCGATGCCGTAGACGCCGACGATCATGCCGACGCACTGCCAGATCTCCGGGTAGTTCGGGCGCGGCATGCCGAAGAGATCGAACAGGAGGTTCGGAAATGCGATGACCGCGCAGCCCCAGGCCAGATTGTATGCCCCGGCGCAGCGGAGCCAGATTCTGGCCCAGGCGGCTTCCGAAGCCGAACTGTCGCTTGCAGACATACGTACCGGTCGCAATTGGTTCATACTGCATGATAGACGCCTCGCGGAAATGAATTCCCTTGACGGATCACGCTTGGAATTGCCCCACGTCGAAATGAAAGACGAGATATCCGATGCGAGGCTTATCCTGCGGTTAGCGTGAGGGTGTCGGCGCGGTTCGTCTTGATGTCGAACGCGTTCACCACGAACTTTCCGCCGCCCGGTAACGGAATGACGAAAGGGTCGGTCAGGGCGGTTCGGTCCTGCAACGGCCCGTTCGCCAATCCCTCGGCCCGCCTCGCGTCCACCACGATCAACAGGGCTGCCGACTTCTTCCACCCGAGCCGTTTCAGTTTTTCGAGATTGGCTTCGATTTTTTTGAGCCATTCGCTGCTGCTGTCGTCGTGCAGGAGCACGATCTCGGCGAACAACCAGCAGTGGTCGGCACCGTCGTTCGGTCCGCCCACGCGCAGGTCGCCGAGGTTGCGATCCGGGTCGCCGGCTTCGGTCGCCACGCCCTCGCTGGCGTAGGTCGGCTTGGGCGAGACTTCGCAGAACGGGTAGTGCTCCTGTCGGAACTTGCAGGCGAGGAACGCCTCCCAGTTGAGCCATTCCTCGAACGAGTCACCGCTCTCGACCAGCAGTTGCAAGTCGGCGGCCTTCGACAGGAGACGGTCGCAGACGGTGCGAAACACGTCGACCGAGAAAGCGAGCGAATCGGGCATTTCATGATCTCGACTTTGGTGGGCCGTCACTCCATGCAACGGGTGGATCGTTGGGGCTCCGGGTCGTGGCCTTTGGTGGTTTTCTTATTTTCTCTTGTAGGGGAGGTGACAAAGTACGGTGCGAGTGGATCGCCTCCAACGGAATCGTCACGTCTCCACGACGACCAACCCTTCGAGTTTGAATATCCTTTGTAGAATGGTCTGGAAATCGGTCTGTGGACCGATTAAATTAGTATTCTGGATTAATTCACCGCCCGCCGAACCCCCGCCCTTCTGGGGATGCCTCGATGATGTTCACGCTGCGATCCTTCGCCGCATTCGCCCTGCTCGCGTTGCCCGTGGCGGCGGCCGATCCGGTGCCGAAGTTCACGGCCGAGCAGGTCGCCTTCTACGAGAAGGACGTGAAGCCGTTGCTTGTCAAGCATTGCTTCAAATGCCACGGCGAAGGGGATAAGATCAAAGGCGGGCTGAGCCTCGCGACTCGCGCCGGCGCGATGGCGGGCGGGGAAACGGGGCCGATCGTCGACTTCAAGGCTCCGGAGAAAAGCCCGCTGGTGTTGGCGATCACGAACGCGAAGCCGGACGAGATCAAGGTGATGCCGCCGAGCGGCAAGCTCCCCGCCGCCGACATCGCCACGCTGACGAAGTGGGTGAAGGAACAGCTCCCATATTCCACAGCCGATCTCGGCACGACCGAACCCGCCGCCCCCGAGAAGAGCATCATCACCGATGCGGCAAAGAAGTATTGGGCCTATCAACCCGTGAAGCGTCCGGCCTTGCCGGGGGGCGGCCATCCGATCGACGCCTTCATCGACGCGAAGCTCGCGGCGAAGGGCCTCGCACCGAACGGCCCGGCCGAAAAGGTCGCGATCGTCCGCCGGCTCTATTACGATCTGCTCGGTCTGCCGCCGACGCCGGAGCAGGTCGATGCCTTCGTGAACGACGTTTCGCCGAAGGCGTACGAGAAGCTCGTCGACGCGATTCTTGCGTCTCCGCATTACGGTGAGAAGTGGGGCCGGCACTGGTTGGATGTCGTCCGCTTCGCCGAGACCAATGGCTACGAGCGCGACGGACCCAAACCCTACGCCTGGCGGTTCCGCGACTACGTCATCCGCAGCTTCAACGCCGACAAGCCCTACGATCAGTTCATCCGCGAACAACTCGCCGGCGACGAACTTCCCGGCGAGTCCGCCGACGCCATCATCGCCACCGGCTACTATCGCCTCGGCATTTGGGACGACGAACCGGCCGACGCCAAGCAATCCCTTTACGACGGCTATGACGACATCGTGACGGTCACGGCGCAGGGCTTCCTCGCAATGACAGTGAACTGCGCCCGCTGCCACGACCACAAGAAGGACCCGATCCTGCAGGCCGATTACTACCGCCTACTCGCGTTCTTCCGCGACATCCGCCCGTACAGCGACAACCGCGACGTGCGCTCCAGCGCGAACATGACGGACATCACGCCGATCGAAAAGCGCCGCACCTACGAAGGCGAGCTGAACGAACGCAAGGCGAAGATCGCCGAGCTTGTGAAGGAGATGGTGAAGATCGAGGACGCGGCCATCAAGACGATGCCGGCGGAGGACCAGCGCGCCGCCGAGGGGATCGACCGCCCGCAGGTGGTGGCGAAACTCGGCAAGTTCTTCACCGAGGCGCAGCGGCGGGAATACGGCCGACTGAAGCGAGACAAGGAAGGCCTCGAACGCCGCCCGATGCCGAGCCAGGAGTTCGCCCTGTCGGTGAACAACTGCGACCCGCGCCCTCCGACGGTTTACGTGCTCGCACGCGGCAACCCGCACGCGCCCAAGGAGAAGGAACCGTGCGCCCCAGGCTTCCCGACCGTGCTCGGCGTACCCGATCCGACGATCGCCAAACCGACGGGGAAGACCAGCGGCCGGCGCACCGTGCTCGCGAACTGGATCGCCTCGAAGGACAACCCGCTGACCGCGCGCGTCATGGTGAATCGCCTTTGGCAGCACCACTTTGGCCGTGGCATCGTGCCAACTCCTAGCGACTTCGGCCAGCTTGGCGAAACGTCCACGCACCCCGAACTCCTCGACTGGCTCGCGCGCGAGTTCGTCGAACCGACCACCGGCCAGCCGTGGAGCGTGCCGGGATCGGCCTGGACGTTGAAGCGGATGCACAAGCTCATCCTGCTCTCGAACGCCTACCAACGATCGTCCGTCGGCAATGCCAAGAACCTCGCCGCCGATCCCGGCAACTCGCTCTTCTGGCGCTTCAACATGCGCCGGCTCGTCGCCGAGGAAGTGCGCGATTCGATCCTCTCTGTCAGCGGAAAGCTCAAGCTCGAACAGTATGGGCCGAGCGTCTACCCGAAGATCCCGCAGGAAGTGCTGGCGGGGCAGTCGGTACCGGGCCAAGGCTGGCTCAAGACCCGCGGTGGCGGCTACGACCCGAAGGATTCCGATGCCGGCAACCGCCGCAGCGTGTACGCGTTCGTGAAACGCTCGCTCCACGTGCCGATCCTGATCAACCACGACCAGGCCGACACCGATTCGAGCTGCCCCGTGCGCTACACGACGACGGTGCCGACGCAGGCGCTGGGCATGCTCAACGGCGAGTTCACGAACGAGATGGCGGCCGCGTTCGCGAAGCGGCTGATCGCCGACGTGCCGGGGGACCGATCGAAGCAGGTCGCCCGCGCGATCCGTATGACGACGGGCCGCGTGCCGACCGCCGCCGAAATCGCCGCGGACGAGGCGTTCCTTGACAAGCTCGCGGCGGAGGCGAAGCTCGCCCCCGAACCCGCCCTGGCGCGCTATGCTCTCTTACTGTTGAACGCGAACGAGTTCGTGTACCTCGATTGACCATTCGCTTGTCGGCCGCCGTCCGGCCCATAGAATTGTCGTTTCTGGCGGGGTAGCTCAGTGGTTAGAGCAATCGCTTCATAAGCGATGGGTCGCCGGTTCAAACCCGGCCCCCGCTACTTGGTTTCGTCCGGTTCCCGCCTATCCTCTCCCCGTTCGGCACGTTTCCGGGGAGATTTTCCATGATGCTCCGTGTCCTGCCCCTGTTCGTCGCGTTGCTCGGCGCCCAGGCCGTGCGCGCCCAGACCATTACCGACCCTCGGCAGCAAAAGGACTTCGTCGTCGCCAACTACACCAAGTACGAGTACCGCATTCCGATGCGGGATGGCGTGAAGCTCTTCACGGCCGTCTACGTGCCGAAGGACGACGGCAGGAAGTACCCGATCATGCTGAACCGCACGCCGTATAGCGTCGCGCCTTACGGCATCGAGAACTACCGCAACTCGCTCGGGCCGTCGTTCGCCTACACGCAGGAGAAGTTCATCTTCGTCTATCAGGACGTGCGCGGCCGCTGGATGAGCGAGGGAGAGTTCGTGAACATGCGGCCGATCAAGCACGACTCGCCGAACGAGACGGACGAATCGACCGACACCTACGACACGATTGAATACCTGCTGAAGACGCTGAAGACCCACAACGGCAAGGTCGGGCAATCGGGCATCTCGTACCCCGGCCACTACACCTGCGCCGGCATGGTGGACGCACACCCGGCGCTGAAGGCCTGCTCGCCGCAGGCGCCCGTGACCGACTGGTTCATCGGGGACGACTTCCACCACAACGGCTGTTTCTTCCTGCCGCACGCCTTCAACTTCATGGCGAACTTCGGCAAGCCGCGCCCGGAGCCGATCCGCAAAGAACTGGCGCCCCGCTTCGACCACGACACGCCCGACGGCTACGACTTCTTCCTGAACCTCGGGCCGCTGCCGAACGCGGACAGGAAGCACTTCAAGGGGCAGGTCGCGTTCTGGAACGAGATGATGGCGCACGAAACGTACGACGAATTCTGGAAGGCGAAGAACATCCGACAGCACCTGAAGAATGTCAAACCGGCGGTGATGACCGTCGGCGGCTGGTTCGACGCGGAGAACCTCTTCGGGGCGGTCGAGTGCTACAAGTCGACGGAGAAGGGCAGCCCCGAGAACAAGAACAACATGCTCGTGATGGGCCCGTGGGACCACGGCGGCTGGAATCGCGGCGACGGGCAGAGCCTCGGCTATGCCCGCTTCGGCAGCAAGACGGCCGAGTATTACCGGCAGAAGATCGAGCTGCCGTTCTTCAAGCATCACCTGAAGGGCGAGGGAGCCTGGTCGCCGCCGGAGGCGTGGGTGTTCGAGAGCGGCACGAACGAATGGCGTCAGTACGACGCGTGGCCGCCGAAACAGTCGACGGCCGTGACGCTGCTCTTCGACGAGAAGGGAACGTTGAGCGCGAAGGGTGCGAAGGATCCGCTCACCGGTGCGGACGAGTTCGTCTCCGACCCCGCGAAGCCGGTGCCGTTTATCGAAAAGACCTCCGTGCGCATGGACTACGAGTACATGACGGCCGACCAGCGCTTCGCCGCGCGCCGGCCGGACGTGCTGGTGTATCAGACGCCGGTGCTGACGGAGGACCTGACGCTCGCGGGGCCGATCGACGTGGAGCTGCATGTAACGACGACGGGCACCGATGCCGATTGGGTCGTGAAGGTCGTGGACGTTTTCCCGTCCGACTACCCGGACCCCGATCCGAATCCGACGGGAGTGAAGATGGGCGGGTACCAGATGCTGATCCGCGGCGAGCCGTTCCGGGGGAAGTTCCGCAAGTCGTTCGAGAAACCGGAGCCGTTCGAGCCGGGGAAGCCGACGGTGGTGAAGTTCACGATGCCGGACGTGTGCCACACGTTCCGTCCCGGCCACCGGCTGATGGTGCAGGTGCAGAGCACCTGGTTCCCGCTGGTGGACCGGAACCCGCAGACGTTCACGGACATCTACAAAGCCGAGGAGAAGGATTTCGTGAAGGCGACGCATGCGGTGCACCGCAGCGGCAGCAAGCCGAGCGGCATCACGGTGCGGGTGGTGAGATGAAAAACCCCCGTTCCGGCTCGGCCGGAACGGGGGCCTTGTAACCCGCTTCCACTTTACCCCACGTACGCCCCGCCGACGAATTCGGGCATGAAGGCGAAGTAGGCGTCGAGGTCGCCGAGGGTGGCGACGTCGATGACGCGAACGCGGGCTGCGCCGCCGGGGCCGGGCGTGACGACGAGTTCGTCGCGACCGTCGCCGTTGGCGTCGGTGGCCGCCACGCGGACACCGCCACTGAAGGTCGACTCGAAGGCGAAGAAGTTGGCGAGGACCGAATTGTCCTTGCCGCTGAAGATCTGGGCGCGGGGGCCGCCGGTCACTTCCGCGCCGACGGCGATGTCGGGCGCGTTGTCGCCGTTGAAGTCGCCGACGGCGATGTTGACGCCGCCGAAGAAGTTCGCCTCGTAGGGGGCGAAGTCGCGGATGATGCTGGCGACGTTGGTGCCGTCGAAGACGCGGACGCGGGTGGGGACGCCGAAGCCGGTGGTGGCGACGATGTCGGCCTTGCCGTCGCCGTTGAAGTCGCCGGCGGCGACGCGGGTACCGCCGCGCTGGTTGGCGTCGAATGCGAAGAAGTTGTTGAGGATGGACCCGTCCTTACCGCTGAAGGTGGTGATGCGCGGCCCGCCGCCGACTTCGGCCCCGACGATCACGTCGCCAAACCCGTCGCCGTTCACGTCGCCGACGGTCACCCAGGTGCCGCCGCGGAAGGTGTCCTCGAAGGCGAAGAAGTTGCGGATCACCTGGCCGGTGGCGCCGTCGAAGACGACGGTGCGCGGGCCGCCGCCGATGCCGGTAGTGGTCACGATGTCGTCGATGCCGTCGCCGTTCACATCGCCATGCGCGACGCGGATGCCGCCGACGAAGCTCGATTCATACGGCGTCAGGCGGAACTTCTCGCCGCCGCTGGCATAGTCGAAGACGCGGACCTGGGGCGAAAGCCCGAGGCCGGACGCGACGACGGTGTAGGCGGAATTCGCGGCCGCGTTCGACGCGTTGAACAGCGGCGCGAGCTGCACGTCGCCGCGCGTCGGTCCACCCGGCGGGGGGATCGTGCCGGGCACGACCGGCTGGTTGCCGGACGAGCCGAGGAAGTTCTGCTTCGACGGATCGATCGTCGAGGGGCGCACAAGGCCGAAGTTCAGGTCGCCGCGGATGACGCCCGGAATCGTCGACACGCTCGAGAACCGGTTGTTCGTGATCGAGGGCAGGGGGTTCGTCGGGTCGTTGTTCTGCTCGCACCAGTCGAGGAAGGTCGTGGGACCGGCCGGAATATCGCCGCGGCTGACGGAATAGACGCCGGGCGGCAGGACCGGGAAGGAATAGTGGCCGGCGACATTCGTGAGGACGGTGAGGCCGCCGGGCACGTCGGCTGCGGTGAGCGGGCGTTCGAGCGGCGTGCCCGCGAAGGCGGTGCCGGAGATCGTGACCGGCACGCCGGCGACGACCGGTTCGCGGCCGTAGTCGTAGACGCAGTTCAGGATGTCGTCGACCCAGACGTAGCCGCTGATCATGGTCGGCGCATATTCGCCGAAGTTGTAGAACTGGCCGTCGTCGTCCGCGGCGAGCGTGACCTGGAGGACGTCGTTGGAGGGCGACGAGCCGCCGAGGGTGCCGGGGGTGTCGAAGGCGTCGAGCAGGCCGGCGGGCTGCGTTTCGCGGATGGTGTACGTACCCGGGGGCAGGTTTGTGAATTGATAGAAGCCGTTGCCGTCGGTCTTGGTGGTGCCGACGAGCGTGTTGGCATTGTTGAAGATCTGGATGGTGACGCCGCCGATGGGGGTGTCGCCGGTGGGTGAGGTGCCGCGGACGTACTGCCCGTCGAGGTTCGGATCACGGTAGACGAAGCCGGAGACCTTGGCGGTCGGCGGGGCGACGAGGCCGAAGTCGCCGTTGAGGTACATGTTGCCGTTGGTATTGCCCTCGATTAGCGGTGCGCCGCCGACGGCGAGAGTGACGGTCGCCTGGATCTCGGCACCGACCTGCTGGCCGACGTTCTGGTTGCCCGTATTCACCGTCGGATCGACCGTCACCGGCGTCAGCGTGAAGCCCGCCGGCGGCGTGAGGATCGCCGTGTAGGTGCCCGGCGCGAGGTTCGTGAACAGGTACTTGCCGTCGGCGCCGGTGGTCGCCGTGCCGATCGTGGTGCCGGCGGAATCGACGAGGCGGACCACGGCGCCGGCGACCATCTGTTCGCCGGTGTCGAGGTTGCCGTTCTTGTTGGTGTCGATGAAGACCGTGTTGCCGAAGGAGAGCGGCTGGAACAGGCCGAAATCCTGGCGGAGGTTGTCCACGCCGTCGGGATTTCCGCCCACGAGCGGGGAGATCAGCGTGACGGTGGATTCGATGTTCGCGCCGACGGCGGTGCCGTGGTCGGCGTCATTGGTGTTGTCCGATAGGCCGGGTTCGAACGGGCCGCTGGCGCTGCCGTTCTTGCCGGTGCTGGTGGCGAAGCCGGCGGGCGGGGCGACGCGCACGGTGTAGGTGCCGGGGAGCAGGTTCGTGAAGAGGTAGTTTCCGTTGGCGTCGGTGGTGGTGCTGCCGACGACGGTGGCACCCTTCAGGAGCGAGACGGCGACGCCGGCGAGACCGGCTTCGGCGGCGTCCTTCGTACCGTTGTTGTTCACGTCCACGAAGACGAAGTTGCCAACCGCCTGCGGCCGCCAGAATCCGAAGTCCTGCAGGAGGTTCGCCTTGCCAGCCTCGTCGGGGTTCGGTGCGATCGACGGATCGGTGAGGGTAACGTTCGAGGTAGCCTTGTTCGGCTGCGCGGGGTCGATGACGCCATGGTCGGTGTTGTTGGCAACACCGACGCCGTCGGAGTTGCGATAGCCGGCGGGGGCGACGACCTGCACGGTGTAGCTGCCGGGGGGCAGGTTGTCGAAGCGGTAGCTGCCGTCGGCGGGGGTGGAGGCGGTGCCGACGGTGTTGCCGAGCGCGTCGAACAGGGTGACGGTCGCGCCGGCGATCGGCGTTTCGCCGGTGTCGAAGACGCCGTTGTTGTTGGCGTCCTCGAAGACGAAGTTGCCAAGGGCGAGGGAGATCGGCGAGAACAGGCCGAAGTCCTGCCGCAGGTTGGCGAAGCCGCCGTTATCCGGGTTGCCGATGGTGCCGGGCGCGGCGATGGTGATGAGTTCGGTCTGGATGAAGGTCGCGGCGGTCGTGCCCTTGTCCTCGCTGTCGGCGGTCTTGCCGGTGGAGGGTTCGTACGGCCCGCTGGTGGAGTTGCCGGGTCCGTTGCCGGTGCTGCTGGCGAGTCCGGCGGGCGGCGTGATGCGGACGCGGTACTGGCCGGGGGCGACGGGGAATTGGTAGAGGCCGTTCTCGTCCGTCGTGGTGCTGGCGATCACGGTACCGGCGGAATCGAGCAGGTCGACCGCGACGCCGGGGATGCCGGCTTCGCCGCCGATGGGGTCGAAGACGCCGTTGTTGTTGAGATCGGCCCAGACGAGGTTGCCGAGGAGCACGGGGCGATACAGGCCGAAGTCCTGGGCGAGGTTGGCGGTGCCGCCCTCGTCGGGGTTGCCGCCGGCGGGTTGGAGCGTGAGCGTGGTGACGATGACGTTGCCGGCGGTGGTGCCGTGGTCCTCGTTGTTGTTGACGATGCCGGTGGCGGGTTCGTACGGTCCGGTGGCCTTGCCGTTCGCGCCGGTGCTGCTGACGTAGCCCTGGCCGGCGGGCGGCGTGATGCGCACGGTGTAGTTGCCGGCGATCAGGTTGTCGAAGCGGTACTTGCCGTCGGCGACGGTGGTGGCGCTGCCGATGACGGTGTTCGTCCCGTCGAGCAGTTCGACGAGCACGTTGCTCACGGGAACGTCGGCGCCGTCGAAGACCCCGTTGTTGTCCACGTCTTCGAAGATGAAGTCGCCGATAGCGAGTGGGCGGAAGAAGCCGAAATCCTGGCGGAGGTTGGCGTCGTTCGCGTTCACGATCGTGTCGGGGTTGCCCGCGGCGCCCGGATCGCCGAGGACGACCGTGGATTCGACGAACATGCCGGCGGTCATCTTGGAATTGATGGTGCCGTGGTCGACGTTGTTCGTCGTCGTTTGCGGGGCGGGTTCGAACGGTCCGGCCTTGCTGCCGACGAGACCCGTGCTGCTGGTGAAGCCGGTCGGCGTCGTGACGCGCACGGTGTACGTGCCGGGGATGAGGTTGTTGAACTGGTAGAGTCCGCCGCCGGCGGTGGTGATGGAGCCGCCGACGTTCTTGCCGGCACCATCGATGAGCTGGACCGTCACGCCGTCGAGCGGGTTCTCGCCGGCGTCGAACGCGCCGTTGTTGTTCTTGTCGTCCCAGATGAAGTTGCCCAACGAGAGCGGGCGGTAGAAGCCGAAGTCGACGGTCATGTTCGCGGCGGCGTCGATCGTGCCCTGTGGATTAGCAATACCGACGAGGTCGGCTTCGCCGGTGGGCAGGGTGGCGGCGGGTCCGACGACGGTGACGCCGCTGCGGACGAGGTTGCCGCCGATGGTGGTGCCGCTGTCGTCGCTGTCGGTCGTCGTGGGGGCGGCAATGGCGTTCGGCGCGGGTTCGAAGGGGCCGCCGGCGCTGCCGTTGGTGCCGGAGCTGGAGACCGCGCCGGCGAGCACGCCGGTGGCGTCCACGACGACGACGTAGCTGCCGGCCGAGAGATCGCCGGCGCTCGCGGCGCCTAGGAGATCGTCGAAGCGATAGTAGCCGCCGTTCGCCGTCGACGTGGTTCGCGTGGCGGTCTTGCCGGCGATCAACTGTCCGGCGGCATCGAAGTCGGCGGGGCGGTAGAGCTTCACCGTCGCGCCGTCGATGCCCGGCGTCGCGCCGTCGGCGGCGTCGATGGTGCCACTGTTGTTCTTGTCCAGCCAGACGCGGTTGCCGAGGCTGAAGGTGCGGACGAGGCCGAAATCCTGGCGGAGGTTGGCGGCGCCGGCGTCGTCCGGGTTGCCGGCCGCGGCGAGCGTGACCGGATTCGAGCGGATGATGTAGCCGGTGAGGTTGCTGCCGGAGATCGCCTTGCCGTGGTCTTCGTTGTTGTTGGCGCTGTTGCCGGCGAGGCCGGTTTCGAAGGGGCCGTTGACGAGGTCGGCCCCGCCGCCGCTGCTGCTGCGGAAGCCGGCCGGGCCGACGATTTCCACGATGTAGTCGTCGGGCAGGAGACCGGTGAAGAGGTACGCGCCGCCGCCGGCCGTGGACTGTGTGGCGACGAGCGTGGTGGGGGCGGCGGCCTTGTAGAGGTTCACCGTGATGCCGTCGATGCCGGCTTCTGCACCGTTGAACAGGCCGTCGTTGTTCGCGTCTTCCCAGACGAGGTTGCCGAGGCTGACGCCGTCGACGAAGCCGGCGTCGGCGGTGTGGTCGCTGTTGCCGACGGGGTTCGCGGTGAGGTCGACGATCGAGACGGCGCTGGTGCCGACGAGGGTGAAATCGGAGTTGCGGAGGTCGCCGTTGCCATCGTTGGTGGCGCCGTCGCCGGTATGCGCGGCGTTCGCGCCGGTGAGGACCAGCCCGGTGAGGGCGGCCTGCTGTGCGCCCGCGACGTTCGGGATCACGACTTGATACTTCTGGCCGTTTGCGAGGCCGGCGACGTTGTAGATCTCGTTCTTGCTGTTGGTGCCGGGGCCGTTGTTGAAGTAGTAGCTGCCGTCGTCGCCGGTGACGGCGGTGGCGAGGGTGACGCCCGCGAGGGTTTGCAACTGGACGGTGACACCGACGAGGACCGGTTCGCCGGGGTCCTGCACGCCGTCGCGGTCGGTGTCGCGGAACAGGCGGTTGCCGATTTCGATCGGCGGATCGAGGGATTCGATGGCGACGAGGTCGCCGAGGCCGTTGGCCTTCCCGAAGGTGCCGTTGGGGTCTTGCGGCGTGCCGGCGAGGGCGTCGGTTTCGTAGATCTGGTAGGCTTTCTCGAGCGTGCCGGTGGCGGCGTTGAACCAGCGGACGCCGCCGGTGCGGAGCTGGCCGTTGATCAGCGGGTCGAAGTGGGTGTTGAGGATGCTGCCGAAGCCGGGGATCTGCGTGATGCCGCCGAGGCTGGTCCCGCGGTGGCCGTTGCCGGCGTAGTCGTCTTCGCCGTAGAACTCGCCGCCGGCGGGGCCGACTCCGCTGCCGACGCCGGTGCCGGACTGCGCGACGTTGTTCGGGTTGGCGCCGTTCGCCTCGATCCGGAAAGCCGCGCCGTCCACGAACGCCTTGAGCAGTTCTCCGGACGCCACGCCTTCGACGCGCCCGGCGGCGCTGCCCGCAAGCAGCACGGGGCCGGCCTCGGCGCCGTTCGCGAGCGTGCCGCGGCCGGTCTGGTCGCCGTTGCGGTCCCGGATGCTGATCGACAGGTTGCCCTGGCGGTCGAACGCGAGGCCGGTAAGCATCGGCTGCGGGTACTGCGACGACAGGCCGACCGTCGCGACCTGATTGAGCATCAGCCGGTTGTAGGTCGGGGACCAGGGGCGGTAGGTGTCGTTGCCGCCGAAGCTCGCCCCCCGATCGTAGGAGAGGTCGAAGCCGAGTCCGCTGGCGTCGTTGACGAGCGAGGCGCCGAAGGTGTTGGTGGTCGGGTTGAAGGCGTAGACGAAGCCGCGCAGCGTGGTCTGATCCTGATCGCTTTCCGCGGAGTCGACGAGGCCGACGTAGACCTGGCCGTTGTGGTATTCGACGGCCCAGGCGCGGAGATCGCCGGCCGCGACGCCCGCGGGTGTAGGCACCTGGATGGCGCGGATGTTCGCCGTGTCGGCCGCGCCGTTCGCCAGCACCGGGATGATGTACAGCCGGTTGTCGGCGAGGTTCATCACGTAGACGAACTGGCCGTCGTCGCTGACGTCGAGGCCGCCGAGGGACGACTTGCCGACGGCGTTCCAGCCGGTGTCGTCGCCGTCGCGGTCGTAATCGTAGCCGGGCGCGTTGCGCGACGCGAGATACGCGCCGAAGCCCCCGAGCGTGTCCACGGTGAAGGTCGTGTTGGTCGCGAGGTCGAACGCCGTCGCCCCTTGCAGGTTCACCCATTGCGTCGCGGTTGTGACGGTGCCGGGCGTGTCGGCGGAGGGCAGGGCGAAAGTGTAGATCGCGCCCGGGCCGCCCGGCCCCATGCCGCTGTGCCGCTTCGTGAACGCCGCGGCGTAGCCCGCCTTCGCGTCGCGGTTGTAGCCGAGACCCCACGTCGTGCCGACCTGCGAGGTCGGAATCGCGATCGCGTGCTGATTGGGCTGCTGGATGTTCGAGATGGTGTTGTCCATCTGCTGGACGGAACCGGACGCGTACGGGAAAGAGAGGATCCCGGGGAAGTTCGCCGCTTGGCCACTCGCCGAACCGAAGTAGTACTGCGAGGTGACGACGAGCGGGTTCTGGCGGTAGTACTCGGCGTCGCGGACGAGGCTGAGGTTCACGTTTGTGGCGCCGTCCATGACGAACTGCGTCGCGGTGCCGGCGCTCGCGCCGTGCGGGCCATACTGGAAGCCGTTGAGCGGCACGCCGGTGAATTCGACGCGGTACTGCTGCCCGGCGACGGTGAGGTTCGACTGCCACGTGCCGTCGGCCTTCGAGGTCACCTGGTCGACTTTCGCGCCGGCGGCGTCGAAGATCGTCACCGTCACGTTCGGGATGCCCACGTCGATCGCTGTGGGTATGGTGCCGATCTGAACCGGCGTGCCCATCGTCGTGCCGCCGAGGTTCGTCAGGACGCCGGACGTGTCGAACGTGCCGCTGGCGTTGAAATCCTGGAACACGGTGCCGGAGACGGACGGCATCTCGCGGGGTTCGAGGGCATGGGCTTCCAACCGCGCCCGCGACGAGCGAACCTGGGGTCGGCGCATCAAACCGCGGGCCATGCGAACGAAGAACGACTGACGGGCCATTAGTCGAATCCTCAAACTTTCAGAGGGAAGTCCCAAGGTTTTCACGGGTCGCGACGCGCGCGGCGATGCTCCGGTCGAAACCGAAAGACACGCATCCGGTATCGAACCTCGTCTTTGCGAGCCTTCACGCGCTCCCCGGAGACCGATTCGATTCCACCGTGGCGCGCCCGACCGCGAACGAACGACCGGCAAGTATGGTGCGGCAGGATTTTTGAGTCGATTCGCGCACCAACCAGACAGGACGCCGGGTCGGTGCGGAAAGATCGAAAGGAATAACCGGAACAACCGGCAAAGTCGGCAGCGCGTCGGATTACCCGACGCGCCCGGCGAGCCGATTTACTTCGATGCCGACTTTTCGGACGCCGACTGGATCGCGAGGACGGCGAACGCCGTACCGGCATTCGCGATATAGTGCGCCTTGTCGTTGCTGAGGGACCGCGTGAACCATCGGCCCGACTCACGCTGGTTCGACTTCAGCCACGCGATCCCCTTTGCGATCGCAGGATGGTTGGGCTCCGCCTGCCGCAAGACGTAAGCGACGAACCCGGTGCCGTACCCGTCGCTCGCACTCTTCGGATCGTTCTTCGATTTATCCTTGCGGGAATAGGTGCCGAGCGAGGCGAGGCTCCAGCCGCCATCGGATTGCTGGGCTTTCGCCAGTTCGGCGATCGTGGCCCGCTTCTGATCCGCCGATAGCAATCCGTCGATCTTGAGCGACGCCCACAGGAGCATCGCGCGGTGGTGGAGGTCCGGTGCGGGGGTCTTCGTCAGGTAGCCGGTCAGCTTTGCAAGGCCTTCCTTCGCGTCGGCGGATTTCGCGTAGTCGCCGGGCGCGACGCCGACCGCGACGGCGGCGAGGACCGCGCCGTAGTAGTCGTCGTGCTCCATCGGCGGCCAGTCGCACTTCAGCCAGTTCCAGTAGCCGCCCTTCTGCTGCGTCTGCCACATCTTGGCGAAGGCGGCCTTCGTGGATTCGCTCAACTTGCCGGTGGTGTTCGCGTCGAGGAACGCCAGCCCGGTCGCGGTCGCCACGACGTAGGCGTCGCCGCGCGGCTTGCCAGTCTTCCAGCCGGCCACGTCCTTTTCAAGGAACGCGCGGACTTCCTTCCAGCCGGCGTCATCCGTTTTCACCAGCGGCCGCGCCATGACGTACGGCAGGTTCGTGTGGCAGGTCACGCATTGCCGGTCGCGTGTCCAGTTCACGCCGACGCCGTCGAGGTATTCGCCGGCTTTGGCGAGGGAGAATTCCTTCGCGATCGGCTCGTCGGCCTTCGTCGGCTTCGGCTGGGGAACGTCCGCAGCGAACACGGGACTCGCGAGCAGGAGGACGAGTGCGAACGTGCGCATGGAGAAATCACGAAAAGTGAGGGAAGCCCGCGGACGAACGTCCGCGGGCGGTGGGAAAGTCAAACCGCTTCGACAATGTCGAAGCCCTTGCGATATTCGCGGAAGAGCATCTCGTTCGCCTTCGCGTGGCCGACGAACTTCTCGGTCTTCGGGTCGATCTTGAGCGTGACGCCCATCAAACCCTTCGCCTCGGCGAGATTCACGCCGTTGTCCTTGACGTGGTCCTTCATCCGTTCGAGCGCGGCCACGGCGTCCTTGCAGCCGGAGAAGGCGTCGGTCGGCTGGTCCATCGTGCACGCCGTGCCGAGGCGGTAGCTGATGTTGCCGAGGTGGCAGAGCGCGGCGCTCAGGTGGCCTTCCTCGACGTCGCAGTTCAACAGTTTGTGGTCGTTGGCGCGGGCCGCCTTGAGGAAGTTGTCGAAGTGCGATTGATCGCCGCCGCCCTTGAACTCCTTCACCTTCACGCCGTCCGGCGTGTAGGCGACACCGCTGGAGTAGTTCGGGCAAACGACGTAGCCCTTGTCGCCGAACCAGATGTTGCCGACCTTCGCCCCCTTGTAGTCCTTGGTGTTGAGGCCGCGGACCTCGAAGAGGATGTGGGCGCCGGGGTATTCGTAGAGGTTCAGTTGGGTGTTGGGCGTTTCGCCGTCGTCGACGTAGCCGAAGCGACCGCCGATGCTGACGACGCTGGTGGGCAGGCCGGGGAGGTTCAGGCCCCAGCGCGCCTTGTCGGCCTCGTGGACGCCCTGGTTGCCGAAGTCGCCGTTGCCGTATTCCCAGATCCAGTGCCAGTCGTAGTGGACGGGGCCGTTCTTGGTGTTGCGGGTGGGTTGGATGACGCGCGCCGGGCCGCACCAGAGGTCGTAGTCCATGGTCCGGGGCGTGGACTGCACGCCGTCGACCTTGCCGATGGAACCGCGGGGCTTGTAGCAGGTGCCGTAGGCGAGGTTGACCTTGCCGATGTTCCCCTCATGGATGTAGGCGATGGCTTCGCGCATGCCGTTGGTGCTGCGGCTCTGCGTGCCGACCTGGCAGACCTTGCCGTACTTCCGCGACGCCTGCACCATGAGGCGGCCTTCGTGGACGTTGTGCGTCGCCGGCTTTTCGACGTACACGTGCTTGCCGGCCCGCATCGCCCACACGGCCGCGAGGGCGTGCCAGTGGTTCGGGGTCGCGATCGAGATCACGTCGATCGACTTGTCTTCGATGACCTTGCGGATGTCCTTGACGTATTTCAGTTCGCCCTTCTGCGCGTCGCCGATCTTCTTCATGGCGGGGCCGATGATCGCTTCATCGCAATCGCAGACGGTGGTGATCTCGCAGTTGGCGTTCTTGCTGAGGTAGCCGCCGACGTGGCTCATGCCCCGGCCGCGCACGCCGATGACGGCGACCTTGAGCCGGTCGTTGGCGGAGCCTTTGGCGGCAGACGCCTTTTCTTCGGCGCGGACCAGCGGCGTGCCGGCGGCGACGGCGGCGGACAGGATCGCGGTGCGATTCAGGAATTCGCGACGGTTGAACGGACTCATGATGGCTCCTCGTACGAGCACGAGAGGAAGGGAGGAAGACGGGAAGTCGATGGCGTAGAGTTTACACGACCGAGCGGGGCGGGGTCAACGATATCGCAGATCGATAATCCATTTTGCATTTTTCATTTCCCATTTTGCATTGGTCCGATCTCTTTTTGGACCAATGCAAAATGGGAAATGAAAAATGCAAAATGATGAGCCTTACTTGAACGTGTGTTCTGGCCCCGGGAAAGTGCCGTCGCGTACGTCGCGGCAGTAGCTTTCGATGGCCGTGGTCGCCTGCGCACCCAGTTCGGCGTACGCCTTCGCGAATTTCGGGCGGAAGTCGGGATAGAGGCCGAGCAGGTCGTGCCAGACGAGCACCTGGCCGTCGCAAGCCGCGCCGGCGCCGATGCCGATGGTGGGGATGCCGACGGCCTTCGTGACCTGCTCGCCGATCGCCGGAGGCACGCTTTCGATCACGATCGCGAACGCGCCTGCGGCTTCCACCGCCTGCGCGTCGGCCACGATCCGGTCCGCATCCCGTTGCACTTTGAACCCGCCGAGCTTCCGCACGCTCTGTGGCGTCAACCCCACGTGGCCCATCACGGGAATGTCGGCCCGCACGCAGGCGGCAATCCGGTCGGCCATGCGCTCGCCGCCTTCGATTTTCACGGCGGCGGCGCCGGCCTTCAGGAACTTCCCCGCGTTCCGCACCGACTGCTCGGACGATGCCTGATAACTGAGGAACGGCAGATCGGCGACGACGAGCGCGCGCGTCGCCCCGCGCACGACGCACCGGGTGTGGTAGAGCATCTGACCGAGCGTGACCGGCAGCGAGTTCGCATGGCCCTGCACGACCATGCCGAGCGAATCACCGACGAGGATGGCATCGACGCCGGCGGCGTCGAGAATGCGGGCGGCGGTGTAGTCGTAACCGGTGACGACGACGAGTTTCCGGGCGCCCTTGGCGGCGCGGAAATCGGGCACGGTGACGGAACGAACGGTCGGCGGGAGCGACGACACGACGGCGGCCTCGGCGGTTACTTGTCGGTCAGCTTGACGTAGCAGAGGCCGGCGGCGTCGCGCAGCCAGTCCGGTGGAGCGGCGGTCCGGGTGCCGATGATATCGTGGAGGAACTGGCTGGGTCCGTCGCGGTCGCGGTAGCGGTCGAGGACGAGTTTGGCGCGTTCCCAGTCGTGGCCGTCCTCGAACTCGTGGAGGGCTTCGTCGAAGGCGGCGAAGATGGCCTCCTTCATGCCGAAGGTGTCCTGCATTTCGGAGGGCATCATTTCGTAGATGGCAAAGGCGTCGTCCATGCCGGCGGGGCTGACGCGGGCGAGACGGCGGAGGCGGCCGTCGACGAGGCGCGGGTCGGGGAGGTTGGTGGCGAAGGCTTCGTCGACGATGATTTCGACGCCGAATTTCTTGGTCATCCCTTCGATGCGCGAGGCGCGGTTGACGGTGGGGCCGAAGACGTCGATCTTCTTCATGTCGTAGTTGCCGAGCTTGCCGACGAGCGCGGGGCCGTGCGTCAGGCCGATGCCGATGCGCATGTTGGCGAGCGGGGACGACCGGTTCTGGCGGAGGCGTTCGAAGTTCTGGCGGATGCTGAGTGCGGCGCGGGCGGCGCGCTGGACCTGGACGGCGGCGGGCGTGGGGTCGGGCCAGCCCCAGAAACCCATGACGGCGTCGCCGATGAATCCGCCGATGACGCCGCCGTTGTCGTCGATGGCGCGGCTCATCTGTTCGAGGGCGTTCTGGAAGACGCCGTCCCACTGGGCGCGGAGATCGGACCCGCCGGCACCCGCGACCCCGCACGAGCCGCGCAGATCGCAGAAGAGCACGGTGACTTCCAGCGTGCGGGGGGCCAATTGGGCGTCGTAGTCGGAACGGTTCAAGAGACGCTGCACCGGCCGGGGCAGATAACCGACGGCTTCCTGATAACGGGCGTTGACCCGGCTCATCCGTTCGAGGGCCGCATAGAGCTTCGCGAACAGTAGAACCACTTTCTGCGCCTGCGCGATGCCGGGATCGGAGCTGAGGTCGGAGCCCATGCCGGAGTCAGGCATCGGGGCGGAGACGTAGAGGGCGAGTTGTTCCTCGTTGGCACCGCGCGGCGGAACGGGGGCACAGACGGCCCAGCCGGGCACGCTGCCGGTGGCTTGAGTGGGAAGCCGCATGACACCCGACGTCGCGGATTCCTTGGCGCTCGGCGCCACCACGCCGCTGCCGAACCGGGTTCCGGCAGCGGGGAATTCCCCGGTTTTGGCCATGGCGTCGGCCTTCCAGAACCCGGCGAGCACACCGCCGTTCTGGCCGACCTTGCGCACGGCATCCCGCACGAAGGTGCGGCTGAACCACGGCAGCCGGTCCTTGCCGCGCGGCGTCGGGTCCCCCTTGGGCGGGATCACGATCACATCTGCCGCCGCTTGATCCAGCGCGACGGCGCGGCGCACGGCCTGCCGGAACATGTCGTCCAGCGCCTCGGGCGAACGGGTCGGGTCGAAGCGATCCACGATCTCGAGCAACCCGTTGATGACGTTGTCCGAGTCGACCAGCGGGGTGCGGAGCACTTCCGCCGCCTCGAGCGCCAGCGCGCTGGGGCCGCCGTCGGCCGCCGGTTTTCTCGGGGGGGCGACCCGCGAGCCGGACCGCGCATTCCGTGCTTGCAGCGGCATCAATTGGTCCGGCCCCACCGACACGTTGAGGTCCGGTTCCGACCGGTCCAATTCGAAGGCGGGAATCGGTGCGGCGGGAAGGGGCGCCTGCGGTTTGACGATGTCTTCGGTCTTGGCCGGAGCCGTCTGATACGGGAACGACTGCGGAAGCGAATCGCTGAGGTCGAGGACCGTGAAGAGGAACCGCGCGATGCGGAACGAATCGCCGGGGCGCAGTTTCAATTCGTCCGGGGCCGGCAGGCCTTTGGCGGTCAGCAGGCCGTTCGTCGTTTTCTTGGGCTTGGTGCGACGGCTGACGGAGAGGAATTCGCCATCCCATTTCATCAGGGCATGGTAGCCGTGGCCGCTGACGTTCTTGTAATCGACCTCGGGCACGTCCTTCTCGGCGACGCCGAGGGTGACGACGCCGCCGCGGCCGTCGTCAATGCCCGCGACCTGCGCCAGCGTGATTTCCTGGCCGACGACCAAATCGTGGACCCACAACGGCAGGGGGCCGCCGGCGGATCGGAGCAGGGTCGCCTCCAGCTTCGCCATTCGTCGTCCTCGATCCGGTCCGCGGACGCGCGGATCCCGGCAGTGGTCGTCGTCAATGTACGGACGGCGCGGCGTGCGGCCCCGAAATCCCGGCGTACCATCCCCGGGAATTCTAACCATTCGACGTATCGATCACAAGTTGCACGTCCCGCGCCGCAGCCGATCGGCCCTGTGAATTCGCCCGGCGCGTCGCTATCATCCCCTTGCCCCCGGAGTGTGACGGCATGACGATCGCGGACCAGTTCCCGGACATCGTGAAACGGGGCGAGCCCCTCGCGCCCTACACGCACTTGCGGATCGGCGGACCGGCGGAATATTTCATCCAGCCTCGCACGGTGTCGGAACTCGCTGACGTTCTCCGCCACTGCAAGAAACAACGCGTGCCGGTGCGGATGCTCGGAGGCGGTTACAACCTGCTCGTTCGGGACGAACCCGTGGCCGGCGCGGTCGTCCGCCTCCAAGGCGAGGCCTTCACCGGGCTGGAGCGCGAGGGCCGCACCGTTCGCGCCGCGGGCGGCGGGCAACTCTTCGATCTGCTCGCCTTCGCCGTCCGTGGGGGCCTCGGCGGGTTGGAGACGCTCGTGGGCATCCGCGGCACCGTCGGCGGCAGCGTCCGATGCAACGTCGGCGATCGGACCGGCGAAATCGGCTCCGCCGTCCGCCGCGTCGCCGTGCTGACCGACGACGGCAAGCAGGAACTTCGCTCGCGGGACGAGCTGAACTTTTCCGACCACAGCAGCGACCTCGTCGAACCCGTCATCCTTTGGGTCGAGTTCGATCTCGAGCCGAATGATCCGGAGGTACTGTTGCGGCGGATGCGCAAGGCGTGGGTGCAGCGTCAGGCGGGCGAACCGCACAGCTTTCAGGCCGGTGTCCGCATGTTTCGCAATCCCGCGGGGGGCACCGCATCGTCGCTGATCGAGCGGGCCGGACTGGCCAAGCACCGCTGCGGCGGAGCCGAGGTGAGCGAGCGGAACGGGAACTACGCGATCGTCCATCCGGGCACGACCGCGGCCGACGTGCTTGGCCTGATCGAGAGCGTCCGCAAGACGGTCCGGGAGCGGACGGGTCTGGTTCTGGAGCGGGAATTGAACGTGTGGTGAGGGGACCGATGGTGAGCCGACCGGAACGGCCCCGACCGCGCCGCCTCGCGCTGGCGCTGCTGGCGGCGGGACTGGGCGCGGCCTTGCTGGCGGGCATCGCCTGGCTCGGCACGATCGCGGCCGGGCGCATCGGTCCCCGCGACCGTTACCGGCTTCCGCTCGACGCCATCGACTGCCAGCCGCCGGCCTGGGTGGACGCCGCCACCTTCTGGACCGAGGTTCGCTATCTGGGCGATTTGCCGGATCGATTCACAACAACCGACCCGGATTCGGTCGGCCGGGTGCGGGCGGCGATCGCGAAGCACCCGTGGGTGGAGTTCGTGGCCGACGACGGCTATCTGACGGTGGGTGGTCGCTATGTCCTGACGGTCGGGTTCCGCCGGCCGGTGCTGGCCGTGACGCCCATGGGCGGGCCGGGGTTCCGATCGGTCGATGGTAACGGTATCCTGCTGCCGGTTCACGAACCGATCCCTTCCCAGACGAAGTTGATCGGGGAACGGCCGGCACCCACCGCGGCCGCCGGCACGCCGTGGGACGATCCCATCGTCCGCCGCGCCGCCGAACTGGCCGTCCAGTTCGATGCCGTCTCGATCGAACGCCTGGCCGCGGGATGGCGCGTCGTGCGCCGGACCGGTCCGCCCTTAATGCTCGACCGCTGACTCCCGGTGGCTCCGCATGGCTCAGTCCTCGATCCGACTGCTGATCCGCGACGATCGCTTCGCGACGCTCACCTTCGATGCGCCCGACCGGACGACGAACGTCCTCACCGAACAAACCTGGCGCGACCTCGAAGTCGCGTTGCGCGTCCTGATCGTGCAGTCCGACGTCCGCGGCGTGATCCTGAAGAGCGCGAAGCCGGATAGTTTCATCGTCGGCGCCGATCTCAAACTGCTCGGCGGCGCGGTGCGCCACGACCCCGCCGTGAAGGCGGTGATCGAGCACGGCCATCGCGTGCTGAACATGCTCGAATCGCTGCCGTGCCCGACCTGCGCGCTCATCGACGGCGCGGCGCTCGGCGGCGGGCTGGAGGTCGCACTCGCCTGCGACGTCATCCTGCTCGGCACGAATCGCAAGATCGAACTGGGCCTGCCCGAAGTGAAGTTCGGCCTCATGCCCGGTTGGGGCGGCACGCAGCGCCTTCCCCGCCTCATCGGGATGCCGTTCGCCGGCGATCTCATCGGCACCGGCAAGACCATCTCCGCCGTCCGAGCCGCCGAAATCGACCTCGCCCTCGGCCCGATCGACTCCGGCACGCTCCTGCAATCCGCCATGCAGATCATGGGGATCGAAGGCTGGCAATCGGCCCGGCGGCAGAAAATGGAATGGATCTCCGCCGAGACGCGAGCACTCTACCGGCCGCAACTCGACAACGCCACCCGCGCCGTGCGCGAAGCCCTCACCGCCCTCGTCGATGGTTGCGCCCTTCCCCTGCCCGAGGCTCTCGCTCGCGAAACCGAGGGCTTCTTCCACCTCGTCGGGTCGGACGAATCCAAACTGCTCATCGAGCAATTCTTCGCCGCGAAGAAGTGAGATCGATTCCCGCGAACGACTCGCCAATCCCCGCGGCGTCCCCACAATGACCGGGATGGCCACTCCGTTCACCGTCACCCGGCGCGTCGAGTTCGGCGATACCGACATGGCCGGCATCATGCACTTCGCCAACTTCTTCCGCTTCATGGAAGTGGCCGAAACGGCATTCCTCCGCGCCCGCGGCCTTTCCGTCGCCTGGACCGACGCCGGCGTCGGCTACGGCTTCCCCCGCGTCTCGGCGGCCTGCGATTTCGAGAAACCCCTGCGCTTCGAGGACGAGGCGACCATCGCGGTCACGCTGGAAAAGGTGGGGGCGAAGTCGCTGAGCTACCGTTTCGAGTTCAGCCGCGACGGCCAGCCGATCGCCGTCGGCCGCATGTCCAGCGTCTATTGCCGCAAGGGGCCGGGCGGCACGATCGAGCCGCTGGAAATTCCGCCCGCCATCCGCGCCAAGCTGGAGGCGTGAGCGTGGCCGAACCGTACCTCGTCAAACTGACGAACCAGCTTCTCGACGGGATCGAAAAACTCCCCGACGAGACGCGCGCGAAACACGCCGACTACATCCGTTCGCTTCAGCGACCCGACGGCGGCTGGCCGGGCCGCGAGGGCGGCAGCGATCTTTACTACACCGGCTTCGCCCTGCGTTCGCTCGCCGTGCTGCAAGCCCTCGAGCCGGCCATCTGCGAATCGGCCGCCGGATTCCTACGCTCGCGCATGGGGCAGTCCACCGGCGTCGTCGATTTCTTCTCGCTCCTCGTGGCGTGCCATCTCGTTCCGCTCGGCGGCGGGCCGGACGTCCTCGAAGAGTCGCCGCCCGACTGGCGCGAGCGCGTCGGCGCGCTCTTCGATACGTTCCGCACGCCCGACGGCGGCTTCGGCAAGGTCCCCGGCGCCCCCGGTGGCAGCACCTACACCAGCTTCCTCGTCTGCCTCGCACACGAACTCCTCGGCCGGCCGATCCCGGAACCTGATGCGCTTGTGAAGTTCGTGAAGGGTCGGCAGCGCGAGGATGGCGGCTTCGTCGAGATTGCCGCGATGAAGCGCAGCGGCACGAACCCCACCGCCGCCGGCGTCGGCGTCCTGCAAATCCTGAACGCGATGGATGACGGCATCCGCAGCCGCGTCGTCGAGTTCCTCGTGCAACTGCCGACGGAACTTGAGGGCGGGTTCCGCGCCAACGACCGCATCCCCGCCGCCGACCTTCTTTCGACGTTCACCGGCGCCTGGTCGCTGGACCAGCTCGGCGCGGGGAATCGATTGAATCTCGCCGCCCTCCGCGACTATGCCGAGTCGTGCGAGGTGCCGACCGGCGGCTTCCACGGCGGCCTCTGGGACGAAGGCCACGACGTGGAGTACACCTTCTACGGCCTCGGCACGCTGGCTCTGACGGCCGACGCGCCGACGCTGCCGGGTGCGTTCTCGAAGTAGTCTTCGTTTTGCATTTTTCATTACGCATTTTGCATTGATTCAATCTTGGAACAATGCAAAACGAGAAATGAAAAATGCAAAATGACCGAAGGGAATCCAATGCCCCTGACCGTGACGGATCTTCGCAAGGACTACCCGACGCGCGGCGAACCGCTGCGCGTGCTCGCCGGCGCATCGCTATCCCTCGCCGACGGCGACGCCCTCGCCATCACCGGCCCCTCCGGCTCCGGCAAGAGCACGCTCCTGCATATCCTCGGTACGCTCGACCGGCCCACGTCGGGCCGTGTGGAACTCGACGGCCAGGACCCGTTCACCCTCGACGATGCCGCGCTGGCGAAGTTCCGCAACGAACGCATCGGCTTCGTCTTCCAGGACCACCACCTGCTGCCGCAGTTCAACGTCCTCGAAAACGTCCTCGTGCCGACGCTCGTGAACCCGAACCGGGACGCCGCGGCCCTCGAAGCCCACGCGCGGAGCCTGCTCGAGCGCGTCGGCCTCGCGGCCCGGCTGGAGCATCGCCCGGCGGAACTCTCCGGCGGGGAGCGCCAGCGCGTCGCCCTCGCCCGCGCCCTGATTCAGAAGCCGAAGCTCGTCCTCGCCGACGAACCGACCGGCAACCTCGACCGCCACACCGCCCAGACGATCGGCGACCTTTTGCTGGAACTGCACCGGCAGGCGGGCACGATCCTCGTGGCCGTCACGCACAGCCAGGATCTCGCGAAATCGTTCCCGGCCCGGGCCGAGATGACCGACGGCCGCCTCGAACGGAGCGCCTGACATGCTCGCGCTCCGTTCGCTGCCGCTGCGTTCGATCCGCCACCACTGGCGCGGCAATCTGGCCGTGCTGTTCGCCGCCGCCGTCGGCGCGGCCGTGCTGGCCGGGGCGCTCTTCGTCGGCGATTCGCTCCGCGGCAGCCTGCGGGCAAAATCCGAACGCCAACTCAACGGCGTCTCCGCCGCGTGGACCGGCAATCGGCTGATCCGCACCGGTTCCGTCGCCAGTCCAAACACCGTGCCGGCCCTGATGCTGCAAGGCTCGCTGGCGAGCGACGACGACGGCACGACCGTGCCGCGTGTCACCGTGATCGGGCTGACGGAGGAGGGGTTCGCGAAGTTCGGGTTGATGCCGCCGGCGGCGCGCGGCGTCCAGGCCGTGCTCGGCAAACGAGTCGCCGCCAAGGCCGGTGTCAGGATCGGTGGCAAGCTCCGACTTTCGGTGCAGCAGTTCTCCAGCCTGCCGCGCTCGTCCATCATGGGGAAGCGGAACGCGGAAGACACCACGCTCGGCTTCGATCTGACGGCCGCGGGGATCCTGTCCGAAGACCATACCGCCAATGACTTCAACCTGCTGCCGAACCCGGCCCCGCCGCTGAATGTGTATGTCACCTTGGAGGCGCTCCAACGCCGTGCCCTCGGCGACAACCCGGACCGCGTGAACGCCCTGTTCGCCTTCGGCCCCGACGCCGGCGCGGTGAACGCCGCGCTCGAGCGCACGCTCGACCTGCCCGACTGGGGCCTGCGGCTGCGCACGCGCCGCGACCCGCCGACCGGGAACAAGGTGACCGCCCGTGACCTCGCTTACGTCTCGCTCGAATCGGATCGGTTGCTGCTCGAATCGGCCGTGTTGGACGCGGCGGAGGCGAGCGCGAAGGAACTCGGCCTGCGCACGGCGCGGACGACCGCGTACCTCGCCATCGACATCGCCCACGACAAACAGGTGATCCCGTATTCGATCGTCGCCGCCGTTGAACCGGCCGCGGCCGCGCCGCTCGGCCCGTTCCTGCCCGATGGCGTATCGAACATTGCCGACGATGAGATCGTGCTGGCCGACTGGCCCGAATCGCCGCTGAAAACCTCGAAGCCCGGCGACACGATCCGCTTGAAATTCTTCGCCCCCGACGTCGAGAGCGGCGAGCGCACGATCACCGCCGAGTTCAAGCTCCGCGGCTTCGTGCCGCTCTCCGGCCCGGCCGCCGACCCGACGCTGACACCGCCGTTCCCCGGCATCACCGACAAGCTCGACATCGCCACCTGGCAGCCGCCGTTCACCTTCGACCGCACGCGCATCCGCCCCGGGGATGTGCACGACAAGTTCTGGAAGGATTACCGCACGACGCCGAAGGCCTACATCACCCGTGCCGCCGGCGAGAAGTGGTTCACGAGCCGGTTCGGGAACGTGACCTCGCTGCGCATCGCGCCGGCAGATGGCCAGACACCGGCACAGACCGTCGAGAAACTCGCGCCGCTCCTGCGCGCGAAGCTCACCCCCGCCGCCGGCGGCATCGTCGTCGAGGACGTGCGCTCCCGCCTCCTCGCGGCGAGCAAGGGCGGCACCGACTTCGGCGGCCTCTTCCTCGGATTCAGTCTGTTCCTGATCGTGTCGGCCCTGATGCTCGTCGGCCTGATGTACCGGCTCAACGTCGAACGCCGAGCGAAAGAGATCGGCAACTACCTCGCCTTCGGCTACTCGCCGCGCATCGTGCTGCGGATGCTCGTCTTCGAGGGCTTGCTGCTCGCCGCGATCGGGGCCATCGTCGGCGTGCTTGCCGCCGTCGGCTATTCGCGTCTGCTGCTCGCGCTCATCGCCGACCTCTGGCCCGATCCGGGTGCAAAGTCGTTTCTCCGGCCGCACGTCACGCCGACGAGTGCGATTCTCGGCTTCGTCCTCACGCTCTTGATGACCGGTCTCACGGTCTGGCTCGCGGTTCGCAAGCTCGTCCGCGTCGCGCCGCCGTCGCTCCTGCGCGGGCAGATCGAAACGACCGAACCCGAACGCCCATCGCAGCGGCGCTGGGGCACGATTCTCATCGTCGGCTGCATCGCCGCGGCCATCGCCGCGCTCTTCGGCAGCCCGATGCTGCCGAACCCGGACTTCCGCGCGATGGGCTTCTTCTTCGGCGGCGCGCTCCTCTTCGTCGCCGGGCTGCTCGTCATCCGCCGCCGGCTCACGGCACCCCGCGCGCTCGCCCGCTCGCTCACCGACTTCGCCGTCCGCAACGCCGGGCGCGCCCCGGGCCGCAGCGTGCTCACCGTCCTGCTCATCGGCTCGGCCACGTTTCTGCTCGTCGCCGTCGAGAGCTTCCGGCGCAAGCCCGAAGCCGACTTCGCCGGCCGGACCGGCGGCAGCGGCGGGTTCAATCTGCTCGTCGAGTCGGACGTGCCGCTCTTCAACCGGCTCGACTCGAAGGCCGGGCACGACGACGTGCTCGCCGGGCTGGATCTCTACTTCCAGCGACAAGCCGACCGGAATCCGGACGCGGACAAGAAGGCCCTCGCGGCCGCGGCGAAGGAGAAGCTCGCCGCGATCCGGTCGAGTATTCCGATTCGCGTCGTGAGCGGTGACGACGCGAGCTGCCTGAACCTGTATCAGGCCGGCAAGCCGCGCCTGCTCGGCGTGCCGGACGACCTGATCGAGCGCGGCGGTTTCCGCTTCGCCATGACCGCCTCCGGCGCCGGCGACAATCCGTGGACGCTCCTGAAACAACCCCAGCCCGACGGCGCGATCCCGGTCTTCGCCGAGCAGAACACCGCGATGTGGATGCTCAAGATCATGGTCGGCGGAACGGTCGACGTGGAAGACGATCAGGGGAAGAAAGTGACCTGCCGGCTCGTCGGTACGCTGCTGGATAGCCCGTTCCAGAGCGAACTCGTGATGGCGGACGACGCGCTGCGCAGGTTGCACCCGCGCGAGGAGGGGTTCCGCTTGAACCTCGTCGAGACGGACGCGGCCGATGCGCCGGAGATCGCGAAGCTGCTCGCTGCCGGCCTGCAGGGGAACGGCGCCGCCGTCACGGACAGTCGTGAGCGCGTCGCCGCGTTCCAGGCGGTCGTGGGCACGTACCTCACCACGTTCCAGCTGCTTGGCGGCCTCGGCCTCCTGCTCGGCATCCTCGGCCTCGCCGCCGTCATCCTCCGCGGCGTCTGGGAACGCCTCGGCGAGATCGCGCTGCTCCGCGCCGTCGGCTTCGCGCCGTCCGCCGTCCGCCGCGCCGTGCTCCTCGAGAACCTCTGGCTGCTCGCGCTCGGCGTCGCCCTCGGCCTCGGCGCGGCGGTCCTCTCGGTCCTGCCGAACCTTGCGCTCGGAGGCTCGCTTCCGTGGGCCGGCGTCGGTATCCTCTTGGTCGGCGTCTTCGCCACGGGTATCATCGTCGTTGCCCTCGCCGCCCGCAGCGCCCTTCGCGCGCCGATCCTCACCGCCCTCCGTTCGGAGTGACTCCATGATCCGTCTTGGCCTGCTCGACTTCGATACCTCCCACGCCGTCGAGTTCACCAAACGACTGAACCACGTCGATATCGCCGAGTCACAGTGGGTGCAGGGGGCGAAGGTCGTCATCGGCTGCCCCGGCGAATCGAAGCTTTCTCCCGAGCGCATCCCCGGCTACACGGCCCAGATGAAGAAGTATGAAGTGCCGCTGGTCGACAAACCCGAAGACATGATCGGCAAGGTGGACGGCATGCTGATCGAAGCCGTCGACGGCTCGGTGCACTGGGAGCGGGCGAAGCCGTTCCTCGAAGCGGGCATTCCGTGTTATGTGGACAAGCCGTTCGCCTGCTCCGTGGAGGACGCGAAGAAGATGGTGGAGTTGTCCGAGAAGAAGAAGCTGCCGATCTTCAGCTCGAGTTCGCTGCGGTATGCGACGGAAGTAGTGGACTACCTTGCCGACGCGAAGCACGGGAAAGTGCTCGGCGCCTACACCTTCGGCCCGGCGTCGACGCACGAACGGAACCCGGGTCTCTTCCACTACGGCATCCACGCCGTCGAGATCCTGTACGCGCTGATGGGGCCGGGCTGCGAGCGCGTCACCTGTTCGCATACGAAGGACGCCGACGTAGCGACGGGCACCTGGAAGGACGGCCGCGTGGCCACGATCCGCGGCAACCGCGCTGGCGGCAGCGCCTTCGGCTTCACCGCCTTCGCCGAGAAGGGGTCATTCAGTTCGCCCGTCGGCACCGGCGTCATCTATCGCGAGCTGTTGAAGCGGGTCGTCGAGATGTTCCAGACCGGGAAGGCCCCCGTTGCGGCGAGCACGATGATCGAGATCGTCGCGTTCATCGAAGCCGCGAATCGCAGCGGGGCGAATCACGGCTCAGTCGAAACGGTGAAGGGCTGATCGGGTCGCTCACGATCGAATTCGGGCACCCGAGCGGATAGCCGAGTCGACACAAAAACCCGACGATTTGAATCCGGTCAACGACGTGAGTTGGTTTTGTCCCCTCCCCCTTGAAGGGGGAGGGTTGGGGTGGGGGTGACGCGCCGCGAGGAATGCTCCCCAGCACCCCACGAGCCCCCCCCCCCCCCCCCCCCCCCCAAGGGGGGGGGGGGGCACAAAACAAGGGCG
>JALHPZ010000005.1:92978-248820 GCA_022842245.1 Gemmataceae bacterium
GCGCCCCCCCCCCCGCGCCGCGAGGAATGCTCCCCAGCACCCCACGACCCCCCACCCCGGCCCTCCCCCTCAATGGGGGAGGGAGAAAAACGTCGAAGGCCGCGACTCGAAGTCGAAACAACGATCATACGCCGTCAGTACGTCGCCCGGCCGCCGCTGATGTCGAAGCAGAAGCCCGTCGTGAAGCTGCACTCCTTGCTGCTGAGGAAGTGGACGAGGTTCGCCACTTCGTCCGGCTTGCCCGTGCGGCCGAGCGGGATCTTGCTCAGCATCATGTTGATCTGATCCTGATTCAGCTGGTCCAGGATCGGTGTCTGAATCACCGCCGGCGAGACGCTGTTCGCACAGATGTCGCCTTTGCCGACGAGTTCCTTCGCGAGCGATTTCGTCAGGCAGATCACCGCGGCCTTGCTGGCCGAGTAGGGCGCCATCTTCGGGTTGCCTTCCTTGCCCGCGATGCTCGCGATGTTCACGATGCGCCCGTACTTCTTCTCGATCATCCCCGGCAGCACCGCCTTGCAGCAGAGCACGAGGCCGGTGACGTTGATGTTCATCACGTATTCCCAGTCCTCGCGCACGCTTTCCCAGATCGGCACGTCGCGGCCCTTGCGGCTGGCGACGCCGGCGTTGTTCACGAGGATGCTCACCGGCCCGGCCGCCTTCACGATCTCGCCGAAGACGCGCTCGAGGTCCGCTTCCTTCGTGAGGTCGCCGACCATCGCCACGCCGCCGATCTCCTTGGCGACGCGGTTGGCGTTCTCCGCCGACATGTCGAACACGCCGACCTTCGCGCCGGCGCTCGCCAGCCGGCGGCAGATCGCCTCGCCGATGCCCTGGCCGCCGCCCGTCACCACCGCCACTTGCCCGTCGAGTCGAAAGTGCGCCGTCATGAGTGTCTCGCTGGAGAGAAATCAAATGGTTCCGGGGATTGTGTTACCTTCGCCGGGCCGCGCTTCAAGGTGCGGCATTGCCTTCGGCGGAAACGCACCATAATAACCCGGACTCCCTTCCGCACGGACCGCCCCATGAAAGCGTCTCCCGCCGATTCCGAACACGCCCTCGCCGTGTTCATCGACTTCGAGAACCTCGCGATGGGGTTCAATGGCCGCCGCGACCGGTTCGAGATCGGGCGCGTCCTGGAGCGCCTTGTCGAGAAGGGGAAGATCGTCGTCAAGCGCGCCTACTGCGACTGGAGCCGGTTCGGCCAGTACACCGGCCCGCTGCACGAGGCGGCCATTGAACTCATCGAGATTCCGAAGCGATCCGCCACGGGCAAGAACTCCGCCGACATCCGCCTCGTCGTGGATGCCATCGACCTCGCTTATTCGAAGGACCACATCGACACCTTCTGCATCGTGTCGGGCGATTCGGACTTCTCGCCTCTGGTTTCGAAGCTGAAGGAACTCGGCAAGCACGTCATCGGCCTGGGGTTGGCGAACGCGACGTCGAACCTGCTGCGGGACAACTGTGACGAGTTCATCTACTACGAGGACCTGGCGAAGCCGGCGCCGGCGGTCGTGCCGGCGGTCGCCGATTCGGTGCCGGAGCAGAAGCGGAAGATGTTCGCCCTCCTGCTCGATTCGCTGCTGGCCCTGCGCCGGGAAAACAAGGAAGTGATCTATTCGTCCATGGTCAAGGACACGATGAAGCGGAAGAAGCCGTCGTTCAACGAAGGGTACTACGGCTACGAGACCTTCAGCGAGTTGCTGGAAGATGCCCAGAAGCAGGGCTTACTGGAGATCGAGAAGAGCAAGAGCAGCGGGACATACGTGGTGACGCGGTTCGGGAACGAACCAAAGTCGCCGGAGCGGAAGCCGCGGGAGGCGAATGGTCGCGAGGAACCGCGCTCGGGCCGCAGTCGCGGTTCGCGGGGCGGCCGGGGCCGCGGAGAAGGTCGGGGAGAAGGCCGTGGAGAGGTTCGGCGGGAGCGCGTCGAGAAGCCTCGGCCTATCGAGGCGGACGATAGCGAGGAAATCCCGGACGTGCCGACGTACCGCCCGCGACTGGCCGCGCCGCCCGCCGACGTGCCACCGCCGCTGCCCGTCGAATCCGCGAAGGCTCCGCCGCCCTTGCCGGTTCCGGTTCCAGTCGAGAAGGCTCCGCCGCCGCCCCGTCGCGCCGAGCCGCCCCGTCAGGCCCCGAAGCCACCGCCGGCGCGGCGCGTTGAAGGCGATGGTTTCGGAGCGGGTTTGGACTTGGATTAGATGCCGTTCGTAGCGAGGAACTCCGCGATACGGCGTTCCTCGCCCGGCGTCAGCCGCCACTCGGCCGCGCCGAGCAGTTCCTTCAACTGCCCCGTCCGTCGCGCGCCGACGATCGCCGCCGTGACCGCCGGCTGCCGTAGCGTCCATGCGATCGCCACCACGCCTGGCGTCTTGCCGTGCGGCCGGCCAATCTCTTTCAACAGTTCCACGAGCGCCAGGTTCTTGGTCAGCTGCGGCTCCTGAAACCACTTGTTCTTCTCCTTCCGCCAGTCATCCGCCGGCAACGCCGCGATCCGCTCCCGCGTCCACGTTCCCGTCAGCAGGCCCGACTGCATCGGCGAGTAGACGATCGTGCCGATATTCTCCTTGAGGCAGTGCGGCAGGATCTCCGCTTCGATCTCGCGGCGCAGCATGGAGTACGGCGGCTGGAGCGACGTGATCGGCGCAATGGCCGCCGCCCGCTTCAATTGGGCAACGCTGAAGTTCGACACGCCGATCCAGCGGACCTTTCCTTCGGCCTTCAGTTTCGCGACCTCGGTCCAGCCTTCCTCCACATCCTCATCCGGCTCCGGCCAGTGGACCTGGTACAGGTCGATGACGTCGAGCTTCAACCGCTTCAGGCTCGCCTCGCACTCCTTGCGGATCGACGCGGCCTTGAGGCACTTCCCGATCGTGCGCGTCTCGTCCCAGACCCGGCCGCATTTCGTGAAGACGTACGGCCGCTTTTTCACTCCCGTGAGTGCCTTGGCGACGACTTCTTCCGACATGCCGAGGCCATAGACGGCAGCGGTGTCGATCCAGTTGATGCCGAGGTCAATGGCTTCGTGAATGGTGGCGATGGAATCGGATTCGTCCTGGGCGCCCCAGCCGAAGGCCCAGCCGCCGCCGCCGATGGCCCAGGCGCCGAAGCCGATGGGGGTGATATCCAGATCGCTATTGCCGAGTCGTCGGGTTTGCATGTTGAGATGACTCACGCGATTTTCATGCACGGAAACACGGGTTATGTTACGAATGATCAGGAAATCCGATTCGGCGCGGTAATATTTCGGCCGGTCCGCGTTTATAGCCGTATCGGATTCGCACACGTCCGGGTGATTGCCATGCGTTCGCGCGCTCTATCCTTCGCCACACTATCCGCGATTCTGGTAGCGATCCCGTTTCTCGGCGCTCAGGAGCCGGGGAAAAAGAACCCGTTCAAAGGACCACCGAAGGGTCCTTTCCCGCTTTTCAAGAAGGCGCCGCCGAAAGTCGAGCCGGTGGCCGCGAAGGATTTCAATGACAAGCCGACGGCCGAGCAGGTGAAGTTCTTCGAGGCGAAGATCCGCCCGGTGCTGGTGGAGCAGTGCCAGAAGTGCCACGCGGCGGACAGCGAGAAGATCCGGGCAAACCTGACGCTCGATACGCGCGACGGCCTCCGCGCCGGCGGCGATACCGGTCCCGCCATCGTGCCCGGCAACCCGGCCAAGAGCCTGCTCATCGACGTGATGACGACCAAGGACGACGACCGGATGATGCCGCCGAAGAAGAAGCTGCCCGATTCGGTGATCGAAGACTTCAAGACGTGGATCACGATGGGCGCCCCCGACCCGCGCGACGGCGCGGCCAAGGCCGCCGTCAAGCACGAGATCGACATCGAGAAGGGGAAGCAGTTCTGGGCGTTCCAGAAGCCGAAGGCGACCGACGCGAAGAAGTCGGTCGATGACTTCCTGGCCGAAGCCCGGACCGCGAAGGGACTCACGACCGTCGCCCCGGCCGATCCGGTCACGCTCGTCCGCCGGCTGTACCTCGACCTCATCGGCCTGCCGCCGACGGCGGAGGAAGTGGAGGCGTTCGTCAACGACAAGTCACCCGATGCCTACGCGAAGGTCGTGGACAAGCTCCTCGCTTCGCCCCACTTCGGCGAGCGCTGGGGGCGACACTGGCTGGACGTTGCCCGCTACGGCGAGTCGACTGGCAAGGCGGTCAATTTCAACTACCCGCACGCCTGGCGCTACCGCGACTACGTCATCGCCGCCTTCAACGCCGACAAGCCGTTCGACCTGTTCGTGAAGGAACAACTCGCCGGCGATCTACTCCCCGCGAAGGATGAGAAGGACAAAGCCGAGAACATCGTCGCCACCGGCTTCCTCGCCATCGGCACGAAGAACGTCAACGAGCGCAGCCGGCTGCAGTTCGAACTCGACCTCGTGGACGAGCAGATCGACGCCTTCAGCCAGGCGTTCCTCGGCATCACGGCCGCGTGCGCCCGCTGCCACGACCACAAGTTCGACCCGATCCCGATGAAGGACTATTACGCCCTCGCCGGCATCTTCCGCAGCACCGAGACCTGCTACGGCACAATCCGTGCCGTGCAGGGCCAACACCCATCGGCGCTCATCACCCTGCCGAACGACGGCACCGACGACGGCCTGAAGCCGCTCTCGACCGCCGAGCTCGCGCGGTTGGAAAAACAACTCACTGACCTGAAGCAGGAACTCGCCGACCTCCAGAAGAAGTCCGTTCAGGATTCGTTCCTCTCCGGCAATGGCGTCCGGCTCCGCATCCAGATTCCGATGCTCGAATCGCGCATCAACCTGTACGAAAAGGACGGCACGCCGAAGCGCCTGGCGATGGGCACGCGCGACCGGTTCCGCACGATGAACAGCCCGGTGTACCAGCGCGGCGAGCCGGACAAGCCTGGCGAGATCGTCTCGCGCGGATTCCCGCAGGTGATGACCGACCGCCAGCCGACCATCCGCGGCGGCAGCGGTCGCCTCGAACTCGCCAACTGGGTCGCGTCGAAGGACAATCCGCTGACGGCGCGCGTGTACGTCAACCGCGTCTGGCTGCATCTCTTCGGGCGCGGCATCGTGAGCACGCCCGACAACTTCGGCACGACGGGCACCGCGCCGAGCAATCAAGCCCTGCTCGATCATCTCGCGACGCGCTTCATGGCCGACGGCTGGAGCACGAAGACGCTGATCAAGCAACTGGTGAGCACCGACGCCTACAAGCTCGCGACGACCTTCGATGCGAAGCTTCACGAGAAGGACCCGGACAACGCGCTGCTCTGGCGGATGACGCCGGGCCGGCTGGACGCGGAAGTGATCCGCGATTCGCTGCTCGCCGTCAGCGGCAACCTCGACCGGACGCCCCTGAAAGGCTCGCCGGCCCACGCGAATGGCGAAGGCTACGCGATCCCGCGCGGCCGCCAACTCTTCGGCGGACCGCCGGCCGACGAATCGCGCCGCTCCGTGTACCTGACGCAGATCCGCGACAACCCACCGGAATCGCTCGCCCTCTTCGACGCCGCCGACCCGAACCTGATCGTCGGCGACCGCACCAACACGACGGTGCCGTCGCAGGCGCTGTTCCTGATGAACAACCCGTTTGTGATCCGCCAGGCCGAGGCCGTGGGGTCGAAGCTCGTTGCGAAGCTCGGTAGCGACAGCCAGCGCGTGCGGGAAGCGTACCGGATCGTCTACGGCCGCACGCCGACGGCGAAGGAGCAGGAGAAGGCCGAGGAGTTCGTGCGCAAGTACGGCGCGAAGCATACGCGGCGCGACACGTGGACGGCGTTCGCGCAGGCGCTCTTCGGCAGTGCCGAGTTCCTGATGCGAAACTGACGGAACGATGAATGGTGAATGATGAACGATGAATTGAAATCCAAGACACCGATCGACTTGAAGGTGAGAACGCGAACGTTCTCGCTACGGGTCATCAAGATGTATGGGACTTTGAAGTCCGACACGACTTCACAGACTATCGGAAAACAGGTGCTCCGGTCGGCGACTTCGGTCGGAGCGCATTATCGGGAAGGGATTCGAGCGCGTTCGGACGCGGAGATCATCAGCAAGTGGTCGGGAGCTCTCCAGGAATTGGAAGAGACCGCTTACTGGTTCGAACTGTTAATTGGAGCCGAGATAGTACCGGAATCGAAACTGGCCGAACTCGTGAAGGAATGCGACGAACTGATCGCGATTCTCACGGCATCAGTCAAGACAATCAAAGGGAGAGCCCATGCTTGATTCATCATTCATCGTTCATCCTTCATCGTTCTGGAGCCGAAGGCGGATTCTCCAATCCACCAGTTCCGGCTTTGGCTACCTCGCGTTCGCGGCGCTCGCGCAGCAAGCGGCCGCACGCGATGCGGCGAACCCGCTCGCGCCGAAGGCGCCGCACTTCCCCGCGAAGGCGAAGCGCGTCATCTTCCTCTGCATGGAAGGCGCGCCCAGCCACGTCGACACCTTCGACCACAAGCCCAAGCTCACCGCCGACGACGGCAAGAGCTATAGCGGCGGGCGCGGGCGACTCTTCGGCGGCAAGCTCCTCGGCTCGCCGTGGAAGTTCACCAAGCACGGCCAGTCCGGCCTCGCCATCAGCGAACTCTTCCCCGAAGTCGCCAAGCACGCCGACAAGCTCTGCGTCCTCAACGGCATGCACACTGACATCCCGAACCACCCGCAGGCGTTCCTGCAAATGCACTGCGGCCTGTTCCAGTTCCCGCGCCCGAGCCTCGGCTCGTGGGTGCTCTACGGCCTCGGCACCGCCAACGAAAACCTCCCCGGCTTCGTCACCATCTCGCCGCCCAACAACAACGGCGGACCGGCGAACTACGACAGCAACTTCCTCCCCGCCATCTACCAGGGCACCAAGATCGGCGGCGGATTCGGTGGAGCCTATGGTGGCGGAAGCGCCGGCGTCAGCAACATCAAGAACCCCCGGCAATCGACCAAGGACCAGCGCGAGCAACTCGACTTTGTCCAGTCTCTCAACAAGAACGCGCTGGCCAAAACAGGCGAGAACCCCGTCGTCGATGGACTGATCGAGAGCTATGAACTCGCCTTCCGCATGCAGGCCGAGTTGCCGAAGACGCTCGACGTAAGTGGTGAATCGAAGAAGACGCTCGAGTCCTACGGCATCACCGGCGGCGGAGGTGATGGCGGACGATTCGGCGGCGGCGCTCTGGGTGGGCGGCGTGGCGGCGGTGGCACCGACGGATTCGGCCGCCAGTGCCTCATGGCCCGGCGGTTGGTCGAGGCCGGCGTGCGCTTCGTCGAGATCACCAAGGGCGGCTGGGACCAGCACCGCAACCTGAAGGAAGACCTCGCGAACAACTGTGAATCGGTCGACAAGCCGATCGCGGGCCTCTTGCAGGACCTCGACCAGCGCGGCCTGCTCAAGGACACGCTCGTCGTCTGGGGTGGCGAGTTCGGCCGCACGCCCTACGCGCAGGGAACCGACGGCCGCGACCACAACGCCAAAGGCTACACCATGTGGATGGCCGGCGGCGGCGTGAAAGGCGGCCACGCCCACGGCCGCACCGACGACTACGGCCACGAAGCCGTCGACGGCAAGGTTCACATCCACGACTGGCACGCGACGATGCTCCACCTGCTCGGGCTGGACCACGAGAAGCTGACCTACCGCCACGCCGGCCGGGATTTCCGCCTGACCGACGTGAAAGGGAATGTCGTGAAAGAAATCGTCGCGTAAAGTGTTCTTCAGGGAACCGATCCCGGAGAACACGATGCGAGCCTTTGCCTTCCTCATCCTCTCCGCCGCGGTGGTTACCGCGGCGGATTCCATTACGGAAGCCCCGAAGCCGCTTGCCCCGCGCGACGGCGGCATCGGCCGGTATGTCGAAGACGCGACCTTCACCGATGCTTCGGGCAAGCCCGGCAGGCTCTCGGATTTCGCGAAAAGTCCTTACCTCGTCGTCGCCCTCACGAATTCCACCTGCCCGCTCTCGAAGAAATTCGCCCCGACCCTCGCGAAGCTCGAAAAGGACTACACCGCGAAGGGTTTCGCGTTCCTGTTCGCGAACGCGACGAAGGGCGACCGGCCGAACCACGCGTTCCAGTCCCGCTACGCGGTCGATGCCGAAGCGCTCGCCCGCGCGCTCGGCGCGACGAAGACGACGGACGTCGTCGTCCTCGATTCGGCCCGCACCGTCGTCTACCGCGGCGCCGTCGACGACCAATACGGCCTCGGCTACTCCCTCCCGGCCCCGAAGCACGAGTACCTGAAGGACGCGCTCAACGCCCTGCTCGCCGGCAAGACGCCCGCCATCGCCGCGACCACCGCCCCCGGCTGCCCGCTCGACCTCGAACCGGCGAAACCGGCCACGGTCACGTTCTCGAACCGCATCTCGCGGATCGTGCAGGCGAACTGCCAGTCGTGCCACCGCAAGGACGGCGTCGGCCCGTTCGCCCTCGAATCGTACGACGACGTCGTCGCGCAGAAGGGCAGCCTCCGGCAGGTGCTGGAGAACGGCACGATGCCGCCCTGGTTCGCCGCGCCGCCCAAGGCCGGTGAGCACTCGCACTTCCTCAACGACCGCTCGCTGTCCGCCGCCGACAAAGCCGACTTCCTCGCCTGGCTCAAGGGCGACCTCGCGAAGGGGTCCGACGCCGACGCGCCCAAGCCGATCGCCTGGCCGACCGAATGGCAGATCGGCAAGCCCGACGCGGTCTTCCAGATGACGAAGGCGGTCTCCGTCCCGGCGACGGGGACGATGCCGTACCAGAACGTGACCATCGAGACGAACCTCGACGAGGACAAGTGGGTCGAGGCGTACGAGATCAAACCGTCGGCGAAGGCGGCGGTGCACCACGTGCTCGTCCACGTCATTCCGAAGGCGGGCCTCGGCCGCTTCCTGCCGGGCCGCGCGGCCGTGAACCCCAACGTCTCCGACGAGCGCGAGGGCTACTTCGCCGCCTACGTCCCCGGCAACGACCACCTCGTCTTCGAACCCGGCTACGCCCGCAAACTCCCGAAGGGAGCGACCCTGCGCTTCCAGATGCACTACACGCCGTTCGGTGAGGCGGTCGACGACCGCACGACCATCGCCTTCCGCTTCGCGAAGCAGCCGCCCAAACACATCGTCAAGGTCGGCGCCGTCATGCAGCCCGGCATCCGCATCCCGCCGGGCGACGGCAACCACAAGGAAGTCGCCAACCTGAAGGTGCCGATGGAAATCTCCGTCCGCGGCCTGATGCCCCACATGCACGTTCGCGGCAAGGCGTGCCGCTACGAACTGATTTCGCCCGACGGCAAAACGACCACCCTGCTCATGGACATTCCGCGCTACGACTTCAACTGGCAGCTCCGCTACCAGTTCGCCGAGCCGGTGACGGTGCCGAAGGGTTCGACGCTCCGCTTCACCGTCTGGTACGACAACAGCGACAAAAACCCGGCGAACCCCGACCCGAAGAAACTCGTGAAGTGGGGCCCGCAGACCTTCGACGAGATGCACCTCGGCTACGTCGAGTATGTGGTCGATGCGAAGTCGGAATCGGCCGAGCCGTTCAAGAGTGACGAGAAGCCGATGATCCCGAAGGACGGCATCGAGATCCCGGCCCGCTTCAAGACTGGCCTCGACCCGTACGACACGAACAAGGACGGCCGGCTGGACGAGAAGGAGATCGACGCGATGCCCGAGCAGCTCCGCGGCCGCGTCTGGGACTACATCCGCAAGACGGTGAACTGACGGAAAGCGGGGGCGCGGCTTTCGAGATCCGAAACGAGTCGCGTCCCCGGCTTCAATTCACGAGTCTCCGACGAGGCCCATTCTCGGCCTGTGAATTCCGGCACATGGGAAGGTCTACTTCGTGATCTTGAACGAATCGAATACCTTGTCCGTAAATTTGGATGTCACGTTTTCCTCCGTCGCCCCGCCGGCCAGTATCGTGTATATCCGCTCGCCGGAGATAATGTAACGTACACGGCTGTATTTCCCCCGGACCTTCTCGTGCTCGCCCCGGATCTCAAGAGCCGTTAACTTGTTGGAACCGACGGTGAGTGACTTTTCGTGAGTCACCTTGGTTCCGTTTTTCTTGAAACTATCGACCATTTCCTTGAACTTCTCCTTGGCCTGCTTGGGTGCGAGCGGTTTCGGCAGATCGTGATACGAGACCATATAGACGAGGTCCATTTCGGCGAACACGGTGATGGTGGATCCGCCGCCCGCCTTCTGCGTCTTATTCTTCGTCGTTACCTCGCCGGGAAGAAGGATTTTGTACTTCCCATCCGTGGATTCATACTCGACCAACTCCCGCTTCGGCTCTTCTGCCGACACGGTAAGGATCGCGATCCCGAAGACCATTCCGAAGATACCCGCTCGAACGTGCATGGACATTTCTCCACTTCGAGTTTGCCGCCGTGCCCCGTCGGGCCACGGCGCCAGTCATCAAATCGATAGTCATCCCCGCATGCCGGGCCATCATCTACGCAAGCCAGTATCTCTCGCTACTCTTCATAGGCACGCGATGGGCCCGACGCTTCCCATTCTCGCCGTCGTTAACGGCCAGTGCAACGACGAAACCGATTCCCGGCGAACGGCGCGGTGTCAGCCCGCCGGTGGAGGACCTGCCATACAACCGGCGGACTGACGTCGCGCCGTTCGCCGTGGCGATCGATCGCCGCAAACCGTCGGGGCCGCGTGAACGCAACTACCCGGATCAGACACGCTGAATGCGGTTGCATGAGCCGTAGGTTGCAATCAATTTTTCTCTGGACTGGGAAAACCTTCATCCGGGTTCCGCGTCTTGCAGGACCCGCCGGAACACCTCGTCCCGCGTGGGTCCGCCCATGAACCCGCCGATGCCGGGGTCTGGGAAGCCGGACCGCAAATACCGAACCACGACTTCCACCAGCGCCGCAAGCTGCCCCCCCCGACAATTGGCCGACGTTGAAGTGGGTCGGGTCCGGGTGGTGGTCGATGTATCCGTGCATGAGTAGGTCGTCGAACAGTTCCCGAGACTCATACAGCGAGATCGGGAGGCCGGACGCTTGAAACAGCGCGGAGTTGGCCTGCACAAAGTCGCGGTAAGCCCGCGACTCCCTCGCTGCCGTCTTGCTGCGTCGGAAACTCATCTGCAAGCTCTCCGACGGGGCAAAAGAACCTCGGGCATGGCGGGTGGGCCAACTACGCAAGCAGTAGTGTCCCGCTACTCTTCGGAAGCACGCGATGGATTCGACGCTCCCCATTCTCGCCGTTGATCATAGCCCGTGCAACGACGAAGCCGATTCCCGGCGAACGGCGCGGCGTCAGCCCGCCGATGGGGGGCCTGCAATACGACCGGCGGACTGACGTCGCGCCGTTCGCCGTGGCGATCGATCGCCGCAAGCCGTCGGGTGCGTGAGAACGCATGGCCCCGCTGTTCGGACATGCGGTTGCGGATAGGTCGCCATGAAAGGGTGACATTGTATTTACGACCGCAATCCTTCATCCTGGTTCTGGGGGTCTTTAGCTCATCTGGAGCCGGAATCGTACGCGCTGCGTCGTTGCCACCCCAAGTACCCGTGCCATCTCCTCCAGTTCTTCGACTACCCCGGCAGACCCGTCGAGCCGCTTGGCGGCCTTGGGGCTGGCCTTGATGTGGTCGGCCAGCGCTTGCATGGCGGCTTGCCCAACGGCTGGGTCGAACCACTCAGTCCACTCGCCCAGGACCTCGGCCAACTCGTCCGGATCGCCGTCGAAGTCATCTGGGATCGGGCGGTTGTCCGCGAACGCGGTGCACGGCGTGAGCTTCGCCGACCGAGCGATCTTGTCCAGCACCTCGAGGTTGGCGCCGAGAACCTCTCCAAGGGCATCGAACTTCGTGCCCCGCAGATTTGGATCGAATTCGGGATAGATGCCCAGGCTCATCCGCGCCTCACTTTCTAATACCAAAAAACCATCGCATGCCGGGGGCGTCGGCTATGCTCGCCGTTCCGCAATCCTAACGCATTCGTAGGCACGCGATGGACTCGACGGACCCCATTCTCGCCGTCGATCGTAGCCCGTGCAACGACGAAATCGATTCCCGGCGAACGGCGCGGCGTCAGCCCGCCGGTGGAGGGCGTGCAATACAACCGGCGGACTGACGTCGCGCCGTTCGCCGTGGCGATCGATCGCCGCAAGCCGTAGGGTCAAGAGGTTGCACCGCCCCGAAGCGGTTACACAGATTGTGGATGCGTTCAGCCGTACGATGGAACAATATGACTCATACTGGGAACATTTTCATCCGGTTCGGTCAGCCTTTACTCGGGCGCACGTTGCTGGACCCACTCGGTGAGCAACTGCTCGACCAGCCCTAACCCATCGTTCGGTCCGTCTTCGGGCGATACCGGCACGCGTAGGTCGTAACGAATGCACTCAGGATCTTCGTGCGAGTACAGCGACTGACATGACCAATCTACCTCGGCCACCAGCGGCATGTTGATGGCGCACCCCAAGTGGACGAGCCGAGCCAACAAGCGTTGGTCCGAAACTGACAGGCCGAACCGGACGAAATCACTCGACGGTTGCACCCACATAACACGGACACCCGGAAGCGACGCAAGCAGATCCCGAACACGTGCGTTGGCACCGGACGCGGCTTCGACACGGCCCAACGTCAAACCGAATCTTGCGAACACCGACAGAGTGTGAGATATCAGCCCCAAACCAGGCAGTACCGGGTGGTCCGGTGTATCAACGTGGTTGTCCACCGACACTCGCCCATCGTCCCACCTCAAATGGTAAGAGTTGGGCATGTCGATCGAGTTGGGATCGCCGAGTCGTCGCCGCAGGCACTCTGCGCTCTCGCAGAACGTGTCATGAAAGGTCGCCTCGTCGTCGTTTCGCATTCGCACTTCAAGGAGTTTCCTCCGGTAGTGGGTTACGAAGTTGAACGCGAACTCACCGTTCACCCCTAGTAGCGTGAAACGCAACTGAGGCCACCCGGGGTAAGTTACGTTGAATGCAGCGCGGGGGATAAACTCGAACAACTCCCGCTCCGAGATCAGCCAGGGAATTCGCACGTCGAACTCGGGTACCGGTATGCCGTCGTGGAGCGAAGCCATGGTGGTGAGAGCGTGGCCCATCCAGTCGTTTCTCCTTATCCAAAGAATGCATGGCGTGCAATGTCCGCCTACTGCGCGAGCAACAGTCTCCCGCTGATATTCGGCGATATGCGCCGGTCTCGAAGTTCTCCATTCTCACCCTCGATCGCGGCCCGTGCAACGACGAAACCGATTCCCGGCGAACGGCGCGGCGACAGCCCGCCGGTGGAGGACCTGCAATTCGACCGGCGGACTGACGTTGCGCCGTTCGCCGTGGCGATCATCGCCGCAAACCGTCGGGTACGTGAGATCGCATGGCCCCGCTGTTCGGACATGCGGATTGCGGATGCGTCCGCTGTGCGGGTGAGCGTTCCGTTTGTTGGTGGAAGATCTGTCGACTCGGTTGCCCCTCTTCAGTCCGAAGGACTGGGAGTGCGCAGCCCAGGGCGAGCCGTCTTCGGCGACGCCCTGGGTCACAATCGGCACCGCAAGCAGTCTGAAGGACTGCGACAGATTCCCGGACGAGCAGCGTCTTGTCTCAGCCCTTCGGGCTGTGGGTTTTTTCCCCCGTTACCCAGGGCGTCGTCGCAAAGCCTCCTCGCCCTGGGCTAGGCACTCCCAGTCCTTCGGACTGAAGACACGCGGACGGAATGCATTTGCCACAAACGATCGTAGCACCATCCCTCGCATGGCCCCATTTGCATTTTACTTGACTTTTGTCCACGTATCGCGAACGCTCCGGCTGAATCGACTTCCGGAGGAATCCCATGATCGTCGCCGCGCCCCACGTCGTCAATCGCATCGCGCCCCACCTCGTGCCCGCGGCGCCGATCCGCGTGCCCGAAACGCTCGACGGCAAACAGGCCGCGTGGAGCGAAGCCCTCTTCGCGGCCGTCCTCTTCTACCGGGCACGCCTCGAACACCCCGACCCGGACGCCGCCGAGCGGGCGGCGGCCATGATCTTCGAACTGGAGAAGACCCGCCTCCGCCACGGCCGTGAGATCGCCGGCACGCAGTTCGAGTCGAGCGCGCCCGGGACCGGCGACGATCGCCCGCCGCCGGTCGAAGACGGCCCCGGGCCGAACGAGGACCGGCCGGAGCGCGAACCCGCGAATCCGATCGCCGAACCGGACGCGGACGACGATGTCGAAGCCGTGTATCATCCCGAGGACCTGGCGGCGGCGGAGCGGTTCGTGCGCTCGCCGGAGTTCCGGGAGGAGGTGGCGGCGGCGCGGGAGTTCCTGCGGGCGCGCGGTCGGCCGCACGACGAGGCGCGGGCGGGCGAACTGGCGATGCGCCGCTTTCTGGCTCGGCGGAAACGGAAGCGCATTCAAAAAGGGGACGATTCAAAAAGGGGACGCAGCTCATTTCCATGGAAATGAGCTGCGTCCCCTTTTTTCCGATCGCGCTTAGCCCAGCGGGTTGCGGAGGTTCTTCTGGTACGGCACCCGGACGCCGCGGACGAAGAGCTGGTCGATCCGGTTGACAGTCAGCGGCACGCCGAAATTGCGCTGGCCGGCGTCCGTCACCACGTCGTCCTGGTCGACGCCGTCGCCGGAGACGCCGAAGCCGCCAACGAGCCGGCCGTTCTTGTAGAGCGGGGCGCTGCCGGGGAAGAAGACGATGCCGTTCTGGCGGGTGATGTTGTTGGGGTCTCGGAAGTTGGTACCGGGGTTGAACGAATCGAAGCCGACGACTGACTGGAACTGCGAGGCCGGGGCGCGGGGGCCGACCTGCAGGCCGGTGAGCGGGTCGATGCCGAGGTCGTCGTTGAGCTGCGAGAACGGCCCGGGCGGGGTGCCGTCGATGCCGAGCGGGAAGCGCGGCTCGCCGAGGTAGCGGAAGCTGCGGTTGGTGAGGGCGGTGCCGGCGGGAATGCCCGGGATCTGGTCGATGGCCTGGAGGGAGCTGGCGTCGGCGTAGTAGCCGACGTTGCGCGCCTTCGCGACGGCGACGTCGATGGAGAAGATGGTGGCGTCGGGCATGCGGTACAGGCCGACGATCTCGCCGTTGATGTCGGAGACGGCGAAGACCATGCGGGAGCGGTTGCCGAGCGGCAATCGGATGGCGGCACGGGTGGCGAAGGCCTGCTCGATGCCACGGTTGATGATGTCCTCGACCTCGGTGGCAGTGATGCCGGCACCGTCGTGCGGGGTGACCAGCCATCCTTCGGGCACGCGGAGACCGGCGCGGAGTGTGACGGGGTCGTTGGCGATGCCGTCGTTGTTGGCGTCGGCGTCGACGGCCATGTTCACGCCGCCGTTCGGGTCGCCGCGCCCGACCGCGGCACCGATCTGGCGCAGGGTGCGGATGCCCTCTTCGGGAATACCGGGGCCGAAGACTTCAAGATTGATGCCGACGAGGTAGATGCTGTTGAGGTTGAGACGGTCGAGGGTTTCGGCGATCGCCGTGAGCGGGGTGATCTGGGGCGGCAGGGCGACGCCGCCGATCGGTCCCGGCTCGCCGCCGAGCGCGGCGAAGGCGATCCACTCGGCTTCGAGGGTGCGGTCGGGTTTGGTCGGGTCGAAGGTGTTGCTGCGCGAGGAGTTTTCCTCGGTGGCGAAGCCGGTTTTGCCGGGGAAGAAGACGCCGATGCCGCCGACGACCTGGCCGCCCTTGAGGATCGGGATGCCGCCGGGGAGTGTGGCGATGCCGCGGCCCTGGGCGCCGGGGAGCATGCCGGATTCGAAGCCGAAGGAATCGGGTGCGAAGAGTTCCTGACCGGCGGGCACGAATGCGTCGGGAAGATCGAAGCGCTGTTGGAGCAGGACGTCGTCGACGGTGCCCTTGATGCCGTCGGGTCCGACGTGGAAGGTGCCGTCGCGGTTGGTGTGTTCGATCTGGAAGAGGTCGACCTGCGGCGTGAAGGCGATGTTGCGCGGGAAGTGGCCGCCGGCGGTGACGTTGGCGATGAAACCCGGGCCGCGCATGGTGGAGTTCGGGTCGGTGATGTTCGGGTTGGCTTCGACTTCGCGCTGGGTGATGGTGCTTTCGGAGATGTTCTGGATGGTGCGTGAAGTGAGGGGCGCGGCGTTGTTGCCGAAGAAGGCACCGGTGCGGGCCTTGGCGACGGCACCGTCGATGGCGAAGACGAGGTTCGCGTTGTTGCCGGTGATGGCGGGGTCGACGCCGGCCTCGACGCGCACGCCGAGGATGCGGCCGTTGCGGTCGAGAATGGCGATGATGGCGTCGTTCGAGGCCGAGGCGGCGCTGGCCCGTTGGAGCAGGGCGTCGACTTCGGCGACCGAAAGCGTCTCCTGGAACTGGCCAAGCGAAGTGTCGAGTGCCGGGATCACGCTCTCGCGGATGAACTGGGTGTTCGGATTCCCCGGTGCGACGGTGTCGTTGCGGGCGACGCGGTAGATGTTGTTCAGGCCGGCTCCGCCGTCGAACGTATTGGCGCCGAGGCCGCCCTTGAGGACGTCGTTGCCATTGCCGCCGTTGATGACGTTGATGGCCCCGCCGCCGCTGATCCGGTCGTCGCCGTCGCCGCCGCTGAGCGTCGCGTTGATGAAGACGTGGGGGTCGATCTTGAGCACGTCGTCGCCGGCTCCGCCTTCCATGCGGATGCCGTTGGTGATCGCGGCTGCGGCGAAGCGGCCGATCTCGAGGCCCTGTTCGGTGACGACGATCTCCGTCCCCTGGCGGAAGACGTTGATGCGGTTGTCGGCGGCGTCGCCGGTCACGTCCAGCACACCGCCGTTCAAGGTGGCCAGCACGGCCGGCTGCTCGCGGCGTTCGAGCGCCTCGACCAGCAGGCGAATGCGTCGCGCCGTCGGCTCGTTGATCGTGTTCATCATCCGCTCCCGTCCGTGAGGCCGTCGAATCCCTCTTCCCCGTACAATCGGCAAAATCGTCAGGGGAAATCGCAAGGAATGTCGTAAATGGTTTCAGTTCGCGAGAGCCGGCGATGGTCTGGGCGAGCTAGGCAAGCCATCAGATTGCCCAGTTTGCCTGACGGGAAGAATCGTTGCTTTCCTCATGTTCGGCGCGGCGAAGGCCGATACTTCCCCGAAGATCGCCATTCGCATGAAGGTCGGAGCGGGGGACCCACCGCTGCGATCGACCGGCGGGCGAGCGCGGGAGAACGCGATGAGACTGTTGACCCGAATCCGGTTGCTATCCGCCGCGGCCGTGTTGGTCGGAGCCGCCACCGCGTCGGCGCAATCGCCGCCTGCGCCCGCACCGGTGAAGGTGCAATTGGACGACCCGACCCGCCCTCTGCCGCGCGATCCGTCCGAGCGAACGCTCGAACCGAAGCCGGGCGACGGGATGGAAGTCGTGCCCGTGAGTGCCACCGACGTGCTGACTGCGCCGCCGTTCGATCCACCGTTGGGCTTCGCCGGGCCCAGCACGGTGATTCCGCGTAGCGGGTCGAACGCCGAGTTCGTCACGGTCGAGGACCGCTGGCGCCTCGGCTTCCCGGAATGGGACCGCTACGGCAACAGCCGCAAGTGGATCGCCGACTCGGCCTACCGCCTCGGTCGCGTCATCGACCCATACAACCTGAACGTGCTGAAGGGGGACTACCCGATCTACGGGCAGCACACGTTCCTGAACATGACCGCGACGAGCATCTCGTTGTTCGAGGGGCGGCAGATTCCGACGGCGACGACGCCGTTCGAATCCACGGCGCGGCCGTTCCAGTTCGAGAACTTCGGCCGACCGAACCAGTTCCTGTATTCGCAACTGTTTACGATGTCGTTCGACCTGTTCCACGGCGACACGGCCGCGTTCAAGCCGATGGACTGGCGTGTGAAGATCACGCCGGCGTTCAACGCGAACTTCATCGATGTGGACGAGTTGGCCGTCGTCAGCCCCGACGTGCGCAAGGGCACCCAGCGGGGCCGCTCGTGGTTCGCGCTCCAGGAGGCGTTCGGGGAAATCAAGATCGCCGACACCAGCCCGGAATACGACTTCATGTCGATCCGGGCCGGTAACCAGCCGTTCAGCTCCGACTTCCGCGGCTTCATCTTCAGCGATACGAACCGCGGCGTCCGTCTCTTCGGGACGCGAAACGGCAATCGGGACCAGTACAACCTCGCGTTCTTCCGCCAGTTGGAAAAGGAAACCAATAGCGGCCTCAACACGATGGAGGACCGCGATCAGAACATCCTCATCGCGAACTACTACCGGCAGGACTTCATCTTCCCCGGTTACACCCTCCAAGGCAGCGTCCATTACAACAACGACGGACCGGATACGCTGTTCGACCGCAACCGCTTCCTCGTGCGGCCGGACCCGACCGGGATCTTCCAGCCGCACCGTGTCGAAGTTGCCTATCTCGGCTTCGCGGGCGACGGTCACATCGACCGCTTCAACGTCTCGCACGCCTTCTACTGGGCCTTGGGCCGAGACAGCAAGAACCCACTAGCCGGCAAACCGCAATCCATCAGTGCCCAGATGGCCGCTCTGGAACTCTCCTACGACCGCGACTGGGCACGCTTCCGCGTGTCGGGCTTGTGGGCGTCCGGCGATAGCAATGTCTCCAACGGCCGCGCCACCGGTTTCGACTCCATCCTCGACAACACCGTCTTCGCCGGTGAAGGCAGCTTCTACAATCGCCAGAACCTGCCGCTCTTCGGGGTGCAACTCGTCCAGCGGAACTCGTTGTTCAACGGCCTTCGTTCCAGCAAGATCCAAGGCCAGACGAACTTCGTGAACCCCGGCCTCGAACTCATCAACTTCGGGTTCGACGCCGACATCACGCCCCGCTTTCGCGTCGTCAACAACGCCAACTTCATGTGGTTCAACAAGACCGCCGTCCTCGAGCAGTTCGTCTATCAGAACAAGATCGACCGCGATATCGGGGCGGACTTCAGCACGCTGTTCGAATGGCGGCCCGTCCTGAACAACAACGTCATCATCCTCAGCGGCGCGTCGGTCTTCGTGCCCGGCGGCGGGTTCCGTCAGCTTTACAACCGTCAGGACGATTCGGTCAACCCACTCGGCTCGCTGTTCATGGAAGTCGTGCTGCAGTATTGATCGAATTCGGATACGCGAGTCTGCAATCGCTCGGCCTGTGGACTACACTAACCCCCGCGAACCGACGTCGGATCGCGAGGGTTGTTCGTTTTCCGGATCGTCGGGGCCGTCCATGTCGCGCTCCATCCTGGTTCTGAACGCCGGATCGTCGACCGTCAAATGGGCGAGGTTCGATGGCGACCGCCGCGTCGCGGGCGCGACCGTCGAGTCGACCGACATCGATGCCACCGTGAAGGCGATCCTCGAATTGCAATCGGCTCGGTTCGATGCCGTAGGGCACCGACTCGTTCACGGCGGCGACGACTTCACCGCTCCAGTCCGGATCGATGCCGAAACAATCGCCAAACTGGAGTGCCTCGAACCGCTCGCCCCGCTGCACCTGCCCGGCGCGATCGCCGGCATTCGCGCCGTCCAACGGCTCTGCCCCGGTGTGCCCCAGGTCGCCTGCTTCGACACGGCGTTCCACGCGACACTCCCGCTCGAGGAGCGGATGTTCGGAATTCCGCGCCGATACTACCACCAAGGCATTCGCCGTTACGGATTCCACGGTCTTTCGTACGAGTCGATCGCGGGCCAACTGCCTGCAGTCTCACCAAGAGCCGCGAACGGCAAAACCGTCGTCTGTCACCTCGGCAACGGCGCGAGCTTGTGTGGAATGCATGACCGAATGAGCCTTACGACGACCATGGGCTACACACCGCTCGACGGGCTGCTCATGTCTGCGAGGCCCGGCCGACTCGACCCCGGCGTCGTGCTTCAACTCATGAAAATCGAAGGTAGTCTGGAAGTCGTTGAAGGCGTGCTCGGACACCAATCCGGTCTGCTCGGGGTCTCGGGCATCAGCTCGGACATGCGAATCTTGTTGAGTGCCAAAGAACCTCAAGCCGCAGAAGCCGTTGAACTCTTCTGCAGTTGCGTCGCCAAGGAAATCGTGGCCGCGGCGACCGTTCTCAACGGGCTGGATGCAATCGTCTTCACCGCCGGTATCGGCGAGCACGCCGCGCCTGTGCGTCAGCGCATCTGCGATCGTCTCGCCTGGCTCGGCGCGTGCCTCGACTCGATTGCCAACGCGAAATCGGAACGACGATTGCACGCCTCCGACAGTACGATTGAGATCTACCAATTGCCCACGGACGAAGAATCGGTCATCGCCCGCCACACCGCCGTCCTTCTCGGAGACGCCCTATGAACGGACCACTGAGCCCGACGGAACTCGATCGGATCGATGCCTACTGGCGGGCGGCGAATTATCTCTCCGTCGGGCAGATCTACCTCTTCGATAATCCTCTACTCCGACAACCGTTGACTCGCGACCACATCAAGCCCCGGCTCCTCGGCCACTGGGGTACGACACCGGGCCTGAACTTTCTCTATGCCCACCTGAACCGCGTCATCCAACGCGACGACTTGAACGTCCTCTACGTATGCGGCCCCGGGCACGGCGGCCCGGGGATGGTCGCCAATACCTATCTTGAAGGCACTTACACCGAGGTTTACCCGGATGTCACGAAAGACCTTGCCGGGTTGAAGACGCTTTTCAAGCAGTTCAGCTTTCCGGGCGGGATCCCGTCCCACGCGGCGCCGGAGACACCCGGTTCGATGCACGAAGGTGGCGAACTCGGCTACGCGCTCTCGCACGCGTTTGGAGCCGTCTTCGACAACCCGGACCTGATTGCCGCGACCGTGATCGGCGATGGCGAGGCCGAGACCGGTCCGCTCGCCACCGGCTGGCACGGGAACAAGTTCCTCAACCCGGTCCGTGACGGCGCGGTGCTGCCGATCCTGCACCTGAACGGCTACAAGATCGCCAACCCAACGCTGCTCTCGCTCATGCCGCACGAGGAGTTGAAATCGCTGATGGTCGGCTACGGTTACGAGCCGTATTTCGTCGAAGGCTCCGACCCCGCGACGATGCATCAACTCATGGCGCAAACGATGGACATCGTCGTGAAGCGCATACGCGACATCTGGCATCAGGCTCGCACGAAGGGATTCTCCGGCCGGCCGCGCTGGCCCATGATCGTGCTGCGTTCCCCCAAAGGGTGGACCTGCCCGCGCGAAATCGATGGGAAGATCGTGGAGGATTCGTGGCGGTCGCACCAGGTGCCGATGGGTGATGCCCGCAAGCCGGAGCACGTGAAAATCCTGGAAGGCTGGCTGAAAAGCTATCGGCCGGAGGAACTGTTCGACGAATCCGGTTCATTGAAGCCGGAGTTGGCGGCGCTCGCGCCGACGGGGAATCGCCGGATGGGAGCAAACCCGCACGCCAACGGCGGATTGCTCCTGCAAGAGTTGAAGTTGCCGAACTGGCGCGACTACGCCGTGACCGTGTCGAATCCGGGTGCCGTCGATCTGGAAAGCACGCGCTTGCAGGGCAAATACCTTCGCGACGTGATGAAACTGAACATGGACGCGAAGAACTTCCGCATCTTCAGCCCGGATGAGAATGCGTCCAATCGCTGGCAGGATGTCTTCGAGGTCACGAAACGCTGCTACGTCGATCCCGTTCCGCCGAACGCGGACCTCACTTCGCCCGACGGCCGCGTGCTCGAAGTGCTCAGCGAACACCAGTGCCAGGGCTGGCTCGAAGGCTATCTCCTCACCGGCCGGCACGGGTTCTTCAACTGCTACGAGGCGTTCATCCACATTATCGACAGCATGTTCAACCAGCATGCGAAGTGGTTGAAGGTCTGCCATGAGATTCCATGGCGCAAGCCGATCGCGTCGTTGAACTATCTACTGACGTCTCATGTCTGGCGGCAGGACCACAACGGGTTCAGCCACCAGGACCCGGGATTCATCGATCATGTCGTCAACAAGAAGTCGAGCGTCATTCGCGTTTATCTGCCACCCGATGCGAATACGTTGCTGAGCGTGACGCAGCATTGTCTGAAGAGCAAGAACTACGTCAACGTGGTCGTAGCCGGGAAGCAGGCGGCGCCGCAATGGTTGGACGTGGCCGCGGCCGAGAAACACTGCAAGGCCGGCATTGGCGTCTGGGAGTGGGCGAGCAGTCCCGGCGAGCCGGACGTGGTGCTCGCGTGCAGCGGCGACGTGCCGACGCTGGAAGCACTCGCGGCGGTCGAATTCCTCCGCGAATACCTGCCGGACGTGAAGGTGCGGCTCGTCAACGTCGTCGACCTCATGAAACTGCAATCGCCGAGCGAGCACCCGCACGGCCTGCCCGACGCCGAGTTCGACGCGCTCTTCACGACGGACAAGCCGATCATCTTCGCGTTCCATGGCTACCCGTGGCTGATTCACCGTCTCACTTATCGCCGCCGGAACCACGGCAACCTGCACGTCCGCGGCTACAAGGAGGAGGGGACCACGACGACGCCGTTCGACATGGTGGTGCTGAACGACCTGGACCGCTTCAAACTGGCACTGGATGTGATCGCGCGCGTGCCGGGCCTGGCGGCGAAGGCAGGTGATGTCGCGAAGTTGTTGCACCGCAAACGGGCCGAGCACAAGACATATATTGCGGAAGTCGGCGAGGACCTGCCGGAAATCCGCGATTGGAAATGGATGGCTTGAATGGCCACAAAACGGCACAAAGACGCACAATAGAAGAGTGTGAAATACTCACTGGCCGCAATCGAGTCCTGCTGTTCCTTTTGTGTCTCTTCGTGCCTTTTTGTGGCTATCGGATTTGAACGGTCATTTCGCTCGCAATTGGCCGAACGATTCTTTGCCCCATTCGATCGTCGATTCGTTGCCCGCCAGCGTCGGCACCGTTCCCGCTTGCGGATAGACCGGCCTTCGCTGCTTCGGGTACGCTTCCGTCCGCAGGTGGCCGAGCATGTGGTGCCCGGCTCGGCGCTCGCGCTCGGACCGCAGGGCGGCAATGTCGATCCCCGCGACGACAATCTTCTCGCCAGGCCCCGGGTCGGCCTGCGCCAATATGCGTCCGTCGTAGTCCACGACCATGCTGCCGCCGGGCCACGAGAAAGGCGGATAATTGTCCAAGCTCGCCGCCTGATTCGATGCCACGACGTAGGCGAGGTTCTCGATCGCCCGGCAGCGGTTCACGACCGTCCACCAGTCCATCGGCGGCGTCGCGCCCCACGGGTCCATGTACGCCGAGACGCGCACCAGCACCTCCGCCCCGCCGAGCGCCAGTTCACGGATCGCCTCGGGGAAAAGCCAGTCGTAGCAGATGGCCGCGCCGATGCGGCCGATCTCGGTGTCCGCGACCGGGAAGAGTGGATCGGGGAAGTCCGCGATATCGTGCGGGCTGGTGTGGACCTCCCACGGGATCCACGGGTTCACCTTGCGGTACTTGTAAAGGATCCCGTCCACCGAAATCAGGCACGTCGTGTTGAACACGTGGCCGGGGAACCGCGTATCGGATTCCAGAAAGCTGCCGGTCTGGATGAAGCAGCGATATTTCTTGCAGAACTCGACGTAGCGGTCGGTGTGTTCGTTCGGGATCGGCACGGCGAGCTTCTCGTGCAACTCGGCGGCCGTCTCGTACACCGGGGCGGCGTGGCCGAATTCGGGGAAGGCGAGCAGGCGCACGTCGCCGAATGGGCGATAACCGACGATGGCACGTTCGGCCATCGTCAGCATGATCGATGTTCGCGCCGCAATCTCCGATCGGTGCGTCGGGTTCGGCCGATCGATCTGACAGGCAGCGGCGAGGTAGCGGAGCGACATCGTCGTCCTCGAAGAAAATAGAGTTGCTACGTCTACGCCGCGGGCTACCATGAAGGTTCGAACGATTCCCTTGCATCGATCATGAATCGACTTCTCCCGAATTCGTTCCGACTCGCGACCGCGTCGATCCTGGCGCTGGTCTGCGTCGCGTCGTCGTCGGGTTCGGCGCGAGCCGGCTGCGGCGAACCGATGCTGACGCTGCACCAATCCGATGCTCCCGCTCCCGCGAAGCCTTGTCACGGGCCGAATTGCTCGGCCGCGCCGCACGATTCCAACGTCCCGTCCGTACCGACATCGACGAACCCATCGCAAACGGAATGGGCCGTCGGCATCGAATCTCGCTTCACGTTGGTATCGTCGGTTGAGAAACGACCACGTCCCGCATCCCTCGGTCCGATCGATCGATTGTCATCCGTTCCGTTTCATCCGCCGCGCGCCGATTGACTCGATTCCCTTGCGCGCCGGCCGTTACAGGACTACCGAACTATCATAAGTGATGGCGAACGACCGCCCCGGCGGCGCGTTCCCGCGTTCGGTCCCTGTCGGTCGGATACCCATCATTCTCCGAACGGATGCGATTCCATGAATTCTCCCGAACCCGCGCCGGCGGTGCCAGTACCGCGACCGCCGCGCAAGAAGTGGGTCCCGCCCGAAACGCTGAACGGCACGCTCTGGGTGCTGCTCTTTCTCGTCTTCTCGTCGGTGGCGATTCTCGGCGCCAGCGGCGCGTACCTCGGCGCCGTCAGCCTGTTCGACTGGATCAACCGCGCCCGCGGCATCACCTACAGCACCACGTTCACGCTCTGGATGTTCCTCGCCCACGGCATCGTCGGCATCGCGGTCATGGTGCCGTTCGTCCTCTTCGGAGCCTGGCACTACCGCAAGGGAAGCAAGATCTCGAACACGGCCGCCATCCGCCGCGGCATCTGGCTGTTCGCCATCGGCCTCGTCATCGGCGTCACGGGGCTTGCGCTCTTCCAGATCGACGGGCTGCCCCAACTGCCCACTGGCACCATTACTCGTAGCGCCGTCTATTGGCTGCACGTCGTCCTTCCCGTCGCCTCCGTGTTCGTCTACGTCGCCCACCGGCGCAAAGGCCCCGCCATCCGCTGGCGCTTCGCCAAACTCTGGGCGCTCGGCGTCGTCGCCTTCGTCGGCGGCATGATCGCCCTGCACAGCCTCGCCCCGCACACCTGGTTCACCGAAGGTCCGAAGGAAGGGGAGAAATACTTCCATCCGTCCTCGTCGCGCACGGCCGACGGCAAGTTCATCCCGGCCGAATCCCTGATGAGCGACACGTATTGCATGCAGTGCCACCAGGAAATCTACGACGACCACCTGCACTCCGCGCACAAGTTCAGTTCGTTCAACAACCCGGCCTACCTCGCCAGCGTGAAGGAGACCCGCGAGTATTCCGAGCGCCGCGACGGCACCGTGCAGGCCAGTCGCTGGTGCGCCGGCTGCCACGACCCCGTGCCGTTCTTCAGCGGCGCCTTCGACGATCCGAAGTTCGACATGGAGAAGCACCCGACCGCGCACGCCGGCATCACCTGCGTTGCCTGCCACTCCATCACGCACGTCCACGACACGACCGGCAACGGCGCGTACACGATCGAATCGCCGGCGCATTACCCCTTCGCCTTCAGTGAAAACCCGACGCTGCGGAGCCTGAGCAACCAGATGATCAAGGCGAAGCCCGACGTGCACAAGAAGACCTTCCTCAAGGATTTCCACCGCACGACGGAGTTCTGCTCGACCTGTCACAAGGTCTCGCTGCCGATCGAACTGAACCACTACAAGGACTTCCTCCGCGGGCAGAACCACCACGATTCGTACCTGCTCAGCGGGGCATCCGGCCACGGTTCGCGAAGCTTCTACTATCCGCCCAAGGCGTTCCAGAGCTGCGCCGAGTGCCACATGAATCTGGAAGAGATCGTCGACCTCTCGGTGAACTTCGGTGCCAAGAACTTCGACGGGTCCGGCAAGCCGAAGAACCACAACCACCGCTTTCCCGGCGCGAACACCGGCCTCATGCAAATCCTGAAGGACGACCCGCGCTACAAGCACCTCTCCGAAGGATTCGACAAGACGATCCAGGAGCACGTGGACTTCCTGAAAGGCGTGGACCCCGACGGGAAGGACAAACGGCTGCGAGTGGACATCTTCGGCGTGAAGCCGGGCCTCACGACCGATGCGGACAAGCTGCAGGTCGTGCGGCCGGCGTTGCCCCTGCTCGAACCGGGGCAGACGTACACCATTGAAACGGTGCTACGCACGCTCGTGATAGGCCACCACTTCAGCCAAGGCACAGTGGACTCGAACGAGATCTGGGTCGACTTCCGCGCGACGGCCGGAGGCAAGGAGATCGCCCGCAACGGCGGCATGGCCGGGCCGGACGATTCCGGCGAAGTCGACCGCTGGGCGCACTTCGTCAACGTGCACATGCTGGACCGGAACGGGAACCGAATCAACCGGCGGAACCCGCAGGACATCTTCACGCCGTTCTACGACAAGCAGATCCCGCCCGGTGCCGCGGCCGTCGTGCGCTACCGGCTGGACGTGCCGAAGGACGTGACGGGGCCGGTGGAGTTGCACGTCCGCGTTCGCTACCGGAAGTTCGACCAGGAGTACATGGACTTCGTGTCGAAGGCGATCGGCCGGCCGATGCCGAAGCTGATGGTCGTGGAACTTTGCGAGGACATGGTGACGCTGCCGGTGAAGGGTGTCGCCGAGAAGGTGCCGGAGCAGGCGTCGCCGATCAAGGCCGGTTGGCAGCGGTGGAACGACTACGGCATCGCGCACCTGATCGAAGGCGGCCCCGGCAACAAGCGCGGGCACTTCCGCCAGGCCGAGGCGGCTTTCCGCAAGCTGACGTCGCTGGACGTACCCGACGCGATCGGTCAGGGCCACGTGAATCTCGCCCGCGTCTACATCGACGAGGGTCGGCTGGACGAAGCCGCGAAGGAACTGGAATTGGCGAAAAAGGCGCAGCCCGCGCCGCCGTGGTGGACCGTCGCGTGGCTGAGCGCCGTCGTGAACAGTGAGAACGCGACGAAGCCGGAAGACCTCGACCGGGCCGTCGAAGACCTCGAGCGCATCCTCGATCCGAAGAACGCGCCGAAGGATCGCGGTTTCGATTTCTCGAAGGATTACGTGATCTGGAACTTGCTGGCAAACCGGCAGTTCAAGCGCCGACAGTTCGAGGCCGACGGGAGCGATGCCTGGCGGAAGTTCGTCGAGAGTTCCATCCGTTCGGCCGAGCGCGTGCTCATCTACGACAAGGAGGACGTGCAGGCGCACGATCAACTGCGTCAGTCGTTCGACGCGCTGGCGTCCGAGAAGAACCTGCCGGATGTGAAGGTCGAGAAACCGCCGACGATCCACGATTCCGGCTACGCGGCAGCAAGCCTCGCCGAGTCCGGGGCGCCGAAGGAGCGGCGGTTCGCGTCGGCCCGGGCGCTGCTGCTGGCACTCGCCGGGGCGAGCAAGCTGCCGCCGAGCCTGGAGTCGCCGAAGATCCCGGCGATGCGGGCGCTCTACAAAACGGTGCGTCCGGCGTTCGACGACCGCGATCCGGAGATTCGCGAAGCGGTGGCCGCCGTGCTCGCCGCGATGCACCGCGAGTTCCACCTGATCTACAAGCCGGACGAGATCGCCCGATCGACCGCCCGGCAGATCTACGGCCAGAAGAACCCGGCCGCAAACTACGCCGCCCGCGATCGCGTGATCTACCCGACGACCGCCGAACAGAAACAGCGTATCCTCAAGACCGGCGAACTGACCGACGGCACGACGAGCGGCGGGCGCTAATACGCCATCGACCCCGTCTTCACCGAACATAACGGACCCTCCCCATGCAACGTGCCTTGCCCATTATTGCCATCGCGCTCCTGCTCGGGGTCGGCGGTTACTTCGTCTACGACTACTTCGGCAAGGCTCCGCCGCCCGCGAAGCCGCCGGAGCTGAACGAGACAAAGGCCCGCGCGAAGATCGAGGTGCCCGAACTCCGCTTCACAGTCGTGACGAAGGCCGCCGGTATCGCTTTCAAGCACGAGAACGGCATGGCCGGCAAGAAGCTCATCCCCGAAACGATGGGCGGCGGCGTCGCGGTTCTCGACTTCGATCGCGATGGCAAGCCGGATCTCTTCTTCGTGAACTCCTGCCCGTGGCCCGGCCGCGAAGCCGACAACCCCAACGCGCTGCCAAAGCTCTTTCGCAACAAAGGCGACGGCTCCTTCGAGGACGTGGGCGCCGCCTACGGCTTCTCGAAGCCGATGTATGGCATGGGCGCCGCCGTCGGCGACATCGACAACGACGGCTACCCGGACCTGTTCGTGAGCTGCGTCGGCCGGCACCACCTCTTCCACAACGAAGCCGGCAAGGCCTTCAAGGACATCACCGACACCGCCGGCGTCGGCGGCAACGGCGATTGGCCGAAGGCGACGTGGGACGAGTTCCTCAAACTCGATAAGCCGATCCCCGTCGGCGCGTCGGCCACGTTCCTCGACTACGATGGAGATGGAAAGCTTGACCTGTTCGTCACGTCGTACGTGTCATGGTCGCCGGCCGTGGACCTCGCGATCAGCAGCACGGCCACGGGCGTGGGCCGCTCGTTCGCGCAGCCGAAAGAGTACAACGGCAGCCAATGCTGGCTCTTCCGCAACGTCGACGGCGCCAAGTTCGAGGACGTGAGCGCGAAGGCCGGCATCGAGGTGCGCGAACAGGAAGGCATCGGCCGTGGCGACCGGCTCCGCAACGTCGGCAAGTCGCTCGGCGTCTGCGCCTGCGATGCCGACGGCGACGGCTGGCCCGACATCGTCGTTGCCAACGACACGGTGCGAAACTTCTTCTTCCACAACGTACCGGGGCCGAACGGCTCGCGCATCTTCCAGGAGATCGGCGTCGACGTCGGCGCCGCCTACCCCGACGAAGGCAAGGCCCGCGGCGGTATGGGCATCGACTGGTTCGAATACCGACCCGGCAAGTCCGCGATCCTCGTCGCCAACTTCGCGGATGAACCGGCGACCTTCCTGAACCGCACGACGCGCGACGGCAAGGTGCGCTTCACCGATACCACACTCGCCGTCGGCCTCGTGGCGCCGAGCCGCAAGCCGCTGAAGTTCGGCGCCTTCGCCTTCGACGCCGACCTCGACGGCCGGCTGGACCTCTTCGTCGCCAACGGGCACATCGAACCGGAGATCGCGAAGATCCAAGGCGGGCAGTCGTACGAGCAGGCGGCGCAGCTCTACTGGAACACGGCGGACGATAAGACCGTCTACGAACTGGTGCCGCCGGAGAAATGCGGGCCGGATCTCGTGAAGCCGCTCGTCGGCCGCGGCTGCGCCTACCTCGACTACGACGGCGATGGCGACCTCGACATCGTGCTCGTCGGCAACGGCGGCGAGGCCCGGCTGTTGCGGAACGACCAGAAATCCGGTCACAAGTTCCTCCGCCTCCAGCTCGAAGGCGTGAAGTCGAACCGATCAGCGATCGGAGCCGAACTGACGATTGTGGTGGACGGGAAGACGCTGAAGCGCGAAGTGGCCGGAGCCCGCGGCTACCTGAGCCAGAGCGAAGCGGCCGTGACCGTCGGTCTCAGTTCGGCCGCGAAGATCGACAAGCTGACGGTGCGCTGGCCCGGCCGCGACGGCGGCACGCAGGACTGGACCGATCTGGCCGCAGGCCAGACCTACCTCCTCAAGCAAGGCGAACCGGCCGCGATGCCGGCTTCGAAGTAATCGATGGCGGACGCTGCTCCGAAGAAATCACGAGCCGGGATCGCGATTTCGGTAATTCTGGCGCTGGCCCTGATCGGTGCGGGCGTCTGGTTGCTCAACAATCGGAAAGCCACGACCGGAGATGTGCCGGAAGCCGCGGCCGCCGCGAACGCGCGTGGCATCGGCTACCTCGAACTGTTCGACACGAAACAAGAGGACGGCGAGACCGGCTACGAGAAGGCCCGAAAGGAATTCACCGAAGCCCTGCGACTTGCACCGAATTGGACGACGGCAAAGATCCACCTCGCGCTCGCGCTGCTCTACACGGCCGAGGATGCCAAGATCGATCGGGCGAAGGCCCTATTCTCCGAAGTCGTCGCCGTCGAACCGGCGAACGCCCACGCACATTTCGGCCTCGGCATCATCCACCATTACCGCGCCGAGCCGGACCTCGCGAACCCGCACTTTGTGAACGTGACGCAGACCGACCCGCAGGACGCCTACGCCTGGTACTTCCGCGCCATGACGACGCCGGACTCGGCCGACTCGCCGCTGGCGAAGGAATACTTCGAAAAGGCGTCGAAACTCGACCCGTACCTGACCTCGGCGCGTTTCAGCATCGCAAACCACAGCCTGACCGACGACCCGGAGCTTCGGAAGAAGTTGCACGCCGAGAACGACGCATTGAAGGCGGGACTATGGGCACGGAACGCGGAAGTGAAGCCGACGAAACTCGGCCGCTACGGCGCACCGATCGGGGCAACACTCCCGCCGACGGGCCTTTCCACGCTTCCGAAGTTTGAGCCGGTCGAACTCATCGTGAAGCTCGCGGCAAACACGAAATGGGCCGCGACCGTGGACGGCGACGTAAAGGCAATTCGCGAGCGGTTCGGCGGCACGATGGTCCGACTCGATTTCAATGGCGACGGCAAGATCGACCTCCTGTTGCTCTCGGCTGTCACGCGCGACGGCAAACTGGGTGACCTGCTCCTCCGCAATGATGGCGGATCATTCACGGACGTTTCGACCGAAGCCGGCCTCGCCGGGACCACGAGCTACGCCGCAGCCGTCGCCGACTTTGACAACTCCGGCACGCCCGACCTCGTGCTGACCTCCGAGAACGGCGTGATGCTCCTGCGCAATGTCGACGGAAAGTTCACGGACGTGACGAAGGAAGCCGGGCTCGAGAAGGCCGCCGGTTCGTTCCTGCCGGCCGCGTGGCTCGACCTCGATCAGGACGGCGACCTCGATCTCATGTTGGGAAAGAAGGGCGGAGGCGTCCTCGTGTTCCTCAATGTCGGCGAGGCCCCGCCCGGTCCGCCCGGCGAAACTAAACAGCTCACGGCGAAATTCCAACTGTTCGAGCATTCGGCCTTCGTGGTTCCGGGACCCGTTTCCGGTTTACTATTGTCCGATGTCGACGCCGATGGCGACGTCGACATCATTGTGCACACTCCGAATGCTGCACTCGCTCCGAACGGTGGAGAATTGGCTTCAGTGGCCATTATTCTCAACGATCGCCTTCTTCGTTTTCGACGGGGGGAATCGATTTCCGACAACATCCTCGACGCGACAGGTGGCACTACGATCGACGTCAACGCAGACGGGCAATCCGATCTCGTGCTGATCTCTCCGGAGAAGACGCTCGCGCTCGCGACGACCGACGACCGCGTCGGCACCGACACGAAAGGGCGATTCAAGACTCTCGTCTCCGACCTGCCGATACTCCTGCAAGCGCAGGCGATCGACCTCGACCACGACGGCCGAACCGACCTCGTAGGACTCTCGAAAGAACGCAAGCCGGTCCTAGTGCGCGGCGAAGGGACGCTGAAGACGGCCGCCAATCCTTTCGGCGACCTCGCCGACCTGATCGCCGTCGCGGCCGGGGACTTCGACGGCGATTGCGACAACGACCTGATCGGCTGGACGGCAGACGGATTGAAATTCCTCCGGAACGCCGGGAACGGGAACAAGGGGCTGAAAATCCAACTCACCGGCGTCCGCCAGGCTCAGGTCGCGCGCACGAATCGCGACGGCTTCGGCGCGAAGGCGACTGTCCTCGCCGGCACGCGCTCGACCCTCATCGAGAACACCACGCGATCCGCCGGCCTCGGACAATCGCTCGTGCCGCTCGACTTCGGCGTCGGTCCGAACGCAACGGCGGATGCGCTCCGCATCGCCTGGCCGGACATGATCCCGCAGGCCGAAGTGAACCTGCCTTCATGCGAACTGCGCCTCGTTCGCGAGACCGACCGCCGGCCCGATTCCTGCCCGGTCCTCTTCACGTGGGACGGCGAGAAGTACCGCTACGTGACCGACCTGCTCGGCGAAGGGACGATGGGGGAGCTGAACGCCGCCGGCGGCACGCGCCCCCCGCGCCCCGAGGAGAGCGTGAAGATCGAGGCGGACCAGTTGAAGCCGAAGGATGGGCGGTACAAGCTCAAGCTCGCCGAGCCGATGAACGAGATCCTCTATCTCGATTCGCTGCGGCTGGACGCCGTCGATCACCCGGCGGGCGTGGAGGTGTACCCGGACGAACGGTTCGCGGCCGGGGCCGCGCCGCCGACGCAGAAGCTGCTGGCGTTCCGCACCTGGTACTCTCCGGCGAGCGCGAGAGACCATCGCGGCCGCGACGTGACGGCGGCATTGAAGGAACGGGATGGGACGTTTGTCGATACGTACGCCCGCCGGCTCTGGCTCGGACTCGCGGAAGAGCACGCCGTCGAACTCGATTTCGGCGATCAACTCGAAACCATTGCGAAGGATTCAAACCTGTTCCTTGTGCTCTCCGGCTGGACCGACTACGCCTATCCGGAGACGCTCTTCGCCGCGACGCAGGCGGGCGTGACGCCGCTGGCCCCGACGCTGGAGAAGAAAGTCGGCGACGGACTGTGGCAACCGGTCGGCGAGATCGGCTTCCCCGCCGGCCTGCCGCGCACGATGACTTCGCCAATGACGGGGCTGGCGGGCGCGAAGCGGTTGAAGCTCCACATCCGGACGAACATGCATGTCTTCTGGGACCAGATCCGCCTCGGCGTCGCAGAGTCGGGCGAGCCGAATATCCAGAAGATGGAGGTCGCGAAGGCGACCCTCGCGCGGCGCGGCTTCGCGAAGGAGATTCGCCGCGGCTCCGGTCCGGCCGCATACGACGACGCCACGCTCGAAAGCGTCGCCTATACGAAGTGGCGCGGCAAGCTCACGAAACTCGGCGACGTGACCGAATTGCTGACAATGACCGACGACCATTTCGCCATTCTCGGCCCCGGCGACGGGGTCGAAGTCGAATTCGACGCGACGCTTCCTCCGCCCCCGACCGGAACCGTCCGCTCCTTCGTCCTCCGCGCGCATGGGTACTGCAAGGACTCGGCCCCGTTCACGGCGACGACCGGCGACATCCACCCGCTGCCGTTCCGCGCCATGGCAAGCTACCCCGACGGCGCACGGGACCGCGCGAAGGCACCGAAAGGCCAGGACGAATACGACCGCGTCTGGAACACGCGGCCGGTGGGTCGATGATCGCGCCGGTGCTGATCGTCGGCGGCGGCCTCGCCGGAACAACGCTCGCGTGGACGTTGCACTTCCGCGGCGAACCGTTCATTCTCGTCGATTCCGGCGATCCATCTTCGGCATCCCGCGTGGCGGCCGGGTTCGTGAACCCGATCACCGGCCAGCGGTTCGCACTCTCGTGGAACTACGCGACCTTCCTCGCCGCGGCGGAGCGGTTCTACGCGAAGGTCGAGGCGGTGTTGAAGCGGACGCTTTTCGTCCGTCGGCCGATGGTGCGCCTGTTCCAGAACGAACTCGAACGGGATCGCTTCACACGCAAGGCCGGGACGTTCGGCGTGACAACCGGCGCGCTCCATCTCGATGAATCGCGATTCGCGGCTCCGCTCGGCGGGTTCGAGCTACCGGAGGCACGGCAACTCCACGTTTCCGAATACCTCCGCGCCTCGCACGAGTTCTTCGGCGCTCGGGTTCGGGTTGCTCAGATCGATCCGACGGCGCTTGCAATCGGCTCGGACCAGCTGCGCGTGCCGGAGTGGAACGAATCGTACCGTGCCGCGGTCTTCTGCCAGGGGGCGGCGGGGCGGACGAATCCGCTCTTCGATCCGCTGCCGTTCGCCCCGGCGAAGGGCGAGATGCTGCTCCTCCGCGTTCCGGACCTCGACGAGAACCGCATCGTGAACCGCGGCGTCTGGCTCGTTCGCGAACACGGCAACATCTACCGGGCCGGTGCGACGTACGACCGCGATCGGCTCGACACCGTTCCCACCGCCGCGGGCCGGTACGAGATCGAAACACGATTGAAGGAATTCCTGCGGGTACCGTTCGAAGTGGTCGATCACGTCGCCGGGGTCCGGCCGATCCTCGACGACCGCAAGCCGCTCCTCGGTCGACACCCGCGCGTCGATTCGCTCGCGCTCTTCAATGGCCTCGGATCGAAGGGCTCCTTGCAAGCACCGTATTTCGCCGCGCAGCTCGCGGACGAACTCCGCGGCACGGGGGCGATCGACAACGATGTGGACCTTCGGAAGTGGAAGCGCCGATGATCCGACTCACCGAACTCGCGCACGAGCGATGGCGCGCCGTCTTGCGGCCGGGCGACATGGTCGTCGATGCCACCGTCGGCAACGGACACGACACGCTCGTGCTTGCCCGGCTCGTAGGCCCGACCGGCCGCGTGATCGGTTTCGATATTCAACCCGATGCGCTGTTTGCCGCCCGGCAGCGGCTGGACGACGCGGGGTTCCTCGACGCGAGGCTGTACTTCGACGACCACCGCAAGATCGCCGAGTTCGTGACCGATCCCGTGCGGGTGGTCTGCTTCAACCTCGGCTACCTTCCGGGCGGTAACAAGAGCATCACGACGCGGGTCGATTCCACGCTCGACGCGATCGGGGCGGCCGCCCAGGTGTTGGTGCCCGGCGGGTTGATCACGGTCATCGGCTATCGCGGTCACGCCGGCGGCGCGGCCGAGACGGACGCGGTGCGCGATCAACTGAATTCCATGGTGGAGTTCGCGGTCGAAAAGATTCCGGGGAGCGAATCGCCGGTGTCGCCGGTGTTGTTCGTGGCTGCGAAGCGGGATTGAATCAGCGAGTCCGTTTCAGTTCCCGCGCCAGCTTCGCGGCGAGGAACGGCCCCTTGTAGACGAGTGCACTGTAGATCTGGATCAGGTCCGCACCGGCGGCGAGCATGGCGCGGGCCGAGTCGCCGTCCTCGATGCCGCCGACGCCGATCAGCGGGACACCGGACCCGATTAACTTCCGGATCTCGCCGACCCGTTCGCACGCGATCGCCTTCAGCGGCCGACCGCTCTCGCCGCAGGGCAGATCCGTCGGCGACGTCGCGGCGAGCGTGTTCGTGCCGATGATGCCCGTCGCTCCGGCCGCGAGGCAAGCGTCCAACACGGCCTTCAACTCGTCGCCGGTCAACTCCGGGGCGAACTTCACGAAGAGCGGCTTCGCACCGCAGACGCCCTTCACCGCCTTCACGAGGCCGCCCATCGCGTCTGCCGTCTGGAGTGCCCGCAAGCCGGCGGTGTTCGGTGAGCTGACGTTGATCGTGAGGAAGTCCGCGTGCGGGGCCAACTTCTCCGCAGCGATTCGGTAATCGTCCTCGGCCCGTTCGTTCGGCGTGTCCCTGTTCTTGCCAATGCTGACACCGATGGGGAATGGCGGCCGGAACCGCAGCTTCGCGAGCCGTGCGGCCACGGAGTCGGCGCCGTCGTTGTTGAAGCCCATCCGGTTGAAGAGCGCCCGCCGCTTCACGTCGCGCCACATGCGCGGCTTGTCGTTGCCCGCCTGCGGGCGCGGTGTGACGGTGCCGAGTTCGACGAAACCGAACCCAAAGGCCCACCACGCCGCCGGCGCGACGCCGTTCTTGTCCATCCCGCCCGCGAGGCCGACGCGGTTCGGGAACGCGAGTCCGGCGACGGTAATAGGGTCGGAGTACGCGATGACGGCGTGGAACAACTTCGCCAGTGGCGTCAGTTGGGAGAGGATCGCGGTGGAGCGCAGAGCGAGGTTGTGGGCCGCCTCGGGATCGAGCGCGAAGAGCAGCGGCCGGAAAACGGGATAGAGCATTCCACGCTAGCTTTCGATTTGAATTGCCAGACAGTTTTGCATTTTTCATTCTTCATTTTGCATTGATTCAATCAATTAGACCAATGTAAAATGAAGAATGAAAAATGCAAAACTCACGCGAGTTCAACTCTCCATCAGCAATCGGATCGGATCGCTGAACAACTGAGCCAGCCGCGACGTGAAGCGTGCCCCGTCGGCGCCGTCGATGACGCGGTGGTCGTACGTCAGCGACATCGGCATCATCAGCCGCGGCACGATCGCGCCGTCCTTCACAACGGGCTGCATCGTCGATTTCGACAGGCCGAGGATCGCCACTTCGGGATAGTTCACAATCGGCGTGAAGCTCGTGCCGCCGATGCCGCCGAGGTTCGTGATCGTGAACGTGCCGCCACGCATTTCGTCGATGGTCAGCTTGCCGGTGCGGGCCTTGTCGGCGATGGTCGCCACGTCCACGGCGATGTCGCGGATGGACTTCTTGTCCGCGTCCTTGATGACGGGCACGACGAGGCCGCGCTCGGTGTCCACGGCGATGCCGATGTTGAAGTATTTCTTCAGGATCAGTTCCTGGTGATTCATGTCGAAGCTGCTGTTGAAGTGCGGGAACTCCTTCAGCACGGCGACAACGGCCTTTACGGCGAGCACGGTCCAGGTGATCTTCGGCGCGCCCTTCGGCAGGTTCTCGACGATCCGCTTGCGGCCGGCTTCGAGGTCGGTGATGTCGGCGATGTCGTTCTGTGTCACCGTCGGCATCGTCCGCACGGCGACCGTGAGGTTCCGCGCGATGGCCATGCGGATGTTCGAGACGGCCTTCTTCTCGATCTCGCCGAACTTCGCGAAGTCGGGCAGGGCCGGGTGTGCGAAACTGTCCGCGACGGTGCCGCCGGACATGCTCCCGCCGCCGGGCTTCTTCGCGGAGCGTTCAGCCTTCACGAACCCCTTCACGTCGTCGAGCGTGACGCGGCCGCCGCGGCCGCTGGGCTTCACTTCGGCGAGGGCCACGCCGAGTTCGCGCGCGAGCTTGCGTGTGGCCGGTCCGGCCGGCGTGAGGTCTTTCTTCGCGGGAGCGGTTGCCACCGCGACAGGGACAGCGACTTTCGGCGAACCATTGGCGGAGGGAACGGAAGCCGCTGACGCGGTGGCGACCGGGGCAGGCGTCGAAACGGGCGAGGCCCCGGTGGTGCGCAGGGTGAGGACGGTCTTCCCGACGGGAATCTTGTCGCCGACCTTCACGTGGACCGCTTCGACAGTACCGGCCACTTCGACCGGCACTTCGACGGCGGCCTTGTCGGTTTCGACGGCCAGCACGTTCTGTCCGGCTTTCACCGCGTCGCCGGCCTTCACCAACACGCCAACGACCGTGGCCGCGTCGATCCCTTCGCCGAGCGCCGGGAGCTTGAACTCAATGGGGCCGGATGCGGCAGGCGCGGCGGGAGCCGGGGCGGGAGTTTCGACTTTCGGCGCGGGGGCGGCGGCCGGCGGTGGAGCGGGTGTAGCCCCCGAGCCGGAGAGCGTCAGCACCAACCCGCCGACCGGCAACTTGTCGCCGATCTTGACGTGAACCTGCCCGACAACGCCGGCGGCTTCCACCGGCACCTCGACGGCGGCCTTGTCGGTCTCGACGGCCAGCACGTTCTGGCCCGGCTTCACGGCATCGCCGGCCTTCACCAGCACGCCGACGACCGTGGCCGAGTCAATGCCTTCACCGAGCGGAGGGAGACGGAATTCCATCGTTTACCTTTGAATGATGAACGATGAACGGAGAACGATGAACGGAATACCGAGTCGGTATTCATCGTTCACCGTTTATCGTTCATGATTGTTAAACCGTCCACGGGGCCGGGCGGTTCGGGTCCACGCCCAGATCGACGATCGCCTGTTTCACGATGGATCGGTCCAGTTCGCCGCGGTCGGCGAGGCTGGAGAGCGCGGCAATCACCACGTTCTCCGCATCCACTTCGAAGAACCGACGCAGGCTCTTGCGCGTCTCGGAGCGGCCGAAGCCTTCCGTGCCGAGCGAGAGCAGGCGCGGCCCCTTCGCGTCCTTCAGGAACGGCCCGAGCGTGTCGGGCACCACGCGCAGGTAGTCGCTGCTGGCGACGATCGGTCCGTTCGTGCCATCCAGCACTTGCTGGACGAAGCTCTTCGCTGGCGGTTGGTCCGGGTGCAGCCGGTTGCGGCGTTCGATCTCGATGGCGTCCTTGCGCAGTTGTTGGTAGCTGGTGACGCTATAGACGTTGCTGGCGATACCGTACTTCTCGGCGAGGATCGTCTGCGCGCGGAGGACATCGTTGAGGATGACGCCGCTGCCAAGAAGTTGAACTTCGTGTTTGGCATTTGGCGGCGTGACGGTCTTGTACTTGTAGAGGCCGCGGATGATCCCTTCGCGCACATGCTCGCCGGGCATGGCGGGCATGTCGTAGCTTTCGTTGTAGATCGTGAGGTAGTAGAAGCACTCCTCGTTGCGGACGTACATGGCGTTGATGCCGTCCTCGATGATGACGGCGAGTTCGTACGCGAAGGCGGGGTCGTAGGTCCGGCAGGTCGGCACCGTCATGGCCATGAGGGGGCTGTGGCCGTCTTCGTGCTGGAGGCCTTCTCCGTTGATGGTGGTCCGGCCGGCGGTCGCGCCGAGGAGGAACCCGCGACATCGGCTGTCGGCGGCGGCCCAGATGAGGTCGCCGACGCGCTGAAAGCCAAACATGCTGTAGTAGATGTAGAACGGGATCGTGTTCACGCCGTAGGTGCTGTAGGCGGTGCCGGCGGCGATGAAGTCGGCCATGGCACCGGCTTCGTTGATCCCTTCCTGCAGGATTTGCCCGGTCGTGCTCTCGCGATACTCCGTAAGCGTGCCCTTGTCGACCGGCCGGTAAATCTGCCCCGCCGTGTTGTACATCCCGACGGCCTTGTACAGCGGCGGCATGCCAAAAGTCTGGCCTTCGTCCGGCACGATCGGCACCAACAGCTTGCCGACGTTCTCGTCCTTAAAGAGTTGCTGCATCAGCGTCACCCAGGCCAGCGTCGTGGATTGGCCCTTGGTGTCACCGTCGCCGCCGCCACCTTTTCGTTCGACGTACAACTTCGCGAAGAGATCCCGCGACGGCGGCAGGCAGGGGGTGAATTTCGTGTTCCGGCTCGGCGTGTAGCCGCCGAGCGCCTTTCGCCGTTCGTGGAGGTACTTGACCTCCGGGCTGTCGTCGGCCGGTTTCCAGAAGGGGCATTCCGCCAGTTTGTCGTCCGGCACGGGGATCTTGAACCGGTCGCGGAAGCCGCGGACCTGATCCACAGTCAAAATCTTCTTTTGGTGCGTGGTGTTCTTGCCGACGCCGCCCTCGCCCGGAATCTCATAACCTTTGACCGTCTTGACAAGAATCACGGTCGGCTGGCCTTTGTGCTCGACGGCGGCCTTGAAGGCGGCGTGGACCTTCACCGGGTCGTGTCCGCCGCGCTTCAGCTTCGAGAGCTGTTCGTCGGCCAGGTGCGAGACCATCGCCTTGAGTTCGGGCGTGTTGAAGAAGTTCTCGCGGATGAACTTGCCGCGGCGTTTCCCGTGCTCCTCGTAAGAGAGGAAGACCTTGTTCTGTACTTCTTCGGGCGTGCGCATGTCCTTTCCGACGAACTCCTGATACTCGCCGTCGACGACTTCCGCCATGCGTCGGGAAAGGGCGCCGGTGTGGTCGCTCTTGAGGAGCGCGTCCCACTCGCTGCCCCAAATGACCTTGATGACGTTCCAGCCGGCGCCGTGGAAGATGCCTTCGAGTTCCTGAATAATCTTGCCGTTGCCCCGGACGGGTCCGTCGAGGCGCTGGAGATTGCAGTTGATGACCCAAGTGAGGTTGTCGAGTTTGTCGCGGGCGGCGAGGCTGATGCAGCCGAGGCTCTCCGGTTCGTCGCACTCGCCGTCGCCGAGGAAGGCCCAGACGCGGGAATCGCCGGCGGTTTCGGAGAGGCCGCGGTCGCGCAGGTAGCGGTTGTACCGCGCGTGGTAGATGCTCATGATCGGGCCGAGACCCATGCTGACGGTGGGGAACTGCCAGAAGTCGGGCATCAGCCACGGGTGCGGATAGCTGCTGAGGCCCTTCTCCGGTTGGAGTTCCTGGCGGAAGTTATTCAGGTGCGTCTCGGTCAGGCGGCCTTCGAGGAACGCGCGGCTGTAGGGGCCGGGGGCGGCGTGGCCCTGGTAGAAGATCACATCGCCGGGGTGCGTGTCGGTCGGGCCGCGGAAGAAGTGGTTCCAGCCGACTTCGTAGAGGGTTGCCGCGCTGGCAAAGGTGCTGATGTGGCCGCCGACGTTCGTGGATTTGTTCGCCCGCTGCACCATCGCCATCGCGTTCCAACGGACGGCGTTCTTGATCTTGCGTTCCAGCTCCCGGTCGCCGGGGTATGCCGGCTGGTCGTCCACCGAGATCGTGTTCACGTAGGGGGTGTGAATGCCTCCCGAGGCCTTCAAACCGTTCCGGCTGGCAATCTGGGCGAGCGTATCGAGCAGGTACTTCGCCCGATCCGGGCCTTCCGCGCGGATCACCGCTTCCAGGGCGTCCCGCCATTCGGCCGTCTCCTGCGGGTCGGTATCGGCCGCGATCGGGACGAGATTGGCGAGCGTTTCCGGTTTGGCAAGCATCGAGTCACCCCAGGGGAGCGGCAGGCCGATAGGCGGCGAAAGTCTTCAACGCGAGCGTGTCTGGCGAGGTCCGCTGATGATTCGCAAATACACTGATAGGATAGGATAGCTGTTTCCCGCCGTCCATACGATGCGAGATGAACCGGCGGCGACTCACCCGGCCGTCCTATGACCCACCGCGCGAGCGTACTCATACTTCTGATCTTGTCACCGTGGGCGTCGGCGCAGCCGATACCACCCACACGGTTGAAACTCGACGGTACTAAGACCGCCGCCGCGCTGTTCGACCGGATCGAAAAACAAACCGGCTTGAAAATCCAGGCTGGAACACTCAATCCGGCCTCCGCCTACACTCCTCCCGCCGCCGCCACGCTTTGGAGTTCCTTGGAATCGCTTGCCGATCAGACCGGTACGCGACTCATCGTGAACGGGGCGAACCGGTCGATTTCCTTCGCGAAAGGGCCGGCCAAAACGGCCGCGAGTTTGGACGGCGCGTTCCGCGTGGCGGTGCAGGGGGTCTCCGCGAAACTCGACGGGGCGACCGGCGATGTGTCGTACTCGCTTGCACTGGATGTCCATTGGGAGCCGCGATTTCCCGTCTTCCGCATCGATGCACAACCACGCGTCTCCCGCGCAGTCGATGACCGCGGCACGGCACTCACAGTGATGACCGCGTCGGTGAAAGGCGCCGTCGCCGGCTACTCGCACGTCGCCGACGTTCGCATCGATGGCCTCGCCCGACCCGCCAAGTCCATCGCCGCCTTCGACGGCGAATTCACCGTTACCGCCAGCCCGAAGATGCTCGCCTTCGAGTTCGCCGACCTGACGAAACTCCCCGCCACGGTGGAACTCGACGGCGTGAAGGCGACGCTGCAACCGGTCAAGAAACGGGACGAGGTGTGGGAGTTGTCGCTGGTCGTCGCGTACCCCGCCAATCCGCCGGTGTTCGAAAGCTTCGAATCGTGGACGAACCGGAACGCCCTGCGGCTGATCAGACCGAACGGTCGCGCCGTGGCCGAGCCGGAAAACCAGGACGCGGGCGCGGTCGGCCGCACGGTCCGCGCGGCGTACCGCTACGCGTTCAAGGCAGCCGATTTGTCGAACCGGGAGGGTTGGAAAGTCGTGTACGAGGCCCCGGCACCGCTCGTCGAATTCCCGGTGAAGTTCCAGCTGAAGGAGATCCCCCTGCCGTGATCCGTTCTGCCACGCTGGCGCTGGTGTTCGCGGTCGGGTCGGCGTGGGCCGCCGACGGGCCGGATTCCGCCAACGTGCGCGGAGAATCGACCACGACGCGCAAACGGCTCGCCGAGGCGGAGCAGAAGATCCGGGCGGGCCAGACCGCCGACGCCCTCGATGAACTGTTGCGAATCGCGGACGACTCCGGCGATGACCTTGTGACGGCGGACGGCAAACAGTTCTCCTCGGCGCGGCACTATGTCCATCGCTTCCTCGCCACGTTGCCCGACGCCGCGCTGAAACGCTATCGCGATCGGGTCGAGGAACCGGCGTCGCGCCTGTTGGCGCGCGGCCGGGAACGACGTGATCCCGAACTCCTTCGGCAACTTCTGGACCGCTACTCGGTTAGCCGGCCAGCCGAAGATTCGATCCTGCTGCTGGCCGAACTGGCATTCGAGCGCGGCGAGTTCGGCATGGCCGAGCGATACTGGCGGAAACTCCTGCCCGATTCCGAGGGGAAGTATCCCGCGCCTCGTGCGAAACCGGCGGATGTCGCAGCGAGAATTCTCGCCGCGACGATTCTCCGCGGCGACCGCCACGCCGCCGGGGCGATGCTGGAAGCATTCGAAAAGCGATACCCCGGCGCGGAAGGCCGCGTAGCCGGGCGGACCGGTCCGTACCTCGAAACGCTCACCGCTCTGGCGAACGCGCGACCGGCGGAGCAACGGATCGAGGCGGGTGGGGATTGGTCGGCGCTGGGAGGTTCGCCGTCGCGGGACGGGCGGGTCGGCGGGACGTTGCCCAAGCACTGGCCATCGCGACCGACCTGGACGACACCGATCCCCCGTGCCGTGCCGGGTTGGCGCGGTCTGGCCGGTCGACCGCCGAGCGTCGGACCGGTCCGGTCGCTCGCGTTCCATCCGGTGTTCTTGAACGGAACCGCCTATATCGCCGATACTGGGCGCGTCTTCGCGGTCGATCCGCAAACCGGCGCAATGCGTCTCGCGTTCGATCCGACTCGCATCGCACTGCCGCGAGTCCCCGCGTCCGCCCTCGGCGTGCCCTCGCCCGTCGATGCCGATTACACGCTCGCCGCCGCCGACGGTCTTCTCGTTCTCCGTGTCGGCGAACCCATGAACTTCCCGGCGGCCGAGGACGGCGACGCGCCGAACCCGCGGCCGAGCGTGCTCGTGGCCCTCGCACCACCTGCCGGCGCGGCGCCGGCCACGATCCTGTGGCAGCGATTCCCTCCCGTGCCCGATGGCGTGCCCGCGTCCTGGGAGGGCGCGCCAGTAATCGCCGACGGCGAACTCTATGCCGCGTTCGTCCGTTCCGACGCCGGTCGCACGATCCACGCCATCGCCTGCTATCGCGGCGAGGCCGACCGCCCCGCCTGGATCGTCGACGTATGCGAAACCGGCGCCGCCGAACCGCGCACCCGCCACGAACTTCTCACGCTCGCCGGCCGCAACCTCGTCTTCTGCTCCCAATCCGGCGTCGTCGCCGCCGTGAACGCCAGGACCGGCAAGCCGGCTTGGGCCTACCGTTACCCGCGCATCCGCCGTTTCCCCGCCGACGGACGGCACCGCGACCTGTCGCCCCCCGTCGCGGCCGATGGTCGCGTCTTCGTCGCACCCAACGATGCCGACTACCTCTTCGCCTTCGATGCCGAGTCCGGAGCGCTGCTTTGGAGCGACGGTCCGATACTGTTCGACCACCTGATCGGTGCAGCCAACGGCAAGGTCGTCGCCGCAATCGCCGGGCCGCAACGCGGACTCCGCGCCTACGATGCCGCCAACGGTTCCTGCGACTTCCCCCGCGGCTGGCGCAACCACGACGATCCGTTCCTCCCGACGTTCGGCCGCGGGCTGCTGGCGGACGACCACATTCTCTGGCCTACCGCCGCCGCCCTCTATTGCCTCCGCCTTGCCGACGGCACCGTCGCCGCCCAACCCGTGCGCGGGCCGCACGGCAACCTCGCCTTCGCGAACGGAACGCTGCTCGTCGCCGCGCCGAACGAACTGCGCGGCTACGTCCTCGATTCCGTTCCGAAGGAACCGCCCACGCCGCCGCCGGTGTTACTCGGCAAAGCGGAGCCGCTGCCGGCGGGTCAGCCCGCAGCCGCGCGATCATTCGAGCCGCTCCCGCCCGCGCTCGGTTCATCGACGAAACTCGAACGGATCTCGGCGAAATCCCCGGTGCCCACCGTCAACCTCGAAACGCCTCACGTCGTCGACGGCGTCGTGCGGTTGATTCGCCGTGCAGGCACGGCCGTGGAATGTGTCGACGCGAACGGTGGATCGATCCGCTTGCCGATGGACGACGCGAGCGATGCCCGTTGGTTCGAGAAGCGGGTCCTACTCTTCAACGAGAGTGCGATTTCGTTCGTCGATCCCGTATCGGGCCAGAGCCTGTGGAGCCGCGACATCGCCGACATCCGCGCGGTCGCGCCGTTGCCCGCCGGAGTTCTGGTGCAATCCGGTGGGCATACGCTCGTCGCGCTTCATCGCGCCACCGGTGCGACTGCCTGGGTTCTCAATGCGAAGAACGAACGCCGGGAACTCGTCTACGCGATCGAATCGATGCCCGCGTTCGTCAGGTTGGCATGCTTCGGCGATCGGATCGTCGCGCAACGGTCCGACGGCACGCGCTGGCTGCTGGATACTCGCTATGGTGCCCACCTTCGTGAAGACCCGACAATCGACCGTCCCTGGCGCGGTCCGCCGGCGGCGCTCGACGGCGACGCGATCGCACTGGTCGATGGTCCGAACCGGATCGCGCGGCTTCGCTCCGACGGACGCGTCGAATGGACGGCCATGCTCGGCTCCGAGTCGAGCCTGACCGGCGAACCGGCCGAAGTCCGCAAACTGGATCAGAGGTTGTTCGTGATCGTGCGCCGCAACCACGGAAGCGAGATCGAGTGCCTCGATCCGCGCGATGGCGAGCGAGCTTGGGTCGCCCCCATTCTCGTCACGGGAACGCCGGTCGAAGCCGACGCCTTAGCCCTCGATCGGCGGCACCTGTTGGTTGCGACGCGGGAGTTGCTCGTTGCGTTTCGACGGGACACCGGCCGCGCGGCGTGGTCGCGGCCGCTCGATCCGCCGGCGCGCTGGCGCGTGGCCGCCGTGCGCGATCGGCTGCTCGTCTATGCCGCCGAGGCCGTCGCCCGCGAGCCGGTCGACCCGCTGCGTTCGTTCGCCCGGTTCCCGCACCCGCGCCGGCTCGTCGGGCTGGCGGGCACCGCCTGGCACGGCTCGCTCGATCGCGTCGTTCCAATCCGACTCGTCGATCCCGTCACCGGCGACGTACAACAGCGGCTGGAACTCCGCGCCACCGGCGCGGCCGCCGTGTCGTTCGATCCGGAGGCCGTCCACATGGCCGCCGGCGGCGAACTCCACCGATTCACCCGATGACCCTTCGCGGAACGCAACGATGACGAACGAATCCGAGCCGATCGCGCTCGAAACCGACGTGCTCGCCTCGGCCGAACGCCTGCGGGATTCCGTCCGGCGACTGCTCGCCGAGTGCGGCAAGGCGGTGGTCGGCCAGTCCGAAGTGCTCGAGCAACTCGTGCTCGCGATCCTCGCACGCGGGCACTGCCTGCTCGTGGGTGTGCCGGGCCTCGCGAAGACGCTTATGGTCCGCACGCTGGCGGACGGGATGAACCTGTCGTTCAGCCGCATCCAGTTCACGCCGGACCTGATGCCGTCGGACATCACGGGCACGGACATTTTGCAGGAGGACAAGAGTACCGGCGGCCGGGCGTTCCGCTTCGTCCACGGGCCCGTATTCGCGAACATCGTACTGGCGGACGAGATCAACCGGACGCCGCCGAAGACGCAGGCGGCGCTCCTGGAGGCGATGCAGGAGCGGCAGGTGACGGTCGCCGGGCAGCGGCACAAGCTGCCCGATCCGTTCTTCGTCCTTGCGACGCAGAACCCGATCGAACAGGAAGGCACCTACCCGCTTCCCGAGGCACAGCAGGACCGCTTCATGTTCGACATCCGCGTCGGTTACCCGGACGAGAACGAGGAGTTCCGCATCATCGAGGCGACGACCTCGCCGGGAAAGCCGCGGTTGGATCGCGTGATTTCGGGTCCGGAGTTGCTGGCGATGCAGGAGTTGGTGCTGCAGGTGCCGGCGGCGGAGCACGTCATGCGTTACGCGGCCCGGTTGGTGCGTTCCACGCGGCCGGCGGAGTCGGGCACGCCGGCGCCGGAGTTCGTGAAGAAGTATGTGGCTTGGGGGGCCGGCCCGCGGGCCGGACAGAGCCTGATCCTGGCCGCGAAGGCGCGGGCGCTTCTCTACGGTCGAACCTACGTGGCGATCGACGATGTGAAGGCGGTCGCCCCGCCGGTCCTGCGGCACCGGGTGATTACGAATTACGGAGCCGAGTCCGAAGGAGTTTCGCCCGACGAGATCGTGCGGCGGCTCCTGACGAGCCTGCCGCGCGACGGTGAAAAGGACTGAATCAGGACAGCCGATCGAGGAGCGGTTCGAGGTCGGCGCGGGTCACGTGGCCCATCACGGCCAACTGAACGAGCCGGCGCTCGGCGAGGTAGCCGCTCTGGCCGGCGATCTGGTAGCCCCAGGCACCGCACATCGAGACGAACGCCGCGCTCGAAACTTCGCCGGGCGGCGCGAACGTGACGATCGCCGGGCTGGCAACCGCATCGGGCGCGAGCGGAACATATCCGGCGTCGCGAAGCCGGGATCGAACGTATCCGCCGAGTTCCGCGATCTGCTTGTAGCGGGCCGCGCGGCGTTCGGGCGTACTGAGCGTGTCAAGCGCTACGTCGAGAGCCTTGATCATCGGCGAAGGGGCCGTGAAGCGCGGTCCGACGGTCGAGACGGTCGCGGCGACATCGAGGTAGGTCGGGATTCGGGTGGTTTCGAGGTGGGCGAGATCCGCGGGGTTGGCGAAGACGAAGGCGACGCCGGCGTAGCTTCCGATCGCCTTGCCGCTGGCGCCGGTGGCGAGGTAGACGCCATCGAGGTCGACGGGCACGGTGGCGAGGCTGCTGACGCAATCGACGCAGACGCGGTGACCGTACTTGCGGGCGATCCGGACGAGGCCGGGAAGGTCGTTGAGGACGCCCGTGCTGGTTTCGTGGTGGGCGCCCCAGACCCAACCGCCGGCGGGCATGACGCGCATGGCGGCTTCGACTTCGTCGAGTTGCCAGGCTCGGCCCCAGTTCCAAGTGAGCACCTTCGGCGACAGTTTCCAGTTGTTGGCCTGCCGCAGGAGCCGATCGCCAAATTCGCCGGCGGTCAGGATCAGGCCGTTGTCGCGCGCCGGATCGGCGGCGAGCGTCGCGGCGACGGCGTCGTTGGCGAGGGTGCCGCTGCCGATGAACATGCCGACCGGTTTGCCGCCGACCAAGCCGGAAAGCTTGGCGCGCACTCCCTCGAAGAGGGGCACGAATTCCTCGGACCGGTGATAGACCAGCGGTTCGTGGAATGCGGCCGTGACGCGCGGGGCAATCGCCACCGGGCCGGGAAGCAAACAGACGGTCTCGCGGGGCCGATCGGCTCGCGGCCATTCTGGATGCACGGCCCGCAGTGCGGCCTTGGGGGGCTTTGCAGTGCGAATCATCAACTCCAGGCCTCCGAAGATGAACCGCGTGTCCGCTGGCGGTCCAATCGCTTTTGCCATAATTCCATCGGCCGCCGCATGGTCCGTTCCAACTTCTCGACCGGCAGCCACATCGGGACGAAACTCGCCCGTCCCGTGCCTACGGGGGGACCCAATTCCTCGAAACCCAGGTGGCGGTACAGATCCAACTGCTCCACCACGCCCGAGATCACGAAGTGCGTCCAGCCATGCGCGGCGGACGCTTGATACAGACTCCAAACCAACCCCGCCATTACCGGGGAGGACCGTTCTTCCGGCACGACGGCGAGGAGCCGGATTTCCACCGGTTTGACACCATCCGTCGCCAGCACCTGCCTATCCGGCAGCCGCTTCTCCACCGAGAAGGGAGGTCGATCGTTCCACGACACCATGCCGACCAGTTCGCCGTCCTTGAGGCAAATCAGATACTGGTTCTTTTCGTGGTAGGAGTCGACGAGCTGGCCGGTGCCGGGGTCGTCATGTTGCGGGATTTCCCGCACGAACGTCAGGTAATTCAGGCGGTGGACTTGCTCCAACTCGGCGGGCGATTCGGCCGGTTTGAACCGGTACGCTCCGACGGTGAGCATGTAACGCCCTCGTCAATCTTCGGGCGCGCTTCCGTGCGGGGTATCCGGTCGGCCACTCGATCTCACTAATTTATAGCCGGCGCGGACTTGCGCGGCAATCGCGCTATCGGTAAGAGTTGCAGCAAGTAGCGTGCCGATTGTGGCGGTTGTGGCGGTCCGGCAAAATCCCGACGCGAAAAAAGCTCAAACCAGAGAAAGATGCTTAAAGGACTTCACGCAATCCCGTATGGCGATCTCCGTCGGCAGGCGCTCGATCGAACTCGCTCCGAAAAACCCGACGATGCCTTTGGTTCTCGAAAGGATGACCTTCACATCCTCCGGCTCCGAGATCGGTCCGCCGTGGCAGAGGACGAAAATCTCCGGGTTGACCGCCTTCGCCGCATCAGCCATCGCCTGCACGCGCTTCGCGCTCTCCTCCAACGTCAGGGCGGTTTTCGCGCCGATCGTCCCCTTCGTCGTCAGCCCCATGTGCGGGATGAGCACGTCCGCCCCGGCAACCGCCATCTGCTCTGCCTCCCGCTCGTTGAAGACGTACGGGCAGGTGAGCAGGTTCAATTCGTGCGCCGCGGCGATCATTTCGACTTCGAGGTCGAAGCCCATGCCCGTTTCTTCGAGATTCTGACGGAACTGACCGTCGATCAGGCCGACGGTCGGGAAGTTCTGCACGCCGCTGAACCCGGCGTCGCGCACGTCCAGCAGGAAGCGTTTCATGAGTCGGAACGGATCGGTGCCGCAGACGCCGGCGAGGACGGGCGTATTTTGGACGATCGGCAGAACTTCGCGGGCCATGTCCATGACGATCTGGTTGGCGTCGCCATAGGGCATCATGCCGGAGAGGGAGCCGCGGCCGGCCATGCGGAACCGGCCGGAGTTGTAGATGATAATGAGGTCGAGTCCGCCGAGTTCGCCGCATTTGGCGGAGAGGCCGGTACCGGCACCGCCGCCGATGATCGGCTTGCCGGCGAGGACCTGGGCGCGGAGTCGGGCGAGGATTTCTTTGCGAAGAATCATGCCGACAGAATAGGGATTACTTCTTGGGCGTCGCCGGGGCGTCCTTCTTCGCGAGCACGACGATCGCATCGGTTTCCTTCTGCCACCCGGTGGCCAGTTCCGTCACCCGCTCGGGCTGCTTCTTGGCGAGGTTCTTCGTTTCCGTCGGGTCGGCCTTCAGATCGTACAGTTCCCACGGTGTGTCCTTCCCGGCCGCGACGATCTTCCAGTCGCCGACGCGATAGGCGCGGTTCCCTTCGTGCTGCCACCAGAGCGACGGCCGCACGACGGGGACATCCTTCGCGAACGCCGGCGCGAGGCTGCGGCCGGCGAACGGCGGCGCGTCCACGCGAGGTTCCGACTGTCCCGTCGCCAGTTCCAACACCGTCGGCACGAAGTCCACCACGTGCACCGGGGTGGTGCGCAATTCGCCCTTCGCCACGATCCCCTTCGGCCAGTGCGCGACGAACGGCGTGTGGATGCCGCCCTCGTGCACCCACGTCTTGTGCCGGCGGAACGGCGTGTTGCAAAGGCTCGACCATCCCGGGCCGATGCTCAGGAACGTTGCCCCGGTGCCACACTCGGCATGCGGGTCGTGCCCGTCCCCGCGCACCATCATCTCGGCGCTCGCGCCATTGTCCGAGAGGAAGACGACAAGCGTGTTCTCGAACGCCTTCGATTGCTTGAGCAGTTCGAGGATACGCCCGATCTCGCGGTCCATCCGGTCGACCATCGCGGCGTGAACGGCCATCTTGTCCGCCTGGAACGCCTTCTGTTCGGCGGTCAACGAATCCCACGCCAGCGGGCGGTTGACTTCGTTCGGCCCCAATTTCTTGATCGCGTCCGGGAAGGCGTACGGCGGGCCGAGGTCGCGTTCGATCGGCGAGAGGGATTTGCCGAGTTGCAGTTCGCCCTGGCGCTTCCAGCGAGCGTCCCGGAGGGCGTCCCAACCAGCGAGGTAGCGCTTGCGATACTTGGCCACGTCCTCCGCCGGCGCCTGCACGGGGAAATGCGGGGCGGTAAAGGCGACGAAACTGAAGAACGGCTCGCCCGCGTGCGTGCCGAAGTGGCCCTTCAACTGCTCGATGGCGTAATTCGCGATGGCCGTGCTGGAATAGTAACCCGCTTTCGGATCGGTGGCAGGGAGTTTCTTGTCGTCCAGTGTGTGGTTCTTGGGGGCGAAGTGGCGATCATGGTCATTGAGGCTGTAAGATCGCTCGAAGCCATTGCCGAGGGGAAGGCCATCGATGTGCCATTTGCCGGAGTGGTAGGAGCGGTAGCCGTGGGTTTTGAGTAGTTCCGGCAGCAGTTTGGCCCAGTCGGGGCGGGTGCCGCGGGCGCCGCTCACGATTCCCGGCACGGCGTCGCGGCGGATCTGCTGGGCGTAGTAACCAGTGAGGATGGAACCGCGAGTCGGCCAACAACGGGCTGTGTTGTAAGCCTGGGTGAATCGCAGTCCGTTCTTCGCGAGGCCGTCGAGGTTCGGCGTATCGATCTCGCCGCCGTAGCAGCTGAGGTCGGAAAAGCCGAGGTCGTCCGCGAGAATGAGCAGGACGTTCGGCTTGGCGGGCGCGGCCGACGCGACGGTCGCGCTGAGCCCGACCAAAACGAACGCGAACATCGAACGGATCATGTTGCTCACTCCACGAACTGCACGTCCACGGGGTTCGGTATCAGCCCGGCCTTGTGTCCTTCGGCCAGCAATCGGCGCACGGCTTCGCGCCCGCGCGGCCCGTAGTCCAACGTCCAGTCGTTGACGTACATGCCGACGAACTGGTCGGCGAGGTTTGCGTCCATGTCCCGCGCGTAATTCAGGGCGTGGCCAAGCGCTTCCTTGCGGTGCGTCAGCCCGTATTGGATGGACTCCTTCAACAGCCGGCTGATCTCGCGGATCGTCGCGTCGCCAAGGTCGCGGCGGACCACGTTCCCGCCGAGCGGCAGCGGCAGCCCGGTCTTCTCCTGCCACCAGACGCCGAGATCGACGACCAGTTGCAAGCCCTGATTCTGGAACGTGAGCTGCCCCTCGTGAATGATGAGCCCCGCCTCGGCCTTCCCGGCCGCGACGTGGTCGAGAATCTGATCGAACGGCACGACTTCGTACTGCAGCGTCTTCGACGAACCCGGCTTCAGGTCTTCGAGCAGGAGATTCAGCGCGAGAAACGCCGTCGTCATCGTGCCCGGCACGGCGATCCGGGTCGTCGGCAGGTCGGCGAGCGCGATCGCCTTCTTCGCCACGACCATCGGGCCGTACTTGTCGCCCATGCTGCATCCACTCGGCAGCAGGGCGTACTTGTCCAGCAGCTTCGAGAGCGCGTGAATACTTACGGCCGTCACTTCGAGTTCGCCCTTCAACGCCCGGCGGTTGAGCGTCTCGATGTCCTGCAATTCGTGCGTGAACCGCAGGTTCCCCGTCGGGATCTTGTCGTTGGCGAGGGCGTGGAACATGAAGGCGTCGTCCGGGTCCGGGGAGTGGCCGACGCGGATCAATTGGGTGCTCATTTCGATTCCTTGAGAACATCGGCCGGCGGGCCGGATTGGGCGATCTCGCCGGCTTTCATCAGGTGTACGACCGTTGCTCGCTCGGCGAAGTCCATATCGTGCGTGACGACGATCATCGTCTGCCCCTCCGCGGCCAGATCCCGCATCACGGCGAGGACTTCCGTCGCCATCGCGGGGTCCAGGGCGCTCGTCGGCTCGTCGAAGAGGATCGCCACCGGTTGAACCGCAAGAGTGCGGGCGATCGCAACCCGCTGTTGCTGGCCGCCGGAGAGATTCGCCGGCTTGGAATCGGCTTTCTCCTTCAACCCGACCAGTTCCAGCAGTTTCCGCGCCAGCGGTTCCGCCTCGGCGCGGCTCTTGCCCAGAGCGTAGCGCGGGCCGCTCATGACGTTCTCGAGCGCCGTCATGTGCGGGAACAGATGGAACTGCTGGAAGACCATGCCGACCTTCTGCCGCAGCTTTTGGAGCGATTTCGGGTCGTGCGGCTTCCCGCCGGCGAGCTTGTGGCCGACGACGTCCACTTCGCCGGACTGGAACGTCTCCAGGCCGTTGATGCAGCGGAGCAGCGTGCTCTTCCCGCCGCCGGACGGACCGATGAGCGCAGTGACTTCGCCTTGGTTCACCGTGAGCGAGACGGCGTTCAGAATGCGGTGCAAACCGTGGAACTTCGTGAGGTTCGTGACGGAGATCATGCCGCACCGCCTTTCTGGCTGGCGAGGCGATGTTCGAGTCGCCGGGCCACGATCGACAGCGGATAGCTCATGAGCAGGTACAACCCGGCCGTGAGGAACGCGAGTTCGACGATCAGGTTCCGGTTGAAGTTGAACAGCTCGTTGTATTTTCGCGTCAGTTCCACCACGAGGATGATGGAGCAGGCGGAGGTGTCCTTGAACAGGGCGATGAAGTCGTTCGTGACCGGCGGGATGACGATGCGGATCGCCTGGGGGACGATGACGTGCCAGATGGCGGAAAATCGGGACATGCCGAGCGCCTGGGCGGCTTCCATTTGGCCCTTCGGAATGGCGAGCAGGCCCGCGCGGTAGTTCTCGGCTTCGTAGGCGGAGTAGTTGATCGCGAGGCCGAGCACGCCGGCGATCATCGGCGTGAGCGCGCGGCCGAGATCGCCGAGAAAGCCCACCCCCGAACGCGTGAGGAGATCTGGAATCAGGTAATAGATGATGAACAGTTGCAGGAGTAGAGGCGTGCCGCGGATGATCTCGACGTAGAGCGTGAAGGGGACGCGCACCCAGCGCGGGCCGTACACGCGGCCGACACCGACGGCGAGGCCGATCCCCATCGCAATCGGGAAAGAAAGGAACGAGAGCTTGATCGTCACCCACGCCGCCTCGGCCAACTCGCGCGAAAGCCGGGGCAGCGGGCTAGGCACGTCCTTCTTTTCTTCGCCTTTCTCTTCGGCTTCCGGGTGAAAGGGCGGCGGCCACGGCTGGCTCTGCCAGTACAGCAGTCGTTCCTGGTCGTCGGTCCAGAGTCCGTACTTCTCGTAGATCTTCTGGAGCGTGCCGTCCTTGATGCCATCGGCGATGGCGGTGTCGAGTTTCGCCACCAGTTCCTTGTCGTCCTGGCGGCAGTAAATGACGTAGAACCCGGGGCGGACCGGTTCGCCGACGGCCGCGAGTTCCGGGTATTCCTTGAGGAAGTACGAAGCGGCCGGGCTGTCCTGCACGGTGGCATCGAGTCGCTTGTCGCGGACCAGTTTGATGACGTTGGCCACGTCGGGATTCGAAAGAAGCTCGATCTCCTTTTGAAACCTCTTCTCGAGATAGTCTTGGGCGACGGTGCCGCCGAGGACGCCGACGGTCTTCCGCTCTCCACCGCGCTGGTAGAGGTCGCTCCAGCCACGGATGGCCGGATTGTCCTTACGGGCCATGAGGACAACGCGGAAGACGTAGTACGGCCGCGTCGGGAGGTACTTGCCGGCGAGGTCTTCCTGGAGTTCATAGCCGTTCAGGACGACGTCGATGCCGCCTTCGACATCGGGCGATTTGTTGAGTTGCTGCGGGAGGTTGGACCAGTCGCCGGCGACCATCTTCGGCTCGTGGTCGAGTTTCTTCGCGAGATAAGCGGCGAGTTCGACTTCGAAGCCGATGTACTGGCCGGCGTCATCCTGATAGACAAACGGCGCGCCGCCGGTGGGATCGGTACCCCAGCGGAACGGCTTCTTGTCCTGGGCGTGGAGGGAAGTGGAGAGGACCAGTAGAAATGCGATCGCGAGCTTCTTCAACGGCGGGGCACCTCCGATTCCGAATCGCAGTGAATATATTGCGGACGGACCCTTTTGCATTTTTCATTTTGCATTTTGAATTGGTCCGATCAATGGACTTCGTTCTCCGGGAGCGGTTCGCAATCGTTGGCAAGAAATGATCGGAACAATGCAAAATTCGAAATGAATTATGCAAAAGGGAATTACGACTTCGGACGAAACGCCTTCACGACGGATTCGTTCGTCGTCAGGTAGGGGCCGCCGATCAGGTCGACGCAGTACGGGATCGCCGGCATCACCGCCATCAGGCAGTCGCGAATCGCCGAGGGCTTGCCGGGCAGGTTGACGATCAGCGAGCGCCCGCGAATGCCGGCCGTCTGCCGCGAGAGAATCGCCGTCGGCACGACCTTCAGCGATTCGAGCCGCATCAGTTCGCCGAAGCCGGGCAGCATCTTCTCGCACACGGCCTCGGTCGCCTCCGGCGTCACGTCGCGCGGTGCCGGACCGGTGCCGCCCGTCGTCACCACGAGGCAGCATTCCTCGACATCGCAGAGTTCCTTCAGGTTCAACTCGATGAAATGATGTTCGTCGGGAATGATCCTCGTCACCGGTTCCCATTCGCACGCGAGCATCTCGCGCAGGCACGCGAGGATTGCCGGGCCGCCCTTGTCTTCGTACTCGCCGCGGCTGGCGCGGTCCGAGATGGTGAGGATGCCGATCTTCATATCAATTGCGGAATGCGGAATTCGGAATGCGGAATTCAAACCACTGTGTAGTTTATCTTCATTCCGAAATCCGAACTCCGCATTCCGCAATTCTCCCATGATTTGGAACTTCCATTCGGCCGGCGCGCTGCATTTCGGCAACGAGTCCGTGGCGAAACTTGGCGACATCGCCCGTTCCTGGAACTGGCGCCGCGTCTTCGTCGTGACGGATCGCATCCTGGCGCGGGCCGGCATCGTCGAAAAGGTCAAGCAGCCACTTCTCGCGGCGGGCGTCGAGCTGGAGATCTTCGACGGCGGCGAACCGGAGCCGTCGTTGGAGGTGATTCGGAACGCGCGGGCGGTGGCGGAGCCGTTCCGGCCGGACGCGGTGCTCGGCCTTGGCGGTGGCAGCAACATTGACGCCGCGAAGCTCGTGGCCATCGTGCTCGCCCATGGCGGGGAACCGACCGACTACACCGGCGATTCCCGCGTCCCCGGTCCGGTGACGCCGATCGTCTGCGTGCCGACGACCGCCGGCACGGGCAGCGAAGTCTCGGCCGCGGCCGTGTTCACCGATACCGCGAACAAGATTAAGGTGAGCAGCCTGAGCCAGCATCTGCGGCCGAAGGTCGCCATCGTCGATCCGCTGCTGACGCTCAGTTGCCCGCCGAAGGTGACGGCCGATTCCGGCATCGACGCGCTCGTCCACGCCATCGAAGCGATCACGGCCGTGGATCACGCGGAGTTCCTGAAGCGGCCCGGCGGGGCGTCGGTCTATCAGGGCAAGAACCCGATGGCCGACCTGATGGCGGCGAAGTGCATCGAACTCGTCGGCCAGTTCCTGCGCCGCGCCGTAAAGGACGGCAGCGACCTCGAAGCCCGCGAGGGGATGGCGTTGGCGGCGACCCTCGGCGGGCTGGCGTTCTCAAACGCCGGAGTCGCGCTCGTCCATGCGATGGAGTACCCGGTCGGCGGCGCGGTTCACGTCTCCCACGGGGCCGGCAACGGCCTGCTGCTGCCCCACGTCATGCGCTACAATCTCGCCGCCCGGAAGGAGGTCTTCGTGAAGATCCCCTTCATCCTCGGCGATATACCCGCCTCGGCCGATCGCACGTTCCTCGCGAATGCCGCCGTCGAAGCGGTCGAAAAGCTCGCCGCCGACATCGGAATTCCGGCCCGATTACGGGATCTCGGCGTGACCGCGGACATGTTGCCAGGCTTCGCCGACAAGGCATTCGCCATTTCCCGGCTCATGCGCGTGAATCCGCGCTATCCGACGCGGGATGAAATTTTGGCGGTGTATCAATCCGCGTTCTAGACTCCGGCATGAATCCGGAAGTCGAACCACCCCGTACGCGCCCGTGGATCGTCGTGCTCGGTGGCGTGGCTGCGCTTGCGGGATTGGTCTGGTGCGCGGTTCGTGGCGGAGCATCCGACCTCCCTGCCGAACAAGGATTTCGTCCAATACTGGTCCGCAGCGAGGGTGAATCTGGCCGGCGGGAATACCTATGACGCGGCGCAACTGAAGCCTTTGCAGGCCGCGGCGCTGGGTTAGCCGGACCTTTAGTGGTAACGGCGATTGACCTGGAACTGGACCTGCGAACTGCCGAAACTCGTTTTCGTCTCCGTGCTGTTCACGGCCTACGGCGCATGGATGTTCGACCTCGTCGTGCTGCTTGTGCCCGTCGTCGCCGCGACGGTTTCGATTCTTCGGAATCCGGGAAACCGACCTCTCTGGTTCGGCGGCCTCGCGATCATGACGGTCTTCGCGACCGTCTCTCCATGGCTCAATCGGGCCGTCACGGGCCATCTCGAAACGCCGATGCAGCAGTTCATCTGGGTGTCGCCCGCCGTCTTGGCGCTCGTGCTCGCCTGCCGACCGCGCTCGGGCCATAAGATAGACTCTCGTCCCGTTCCGCGAGAGGTCGAAACATGCCCGTCGATGCCCCGCGTCCTCGCGTCGTGATCGTCGGCGGCGGCTTCGGCGGCCTCTACTGCGCGATGGGCCTGCGCCATTCGTCCGTCGATGTCACGCTCGTCGACCGCCGGAACTTCCACCTGTTTCAGCCGTTGCTCTATCAGGTCGCCACCGGTGGCCTATCCCCCGCGAACATCGCCGCGCCGCTCCGCGGTATTCTCAAGCGCCAGAAGAACGCCCGCGTCTGGCTCGGCGAAGTCGCCGACTTCGACGTGGCCACGAAGGAAGTGATCTTCACCGACGGCGGCCGATTGCCGTACGACATCCTCGTGATCGCGGCCGGTTCGACGCATCACTACTTTGGAAAGGACTCCGAGTGGGAGCCGATCGCTCCGGGCTTGAAGTCCATCGAGGACGCGACGGAGATCCGGCGCAACGTTCTCTCCGCGTTCGAGGCGGCCGAGCGCGAACCGGACCCGGAGAAACGGAAGCAACTGATGACCTTCGCCGTCGTCGGCGGTGGTCCGACGGGAGTGGAGATGGCCGGTGCCATCGCCGAGCTGGCGCACATCACGATGCGGAAGGATTTCCGGGCCATCGACCCGGCCGAATGCCGCGTTCTGCTGATTGAAGGCCAGACACGCGTGCTGCCGATGTTCCACGAATCGCTCTCGGCGAAGGCGGCGAAGTCGCTCAAATCGCTCGGGGTTGAATGCTGGCTCGACTGCCACGTGACGGCCGTCACGCCCGAGTTCGTCGAGGTCACGTTCGACGCGAACAAGGAAACCCGTCGAGTCGCGACGAAGACGATCGTCTGGGCCGCGGGCGTGAAGGCGTCGGGCCTGGGGCGGAAGCTCGTCGAACGGCTCGCAGCGACGGCGGAGGTGGATCGTGGCGGCCGCGTGAGCGTTTCTCCGGATTGCTCGATCCCGGGGTTCCCGGAATGTTTCGTTATCGGCGACATGATGAGCCTGAAGAACGCCGAGGGAAAGCCGCTGCCCGGCGTCGCCCCGGTGGCGATGCAGCAAGGGCACTACGTGGCGGACGTGATCGACCGGCGCGTGCGCGGCAAGCCGGCCCGCGCCCCGTTCAGCTACTGGGACAAGGGGAGCATGGCGACGATCGGTCGCGGCCGCGCCGTCGTCGAAGTCGGCCGGTTGAAATATGCCGGGTTCATCGCTTGGCTGACGTGGCTGTTCATCCACATTCTCTACTTGGCCCGCTTCGAGAACCGGGCGCTCGTGCTGTTCCAGTGGTTCTTCAACTATGTCACGCGCAACCGGGCGGCGCGGCTGATCACCGGCATGCCGGTTGAGAACCACCCGACAACCCGGGGCTGAATCGCGGCGGGCTTGCCCACTGCCCTTTGGAGTTCACATGCGATTCCTCTTCCTGTTTGCATTCCTCGCCTCCCCCGCCTTCGCGGCGGAGCCGATCTTCGAGCCGAACGCCCTGCTCAAGGTCGAAGCCGAGGGCGACTCCGGGGGCGAAGGCCCGGCGTGGCACCCGAAACTGGGTATCTTCTCCAGCGGACGCGGGCACATCAACCGACTGACGCCCGACGGGAAATCCGAGATCTTCCGCAAGGACGCCGGCACCAACGGCCTGCTCTGGGATCGCGACGGCAACCTCCTCGCCTGCGAGCCGTTGAAACGCCGCGTGACCCGAACCGATGCCCAAGGCAAAGTCACCGTGCTCACCGATTCCTTCGGCGGCAGGAAGTACAACCAGCCAAACGACATCACCGTCGATTCGAAGAACCGCATCTACTTCTCCGACCCGCGCTACGGCCCGCGCGACGACATGCAGCAACGCGACGAGAAGGGCAACACCATCGAAGGCGTCTATCGCATCGATCCGGATGGCAAGGTCTCGCGCATCCTCGGCCGCGAAGTCGATCGCGCCAACGGCGTACTCGTCTCGGCGGACGACAAGTACCTCTTCGTGGCGGACAACAACAACGATGTCGGCGGTGCCCGTAAGCTCTGGTGCTTCGACCTCAAAGCCGACGGCACGGTCGACATCGCCTCCAAAAAGCTCCTGCACGACTGGAAACTCGGTCGCGGGCCGGACGGGCTGAAGCAGGACGTGGAAGGCCGGCTCTACGTCGCGGGCGGGCTGAACAAGCCGAACCCGCCGGCCGAACCATCAACGAAAGAGAAGGGCGGAATCTACGTCTTCTCGCCGGAGGGGATGCTGCTCGCGTTCCTCGCCGTGCCGAAGGACGAGGTGACGAACTGCGCCTTTGGCGGCCCGGATCGCAAGACTCTCTACATCACGGGCGGCGGCACGCTCTATAGCATCCGCACGACGACGGCGGGCCGACTCGTCTGGCCGAAGGAGTGAATTCGACGCCGGGCGTGAATCATATTCAAAAGAGTTTCACCGCGCGTCCTTGCCGATCCTCGGGCCGGGCGCATACGATTCTCCTTTTGGCAAATCCCCCTCGGGATCGCCGGACGTGGATCGAATTGCAAGTCTCCTGATGGCCACGGCCCGTTCGCGGGCGCTTCGCGGCCGCGCGCTCGTGGTGAAACTCGGCGGCAGCGCGATGGAGGATCCGGCCGCCACAGCGGCGACGCTCGAGTCGGTCGTCGCCCTGCAAACCCTCGGCGTTCAACTCCTCCTCGTCCATGGCGGCGGCAAGCCGATCGATCGCGCCATGGCGGCGGCGGGCCTCGTGCCGAAGAAGGTCGCCGGCCGGCGCTACACCGACGCGGCGACTCTGGAGATCGTGGTGCGCGTGCTGGGCGAACTGAACCTCGACATCGCCCGGCAGATCAACGAACTCGGCGGCCGCGCGAACGGCTTCCGCGACGCGGATGCGTTTCCCGTCTCCGGTAAGCGCCTGGCTCTCGCCGGCGAGGACGGCTCGCCGATCGATCTCGGCTTCGTCGGCCAGCCGACCGCCGTGAACGACGGCGCGTTGCTCGAATTCGTCGAAAACGCGATCACCCCGGTAATCCCGTCGCTCTGCCGCGATGAGAACGGCTGGCTGAACGTGAACGCCGACACCGTCGCGAGCGCCGTCGCCGGAGCCTTCGATACCGAAGCGGTGGTTTTCCTCACCGACACGCCCGGCATCCTGCGCGACAAAAATGATGCGAACTCGAGGATTGATTCGCTGTCCGTAGCGGAGTCCCGGCGGTTGATTGAAACGGGCGTCATCGACGGGGGTATGATCCCGAAGGTAGAAGCCTGCTTCGAGGCGCTCGCCGCCGGTGCCGAACGAGCCGTGATCCTGGACGGGCGCATCCCGCACGGGCTGCTCGCGGACTTCGCCGGCGAACCGATCGCCGGCACGCAGATAATTCCTTAAATCCGTTTCACCGCGGAGGACGCAGAGATCGCAGAGTAGAAGAGATCGAGAATTCCGATACTCGACTTGGTTTTTCTCCGCGTCCTCCGCGTCCACCGCGGTGAATCATTCTTTCGAAGTTGAAATGAGCAATACGGCCACCCTCAGCTCGCAAGACATCATCGCCCGCGCGAAGCAGTACGTGATCGGGAACTACACGCGCTACCCGGTCGCGCTCGTCCGCGGCGAAGGCTCGTGGATCTGGGACGCCGAAGGCAACCGCTATCTCGACTTCTTCCCCGGCTGGGGTTGTGGTGTGTTGGGCCACTGCCCGCCGAAGGTCGTAAAGGCGGTGCAGGAGCAGGTGGCCACGCTCATTCACGTGCCGAACACCTGGTACACGGAGCCGCAGGCGCTGCTCGGCGAAGCGCTGAGCACGCGGACCGGTTGGGGCGGCCAGTGCTTCTTCTGCAACAGCGGCACCGAAGCGAACGAGGCCGCGATCAAGCTCGCGCGCCTCAACGGCAAGCCGAAGGGCAAGTACAAGATCGTCACGTTCACCAACAGCTTCCACGGCCGGACCTACGGCTCGCTGACGGCGACGGCGCAACCGAAGTACCACGCCGGCGTCGAGCCGATGCTCCCCGGATTCCTCTATGCTCCGTGGGGCGATCTCGACGCCACCGCGAAACTCGTCGACGACGAAACCGCCGCGATCCTCCTCGAACCGATCCAGGGCGAAGGCGGCGTGAACCTCGCACCGCCGGGCTTCCTCGAAGGCCTGCGTGAGCTTTGCGACCGCAAGGGCATGCTCCTCATGCTCGACGAAGTGCAGACCGGCATGGGCCGCACCGGGGCGTGGTTCGCGCACCAGCACTGGAAGATCGTGCCGGACGTCGTGACGCTGGCGAAGGCGATCGGCGGCGGCGTCGCCCTTGGCGGCGTCATCGCCAAGCCGGAAGTCGCCGAGAAGCTCAAACCCGGCACGCACGCCGCGACGTTCGGGGGCAATCCGATCGCCTGCGCCGCGGCCCTTGCCACCATCGCCACGTTCGAAGAGGAGAATCTCCTCGATCGCGCGATGCAGGTCGGCGAGCGCTTCCGGGCGCATCTGACCGCCGTCAAGGCCGAATCGCCGTTGATCCAGGAGATCCGCGTGAAGGGCGCGATGATCGGTGCCCAACTCTCCATTGACGGCGGACCGATCGTCGAGGCGTGCTTGAAGCGCGGGCTGCTCATCAACTGCACGCACAAGACCGTGCTCCGGTTGCTCCCGGCCGTGAACATCGACGCGCAGCAAATCGACGACGGCTGTGCGATTCTCCGGGAAGTTCTGCTGGCCACCGCCGGCTGAACGACTATCGAACGCCCCCAAAGCCCGCGGATTCCGGTCCGCGGGCTTTCCCTCTTGAAGGTGCCGCGGATGCGTCACTTCCTGAATCTGATCGACCTGACCGCGGACGAAGTCCGGCACCTGCTCGCCGAGGCCGCGCGCCTGAAGGAAGCCCGGCGGCGCGGCATCCCAACGAACGCGCTCGCCGGCAAGGTCGTCGCGCTCATCTTCGAGAAACCCTCCTTGCGCACGCGGGTGAGTTTCGAGGCCGGCGTCGCCCAACTCGGCGGCACGAGCCTGTTTCTGCCCGGCAACGAGATCGGCCTCGGCTGGCGCGAAACCCTCGCCGACTTCAGTCGCACCATGAGCCGCTTCGTCGACGCCATGGTCTTCCGCGTCTTCAAACACTCCACGCTCGACGGCATCGCCGCGCACGCCACCGTACCGATCATCAACGGCCTCTCGGACTGGTCGCACCCCTGCCAGGCGCTCGCCGACGTGCTCACGATCCAGGAGCATCTCGGCACCGTTGCCGCCAAGACGGTCGCGTTCATCGGCGACGGCAACAACGTGGCCCGCTCGCTCGCCGTCGCCGTCGGGCGGCTCGGCGGCCGCACCGTCCTCGCATGCCCGAAGGGCTACGCTTTCGACGAGCCTTTCAAAAAGGATTTCGCTGCCCGCGTATCGCCGGACGCGCTGACGGAAGTCCACGACCCGCTCGCCGCCGTCGCGAATGCCGACGTGATCTACACCGACGTCTGGACGAGCATGGGCCAGGAAGCCGAACGCGAAGAACGCCTGCGGAGGTTCGAGGGTTTCCAGGTGAACGGGAAGCTGCTCGCCGCCGCGCCCAAACATTGCAAGGTGCTGCACTGCCTGCCCGCCCACCGCGGCGAGGAGATCACCGACGAGGTGGTCGACGGCCCGCAGAGCGTCGTCTTCGACGAGGCCGAGAACCGGCTGCACGCTCAGAAAGCGCTACTGGAATGGTTGTTGAAGTGAGCACCGACGCTTAGAAGTGCTTCCCCTTCTCCCGGCCGGCGCTGCGCTTCTGTTTCGCCCGCTCGGCCGCGTTCCGCTGGAGCGAACTGGTCGCCCGCTGAATCTCGCCGAGGATGCCCCGGCACTCCTGGTGCACCGCGTTGCCCGTCGCCAGCAGCACCTGCCGGTCCTTCTGCAGGTGTTCCAACCGCTCGCGGATCCGGTCCACTCCCGCGACCGGCACGCGCGGTTCCACATGCGCCTTCACGATCTCCTCGAGCGCCTTCCGCTCTGCCACGGTCTGCGACCAGGTGGCGCGATGGATGAACTCCCGAACCTTTGGAAGCGCGTGGTGCACGCGGCTCTTCGCCTTCGTCCACTGCGCCACGTCGGCCTGCAGTGCGTTCAACTTCTCTTCCACCGCCAGCGGCCGCTTGAACGCCGAATCCATCTCGTTCAGCAGGCTCTCCATGCCCATCCGCGCCGTGTCGATCGCCGATTCCAGGCTCAGGATCGCCTTCCACAGCAGTTCCAGAGCCTGCCATTTCTCCAGCGGGATGTCCTCCACGCCACCATCGACCGGGGGCGGCTTCAATCGAACATGGATCGTGAGTTGGTCGTCGTCCTCGGTCGGAGGCGGCAAGGGGGTCGTCCGGTCCGAATCGGCGTTGCCGGCGAGAGAATCGTCGCCGAGCCGCCACGAGTCGATGTCGACGGAGGAAATGCCGGCGGCTTGCAACAGAATCTCGATGGTGACCGGCATGCGGTCTTCGGAGGGTTCGAGCCGGGCGCGGGGCACGAGGAACACGACGGTGGACGCGTCCCCGTCCGGCATGGTCCACGCCTCGGCGACGATGTCGCCGTCATAGGTCAGGGTCGCCCAATCGGTCGACGATTCCATCTCGGCCACATCGCACCTCCGCATGCAAGACGCCGCCGATACCCTACGATTTCAATTGATCACCGGCGCTTGCCCGATGGGCCGCGTATCGGGTAAACTTCCTGTATGTCCTTCGTCGCCGTTCCCGGTCCGTTTGGTGCCGCCCCCACGCGGCGCGAGCTGCTGCGTCTCGGTTTGCCGGCGCTCCTGACGGCCGGTTCAGCGCGGGCCGCGACGCGATCCGACGGCTTCGGCCAGGCGAAATCCGTGCTCGTCGTCTTCGCCAGCGGCGGGCAAAGCCAGTTCGAAACATACGACCCCAAGCCGGCCGCTCCGGAGGAGATCCGCGGTGCGTTCGGCAGCATTCCCACGACGATCCCGGGACTGCGATTCTGCGAACACCTGCCGAAGCTCGCCGCGCTCGCGCACCGGTTCGCCCTCGTCCGCAGCGTGAGTCACGACGACCTCGACCACGGCTCCGCCATCTACGCCTCCCTCACCGGCAAGTTCCACGCCCGCAAGTCGTCGAACCCCGACCCGAAGCCGACCGACTTCCCCACCGCCGGCGCCATCGTCAAGCGCGTCCGCCCCGCCACGCACATCCCGTACACCGCCGTCCACGTCAACGGTCCGCTGCTCATCCCGGAGAAGATCGCCCCCGGCCTCTTCGGCGGATTCCTCGGCCGCGGGTTCGACCCCCACCTCGTCGGCGACCCGACCGACGAACGCCTGCTCACCGGCGGCCTCGAACAGCATGCCGACATCTCCGTGGAACGCCTCGCGGACCGCTCGGCGCTCCTCGGCAAGTTGGACGCGAACCGCTACCCCTCGCTCGCGGACCGCGACGGCCTGGCGGGCGAAGCCTTCGGCATCCTGCGATCGGCGCCGGCGCGGGCGGCGTTCGACCTCGCGCGCGAACCGGCCGCGGTGCGCGACCGCTACGGCCGGCATCGCTCCGGCCAGGCGTGCCTGCTCGCCCGCCGCCTCGTCGAAGCCGGCGTGCCGTGGGTCACCGCCTTCTTCAACGCCAACATCCGCGGCCAGGACGACCTCCCGCACGACACGGAAGCCTATGGGTGGGACACGCATAACGACATCTTCGATGCGATGAAGACGCACCTCCTGCCGCGCTTCGATGCCACGATGAGCGTGCTGCTGGAAGACCTCCGCGCGCGCGGGCTTCTCGAAACGACTCTCGTCATCGCGCTCGGCGAGTTCGGCCGGGCGCCGAAGGTGGCGATCGAGAAGAACTTCGCCGGGTCGTCGCCGGGCCGGAAGCACTGGGGCGGCTGTTATTCCGTGATGTTCGCCGGCGCGGGCGTGACGCCGGGCGCTGTGTACGGATCGTCCGACCGGATCGGCGCGTACCCGAGCGACAAACCCGTCTCGCCACTGGACCTGACCGCGACGCTCTACCACGCCCTCGGCATCGACCCCGCCGGGCATTTCCTCGACAGCACGAATCGCCCGTCAATCATCTCCGAAGGTTCACCGATCACCGGCTTGTGGAGATGACTCTGCTGATTCATTCTTCTCGAAAGCGTCCCATGTATCGCACTGGAATCTTGCTATTCGCAATTGCTTCGCTTGCGGCCGATTGGTCGGGATGGCGTGGACCCACCGGCATGGGGCAAACGGATGATGCCAAACTGCCGCTCGTCTGGGGTGGCAAGGACAATCTCAACGTGCTTTGGAAGGTGCCCCTGCCCGGGGTGGAGGCGGGTGCCGGACAGGACCAGAACCAGTCCAGCCCGGTGGTCTTCCGCGATCGCGTCTACGTGACGGCCAGCTACTGGTCGGGGAAGCCGGACGGGACGAAGAAGCCGGAACATCGGGCGGCGTGTTATCGCCTCGCAGATGGGAAGGAACTCTGGAACGTGCCCGTGCCGCCGGGGCCATGGCAATTCAGTGACTTGCGCGGCGGGTACACGGCGCCGACACCGGCGATCGACGCCGAGCGCGTGTACGTCGGTTTCGGCTCGTCCGTGCTCGCGGCACTCGATCACCGGGGCGCGATCGTTTGGCGCAAGGAAATCGTACCGCACAAGTTCGACGTCGCGTTCGCCGCCAGTCCGGTACTCTTCGAAGAGACTGTCATCCTCCAGTGCGACCAGTTGGACCGCGAGTCGCGCATCCTCGCATTCGACCGGACGACCGGCGAATCGAAGTGGGAGCAGAAGCGGCCGAAGGTCGGCTTCGCGCACAGCACGCCGACGCTCGCCGTCGTCGCGGGGAAGCCGCAACTGCTCGTGTCGGCGTCCAATGCCTTGCAGGGGCTGGATCCACGCACGGGCGAAATCCGCTGGACGTGCGAGGCAAAGGGCGACACGGTATCGCCAGTCTTTGCCGGCGGCATCGTGTACTGCGACAGCGGCCGCGGCGGGCCGGGCCTCGCCGTCGAGCCAACCGGTGCGGGCGACGTGACGAAGACGCACCGCAAATGGACGATCAAGACCGTGAAAGAGGGTTACGGTTCGCCCGTCGCTTCCGGAGACTTCCTCTACCGGCTGAGTAACCCGGACGTGTTCGCGTGCATTCGTTTATCGACGGGCGAGGTCGTTTACACTGAGCGCCTGCCCGGCGTGAGCGCGTCCGCCAGCCCGGTGGCCGATCCGAACGGGCGCGTCTACTTCGCGAGCGCCGGAAAGAGCTACGTTGTCAAGGCCGGCGAAAAGTTCGAGATCCTTGCGACCAACGACCTCGGCGACGGCGGACCCGCGTCCCCTGCCGTCGCCGACGGCAAGCTGATCCTCAAAGGCCGCAAGTGGCTGTTCTGCGTGGGAACCGCACGGTGACCCGCGGGAACCCTCACGCGGTCCTTGTCGACAGACGATCGGGAAACGACGAACGGCGAGGCAAACGCCTCGCCGTTCGTGGACTCACACGGTCGATCAACGGCCGGCGCCCTTTGGCGTGACCTTCAGCTTCTTCTTCTCCGCCTTCCGCATGACGGTGATCTCGATCTCGACGTTCGGCTTCTGGGCCGCGAGCGCCGCCATGTAGTCGTCGATGTTCTTCACGGGCTTGCCGGCGATGTCGATGACGAAGTCGCCAGCCTTCACGCCACCCGCCTCGGCCGCGCCGCCGGGGATGACATCCTCCACCAGCACGCCCTTGTCGGCTTCATACTCGTAGTTGCCCGGCATCAGGCCCAATCGCGGCATGTTCATCATCTGCCGCGGGCTGGTGTCGGTCGGGTCGGACCAGCGGCCCTTCGTCACCAGATAGTTCGGCCGCTCCGGCAGCACCGCGATGTGGGCCGCGATAGCCTCGCAGAAATCCGCGATCTTCGTCATCCCCACGATCTCGGCCTTGTCCGGCGTGTCGGTCGGGCGGTGATAGTCCTTGTGCGTGCCGGTATGCACGAAGAGCACCGGAATCTTCTTCAAGTAGAACGACTGGTGGTCGCTCGGCCCGGTACCGGGTTCGGTCTTCATGAGCTTGAAGTCGACCTTCGCGTTCACCGCGTCGACGAGTTTGGAAAACGAGTCGCTCGAACCGACGCCGCTGGCGATCACGCGCAGCTTCTTCTTGCCCATCTCCTCGACGGTGGCGGCGCGGCCGATCATGTCCATGTTCAACATGAAGACGGTCTTCTCGATCGGCGTAACGGGGTGGTCGGCGTAGTGCTTCGATCCGTGCAGGCCCATCTCCTCGCCGGAGAAGGCGACGAAAACGATCCGGCGGCCGTAGCGGTTCTTCATGTCGCCGAATCGGCGCGCGAGTTCGAGCAGGCCGGTGGTGCCAGAGGCATTGTCGTCGGCACCGTAGTGGACCTTGCCGGCCGCGGCCGCGCCGCCGAGGCTGCCCTGACTGCTCGTGCCGAGGTGGTCGTAGTGCGCGCCGATCACGATCGTCTCGTCGGCGAGCGGACCGGAGCCGGGCAGCACGCCCACGACGTTCTTCGCGTGGATCGGTTCGCGATTGATCGTCACCGTGCCGTCGAGCGAACAACCCGCGAGCGCCATCGACATTGGCTTGATGTCCTTGTCGATCGCCTTCTCGATCTCGTCGAGCTTCTTGCCCTGGCTGGCGATCATCTTCTCCAGCACGGCGCGTTTGATTTGCAAGACGGGGAACTTAGCGGTCGCGCCGCCGGAGCGGCGCAGGTCCATGAGGGCGTCGCCCTGCTTGCCATAGGTCTGGTCGTTGACGAACACGAGGCCGGCGGCTTCCTTCTTCGCGGCCAGTTCGATCTTGGCGACGAGCGCGGCTGCATCTTCGAGCGGCCCGACGAAAGGGTTGTCCTTCTGCTCGGCCTTGGGGGTCTTGCGGAGCACGACGACGATCTTGCCCTTCACGTCGAGGCCGGCGTAGTCGTCGTACTTCACCTTGTCGGTGGCGATGGACAGCCCGTAGCCGGCGAAGACGAGATCGGCCTTGAAGTCGCCGTTGGCGGAGGTGCCGAGGACGGAGAATTCCTCGGAGACCTTGAGTTCGGCAGCGTCCTTGTCCTTGAGGGCGAGGACGACCTTGTTGGGGGTTCCGAGGCGGCTGCGGCCCGGGAAGCTGAAGGGCTGGAAGTAGCCGTCCTTGAATCCGGGTTCGAGGCCGGAGGCCTTGAACGAGGCGGCGATGTGATCGGCGGCCTTGTCGATGCCGGGGGTGCCGACGCCGCGGCCGGCGCATTCCTCACCGGCGAGGTAGAAGATGTCTTTTTTCATCCGTTCGAGAACGGCTTCAGGCGAAGCGGCGTGGCTCGCCGAGCCGAACGCAACGACCGCGAACGCGGCCAGCAATCGTTTCATGGCAGGGGTTCCTGCGAAGGGGATCGATGAGAGGTGGTTCATTGTAGGCGACAAAAGGAAGGAGGCATGAGAAGCGCCGATCAGGTGCGCCAGGCGGTGTTCACGGCGTCAAGCGTGGCGTGTTTGTACAGTTCTCCCAGCGTCGGATAGTTGAAGCAAGTGCGGAGCAACAATTCGGCGCGGCCTTCGGCCATCAGGGTCATCACTCCGATGTGCACGACTTCCGTCGCGAGTTCGCCGATGACGTGGACGCCCAGCAGCTTGCGACTGGCGCGGTCGAACAGGAGTTTGAGAAACCCGGTCTTGTCCCCGATGATCTTGCCACGGGGCACATCCTCGTAGTGGGCGCGGCCGACGACGTAATCGACGTTCCGCTTCTTCAATTCCTCCTCGGTCGCGCCGGCGGAACTAAGCTCGGGAATCGTGTAAATGCCGCTCGGCAGCACGGTCGCGACGGGGCATTGGCCGAATTCGCAGTCGTATCGATGCGAGACGGCCGCTCGTCCCTGTTCGGCGCTCGTGGAGGCGAGCGCGGGAAATCCGATCACATCCCCGACCGCGTAGATGTGCGGCACCGCGGTTTGAAATTGGGCGTTGACAGGGATCCGCCCCTTTTCGCAGATCACGATGCCGGCGCGATCGAGTTTCAACTCCGGTGTGCGGCACATCCGACCGGCGCAGATCAGCGCGTGGTCGACTTCCAACCGCGTTCCGCTCGAGAGCGTCAACCGGACCTTGTTATCGCCGGGGTCCGGGCAGGAGACGACGTTCTCCTTCCAGACGAAACGCACCCCGAGCCGTTCCATCTCCGCGAGTAGCGCGGCCGACAGTTCCGCGTCCAGGAACGGCAGCAGGCGGTCGCGGCCGTCGACGAGGTATGTCGGCACGCCGAGCGAGGCGAACATGCACGCGTATTCGCTGCCGATCACGCCGGCACCGACGACGGCGATCGACTCGGGCATTTCGTGGATGTCCAGCAGTTCGTCCGAATCGTGGATGCGCGGGTGTTCGAAGGGAATGCCGGGCGGCCGCACGGGGACGCTGCCAATGGCGATCACGATCGACTCGCCGCGGATTGGGCGGGACGATCCGTCGGAGGCGTGGACGCGCACGGTATGCGGGTCGTCGAATTCGCCACGTCCTGGAATCAGAGTGATGCCATGATGGGCGAAGGATTCGCGGATGCGTGTCTGTTCGCCGGTACGGACGGTGCGTTCGTGGCGGACGAGATCATCGACGGTGGTGCCGCGCCGAAGGGAGAGGTCGACGCCGTGAAGGTTGCGGGAGCGAAGGCCGGAGAGCGCGAGAGCGGTTTCGCGCAGCGTCTTGCTGGGAACGGTGCCGGTGTTGACGGCGGCGCCGCCGGGCTGCGCGGCCTTTTCAACCACCGCGACGCGCTTCCCAAGCAGTGCCGCGGTTACCGCTGCCGACTCGCCTGCCGGACCGGCACCGATGACCACGAGATCGAACGCGTCGGAATTAGTCAAAACAGGTTCTCCGGGGTTGAACGAATGGCGTCGACAAAGTCCAAGGCGTTTACCCGCGTCGGGCGCACGGTATTGACTTCGCAAGGAGCGATGGAGGAATCATAGTCGTGTGAGACTTGCGTCAGACGAGGTTTTCCTTGCCGCGATCCTCGTATCGGGGCCAGCCGAAGTAGCCCTCCATGTTCTCCACACCGAGTTCACAGCGGGGAGACGTGGTCAGATCGCGGAACTCTCCGGCTTCTCGCGCCGCCAGCAAGGCGGATTTCATGGCCTCGCCGACGATCTTGCAAATCTTCTTGTCGGGGTTCTTCATGACGTTGACCGTTTTGCCGTTCCGGTCGATGAATTCGACGATTTCGCCGTCCGGCAATTCGTGCCAGATCGGCCAGTGTGGTCGTTTGAGCGCGGGGACCTTGCCCACCTGCGACGTCCAGAACCCGTCGGGTTCCGGCTTGGGCCGAGTATCGAAGACGAGCCACAATTCGTTCCCCTGGCCAAACTCGAATCCAAAATCGATCCGCCCGATCGGCTTGGGTTTTCCGAGTTTCTTCGCTGCCGTTCGGTGGGCTTTGACGCGGCGGCGGATGTAGGCCAGAAAATCCGGGATGTCTTTGCGAATGTCGACAATCATGCGTTTCTCGCAGTCGGGCGTAAGGAATCCCTTCGGTCGAAGAGAATCGATGCGTCCCCTTCGACCGAGTGAAGGGGACGCGATGGACGCCGAAGCGGGATCCGATCGATCTTACCCCACGAAGACGCCGTTGGTGCTGCCGAAGAGCGGGTCGAATTCGTTGAAGGACGGCGGGGTGGCCCCGACGGCGGCGGCCTTGATGGCGCTTCCGGCGAAGAATTTGACGCGGTTCGTCACGCCGGGGCCGTTGCCGGTGACGAGATCGGCGAGCGTGTCGCCATCGAGGTCCTTGACGGCGAGGCGGACGCCGCTGCGGTTCGAATCGTCGTAGGCGAAGAAGTTGGCGAGCGGCGTGACGGTCGCGCCGCCGGAGGTGACGAGCAAGTTGCCGTTGAACACGGTGACTCGCGGTCCGCCGCCGGGTCCGCCGCCAGCGATCACGTCGGCCTTGCCGTCGCCGTCGATGTCGCCGAGGGCGAGGAAGACGCCGTTGCGCAGCGTATTCTCGAAGGCGAAGAAGTCGTTGAAGAGGCGGACGGGTTCGTTGCCGGGCAAGGTGGTGCCGTCGAAGACGGCGACGCGGGGCCCGCCGCCGAAGCCGGCGGCGACGCCGAGGTCGCCGATGCCGTCGCCGTTCACGTCGCCGATGGCGGGCCGGGCGCCGCCGCGGAAGCGGAGGTCGGCGATGCCGAGGAAGTCGGCGAGGACGTCGCCGATGTTGCCGGACCGGAAGACGCGGACGCGGGGGCCGCCGCCCTGGTCGGGGGTGACGACGAGTTCGGGGGCACCGTCGCCGGTGAGATCGCCGGCGGCAACGAAGACGCCGCCGGTGAAGGAGGCTTCGAAGGGCGAGAAGCTGACAATGATGCCGTCGGTCTTGCCGTCGAGGATGGTGACGTTGGTCGCCATTCCAGGGCCGGAGCCGACGACGAGATCGTTGACGCCGTCGCCGTTGAAGTCGCCCGTGGCGACGCGGACGCCGCCGGTGAAGGTGCCGTAGGGCTGGGCGGTCTGGTTGAGGGTTCCGTCGGCGGCGAGGAGTTTGGTCATGCTGGCGACGCCGACATCGGAGCCGAGGCCATAATCGGACGTGCCGGTCAGCCCGGCGTTGGAGGTGGCGGTTTCGGAGGCGACGAGGCCGACGAGCGGCGTGGTGCCGATGCCGATGGGGCCGAGCCGAGTCGCGGCACCGGTGGCGAGGTTGATGGCGTAGAGGGAGGTGTCGCCGGCGACGGTGAGGGCGGCGTAGGCGAGCCCGGTTGCGGTACTGCCGGACGCCGTCACGCGGACATTCGAGGGAATGTCGAAGGCGTTCGCGTCGGTGAAGTCGATGGCGCTGCCGGCGACGGTGATCGGCAGCCCGCCGACGAGGACGCCGTCGTTGGGCGGGTTCTGCACGAAGAGGCTGTTGGTCACCGCGTCGAGGGTGTACTGGGTGGTGACGGTCGCCTTGTGGAAGGAGTTGGTGTAGGCGGTTCCGGTGCCGGCGGTCGCACCGCTGTTGAGGGCGGCGTCGGGTTGGGTGCCGGCGAAGGTGGCGTTGCCGTCGAGCGCGGCGCCGGTGGTCGGGTCGATGCGGAAGTTGGTGCCGGTGCTGGCGACGACGCGGAGTTTGTCGACGGTCGGGTTGAAGTCGATGCCGAAGGACGTGCCGGCGGGGAAGGTGATCGGCGAACCGGCGGCGTCGAGGAGAGCGACGGGCGCTCCGCCGCCGACATTCGAGAGGGCCGCGGTCTGCGGATCGACGAGTGCGATGCGCACCGTGCCGGCCGCGCTGTTATGGACGAGGGCGAAATACTGTCCGGTTGCCGGCCGACGATCCAACCCGACGACCGCTTCCCCGAGGCTCAGGCCCGAAGGGATCGGCACGGCGACGACGGATGTGGCGGATTTGGAGCTGAACCGGACGACGCTGTTGCCGGCAATACCGACGAACGGTATGCCGGCCGCGCCGTCGTTCGGCTGGACGGTGAAGCCCTGGATCGGCGGGCCGCCGGCGATGCCGAGCGAGCCGACGAGGTTCGCCTGTCCGGTGCCGAGGTTGATCGTGTAGAGCGACGGGCCGCCCGTGGTGGTCAGGACGGCGAAGCCGTTGCCGCTCGCCAGGTCGCCGGAGGTGGCGACGTTGATCCCGGACGGGATGTCGAAGCCGTTGACCGCGGTGAAGTCGAGGACGCTGGCACCGAGCGTGACGGCGAAGGCGTTCTTCTGGGTGCCGTCGTTCGGGGGATTTTGGGTGAAGAGTTTGTTCGTCGAGGAATCGAGCGTGTATTGCGTGGTCGCGGTGGCGTTCGGCGCGTTGTTGGTGTAGGCCGTGCCGTCGAGCGTCGTGGTGCCGCCATTGACCGCACCGTCGGCGTTCACGCCGGGGTCGTTCGTGGAGCCGTCGATGATGAACCCGGTGTTCGGGTTGATGCGGAAGTTGATGCCGGCATCGGTGACCACGCGGACACGGTCGGCGAGGGGATTGAAGTCGAATCCGAAATTCGTGCCGGCGATGGGGACCGGGTTTCCGCCGCCGTCGTCGAACTGGACCGGTGCGGCGGTGAGGGGCACGGCGATTCCGGTGTCGGGGCTGATGGCGTAGAGCCGCACGCCGCCGGCGCCGTTGGAGCTGAGACCGTAAAGCTGACCGTTCTGGGGCCGGAAGTCGATGCCGACAAGGTTCTCGCCCGTGCCCAGCCCCGTGACGCCGATCCCGGCGGGAATGTTGCCGGGCGTGCCGGTATCGAATGCGAACAAGGTGTTGTTCGAAAGCGCGATCGCCGCGGTCGGCGTGGTGCGGTCTTCCAGAGGAGTGACGCGAGGGCGGAAACGGTTCCGGGCATTCCGTTCGGGATTCGTCACGGTGCGGCTCCTGGCTCGTGTCAATGGCACCGCGGAGCCGAGCCTCCTCCATGCGGCGTTTCAATCCGCATATCTTCCATAACTGCTACGATTGTCGCCACCCGAAAAATCGAAAAAACCGGTACGAATTCCCCAACGGGAGACGCGATTACGAATGCCCGAGATTCCGAAACGCGAAAGAAACAATTTCCTTTCGTGCGTTTGTATTTCCGGATTTTCGCGATGCGATTGGCGGGTCAGGCCGCGCGGCGGAGCGGTTCCGGCGCGTGGTAGCTTTCCAGTTCCGAATGCGAGTCGTCCGGCGTGGCGTACCAGATGTGCAGAAGGGAATTGCGGTCGCTGTCGATCGCATCGATCTTGCAGCGGCCGTGCCAACTTTTGAGGCCGATGGTGTTGAGAACGGAGAACGCGTAGGCGCAGTTGGGCAGGAACGGCATCGCTTCGCGGATGAGGAACCCGCGCGGCTCGCGTAGCCAGTGGAGCGGATTGACGCTGCGCGAGTAGAACTCCGTGCCGACGTGCTTCATGCGGTCGTCGGACGGGAACGCGAACTGCATCGTGACGATCTTTTCGCGCGTATCGGGATGCGGGGCAATGCGATAGCCTTGTTTTTCGCAGTAGAGCGTACCGCGCGGGAAGGCGGGCACGGCGGCCGCGTCGGCAGGGGACGTGCCGAACCGGCGGGCGAGACCGCTGCCGAGTTTTTCGAACACCGCGCGTTTCACCTCCGGCGATCCGACGGCGGCGCGGAGGGTCGTCCAGATGCGGCGCGGGCCGTGTGGCAGGTCGGCGAGCGATTTCTCGACGAGGTTCAGGCGTCGTCGCGTGCTGCCGCCGTATTCGTCGACGTGGTGGCGGCGGCTGGCGGCAACGAAGGTTTCCTCTGCCGGCCACGCGGTCAGCGCGGTGTGGTAGAGATCCGGGGGGAAAATCCCCTCGAAAAAGGCGTGCGGAAACGGCTCGGATTTCGCCGGGGTCCGCTCGACGGTGGCGACGACGTGCCGGACGATCCGTGCCAGCAGGGGGCTATCGACGAACATCCTGGACTCCGCGCGGGGCATCCCACACTAATCGACCCACTTTCTTCGGTTTCTCCAATCGTTTTGGGCACCCGCGCCGGCGCCGACGGCCGATTCGCCGCTTCCATACAATGAATCAGCCGAACCGGCGCGGGGGGCCGCCATGACGCGGATCTTGATCGCGGACGACAATCAGGCGAATGCGGAGTTGCTGGAGGCGCACCTCGATGGCAGCGGCCTCGAAACGCGCATCGCGGTGAACGGCGAGCAGACGCTGCAATTGGCGAAGGATTGGCCCGCCGACGTCGTGTTGCTGGACATCATGATGCCCAAGCTGAGCGGTTTCGAGGTCTGCAAACGCCTGCGCGCCGACGGGGCCACCAAGGATATCGGGGTGCTGATGGTGACGGCGCTCGATCGCGCGACCGACGTGGAGCGCGCCGTTGAAGTGGGGACCGACGATTTCCTCACAAAACCAATCAACAAGGCGGAACTGCTGCACCGCATTCGGGCCATCGTGGCCGCCCGCGCCGCCGCTTCGCCGATCGAACGCGGCCTCGCCTACCTCCGCGGCGTCCAACAGGGCGTTTAATTTCCTCCTCCGCATTGGTTCAAATGCTCGCATCCGTGATCTTGAAGCCGAAACGTGCCCAACCCTTCTATGGCCGGCATCCGTGGGTCTTCGCTGGCGCGGTCGAACGCGTCGACGGTTCGCCCGCCGACGGCGATGAAGTGAGCCTGCGCTCCTCCGCCGGAAACTTCGTGGCACGCGGTCTCTTCAACTCGCAATCGAAGATCGTCGTCCGGCTCTACTCCTGGGACGAAGACCGACCGATCGACCGCGATTTCCTCCGTGACCGCCTCGCCGACGCCGTGCGACTCCGGCATCAAATCCTGGGACTCGATCGGGGCAAGGCCTCGGCGTACCGCGTTTGCTTCAGCGAGGCCGACCGACTCTCCGGCCTCGTGGTCGACCGCTACGGCGAATGGCTCACCGTGCAATTCACCGCCCTCGGACTCGCCAACCGCCGCGATACCATCGCCGCGGTGCTCGCCGAACTCCTGCAACCGCGCGGAATCTTCTTGCGCACCGAGAAGGGAATCGGCAAACTCGAGGGCTGCGAATTGCACGATGGCCCGCTCTGGGGCGAACCACCGCCGGCGGAGCATCTCATCGAGGAAGACGGCCTGACGTTCGCCGTCAACCTCGCCGAGGGGCAGAAGACGGGGTACTACCTCGACCAGCGGGACAACCGTTCGGCGGTCGCCCGGTTCTGCACCGGCAAGCGCGTGCTGGACGCGTTCAGCTACTCCGGTGGGTTCGGCGTGCGGGCGGCGAAGGCCGGGGCGGCAACGGTCGACTGTGTGGACGCCTCCGAGGCGGCGCTCGCGCTGGCGCGGCGCAATGCCGCGCTGAATGGCGTCGCGAACCTGACGACCACCAAGGCGGACGTCTTCAACCACCTGGCGACATTGGCCGCCGAAAAGCGCGAGTACGACGTGGTGATCCTCGATCCGCCGAAGTTCGCCCGCAACCGCGCCGCCGTGCCCGAGGCGCTCAAGGGCTATCGCCGCCTGCACCAGCTCGCCCTCAAGTTGCTGGCTCGGGACGGACTGCTCGTGTCGTGCTGTTGCACCGGATTGATCCAGATGGCCGACCTGGAAGAGATCGTGGCCCAGACCGCGATCGACTCGAAGCGGGATGCGCAGATCCTGGAACGGCGCGGCCCGTCGGCCGACCACCCCGTGAGCGTCGCCTGCCGCGAAGGCGGCTACCTCAAATGCATCGTTAGTCGGGTGATCTGACGCCATGTTTCTAGACCGTTCGCACCTCCTGCCGCCCCGCTCGTTCGCGAAGCTCGTCGGCGCGACGGTGGCGGACCTGGATGGCGACGGACAATTCGAGATCTTCCTCGCCTCGGCGAACGGCCCAAACCGATTGTTGAAATGGACCGGCACCGGACTGCGCGACGTCGCACCGCCGGTGCTGGCGGACGCGGACCGCGACGGACGCGTGGCCGTCGCGGCCGACTGCGACGGCGACGGACGCGAAGAACTTTATCTCCTCAACGAGGGTTCGGACGCCGATCGGCTTTTCGACCCTCGGCCCGATGGCTGGAGCGATCTGCTTGCCGCGCCGGGGTCGAGTGCCGCACGGGGTCCGCATCCCGGCCGCGCTGTCGCAGCCTTCGATCGGCGTGGCCACGGTCGCTACGCCTTCGTCCTCGCGACCAACGACGGTCCTCTACGTCTCCTCGAATGTCCCGACGCCGGTGGAATTGCAGACCTCGCGCCGGCGCTCGGTATCGATCGGCCCGTCGCCGGCGCCGCCATCGCCCTTGCTCCCCTCGCCTCGTCCCGATGCGATCTCTTCCTGGCCGCTGCCCGCGGGTCGAACGCGCTGTTTCGCAATACCGGTCTTGGAACGTTCCTCGAGGTCGCGGTCGAACACGGTCTGGCGGACGCGGCCGAACTTTCCGTGGCCGCGACCGTCGTCGACGACGGCGACGGCGCGAGCGGCCTCGCCGTGCTGAACGCCGACGGACCGCACCGGCTTTTCCTCCGTCGCGACGACGGAACCTATCGCGACGCCGCCACGCCCGCGATGGCGCTTCCCGGCGATGCCCGATTCGCGGTCGTCGCCGATTTCGACAACGACGGGTACGAGGAACTGCTCGTTTTCCATCGGGGCGAAGCGAATCGTTGCTTTCGCCGGACGGACACGGGTTGGTCCGTCATCGATCCGGGGCCGCTGGCCGCCGAACCGGGTGCTTGTGCCGCTGCCATCCTGGACATCGACCGGGACGGAATTCTGGAACTGGTCTTGGCGAATGGCACGGCCGCGCCGACGCTGTGGAAAGGCATAGCGAACGGAAACGCATGGCTGCGTGTGCGGCCGCTGACGCGGTTCGGCGCTCCGGCGCGCGGCGCCATCGTACGGCTTCTCGCCGGCGGGCGCCGACAACAGAGAGTCGTCTGTTGCGGCAACGGTTCGACCGGCCAGATGGAACCGGTCGCCCACTTTGGATTGGGTACCTGCGAACGGATCGATCACGTGCAGGTCACCTGGCCCGACGGAACGATGGCCCGGATCGAAGTGCCGGTGGCCTGCTCGACCATCGACCTGCGTTATCCCGGAACGTGAACCGTCACTGTTCGACCACCCGCGGCCGATACCGCCGCCACAGGTCGTCCACCATCTTGTCGTATTCCTTCGACTGCAACTGCCGCGTCAGCTTGGCACGGATCTCGTTCTGGACTTTTCCATCGAAGGGGCGCGTGCCGGCCTTGCGCGATTCCACCACCTTCACGATGTGGTAACCGGTCGCCGTTTGGAGGAGCGGACTGATCTGGCCCTCCGGCAGTTCCAACAGCACGCTCTCCAGTTCGGCCGGTTGGAATTCGCCCTTTTTGGTGCCGAGGCCTTCGCCGTTCCGCAGGACGCTGTCGCCGTGGCTGGATTTCTTGACGATCTCGACGAAGTCGCCGCCCTGCGTCGCCTGCCGCCAGAGGTTCTGCGCGTATTCCTTCGCGTCGTCGGTGGACTGGAACCGTTGGAAACTCACGAAGCAATCGAGCCACTTCACCTTTTCGTCGAGGGCGAATTCCTTGGGGTTCGCCGCGTAGTAGTCCCAGATGTCGTTGAGCGTGACGAAGCGGGCCTTGTCCTTGAGCATCTGCTCGAGGAAGACCTGGACGAGCGTATCGCGCTCGAGCTGGCGGCGCAGGCCGTTGTAGGTGAGGCCCTGCATCCGGAGGATCTTCACGAAGTCGGCCTCATCGACTTTGCGGGACTTCCGGTATTCGTTGAGCCGGCGCGCGGCCTGTTCGCGAGCGTGCTCGTTCAGACCTTCGATCTTGTCCTCGGCCTTGTTCTTCTTCATCCGCGAATGCAATTCGAGAATGATGAGTTCACGCTCGACGAGTTTGCGGAGTTCCTCGCGGTAGACCGCTTTTTCCTTCGCGACCTGCTCGGCACCGAACAGTTCCATGTATTCCGGGGCGCGCTGGCGCACCATCTGCCAGACTTCGTCGTCGGTGATGACGACGTCGGTGCCGATGAAGGCGGCGACCTGGATCTGCTTGTCGCGCAGGGGGCTGGACAGCGCGGAGAGTTCGCGGCGGGGGCTGCCGGTCGCGGACGCGGGCACGACGGGCGACTTCGGCGCGGCGGGCGCGAGCGGATCGGGCAGGCTTTCTTTGATGACGATCTTGCCGGTCGGCGCAAGCGGTTCGTCCGGCGCCTGGCCGCGCGGGATCAATTGCGGACCGACGCAACCGGTCCCCACGATCGCGACACCCACGGCGATTCCCCAGCACCGACGCAGCGGAACGGCATCCATGCCACCGTCTCCCGATACCGGAAGGCCCGTCTTCGGAATCTTCGGCGATTCCGGGCGCGGACCTTTGCGGCAACCGGATATAACAACTTCCCGCGCCCGTGCAAGCCGGATTGGCGGGCCATCATCGGGAGTCTACACAAGATGCGCAAGATTCTGCTCGCGATCGGAGTGCTGGTCGTCGTCTGCGCCCGTAGCGACGCGCAGGACGTCAAACCCGCGGATGTGGTGAAGAAGGCGATCGAGGCCCATGGCGGTGCCGCCGCGCTCGACAAGGCCAAGATCGCCCGCACGACGGCCAAGGGCACGATGAATCTGTCCGGCCAGAAGATCGACTATGCCACCACCGCCGTGCACGCCCTGCCGGACAAATACAAACTCGAAACGACCGGCGAACTGGCGAAGCTCAAGCTCGTCACCAGTCAGGTGCTCAACGGCAAGAAGACGAAGATCCGCGCGACGCTCGCCGGTGCTGATCAGCCGCTGCCCGACAAAGCTAAGGACGAGACGATCCAGGCCGCGCTCGTGCAGGAGGCCAGCCTGCTGACCCCGCTACTCGATGGCAAGAAGTTCACCCTCAAGGCGGACAAGGACGCCGAAGTGAACGGCAGCCCCACCACGGTGCTGGTGGTGACCGGAAACGGTCTGAAGGAACTGAAGCTCTTCTTCGACAAGAAATCAAACCTGCTCGTGAAGATGCAGCGCAAGGGCCTCGCTCCCGGCACGGCCGGTGTTGTCGAAGTGGATGAAGAAACGTTTCTTTCGGACGTCAAGAAGTTCGACGCGGCCCTGCTGCCGTCCAAGGTGGTGGTGACGCACGACAAGAAGGAATTCCTGACGATGGCCGTCACAGAATGGAAATTCCTCGACAAGGTCGAGGCGACCGAATTCTCCGTGGACGACTGATTCATGCCCGTTCCGCCAATTGTGGTAACCGCTGACCGACGCGACAACGGCCAGACACTGGCCGCCGTTCTCAAGGCGCATCTGGGTTTGTCCTGGTCGCAGGCGAAGCGCGCGATCGACCGGCGCCACGTGCGCGTGGGCGGGCAGATCGTGGCCGACGCCGCGTTCCGCGTGAAGGCCGGCAAGCGAATCACGGTGGCCGCCGGAGTCATTGAAGTGCGGAGTGCGGAGCGCGGAGCGCGGAGTGAAAAACCGAAGTCGAAAACGAAATCCCCGTTTAGCGGCGAGGCGAAGTCTTCGGAGCCGAGCGCGGCGACGCGGAAACCCAAATCACCGCTCAATGGCGAGGCGAAGTCCGCGAAGCCGAGCGCGAAGGCTCCGGCCGCAAAATCAAAATCTCAACCCCGCAACTCGGATTTGAACTCCGCACTCCGCACTCCGCACTCCGCACTCCCGAGGCACTCCGCACTCTTCGAGATCCTCTTTTCCGACGATGCCGTCGTCGTCGTGAACAAACCTGCCGGAGTCACCACCGTGCGCAGCGCCGAGGATCGCGAGGAGTTCGGCGATGGAAAGCGCTTCCTCCCGAAGACACTCGCAGACCAGTTGCCGGCCGCGCTTGGTGCTCCCGACAAACCCGTCGTCGCCGTCCACCGGCTCGATCGCGATACCACCGGCGTCCTCGTCTTTGCCCGCACCAAGCTGATCGGCCAGAAGCTGATGGTCCAGTTTCGCCGTCACACCGCCGATCGGCGCTATCTCGCGCTTGTCCGCGGTGAACCGCAGTCGGGCCGGATCGAGAGCACGCTCGTACCGGACCGCGGCGACGGCCGGCGCGGCAGCGGAACCGGCGACGAGGAGCGGAAAGCCGTCACCCACGTGAAAGTGCTTGAACGATTCCCTGGCTTCGCGCTCGTCGAGTGCCGGCTCGAAACCGGCCGCACTCACCAGGTGCGCATCCACCTTGGCGAGGCCGGGAATCCGCTTTGCGGCGAAACAGTCTACGATCGCCCCGTGAACGGCCAGCCTCTCCCCGACGGCAGCGGCGCGGTACGGCCGATGCTCCATGCCGCCGAACTCGGCTTCACCCACCCCGCCAGCAGCGAGCGGATGACCTTCGCGGTGCCGCCGCCGCCCGATTTCGCCGCACTGCTCGCGAAACTGCGAGGCGCAACGTGAGCGGACCCCGCCGCGTCGTCGCCATCGATTCGCACACCGGCGGCGAGCCGACGCGCATCGTCGTCGAAGGCGGCCCCGACCTCGGCGGCGGTCCGCTCGCCGAACGGTGCAAACGCTTCCGCGACCACCACGACGACTTCCGCTCGTTCGTCGTCAACGAGCCGCGCGGCTCGGACGTCCTCGTCGGCGGCCTGATTGTCCCGCCCGGCGATCCGTCCTGCTCCGCCGGCATCCTCTTCTTCAACAACATCGGTACGCTCGGCATGTGCGGCCACGGCACCATCGGCCTGCTCGCCACGCTCGCCCACCTAGGCCGCATCGGCCCCGGCGAACACCGCATCGACACGCCCGTCGGTCTGATTTCCGCGACGCTCCACGATGCGAATCGCGTTTCGGTGGCGAACGTGCCGAGTTATCGCTGTGCGAAGAAAGTCACGGTCGAAGTTGAAGGGATCGGCCGCGTGGCCGGCGACGTGGCGTGGGGCGGCAACTGGTTCTTCCTCGTGGACGACCACGGCGAGCGAATTGAAAAGGATAACGTCGAACGCTTGACCGACGTGTCGTGGCGGATCCGGCAGGCGCTGGCAAAGAACGGCATCGCCGGCGACGACGGCGGCGAGATCGACCATATCGAACTCTTCGGTCCGCCCGCCGACCCTGCGAACCACGGCCGGAACTTCGTGCTCTGCCCCGGCAAGGCATACGACCGCAGCCCGTGCGGCACCGGCACGAGCGCCAAGCTCGCGTGCCTCGCCGCCGACGGCAAACTCCGCCCCGGCGAGGTCTGGCGGCAGGAGAGCGTCATCGGCAGCGTCTTCGAGGGCTCCTACGAACCGCTCGCCGACGGCCGCATCCGCCCCCGCATCGCCGGCACCGCGTACGTCACTGGCGAGGTGGTCCTCCTGCAATCGCCCGGCGATCCGTTCCCACACGGGCTGCGGTGAAGCCCGCTCACAGCCCGTAGAATTTCACCGCGTTATCGTGCAGCAGCTTCTTCTGGTCCGCCTCCGGCTTGTCGGCGATGATCTGTCGCAGGGCCGTCAGCCAGTCGGCGTAGGAACCGGCCGCCAGCACGACGGGCCAGTCGCCGCCGAACATCACGCGGTCCCAGCCGAACGTCTCCGTGATGTGATGCACCACCGGGGCGATGTCCTCGGCCTTCCACTTCCCGTTCTCCCAGCCGTTCGCAAGGAAGCCCGATACCTTGCACATCACGCCCTTCTTCGCGGCGAGGGCGGTGGTGTCCTTCTTCCATTGGTCCCACTGCGCCGGAGTGAACTTCGCCTGCGGATTGCCGCAATGGTCGAGAATGAACCGTGTGTTCGGGCACTGTTCGACGAGCTTGACGAAATTCGGCAGGTCGGCCGGGCGAACGCAGAGGTCGTAGCTGAGGCCGAGGTCGCCGAGGAGTTGGATCCCCTTCACGAACTTCGCTTCGAGGCAGTAGTCCGGCGGTGTGCTGTCAACGTGCAGCACCTGGCGGATGCCCTTGACGTACTTGCTACCCTTGAACTGCCCGGCGTACTTGGCGAAGCCGTCCGAGTTCGGCCGGCCCGACACGACGGCCGCACACGTTGGCGTCTTCCCGCCCGTGCAAAGTTCGATCAGGTAATCCGCCTCGGCCTGCTGCTGCTCTGGCACCACGTCCACTTCCATGTAGACGGCCTTCACGACGTTCAGCCCCTTCGTCGCCTCGGCGTATTCCTTCGGCGTGAAGCTGGCGTCGTAGACCGTGCCTGGCTTCAGCCAGCCGAGTTTGAACTTGCTCAGGTCCCACAGGTGCTGGTGCGTATCGACGACGGGTAGCATCGGTTTGTCCCGGGAGGAAGCGACGGCCGGCAGCGCGAGCGCGGCGGCACCGGCGGCGAGGAAGTCGCGGCGGTTCATGGAGAAGCCCTCGGTGATGGTGCGATTGTATGCGGCCCGAAACCAATGGGTGAGCGTGGATTTTGATTGTCCGGATCCTTTGACGCGGTCAGAATGGGCCGATCCGCCAAGAGACCCTTCCGATGGATTTCGTCGATCTCTTTTTCCCGGAACCGGCCCAGGCGATGCACCTGCGGCGCCTCGCGCACCTGCAATCGCTCGCGCTCCGGAAACAATCCGAAGTGACGCAGGAGGAGTTCGACGCATTGGACCGCGAGCTCCGGGAAGTCCGACTCTACCTGACGGCGCTGAGCCAGTTGCTCGTGGAGAAAGGTCTGCTTCGCGCGGATGAACTGCAGGCGAAGGTGCTGACGCTGTTGCCGCCGTTGCCGGTGCCGGCCGCGCCCGCGGATGAGAACCCATTTGCCGGATTGAAGTAGATTCCTTTCCTTCCCTCCGGAGCCGATATGCCGGGCCAACGCGATCCGTTGCTGATCGTTGGTCAAGTGATAGTGGGCGTACTCTTCGTATCGGCCGCCGTCATACTCCCGATGTACTTACGCCATCGCCGGCGCTTGGATCACCACGACATCCGCGAAGAGGCCGAGCGGCGCGGCTGCCGCGTGACCGGGATCCGTTACGATTGGTTCGGCTGGATTCGGGGGCCCTTTGCCGGCGAACACCAACCGCGGCGGAGTCGGGTTTATCGCGTCGAATGCGATGAGAACGACGAACATCGCGCGGCGAGCGTGCTGATCGGCCCCCGCCGACGGTATGAATCGACCGAGCAGCTGACCTGGCGCTGGACGGATGATTCGAACGATTGGTGATACCCGCCGACCGGCGGACATGCGTACAATACCGGTCCGCTTCACTCGTCGAATCAACCCAAACTCGCCGGCGATCCCTCATGACCACGTCGGCCTCACTCGCGCCCGCCCTTTCGTCCCGAAGGGAAATCCTGATCGCCGTGATCGCCATCCTGGCGATTGCCCTCCATCTGGTGTTGCGGTTTGGATTCGAGGCGGTCCATCGAACCGGGGGATTCGCCGTCCATCAGTTCCCGCTTCTGGCTGCGATCGTCGGGGGCATACCGCTTCTGGTTGGGCTTGGCCGGCACCTGTTGCGCGGGGAATTCAGCTCCGATCTGTTAGCGGGGATTTCGATCGTCACGGCCGTGATCCTGGGCGAATACCTGGCCGGCACGCTGGTAGTGCTCATGCTCTCCGGCGGTCAGGCGCTGGAATCCTACGCGGTGCGTCGGGCTTCCTTCGCTTTGGAAGCGCTCGCACGGCGGATGCCGACCCGGGCACACCGGAAGCAGGGTGCCACGATCGACGACATTCCGCTCGAGTCGGTGGCCGTCGGCGATGAACTAGTGGTGTTTCCGCATGAAACCTGCCCGGTCGACGGTGTGGTGCTCGAAGGCCACAGCACGATGAACGAGGCCTATCTCACCGGAGAGCCGTACTTGCTCCCGAAGGCGCTCGGCGCGGTTGTTCTTTCCGGGGCGATCAATGGCGAGGGGGCATTGACGATCCGTGCGGAAAAGACGGCCGTCGATTCGAGATATGCGAAGATCATGCAGGTGATGCGGGATTCGGAGCAACGGCGCCCGCAACTCCGCCGGCTGGGCGATCAAATCGGCGCCGTCTACACGCCACTCGCAGTCGCCATCGCGATCGCGGCGTGGGCCATCAGCGGCGAAGCCTCGCGGTTTCTCGGGGTTCTCGTCGTCGCGACGCCCTGCCCGCTGCTCATCGCCATTCCCGTGGCCATCATCGGCTCGGTGTCGCTGGCGGCGCGGCGCGGGATCATCATCAAGGACCCCGCCGTACTCGAGAAGATCGACACCTGCCGCGTCGCCATTTTCGACAAGACCGGAACGCTGACCTACGGGCAACCGAAGCTGACGGACGTGCTGCCCGGACCGGGATTCAGCCGCGAGGAATCCCTCGCGGCCGTCGCCAGTCTGGAACGCTATTCGCGCCATCCGCTGGCGTCGGCAATGGTGGAGGCCGCCGAGTCCGAACGGCTCGTGCTGGCGGAAGCGGTCGAAGTGAGCGAACGGCCCGGTGAAGGACTGCGTGGCGTCATCGCCGGTCGAAAAATCCAGGTGACGAGCCGGAAGAAACTCGCGGCGCAGTCACCCGCCCTCGCGGAATCGCTACCCCCGTTGGCCGGCGGCCTCGAATGCGTCGTGCTCATCGACGGAGCCTATGCCGCCACGTTCCGCTTCCGCGACGAACCGCGCTCCGAGGGCAAGTCGTTTGTCCGGCACTTGAAGCCCCGGCATGGCTTCGATCGCGTATTGCTCGTCTCGGGCGACCGCGAATCGGAAGTGCGTTATCTGGCGGACAAGGTGGGTATCACGGAAGTTTTTGCAAGCCAAAGTCCGGAACAGAAACTCGCCCTCGTGCGGAGCGAGACGCTGAAAGCCAACTCGATCTTCATGGGCGACGGGATCAACGATGCCCCGGCCCTGACAGCCGCGACCGTCGGCATCGCCTTCGGCCAGGGGAGCGACGTGACGGCGGAAGCCGCTGGGGCGGTCATTCTCGAAAGCTCACTGCAACGCGTCGATGAGTTATTGCACATCGGCCGGCGCATGCGCACGATCGCATTGCAAAGTGCCGTCGGCGGGATGGCGCTGAGCGTCATCGGTATGCTCGTCGCCGCTGCGGGCTACCTCCCACCGGTCGCTGGCGCGATCGCGCAGGAATTGATCGATGTGCTCGCGGTCTTGAACGCCCTGCGGACCTCGATGTTGCCGCGCACGCTGACGGACTACGACCCTCCGGAATGATCGCGGGCATTTGGCCCCGTACTCTATCCCCCATGACCCACCGCATACTCGTGACCGGCTCGGCCGGTCGACTCGGCCGCGCTGCCGTCAAGGCGCTCGTTGCCCTGGGGCACCACGTCGTTGGCTTCGACGTGCGCCCGACCCCGGGACTGCCGGCGAATCAATCGCTGGTCGCGACACTTGCCGACGTCGCCGTGCTACGAGCCGCGATGCAGGGGATGGATCGCGTCATCCACCTCGCGGCCACGCCGGACGATGCGAAGTATCCGCGCGGCAACCCACCGGACGACGGGGACAACTTTCTCGACGGACTCGTGCCGAACAACATCGTCGGGCTTTACCACGTGCTGGAAGCCGCCCGGCTCGCGAAAGTACCGCGCCTGATCCTCGCCAGTACCGGGCAGGTCGTGGACCGCCACATCGACGCGAAGCAGATCCCGTTGAACGGCTCGGCCCGCTTCGCCCCACGCTACCTCTACGCATGCACGAAGGTCTTCCTCGAAGCGATCGGCGAAGTCTACAGCCGCGAGCACGGGATGGCCGTGATTGCGGTCCGGCTCGGCTGGTGCCCGCGCGACCTCGGCCAGGTCGCGGAGATCGAACGGAGCATCGAGGACCAGGACGTGTATCTCAGCCCCGGCGACGCCGGCCGGTTCTTCACCGCGGCCGTGGAAGCGGAGGGCGTGAGTGGCTTCCACGTGGCGTACGCGACGAGCCGGCACCGAACGGAATTGATTTACGATCTGTCGGAAACGACGAACTTGACGGGCTTCGTGCCGCAGGACACGTGGCCGACGGGGTCGACGGAGTGGTGAAACGATGATCGCGTTCAAAACGCAATGACCCTCGTGGATTCACGAATTCTCGAAACCCGACGACGGGCAAGCCCTCCGCTATATTGGTCCCATGAGCAGCACCGCTGAGAAGTACCTGCGCCCCGAAGTCATCCGCCAGGTCGCGCGGCTCGACCTCCGTGCCAAGTTCATCGTCGAAGGCTTCCTCACCGGCCTGCACAACTCGCCCTTCCAGGGCTTCTCCGTCGAGTTCTCCGAGCACCGCAAATACACCCCCGGCGACGATATCAAGGACCTCGACTGGAAGGTCTACGCCAAGACCGGTCGGTACTACGTCAAGAAGTTCCGCGCCGAGACGAACATGACGGGCTATCTCGTCATGGATCTCTCGAAATCCATGGGTTACACGTACCGCCAGGAACTGACGAAGTTCGAGTACGGCATCTGCCTCGCGGCCGCGCTCGCCTACCTGATGATCCACCAGCAGGACCCGGTCGGCCTCGTCACCTTCGACGAGAAGATTCGGAACGTCCTGCCGCCGAAAAGCAAGCGCAGCCAGCTTGGCACGATGCTCAGCATGCTCGCGAACCTCCAGCCGACGGGGCCGACGGACATCGCAAACGGATTGTTCCAACTCGCCGGGCTGATCCGCGGGAAGTGCCTGATCATGGTCTTCAGCGACCTGTTGACCGATCCGGACCCGGTGATGAAGAGCTTGTACCGACTGCGCCACGCGGGGCACGAGATCATTCTCTTCCACATTCTCGACGAGGCCGAGGTGAAGTTCCCGTTCACGGGGCTGAACGATTTCGAGGACCCCGAGACGGGCGCGATCGTGAAGGACATCGACGCGCGTGGCATCCGCGACGACTACCTGCAGAGCCTGAACGAGTTTCAGGAGACGTGGAAGCGCGAGTGCGGGCTGGCGAACGTGGATTACGTGCCGATGGATACGAGCGTGGGGTTCGACAAGGCGCTGCTGGAATACCTAATCCAGCGGACGCGGCGGTTCTCGTGACGGGAAGCCCCGGGATGATCATCCCGGGGCTTTGCCCACTTTTACTTCGAGAGGTCCACGCAGACGAGTTCCTCGTCGTTGCGGGCGAACATCTTCTTGTTGGCGAAGGCCGGCATGCTCCAGACGACCGTGCGACGGCTCACCTTGTGATTCGGCTTAATCACGTTGGCACGGTCGATTTCCTCGTAGCCCTTGGGCGAGAGCTTGCCGATGACGAGGTCGCCCTTCTCGGTGAAGAAGAAGAACCGATCGCCGTTCTTCACAATGAAGGCCGTGCCGGAATCGGTCGGTCCGCCGATCACGTCTTCGGTTTCCCAGAGGCGCTTGCCGCTGGGGAGTTCGACGGCGTAGAGCTTGCCGTTCTGGTCGACGCCGTAGAGCGTGCCGTCGACGGCCATCGGCTGCACATTGACGGGAGCGAAGCCGAATCCCTTCTTGTCCTTCCAAACCGTTTCGGCAGACGGCTTACCATCCTTGGCACCGAGCTTGAGGAGCAGGTTCTTGTTGTTCCAGCCGCCGCCGAACAGGTAATCGCCGACGACGATGGGGGACATGATGATGCTGCCGTTGTCGGCGGTGTAGGGTTGCGTCCAGAGGCGCTTGCCGGTCTCGGGGTCGATGGCGGTGAACGCGCGGGGTTTGAGCAGCACGAGCTGGCGGACGCCGCCGTGGGTGATGATCGTCGGGGGGCAGTAGCCGACTTCGTCCTTGCCGTTGGACGATTCGGCCTTCCAAATCAGTTCGCCGGTATCCTTGTTGAGCGCGACAATGTGCGAGCCGTCGCCGCCGGCGAGGGTGATGAGTTTGTTACCGTCGATGAGCGGGTGCGCGGCGAAGCCCCAGAGCGGCGTGCCGTTGCCGCCCATCGTCTTGAGGTTCTTCTGCCAGACGATCTTCTTGGCGTTCCCTTCGGCGAAGCAGATGAGGTCGCCTTCCGTCCCGAGGGTGTAAACCTTGCCGCCGCTGACGAGCGGCGTGCAGCGCGGACCATTAGGATAGCTGACGGCGATCTTGACCGGGTATTCGTGCTTCCAGACTTCGCTGCCGTCCTTTTCGTTGAGGCAGAAGACTCGCTCGATACCGGTGAGTTCCTGCCCCTGCCAGTTTCCTTCGGGGGCTTTGTCCTTGGTGAGGTAGTCCATCACGTAGACTTTGCCGTTGGCGACGGCGGGGCCGCTGTACGAGCCGCCGACCTTCGTGCGCCAGAGCACCTTCGGCCCGCCGGCGGGGAACTTCTCGAGGATGCCGGTTTCCTTCCAGACGTTGTCGCGGTCCTTGCCCATCCACTGGGGCCAGTCGTCCGCGCGGCCGATGGAAGCGGTGAGCAACAGGAGGGTGAGAGTCGTCATCCGAACGAGCATGGGGTTTCTCCGGGAGTCACGTGGCGATCGAGCCGAGGGTATAGTATTCGGGTCGGGAAATCCTTACGAGGGGTCGCCGATGCCGCGCGTCGCCGGCTGGCGGGAATCAACGGGGCCGGGAAGACGACGGCCTCCCAAAAAATACTCACGGGTGTGATGAAAATACCCACGTTCGTGAACGCCGACGCCATCGCGCGGGGATTGAATGCATTCAATCCCGAAGGTGAAGCGATCCGGGCCGGACGAATCATGCTGGACTACTTGCACGATCTTGCGGCTCACCGGCGAGACTTTGCCCTGGAAACGACGTTGTCGGGCAAGACGTACGCGCCGTGGCTCGAGAGCTTGCGTGCCACCGGCTACGAAGTCTATCTCTTCTACTACTGGCTCCGCAGTCCCGAACTCGCCATCCAGCGCGTGGCTGAACGCGTGCGAGCGGGAGGACACTTCATCCCCGATGCCACGGTGAGGCAGCGCTATGGTCGGAGTCTGAAGAATTTTTTCGAATTGTACCGACCGGTCACGACCGAATGGCGCGCGTACGATAACTCGGAAAAGCAGGGCAGTTTCATCGCCTACGGAACACTCGACGAAGAGTACGTTTTAGACAGCGAAACTTGGTTCGACATTAAGCGGGAGGCAGGCCATGACTGAAACGGTACAAGACCGACACACGAAAATGAAAGAGATGAACAAGCTGATCGAACAAGCCCATTTTGAATCCACGCGCGACGCTCTCCTCGAACACGCCCGCATGGGCCGCTCCGTTTGCGAGGCGGGGCCGAACGGCACGGTCGTCTGGATCGAGCCGAAGGAGATCTTCGCCCGCTACGGCCTTGATGAGTTCGGACGGCCGACGGCGTGAGCGAGGAATCCGAACCGTCGGACTCCCGCGTCGAAGGGGGCGGGTGGATCGTCTGGGGCGCGCTCGTCGCGGCCGCCATCGCCCTGTACGAGATCGCCCAGCATCCGGCATTGCTTGGCGTCACCATCGCCCTCAAGTTCGCTTGGGGCGATTTCCGCACCGGTTGGTGGATCCGGCGGCGCGACCCGAACCGTCGTCGCGGGGCGGCGCATTTCCGGCTTTATCTCGGTTATGGACTTTGGAAAGCTGCCGGCGCCGCGTTCGTCCTTAGCGTCCTCTTCGCCTCCATCGACAATCTCGTGCGTCAGCCCGCAGCCGCCCCAGCTCAGCAGAATCGCGTCTTCTTCAAAATGGTGGTCGGTTCGGTCCTCGGAAGCCTCGCCCTCGCCCTCGTTGGTTCGTTCGCGTGCCTGTCCGCCTTCTGGTCCGCCGCCCGCCGCAACTTCAAACTCTGGTTGAACTCCCGACTCGCCGCCGACCGTGTCCGCGGCCGCTGGCCCCCTACGCAGGGCGAATCCAATTCGCTCGTCTGGATGGGTTACGCCACGGGTACGGCGTTGATGCTGTTCCTCGTCATCGTGCTCTCGGCGATCTTCCTCGGGCTGGCGAATAAGGTGCCGCCGGCCTTGCTCGGTTTCGGCCTCATCGGTGCGTTCTTTTCCGCGACCTTTCAGTTGGCGCGGGTCGTGGACCGGGGCGGTTACGAACGCCGCGTCCGCGCCGCGAGTCCCGAAGCCGCCTGGCCACCAACCGAATCGCCCCCCTGACGAAAACCGGAAGATTTTTCCGCGCGGCTCAAATCCGTCCCCGCACCCCGCGAATATCCCACCATCACCCGCGTTTGGGTGACTGACCCGACCGTTGCCGGTCGCATTGTCCCCGGGAGTTTCCGCAAATGGCCAAGAAACTGCTGCTGGTCGCGGTCGTCGGAGCGATCGCCTTCTCCTTCCTCAAGGGCACTCGGCTTTTCAGCTACGCCAAGTCGGAAGTCGCCAGCGTTGGCGAGTGGGTCGATTCGCAAATCCCCACCGAGAAGAAGATCCAGCAACTCCGCAAGGAAGTGAAGCAACTGGATAAGGACATCGACAAGGCGCAGACCGCCCTCGTCGCCGAGATCGTCGACGTCGAACGGCTTGCCAAGGACCTCGGCACCATGAAGTCCGAAGTCGCCGCCGAGGAGAAGAAGGTCCTCGCGATCGGCGAGAAGCTCAAGGACGCGACGTCGAAGGTGAGTTACGGACGGTTCACGGTGTCCCCGGATGAAGCCAAGAACTTGCTCGCCAGCGATGTGAAGCGAGTGACGGCTCGCAAGAACACCGTCAACAGCATGGAGCAGACTCTGAACGCCCGCGAGCGGATCAAGGACGCGCTTCAGAAGCAGGTCGAAGGCTTGCGGCGGAACAAGGTCGAACTGGTCGTCGCCATCGACAAGCTGGAAGCGGAGTACAAGGTCCTGCAGTACCAGCAGATCGAGAGCAAGTACCAGATCGACGACAGCCGGCTGTCCAGCGTGAAGCAATCGCTTCGCGACCTGCAACGCGACGTGGATATCCAGCGCCAGAAGCTGAAGATGGCCCCGACGATCATGGAGGACGGCGCCCCGGCCAGCGGCCTCTCCGTCGAGGAGATCCTCGCTCCGCTCGGCAAGGCGGCCGAGTCGAAGGAAGACTGAACGAAGTGAAGACGCCAGCCCGCGGACGTTCGTCCGCGGGCTTTTTCGTTTACCCGGCCATTTCCTCGGTGATGTTCGCGTTGGTGTAGACGTTCTGCACGTCGTCGTTGTCTTCCATCGCGTCGATCAATTTCAACACCTTCTTGCCAACTTCCGTCTCCACGTCCGCCAGCGTCTTCGCGAGCTGCGAGAGTTCGGAACTGGTCGGCTGATACCCCGCGGTCTTCATTTTGTCGAGCACGGTGTTGAACGTGGTCGGGTCGGTGAGCAGTTCGTAGTTGTCGCCGTTCCGCTGGAAGTCGTCGGCGCCGGCTTCGAGCGCCGCCTCCATCGCCTTCTCCTCGTCCGGGTACGCCTTCGCGTCCAGGACGATCAGCCCCTTGCGGTCGAAGAGGTAGCCGACGCAACCGGGCGTACCCATGTTGCCGCCGTTCTTCTCGAACACGACGCGGACTTCGTTGCTGGTGCGGGCGCGGTTGTCGGTCAGCGCCTCAACGAGGATCGCGACGCCGCCGGGGCCGTAGCCTTCGTACGTCACGTCTTCGTAGTTGACGCCTTCGAGTTCGCCGGTGCCCTTCTTCACGGCCCGCTCGATGTTATCCTTCGGCATCGACACGGCGCGCGCCTTGTCGATCGCGTAGCGCAGCCGCAGGTTCGTGTCCGGATCCCCGCCGCCGTTCTTCGCCGCAATCATGATGTACCGCGCGAGCTTGCTGAACAGCTTCGCCCGCTGGGCGTCCTGCTTCCCTTTCCGGACGGCGATGTTCGCCGCGTGACTGTGGCCTGCCATTCGTTCCCCTTCGACGGTGATTCCGCTTAGTATATGATCGACTCTCGAACCGTGTCCCTGCTTCTCCCGAGGTCACCATGCGCCGGCTCCTCCTCTCCGCACTCCTCCTCGCCGCGATGCCGTTCGCGTCGGCCGCAGACGCCAAACGGCCGCTGAACGATCCACCCGTCGAGCAGTTCCCGACCGACCCGGCGCTCGCGAAGATTGTCTTCGTCGCCGGGTCGAACACCTTCAAGCTCGGCGAGCACGAGTACGTTGCCGGCTGCGCCGTGCTCATGGACCTCGTGAAGCAGACGCCCGGCGTGGCGCCCGTACTCGCGCTCGACTGGCCGAAAAAGGCCGAAACTTTCGCAGGCGCGAAGGCGATCGTCTTCCTGCTCGACGGCGGCGACAAGCACGCCTTCCTCAAGGAGAACCGCTTCGCCGAGATCCAGAAGCTCATGGACGCCGGCGTCGGTCTCGTGCAACTCCATCAGGTCGGCGACTACCCGAAGGACTTCGGCGACCGTGCCCGTGCGATTGGCGGAGCCGCGTGGGAGAAGGGGTACTCCGCCCGGGCCCACTGGGTCCACGAGTTCAAGGAGTTCCCCAACCACGCGATCTTCAACGGCGTGAAGTCGTTCAAGGTCGACGACGGCTGGCTGACGAAGATGCGCTTCACGAAGGAAATGACCGGCATCACCCCGCTGCTCCGCACCTGGAACCCGAAGACCCCGCCGAAGAAGGAGGACCGCGAGGACATCGTGGCGTGGGCGTTCGAGCGCCCGAACGGCGGTCGCTCCGTTACCTTCACCGGCGCCCACCTGCACGCCAGCTTCGCCGAGGAAGGCTATCGCAGGTTCCTGACGAACAGCATCCTCTGGACGGCGAAGGTGGACGTGCCGAAGGACGGCGCGAAGGTGGACCTGGATACCGCGAAGCTGGGAGATTATCTGAAGAAGAAGTAGTCGGTTCGCGTTCACGCCGTCGCGACGACGATCGAATAGCCTCGGTTCTCGACCACGTCGCAGCCGCCGAAGGCGTCGAAGATCATCGGCACGACGGCGGTCGGCATCTTCGTGACGATCAGGAACCGTCCGCCCTTCTTCAGCAGGTCGCGGGACTTGCCGACGAAGAGCCGGGCGACCATCGAATCGCCGTAGTACGGGGGGTTCGCCAGTACGAGGTCGTAGCTCGCGGCCGGCAACCCGTCCATCGATTCGCTGGCGACGATGTCGTAGTCCGCCAGCCCGTTCGCCTTGGCGTTCAGCTCGCAGACGGCGTTGGCGCGCAAATGGCTGTCGATGAACGTGAGGTGTCCGAGTTTCGCCTTCGTCGAGACGAGGCAGCCGACGACACCGCAACCGCTGCCGAGGTCGAGGACGCGGTCGCCGTCCTTGGGGTCGGCGACTTCGAGCAGTGCCCGCGATCCGTTGTCCATGCGGCCGTAGCTGAAGACGCCGGGCCGTGAGAGGAAATCCATCGACGGTCCCTGCCCGATGCGGGCGTGGAAGTGCATCTCGTGCCGGCGGCGTTCGCGCGGTTCGTCCCCCTTCGCGCTGAAGAACGCCATGCCGGACTTGCTCGACGGCGTCTGCCCGCACTTCCCGAAGATCTTCTTGTGCAGCTTCGCGAACTCGGTATCGGTCTCGTACTCCGAGAGCGTGATGGACATCCCACCGGGATTCAGCACGTGGAAGCCCTGTTCGATCAGGTCGAGTTTCAACTCGCGGTCGGTGTGTGCCCCGGCCGGGAGCAGTACGGTGTTGAACTTCTGCGGCAGATCCCAGAGGTCCGCCGCCGTGACGACATCCGCCGTCGCGCCGAGTTCGGCGAGGTCCTCGCGCAACCGGGCGGCGGGGAAGAGGTCCATCTGGAAGCAAGTGATGTCCGGCAGTGCCATCGCCTGAACGAGGTAGGCGACCGATTTCGGCGCCCCCATCGGGATGCAGACGGGGGGCTTCACGCGCGCCGCGATGGACGGATACAGTTCGGTGAGGAATCGCATGGGATCAATGTAGATGTTTCGACGGCGACGCGGCCTCCCGATACATTAGCGGCACCTGCCTACCGTCTCCTCCGCTGGAGTTTCCCGACGATGCGACTCTCCCCGCTCCGCCGATCGCTGGCGGCCCTCGCGCTGTTCGGCCTCGCGCTGTTCGTCGTGTCCGACGCCTTCTCCCAACAGAAGAAGGACGCCAAGAAACCGGCCGCGAAGAAGCAAGGCCCATCCATGCAGACGGCGGAGGAATTCCTCAAGCCGAAGCCGCGGCCGAAGAAGGCCCCGCTGCCGCCCAGCCAGATTCCGCTCGAGTTCGTGAAGGGCGAACGGATCGCGTTCGTCGGGAACACCACGGCCGAGCGCATGAGCCTCTACGGCCACTTCGAGACGATGCTCCACCTGCGATTCAAGGACCTCGCGCTCGTCGTCCGCAACTTCGCCTTCCCCGCCGATGAAGTCGGCATCCGCCAGCGATCCAACGACTACACCAAGCTCGACGATCCGCTCTTCGCCTTCAATCCGGATACCTTTTTCTGCTTCTTCGGCTGGAACGAGTCGTTCAAGGGCCCGGAGGGCGTGGAGAAGTTCAAGGCCGACTACGAGAAGTTCCTCGACGAGTACACGCGGAATTACCCGCGCGACGACGAGAAATCCCCGGCGCGGTTCGTGCTCGTCTCGCCGATCGCCTTCGAGAACACCGGCGACAAGTTCCTGCCGGACGGCAAGGCCGAAAACGCGAACCTGAAGCTGTACGCCGACGCCGTGAAGGCCGTGGCGGAGAAGCGGAAGCTGGCGTTCGTGGACGTCTACACGCCGACGCTGGAAGCGTTCGCGAAGGGCGGCGGCAAGCTCACCGTCGGCGGCTTCCAGCTCAACGAGCAGGGGGACAAGATCCTCGGCGAGGCGCTCGACGCCGGTCTCTTCGGCAAGCGGTTCGATTCGTCGTTGTTTGGCACGTCGGAGTTCGAGAAGCTCCGCGCCGCCGTCGTCGACAAGGCGTGGCACCACAGCCAGGACTACCGCATGGTGAACGGCTGGTACGTCTACGGCGGACGGCGGACCTACGACACCGAGACGTTCCCCCGCGAGTACGTGAAACTGCGGAACATGGTGGCGGTGCGGGACCACCTCGTCTGGGACATCGCGAACGGAAAACAAGTTCCGGAGAAGCCGGACGACAGCAAGACCGGCGAGTTGATCGAAGTGCCGACGCGGTTCGGCGGACCGGACCGGGGCTATTCCGAGAATCCGCCGGCGATGGGGCCGAACATCCGCCCGCCCGCCGAATTCATCAAGGACGTGCGGCTCTCGAACGGGCTAAAGGTGAACCTATTCGCGGACGAGAAGGAATTCCCGGAAGTCGCGAACCCCGTGCAAATCAACTTCGACAACAAGGGCCGGCTCTGGGTGAGCACGATGCCGAGCTACCCGCAGTGGCAGCCGGGGATGCCCAAGCCCGCCGACAAGCTCGTGATCCTCGAGGACACGAACGGCGACGGCAAGGCGGACAAGCGCACGGTCTTTTACGACAAGCTGCACTGCCCGACCGGCTTCGAGTTCTACAACGGCGGTGTGCTCGTGGTCAGTCAGCCGCGGATGCTCTTCCTGAAGGACACCGACGGCGACGACGTGGCCGACGACGTGACGTACCTGATGGACGGCTGGGCGACGGACGACACGCACCATACCTGCGGGGCGTGGGAATGGAGCCACGGCGGCCTGCTGCACATGCTCGAAGGGATCGCGACGAGCACAACGCTGGAAACGCCGTGGGGCCCGCACCGCAGCGCCGGCAGCGGCGGCGCGTACGTCCTCGACCCGCGATCGCTCAAAGTGAATCAGTTCTCCCTGCCCGGCATGGCGAACATGTGGTGCTACGTGTTCGACGAATGGGGTCAGGGGATCGTCGGCGACGGCACCACGCCGAACCAGACGTGGGACGTGCCGCTCTCCGGGAAGCAGTTCGGCGGACGAAAGGGCTTGCAATTCGTGCTGCCGAACGGCGTGCGGCCGAACCTCGGCAACGAATGGCTCGTCAGCCGCGCGCTCCCGGAAAACCTCCAGAAACACTTCATCTACGCGTGCGTCATCCAGATGAACGGCATCGCGCACTACACGATCCGCGACGACGGCGCCGGTTTCATGGGCGAGCGTGTGAAGGCGAAGGAGGGCGGCTGGGACGACCTCGTCCGCTCGCCGGACAAGCACTTCCGCCCCGCCGACCCGCAGATCGGCGCCGACGGCGCGCTCTACTTCGGCGACTGGGCGAACCCGCTCATCGGCCACATGCAGTATTCGCAGCGTGACCCGAACCGGAACCACACGCGCGGCCGCATCTACCGGCTCATGGGCGCCGACCAGCAACCGATCAAGCCGGTCACGCAGGCCGGCAAGAGCGTAATGGAGATTCTCGAACAGTTCCGCGAGTACGAGTGGCGGACCCGCTACCGTGCCCGCCGCGAACTGCACGACCGCCCCGCCACGGAGGTGTTGCCCGTCGTGGCGGCATGGGTGAAGAAACTCGATCCGAACGATTCGCTGTTCGATCGCCTGCGCTGCGAGGCGCTCTGGGTGCAGCAGGGGCACCACGCGGTGGACCCAGCGCTCGCCGACGCGGTGCTGGGGGCGAAGAGCTTCCAGGCCCGCGCCGCGGCCGTGCACGTCCTCGCCGACGAACGCGATCGGGTTCCCGGCGCGATCGAACGCTTCAAGAAGGCCGCGATGGACGAGCACCCCCGCGTGCGCACCGAGGCGGCCCGCGCCCTGAGCTTCTACGCGACGGGCGAGGCGATGTCCGCCGTCGCCGCGATCGCCGCCAAGCCGATGGACTACTGGACGAAGTACACCGTCGAGTCGGCGCTGGCGGCGAATGCGTCGTCGTGGCCGGCGGACTTCTACTCCGGCAAGCTGGCGGCGACCAACCCCGAGGCGGGCAAGCTGCTCGAGACGATCCGCAAGAGCAGCGCGCAGGACAACGCCGCCGCGCCATGGCTCAAGCAACTACTCGGCACCGAAATGAAATCGAAGGAGGAGCGCTTCCAAGCCATGAAGGCGCTGGCCGCGCTTCCGGGCAACCCGTCGAAGGGTCGCGAGATCTTCCAGCGCAACTGCACCGCCTGTCACAAAGTCGGGCAGGGTGAAGGGAACGACTACGGCCCGAACCTCGAGAAGCTCATGTCGAAAATGGGGCAGACGAAGATCAAGGTCGTCGAGTCGATCATCGACCCGAACGCCGAGGTGGACAAGAAGTACCTCTCGACGAAGATCGATCGTCTGAGCGGTGGTCAGGTCACGGGCCTTATCGTCAGCGAGAACAAGAAGGAAATCGTGATCTTCGACGGCAAGGAGAAGAAAACGATCCCGCTCGACGACATCGACGCCCGCACAACCCTCAAGCAGAGCAGCATGCCGGAGGGGCAGGCGGGCACGATGTCGCCGTCGGAGTTCCTCGACCTGATCGAGTATCTTTCGTCTTTGAAGTAAAACGGGTCCGATAGCGCGTGGGAGCCGGTTTCGCGGGAAACCGGCTCCCGTTTCGTTTCCAGTCGGGCTGTTCCCCCGTTTCCGACGACGGTAGAATTCGGCGATGGCCGGGGAGTCGCAGCCGTGGTTCGCTCGCTGACGCTACTCGCGTGGATCGCCCTCGCTGCTCACGCTGCGGACGTGCCGGTTGCGGAGTCGTCGCGCCGCGAGTCGTATGCCCGGTATGGAGCGGCCCGCGTCCAGGCGCGATCGGACGACGCCCCGCGCGCCGTGCGCAACCTCGAAGCGGCCGCGAAGCTCGACCCGACGGCCGCCGCGCCGCGCCGGGAACTCGTCTCCGTCTACGCGGACCTCGGGCGCGACGCCGCCGCCATCCGCATGGCCCGCGCCGTACTCGCGGGCGATCCGAAGGACGCCGATACGGCCCATCGCCTCGCCAAACTCCTCTTCGAGGTCAAGCGGTACTCCGAAGCGGCGGACGCCCTCGCGGCGGCGCTGGACGGGGACCGGCTGGTCGAGCGTGCGACGAAGGCGCTCGCGATGCGCATCGATCTCGCCCGTTGCCGGGACCGCGCGAACGAAGCGGCGAAGGCCGCGGCCGCCTGGGGCGATGTTCGCGAATTCCTCGCGGCGCGATCGGAACGGCTTCGGAAGGAAGGATTCTCGCAAGCCGAACTCGATCGCGAAATGGCGGACGCGGCCGAGCACCACGGCCGCGCGCTCGTGGCCCGCCAGCGCTTCGACGACGCCCGCGACGCCTTCCTCGCCGCCCGCAAACTCCTCGCCAACGATCGCGCCGGCGCGGCCCGGCTGCACCGGAATCTCGCCGAACTCGCCGCGGCCGCCGGCCAACCCAACGCGGCGATCGCGCATTACGAGGAGTTCCTCGCGTTCGGTCCGCGCGATCCCGAACCGTACCGGCGCTATGCGGATCAACTCCGCAAGGCCGGGCGGGACGTCGAGGCGATTCTCGCGGCCCGATCCGAACCCGCCGCCAAATGGGCGCTGCTCGCCGAACGCGCGAAGACGCCCGCCGGATTCGGCGCGGCCCACGAGGAGTTCCGCGAACTCGCCGCCGCCGCGACCGATCCCGCCTTATTCCGCCTCTTGTGCACCACCTACGCGACCGCCGACTCCGGATCGGGCATCCTCGAAATCGCCGAGGTGATCTTCCCCGCGACGCCGGAACGGCTCCCCCGCAAGCCGGTCGTCGTACCCGCGATGGAGGGCGAACGCCGGCAGGCCTTCGCGGCCGCCTTCGCGGCCCAGCCGGCGCTCGCGCTCAAGGCGACCCGCGCCGCGCAACTGTCGAGCGGGACGAAACGCTCGCCCGAGTTCTGGGACCTGCTGGCGTGGGCGTGCGAACGCGCCGGCCAGCCCGACGCCGTCGAGCGCGCCCTCCGCGCGAGCTTCGAAGCCGACGGCAATTTCCGATCCTTCCAACGGCTGCACCGGCACCTGTACGGCCGGCGGAAATGGCGGGCGATCCTGGACCTTTGCAACTCCGCCGGCAGCCTCGGCGCCGGCGCGTTGAACTACTACCGCGCCGCCGCACACGCCGAGTTGGGCAACGCCCCGGCCGCGCTCGCCGCCATCGCCAAGGCGGAAGGGGACAACGCCTTCGCCTCGCGCCGCGAGAAAGTTCACATACTCGGCATCCTCGGCCGGCACGACGAGATGCTGAAGGAATGCGACGCCGCGATGGCGGAGTTCCGTTCCTCCGCCGAGGTCCGCTCGCTGCGCTACCTGCGGGCGCAGGCGTTCCTCGGGTTGAAAAAGCTCCGCGAAGCCGAGGAGGAACTGCGTGGCATTCTGGACGACGACGCCGACGACGCGCTGGCCCTGAACAACCTCGGATACAACCTCGCCGACCAGAACCGCAAGCTCGACGAGGCCGAACGGCTGATCCGCCGCGCGATCGAGATCGAGGCCGACGACCGCGCCCGCGCCGGCGAGCCGAACGTCGATCATGCGCCGTACCTCGACAGCCTCGGCTGGGTGCTCTTCCGGAAGGGCCGGCTCGCGGAGGCGCGCGAGCAGTTGGAGAAGGCCGCCACGCTGCCGGACGGCGCGAACGATCCGACCGTCTGGGACCACCTCGGCGATGTGGCGTTACGGCAGGGCGATGCGAAGCGGGCGAAGGAAGCCTGGACGATCGCCGAGCGGCAATACGCGACGACGCACGTCGGCCGCGAGGGGGGCCGTCGCGACGAAGCGAGCAGGAAAATCAAGCAAGTCGAGTGACCAGCACTGCTCAGCGCCGGCGTCCCCGTTTTCGGGGAGTCGGCTCGCGCGGCGGCTCCTTCGACGGCTGGCCCGCCTGTCCCGCGAGGCGGAAGTCCAGCATCCGGCGCTGCAGGTCCACGCGGCCCACTTCCACGCGCACGCGGTCGCCGAGGCGGAACCGTTTCTTGCGACGGCCCCCTTCCAGTGAGTGCGAGCTTTCGTCGAAGTGGTAATAGTCGTCCGTCAGGCTGGAGACATGGATCAAGCCCTCGGCCGGGAAGCGCTCCGCCTGCGCGAAGAAGCCGTAGTCGGCGACACCGGTGATAACAGCATCGAGTTGTTCGCCCAGCCGCGTGCTCAGATATTGCAACAGCTTCAGCTTCACGAGTTCGCGCTCCGCCGTCTCGGCGCGGCGTTCCATCCGCGAGCAATGGTCGCCGAGGATCTTCATCTCCGTCTCGTCGGCGGTCACCTTTTTGTGCTTGACCCATCGGTCGAGCAACCGATGCACCACCAGGTCCGGGTAGCGCCGGATCGGCGACGTGAAGTGGCAGTAGTGCTGGCTCGCCAGCGCGTAGTGCTCGTCCTGCACCGGCGAGTAGGTCGCTTGCTTCAGGCTGCGCAAGAGTGCGTAGTGGATCGCCGCGCGCTCCGGTTTCTCCGCCGTGATTCTCAACAGTCGCTGCAACTCGAAGCGGTCTTCGGCGTGTTTCATCGGGTAGCCGAGGATGCGGGCGAACTCGGCGAAGGCTTCCAGTTTCTCCGTCTTCGGTGCCGGGTGGACGCGCCGGAGGAACGGCACGCCGAGTTTCGTCAGATGCTCCGCCACCGCCTCGTTCGCCGCCAGCATGAACTCCTCGATGATCTGATGGCTCTCGTCGTTCACGGCGAAGTGCGCCCCGTTCACGCGGCCATCGGCGTCGTACTCCAGCACGGCCTCCGGCATGTAAAGCTCCAACGAGCCACGCTTGAACCGCTTCTTCCGCAAGATCGCCGCCAGGTCGCGCATCCGCTTCAGCATCGCGAGGACATCCGGCGCCACTTCCGTGCCCGGCTTCGTCCCGCCGTCGAACGAATTCACGATCTCCTGGACCTGTTCGTAATGGAACCGTTTCCGGGCGCGGATGACGCCGTTGAAGAACTCGACGTGCCCCTTCTGAAGGCTCGCCGTGAACTCCATCCGCACCGTCTTCACGTACCGCACGCGGCCCTCCTGCAAACTCGCCAGTCCGTTCGAGATCACTTCCGGGAACATCGGAATGACCTTGCGAGGCAGGTAGATGCTCGTCGCGCGTTTCTTCGCCTCGGCGTCCAGCGGACCGCCGACCGGCGCGAAGTGCGCCACGTCGGCGATATGCACCGTGAGGATCCAGTGCTTCGTCTTCGGGTCGATCTCGACGCTGACGGCGTCGTCGAAGTCCCGCGCGTCGATCGGGTCGATCGTCACGACGAGATCGTGGGTGAAGTCGGTGCGGCCGTGGAAATCGTCCTCGCGGAACTTGTCCGCCTGCGCGCGGGCCTCGTCGAGCGCCGGGGCGGGAAACTCCTCCGGCAGGCCGAACGCCTTCACGACGGTGAGCAGGTCGACGCCGGGCTGGTTCAGCGGGCCGAGGACCTCGGCGATCACACCTTCGCCGCGATCGTCGGGGGACGGGAACTTGACCATTTCGACGACGACCTTGTCCTGCGGCTTCGCCCCCTTCGCGCCGGGGTCGCCGACGAGGATGCTGTGGCTGAAGACGGTGCCGTCGACGCGGACGAACGCCTGGCCCTCGCGTTCGAAGTAGGTGCCGACGAAGGTGCGCGTCGCCCGGACGAGGACGCGTATGACCTCGCCGGCGGCGTCTTTCTGCCCGCTGGCGCGCCGGGTGAGCTTCACCATCACCTCGTCGCCGGTGCTGGCGTCGCGCTCCTTCCCTTCGCGGATGTAGATGTCGGTTCCGGCGCCGGCTTCGGGGCCGTGGGGGCGGACATAGCCGTGGCCGGACTTCGTGCGCCGGTAGATGCCGATCACGGACCCGAACTGATCGGCCGGGCGGAGTTGGTTGTTCTTCCCTTGCTCGACGCGTCCGTCCGCCAGGAGCGATTTGAGCGCCTTGCGGAACTCGGGATAGGCCGCTTCGCCGATGCCAAGCTTTTTGGCCAGTTGCTTCGGCTTCAGAGGGACGTACCCCTTGCGGGACAGTTCGGCGAGGATGATGGCGACGGGGTCCATGGGAAAATCCGTTTGAACGCACGCGGGACTTTCTGATAAAGTATCAGTCTCACCCGATTGGCGCCGGCTTCTCGCGGCGCATCCCCGTTTGAGGTCGCGATGCCCTCTCTCCGTTGGTCGTGGGTCGTGGCGGGAATCGCCGCGCTCGCGAACGCCGCATTCTCCCAGCCGAAGGCCGAGACCGCCGACGGTCCGGTCAGCTATTTCAAAGAGATCCGCCCGATCTTCCAGCAGAACTGCCAGGGCTGCCACCAGCCGGCGAAGGCGCAGGGCGGCTACATCATGACGGAGTTCGCCGAACTTCTGAAAGCAGGCGAGACGGGCAAACCCGGCATCGTACCCGGCAAGCCGGAACAGAGTTATTTGCTTGACGAAATCCGCGTCAAGGACGGCCAGCACGAGATGCCCAAGAACCGCGACGCGCTCACGGCGAAACAATTCGCCCTCGTCGAACGCTGGATCAAGGAAGGTGCCAAGGACGACACGCCGGCCTCCGCGAAGGAAAAAGTCACGGTCGACGAAGACCACCCGCACCAGTATCTTTCGCCGCCGGTCGTCACCTCGCTCGCCTTCTCGCCCAACGGCAAATATCTGGCCGTTACGGGTTATCACGAAGTCCTGCTGCACACCGCCGACGGCGGTAAACTCGAAGCCCGACTCATCGGCCTCTCGGAACAAACTCGCAGCATCGCCTTCTCGCCCGACGGTCTCTGGCTCGCCGTCGCCGGCGGCTCACCCGGCCGATTCGGCGAAATCCAAATCTGGAACGTCGAGAAACGCAAGCTGAAAGTCTCCGCGCCCGTCACCTTCGACACGCTTTCCGGCGTGAGCTGGTCGCCGGACGGCAAGCTCGTCGCCTTCGGCTGCACCGATAACACCGTCCGCGCCGTCGACGCCGACACCGGCAAACAAGTCCTCCAGATGGGCACGCACTCCGACTGGGTGCTCACCACGACCTTCAGCCAGGACGGCCTGCACCTCGTCTCCGGTGGCCGGGACATGACCGTGAAGCTCACCGACGTGCCCACGCAACGCTTCATCGACAACGTGACGAGCATCACCCCCGGCGCCCTCAAAGGCGGCGTGATGACGATCGACCGCCGGCCGATGAAGGAGAAGAAGATGCAGAAGGTGCCGAACGACACCCCCGGCGCGAAGCCGAACGTCTACGACGAGATCGTGTCCGCGGGTTCGGACGGCACGCCGCGCCTCTACAAGATGCACCGGGAAGTGAAGCGTGAGATCGGCGACGACTCGAATAAGCTCAAACAGTTCGAGCCGATGCCCGGCCGCATCTCGTGCGCGAAATTCAACCCGGCCGGCGACAGGTTCGCCGCCACCAGCAGCCTCGACGGCAAGGGCGAAGTCAGCATCTACACCATCGAGCCGGCGAAGAAGCTCGTCTGCGAGAAGGTGTCCGGACCGGCCTACGCCGTAGCCTGGTCCCCGGACGGTGCCCGCATCGCCAGCGCCGGCTTCGACGGCAAGGTCTGGATCCACGACGCCGCCACCGGAAAGCTCGTGAAGGAATTCACCGCCGTCCCCATCACCGGCAAGACCGCCGCGAAGTAATCGATTTCCTAGCGAACACCATCCTCAGCCATACGAATACCATGCGAACCCTCTTCCTGCTCCTGATGCTCGCCCCGACGGCCATCGCCGCCGATGCGGAGAAACTGCCCCCGAACGCAAAGGTCGCGTCGCTCGTCGTGCAACCGGCGAGCATCGAACTCGCGAACCCGTACGCTTATGGGCAACTGCTCGTCACGGCGAAGCTGGACACCGGCGACACGGTGGACGTGACGCGCATCGCGACGATCGTCGCGCCGAAGGTCGTGAGCGTCTCGCCGGCGGGCCTCGTGCGCCCGACCGCCGATGGAGCCGGCGAGCTGACGATCAACCTCGGCGGCCAGGCGGCGAAGGTGGCCGTGAAGGTCTCCGGCCAAAAGGCCGCGAAGGCCATCAGTTTCGTCACCGACGTGCAGCCGGTGCTCTCGAAACTCGGTTGCAACCAAGGTACCTGCCACGGTTCGGCCCAGGGGAAGAACGGCTTCAAACTCTCGTTGCGCGGCTACGATTCGATCTTCGACCACCGCTCGCTCACCGACGACCTCGAAGGCCGGCGATTCAACCGCGCCGCCCCCGACAAGTCGCTGATGCTCCTCAAACCCGCCGGGGCCGTTCCACACGCCGGCGGCGTCGTCTGGCAGCCGGGCGACCCGAACTACGAACTCGTGAAGCAGTGGATCGCCGAAGGCGTCGCCCTCGATTACACCGCCCCGCGCGTGACCGGCATCGAAGTTCACCCCATGAACCCGACCATCCAGACCATCGGCGGCAAGCAGCAATTCGCCGTCTTCGCCACCTACGCCGACGGCCGCAAGCGTGACGTATCCGCCGAGTGCTTCATTGAAAGCAGCAACACCGAAGTCGCGACCGTCGACCGGACTGGCTTGCTCACCAGCGTGCGCCGCGGCGAATCGACGATGCTCGTGCGCTACGAAGGCTCCTACGCCGCCTCCACCGTCGTGGTGATGGGCGACCGGAGCGAGTACGCCTGGAAGCAGCAACCGGTGTTTAACCCCATCGACTCGCTCGTCGACGAGAAGCTGAAAAAGATGAAGATTCAGGCGAGCGACCTCTGCACCGACGCGGAGTTCATCCGCCGCGTGACGATCGACCTCACCGGCCTGCCGCCGTCATCCGACGACGTCCGCAAGTTCCTCGCCGATCCGAAGCCGAGCAAGGAGAAGCGCGATACGCTGGTCGACGCGCTCGTCGGCTCCGACGCCTACATCGAGCACTGGACGAACAAATGGGCGGACATGCTCCAGGTGAACCGCAAGTTCCTCGGCGACCGCGGCGCGACCGCCCTGCGCGGCTGGATCCGCGACCAGCTCGCCAAGAACACGCCCTACGACAAGTTCGCCTACGAGATCCTGACCGCCAAGGGGTCGAATCTCGATAATCCCCCGGCCGCGTATTACAAGATCCTCCGCGAACCGGACGCCGCGATGGAGAACACCACGCAGCTGTTCCTGGCTATCCGCTTCAATTGCAACAAGTGCCACGATCACCCGTTCGAGAAATGGACGCAGGACCAGTACTACGAACTGGCGGCGTACTTCGCGCAGGTGACACGCAAGGAAGACCCCAAGTACAAGGGCCAGCGCGTTGGCGTCGATACGGCCGTCGAACGCACCAAGCCGCTTTCGGAAATCATCGAGGACGCGAAGGCGGGCGACGTGAAACACGAGCGCACCGGCCAGACTGCGAATCCGAAGTTCCCCTACCCGCACGGTGACCTGCCGAAGGGGGACGAACACCGCCGCGTGCAGGTCGCCAAGTGGATCACCTCGCCCAAGAATCCATACTTCGCAAAGTCCTATGTCAACCGGATCTGGAGCTATCTCCTCGGCGTCGGCATCATCGAACCCGTCGACGACATCCGCGCCGGCAACCCGCCCACGAACCCCGAACTGCTCGACCGCCTCACCGACGACTTCATCGCCTCCGGCTTCGACGTCCGCTCTGTCGTGAAGACCATCTGCAAGAGCCGCACCTACCAGCTCTCCGTCGCCGCCAACCGCTGGAACAAGGACGACGAACAGAATTTCTCCCGCGGCCTCGCCCGGCGCCTGCCGGCCGAAGTGCTCTACGATTCCGTCTACAAGACCACCGGCAGCGTCACCCGGCTGCCCGGCCTGCCGCCCGGCGCCCGCGCCGCGCAACTTCTGGATAGCAACGTCGAACTCCCCGGCGGCTTCCTCGAACTCCTCGGCAAGCCCGTCCGCGAAAGCGCCTGCGAGTGCGAGCGCTCCAACGGCCTCATGCTCGGGCCCGTCCTCGCGTTCGTCTCCGGACCCGTCGTCGGCGACGCCGTGCAGGACGGCAACAACCACATCGCCAAGTTCACCCTCAAGGAGAAGGACGACGCGAAGGTCGTCGAGGAGATCTACCTCTCCGTGCTCAATCGCTTCCCGACGAAGTCGGAGATCGAACTCGGCGTGAACGCCCTCCGCGCCGCCGGACCCGACCACGCCGCGCTCGTGAAGGAACATCAGGAACGCGCCCGCGTCTTCGCGGAGTACCAGAAGACCCTCGATGCGAAACAGGCCGCGTGGGAGGCCGGCCTGCGCGAGCAGAAGCCGACGGCTTGGAAAATTCTGACGCCGACCAAGGCCGTCTCGAAATCCGGCCCCACGCCCGGCGAGGCCAAGAAATCTTCCAAGATGGAAATCCAGAAGGACGGATCGATCCTCGTTTCCGGATCCATCGAAGCCACGGACACCTATACCGTCACAACCGAGATCACGGAGAAGGCGAACTTCACCGCGGTCCGGCTGGAAGTGCTCACGGATCCGTCGCTACCGAACAAGAAGGGACCGGGCCGGGCCGAGAACGGCAACTTCGTGCTGAACGAACTCCGGGCGAACCAGAAGCCCAAGGCCGACGAGGACTCGAAGGCCAAGCCGGTGAAACTCGTCAGCCCGATGGCGACCTTCCAGCAGGACGGCTTTCCGGTGGCGAACGCCGTGGACAACAACCCCGCCAGCGGCTGGGCCATCGCGCCGCAACTCGGCATCGACCACGCCGCCATCTTCCGCCTCCAGGGCGGCGTCAACGCCGAGAAGGGCGTCGCGCTCACCTTCGTCTTCGACCAGCGCTTCGGCACGGGCCACACCATTGGCAAGTTCCGCCTGTCGGTGACGACGGACAAGAACCCGCGGCTGCAATCGCCGATCTCGCCCGAGTTCGCGAAACTGCTCGACACCGAACCATCGAAGAGGACGGACAAGGAGAAGGCTGAACTGCGAAACCGCTATCTGGCGCAGGACCGTGAATACCAACGGCTCGCCGCCGACGCCGCGAAGGTGCCCCCGAGCGACCCCCGCGTCCTCGGCGCCCAGGACCTCACGTGGGCGCTCCTCAACAGCCCCGCGTTCCTCTTCAACCGCTAAAGGATTCGCGTCGGTCGGCCCATGCCGGCCGATGCGTTCTTCTTATGCTGACTCCGCCCCTTCCCGGAGTCCGCCATGCGCGCCGTGTTTCTGCTCCTCGCGTTCCTCCCGTCGCTCGCCGCCGCCGACCTCGTGCCCACCGGCGAGAAGGTCGAAAAGCTCGCCGACGGCTTCGCCTTCACCGAAGGCCCCGCCGTCGACGCCGACGGCAACGTCTACTTCACCGACCAGCCCAACGACCGCATCATGCTCTGGAGCGTCGACGGCAAGCTCACGGAGTGGATGAAACCGTGCGGCCGGTCGAACGGGCTCTGCTTCGACAAGGACGGACTCCTCTGGGCCTGCGCCGACGAAAAGAACGAACTCTGGACCATCGACGTGAAGACGAAGAAGACGACCGTGCTCGTCAAGGAGTTCGGCGGCAAGCTCCTCAACGGCCCGAACGACCTCTGGGTCACGCCGGCCGGCGGCGCGTACTTCACCGACCCCTACTACAAGCGTCCCTACTGGAAGCGCGGGCCGATCGAGCAGCCCACGCAGGGGGTGTACTTCCTGCTGCCGAAGGGCAAGCTGGTCCGCGTCGCGGACGACCTCAAGCAGCCGAACGGCATCGTCGGCACGCCCGACGGCAAGACGCTCTACGTCGCCGACATCGGCGCGAAGAAGACCTACCGCTACGCGATCGCCGCCGACGGCACGCTCACGGACAAGGCGCTCTTCTGCGAGGAGGGGAGCGACGGCATGACGATCGACGAGGCCGGCAACGTGTACCTCACGGGCCGGGGCGTGCTCGTGTTCGACAAGGCCGGGAAGAAGGTGACGACGATTCCCGTGCCAGAAGGGTGGACCGCGAACGTCTGCTTCGGCGGGAAGGCGATGGACACGCTCTTCATCACGGCGAGCAAGGGGCTGTACGCCATCAAGCTGAACGCGAAGGGGGCGGCGCGGCAGTGACGCCGCCGACCGGCTTCCGCCGCCAGCGCACCGCGATCGGCAGCGCGAACAGGTAGATCCCCGTCGCCCACAGGCCAAAGACGACGACGGCGACGGGGAGGAAGACGTAGAGCTTCGCGGCGTCGTGGAACCACGACCCGTCGTGAAGCGCTTCGATCAGGTCGGAGCGGCGATATGCGGAATGCAGCACGTCGCCGGTCTTCAGGTCCACCTGGATTTCCCAGCGGGTCTTCGACGTCACCTTCGCGAGGCCGCGCGCGGGCTGGACGTCGATCCGGTCGATGTCGCCCCAGCCATCGATCCCCGCCTCGGCCCGGCTGCGCGCCGCCTCCAGGATCGCGTCGAACGAAATCGCCGGCGTCTTGCCCGCGCCCCGCTGCGTCGGGGGCTGCACCCAGGGAATCTCCTTCTTCACCTGGAGGAGGATGCCCGTGGCGATGACGAGCAGAAACGGGAGCGCGACGGCGATCGCGCCCCAGCGGTGCGCCTTCCGCATCGCGACGCGCCAGTTGACGGCCATTCACGGACCCCGCGAAACGAGAAGCGGTCGGAAACGCGAAACGGGAGTCGTTTCCGGGATGGAAACGACTCCCGTTCATTATCGGTACGGAATCGCGGAACTTAGAGCAGTTCCGTCACCAGTTCGCGGTCGTCGAGGATGTACATCGGCCGACCGGAGCCGTTCGGGAAGGTGATCGACGAATCGATGCCGACGGCCTTGTAGAGCGTGTTGAGGACGTGCGGCACCTTGTACGGCCGGTCCTTCGGGTATTCGCCGCGGGCCGAGGACGCCCCGATCGCCTGGCCCATCTTCAGGCCGCCGCCGGCGATCATCGCGCTCATCACCGGCGACCAGTGGTCGCGCCCGGCGTCGCTACTGTTGATCTTCGGCGTGCGGCCGAACTCGCCCCAGACCACGACGACGGTGTCTTCGAGCATCCCCCGTTCGTCGAGGTCGCGGATCATGTTCGCGAGGCCCCGATCGAGCATCGGCAGTTGCTTCTTGAGTTCCTTGAAGTTCGAGGTGTGCGTATCCCAGCCGCCGTAGCTGAGGGTGACGCAGCCGACGCCGGCTTCGATCAGGCGGCGCGCCGTGAGGAACTGCTCGACACCCTTGTAGCGGTCCTTCGAACGCGGGTCTTCGTGCTTGAGGTCGAGCGCCTTGCGGACGGTGCCGCTGGCGATCATGTCGAAGGCGCGCTGGGTGAAGCTGTCGAGGCCCTTCATGGTGCCGCTGGCGTCGATGTCGCGGCGGGCGGAGTCGAACTTGCCGAGGAGGCCCTTGCGGTCGTCCATTTTCTCAGTGGCGTGCTTCGCGCGGAGGTTTTCTCGGCCGGAGCCGTCCGGCGTGAACGGTCGGTGCGCCACGCCGAGGTAGCCGGGTTCGGTACCCATGCTCATGCCGCGGAGCGAGACGAAGGCGGGGACGTCGTCGGTGCCGCTGCCGAGCTTCGACATGACGGAGCCGAACGACGGGTGGCCGACGGTGCGGTTGATCTGCTCCGGGTAGCCGGTCATCACGTAGCTGTCGCTGTGCTCGTCGGTGGCGACGACGGAGCGGACGACGGCGAGCTTGTCGAACATCTTCGCCTGCATCGGCATATGTTCGCTGATCTGGATGCCCGGCACGTTCGTTTGAATCGGCTTGAATTCACCCCGGAACTCAGCCGGCGCCTCGGGCTTGAGGTCGTACATGTCCATGTGGGACGGTCCGCCGGGCAGGTAGACCATGATGGCGGACTTCGGCGTCGCCAGGGATCGCGTCTGGGTCGGGGATGCGGCCTTCGCACGGAGTTGGTCGGCGAGCGTGAGTCCCGCGCCGAAAGCCCCGAGGGCGAGGAAGTTGCGGCGATCGAGGCCATCGCAGTGGCGCTGGCGGGAGCCGAGGAACGTGAACATGTGGAGAGAACCTCCGAGGCGTGACCGCGCGGGGCGGCGTGTGGGGATGGACCGACAGAGTGAGACGCGGCAAGGGTGTGGATGGTTCCCAGCATAGCCCGGCAGCCGGCGGGATGCAATGGAAATCAAACGGAGAGCACCGAGGTGGGGTGAGCATCACGAAAGTTGATAAAAGGTTGATAAAAGATTGGTTCCGTCCGCGTGTCTTCAGTCCGAAGGACTGGGAGTGCTTAGCCCAGGGCGAGCCGTCTTCGGCGACGCCCGGGGTGGTCCGTTGAAATTCATGGCAGTCCGAAGGACTGCGACAGATTCCCGAACAATGAGCGTTTTGTCTCAGCCCTTCGGGCTGACTGTTTCGTTTGGCTTAACCCAGGGCGACGTCGCAAAGCCTCCTCGTCCTGGGCTAAGCACTCCCAGTCCTTCGGACTGAAGAGGGCCGGCGGAGTCGACAAATGTCCCACCAACAAATTTGACGCACACCCCGTCGAGGCATTTGCCCGACGTTGTTCGGGATGAGTCCATGCAATCGTTTCTGTCGTGGTCATCGACTTTTCAGTCTCTCGAACGATTCGGATACCCGATTCAAGGTTCCGGTTTCGTGGTCCCACCAATAGACTGTCTCGGCGAAACGATCCGATTTTCAGTCTCTCGAACGATTCGGATACCCGATTCAAGGTTCCGGTTTCGTGGTCCCACCAATAGACTGTCTCGGCGAAACGATCCGATTCTGGATCGGCTAGGAAGACGAGTTGATCGCCGCATCCGTTGCCGCCAATCGCCAGCGCATCGGCCGGAAAGTCGGGCCATGACGATGCCGAAGCCGTTTCCCGGATGATGTTGTTGCAGGTGCGTTTGAGCATCTTCCGATCGGAGTCGTCGAAGATCGGGTACAAGTTCCATTCGTCGGTACCCGTGGCGACTTTTCCCCCATTGGCAAGGCACATCTTGGCGACGTACCCCTGCGGTAGTTTTCGACCGAGTTTTTCCTCGGCTCGCTTCACGAATCGGATGTCGAGTGGAAACGGCATTACTGATTCCTCACAAAGGCTGGCACCTTGGTCCAATCACCGGATTATTTGTCGACTCTCCGATCCTCCACCTCCCGCGCGAAGCCCTTGATCGAGTTCCCCTCCAGCGCGATCGCGCTCGCCTTCGCGCCGATGCGGATGCCGACGCGTTTCGCGGTGCCGCGGGATTCCTTCAGGATGTTGTTGCGAAATACGAGGTTCGCCGTCGTGCCCTGCACGTCGATGGCGGCGGCGGATTCGTCGCCGGTGTCCTCGATGGTGTTGCCGACGACTTCGTTCCGGTCGCCGGTGAAGCCTTGGCCGCGCTCGGGGCGGAAGAGGATGCCTTGCTGGCCGCTGCGGCGGACGAAGTTGTCGCGGATGACGTTGTCGGTGTCGCGGTGGCCGACGGAGATGCCGGCGGTCTTCGTGTCGTCGATGGTGTTCTTCTCGGCAAGGCCGAACTTGACGCCCCAGCAGAAGAAGAGACCGATGTGATTCCGTTCGAGTTTGTTCTCGCGGATGATCGGCCGTTGCGAACCGGAGCCGGGGTGCAGGCCGAGGCCGGTGTGGTCGTGGCTGTGGCAGTTCTCGACGAGCACATCGTGGCAGATCTGCCAACTGATGCCGTCGCCGCGGTAGTTGCGGGCCGTCACGGATCGGATCGTGAAGTCGGCGCAGTCCTGGAGGAAGATGCAGCCGGCGTAGTTGCCGTCGAGTTCGAGGTTGTTGGCCTTGTTGCCGTCGAGGGCGAGGTTTTCGATGGTCACATTCGAGACGAACTCGCCGGAGAAGAGCGGGAAGAGCGTGGCGGCGGTAGGCGTGCCGGCGGACCAGAGGTTCTCGCGGAGTCCTTTGTCGAGTTTGAAGCGGTTACCGGAGCGGGCGACGAGCGTACGCTTGATGACGGTCGCGCCGCCGTGGTGTGGGTTCTTGGCGCGGAGGCAGACGCCGTCGCCGACGCGGAAGCCGGCGGCGTCGGCGAGCGTGATCTCGCGATCGTACCAGTCGGAATCGGCCGCGAGCTTGGACGATACCGACGGCTCCTTGATGAGGATCGTGTCGGCCCCGGCACCGACGATGCGGATGTTCGACGACAGGTAGACGGCATTCCGCAGCTTGAAGGTGCCGGGAAGCAGCTTCACGGTCCCGCCGCCGGCGCGGGCCACGGCGTCGACGGCCGCCTGGATCACCTTTTCGTCACGCCCGGCGAGGTCGCCCTTGTCGTTGCCGACGGTGATCGTGAGTGATTCGTCCCACTTCGGCTCGTGTCGCCGGTCGCCATCAGTGGCGCGCGGATTCGTGACCACCGGCGATTTCGCCTCCGTTGAAGAAGTATTTGCAGCGACTCCCGCGATGGCGGCGGCTCCCAGGAAAGTGCGACGGTCGGGTTGCGGCATGGTAGGCTCGTTAGGAAGAACCGAATGGATTCGACGTCGGTCTCAGTGTAAACTCGTCGTTCCCGCCCCGCCACTTCGGAGTTCTGCGATATGCTCACCCGCCGCGAAGCCCTCGCCGTCGCTGCCGCGACTCTTCCACTCGTCGCCGGCGCGGCCGAACCGGAGTTGAAGCTCGCCACGTTCGAAGTGGAAGTGACGCCGCCGATCGGGCACCCGTGCATGGGCGGCGGCATCGCGCCGGTGAAGGAGATCATAGATCCCCTCTACGCTCACGGGTTGATCTTCCTCGGCGCCGGGCAGCCGCTCGCTATCGTTTGCGTCGACTGGTGCGAGATCCGCAACGGGGCCTACGACCTCTGGCGCGAGAGCATTGCCAAGGCGATCGGCACGATGCGGGAGCGCGTGCTCGTGAACGCGAATCACCAGCACGATGCACCCATCGCGGACGTGGAAGCCCAGAAACTGCTGGAGGAGCAGAAGTCCGGCGCGGCGATTTGCGATCTCGCGTTCCTCGACAAGGCCGTGACGCGCGTGGCGAAGGCGGCGAAGGATGCGCTCGCGACTGCGCAGCCGCTCACGCACGTCGGCATCGGGCAGGCCAAGGTCGAGAAGGTCGCGTCCAATCGGCGTTACCTGAGCGACGGGAAGCCGTTCTACAACCGGATGAGCGCGACGCGGGACGAGACGATCCGCGCCGCCGAGGAAGGGACCATCGACCCGTACCTGAAGGCGCTCTCGTTCTGGAATGGCGACAAGGCGCTTGCGGTGCTGCATTCCTATTCGACGCACCCGATGAGCTATTACGGCCGCGGCGGCGCGACGGCGGACTTCGTCGGCATGGCCCGCCGGCATCGCCAGGCGGCGCTGCCGGGCACGCGGATGCTCTACGCCTCCGGTTGCAGCGGAAACACGACGGCCGGCAAGTACAACAACGGCGCGACCGAGAACCGCGCCGTCCTCGCCGGCCGGATGCACGAGGGGATGAAGGCAGCCTGGGAAGCGACGAAGAAGCATCCGATCCAACTGTCCTTCCGTTCGGCTCCGATGGCACTCGAGCCGCGGAAGTCGAAAGGCTTCTCGACCGACGAACTGATGGCACGATTGAAGACGGGCCCGCGACCGTTCGACAAGTGCCTCGCGGCGCTCGGATTGAGCTGGAAGCGGCGCTGCGAGGCCGGGCAGCCGGTCGACGTGCCGCTACTCGACTTCGGCGTCGCCCAGTACCTGTTGATGCCGGCCGAGTCGTACGTCGAGTTCCAATTGGCCGCGCAGGAACTGCGGCCCGACTCGTTTGTGGTGGTCGCCGGCTACGGCGAGTGCGGCCCCGGCTACATTCCCATCGAGCGGGCTTGGAAGGAGAACGATGGCAACCTCAGCGACTGGTGCTGGGTGGCCGAAGGCAGCGAAGCCAGGATGCGCGCCGCCATGGCCAAAGTCCTGAAATCGTAGACCGTGTTCGGCGTGCTTCGTCCCGAACAAACTACTCCGGCAACGGCTTCCCTTTCGTCTCCGGCGAGATCGCGATCAGGACCAGACCGAACAGGTAGACGCCGGCGACGATCGCGCACGCCTTGCCGTAGTCGTTGTCGAATTGCGCGAGCAGGTTGCCCATCTGCAGGTTACCGACCGCCGCGATGATCCGGCCGAAGTTGAAGCCGAATCCCTGCCCCGTCGCCCGCATCGCGGTCGGGAAGAGTTCCGGGAGATAGAGTGGTAGCCAGCCGTAGAACGACGCGGTGATGAGGCCCATGACGCCGGCGGACAGGATGTACGTCGTGTTGTAGGCGGTATTCAGCTGGTAGAAGCCCACGATGGTGATGAGCGATGCGATGCAAAGGAAGGCGTACACCGGTCGGCGGCCGAACTTCTCGCACACGACGGCGCCGACGAGGCAGCCGATCGCCGCACCGATCGAGGATGCGATCTGCATGAGCGGGCGGGCTTCCGGCACCGTGCCGCCGGGCAGTTTGTCGACCCATTGATACATCCACATCACGCCGGACCAGGTCGCGAGCAGCGGCACGCCGGAAAGCCCCGCCGCCAGCAGCATGTTACGGCGCGTCGTCCGCTTCAGTTCCGGGGACAGGTTCGAGCGGGCGAGGTAACGACTCGCCGGGAGGAGATACCCCCACGTAATGATGCCCAGAGCGAGAATGGAACCCAGTACGCGCCAAACGAGTTCGATTCCCTGCACGGCCCACAGCGCGATCAAGCCGCTCGCCGCGATCGCACCGATGAGTACGCCGATCAGGTCTTTCTCGGACCAATTTGAGACCGATCCGGTTTCCTGTTCGCGTTTCCATTTTTCGGATTCAGGAACGAAGAGGCGGATTAGGAGCGTGAGCAGGGCCGGGAAGGCGCCGATGAGCATGAGGAGGCGCCAGTTGCCGTTGGCGGTAAGTGCGGTGGCCCAGTTCTCCGGCAGGCCGAGGCTGACGAGCGTGGCCGGGAGCTGGCTCCCGTAGAGGATGAGTCCGTAAGCGATGGAGCCGACGAGGGTGTAGCCGAGGTTGCCGAAGGCGCCGATCCAGCCGGCGAGCCAGCCACGGGAGGTGTTGGGCCAGACTTCCATGACGAGGGCGACGCCGAGCGCCCATTCGCCACCCATTCCGAGCGCGCCGGCGAAACGGAGGACGGCGAGGTGCCAGGCTTCCTGCGAGGCAGCGCTGAGTCCGCTACAGATGGAATACAAGAGCACGCTGACGGTCATCGCGCGGACGCGGCCGATCTTGTCGCCGAGCCAGCCGAAAAGGACGCCGCCCGTAGCCGCGCCGACCAGGAACCCCGCGATGATGACGCCATACCAGGTGGCGACGCGGCCTTCGCCGACGGCGGTGCCAAGCAGTTCGGCGAGCGCCGGCCGCGCGACGAGGGGAAAGAGTCCCATTTCCATTCCGTCGAACATCCACCCTAGCAGGGCGGCGACGAGGGCGAGGTTGCGGCCGCGTTGCGGATTCATCAGTGCTCCAAATAAATAGCGCGACGCGAAGTCTTCGGAGCGATGCGCGGCTTTCGCTCTCCGCTCCGAAGACTTCGCGTCGTGGCTCAACGGAATCAATCACCCCCGAACAATCGGCCGATCCCGCCCAAAACCGACCCTTCGCCAGTCGCGGCGCCGCCGACGGACGGGGCGTTCGCGATGATCCGGTCGCACAGCCGCGAGAACGGCAGTGTCTGGATCCAGATGCGCCCCGGCCCCTCGCACGTCGCGAGGAACAGGCCTTCGCCCCCGAAGAACATCGACTTCAAGCTGCCGGCGCGTTCGATGTCGTATTCGACCGTCTCCTCCATCGCTACGAGGCAGCCGGTATCGAGTTTGAGGATTTCGCCATCGCGGAGATCTCGCTCAATGATGGAGCCACCGGCATGGAGGAACGCCATGCCGTCGCCTTCGAGCTTCTGGAGGATGAAGCCTTCGCCGCCAAAGAGGCCGGCACCGAGCTTCTTCTGGAAGGCGATCCCGACTTCCGTGCCGAACGCGGCACAGAGAAACGCTCCCTTCTCGCACAGGATGTATTCGTCGTGCTCGCGCAGGTCGAGCGGAATGATCCGGCCCGGATACGGCGCGGCGAATGCGACTTTCCGCCGGCCCTTCGCCTCGTTCGTGAAATGCGTCATGAACAGCGATTCGCCGGTGAGCACGCGCTTGCCCACGGCGCCGAGTTTGCTGAAGAAGCCCTGCTTCGGTTTCGAACCATCGCCCATCTTGGCTTCGAAGTGGATGCCGTCTTCCATGTAGTTCATCACGCCGGCTTCGGCAATCACCGTCTCGTCCGGGTCGAGCGTGATTTCGACGACTTGGATATCGTCGCCGAGGACTTCGTATTCGATCTCGTCGCAGCGCATGGGCCGACTCCGGATGAACGGGAAGCGATGGCGTGTATTGTGGTCGGGGGAGTGTCCGCGGTCAACGACGGAACCGACCCTTGCGGAAGGATGCGGTCAGGCCGTATCCTTGTAATCATCCCACCCGCCGATGGACTCCTCCCATGCGATGCGCAGCCATTTTTCTTTTCATTGCATTTCCGAACATCGCGCTCGCTCAGACATCGCCGGCCGAGGCCGAGAAGCAGATGAAGTTGCCGCCGGGGTTCACCGCCCGCGTCGTGGCGCACGAGCCGATGGTGCGGCAACCGGTGAGCATGAGCTTCGACGAGCGCGGTCGGATGTGGGTGCTTCAATATTTGCAGTACCCGAATCCGAACGGCCTCAAGGCGCTGAAGCAGGACCAGTACCTGCGAACGATCTGGGACAAGGTGCCTGAGCCGCCGCCGATGGGGCCGAAAGGGCTGGACCGCCTGACGATCTGCTACGACCCGGACGAGAAGGGGGTCTTCCGCAAGTCGAAAGACTTCGTGGCGGGATTGAACCTCGCCAGCGGATTCTGCATCGGCGGGGGCGGCGTCTACGTTCTTCAGTCGCCGTACTTGCTCTTTTATCCGGACAAGGACCACGACGACGTGCCGGACGGCGATCCCGTCGTGGCGCTTTCCGGTTTCGGGTTCGACGACACCCACTCCGTCGCTAACAGCCTACAATGGGGCCCCGACGGATGGCTCTACGGTGCGGCCGGCAGTACCAGCACCTGCAAGATCCCGAACCCCGCGAAGCCCGGCGAGATCATCGAATTCCAACAAGGCATCTGGCGCTACCATCCGAAGTCGAAGGCGTTCGAGCTCTTCAGCGAGGGCGGCGGCAACACCTTCGGCCTCGACTTCGACAAGCACGGCCAAGTGATCGCCGGCACAAACTGGGGCGGCTTCGCCATGCTCCACCAGATGCAAGGGGCCTACCACGTCAAGGGCTTCAGCAAGCACGGCCCGCTGCACAACCCGCACACCTACGGCTACTTCGAACACGTTCCGTATCAGGGTTTCAAAGGCGGCCACGTTACCTGTGGCGGCATCGTGTATCAGGGCGACACCTTCCCGACGGAGATGCGCGACCAGTACATCGCCGGCAACCTGCTCTCGAGCGCGATCTACTGGCACAAGATCACGCCCAACGGATCGACGTTCCGGAACGCCCACGGCGGTGACCTGATGACGACGCCGGATATTTGGTTCCGCCCGATCGACCTGATGCTCGGGCCGGACGGTTCGGTGTACGTGGTGGACTGGTACGACAAGCGCGCCGCCCACCTCGACCCGATCGACAACTGGGACAAGACCAACGGCCGCATCTACAAGATCGAATACGCGGGCACGCCGGACTATCCGAAGTTCGACCTACGCACGAAGTCAGCCGAGGAGTTGGTGGAGCTACTGAAGCATCCGAACGCCTGGTGGCGCCGCGAGGCACGGCGGATGCTGGTGGAGCGCAATGACCCGGCGAGCGTGAAGCTGTTGAAGGCGATTCCAAAGGACAGCGGCATTCCGTTCCTCGAAACGATTTGGACGCTGGCTCAAACCTCCAATGGCCTGAAGCCGAGCGATTACCAGCAGCTACTCGTTCATGCGGACGAGCACGTGCGGTTGTGGGCCGTTCGGCTGTTCGTGGACTGCGGCATCGAGACCGATCTTAACAAACTCGCCGACCTCGCGAAGGCCGATCCGTCGCCGACCGTGCGTGCCCAGCTCGCCTGCTCGGCGAAGCGACTGCCGCCCGCGTCGAGTTGGCCGATCATCCAGAATACGATCGCCCGCGATGACAACGCGACCGATCCGTACATTCCCTTGCTCACGTGGTGGGCTATCGAACATCACATGGCGACGAGCGAGAAGGCTCCGCCCGTCAAATTGTTGACGGACCCCGAGACCATTTCGCGACCGATGATGGATAAACATCTCACGGAGCGAATCGTCCAGCGGTTGACGCACATGACGGGCGGATTCGAAGCGATTGGTGCGATGCTGCAACACGGACCGGAATCGGCACGGAGAAATATTGTTAAAGGTCTCAACGCCGGTATCGCCGGGAAGAAGTTCGACACAACGCCGAAGGAACTTGCAGAACCACTCGACGCTCTCCTTATGACTTCGCCCAGGGACGCCGAGATTCAAAAGCTCGCGATCCGGTTCGGGCACCGGCCGACGGCGGAGAAACTGCTCGTCCAGTTCCAGAATGAGTCGGCGACCGGGCGTGCCGCCGCCTTGCAACTCCTCGCCGACGTGAAGCATCCCGACCTGCCGAAGGCGATGCTCGCCGTCATGGGCGTGACGAAGGACGAGAAGCTCCGGCAATCGATCCTCGCGTCGATGGCGGTCTACGCCGATGCCGGTCTCGATGCGTACCTCCTCAAAGCCGCCGAATACCTCACGCCCTCCGACCGCGCTGCCGTGCGGCGCGTACTCTTCTCGCGGCCGGCCACGGCGATGAAATACCTCGAACTGATCGACGCCAAGAAGCTGCCGGCCGCCGAAGTACCCCTGACGGAACTGCGACCACTGCTCGCCTTCAATGACAAGCCACTCTCGGCGATCATCGAGAAGCACTACGGTAAGATCGGCCCGGCGACGCCCGGCGAGAAGCAGGCCCGCATCACCTGGGTCGGCGTCATCCTCGGCAAGGGCAAGGGCGACGCGAAGGCCGGGCAGCCGCTCTTCAAGCAGCACTGCGCCACCTGCCACCAGTTCCACGGCGAGGGGAACAAGATCGGCCCCGACCTGACGACGGCGGACCGCAAGAACACCTCGTACATGGTGGCGAACATCGTCGATCCGAGTTCGTACATCCGCACGGAGTACGTCCAGCACGAAGCCAATCTCCTCGACGGCCGCAAGGTGATCGGGATTGTGACGGAATCAACGGCCAAGACCGTGACGATCCTCGACGCACAAAACAAGAAGACGACCATCTCGCGGGAGGATATGGAAGACCTGAAGCCGTCGGCTCTGTCCATGATGCCCGAAAAATTACTGGACACGCTAACCGACCAGCAATTGTGTGATCTCTTCGCCTTCCTCCGGAGCGACCCGCCGAAGAAATGAGATACGCGTTGCTGGGATTGCTTCTCGTTCCTTCGCTCGCCGTCGCGCAGCCGCGGGACGTGGCGGCGCTGTTCCCGCCGTCGACGGTGGCGTATGCGGAGCTGCGCGATCCCGCCAGCATCGCCGATGGACTCGCGGCGATCGTGAAAGGCTCGCCGTTCGAAGATGGACTCAAACTTCTCCACGACCGGAAGGACGCCGCAAAGGAGCTTCGCTTGGTCGGTGGCTCGACCGCGCTCGCCGGCGCCGCGCTGTTGGCGTCGCCGGAATTCCTCAGTGAATTTCGCAAAATTCGCGGTGCCGCCTTCGGGTTCTTTGGTCTGACGGCGGGCGGCGAGCCGAAAATCGCCGCGTGTGTTCTCACCGGCGACAGCCTCGCCGCAGCACTTTATGCCCGCTCACACCTCGCGAACGAACCGACGCTCCGCCGTGTGGCCGTCGTCGACGGAGTACCAATCTTTCAGTCGCGTGCCTTCCCGGCTCAGGCCTTCGACCCGAACACGGGCAAACCGGTAACGTTCGAGCCTAAGGCCGCAACCGAAGGACCCTGTGAGCCGACCTACGCGTACACCGCCGGCCTGTTCATCGTCGCGTCCAACAAGGAGGCCATCGCCGACGTGCTTGCCCGCAACCGGGGCACCGCGAGGGATTCGTTGGCGACATCGATTGATTTCCCGGCCCAGCGACCGGCCGGAATTCATGCTTTTGTGCGAATGATCGAGCTTGTCCGCCTCGCCGACGTGGCCAAGAAGCGTCACAAAGAAATCCTGCCGGCGGAACTGGTCGCCGTCTTGAAACTCGTTCTAAGTCCTCGATCGGTGCCGATCATGACGGCACAGGGTACGCTCAGCCTCTCCGGCTTGCGGTGGACCATCGACCTGCACCTCGACGCCGAGCAACCTAGCCCGCTCCTGGACCTCCTTGCATCCGCCGTTCCTCCGGAAGCCGCGCGATCGATTCCAGCAATAGCGGCCGGACATTTCTCCGTGGGGCTGCCCCCGCCGGAACGGCGTGCCGCGGTCCTGCTCGCCTTCGTCAACGCGCTCTTGTCAGCGCATGGCAATGTTGGCCGGACCGCCACCGAATGGATCGAGCAGTGGGAAGCGCGATCGAAGTTGCCGTTGCGTGCGAAACTCTTACCTGAGGTTCGCGGCCTCTCTCTGATTCTGATTCCCAAACCAGAACTTCCACCGCGCATCGAACCGCTGCCGCTCGCGGCGCTGCACCTTGAGGCGGGCGCGTCTGACTGGGAATCGGCGATCCCGAAGTTCCTGGCCGCCGTCGATGGCCGTGACCCGTCCGCCAAACCGTCGAGCGAAACGATCGGGAACGTGAAGGTTTGGACGGTATCCCTGGCCGGCACGCCGCTGCACTTCGCCCGTCGCGAGAACACTTGGATCTTCGGCCTCGACCGCAAGCAACTCGCCGAATGTTGCTGGGGGGGCGGACCGATTCCCGCGTTGGCCGATCTCGCCGTCGGAGCGATTCGCTGGCCCGGCCTCGTCCAATACGAAACGCCCCGCAAACTCGCCGGACGGCTCGAACACCGGTCCCGCGGGTCGAATCCTTTCGATGCCCCGTTTGGCGGTGGACTGTTACCTCTCGGCCTTCTCGATCCGCAAACTGGCGGCGAGATGACCGCCGAGGAGTTCAAATCGCTCTATGGGGCGTTCCCTCCGCTTGCATTGCGAGCGAATCGCACCGGGAGCCGGGTCTCGGTCGAACTCCGCTGGGACTTCGACCGAGATGGTGCGAACGGATTCCTCACGAAACTCGTTCCAATCCTTGAACGGATTGGAACGGCTCCATCGAACGAAGGCCTTCGATTCTCTCCCTTCGACCGCTGAACTCCTTGAAATCTTCACGGGTTGGCGTTGAACATCCTCGAGGCCCAGAGTAGAGTGGGAGCAGAAACATGGCGACCCATTTGCTGCTTGCGGGCCTCCTTGAACTCCGAGCCTTCGGGGCCGGGAATTCGTATCGGTTGCCATAGTGCGAAACGATCGAGAATCCCACGGCCCCGGACGCTCGTCCGGGGCCGTTCGCGTTTCAGGACTTTATCAGGAGCCTTCGATGACGCTGCCGAGCGATCCGAACCGCGTGATCGTCTTCGACACCACGCTGCGCGACGGGGAACAAAGCCCCGGTTGCAGCATGAACCTGAACGAGAAGCTCGAGATCGCGCTTGCGCTTCGGGACCTCGGTGTGGATGTGATCGAGGCCGGGTTCCCCATCGCCTCGCCGGGTGATTTCGAGAGCGTCTGTGAGATCGCGAAGCAGGTGCACGGGCCGATCATCGCCGGCCTCGCGCGATGCAATCCGGCAGACATCGACCGCGCCGCGGACGCCGTGAAGCACGCGGCCCGGCCGCGCATCCATGTGTTTCTCGCCACGAGCGCCATCCACCGCGAGTTCAAACTGCGAATGAGTCGGGAGGAAATCCTCAAGCGAGCCGTCGAAGGTGTCAAACGCGCCCGGGACCGGATCGAAGACATCGAGTTCTCACCCGAAGACGCCTCGCGCACGGAGTTGGACTTCCTTGCGGAGGTCGTCGAGCGCGCCGTGGAGGCCGGGGCGACGACGCTGAATATCCCCGATACGGTGGGCTACGCCGTGCCTGAACACTACGCCGCGATCATCCGGCACCTGAAAAAGCATGTCCGCGGCATCGAGAAGTGCGTGCTCAGCGTCCATTGCCACAACGACCTCGGCCTCGCGGTCGCCAACAGCCTCGCCGCGCTCAAGGAAGGTGCCCGGCAAGTCGAGTGCACGATCAACGGCATCGGCGAGCGTGCTGGTAACACGGCGCTCGAGGAAGTTGTCATGGCCATGCGCACGCGCCAGGACCACTACGGCCTCTCCACCGGCATCAACACGCGCCTTCTGCTGCCCACCAGCCGCAAGCTCTCGCACGCTACCGGTATGCAGGTCCAGCGAAACAAGGCCATCGTCGGGCAGAACGCCTTCGCGCACGAAGCCGGCATCCACCAGGACGGCATGCTCAAGAACGCCAGCACTTACGAAATCATGCGGCCGGAGGACATCGGCCTGTCGCGTACCGAACTCGTCCTCGGCAAGCACAGCGGCCGCCACGCACTACGTCAGAAGATCGTCGATCTCGGCTATCACCTGTCCGACGAGCAACTGAACAAGGTTTTTGACGCCTTCAAGGTCCTCGCCGACCGCAAGAAGGACATTTACGACGCCGACATCGAAGCCCTCGCCGAATCCCAACTGCAGGATACCGTCAAGAAGATTTGGACGCTCCAGGCCTTCACCTGCAACGCAGGCACCGGTACGCTCCCTTCCGCGTCCGTCGCGCTCTGGCGTGCCGACGGCCAGATCCTCCGCGATGCCTCGCTGGGCGACGGACCCATCGATTCCGTCTTCAAGGTCATCGACCGAATTACCGGATTCAGTCTCAAGGTGGTGGACTACCGCGTGCGGGCCGTCACCTTTGGTGGCGATGCCCAAGGCGAAGCCTTCATCGAGGCCGAGTACGATGGTAAGAAGCACACCGCGCGGGCCGTGTCCACCGATATTGTGGAAGCCAGCGCGATGGCCTATCTGGACTTGGTGAACCGGGTCGCGGCCCGTGTGGACCGCGACCGGTTGAAACCCACCGACCACGTGGCAACGGATACCGTGCCGGGTCAAGCTGCCGCCGCGAAGAGTTGATCGGGATCTGGTAGCTTTTTGGTCCTATTTCGGATATAATGCGAGTGTTGAATCCCCGAAACTCCCAACGGAAGGTGCGAATATGTCGACTGCCGTCGAAGAACCGGTGACCCTCGGCACCAAGGCGAACAAGGTTTGCCCCGTCAACCTCACCGAAAAGGCCGCGAGCGAAGTGAAGCGTATCGCCGCCGATCAGGCTGCGGCCACGCCGCTGTACCTCCGAGTGCGCGTCGTCGGCGGCGGGTGCTCCGGCTTCCAACACAAACTCGATCTCGACGAAACCGTGAACGAAAAGCTGGATGAATTGTTCGAAGCCCACGGCGTCAACATCGTCGTGGACAAGCGCAGCCTTCTGTACCTTGAAGGCGTCACGGTCGACTTCCACGACGATCTCAACAAGCGTGGCTTCAGCGTTTCGAATCCGCACGCCAAAACCACCTGCGGCTGCGGCAGTTCGTTCTCGATGTAACCATGACCGATTATTTCGAGCGTCTCGGCTTGCCGAGACGCTTTTCCATTGATGCCACCGAAGTCGAGCGACGCTATCTCGCCCTCTCGCGCGAGTGTCACCCGGACCTGCAAGGTGATGCATCCGAAGACGAGCAATTCGCCGCGATCGAGAAGACCGCTTCCTTGAATCAGGCGTATACGACGCTCAAGGATCCGTTTCGTCGAGCCGAATACCTTCTCCACCTGTCTGGTGGACCGACGGCGGGGCAGGAGAAGAGCCTCGATCAGTCGTTTCTCCTGGAGATGATGGAAACCCGCGAACGGATGGACGAACTGCGAGACGCCGGAGGCGATTTGCGCGAACTCGAGACCGATCTCGAACGTCAATACAACGAAATCCTGGCGGATGTAGCTGGTCGATTTGAGAATTCCAAGGACGACCTAGTGATGATCCGCCGTCGGTTGAACGCGGCCAAGACCATCCAGAGCCTGTTGCGCGACCTGCGCGGCACGCCGGATCTGACCTGAACGGGCGTGTAACTCAGCGGTTAGAGTGCCTCCCTTACAAGGAGGAAGTCGGGGGTTCGAGTCCCTCCTCGCCCACTTCCCTCGGTCCACACTTTTTGCTTTCCGTCTGCAGTCGGCTCATTCGGCGGGTCGTGAAACGAACCGGTCGACCACGCCGATGGGCAGCGCGGGCAGAAACTTCGCACCTATCTCGTATTGGCCCGTGGGCGAACCCGCCACGTAGACGATTTCGATCCGGACCGGTTCCGTGATACCGCTCGCTACGCAATGGAGCGTTGCGCTGAGTTGTGCGCCGGCCCCTGGCCTCAACGGTGCTCGCATTCGCAGGCCCGTCTGCGAGAGGTCGGCGACGTGTCCGCAGATCGGTTTGGCAATGTCGTCTTGGACCGGAATCGTGCAGAAGGTCTCGTAGGCCAGTTCGAAGCGAAGGCGATTCCGGCGGTCGGCGAGGGCGTCGTTCATGGCAGGCTCAAGAGAAATGATGGGTAGGTTAGAATGCCGCACCGCCCCGTGCAACGCGCTCGACACCCGATTTCAGAACCGTCGTTCTCCCGGCATCGCAATCTTTTGCGTGCGATCCAAGGTTGTTAACTGCGGGATTCAATGTTCCCTTCACCCTGAGCGTTCGCTCGGCCGGGCAAGCCCGATGCGCGTACCGCTCCTCGCTGTCATTTTGGGCTAGGCAAATCCCGCTTCAGCGGTTATGCCGCCGCCCTTCCGAATCCATCCGATCCCGTTTCGGCAGGGGAACGCCATGACGGTCCACGATCTGTTCCACCGCGCGTGGCTCGCGGCATTGCTGGCTGGTAGCGGCACGATGACGGCGCAGGAGCCCCTTCCGTTGCCTCCGCTTCCGAGTGCGACACCGGTCGTGCCGCCGAAGGCGGAATTGCCGCCGCTGACCCCGGCAACCGGTACGGCACCAGTGGTCCCACCGCCGGCGGCCCCGGCGACGCTTCCACCGCTTGTCTCGGAAGCGCCCAAGGCCCCGGCCGTGCCGCCGCCCCTGACGCCTATGGCGACCCCACCGATGGCACCGATGCCCAGTGCCGCACCGACACTGCCGCCAATGGCGCTGCCCGGTGAAGTGAAGCCGACCGCCGCCGTCGTGAAATCGCCACCGATGAATCCCGTGAATCCGATGGCACCCGCCATGCCGCCGACGTTCGGCGCCGTCGTCGAAGCGAAGGTCGAGCCGAAGACGATCGTTCCCGGCAACGCGAGCGTGAAGGTTGGGAAACCGGCGATCGACGGCTTGGCCGCGTACTCCCTGATGCTTTCCGAAGCCAAGATTGCCCTCGGGAAGATCAACGATTATTCCGGCCACGTCATCCACCAGGACCGCGTCCGCGGCAAGCTCACCGGCGACCAGACCGCCGAGATTCGTGTGAAGGCGAAACCGGCGGGCGTTTCTCTCAAGTACGTTGCGCCGAACGCGCTGATGGGCCAGGAACTCGCGTTCGTCGCGGGTCGCAACGGCGGCAAGCTCCGGTTCAAGCCGGCCGGCAGTTTCGGCCCGGACGGGTTCGCCACGGTAGAACTCGCCGACACGCGAGCCACGGCCCATACTCGCCATGCCGCGTCCGAGTTCGGCATCGGTCCGATGGTCGAAGTACTCGAGAAGAACCTGACGATCGAGCAACGCCTGCGGAACGCAGTGCAGGTGACCGTGTCCGACTATGTCTACGCCAATCGACCTGTCACGCGATTCGAGGTGTTCACCGATCGCGCGCATGCCCTCCGCTTCGCCTACCGCACCGTGGTCTACGTCGACAAGGAAACCAAATTGCCGATCCGCATGGAAGCGTACGATCAGCCGACCATTGGCAGCGCACCGACCGGCGAACTGCTGGAGTGCTACAGCTACGTGAACCTGAAATTCAATCAGGGTCTCGGCGACGCCGTATTCGAGAAGTGAATTCTTTGCGATTCAATGGGGCCGGGAGCGTTCGCTCCCGGCCGTTTTCATTTACTCCACGTCTACGGCGAAGAACGCGTCAGTCACCTCCGCGCCGGATGCGTCTCTCGCCCGCACGGCGAAGACGTGCCGGCCCTTGGCGATCGAGTTTGGAAGCGTGAATTCCAGAGAGTCCGTCACCGTCGCGTCCGGCACCAATCCTCGGCCTTCGAATTTCACGGCGAGCTTCTGCCCTGGTTCGACGCGCAGCGTCGCCTTCACCGCCTGACCCGCCTTCGCCTTCACCAAGACCGGTTCCACGCTCACGCGGTGCGGATTCCAGTCGAGTCGATGCTTCTTGGAAATGCAGAGATTGTCGCAAATCTCACCGGCCTGCTCGCCCCAAATAACTCGCTGCTGGTAATCCTTGCGATTGAAGACGTACGGCCCGCCGTGCTCGGCGAGGATCCATTCCGGTTCGATCTTGAGCACCTTTTCGGCGCTCTTCGCGTAGACGCTCGGGAAGCTGCGATTCAGTCCCATCCAACCGCCGCTGCCGCTGTACTGGCGAACGTGGAAGAAATTGTCAGCCGTGAAGAGACAGCGCTTACCGTCGATGGTCGTTTCGATGGCGCAGGTGAACTCGCTCTGGCCCGGGAAGTGGTGGAAGCGGAACGTGTACTCGCGCCACGTGATGCTGTCGCCGTCCTTGATCTCCTTGTCGAAGGTGATCGGCCGGACGTCCAGGAACGGCGCCCGGTACTTGTACGGCTCCTTCAATGGCTCCGCGACGCGGTCGAGCGTCCAGACCTTGAACTCCCCCTTCACCGGCAGCGTGTAGACGCCGTCGAAGTGGTCGTAATGGGCGTGGCTGAACGTGACCGCCTCGATCGGCCCGAGGTTCTCGTCATTGCGGAGCTTCGCGACCTGATCGACTGCCCGCTGCCCCCACGGGTCGACGACGAGGCAGGCGTTCGCCTCCTTCGATTTCAGGACGTAGGTGTTGCCCGTGAGCCAGAGGCTCGGCGACACGCGCGACCACGGCTTGTCCCCGCCGCTGGCGATCTGCTCCTTTGGCACGAGGAAGTCGTACGTCTGCGCCAGGTCGCCGGCGGATTTCTCGAAGCTCTTCATCGTCCCGCAGTCGCGGATCGCTTCCCCTTGAACCATTAGCAACTGTTCCACCTTTAGCGTATCGGACCAAACCTCGCCGCGGCTCGGACAGAGATGCGACGGCTTCAAGTCCGCGATCCGCTTCACCGACTCGGCCGTCGGTTTGAGACCCGCGTCAGTCCAGTGATCCCAGTCGGTCGTGAACGGCGTCCAGAGATGGCAGTTCGTCGAAACGGCGTCGCCGGTGAAGACGAGCGGGCCTGACTTTCGCCCCGCCTTGTCGAGTGAAAAGGCGATATGGTCCCGCGAGTGGCCCGATGTCGGAACTACGGTCAGCTTCCACTCGCCGAGCTTGATCGTGTGATCCTTCTTTAGCGAGTAATCGATCCCGTCGATTCCCACGGGCACGACGAAATACGACGTGCGAGAATCCCGCAGCGGAATCGCCTTTTCCCAATACTTCGCGACCTCGCCGGGCTTCAGCCACTCGGCCGACTCCGGCGCGGCCAGCACCGGAATCTTCGCGTCAAGGTACGTCGACACGGCCGCGACCGTGTCCCGGTGATGGTGGGTAAGCAGGACCTTGCCCGGCTTCGTGGGGATCGTATCCACCGGCATCGGCGCATCGATGAGCAGCGATTCGTCGCCGACCAGTAGGAGATACGACGCCGGTGAACTCGGCGAGCGGAGCACTTTCAGTCCGTCTGCGTCGAAGGCGGTCTTCCAAGGCGATTCGGGTTTCGCGGACTGAGATCGGCCTACCCACGCGGCGAGGCCGACGAGCGCGAGGCAGAGCGCGGGGAGAAGGACACGCGAACGCATGAAGCGACTCCATGGGACTGCCCGACAGCCTATCGCAGGACGGGCACCTTGTCCGGCGGTATCAGTTGTTTCTCAATGCCGGGCGGCGGCTCGAATCGTTGGGCCAGGCTCGCGATCGATTCGCCCAACTGTGGGATCTTGTCCTCCCGGATGTTCCCGAGCCGCTTGTGATGGGCGAGTACGATGGTGGTGATCCGTTCCACCGGAAGTTTCATCAGCCGGCAGCAGGTGGCATCGACGGCGACGAGGTCCATGCCCATGATGATCGCGCCGAAGGGCTTGGCGGTGCCGTTAAGTGGGCCATCGCCCTCCATGCCGACGATGCCGTCGACGATGGCGAGGTGCGGCGTGTTCGTGCAGGCGATGTCGACGATGCTGTTCGGAATGCCCCGCCAGTGGAGTTCGTTCTTGGGCCAGCCATAGCAGATGCCGGGGAGCGTGCCGAAGAGGTTCTTGAGCGAGAGCGTGGCACCCGCCCAGTGGTGCGTCTTGAGTTTCGGCAGCGAGACGAAAACGTCGGCTTCCGTGACGGTGCGGGCGATGTAGAGGTATTCGAGGCCGGTGGTGCGGCCGAAGTTCAACATCTTCCGAGGTTCATCGTGGTTGATGTCCACGAAGCGGACGCCGTGCTTGCGGAGTACGTCGCCGAGGCCCGATTCATTCACGAGGAACTGCACATTCCGCCAGTGCCCCGGCCCCTCCGCGACGATGATCTCGGCGGCGCCCTCCGACTGAAACAATTGAATGACGGCGTCGACGAAGCGCGGGTCGGTGTTGATGACCTTGCCTTTGTGGTATTCCACGAGGTTCGGTTTCAGGACGACGCGCTTGCCCCGCACCGGAAGGTGTTCGCGGTAGTGGCCGAACTGGACTTTCAACAATTCCAGCATCTTCGCTTCGTCGTAGTCGGCGCACGTGCCGATGTGCACGCCGGAGGTGACCGGCAGCGGACGGGTATTCGCGATCATCTTCGCGGTGAAGCTTTGGAAATACGCCTTCACGCGCTCGGCGATCGGCAGGCGTTCCTTGACCGGTACGGCTTTCTTCGTTCGTTCGAGAAAGGCCGGATCACCGGTTGAGAGGGTGGGAGGATCCGTCAGTCGGAACGGATTGCGATTGACGATATCGAGGGCGATCGCCGCCAGCGCCAGTCGCAGCGGGCCGGCGCCAAGGCCATTGTCCGTCGAACACTCGACTTCCAGCGATTCCCGGATCTTCGCGTCGAGTTTCGGCAAGGCGGCCCGCGTCGCGTCGTCGGTCGCATGGGTCGCAAGGGCGATCTTGATCCAGGCCAGGTGTTCGAGATCGGTCGTCTGCTCGCCGTGGACACGGAGGTAGCCCTTCGCGGCCTCGATGCGCGGGTGTTCGACGCCCTGCATGGCGAGCAACAAGACGGCGGTCGGCCCCGGAATCGGTTCCGTGGATTTTCCCAGCACCGAACGGTTGCCGTAGTTTGCACCGCCGGTGTCGAAGGCGCGATCGAGCAGCAGGCGAAGCCCCTCCTTCACGCGCGGGTGGTCGCCGCGTCCGGCCCGACGCAGTGCCAGGCACGCCCACGATGTTGGTTCCACCCACGAAAACGTATCCTCGCCCCACGGCCAGCCCATCAACCGGGAGTCGATGTCCAGCATGTCCGCCACTTCCGGGTCGGTCTTGATGGTTCGCCCTTCGATCGCGAGCAGTCCTTCGGCCAGGCTGGCCTGTTCCTTCTCGCTACCGGCGCCATTCTGCCAGGCGACGAGCGCGAGCGCCGTCGTCCAGACCGCTTGCGGCCGGCCGCGCTGGAGTCGGGCCGTCTGCCCGCGCCCGGTCGAAACGAATTGCATCGCGACGAATCGCCGGGCCGACTCGAACGCCGCCTCGTTCGTGCTGCGCTTCGGGGCAAGCGCGATCAGCGCCAGGCAGGTCGGTTCGAGGTGCGCGGCTTGCCCGGTCCTGTAGCCCCAACCTCCGTCGGGTCGTGCAGTTTGCCAGAGTCGTTCAATGGGATCGATCATGCCGACAGTGTAGTCGACGAATCGCCGTCTTGCCTCCCGGTTCGCGATCAACGGGGACCGGGCCAGCGCCCGATCCGTCAGAACCCGTAAACTTTCGGAAAGGAGACCTTATCGTGCGCGTGGCCCATTTCGATTGTTTCAGCGGTATCAGCGGGGACATGGTTCTCGGCGCGGTGATCGACGCCGGCGTCGATCCGGAGGCGATCCGGTCCGTTCTTGCGTCGCTCGATTTGCCGATCGCCCTGGAAGTGGACAAAGTCAAGCGATGCGGATTCGCGGCCACGAAGGCGACGGTCCGTGCACAGGATCAGGAGGACTATCGCTTCCTGCCCGACATCGAGGCGATTCTCGCGAGAGCGGCGCTCTCCGCACCACAGCGAGAACTCGCGACCACGATCTTCCGTAAGGTTGCCCTTGCCGAGTCAGTCGCCCACGGAATGTCCCTGGAACGCGTGCACTTCCACGAAGTCGGCGCGCTGGACAGCATCGCGGACATCGTCGGCTCGGCTGTGGCACTCGACTTGCTGAACGTGGATCGATTCACGGCGTCGCCGGTGGCCGTCGGCAGCGGCACGGTCAAGTGCGCGCATGGCATCATGCCGGTGCCAACACCGGGCACGGCCGAGTTGCTCAAGGGCGTGCCCATTGCGAAGTGCCCAGTGAAGGGGGAACTCGCGACCCCGACCGGTGTGGCCATCCTGACGAGCGTCGTGACGGAGTTCGTTGATACGCCGGAACTGACGCTCGAGCGGATCGGTCACGGGGCCGGGACGAAAGACCCGATCGAACAACCGAACATGCTACGGCTCCTGGTGGGCGAAGCGACTGCCCGCAGAAGTTCGTCGACTGGATTCGATGAAGTGGTCGTGTTGGAGACGAACCTCGACGACTGCCCGGGGGAAATCGTCGGCTACGTAATCGAGCGACTGTTCGCGGCCGGCGCGCTCGATGTCTACACCGTACCCATTCAGATGAAGAAGAACCGGCCGGGGACGATGCTGTCGATCATAGCCGAACCACGACTGGCCGCCGAGTTGGAAGCGATCGTGTTCCGCGAAACGGCCACGTTCGGCATTCGACGGACAACTGCGGCACGATCGAAGCTGGCACGCGAGTTCGCGACCGTCGAGACTCCATGGGGGCCGGTACGAGTCAAACGCGGTCAGAATTCCGAGGTGACGATCGTAGCGCCGGAGTACGAGGATTGCGCGCGGCTCGCCCGGCAGAACGAGATACCTTTGCGTGAGATATTCGATACCGTTCGGCGGATCGCCAATCAATGAAACGGCCACCCCGCACCGGGGTGGCCTGTTGGATCAAATCCGACGGTCTCACTTTTTGCCGTTCTTGGTCTCGTTGGAAATAGTCGGTTTGTTGCTCGGAGCCGGTGTACTCGGCTTTAAGGCAGGCGAGGGTGACGACGGTTTGTAGCTTGGGGCCGGCGTCGATCGGAAGTTGGACGCGGGGCGTGTCTCGATCCGTTGCGGTGCCGGCGTGTAGGACGGCGCCGGCGTGTAGGAGCGAGTCGTGGTCGGTGTGGGGGCTGGCTTGTAAGAGGGCGCAGGTGCTGGTTTGTACGAGGGTGCGGGCGTGTAGGAGCGGCTCGTGTTCGACGCGGGAGCCGGGTTGTAGGAGGGCGTTGGCGTGTACGAGCGGTTCGAAGTCGGTGCGGTGACCGGCTTGTAGGGTGAGGGCGTGTACGAGCGGGTCGTGTTCGCTACGGGGACCGGCGAGGTCGTCGGGCGAGGAAACGATTGTTGTGCTGCCGATTGTGATGGCGTGGAGAATGTCGTTTGCGGAACAGCTTCTCCTTTCGATTTCCCCGGCGGCGGAGTTGTCGGCTTGGCCGGAGGGGGATTTGATGGCTTCGGCAGCGGCGCCGGTGTCGGCTTGGGCGCGGGTGGCAGCGGTGCCGGCGTCGGCTTGGGCGAGGGCGGAAGTGGCGCCGGTGTCGGCTTGGGCGCGGGTGGCAGCGGGGCCGGTGTCGGCTTGGGCGCGGGTGGCAGCGGGGCCGGGGTCGGCTTGGGCGCGGGTGGCAGCGGGGCCGGGGTCGGCTTGGGCGCGGGTGCCGGATTTTGTCCCGCAACCGGGGGCTTCGGCGAAGGAATCGGCGTGGGTTTGGGTGTCGGTGCCGGATTTTGTCCCGCGACCGGGGGCTTCGGTGCCGGTGGCAACGGCTTGGTCGAAGGCATTGGTGTCGGCGTCGGAACAGGGCCGGGCTTGGGCGTCGGCATCGGAGTCGTGGGCTTGACGGACGGGTTCTGTCCCGTCGGGGCCGGTGTCGGCTTCAACGCGGCGGGGGTCGGCTTGGTCGGGCTGCTCTGGGATGCGGTGGGAACAGGAACGGTCCTCACCTTTTCGGTCGGCACCTGAGCGCGGGCCACCGCGGTCTTCGAGTAGTCGAGCTTGGCCGTCCGCGGTGCATCGGTTCCCTTCAGGGGCACCTGACCACGATCCACGATGGAAGTTTCCACTTGTTTCCGTTGAGCGGAGACCTGTTTCAGTTCCCGGGCGAACTGTTGTTCCTTCAATCGTTGCTCGGCGGCCAATGGTTTGAGAGCGATCGCCTTATTGGTGGCCGCGACGTTTCCTAGCGTCGTCAGCATCATCTGGTTGTTGTTGACAGTGTTGTTGACAGTGTTGTTGATGATGTTGGTGTTATTGGTCACGTTCGTGACGTTCGTAATGTTGTTGACCACGACGTTTTGCTGGACGAGAGTGCGCGGAGGCCGGGCCACCGTGCCGTTGAACCGACCGACATAGACATTGTTGATGCCAAGCGCCCACTGAGGCGTATTGCGGTATGCAACCCGGTAATAGTCCCAGAGCGGATCGTAGCCGATCGAACGGCCGAAACCGACGGACACTCCGAACCCACTGCCGCTGATGTTGGACGCCCAGGCGGAGAAGCCGAGGGTGCTGTAGCGGTTTTCGAAGTAGTCGCCGAAGTAATAGCAACCCCAGCCGCGGCGCACGAACAGCGAGGTGTAGAGCGCCGGTTCGCTGACGCAGATGGTGGGAGTGTAGACGAAGGCGGGGCGGTAGTAGACCGATCGCGGGAAGTAGACGGGTGCGAAGAGCACGCCGCGCTCGGCGAGGGGCATGTCCCAATAGCCATCGATGAAGATGTAACCGGCCGGGGTCCAGCGATAGTGCGACGGTACCCAGCACCAGCCCGGACGATGCGCGACCCAGACGCCCGGGCGCCAGACGTAGCGGTGCGTGCGCCAGACCCACGTGCCGGGGACGTAGACATGCGAGTCGCTGGGGGCGGGAATCGAGGGCGCGAGTTCGAGGGGCACCGGGGGCGGTGCGAGATATTCGATGTCGGCGCGTTCGGCTTCGGGCCGGGCTTCCTGCCAGAAACCATGCACCCACTGATAACCGTTCCGGACTTCGCGCCAGCTGCCGGGAACCCAGACGCGGCCGGGCGGCGGAACGCGCCAGAAACCGCTGATCCAGATGAAGTCTTCGCGTTCCTCGTCGTAGTGCCAGTAGCCGGGCACCCACTGGACGTTGTCGCCATCCGGCTTCTGATCCGGCGGCAGTTCCTCGATGGCGTCGGGCGGCACCTTGCGGACCAGCACCGGATCCTTCTGGATTTCGAGGGTTGCGGCGAAGGCTTCGTGCACCGGGCCGCGGGCCAGCACTTCGACTTCCTGATTGGCTTGGGCACGGCCGGAAGCCGGAGTGGCGATTGCGAGTCCGATGGCGGTCAGACAGGCGGTGAAGAGGCGGGAGAAGCGGATTCGCATGGGGTAACCCTCGAAGGGGCCGGACTCGCGGGAATAATCACAAACTCGGAGCGCGGAAGTTTGAGGGACTTGCGCGGTTTCCAAATCTTGGAGGGCGGACTTTACGGGTTGTAACAGCGCCAACCTAACCGTGCCGGACCGACTTCGCAATCCGAAAGTCCGATCATACCCGAACGGCGGGCAGGAAGCCGGGAAGTTTCGTCGCTTCCAGCACCCCAAATTTCGTAAAGCATGTAGAATTAGGCAGATTCCATCGCGTTCCGGGGTGCCGTACCGGTGAATTCCGCCAAGGTCCGCTACGCTGCGCTCACGGATGTGGGTGCCAAGCGAAGCCACAACCAGGATGCGTGCGCAGTCCAATTGGCGCCGGATGACCCGCTGTTCCTGTCTCAGGGGCACATTTTCATCGTCGCCGACGGGATGGGTGGCCACGCGGTCGGCGAAAAGGCCAGTGCCAAAGCCATCCGCGATATCCCGCTGACCTATCAGAAACATGTTCCGCAGGAAGGCGTGGTGCCGGCGATTCGCCGTTCCTTCACGGAAGCCAACGCCGATATCTACGACATCGGTCAGAAGAATCCCGAATTCAAAGGCCTCGGCACGACCGGGACCGCACTGTTCCTCCGTTCCGAAGGTGCCTGGATCGGCCACGTGGGCGATAGCCGTGCGTATCGCATCCGGGCCGGCAAAGTCGAGCAACTCACGTTCGACCATTCCTGGGTCTGGGAGATCGCCCGACGCCAGGGGATCGACCCGGATCAACTTGGAGACTTCAAGAAGAATGTCATCGTCCGTTCGCTGGGGCCGGACGAACAAGTCGAAGTCGACATCGAAGGCCCGCATCCGCTCCAACCCGGCGATTCCTTCCTGTTGTGCAGCGATGGACTGACGAACGAAGTGGCCGCCGACGAGATCGGATCCGTCGTGATGGCGCTCCCGCCCGAGGAGGCGGCCAAGTTCCTGATTGCCTTGGCCAACATCCGAGGTGGTCGGGACAACATCACGTGCATCATCGTTCAAACGCCCGGCGGCGACGTCGGCGGTGCTGCGGTCGTCGCGAAAACCCCGGGACGATTCCGGAATGCGTTGAAATCCTGGGATCGCTTCCTGCCCTGGCCTTATACCTTCCTCGGTTTGGGGTCACTTTGCGCAGTCGTCTCGCTCGTCTTGCAGATGCAGGAGATCTCCAGCGCCGCGATCCCGCTATTCGGCGCGGCGGCGTTGTTGATCATCGTCGGCGTCGTGGGGTTGGCCCTGCACTTGCAAAACGACAAGACCGAATCCACCTCGGGAACGCCGGCCAAAGGCGAATTGCACGTCTACAAGACCTACCCCTTCGAAATCGGCTCGGTATTACTGGATCGATTCGATGAAAAAGACAACGAATTGAAGGACGTGCTCAAAGACCACCCGGAGGTGGACTGGGCAACGCACGGCAAACACGCCGCGGAGGCCGCTGCGAAGCGCGGACAATCGGATTGGACCGGATCGCTGGCGGCGAAGTGCCGGGCGATCCAAGTTTTGGCAGCGATCTACAATCAGGAACGGGGCCGGGGCGAGGAGTTCCGTCCGAATTGGGACAATCCGAAGGGCAATTGACGACGCGCCGTGCGACGGCGCGACGCCGTCGCACGGTCGGTCTTCCAATTTCTATCCCCACGTCACAAGACCCGGCTCGAACGAATGGTTCAGGTTCGGATGCTTCGGTAGCACCCGGACGCCGAAGCCAAACTGGCCGCTCGCCGAGCAAGGTACCGTGCCGTGGTAGGTTATCCACTGGCCGTCCACCGTGCCGTTCGGCGATAGGGCGTAGGGCTTGGGATCGTGGATCTCACCCATCGCGTCCAGCAGACCGTAGCACATCTGCACTTCCACGTCGCCGGGGTGGATTTCTCCGAGGTGGACCTTCACCTTGACCGGAAAGCTGGTGCCGACTCGGAGCGTCTCGCCGTGGGGTGCTTCGACCGAATCGACCCGCACGTGGCTCCAGCGTTCCATGAGTTGCCGCCGCCAGGCCGAGAGTTCGCGAGCGTCCTTGAGTTGGTCCGCGGCGAGAACCACGTGGCGGCGGTGGCTGGGGAGGTAGCACTTTTCCGCGTATTCCTCCACCATCCGGTTTGTATTGAACATCGGCACGAGCGTGGCGATCGACTTCTTCATGCGGCGGATCCACTGCCGTGGCAGTCCGTCGGATCCACGCTGCCAGAACATCGGCAGGACTTCCTTCTCGAGCAGTTCGTACAGGGCGCGGCTTTCGACATCGTCCTGGTAGTCGAGGTTCGTTTCGGGATACTCTTCCCCGGAGCCGATCGCCCAGCCGTTTTCGCCGTCGTACCCTTCGCACCACCAACCGTCGAGGATGCTGAGATTCAAACCGCCATTGACGGCGACCTTCATGCCGCTGGTGCCGCTGGCCTCGTGCGGTCGGCGCGGGTTGTTCAGCCACACGTCCACGCCCTGCACGAGATAACGTGCGACGTTCATCTCGTAGTCTTCGAGAAAGACGATGCGCCGCCGAAATTCCTCGCGCTTGGCGTACTGGACGACGCGGGCGATGAGTTCCTTGCCCCCGTTGTCCTTGGGGTGCGCTTTGCCGGAAAAGATAAACTGGATCGGCCGCTGGGAATTATTGAGCAGATCCATCAACCGGTCGATGTCGCGGAACACCAGATCGCCGCGCTTGTAGGTGGCGAAACGGCGGGCGAAGCCTACAGTCAGCGCTTCGGGGTCGAGGACCTCGTCGGCGCGTTCGACTTCCGCCTGGGGCGCGCCGCGGCGCTTCAATTGATGTTTGAGACGGGTGCGTGCGAGCGCGATGAGCCGCTCGCGGCAGCGTTCGTGAGTGCGCCAAAGCTCGGCATCGGGGATCGACTCGACCCGCTTCCAGATGGCGAAGTTGGTGGGTTCCTCTTCCCAATGGACTCCAATGTAGCGGTCGAAAAGTCCGGCCAGATCCGGCGCGAGCCAGGTCTGCGTGTGGACGCCGTTGGTGATTGAGCCGATGGGCACTTCGCCCGTAGGCAGCGTCGGCCAGACGCCGTTCCACATCTTCCGCGACACGACGCCGTGCAAGGCGCTCACCCCGTTGGAAGTGTTCGCGAGCTTGATCGCAAGCACGGTCATGCTGAACGGTTCGTGAATGTCGTCGGGATGGATCCGGCCCAAGCCGTAGAACTCGCGTTTCTCGATGCCGAGTTTGCCCATGAACTCGCCAAAGTATTGTTCGATCATGGCCGGAGGAAACGCATCGTTCCCCGCCGGCACCGGCGTGTGCGTCGTAAAGCAGGTCCCGGCTTTGACCGCCTCCGCCGCCACGGCGAACGGCACCTGCTGCTCTTCCATCATTACGCGAATCCGCTCCAGGCTTACGAACGCCGCGTGACCCTCGTTCATGTGGCAAACCGTCGGGTTCTGCCCGATCGCCCGCAGCGCCCGGATGCCCCCGATGCCGAGGATGATTTCCTGCTGGATGCGAGTGTGCGAGTCGCCACCGTACAACTGGGACGTGATCTGCCGGTCGGCCGGCGCATTTTGTGGGATGTTCGCGTCCAACAGGTACAGCGGCACACGGCCAACCTGGATGCGCCAGATCCGCAGATGAACGTCGCGGCCCGGCAACGGCGCGCTCACGATGACCGGCTTACCGTCGGCGCCGAGTTCGGGGATCAGCGGCAGGGTGAAGAAATCGTTCTCCGGGTATCGCTCCTGCTGCCAGCCATCGACGTTGAGGTACTGGCGGAAGTAGCCTTCGCGGTACATGAGGCTGACGCCGACCAGTGGCAGGCCGAGGTCGCTGGCGCTTTTCAAGTGGTCGCCGGCGAGGACGCCGAGACCGCCCGAATAGATCGGCACGCTCTCGTGCAGTCCGAATTCGGCGGAGAAGTACGCAATCTTGGAACTGGAATCGGCGTGATGGTTCGTTTGGAACCAGGTCGGTGCCTTGAGGTAGTGTTCCAACTGGGCCGCAACACGGTCCATGTGCGCGAGGAAACCGTCGTCCTCCACCAGTTCGTCGAATCGCTTCTGTTCCAGCGTGGTCAGGAGTCGGATCGGGCTATGGTCCAGCGCTTCGAACAGGTCCGGATTGATCCGGCGGAAAAGTGCGACGGCTTCGGCGTTCCAGCACCACCAGAGGTTGTTCGCAAGCGTTTGCAGCGGCTTGAGGCGTTCGGGAATGCTCGGCAGGACGGTAAACGAACGGATCGTGCGAACGGGCATGAATGCTCCTCAGCTCCGGAAACGGAGACACCGCGGGGAACGACCGCGGTGCGCAATCGGCGAACAGGGGAGAGCTGTGCGTCTGGCAGGATAGCGATTCTGGGTCGAGTTTTCAAGGTGAATTGCCCATCGAACCGGTCGTGCTCTACCAATCCTTACAATCCGGATGAACGAAGTGGTGCCAAGGACAAGCCGTCATTCCGGCGATAGTGCCACTCCCTTCCGTGGAAAGACGTATCCGAACCGGAATCACTTTCGTTTTCGCCCCAAACGTATACGGTATTGTCGGTTCGGACGTTGAGGCCAGTCCGAAATCACTCCGGCGGTTCCCCGAAGATGATCCGATCGACGCATTCCAAACGTGGAACCGATACCGAACCAGATGGATGGAACGTCAATCGTCTGCCAATTCTTGGAGTGTCGCTTCTTATCGGCTGCGTGGTGCCACGATCGTGCTCAGGGCCTGGTCGCCATATCCGAGGTCGCCTAGGATCTGCTCGGCCGATTTTCGGATCGTCTCGCAGAACCGGGTCAGTTCCAGGTCGTCCCCGTCCTTGCCGAACGGCTCCTCGACGTCTTCGGCCGTCATCTCGATGCCGAGGAGGAAGTAGGCGAGCAGGGCGACGACGCCGATGGTCATGTAGCCGTATTCACCGGCCATGAACCAGGGTGCGGAGGCGAGGTAGAGGATTGTGCCGTGGCGCAGAAGGGCTCGGTAGGAAAGCGGGACGGGCGAGGAGCGGATCCGCTCGCAGGCCCCGCTGACGTCCATGAGCGCTTTGGCATGCGGGTCGATTAGGAGCAGGTCGAATTCGGTCAGTTGGCCGCCGGCGCGCCAAGCCAGGAGTTGTGCGTAAACCCGCTCGGCAAGGTGCAACGGCACGTGAGCCGGTTCGCCGGTTTCCCGCTCGAATCCCGGTACGGTCTGGAGCGGCTGTCCGCCCCGCAGGTGGTTGCGCAGGGCGACGGCGAAACCAACAACGAGCCGGCCCACTTGCCGGCGCTCATCGGAATCGGATCGGACGAATGTCGCGACTTTCAAACAGAGATTGCGCGAATCGTTGATGAGTTGGCCCCAGAGTTTGCGGGCCTCCCACCAGCGATCGTAAGCCTGGACGTTGCGGAAACCGAGCAGGACCCCGAGGAGAACGCCGTTAACGACGGCCATCTCACCGATCCACTTGGGAAACGCGAAGCGTTCCAGATCGTGGATGGTCTTCACCAGGATTGCGTAGACGACGACGACGAGGACGGCTGCGTCTAGGCGTTTCCAGACCGGCAGCGGCGGCCAGATGCGCCAGAAGAGAGAGGGGCGTTCCATGGGACGGGCAATCCCTAGCCGTCGGCCGGCGGGAATCGCGGCGTAACGGCGGGGATACTATAGTCGCCCGCTTCAGACGACCAATACGGGATAACGGGACGCGAGGACGAGATCGGCCACGCGGTGGTAGTTGGCCGCGCGGCGATCGCGTGCGCCGGAGACGATGGTCAGGGGACGCCGATGTCGTGGCCGATGTTGTCGTGGACCGCGCGGTCGTACGCCGAGTGCCCGGCTTCGTCCTTGAAGACGCCCATGCCCAGCGCGAACGACACACATGTGAGCGTCATGATGCCGCCGAGGACGAGCATCGGCAGCACGGGTTTGACAACTTCGGGGGCAGGGGCCGCGGCGGCTTCGGCGAACAGGAGCGGAAGCATGACACGTCTCGTGGCGGATTCGGAACGTTCGAGTTATTCGATACGGAGCATCCGGCGGATCATGTCGCTCTTCGCGATCTGAAGGCCGAGTTTGTCGAAGCCATCGCTGTTTTCGGGCGGGGCCGCGAGTTGCACGTTCGTATCGTTTTGGGATTTCTGCGTGAGCGAGACGCACCGCGTGACGAGGTTATAGACTCCGTAGGCGACGGCGAGCTGCGGCCCCATGCTGTCGCAGAATTCCTTCTTCAGGCTCGCCGCCATCATGGCGGTGTTCAAGACCACGGCGGTCTCGCGCAGGGCGTCCTCGTAGCCGGGGATTTGTTCCACGTCCTGCGAATAGACCTGCTCGAGCGCACGATGCGCGGCCCGCACGGCGACGAGGATGCGCTCCAACACGGCGCGGAGCGGATGGCTCGTCGCGAAGTCCAGATACATGTGCGGTTCCATGAATGCCTTCACGGCACCCGCGACCGCCCCACAACCGGTGTGCCCGAGTACCACCAGCAATCGCAGGCTGCCGCCCAGATTCGAGACCGCGAAGTCGAGGCTGCCGAGGCACTCGGCCCCCAGCACGTTCCCGGCCACGCGAACGACAAAGAGGTCGTTCGCCGCCTGGCTGAAGATCAGTTCGATCGGCACGCGGGCGTCGGCGCAGCCGAGCACGGCGGCGAACGGCGTCTGCTTCGGTGCCGTGCCGTCCGCCTTGGCCAGCCCGAGCGCCTCGGCGTTGAGCGTGATGATATGCGGCTCGGTCTGCGTGTGACGATGGATGTCCGAAACGCTCGCAAACGCGCGATTGCCGTCCTCGAGCCGCTTCCACGCGGCCTTCGCGGTCTTGGGTGGCTTGGCGGACGGGGCGTCCGGATCGATGCGGTAGATCAGATCGAACATGGCGGAATTCCCTTACAGTTGTTGCGCCTCGCCGAGGCGGGGCAGGTCGTCGAGTGAACCGAGTCCGAAGATTTCGAGGAAACGGGACGTGGTGCCGAATTTCGGATTCGCCCGTTCGGAGTCCCCGCGCTGGACGACGGCGATCAGGCCGAGCCGCGCCAGCTGCCTCACGATCGCTCCCGAATCGACGCCGCGAATCGTGTCGATTTCGTCCTTGTCGACGGGCTGGCGGTAGGCGATCACGGAGAGCACGTCGAGCGCGGGCGGCGACAGGCGCGCCTCGCGCGGTCCGCCGAAGAGTTTTTCGCGAAGTCCGCGATAGGCCGGTTTGACGGACAGCACGTATCCGTTCTCGCGCGGTTGCACGACGTAGGGTCGGTTCTGATTCCGGTAGCGTTTGTTCAGGTCGGCGACGATCCGGGGCAGGTGGTCGCCCCCGGTGCGGATCGCGCTCGCGAATTTTTCGGCCGTCAGGGGCGGCCCTCCCGCGAAGAGCATCGCCTCCGCGATCGCATCGGGCGACGGTGGCGCGTCGGGTTCGGGAACGACCGGAGCCGGCGGCGATTCGGCGGGCGCGACCGCGACGGGCGATTCTTCCAGCACGGGCGCGTCGAGGTCGCCGTCGAGTTCCCAGGTTTCGAATTGGTGGGGTTCCGGGCTCATTGCGCGGTGCTCTACTCGTGGGGGAGGAAGAACACGCCTGTCACGAATGTGCCGATCCAGAGCGCCGCGAACAACAGGCCCAATGGCAGGTGAATCGCACGCCGCCGCTTCAAACCGGTCATGAGCATCGCGGGGAGCAGCAGGGCCGAAGGCACTGCGAAATAGAGATGTACCCGCAGGGCGTCGCGGGCCGCCTCCGAAAACTGCGAAGTCACATCGGTACCGAGCCGTAGCAGCAGTTCGAATCCGAAGACGGTCGTGATCGTCAGCGCGAAGAATGCAAGATTGATGCGGCCGTGGAGTCGCGGGCGTTTCATGGCCAGTGCGACCAACGACGCCGCGAGCAACACCGTCACGGCCGATACGAGGACTTTCAAGATTAGAATGATCTGCGGGCCGCTCGGCATGATGGTATCCTACGGGCTTGTGGATGCATCGGTCAGCCTTCCGGCCCAAGCGATCGCGCAGGCCAGCGATTCCATTGGTAGACCGATCACATTGCTGGCGCTGCCTTCGATCACTTTCAGGTACGGATCTTCGGGGAGTTGGATCGCGTACGCGCCCGAACAGCCCTCCCACTTCCGGGTTTTCAGATAGGATTCGATCTGGGACTCGCTCAATTTCACCATCTCGACGAGGCTCCGTTCCTGCCAGGCGATCTGGAAATCGCCGGGACGAATCCAGAGGCAGACGCCGCTCCAGAGTTCGTGGACGCGGCCGGAGAGCCACTGCAGGATGCTTCGGGCATGGGCTTCGTCGTCCGGCTTGCCGACGACTTTCCCGTCGAGCCAGCCGACGGTATCCGCGGCGATCACGACGCCGTCGGATACGGTGGGGGCGACGGCGGCGGCCTTGAGGAACGCCAGTTCGGCGACATAATGCCGGATATCGCCGAGGCGCGCCTCGGTCGGTTCGTCGATGTTCGCCGGACGAACTTCGAAGGTATAGCCTTGGAGTTTGAGCAATTCGCGCCGCCCCAGGGAACCGCTGGCAAGTGTCAGGCGGAACGGGAGATCCGGTTTTTCCATGTCGAGAGCACCTCCGCGAGCGGCGGCCACAACTTGTCGGGCGTCAGGTCGTCGAAGCAGATCGTGCCACGCGGACAACTCTTGAGATAGCTGCCACCGCACGCAACCGACGTTTCGATTCCGGTCCCTCGGCCACCGTACGGACCATGGAGGACGGTCTTCGTGCAGGTATAGGGCGCCACACAGGGCCGACCCATCGCAGCGGCCAGATGCAACGGCCCCGTATCATTCGCGACCATCACATCGCACAGATTCAGCAGTGCCGCGAGTTTCGGCAGGCTCGTCCGGCCGGTGAAGTCGCGGACGGAGCCGGTCAATCGATTCGCGATCGCCGCCGACAGCGGGTTGTCGTCCGACGCTCCGACAAGCAGGACCGTTCCGCCGAATTCGGCCTGGGCTTTCATGAGGAGCGCCCCGAACTGCGCCGGCGGCCAGCGCTTCGTGACCCACTTCGCTCCGGCCGCAACAGCGATCCACGGTCGAGGGGCAGTTGAGAGTTCCTGGCGCAACGCCAGCGTTTCCGATTCCCGCACCGGAACGACGAATTGCTTGTCACCCTTGCATCCCAGCGATTCCGCGATCCGCCAGTAGCGATCGACCGCGTGGATCCGGTCGGCGTCCGGCACCTCGATCCGGTGCGTGTAGAAGCGCGTCGCCCCTTCCCGCGCGTTTGCGAAGCCGACGCGCCGCGGCGAGCCGGTCGCGGCGCACATCAATCCGGTCCGCAACAGCCCCTGCAGATCGACGACGAGGTCGAAGCGCTCGCGGCGAAGCCGGTTCGTGAAGGTCCACGAATACCGCAGGCCCGATCCGACCCTACGATACGCGCCGCGATCGAACGGGATTGTCGCATCGAGGTGCGGGTGGCCGAGGAGCAAAGGCTCGAAGCCGCGATTGACGACCCACGAAATGTGCGAGTTCGGGAAACGTTCCCGCAGCGCCGTGAGCACCGGCAGCGCGTGAACGATATCGCCGAGGGCGCTCGGCTTCAGGATCGCGATCCGTCGCGGGTCCGGCATCCACTCAATCCTTCTGCCGAGTCACGTTTGGAAGTAACAACAGCACGCCGACAAGGGCTGCCGTGGCCACAAGATACGGCAGCGTGCGCGAGCTGTGCAACTCGAATACGAACACGCCGATGAAGGGCCCCAGGATGCGGCCGAGCGATGCGCTCGACTGGTTGACCCCCAGCACTTCGCCCTGCCGGTTCGGATCGGCCCTCTTGGAGACGAGCGACGAGACGGACGGGTTGACGAACGCGAATCCGGTGACGGAGAGCGTGAGGGCGAGGTAGAAGAGCGGGAGCATCCCGCGCGCCGTTTCCGGCGTGGCCACGGCCGATGACGACCAGGCGACCGCGGCCAACGTGCCGAGGCCCAGGAACATCATGCCCAAGCCGACCACCATCATCCGGCTTTCCTTCCAACGCCCGACGAGCGGCCGGTAGAGGCCGCCCTGCGCGAACATCAGGATGAACCCGACGACCGCGAAGACGAGGAAATTCTGCTTGTCGTCGTAACCGAACGCGGTCGTCGTCAGCAGCGCCAGCGTCGCTTCGAAATTCGCGAAGCCGAAGATGGCAAGGAAATAGATCAGCACGAGCGGCCCGACGCTCGGCATTTTGAGCACGTCGAGCGTTCGGCTCAGGCTGAAGAAATAGCGGGGTTCGTTCGAGGCTTCCGGCTTCCGCGTCTCGGGCAGCAAGGCGAATGCGAGGACAAACGCGACGAGCGAAAGGATCGACGCGATCGCGCCGACGCCCCACTTCTGGTCTTCGAAGATCGTCAGGCCGAAGTAGGCGATGAGCGGACCGAAAGTGAAGCCGATGCCGAACGCGGCACCGATCAGCGCCATGCCCTTCGCTCGCGTTTCCTTGGATGTACAGTCGGCGATCACGGCGGCGGCGGCGCCCACGCTCGCCCCGGAAATGCCCGCACCGATCCGCGAGAGGAGCATCAACCCGATGGCGAGTTCCCACTGCGCCGAGGGGATGGACGCCGCGTAGGCGAACAACGCGTAGAAGACCACCGAGCCGACGAGTCCGACGAGGAGCACCGGTCGGCGGCCGATGCGGTCCGAGATGCGGCCCCACACCGGAGAGAAGACGAACTGCATCAGCGAGAACGAGGAAAACAGCGCGCCGATGATCGCGCCGCGAGCCTCGGGCGTGAGATGCTTGAGGTGGTCGTTGGCCAACCGCGGCATCAGTGGAAGTACGATGCCGAAGCCGAGAAGATCGATCGCCACCACGAGGGCGGCGATGAACATGGCCTTGCGGGGCGGGCGGGCGGGTTCATTCATCGGGATGATATACGGAACGGTCGCGGTATCAGAACCCGCCGCGCGCCTCGCCCTTCACGGCCGACTTCACGGCGCTGGCGATGTAATCGCGGTTCAGACCGGCAATGAATTCCGTGCTGATCTCCTTGGGGCACGCCGCCTCGCACTCGCCGATGTTCGTGCAGTGACCGAACCCTTCGCGGTCGTGCGTGGCGATCATGGTCCGAACGCGGGCCGATTGCTCTGCCTGACCTTGCGGCATGCTGCCGAGGTGCCCGACCTTCGCGGCCACGAAGAGCATCGCCGACGCGTTCGGGCAGGCCGCCGCGCACGCCCCGCAACCGATGCACTGCGCCGCGTCCATCGCCTTGTCGGCGTCCGCCTTTGGGATCGGCAGGCTGTTCCCGTCCGGCGCGCCGCCGGTGTTCACGTTCACGTATCCGCCGCTCTGCACGATGCGGTCGAACGCCGAGCGATCGACGACGAGGTCTCGCAGCACCGGGAACGCCTTCGCACGCCACGGTTCGATGTAGATCTCATCGCCGTCGCGGAAGCTGCGCATATGCAGCTGGCAGGTCGTGGCCCCGCGTTCCGGCCCGTGCGCGAGGCCGTTGATCATCATGGAGCACGAACCGCAGATCCCTTCGCGGCAGTCGTGATCGAAGGCGACCGGCTCGATGCCATCCTTGATGAGTCGTTCGTTGAGGACGTCGATCATCTCGAGGAACGACATGTCCCCGGTGATGCCGTCGATGCGATAGGTCATCATCTGGCCGCGGGCCTCCGGGCCGGGTTGCCGCCAGATATGGAGTGTGAATTTCATGGGCAAGGGTCGGTGGTTAGTGTGTGGAGGTCGTGGCAGCCGAAACCGGAACGCAGTTCGGCAAGATGATTTCACGGAAGACGTCGCGAGAGTTCGCCGTCAGGACCCGCGGACCGAACGCGGCGATCCATTCGGATCGTCGCGAGGCAATCGATTCGCGCAGGGCTTCGCGGAATCCGTCCGAGTCGTCCGGGCCGTATTCGTTCGATCGAAGCGATGGATCGTGATCGCAAATCTCGAGGCGTCCGCCGAAACGCCTCTGGAGACTCAACAGCAATTCGGCATAGACGTCCGTAATGGTTTCCGGATTGCACAGCATGAAACGCGTTGAGAAGCGAGCGGGAGAATCGCTCGATTCGATCTCGACCACATGTCGGCCGTCGTTCCAGAGAAAGTATCGGGCATCTCCGGTGCGGATCGCGTCGTGGTCTACGGTGATATCGGGGAGAGACCGCAAATGGGAATCGACCTCGTTCGCAATCGGAAGCGAAGGATTCCATCGCACTTGGAATGACTCGAAACCCATCGGAAACTCCGTCCCATCATTCCGGCAAGACATCGACCCAGTCGGAAGCCGTTGCACTTGCGACCGCGGACCGGGGACCGCGGTCAGGTCGAGTCCTGCAAACTGGGCGGCGATCACGCGGTGATGGCCACCCAGGATTTCGTCGTTCGGCCCCAAGATCATCGGTTGCAAACCCGCCGCGATCCAGTCGAACGTCCCGTCGAGCATCGCTTCGATCATCATGTCTATTTTAACACGGTCGAAGTGTTGCCGTCCCTGTGTCGGCTTGTATCCCACCGCCGTCAGGTCGTCCGCCAGTTGCTCTCGCTCGGTGTCGGTCTTGGGGTATCGGGGCGCCATCGGCTTCAAATCACTTATAACTCCGCACGCTCGGTTTCACGGCGTCCCATGTCAGCTGTTCCACGTTTCGGGTGGGAGTCGCGTCGGGGCCGTTGTAGGTCCACGCGGCCACGTGGCTGTATCGTTCGTCGTCGCGCTTCGCCTCGCCGTCCGGGTATTGGTGTTCTTCGCGGAAGTGGCCGCCGCACGATTCCTCGCGATCGAGCGCGTCCCGCGCGAGCAGCTGCCCGAACTCCAGGAAGTCCCAGACGCGATTCGCCCGCTCGAGCGCCGTGTTCAATCCTTCTCCGGTCCCGGTGACGGCCAGGTTGTGGTGGAATTCGAGTTGCAACTGGCGCAGCTGGGCGATCGCCTCCTCGCAGCTCGCCTTCGTCCGCGCCATGCCGACCTTTTCCCACAGGATCTTCCCCGACTCGCGGTGGTACTCGGCGGCCGTCTTCTTCCCCTTTGCATTTAACAGCTTCTTGAGGCGTTCGGTCGTCTCCGCTTCGGCCTTGAGGAACTCGGTGTGATTCGTGGGTAGCGTGCCGGGCTTCTGGTCCGCCAGCCAGTGGGTAAGGGTGTACGGAAGGACGAAGTAGCCATCGGCGAGGCCCTGCATCAGCGCCGAGGCGCCGAGGCGGTTGGCGCCGTGGTCGGAGAAGTTCGCTTCGCCGATCACGAACAACCCCGGCACGTTCGACATCAGCTCGTAGTTCACCCAGAGGCCGCCCATCGTGTAGTGGATGGCGGGGTAGATGCGCATCGGGCGTTCGTAACCGTTCTCGCCGGTGATGCGCTGATACATGTCGAAGAGGTTGCCATAGCGTTCGGCGATTTTGGCTTTGCCGAGCCGGCCGATGGCGGTGCCGAAGTCGAGGTAGACGCCGCGGCCGCCGGGGCCGACGCCGCGGCCATCATCGCAGGCTTCCTTGGCGGCGCGGCTGGAAATGTCGCGCGGGGCGAGGTTGCCGAAGCTCGGATACTTTCGTTCGAGATAATAGTCGCGGTCGGTTTCCGGGATCTCGCTCGGGTGCTTGTTGATGTCGGCCCGGTTCTTCGGCACCCAGACGCGACCGTCGTTCCGCAGGCTCTCGCTCATGAGCGTGAGCTTCGATTGATGATCGCCGCTCACGGGGATGCAGGTCGGGTGGATCTGCGTGTAGCAGGGGTTGGCGAACGCGGCTCCGCGCTTGTAGGCGCGATACGTCGCGGTGACGTTGCAGCCGATGGCGTTGGTGCTGAGGTAGTAGACGTTGCCATAGCCGCCGGTGGCCAGCACGACGGCGTCGGCGGCGTGGGACGACACCTGTCCGGTCACGAGATTGCGAACGACGATCCCCTTCGCCCGGCCGTCGACGACGACGAGGTCGAGCATCTCGGTGCGGGGGAACATCTTCACGTTGCCGTACGCGATTTGCCGCGCCAGCGCCTGATAAGCGCCGAGGAGGAGTTGCTGGCCGGTCTGGCCGCGGCAGTAGAAGGTGCGCTGGAGCTGCGCGCCGCCGAAGCTGCGCGTATCGAGCAGGCCGCCGTATTCGCGGGCGAACGGCACGCCCTGGGCGACGCACTGGTCGATGATGTTGACGGACACCTCGGCGAGCCTGTGGACGTTCGCCTCGCGAGCGCGGAAGTCGCCGCCCTTGATGGTGTCGTAGAAGAGCCGCCAGACGGAGTCGCCGTCGTTGCGGTAGTTCTTGGCGGCGTTGATGCCGCCCTGGGCCGCGATGCTGTGCGCCCGGCGCGGCGAGTCGTGGAAGCAGAACGTTTGGACGTTGTAGCCGAGTTCCGCCAGCGACGCGCTCGCGCTCGCGCCGGCGAGACCGGTACCCACGACGATGACGGTGTACTTCCGCTTGTTGGCGGGATTGATGAGCAGTTGCTTCTTCTTAAAGTTCGTCCACTTCTCCGGGACCGAACCAGAAGGAACTTTGGAATCGAGAGAGATCATGATTCACTCTTCGGAGTTAGCCACGGATAAACACGGATGAACACAGATCAGAACGGATATTTAGATTTTCCATCTGAGTTCATCCGTGTTTATCTGCGGCTAAATTGATTTATTTCACCCAACCGCCCCAGATGGCGATGACGATCGCGAAGTTCCCCGCGACGATGGCGCCGGCAATGCCGACTCCGAGCGCCCGTGCCACCTTGACGAACCGGCGGTTCACGAGGCCGAGCGTCTGGAACGCACTCTGAATACCGTGGCTCAGGTGCACGAATAACACGATCTGACAGAGCAGGTAAACGAGCGAAATCCAGGGCGTGCTGAATCCGGCCACGACCATCGCGTAGACGTTGTGGACCATCTTGCCGTCGGGCATCTTGTACTGGAGGTCGAGGTAGTTCGTTTCGCCCTTGCCATCCGGCGAGGGAACGCCGTGCACGGTACCGAAGGTGTAGTGGGCGAGGTGGAAGAGGACGAAGACGCCGACGACGAGGCCGGTCTGCATCATGGTCTTGGAAGCGGGCGTGGCCTGGGCATTTCCCCCGTAGGCGTAGCCGATGGGCCGGGCGGCGGTCGCGCGGGATTTCAACCAAAGGGCGAGGGTCAGGTGGAGGAGGAAGCAGCCGAGCAGGCCGCCGCGGGCGATCCAGATCATGGCACCGAGATCGTGCTTGAGGAAGTAGGCGTACTTGTTGATGCTTTCTGGACCGGCGAACATCTTCAGGTTGCCGATCATGTGGAAAAGCACGAACGTCACGAGCAACGTTCCGGTGATGGCAACGAGGACCTTCTGGCCGACGCTCGAGCAGAGATAGTCGCAGACCCAGGCGATGGGGTTCGCGGTGGCCGTCTCGGTTCGCGGGCCTTTGGGATTGATCGCGGAGGACGTGGCACTCATGTGCGGAGGGGCCGTGAGTGGGGGATATCGTTTAGCCCCATGATAGGCGGCCCGCGCCCGAAAACCAGAAAGGTCGGCGTCCGACGGACGGAATTCGCCCGCCGGCCGGCCGAACATTCCGCAACTGGTCTACTTCTCTTCGGGCTTCTTCTCGGCGGGCTTGGGTTCGGCGGGCTTCGCCGGCTTCTCGGGCGGCACCGACGTCGCGCCTTCCAACCGTGCCAGCTTGATCTGCAACGCCTGCAGGGCGGCGGCTTGCTCCTTGATCGCCTTGTCGATTTCCTTGTATTGCTCGTCCCGGCGCGTTTTCCGGTCCTGGTCGGCGGTCAGGTTTTTGTCCACCTCCTGCCGCAGTTTCAAGGACTCCTCCTTCGTCGCTTTCAGATCGCCCGTGATGGTGGTCAGGCGCTCCTTCAGGACTTCGATCGCCGCGAGATCCTTCTTGGCCGCGTCGAGGTCCATCCCGCTGCGCGATAGCTTTTCTTTGTAGCCGTCGAGTTCGGCGCGGAAGGCGCGCATCGAGGCGTTTTGCTCGTTGTTTTGAGTCTGGAGGGTTTGAACGCGATCCCACGTTGAGTTGACGCGAGTGCCGAACTCGTCCTTCTTGATGAATTCGGCGCGGGCTTCGTTCAGCTTGTGAATCTCGCTGCGAAGTTCCGAGATCTGGTTGTTCATGCTGTTGAAGAGCGTGATCCCCACGAGTGCCACGATGCTGATGATCGTCCCGCCGAACACGCGCCAGAAGACGCTGATGCCCCCGTTTTCGTCGCTCTTGGCATCGGCCGGTTTCTGCGCGTTGTGCAGCGCAGTCGCGGTGAACGGGAGTTGCGCGGTGGCGCTCCCGTAGCCATGGTTTTCGTCCTGGTCGTTGCGGCGCACGTTCACGGCACGGTCCTTCCCCGGGGAAGCGCGATCGATGACTGGTAGAGGGGTCGTGGGCGTATAACTTGCGCGCCATTCTATCGCAAGAGTAACCGGACCGAAATTCGTAAACTGCCCGACCGTTACCGTTTTCCACCACCGGGAAGTTGGGAAATCCCGGTCGGGTCGATTGCCTTCGGTCAGGACCGGGAATAGAGTTATCCTAAGCATGCTTCGGCGTGCGTCGAACAAGGTGAGTATCTTATCCAGAGTGGCTGAGGGGTTAGGCCCGATGACGCCACAGCAACCGGTTCGCCGGTCGATCGCCCGATCGACCCTCGAATGCTGGTGCTAACTCCTACTCGGCTTGAAGCCGGGGAAGATAAGATACCGCGAGGGGATTCGCGTTCCCTTGCCGTTTCTTATCTCACCTAGATTAACCTGGATCAATCACTCACCCCAAACTTTCCTACACGGACTGGGGTGTTTTCGTGCCTTCACAGTACGCCAGCGGAATGAAGTGCCGCGTCTGCGGCAAAGTCTATCCGGAATCGGCCATCAACTTCTGCGTCGACGACTTCGGCCCGCTCGAAGTCACCTACGACTATGCCAAGATCAAGTCGCAGGTGAGCCGTGCGAAATTCGAGAGTCGGCCGGCGAATATGTGGCGGTTCCAGGAATTCCTTCCAATCGGGTTCGACCAGCCGATCGTTGGCCGACACGTCGGGGCGACGCCGCTGGTGAAGGCGGATCGGCTCGCCGAAGCCCTCGGCGTCAAGACGCTTTGGGTGAAGAACGACGCGGTGAACTATCCGACGCTCTCGTTCAAGGACCGTGTCGTTTCCGTCGCGCTCAGCAAGGCGCTCGAATTCAAGATGACGACCGTCGGCTGCGCCAGCACCGGCAACCTCGCGATCTCCGTCGCCGCCCAGGCCGCGAGCGCGGGGCTGGAGACGTTCATCCTCGTGCCGGCCGACCTCGAGCGAACGAAGATCCTCGGCACGGCCGTCTACGGCGCGAAGGTGATCGGCTGCCTTGGCACCTACGACGAAGTCAACCGCCTCTGCACGCAGATCGCCCTCAAGTACGGCTGGGGCTTCGTGAACGTCAATCTTCGCCCCTTCTACGCCGAAGGTTCCAAGACGATGGGCTTCGAGATCGCCCAGGACCTTGGCTGGCGGTTCCCGCAGCACGTCGTCAGCCCTATGGCGGGCGGGGCGCTCATCGGCAAGATCCACAAGGCCTTCAACGAACTCTACGCGACCGGCCTCGTCGACACGCCGGTGACGACGAAGATGCACGGTGCCCAGGCGACCGGCTGCAACCCGATCAGCGACGCGGTGAAACAGAACCGCGAGAAGCACCGCCCGGTCCGCAAGCCGAACACCATCTGCAAGAGCCTTGCGATCGGCGACCCGGCCGACGGCATCTTCGCCGCGAAGCTCGTCCGCGACTCCGGCGGCTGGGCCGAGGACGTGACCGACGACGAGATCGTCGAGGGCATGAAGCTACTAGCTCAAACGGAAGGTATCTTCGCCGAGACCGCCGGCGGCACGACCGTCGCCGTGGCTCGCAAGTTGATCGAAGCCGGCCGCATCCCGCGCGACGAGGAGATCGTCCTCTGCATCACCGGCAACGGCCTGAAGACGCAGGACGCGGTCTTCGAATCGCTCGACGAGCCGGCGGTCATCAAGCCGACGCTGAACGAGTTCGAGGTGCTGAGCGGCCTCGCCGAAGCGAAGGCCGAACCGGTACTGGTTTGAAAACAATTAGCCGCAGATAAACGCGGATCAGAATTCAGAGATTTTTCTTATCTGCGTTCATCTGTGGCAAACTTCTGAGAACGATTATGGCGATCAAAGTTCAGATTCCGACGCCGATGCGCGACCAGTCCGATGGCCAGGCGGAAGTCGTCGTGACCGGCACGACCGTGCAGGCGGCGCTCGACGATCTCGTGCGCCAGTATCCCGGTCTCGGCACGAAGCTCTTCGACAAGGGCAAGATCCGCCCCTTCGTGAATGTGTTCGTGAACGAGGAAGACATCCGCTATCTCGACGAGATGGACACGAAACTCGACGACGGTGTGACCGTCGCCCTCATTCCCGCGGTGGCCGGTGGATGAATCCCTTGCCGCCGACGAAGCCCCGGACGGCGCGGCGGTTTTCCCGCTGATTCCGCCCGAGCTCGGCGTCCATCCGCTGCTGCTCGCCGCCCTGCACGCCTATGTCTTTCTTGAAGGCTCCGAGGAGGCGGTGCTCAACGGAGCCGTCGCCGAGGAGGCGATGCATTATCTCGTCACGTATCTCCAGAGGCTGAAGGGGGCCGAGCTGAAGCGGGTCCGGGAAGACCTGGAAACGCTCGCATCCTTCGCGAAGTCGGAGAAGTGGCCAAAGCAGCAGATCCGCTTCCTGCAAGAATTCCTGACCGAAAACGGAATCGAATAATCCTCCATGAACGACACCTTTGAACGCTATTCCCGCCAGATGCGGGTCCCCGGCATCGGCAAGGCCGGGCAGGAACGCATCCTGAATTCTCGTGTCACGCTCTGCGGCGTCGGCGCGCTCGGCACCGTCCTCGCCAACGCGCTCGTCCGCGCCGGCGTCGGCTTCATCCGCGTCATCGACCGCGATTTCGTCGAACCGAGCAACCTCCAGCGCCAGGTGCTCTTCGACGAATCGGACGTGACGAACAACCTGCCGAAGTCCGAGGCCGCCGTCGCGAAAATGCGGCAGATCAACTCGAGCGTCAAGCTTGAAGCCGTCGTCGCGGACATCAACCGCACGAACATCGAAGACCTCTGCCGCGACGCCGACCTGATCCTCGACGGCACCGACAACTTCGAAGTCCGCTACACGATCAACGACGTGGCCGTGAAGCTGAACAAGCCGTGGATCTACGGCGGCGCCGTCGGCACGGAAGGGATGACCATGACGATCATCCCCGGCCAGACGCCGTGCCTGCGCTGCGTCTTCGAGGCCAGCCCCGGCCCCGGCGAGGTCGGTACCTGCGAGACCGCCGGCGTGTTGGGGCCGGCCGTCGGTGTCATCGCGAACCTGCAGGCGGCCGAGGCGCTGAAGATCCTCGCGGGCAAGACCGAGGCGATCAACCGCGAACTCTTCATGCTGAACCTGTGGGAGAACACGTCCAAGCGCGTGAAGATCGCCCCGCTCGCCGGCCGGAAAGGGAAGTGCCCGTGCTGCGCCCTCAAGCAGTTCGACTGGCTCGAAGGCGAGCAGGGCACGCAGACGACGAGCCTCTGCGGCCGGAACGCCGTACAGGTGACGCAGCGGGCCGGCACGAAGCTCGACTTCGCCCAGCTCGCCAGCCAGCTCAAGGCGAGCGGCCCCGTGACGGCGAACAAGTTCCTGTTGAAGTTCACCATCACCGACGCCGGCGAAGGCTACGAGTTCACCGTCTTCCCCGACGGCCGCGCGATCATCAAGGGCACCGACGACTGCGACCGCGCCAAGACGCTGTACGCGAAGTACATCGGGTATTAAGTCGTGGCTCCTTCGAGTAAGATTGAACTGCGTTCATCGCATTACATCGAGCCAACCACGATGCCTGCCCTCCTGCCATCGCCGACTCCGCCCGCCGATTTCCAGCTGCACCGCTTCACGGCTGCGGAATACGACCAGATGATCCGCGACGGAACCATCGATGGCAAACCGCTCGAACTCCTCGACGGCTGGATCGTGGAAAAAATTCCCAAGAACGCCCCCCACGACAGCGCCATCCTCCGGCTTCAACGTCGGCTCATGAAAATACTCGGCGACGAATTCCTCGTCCGGATCCAATCCACGGTTGAACTCGATCTCAGCATGCCGGACCCCGATGTGGCAATCGTTGCCGGACCGGAAGATCGGTTCGACCAGAACCGACCCGACGCCAACGATATCATGATTGTCATCGAAGTCTCCGATTCGTCACTCGCTCAAGATCGCGGATTCAAAGCCCGTCTATATGGCCGCAACAAGATTCCCGCCTACTGGATCGTGAACCTCAAGGATCGCGTCGTCGAGGTCCACACGCTGCCCCGGAACGGCAAGAACCCCGGCTACCGTGACATCATGACCTATCGACCCGGCGACGCCGTCCCCGTCGTGGTCGGCAAGAAGACCGTCGGCTCGATTCCCGTCTCCGAGATTCTTCCGTGATCTACCTCGACAACGCCGCCACGAGCTTCCCGAAGCCGGAGTTGGTCTACACGGCAATGGATGCCTTCGCCCGCACGTCGCTCGCCAACCCCGGCCGCGCCGGGCACAAGATGGCGCTCGCGTCCGAACACGCCCTCGACGACGCGCGGCACCGGCTCAATCGCTTCCTCAACGGCAAAGGCCCCGAGCGGTTCGCGTTCGCGCTCAACTGCACCGACGCCCTTAACATGGCCTTCAAAGGCGTCCTCGAACGCGGCGACCACGTCGTCACGACCGACCTCGAACACAACAGTGTCTCGCGGCCGCTCGTCACGATGGCCGAGGCCGGCTTCATCGAGCTGACGCGCATCCCGTCCGACGGCGGCGGTACCGTCGATCCGGATGCCTTCGTGAAGGCGATCACTCTGAAGACGAAGATGGTCGCCGTGACGCACGCCTCGAACGTCCTCGGCACGGTGCAACCCGTCACGGAGATCGGCCGCATCTGCCGTGATCGCAGCGTACTGTTTCTCGTCGATTGCGCGCAAACGATCGGAGCGGTGCCGATCGACGTGCAGGCGATGCACATCGACCTGCTCGCCTTCCCCGGCCACAAGTGCCTCTTCGGGCCGACCGGTACCGGCGCGCTCTACGTCGCCCCCGGCGTCAACATCAAACCTTGGCGCGAGGGCGGCACCGGCGGCGATTCCTCCACGCCGACGCAGCCGAAGGAGTTCCCCTACTGGCTCGAAGGCGGCACGCCGAACGTCCTCGGCATCGTCGGAATGATCGCCGGTCTCGATTACGTCGAGAAGGAAACGCCGGAGAAATTACGGAAGCACGAGGTTGAACTCTGCGACCGGTTGTTCCATAAACTCGAAGGCGCGCCGTTCACCTTCGTCGGCCACCGCGATCCGACTCGCCGCGTCGGCACGCTCAGCTTCTACAGCGAGCTGCTCCCGGCCCCCGAGATCGGCGGCATCCTCGATACCGCCTTCGACATCGCCATCCGCCCCGGCCTGCACTGCGCCCCGTACATCCACCGTGCCGTCGGCAGTTTCCCCGACGGCCTTGTCCGCGTCAGCCCCGGCCCGTTCAGCACCGCCTCCGATATCGATACACTGGCGAACGCCCTGACGGAAATCCTCGCCTGACTCGGAGGGAGACCGATGCGAAGCCTCTTCGTCCTGCTCCTGCTGGCATCCTCCGCGGTCGCCGGCGAACCCGTCTACTCCTGGCGAACGAACGCCGACGATCCCGATCGCGTCTACCTCTACCGCGACGGCCAGCAGGTCGGCGGCTGGTGCTATACCGCGAAGCAGTATCGTCCGCTCAACGGCGACGAATGGGGAACGCCGCTCGCCAAGGCCCCGGTGCAGCCGCCGGCCCGCAGCGCAGCGATCGTCGTCCGGCCGAAGCCGATCACGATATCACAGCCACAAGTCCGCGGCCCGTTCCGCCGGCTCGGCGCGACGATGGGCCAGACGCTCGCGGAGTTCACGGTGAACCTGATGTTCGACGCCATCCCGAAGGCGGTCGTGCAATCGGTAGCATCCGGCCAGACGCCGGTGGAGATTCAGCTCACGACCAGCCGCACGGTCGAGTCGAAGGACGGTCAGACGCCGCCGCCGACGCAGAGCGCCACGCGCCGGTTCACCGTTCCGAGACGATAACGAACTTCTTGGCGAGCCGAGCCGCGTGAGCGGCCGGGTGAATCGCCAAGGCGCACGACCCGGCCGCTTACGCGGCTCGGCTCGCCAACTTTTCGTTTGGACTGCGGCGGCTGGACACCGCATTGGCCTTTTGGGACTCTCTCGATCCCGCCGTGTACGTAAGGCGAACGGCGCGATTTTAGTCCGCCGGTGTTGCCTGCAAAAGGAGTGCGATTCGTGGCGCGCAAGCGACGGAGCACACCCGGTCCGTACTTACTGCACCTGGAGTTGCTTCGCGAGCGCATCCCGGATTTCAATTGTTTCCCATACAACCTTCCGGCCATCCACGGACTGACCGCGCTCCCGTTTCATCCGAAGGTCACATTCTTCGTTGGAGAGAACGGGTCGGGCAAATCCACCTTGTTGGAAGCCATTGCCGTCGAATGCGGTCTCAACCCGGAGGGCGGCAGTCGGAACTTCAACTTCGCTACGCGAGCTTCGCACTCCCCACTCGGCGAATGTCTCCGGCTCTCGAAAGCCCCTGCCATGCCCGGGGATAGCTATTTCTTGCGGGCTGAGAGCTTTTACAACGTCGCGACCGAGATAGAGCGGTTGGGTACTGACCTGTTATTAGCTTATGGCGGCAAGTCCTTGCACGAGCAATCGCACGGGGAGTCATTCTTTGCCTTGTTCGAGAACCGGTTCCGGGACAACGGACTGTACCTCATGGACGAACCGGAGGCAGCGCTCTCGCCGAAGCGGCAGTTGCAGTTTCTCAGATTGCTCCACGACTACGTGCGGCGTGGCGGGCAGTTCGTGATCGCCACCCACTCGCCGATCATCTTGGCGTACCCGGACGCCCGCATCTATCAACTCGACGGCAATGGAGTCCGTGAGGTCGCCTATACAGACACGGAACATTACGCGGTCACTCGTGCATTCCTGAGTAATCCTCAGCGCTCCCTCGCGACTTCACTTTCCGATATGAACGAGACCGAATCTTCATAGTGGCCGTAGGTCTCGAATACTGGAGCGCGGTTTCACCCGGCCGCTCACGCGGCACGGCTCCCCTTTTCATATTTCCCTCGTAGGAATCCCCCGCGCACGGGAACTCACTCCTGACGAACGGAGGCGTAGATTGCGGGCGAGATTCTCGACCATCTGTCGGCAGTTCACGGCGGTCGCAGCGGAAGGCGCGGGCGATGCGGAACTGCTCGCTCGCTTCGGTGCCACGCGGGACGAAGCGGCCTTCGCGCTGCTCGTCCAGCGGCACGGGCCAATGGTCTGGTCCGTCTGCCAGAACCTGCTGGCGAACGCCGCCGATGCCGACGACGCCTTCCAGGCGACCTTCCTCGCGCTCGTGCGCGGGGCGCAGTCGGTGCGGAAGCCGGAGGCGCTCGGGGCGTGGCTGCACGGGGTCGCGGTGCGGGTGGCGAACAAGCTGAAGCGGTCGGCCGCGCGGCGGACGAACCGCGAGAAGAAGGCCGCCAACGGGGAAGCCTCCTCGCCGGTTGCCGACGGCCGGTGGGACGAACTGCTCGCGGCCGTCCACGAGGAGGTCGCCAAGCTGCCCGACGGGGAGCGCACGGCGTTCGTCGTCTGCTGCCTCGAAGGGGTGCGCCAGCCGGACGCGATCGCCCGGCTCGGCTGGAAGCCCGGCACGCTCACCGGCCGATTGTCGAAGGCGAAGCAGCGCCTGCTGGATCGCCTCACCCAACGCGGCCTCGCGCCGGCGGCGGCCCTCGGCGCGCTCGGCCTCGGTTCCACCACGGGGCAGGCCGCGGTGCCCGCTCCGCTCGTCGCATCCGTCACGAACTTCGCGGCGAACGCTGGCTCCGTTCCGGCGTCGCTGCTCGAACTCACGCAAGGAGTCACCGAGATGACGATTTCCAAGGTGAAAATGTTGGCCGCGGCCGTGCTGGTCGCGGGCAGCTTGGCGATCGGCGGCGGGGCCGGCTGGTTCGCGAACGCGGACGCGCAAAGCGCGCCGCGGGCCGTGCCGACGAAGGCCGCGCCG
>JALHPZ010000006.1:0-164247 GCA_022842245.1 Gemmataceae bacterium
ATGGAAGGTGTGAGAACCCCCACTCTGGCCGGACGTCGCCACTTTCGCCAGCCCAACTCCCTGACAGGTCAACAAGTTAAGGATTCACGCAACGGCATTCAGCTGCGTCCCCTTTTCTTCCTCGACACTTGCTAATTAACCATAGTATTCATACCAATCGGAGACAGTGCCATGTCAAAAGATATGACAGAATTATTCGTGCTGCTAAATGGCAATAAACTCAAAAAATTGCAAAAGCGGCTAACACAAGATAACGTAAATGCCAGAGGAGCTGCTGGTCAAACTCTCCTTCACGGAGCTGTTGTAAAATCAAATGCTGATGCGGTTGTATTGTTGCTTAATATGGGCGCGGAAGTCGATGCCGTCAGCTCAGAGGGAAATACGCCACTTATCATTGCCGCAAGTAGACATAACTACGAAGTGGCGAAATTACTGCTTGAAGCTGGGGCAAATCCGAATACACGTGGAAACAAGGGGATGACAGCTATCCGCTGGGCTGTCGGTAATCCTTCCGGCGATTTCCGTCTAGTTCGCATTCTTCTCGAAAAAGGTGCCGATCCGTGGATAAAGAATGATGCCGGAGGAGATGCCGTGTCTGTCGCAGAAGCCATGTTCCCGAGTCTTGCCGATGAATTGAAGACCGCAAAGCCAAACAAATGAGACATCAACTCGAACGTGTTTAATTGACTACGATATCGGATTATACAATTCAATACTATTGTCTCTGATTGTCGGTACCCGTCCTGGTCAATTATTGTGCCAACTCGAAATCGTTGCGATTTCCAGCGCGAACGACGGCCGGCGCATGACAACGGATGTCCGAATTCGGGCTGCAATCAGTGGACAGGCGTTTACAGAAATGAAGCGATTTGCGAGCCAGTACGTTCCTTCGGCGCGAACCGACCGGTTGGCGGAGCGAAAGTATCGGCCGTGCTCCCGATCGCCTTCACGCCGCGGCGCGATGGTAGTGGCGGATCAGTCCGCCGAGCCGCTTGCGACAGATGACGCGGCCTTTCGCGGGCTTCGGTATCTTGGCGTTGTCAGTCAGCGGCACGTTGCCGATTCCCTGGTGCGGCTGCTCGGCGTTGTAGTGGGTCTAATATTCCGTCAGCACGTGCCGCAGATGCTTCTTGCCCAGGATGCAAAAGTGGTCGAGCAGCTCTCGCCTCAATGTGAATGCGAAGCGTTCGGCCGTGGCATTCCGCTATACCGCCAGATGCACCCTTCGTAGACGGTGCGGCGGGAACGTTCCGGGTCACGCATCCCTTTCACCCCTGGTTCGATCGTGAGTTCCCGATCGCGACCCGGCGTCATCTTTGGCATGAAGATCGGCTGTACTTCTACGACGAACATCACAAGCTGGCGTCGATCCCGCTGACGTGGACGAGCCTTACGCCGCCGGACCCGTTCGTGGTCCTGTCAGCCGGCCGTTCGCCGTTTCGTGTAGCGGACCTTTTGGAACTGGCCCGCCTGGTTCGCCAAGTGCGAGACCGCCGTCCGGCCTCGGAGGGCGCGTGAGGATGTTCTCCAGCAGCCAGACCGTGCTGCGGCCCTCGAACACGCCGATCTCCAACGCGTATGACTGCCCGCGGACGGGTCGTCCGCGGGCTTCGCCCGGGGTTGGGAAGGGCCGTTTGAAGCCGAGAACCGGGAACCGGACGGTGGGCGGAATTTGACGTAAGTCCTTACGGGGCTATGGCGCTACCGGAAATCGGGCGTCTTTCCGGCGTGTACAGACCGGGGACATGGGTGACACTTGGTGAGTCGGTTTCGGTCGGGACGGGGCCTGGCGCGGCTGAGGGCCGCGTCCCGACCGAAACCGACTCCCCGATCAGTTCGTTGCCAATCCATCCTTCCCCGATGGACGGCGGACGAGTTTGCGACTGTCGCGATCGGACATGAGGGACACTTCTTTCCAGGGCATGGCCGATCATCCGGATGGGGAACCTGCCATGAGGTTAAAGTGTTACCGATGTCTCCGAACGGTGTTACCCATGTCCCCGGTCAATACACGCCGGGGGGGGTGGCGCGGAGGCGGCGGAAAGACGAGTGGTGACTTTGCGAACGCGCCGAAACTTTCCTTCCCGCGCCATCTGAATCGGCACTTCGTCCGTATCGCCTTGCACAACGCTGCCCGTGACCCCTCGCAAACGGAGCCGCCCGCCCCATGTCCGCCGCCGTTGTCTACACGCAGGTCGGCCGTGCGCTGACCCTGAATACACCGCTCGGGCCGAATGTCCTCATCCCCGTCGGCTTCCAGGCCAAGGAATCGCTCTCGCACCCGTTCCGAGTCACGGTGCGGGCACGGGCGAAGCGTGGCACGCGGATCGACTTCGACCAGATCCTCGGCCGGCCCGCCGCCATCCGACTCGCCGCCCCGAAGCGCAACGAACGCCACTTCCACGGAATCGTCAGTCGCTTCACCCAGGGCGGCACCGACCACGAGTTCACCCACTACTTCCTCGAACTGGTTCCCCACTTCTGGCTGCTCACGCAGAAGTTCCAGTGCCGCATCTTCGTCCGCAAGTCCACGCCGGAAATCCTCAAGGAAATCCTCGGCGACATCCCCCGCGAGGTGAACCTGCACGAGAAGTACCCGAAGCGCGAGTTCTGCGCCCAGTACCGCGAGTCGGACTTCGCCTTCGCCAGCCGGCTGATGGAGGAAGAAGGCATCTATTACTTCTTCAAGCACACGAACGCCGGGCACACGATGGTGCTGGCGGACGGGACGGCATCGCACCCCGACCTGCCGACGCCGATCCGCCTGCGCAATCTGTCCGAAGTCGACCGACTCGACGACGAGGCGATCCACGACCTCGGCAAGTCGCAGCAGATCGTTCCCGGGCGCGTGCAGTTGCGGGACCACCACTTCCAGCTGCCGCACGATACATTGGCGGCGGAATCGACCATCGGCAGCGAGCTGACGGTGGGGCAGGCGTCGCACCGGCTGGCCTCGGGGCCGATTCCGAGCCTCGAGGTGTACGAGTACCCCGGCGACTACGCGCGGCGGTTCGACGCGGTGGACTTCGGGGGCGGTGCCCAGCCCGCGAGCCTGCGGACGATGACCGAGGAGAATCGCCGCCTCGCGAAGGTCCGTGCGCAGGAGCGGGCCGTGCCCGCCATCGAGCTGACCGGTTCCGGCAACGCGCACTCGCTGGTCGCCGGCCACCGCGCCACGTTCGCCGCCGCCGACCAGCCCTCGCAGGCGATGAAGGCGGACGGCAAGTACATCGTCACCAGCATCAGCCACGACATGGAGGCGTCATCGAATTACCGCTCCAATGATTCCGGAAAATTCGACTACACGAACCGCTTCACCTGCATCCCGGCCGGCACCGTCTACCGCCCCGCCCGCGAGACCCCGCGCCCGCGCATCGACGGCGTGCAGACCGCCGTGGTCGTCGGCCCGCCGGGCGAGGAGATCTTCACGGACAAGCACGGCCGCGTGAAGCTGCACTTCCACTGGGACCGCTCCGGTTCGATGGACGGTTCGAACTCGCCGTGGGTGCGCGTGGCGACGCCGCACGCCGGCAAGGGCTTCGGCGGCGTGTGCATCCCGCGGGTCGGCGAGGAGGTGATCGTGTCGTTCCTCGACGGCGACCCGGACCGTCCGATCGTGGTGGGCCGCGTCTACAACGAGCGCGAAACGCCTCCGTTCAAGCTGCCCGAGCAGAAGATGGTGAGCGGGATGAAGTCGAACACGTACCCCGGCGGGGGCGGCTTCAACGAGATGAGCTTCGACGACACGAAGGGCAAGGAGCGGATGTTCATCCATGCCCAGTACAACCAGGACTCGGTGATCGGCAACAACCGGACGGCGAAGGTAGGCGTGGACGATTTCGAAGAGGTGGGGAACAATCAAACGATCAAGATCGGGGTGAATCAAACGGAGACGATCGGGGCCAAGCAGACGGTCTCCGTGGGCACGGATCAGACGGAAACGATTGGAACCAACCAAACCACGACGGTCGGCGAGAACATTGTCATAACGGCCGGCACGTCGATCACGCTCAAGTGCGGCGCGTCGATGATCACGATGAACCAGGCCGGGCTGATCACGATCAGCGGGACGATCGTGGCCGTGGCCGGTGCCGCGAATTGCAGCATGACGGCCCCGGTGACCAACGTGACCGGTGGCGTACTGTTGACGGCGATGGGGGCCGTGACGCGCGTTCAGGGCTTCAAGCTGGCCCAACTCAAGGGCGCGCGGACGGACGTGGAAGCGTCGACGGAATTGTCCTTGAAGGGCGCGCCGATCAAGTTGAATTGAAACCTCATCCCGGAACGGTCATGAATCGCTTGGCCTATCAGCCGATCCCCCAGACGGCGATGCTCGCCGACCTCGATCGCTACGCGTCCGCCGTCGAGTCCTCCGTCGGTGCCGCGGGTACGATGTCGGCCGCGGGTGTGCCGCACTCGCCATGGGGGGAGTCGATCCAGTCGCTGGGCATAACGCTCGACATGCCGGTCCGCGAACTGTGGGCAGGACAATCCCAAGGCGGAGGCGGGCCACTTCCGGCGTACGAGATCGGCAGGAAGCTGACGGCGAGGCCGCTCACGAAGCCGGCCGCCTCCGCGAGCGGCAACGCCCCGGCCCCGAAGCCCGAACCGAAATTCCCCGGCCGCGAGGGGGACTTCGGCGACTACGTCGAATGGGCCGACTTCTACCGGAATCTCAAGGCGAAGTTTCCGGGCATCGACGCGAACTTCGATGAAATCAAGAAATACGCCCGCGATCTTCTCATCGAACAAGGCCTCAAGTATCTCGGCGACGAACTGAAGGATTACGCTAGCGATACGCTGGCGGACTGGCTCTCCGACTCGATGACGAACGCCGTCTCGACCGCGGCCGCGTCGACCGCCGGCGGGATGATGGACGGCATCATCGGGAAGATCGATGAGGCGTTCGGCAAGATCGGCGACCTGATTCAAAACCCCAGCAAGATCCTCGACCTGGCCGTCGCCGAAGGGTTGCCGAAGTTGCTCGACAAGGGCATCGATGCGCTCTTCGGCATCGACGCCGACGATTCACCGGGCGCGGTCGTCGGCAAGTATTTCGGGAAGATGATCGTGGAGGGAATGGTCGACGCGCTCATGGCCGGCGTCCAAAACCTCGACCAACTGATCGCGAACTTCCAGGATCTGCAGTCGCGTTTGAAATCGATGCTCGACCAGTTCTTCAATGGCACGCCGGGCAAGGCGGTCCTCCCGGTGGCCCGCGTCGACGACAAGGACGACAAGGTGGATGTCGTGTTGGGGAACCTGCCGACGGTCATCGCCCGCGGACAGCCCGTGGCGCGGGCGACGGACCTGATGACGCCGTCGAACAAGCCGATCACGGAAGGGAGCGCGACGGTCTTCGCGGGCGGGTTGCCGTTGTCGCGTCTCACGAGCGCGACCGCGATTCCGAGCGCGATCGCGAAAGGGGAGCCGACGGTTCTGGTGGGCGGGCCGACGGTCGTGATCGCTCCGCCGCCGCCACCGGTGACGCCGCCGAAGGGTGGTTCGGATTCAGATGGTGGACCTGCAAAATCGCCTGCCACCCAAGGCTCCGGCGCGAAGGAATCCAAACCGGGTAGAGAAACCCCGGGTGACAAGCCCGACGGCGGAAATAAATCCCGATCCGATGAGAATTCGGAAAAGAATCAAACGGATGCATCCCAAGAGCGGCCTGCGGATGCCGAACAGAGCGGTGATGGCCCGATGTGTAGCGTGCAGGGCGCGGCCACGCAACTGGCACCTCTGGCCAAGGATGCCTACAGCAGTTCCCCGGAAGCCCCGAACGGATGGACTTTGAAGGATCGGGTGGATGGCAGGTTGGGTTTCAACGCATCGATTTACGAAGGGGAGTTTCAAGGCCAGAATACGATCGTCATCGCGTACGGTGGAACAGCCGGCGCAATGGACGGTGTGAGCGATGCCGTAAATGGCTTATGGGGATCGGACCAGTACGTTCAAGCCGTGGGACTAGCCAGTGCCATCCGAGCTCAAAATCCCGGTGCCAATATCGTGCTCACCGGTCACTCGTTGGGCGGCGGCATGGCATCGTTTGCGGGTATCATGACAAACACACCAGCCATTGGATTCAATGCGGCCGGACCACTTCCCGCCGCACTTCTGACCTTTGGTGCCGGCAACCTGGCCGGTCTGACAAATACGTCACAGGCATCCAATCACATCATTCACGTCAACTCGGAAAACGATCCGTTGACCAACTCGTTCGCCGGCAATCCATGGAGTTCCAACGTCTATACCGTCCAACTGCCCAAGCCGCCTGACGATAACGGTGTGCTCCAGAATCTGCTGTACAACCACAGCATCGACAACCTCAACGCTGCGCTGCAGAACGGGGCTCCATTGCAACCGCATAGACCCGATCCGCCGCCTAGCAGCGGTCCCGGCATGAGTTTTCACATGGACCCGAAGGACGCGCCGCCCGGAACACTCATGCAGCCGGGTCAATCCAATTCACCACCCGTCGGCGGGTTTCTCGTGGATCCCGTGACCGGCCAAATGATTTATGGCTGATCCCAGTCACCCCACGTACTGCTCCAAAAACCGCTTGCTCTGCCGCAGGGCGCGCTTGCGGTCGTTCAGGTCGCGCTCGTAAGCGCGGTCCTCGGCCTCGATGCACACCGGGCCGTTGTAGCCCGTGTCCGACAGCGCCGCGAAGAACTCGCCCCAGTTCACGTCACCCAGGCCCGGCAGCTTCGGCTGGTGCCAGCCGAGGCCCATGACGCCCACCTCGTAGAGCTTGTCGCGGTCGATGCGCTCGTCCTTGGCGTGCACGTGCACGATCTTCTTGCCGAATTCCCGGAGCGCGCGGCCGGCGTCGATGAACTGCCAGACGAGGTGCGACGGGTCGAAGTTCAGGCCGATCGGCATGGTCGGGAACGCCTGGAAGAGCCGGCGCCAGACGGCGGGGCTGATGGCGACGTTCTTGCCGCCGGGCCATTCGTCCTTGCTGAAGAGCATCGGGCAGTGCTCGATTCCGATACTCACGCCGTTCGCCTTCGCGAGTTCGAGGATTGGCGGCCAGACGTGCGCGATCTGTGCGAAGTTCTCCTCGACGGTCTTCTTCCAGTCGCGGCCGATGAAGGTGTTGACGATCTTCGTACCGCACATCGGGGCGGCCTGGATGACCTTCTTGAGATGGCCGACGACGAGATCGCGGTGGACGGGGTCGGGGTCGAGCGGGTTGGGGTAGTAGCCAAGACTGGCGATGGCGACGCCGTGCTTGGCGGCAAGGTCCTGGACGCGCAGGCCCTGTTCGACGGTGAAGTTGGAGACGTCGACGTGGGTGACGCCGGCATAGCGGCGCTCCGCGCCGCCGACGGGCCAGCACATCAGCTCGACGCAGGCGAATCCTTCGTCGGCGGCGAATTTCAGCACGTCCTCGAGCGAAAGGTCGCCGAGGATGGCGCTGACGAAACCAAGCTGCATGGCGGCGCTCCGAGAGAGAGCCGACATTCTACGGAGGCAGTGCGGTGGAAAAAGTGTCGGGAGGCCGAAGCCTCCCGACGATGTTCGCACGTTCGGAATACCGACTTACGCGGTGAGGAAGAGTCGGTACCAGAGGTAGCCGAGGAAGCCGACGCAGAGGGGCACGCCGTAGGGCAGGCGGGTCCAGTCCTTGCGGCGGGAGTTGGCGCGTTCGGCGGCCTTCTTGGGCCCGTGGGTCACCATGACTTGCAAGTCGGTGACGATCTCCCGGGCGTTCTGCATGTTCTTGTGGAGCTGGCGGCGGAGGGCCATCATGACGATGCCGAAGACGCCGCCGACGATGACGCCGAGGGCGAAGGACCACCAGATGACCGCGATCGCGGAGATGGTCGTGCCGGGGAGTGCGAGGTACTCGGCGCCGAAGAACGCGCCCATCCAGGAACCGAAGGCCATGGTCATTTTCACGTCGCCTTCGCCCATGCCGCCGATGAAGAGGGCGGGGAAGAGGACTGCGAATCCGACGAGCGTGCCGAGGAGCGCCTGGCCGATGCCGCCGTTGCCCGCGAAGGTCACGCCGAAGGTGTGCAGCAGGCCGAGGTACCAGCCGGAGACGACGAGCGAGAGCGTGAGCCAGTTGGGGACCTTGAAGGCGTAGCCATCGATCCAGGCGGCCCAGACCATGCCGACGGCAATGACGACGAGTGCGCCGAGGTTGGCAGCGGCGGGGAAGGCTTCGCTGACGGGCACGAAGGCGGCCCAAGCCATGTGGGCGAGGTACGCGGCGACGACCCAGGCGACGGCGGTGAGCGGGACGCGGGCAAGCGTCATTGCGAGGTCGCGGTCGAAGGTGATTTCGGGGGCCGGCGCGGGGACGGCGGCGGGTTCGCTGGCACCGGGAGCAGTGGCGAGATCGGTCGCCATGAGGGGAGTCCTCGGAAACGGGGTGTAAAGGTTTGGAATCGTTGCTGGAATCTAGAACACAAAAAGAAACCGGGCCGAAAAATCGGCCCGGTCCGCGAAAGCCGATGAATCCGACTTTAGCTGGCGGTGTTGCCGGCATCGATGGACGTGCCGACGTAGTTGAACGTTTCGCTGGCGGTCGGGCCGTCTTCCTTCTTCAGGAAGCGAACCAAGGGACGGAGCAAGTGCGTCATGACACCTCGAGGGGGATAACCGGCGGCCAAACTGCCGCGCGCCCCTCCGACCGGCCACCAATAATGGAGCGGGGGGCGCGGTGATCCACTTTCGCGGCCACCCCGCCCCCGTTTGTCCGTCACGGATCCAGACTTAGCTGCCGCTGATGCCGGTGTTCACGTCCGTGAACGTCTGGCTGGCCGTCTGACCGAGGGCGGTGATGGCCGCGATGCAGACCACGATGATGAGGGCGAGCATGACGGCGTACTCGACCGCGGTCGGGCCGTCTTCCTTCTTGAGGAACTCGACGAACTTCTTGGTGATGCTCTTCATGGGATAACCCTTTCAAAAAGAACGGATGGATTGAGCGATTCGGTTTGGCACCGTCCGCCCCGCCGAAATTGGCGAATCGCGGACATTCAAAGGCTCGGTGCCGCAGCCTTTACATCAAGACCCTGCGGTGTGCAGCTCGACGTTTGAGAAGACCTGAGAAGCCGACTGGCCGAGCGTGGTAATGGCGGCAATACAGACGACGATGATCAGGGCTAACATCACTGCGTACTCGACAGCGGTCGGACCGTCCTCCTTTTTCAGGAACGCGGCTACATGCCGGGTGACTTTCGCCAACATGGCACTCCTCGGATACATGTGTTCGGGGTGAGTCCGTCCGATGTTCGCCCGGGACAGCGACCCGGTGTCCGTCTCACCCGCTCACGACGCAACCATAGACCGGTCCGAAAAGGTGTCAAATTCCGCGCGGAGAAATTGCGAGGAATAATCCCGGGAATGCGTCGAAATTCGCCAATCGGCACAATCGCTCGCGCCCAATCCGGAGAATTCGCGCCGCCCCCGCGCGAAACGCCGACATAAAGTGGGGAGATGCCCCCGGAACCCGCGCCGATGATCCTCGAACGCCCGAAACTCGCCGACCTCGCGTTCCGGTTGTACGATCGGCCGCTCCACCCGGAGTTGTTCGAACCCGTCGCCGAACGCGCGATCGCCGTCGGCGGCGCCACCGTCCTCGCGCGCCTCACCGCCAGCGGGCACGTCCTCGAATGGCACCGCGACGGCCAGCACCTCGTCGAAGTGATCGCCGAGCGCGACCGTGCCCTGCCCGACAGCCACCGCCTGCTGCACCCCTTCGCGGGCGAACGCCGCGGCCGCTGCGACTTCCCCGCGGTCCGCTACCAAGTGAGTTTGCACGCCGAAGTGTTGCCGCCCGAACTGTTCCTGCATGTCCACGATGAACTCGTCGCCGACGGGGCCAAGCGCGGCCTGCTCTTCCACTTCCAGCCGCATCGCCGTCTGGCGCTGGTTCCCCTGGGCTTCCTCGCGCTGGACGCCCTGCCGACCGGCCTCGCCGTGGCCACCTTCCACACTTTCCCCGCCGAGTGCGCCGTCGTGAAGACCCAGACGCTGATTGAACCGATGTGAGCAAACCCGAAGGGATGGCCTACTTCACCGCGTCCACGCGTGTGACGGTCACGACGTTGGCGCGGAGTTCCGGCGAGTAGGCGGTCGTGCCGTAGAGGTCCACGCGGCGCTTGGCGTAGCGTTCGAGGTCGAGACTGGTATTGCCGGCGATGGCGTAGGCGAGGAGTTGGCCGCGCGAATCTTCGAGGGCGTAGTAACTCTTGCCGCCGGAGGCGAGCTTGGCGGCGCGCAGCGTGCCGGCGCCGGTCCACGTGGCCTTCGCGGTCGATTCCCCGCGCTTGGTCCAAGTGCCGTCGTCGCGGTCGGCGCGGGGCGAGTCGGCCTTCGGGGCGGTCCAGTTGCTATCCTTGGTGCCAGCCTCGCGCGTCTTCTCGCGGATACCGTGGATGCGGGCGTAGCACAGGTTCGCGAGGTCTGCGTCGCCGCCGGCGGCGTTCGACTCGCGCGCGAGCTGGAAGTACAGCCGGATCGCCTTGTCGTAATCCTTGGCGGTCTCGGCCGCCTCGGCGTCCGCCCAGGTGGGGTGCGTGCCGGGCCAGCCGGCGGGCTTGTTCGCGAAGTTCGCCGGGCCGGGAATCGACGCCGTCAGCCCCGCGGGCGAGATCGACGACTTCGGCGCCGGCAGCGGCGAGCGCACCACGAAGTTCTCCGCCGTCGGCCCGCCGATCTGCACGGCCGCCTTGGGCACGTAGCGGAAGTCGTCCTTGAGCGGCTGGATCGGGTACCAGACGGAGCCGTCGTCGTCGGTCTTCACGCCGGCGGCGAGGACACGCACGATGCTGCCGTCGGGGATGCTGGTCTTGCGCACGTCGAGCGGTTTGTTGACGCCGGCCTTCCCGGCGGCGATGCGCACTTCGCCGTCGGTGTGGACGACGGCGTTCTGCGGGAAGCCCTTGTCCTTCGCCACTTCGACGAACTTGTGGTTGATCCAGCTGATGGTGCCGGGCGGCGGCTGGATGGCGAGCCATTCGTCGCCTTCGGCGTGGTGGACGATGACATCGGTGCCGCGGAAGAGCTGCCCGGCGTCGGGGGCGTCGGCCTTGGGCGCGGAGCGCACGACGACCTCGGCGGCCGTGACGGAGCCGAGCTGCTGCGCGGTTTGGGCACTGGCAGGAAGCGCGGCGCCGACGAGCGCGAACGCGGACAGAAGCAAGGGGCGCATGGCCGCCTCCGGCAGTGTGGGGACAGAGCCGGCGGTGATAACAAAGGCGGATATGGTGTCAAGGCGAGCCGGGCTTTGGCGAGCCGAGCGGCGTCAGCCGCGGGGTTTAAAACCCCCCGGGGGCCCCCGCCGCTCGGCTCGCCAGCTACTCGGCGCTCCACTTCGCCAATTTCGCGCGGAACTCGTCGCGATCTTCAACCGCGATGGCTTTCTCCAGCCACGTTGCGGCTTCGGACGTTTCCCCCAGCTCGAAGCACGCAGTGGCGAGCGTGTCGAGGTGGTCGGCGTTCGACCAGCCGCTCAGTTCACAGGCACGCGTCGCGAGTTCTTTCGCACGGATCGCGCCTTTCACGTCCAGCTTCGTCGCGAGCAGCCACGCAAGTCGATTGAGCGTGTCGGCGTCGGCGGGGTCGCGCTTCAGGGCCTCGTGGCAATCGGTGACGGCGGCGGCGAAATTCCCGGCGGCTTCGTGGGCGGCGGCGCGGAGGACGTACGCCGTCGGCCGGCGCGCGTCGCGATTCGCCAACATTGTGAAGTCGTCGACGGCGCCGGAGGTATCGCCGAGGGCGAGCTTCGCCCGGCCGCGCAGCTCGAGCGCCGGCGCGAGGTTCGCGATCGCGAGCAACTCGTCGGCGGCGGCCACGAGCGCGGACCATTCGCCGAGGTCGTGGAGGACAAAGAGCCGACCGAGTCGCGGGGCGATGGCGCCGGGGTCGCGGGCGGCGCGTTCGAAGTCGTCGGCCGCGCTCGCGAGGTCGCCGAGTTCCCGATACGCCTGCGCGCGGATCTCGAAGGCGAGCAGGTACTCTTCGTCCAGTTGTGCGGCGGTATCCGCGTCGGCGAGGGCGGATCGTGGATTGCCGCATTCGAGGTGAAGCTTCGCCCGCTGGGTCAGGTGTTCGGCCGCTCGATCAACATCGGCACGAATCGCCCGCTCGAAATCGGCGAATGCCACCGCCGATTCACCGAGCATCGCATGCGCCCGGCCGCGCACGGCAAAGAGATCGACGCGGCCCGGGTCGAGCCGCAGGGCCGTATCGCAATCGGCGACGGCGTCGGCGTAGCGGCGCTGCTTGAGGAGTTCCGCGGCCCGCTCGGCGATGGCCTGCGCATCGTTCGGCTTCAGCCGAATGGCGGCGTCGAGATCGGCGATCGCTTTCGGTCGGTCGCCCAGCGCGAGATAGGCCTTCGCACGCAATCGATAGCCGGCCGCGACGCGCGGATCGGCTGCGACGGCGCGCGACAGGCACTCCACGGCCTCCGGGAAGTCTTCCGCTTCCAAGGCCGCGTGGCCACGTTCGAAGAGAGCCTGCGCGTCGGTCATGCGAGTAACCCCGGCAACACATCGGCCAGCCGGTCGATCTCGGCTTCCGTCGTGTAGAAGTGATGGCTGATCCGCAGCAGCACGCGGTCCGGTCGCTCGTTCACCGGAATCTCGATGCGATACTCCCACAGCTTCCTGCGAAGCGCCAGCACATTCACGCCCTTCGGCAGTTCGCACGCCGTCATCGAGCCGCTCATCCGGCGGTCGGCGGGCGTGGCGAGCTTTAAGCCAAGCTTCTCGAAGACGCCGCGAGAGTACGCCGCCAGTTCGGCGTGGCGGTCGCGGATCGCGTCCCAGCCGAGCGATTCTTGAAAGGCGATCGCCGCCGGCGTCACCAGCCACGCGCTCACGTCCTTCGTTCCTTCGAATTCGAGGAAGCGCGTTCGCCGCGTGCTGCCGAAAGCGTCCGGCGCGTCCGGCCCGCTCGCGGCGGCGTGCTCGCCGATCGGGTACGCGTCCGGCTTGTAGCCCCAGCTCACGTGCAACGGCTCGATCGGCCGCTCCCAGTCGCGCACGGCGAGGAATCCCGTGCCGATCGGTGCGAGCAGCCACTTGTGGCAATTGCCCGTGTAGTAGTCGGCGTCGATGGCGTCGATGTTCAAGGGCACCATCGCCGGGGCGTGCGCGCCATCCACGACCGTGAGGATGCCGCGCTTCCGGGCCTCGGCGCAGAGCTCCTTTGCGGGCAGCACCATCCCCGTCGGCGAGAGGGCGTGGCTGAAGAAGAACAGCTTCGTCCGCGGCGTCATCGCCCGAACGGCCGCCTCGACGATCTCGCCCGGCTCGCGCGGCATCGTCGGCAGCGGGAACGTCTTCACGACAAGGCCCTGCCGCGCCGCGGCGCGTTCCCAGCACCAGACCATCGAGCCGTACTCGTGGTCGGTCATCAGGATTTCGCCGGGTCCGTCGAGCTGCAATCCACTCGCGACGAGGTTGATCGCGGCCGAGACGTTCGTGGTGAAGACGAACCGTTCCGGCTTGGTGCCGAGGAAGTTCGCGGTCTTGCTTCGCGCTTCCCAGAGCAGCGGCGGCAGCGTGCGGACGAAGAAGTTCGTCGGCCCCATGGCCATGAGTTGACGGACTTCGTTCGCGGCTTCGAACACCGGCTTCGGCGTGGGGCCGAACGAGCCGGTGTTCAGCATTGTGACCGTCGGGTCGAGCAGGATTCGCTCGCGCGCGGCGAGCCAGTCGGTGGGCATGAGGTACGTCTTTCCTGAATCAAAATCCGTTATCGACAAGGGCTTCGCAATACGTCCCTTCGAGGTCAAGCGAGACGGAGGGACCGTCCCGCAGAGGCAACGGCAGCGACGGAATCGGTTCGCCCACCGGCGCGGCGTAGGGCCAAACGTCGATGCTGCTCGGATTCCACGGATTCGGCTTGTAAGCCGAAACGTAGCTCGCGGTCTCCGGGGGTAGCGGGAAGCGACTGCCACCCAATTCTTCAAGAAGCAGGTTGTGGAAATTCACGCGCCGGCTCGTGACGACGTCCACGAGGACGATCCCGACACCCAAGGACAGGTACGCCGCGCACTTGGATGTGAACCGACGCCGTTCGGCCTCTCGGTCCTTGTTGCCGGGGCTTACCAATTCGATGACCGCCGACAATCGCATCGTGTCTCGGTATTCGTGTACCTGCACTTCGAATTCGTCGGGGAACTGCGCTTCGAGCGTGAAGAGCGCCGGCTGCACGGCGATCGCGGCACCGCCGTCGGAACTCCTCGCGTGGGAATCCAGTTCATACTCGGCCACATCGGCTTCGGCCGTCGAACTCAGATGCGCCTTCGCGAAGGCTCGATACCGATCGCGGGGCAGCGTGCGATTCAGCGATTTCACCAAGCTAGCCACCCACATCGTGCAGATGGACGTCCACGGCGCGCGGTTCTCGTGCGGCGGGTGGAAGTGGTCCAGGAGCGGCATGGGTCGACTCCGTTAGCGCGAACTCGCCACGACTATCATACCACCCCCTTGCGGTCGGGCGCGGTGCGCCCGTATCTTGGCGGCATGGCCGAGAAGATCCCCTACCCGCCCACCCCCGACGACGTGCCGGACGAACTCACCGACCGGCCGCCGGAACTCGTCCGCCAGGAGTGGTTCCTGCTCGTCGGCCTCATGGCGTTCCTCGCCCTCTACCTCGCCACCGTGCTGTTCTTCGGCTTCGCCACGCTCTGGTGCGCGCTGAGCCTCGGCCGCTATCACGTCTTCGCCGCGCTCGGGCTGGTCTTCTTCGGTCTGACGTTCCTCATGCTCGCGAAGAATCTCTTCCGCCGCGTCGAGCCGGACTTCGAAGAATTCAAGATCGAGCTGAAAGAGCGGGACCAGCCGCGGCTGCACGCGTTCGTCCGCCGCGTCTGCGCCGAGACCGGCGCGGAGGAGCCCCGCACGATCTGGGTGATCCCGGAGGTGAACGCGTCGGCGGTGTGCCCCGTGCGGCTCAAGCACCTCTTCCTCCACCCGCGCTACGAACTCTGCCTCGGCCTGGGCCTCATCAACTGCCTGAACCTCAGCGAATTCAAGGCCGTCGTCGCCCACGAACTCGGCCACTTCACGCAAGGCGGGTTCGTCGACAATTACGTCATGACCGTCCGCGGGATCATCGGCAACATTTGCAGCGGCCGCGACTGGTTCGACGACTTCGTCGACTGGCTCAAGTCCAGTGGTGCCCCGCTCGCGATCCTGGGCTTCACGCTCGGCGGCATGCTTTGGGTCCTGCGCGGCACCACGTTCGGCCTCTACCGCGTCATCGGCCGCACGGAGTTCCAGCTGGCCCGCGCCAACGAGTTCCACGCCGACCTCGTCTCCGCCAGCCTCGCCGGCAGCGACGCCGCCGTCCAGGGGCTCTTCAAGACCAAGCACAGCAGCGACTTCTTCGACTTCGCCCTCGACGAGCTCCGCCGGGCCGCCGACCACAAGCTCTACACCGCCGACCTGTACTTCCACCAGCACGCCATCGCCGACCTGTATCGCAAAAAGAAGAAGGAACCGAAGAAAGGCATTCCCCCGAAACTCGACGGGCCGAAGGCCGGCCGCAAGATCCAGGTCTTCGACCCCGACGACGAAACCGACGGCGACCCGAACGACTACCACCCGAGCGGGTACGAGCGCGAGGAGAACATCAAGAACGAGTTCATCGAAGCGCTGATCGACGAGCGCTCGCCGTGGGTGCTCTTCGACAATCCCGCCGAAATCCGCGAACGGATGACCAAGCGTTTCTATCGCGTCGCGTACAACGTGGGCAAATCGGCCGCCGCCGCCGACCCCCGCACCGTGCAGAAGTTCATCGACGAGGAGAACGCCGAGACGACCTACGACCCCAGGTACGAAGGCAGCTACGACGACCGGATCATCGACCCCGGCGACCTCGACGAACTGAACGACCTGATCCAGAAGGACCCATGGACCGACGAGCGCCTGCGGGCGGTGTACGAGAAACTCTACGCCGACGTCGGGGCGCGCGCCGAATCGCGGGCGGAACTCGTGAAGGAGCGCGACGCGATCCTCAGCAACGAGGGGAAGGTCCGCGGCCGCAAGGCGCGCAAGCTCCTCAAGGATCTGGACACGAAGCTGGAAAAGGCCGACGAATGGTTCCACGCGCTGGACCGCCGCGTCTACCTCGTTTTCGTCCAGATGGCCTACCGCGTGCAGGACAGCCTCTACTACGAACTCATCAACCGCTACCGCTTCCAGCTCGCGATCCAGAAGTTCTACCAGACCGCCAGCAAGCACGGCGCGATGGCGATCGTGACCATGAGCCTGCACGGCGGCGAGGGCGGGGCGATCCCCGACGACGATTTCGTCGAACTCATGCACGTCCTGCGCGAGGCGCGCTCCGCCCTGCGCAAGATCCTCCGCGACGCGAAGGAGTTGGACCTTCCGGCCATGAAACACTTCGAGGAAGGCGACCGCCTCGCCGACTTCCTGCTGGACGAGGATATCGTCAAGGAACTGCCCGAGACGTACGTGAAGGGGAAGTGGGTCGACAAGCTGATGCGCCAGTTGGGGCAGGTGATGAACCGCACGACGCGGTTGCACGGCAAGGGCCTCGGCGGCATCCTCAAGCTCCAGGAGGCGATCGCGGAACGGTATCTGGCGAAGGGATCGCCGGCGGCGGAAGAACCCCTCGCGCCGATCTTCGACGACGATCCGCCGGCCAGTTCGTGAGGGCCCGCGCATGTGCGGCCGCTACACCGTCTACCACGACGCGCTCGTCCTGGAGCGCGCCTTCGGCCTGGCGAAGGTCGCGAATCTCGCGCCGCGCTTCAACGTCGCCCCGTCGCAACCCGTCCCCGTCGTCGGCCTGAAGCCCGACGGAACCACCCGCGGACTCGCCCTCCTGCCGTGGGGCCTCCTCCCCGCCTGGGCCAACGACCCCAAGACCCAGCGCCCCATCAATGCCCGCGGCGAGACCGTCCACCGCCTCGCCACCTTCCGCGAATCGTTCCGCCAGAAGCGCTGCCTCCTGCCCGCCAGCGGGTACTACGAATGGAAACGAGACGGTAAAAGCAAGCAACCCTTTTACATCCGGCGCAAGGACGGCGGCCCGATGGCGTTCGCCGGACTCTGGGATTTCTGGACCGACGGCGCGAGCAAGCTCACCACCTGCTGCCTCATCACCACCGACGCGAACGAATTGCTGGCGCCGGTCCACAACCGGATGCCGGTCATCCTGTCCGAGGACCAATTCGAGGGCTGGTTGAACCCGGCGACGGACGAGGCCACGCTGCGCCGCTGGCTCGCGCCCTGCCCGCCGGAGGATGTCGAAGCGATCCCGGTCGGCGACTACGTGAACAAGGCAACGAACGAAGGCCCGCAGTGCATCGAACCGGCGGGGTGAGGGCTGCGTGGAATGTGTGCGTCTTCGTGGCGATTTCCGACCCGGTCCGCGAGTGGTCTTGGTCTTCGGCCCCGGATGGGGCCGCCGGTTGTCGCCACGGGTGGAGCGAAGCGCAACCCGTGGACGCGATGCTCCGGACACTCGCCCCGACAGGGGCGACGGGACTCCCTCGGTCCCTCGGCCCCGCCGGAGTTGCAAGGCATGAGACGGTTTCCACGGGTTCCGCTACGCTCCACCCGTGGCTACCCTAGTGCGCCCCTCCGGGGCGAAATCCATTCCTCACGTGCAACGAATCGGCTCGATGATTCAACGACCCGCGACCGGCCTCGCGGTCATTCCCTCTTCCAAATATCCCGACGCGGCGGATCGTATTCGACGCGCTCGATCGGATGCGTCAGCTCGTGGACGACATAACGGCCCCGGCCGCCATCGGAACGGAATACGACCGGTTGATCGTAGGGAAACACGTCCCTCGCGCCCGGCGGCAGTTCGATCGACCGCGAATGCCAATCGTCCTTGCGCTCCGGCGGGGCGGAGACGAACGTCCGGCACAGGTCGCTGACGACATACCGTGCGCGGGGTGCCGCCGCGAGCAGCTCCGCCCGCATGTATTGGTAGGTGGCGTCGCGGATCAATGGCGTGTCGGCGTGCAGGAAGCGGAACGCCGGCGTGCCGGGCAGGTCGAGGTAGACCGCGTGCGGCGAGGAGTGCCAGCAGATCACGTCCGCGGCGGTCGCGCCACGGCTGCGTAACCAGACGGCCACCTCGTGGGCTTCCTCCACGGCGATGGCCGAAAAGTAGTCGGGATAGTTCCCCAACTGGTCCTGCCGGCGGCGCGCGGCGTCGGGGTCGAGCGCGTGCCAGCACTCCGGCCAGAGCGCCAGACGTTCCGGCACGGTGAGCGCGTGCCGCGGCACCGCCAGCCGAACCCACGGGAACACACGCTCCACGCGGTCGATGCGGTCTTGCCAGACGGTGTTTCGTTCGAACGCCCACGCCAGCGTGGAGGAACACGCGAGAAAGACGAGGCCGGCCGGCACGACGGCCCACCGGTGCGCCGCGAAGAGCGCGAACGCGATCAACGTGCCGGGCACATGGACGTACGGGAACTGCCGCTGGAGCAGGAACGATTGCAGCAACCAGCCGAGGTAGAACGCGCCGAGGACGCGGCGGATGCGCGCTTCCGATTCCGTCGCGGCGGGTACGTACCATCGAGGCGACAGCTTCGCCACCCAGCGCCGGTGCCGGCCCAGGTCGGCGAGCGCGAGGACGATGGCGAACGGCTGCAGGTACGTCCACGGGGCGAAGTGGAACCAGTGGCTGCCGGCGCGCCAGCCGATTTCGGAGAAGAGATATTCGGTGTAGTGCGGGTTCCACTTCGTAAAGACGTCGACGAAGTGCGGCCAGGTGCCGGTGCGGACGAGCCACGCGACGCCGAGTGCGCCGACGAGGCTGCCGCCGAGGAGGTTCGGCAACGTGTCGCGCCGGCCGGTGGCGAGCCAGACGCCCACAATGGGGAAGAGGACGTGCGGTTTGAACCAGACGGCCATGCCCCAGAGCAGCCCTTCGAGCACGCCGAGCGCGAACCGGCGACGAGGCGACTCCCGCAGGCGAAGCGTCAGTGCCGCGAGTGCCGGCAGCAGCATCCAGACATCCCGCTGCGCATGGCAGAACTCCGTCGTGAACGGGTAGAACGCCGCCGCACCGACCGCGAACCACGCGATCGCGGGCCGGTCCGCCCCCGCGCGCCGCGCCAGCCGCGCGAGCAGCGCGCAGCAAGCGAACACGATCGCGAGGTCCACGATCCGCACGGCCTCGACGCTCGGCCCGAACGCCCGCCGCACCAGCACCAGCGACCAGACGAAGCCCGGCAGGTTCGTGTCGAATACGTCGCGATAGTGCACGCCGCCGGTCATCATCGTCCGCGCCGCCAGCTCGTAGAGCGTCAGGTCGCACCACGGCGGCATGCGAATGAAGATCGGCAGCCCGACGGCGAGCAGGACCGCCGCAAGCAGCCAGCCCGGCCACGCGCGCCGCCAGGGCCGCCATCCCGTCGACGGCGGTTCGTCGTTCGATGTCATCCTCCCAGCATATCCCCGACAACGGCTAGCGCGTGCTCCTCCATGGCAACAACGCCGGTCACCGCGCGATCTTCTCCGTCATCGGTCCGCCGAGCGGTTTCAACGCGGCGACACGATCGATGTTCAATTGGATGTAATGTCGCCAGCGCTCGGGTACGGACTGATCACTGTGGATCGCCTCCACCGGGCACTCCGGCACGCAGGCCTCGCAGTCGATGCAATGCTCCGCGTCGATGTAAAGCTGCGTATCGTCGCCGTAGAAGCAATCGCACGGGCAGACGACGACGCAATCGGTGTACTTGCAGCCGGCGCACGGTTCGGTCACGACGAAAGCCATTCGACACCTCGTGTTGAGAGACTGCGATACGCATTGCACGAGGCGTGCCAAACGGAAATGCCTGGATTTCCCGCGGAACATCGTTCTGAATGCGACGGGATTTGGACGGACGACGGCAGGCGGTCATTTCCAATTTGTGTCGGACTTCGCGATGCCGTGCTTCTTCATTTTGCCGTAGAGCGTGGTCGGGTTGAGACCGAGGCGCTGCGCCGCACCGCCGGGTCCGTAGACGCGGCCGGCGGCGGCACGGAGCGCGTCCAGGATGCGCTGCCGCTCCTGCGCCGCCCACGTCTGCGCCGTCTCGGCGGTCGAAGCGCCGGCGAGCCAGCTCGGGTCGAACGCGAGGTCGTCGCCTTCGGAGACGATCACGCCCCGTTCGAGAACGTTTCGCAGCTCGCGGATGTTGCCGGGCCAGTCGTGGACCATGAGGAAGCGCAGCGTGGATGCCGGAATGCGCGAGACCGATCGGCGATGGCGGCCCGCCAATTCGCGGAGGAAGTGCTCCGCGAGCACGGGGATGTCCTCCCGGCGCTCGCGCAGCGGCGGCAGGGCGATCGGGAAGACGTTCAAGCGGTAGAAGAGGTCGGCACGGAACCGGCCGGCCGAAGCTTCCTCCGCGAGGTTCCGGTTCGTCGCAGCGACGATCCGGACGTCGACGGGCACGGCGTCGCCACCGACGCGCTCGATCACGCGCTCTTGAAGGACACGGAGCAGGAGCGCCTGCGCCTCCTCCGGCATTTCGCCGATCTCGTCGAGGAACAGCGTGCCGCCGTGAGCCTGTTCGAAGCGCCCGATCCGTTTCTTCACGGCATTGGTGAACGCGCCAGGTTCGTGGCCGAAAAGTTCACTGGTGATGAGTCCGGGCGCGAGCGCGACGCAACTGACCGGAACGAAGGCGCTAGTCCGGCGCGGACTACTGTTGTGCAGGGCGCGCGCGACGAGTTCCTTGCCGGTGCCGGTCTCGCCAAGGAGCAGGACCGTCGCGTCGGTGGATGCGACGCGCTCGACGGCGCGTCGGACGGCGTTCAAGCTCGGACTGTTGCCGATCATCGTCAAACCCGCTCAGTTCGCCAACACCACCCGATAGCGCGCCTTGCCGGCGCGGAGATGGGCGATCGCGTCGTTCGCCTTCGCCATCGGGAACTGCTCCGTCACCGGGGCGATGCCGTGGCGGGCGCAGAACTCGAGCATCGTCGCCGTCGTGGCGGGGCTGCCCAGCGGCGATCCAGAGAGCGACTTTTGACCCATGATCATCGGCATCGCCGCGACCGGGATCGGCTCCAGCACCGCGCCGACGAAATGAAAGCGACCCTTCGGCGCGAGCGCGGCGATGTACGCGGGCCAGTTCAACGGCACGTTCACCGTCACGAGGATGAAATCGAAGCGGCCCGCGAGCTTCGCCATCGCCGCGTCGTCCCGGCTGTTCACCACCTGGTGCGCGCCGAGTTTCTTCGCTTCCGCCTCCTTGCCGGGCGAGGACGAGAAGGCCGTCACTTCGCAGCCCCACTTGTTGAGGAACTGCAACGCGAGGTGCCCCAGGCCGCCGATGCCCACGACCCCGACGCGATGTGTCGGGCGGACGTCGAACTGCACGAGCGGGTTGAAGACCGTGATGCCGCCGCAGAACAGCGGCCCGGCCGCGGCCGGATCCAGGTTCTCGGGCAGCGGAATGGCCCATTCCACCTTGCAGCGGACCCGATCGGCGAAGCCGCCGTGCCGGCTCCAGATCGTCTGCTCCGCCGTGCCGCACAGGTTGTGGTCGCCGTTTAGGCATTGCCGGCAGTGCATGCAGCTGCCCGCGAACCAGCCGAGTCCGACGCGCTCGCCAACCGTCCGCGTCGTCACGTTCGATCCGACGGCGGCGACGGTGCCCACGACTTCGTGCCCGGGCACGAGCGGATACTGCGTCGGCCCCCATTCGCTATCGAGCATCGACAGGTCCGAATGGCAGATGCCGCAGTGCGAGACGGCGATCTCGACGTCGTCGGGGCGCAGCGGACCGGGATCGTATTCAAACGGAGCGAGTTGGCCCCGGGGCTGGGTGGCGGCATAGGCTCGAATCGCAGACATGAACCGTCCTCGATGAACAATCGCGGGTGATGAGGACGATTCTATGCGGACCGGCTCCCGATTGTCGTTGATCGCTCGCCGGGCCGCGGTCAGAATGGGAGACACCGAAAGGAGCCGGCATGTATCGCCTCACCGTTTTGTACGGGCATCCCGCGAACCCGGCGGAATTCGATCGCTACTATCACGAGGTCCACATTCCGATCGCGCGGCGCATGCGGGGATTGAAAGGCTGGACGATCGGGCGGTGCGAATCGGCCACGCCCGGCGACGTGCCGCCGTACTACATGATCGTGGGGTTGTACGCCGAAACGCGGGCCGATCTGGAGGCGATCCTGGCGTCGCCGGAGGGACAGGCCACGATCGCGGACGTGTCCAACTTCGCGTCGGGCGGTTACACGTTCATGTTCGACGACGAGGTGGCGCTGGTGCCGTTCGCACTGGGCGGCTGACGCCTAACCGGCATTTTCCCGGAAGCGGTAGCCGACACCGCGGACGGTCTCGATGAGGTCGAGCGTCGCGCCGGCGTCCGAACTCGGACCGACGCTGATCACAGAGGTATCCAAGAATTGTGTGAACGTCGTCCGGCTCGAACGCAAAATGTAATTGGTTCCCTCCGTTTCGACCGGGTAACATGGAGGGAAACCAGGTGACGCGATGAGTTCCACGCTACGGTTCGATATTGAATTGCCGGACGACCTCGACCGGTTCAAGTTGCAGTCGGCGGTCGATCAACGGCTGCAGGGCCTCCTGGACCGGCAGGATTCGGGTGCGACCCTGACCGACGAGGAACGCCGCGAAGCCGAAGGACTGGTCCACCTCGCCGAATTGCTCACGTTGCTGCGCCTGCGCGCCGAGCGGGCCGCGTCGCGAGCGCCGTTCCCGATTCGCTTCGTTCAGCCGTGATCCAACGCGCCGGCGGACGGTGCGAATATTGCCTTTTGTCGCAGACTGGTCAGGAAGCCACGTTTCACGTCGACCATATCGATCCGATTTCCGCAGGTGGCGCGAGCGAGTCGTCGAATCTGGCTTTGGCTTGCGTTTCATGTTCCCTGCGGAAAGGGGCCCGTCGAACTGCCGTGGACCCTATTTCGGGCGAATCGGTTCCGATATTTCATCCGCGAAGTGATGATTGGCGCGAACACTTCTCATGGGATGCGGAACGAATCGTCGGTCGAACGGCCAAGGGTCGGGCAACCGTCGAATCCCTTGCAATGAATCGCCCCATCATTCTGGCCATACGGTGCGAAGAAACGCTGCTCGGCCGTCATCCGCCATCGACGGCGTGATTACACCCTTCGAACAGCCATCCGGGCCGGTCGCGCCGATGGACACCGTCACGCCCCGTCCTCGCGGAAGCGGTAGCCGACGCCGCGGACGGTCTCGATGAGGTCGAGCGTCGCGCCGGCGTCCAGCAGTTTCTTCCGCAGCGTCTTCACGTGCACGTCGATGGTGCGCTCCAGCACGATCGACCCCTCGCCGATGGCGGCGTCCATGAGCTGATGGCGCGTGAACGCCCGGCCGGGCTGGCGCACGAGGCACTCGAGCAGGCGGAACTCCGTCGGCGTCAGTTCCAGCTCCGCGCCGTCGTAGGTGATGCGGTGGCGGACACGGTCCACCTTCACGCCGAGGTGTTCGGCCACGTCGCCGGCGTCCGGCGGCGTGCCGGCGCGCCGCAACTGCACCTTCACCTTCTCCAGCAGGATCTTGTTGCTGAACGGCTTGGTGACGTAGTCGTCGGCGCCCATCGAGTAGCCGACGAGCTGGTCGGTCTCCTCGGATTTGGCGGTGAGCATGATGACGGGAATCGACCGCGTGCGCTCGCCGGCGCGGAGTTCGCGGCAGACGGTGAGACCGTCGACGCCCGGCAGGTTGATGTCCAGGAGCACGAGGTCGGGCAGCAGCGTCTGCGCCTTGCGCAGCCCCTCGACGCCGTCGTGCGAGACGGTCGTCTCGTAGCCTTCGCGGCCGAAGTACCAGGCGAGCGACTGGGTCAACCCGCGTTCGTCCTCGACGATCAGAATGCGCGGCTGCGCCACAGAAACCTCCAATGCGGAATTCGGATTGCGGAATGCGGAATGAAACCCAAAGTCGGAAACACCGTGTCTTTCATTCCGCATTCCGAATTCCGCATTCCGAATTAACCAAAACGTCCGGTGATGTAATCTTCCGTCTGCTTCTTGGCGGGCTTGGTGAAGACCTGGCGCGTCGGTCCGGCCTCGACGAGGACGCCCTCGAAGAAGAACGCGGTGATATCCGAGACCCGAGCGGCTTGTTGCATGTTGTGCGTGACGATGACGATCGTGTAGTTCGACTTCAGATCGTCGATCAGGTCTTCGATCTTGGCGGTGCTCTTGGGGTCGAGGGCGGAGGCCGGCTCGTCCATGAGGAGGACCTGCGGATCGGTGGCGAGGGCGCGGGCGATGCAGAGCCGTTGCTGCTGCCCGCCGGAAAGCGAGAGCGCCGATTCGTTCAGGCGATCCTTCACTTCGTCCCAGAGCGCCGCCTGCTTGAGGCTGCGCTCGACGAGGTCGCCGAGGACGCGGCGGTCGTTCTGTCCCGCCATGCGCGGGCCGAACGCGACGTTCTCGTAGATCGATTTCGGAAACGGATTCGACTTCTGGAAGACCATGCCGACGCGGCGGCGCAGGTCGACGAGGTTCTCGGCGCGGTCGTGGATCGACTGGCCGTCGAGCTTGATGGTGCCGGTGTGGCGCGTGCCGTCGATCAGGTCGTTCATGCGGTTCATCATGCGCAGCAGCGTGGACTTGCCGCAGCCGCTGGGGCCGATGAACGCGACGACCGAACGATCGGGAATCACGAGAGAGATATCGAAGAGCGCCTGCTTGCCGGGGTACCAGAAATTGACGGAATCGAGCGTGAATTTCGGTTTGGCGAGCGCGATGTTGAGCGACGATTTGCCCGTGGCCTCCCGCGCGGTCACGATGTCGGTGAACATCCGGGTCATGGGCGGGCTTCCGATCATGGAGGACATTATGGGATTGTTGTAGGTGCGGTTTGTGAAGGGGGCGCGAAGGAACCGTGAAGCTGGAGACGGGGATTCCTCGACGCGGTCGAACCAACGGAAGCGGGCGGACCGATTGGTCCGCCCGCTTCGTGTTCGACGCCATTGCAGTGGAATCGGCGCTTACGCGATGAGTTTCTCGACGACGCGGCCTTCGCGGAAGAGCTGGATCGGCCGGCCGGTCGGCGTTTGCAGCTCGGTCTGCGGATTGACGCCGAGCTGGTGGAAGATCGTCGAGGCGACGTCGTCGGGCGTGACGGGGTCGGTGGCGGGGGCCATGCCGCTGGCGTCGGTAGCACCGTGGACGTAGCCGCGCTTCAGGCCGCCGCCGGCGAGGACGCACGCCATGGAGCGCGCCCAGTGGTCGCGGCCGCCGTTCTTGTTCACCTTCGGCGTGCGGCCGAACTCGCCGGCGCACATGACGATCGTGTCGTCGAGCATGCCGCGGTCGGCGAGGTCGGCAATCAGGGTCGAGAGGGCGCTGTCGAGGTTCGGCACGAGGCGCGTCTTGTGGGCGTCGAAGGTCTTCTGGTGGGTGTCCCACGAGCCGAAGCCGAGGGTGACGAAGCGGACGCCCGCTTCGACGAGCCGGCGGGCGGCGAGGGCGGCGGGGCCGATGCCGGTGCCGTAGCTGTCGCGGAGCGACTGCTTCTCTTCGTTCAGGTTGAACGCGCGGCGGGTCTTCTCGGAGCGGAGGATTTCGAGCGCCTGCTTGTGGAAGGTGTCGAGGCCGTCGACGAGGTCGTTGTTCTGGTCGATGGCGCGGAAGCCGTCGTCGAAGGTGCGGAGGAGCTGGTCGCGCTTGTCGAGATCGGCGAGGGAGAAGCCGTTGGGCAGCGTGATGCCGCGGAGGCGGAAGGCGGCGCCCTTGTCGGCCTTGTCGCCCTTGTCGCGGCCGTTGGCGTTGCCTTCGACGGTGAAGGCGTTGTAGCCGGTGCCGAGGTAGCCCGCGCCGCCGGCGAGGCCGCCGCGGAGGTCGATGAACGAGACGTACGGCGGGATGCCGGTCTCGGTCTTGAGCATCTTCGCGGCAACGGAACCGAGGGCCGGGTATTGCAGCGCGGCGGTCGGCTTGTTGCCGGTGGTCATGAAGATCGTCGCGGGGGCGTGCGACGGGATGGTGTGGTACAGCGAGCGGACGACGCTGACCTTGTCGGCGACTTTCGCCATCTTCGGCAGCGTCTCGGCGAACTGGATGCCGGGGGCGCTGGTACTGATGGATTTGAATTCGCCGCGGATCCCTTCGGGGGCGTCGGGCTTGTTGTCCCACATGTCGATGGTGGCCGGGCCGCCGGCGAGCCAGACGAGGATGACGGACTTGGCCTTGGCCTTCGGGTTGTCGGTCCCCTTCTCCTTGGCGGAGGCCTGGGCGGCGAGGAAGCCGGGCAGGCTCAGACCCAGCAGGCCCGCGGAGCCGAGCTGGAGGAAGTTGCGGCGGTGGAAGCCTTCGCAGTCGGTGCGGCGGAGGGAGGACATGTTCGGAACTCCGGGTTGAGGGTGATTCGGAGAAGCCCCGGGACGATCGTCCCGGGGCTTCCGGTTAGTGGTTCAGAATGAATTCCCGCGTATTGATGAGCGCCCACATCACGTCGGCGAGCGCTTCGGTCTTGTTCGTGTTTTCGGTCAGGAACTTCGCGGCTTCCGTCTTTTCCTTTTCCGTCGGGAAGCGCGAGAGCGTGGCGAGGAACATCTCCTCGATCATCGATTCGTCGGCCAGCTTCTTCTTGACCAGCGACTGCACGCGGCCGTTCGGGGCGCGCATCTTCTGGAGCAGGATCGGGTCGGTCATGCGGAAGAGCGTCTGCGGCAGCGCCGGCTCGGCGGAGCGCTCGCAGTCGCACGCCGTCGTGCGCGGCGGACGGCCGAAGATGCGGAGGATGTACGACAGGTTCGCGTTGTTCAGCCGGCTCGCGCCCACCTCGACCATCTTGTACCCCGACGGCGCCTCCGTGCCGAACGCCTCGTCCACGGCGAGAGCCGCGTTCAGCACGTCCACGACTTGTTCCGCCATGAGCGGGCGGACGTAGCTGCGGGCGAAGTTCATCCGGTCGAACGTGTTGCTCGCGTTCGGCTTTGCCGACGTCTGATACGCGCGGCTCATCAGGATCGCCTTTTCCAACTTGCGCAGGTCGAAGCCGGTGTCGGTGAACTCCTTGGCGAGGCGGTCCAGCAGGCGCGGGTTCGTCGGCGGGTTGGCGAGGGAAAAATCGTCCACCGGGTTCACGAGGCCGATGCCGAAGTAGTGCGCCCAGACGCGGTTCGCGAAGCTGCGGGCGAAGAACGGGTTCTCCTTCGTCGTCAACCAGTCGGCCAGTTGCACGCGGGCGTCGACGCCGGGCTTGATCGTCACTTCCGGCCCGCCGAGCGTGCGCGGCGTCGGGACGCGGTTCGTCGCGGGGTTCGGTTTCATCCGTGCGGGGCGATCGACGACGAACACCTCGCGCACGAGGTTGATGTTGTTCGCGTTGCGCTGCTCCACTTTCGCCTTGCGGGCGTCGTTCTCTTCCGTCGCCAGCTTCTTCGCCTCGGGGCTGCTGAACTGGGTCTGGTTGAACGTCACCTGGCCGAAGATGTTCGCGAACGCCCAGTACTCCTCCTGCGTCCAGCGGTCGGTCGGGTGCTTGTGGCACTGGGCGCACTCGAGCCGCACGCCGAGGAACGCCGCCGCCACCTTCTCGCCCCAGATCTCCACCGGCACCTGCTGCTGGCGCCGCCAGAACAGGTCCAGCGACGGCTTGTCGGGGTAGTCGGTCTTGTTCCCCTTCGTCAGTTGCTCGTCCACCTTCTTCGTGAACGCGATCCACTCTTCGGGCTTCTTCCCGTCCGCCGAAGTCGCCGTGAGGATGTCGCGGACCAGCTTGTCGTACGGCGTGTTGTCGGCGACGCGCTTTCGCAGCCAGTCGTGCCACATCTGCGAGCGCTTCACCTTGAGCGGCTGCTGGTTCGTCTCGAGCGCGTCGGTGTTGTTGCCGGTGATGTCCGAGAGTTTCGTCGCCCAGAGCGCCGCGTGCAGCGGGTGCGCGAGCAGTTCGTCGATCTTCTTCTCGCGCTTGTTCGGGGACTTGTCCGCGAGGAAGGCGCGAATCCCATCGGGCGTCGGCAGTTGGGCAGTGGTATCGATGGTCACGCGGCGGAGAAACTCGAGATCGCTCGACAGTTCCGATGGCGTCATGTTCAGGAGCTTGAGCTTGGCAAAGACTTCGCGATCGAGGTCATTGACCGGCTTCGGGAACACGCCCGGCTTGCCCGGCGCCGGCACGAGGACGCGCACCGCTCGCACCGTGCCGCGATAGAGGATCGCGAGGCCGGCGTCCCCCGGCTTGCGCGCCGTCAGCAGGCCCGTCGGCGACACGGCCGCGATCGCGTCGTCGGTGATCTTGAAGTCGCAGAACGGCGTGATCTCTTCTTCCGTGCCATCGGCGAACTTCGCCCGCACCGTCAGTTGCTTCTCCTGGCCTTCCTTCACCACGGCGAAATCCTTCGGGTTCACCGTCATCTCGACGATGCTGCCGCTGCCGGCCGTCCACGTCGCCCCCTGGGCGATCCATTCGCGGAAGGTGGCGTAGACCCACGAGTCCTTGCCGAAGCGCATCCCGCCTTCGTGCGTCATCCGGCCGCTGCCCTTGAGCAGGAACAGGCTGTCGTCCGGCGCGCCGACATTGACGCGCCGGCCGAGATTGTCGCGGGCGATGGCTTTGTGGTCGAACTCGGGATCGTAGCCGAACAGCGAAACGCGGAAGCCGTTCTTCCCCTGGAAGCTGCCGTGGCAACTGCCGAGATTGCAGCCGACCTTGGACATCAGCCCCATGATGTGGCGTTCGAAGTCCACTTTCTCAACCTTGCCGCCACCCGGGAGATCGACGGCGCCCGCAGGAGCGGTGAACGCGACGCAAAGCACAAGGGCGCAGAAGGTTCGGTTCATGGCGGAGGCAGACCGGCGGCGCGAAAGGACGATGACTCACTCATGAAACCCGGTAGGTTTCCCGAAGTTTCGCGCGGAATCACCCGCGAGGCAAGAAAAAAACCGGCCGTTCGACGGGATGGCATGCCATACCGGAACGGCCGGTCGGGAGAGAGAGCTTCGGGGAACTAGCGCGCGGCGACAGCCAGGTGCGGCCGTGCAATGCCGGGACGCGAGCCTTTCGGCATTTTCACCACCAGCACGGAGCAGGGGGCATCGCGCATGACGCGCTCGGCCGTGCTGCCCATCAGTTCGCGTTCGGCGCCGGTGCGGCCGTGGGTGCCCATCACGATCACGTCGATGCCGTGGTCGGCGGCGAATTGCGTGATCTCCGTGGCCGGATCCCCTTCCAGCAGCACGTGTTGCACCGGAATGCGGGGGTTCGACGGACGGACCGTTTCGAGCTGTTCCTGCCAGTAGGCGCGCTCGACGGCGTACGCGGCCGATTCCCGCGGCGTGAAGGCGTAGACCACCGTGAGGCTGGCGCGGTAGCTCTCGGCCAGGCTGACGGCGTGGAAATACGCCTGCGTGGAGTAGCTGGAGAAGTCGGTCGGGTACAGGATGGATCGAACGCTGAGCATGATCGCCTCGGGCCGGGAACCAACCGTGGAGAGTCCGGCAAGGAAAATGTAACAGCGCCAGGGTGCGGGTTCCATCAACGGGCGGTGAAAATCCCGCGAAAAGTGGCCGACTTCGTGAATCGATTCACAAGGGGTGGGGGACTTACTTGTCCTTCTTCTCGTCCTTCTTCCCCTCGACGATCTTGAAGCCGTCGAAGAACGTGTCGAGCCAGATCATGCCGTCGGGGTTGTTCTGGACGCTCACGCCGACGACATAGCCGCGGCCGTCGCCGACCACCACGCGTGCCTGGAGGAACTTCTTGCGGCCGGGCAGGCGCACGAGGATGTCCGCGGCGTCGTGGCCGTCGTGCATCCGGTTCGAGCGATTCAGTTCGGTGCCGGCATTCGCGGAAACCAACCCTTTGCAGAGCGTATCGACGGCGCGGGTGGGGTCCTTCTTCTCTTCCGCCGTCAGGTCCACGTGGTAGATGAAGTAGTTTTCCTGGACGAAATTCCGCTTCGCCTCGTAGCTGATGGCGTTCTCGCCGCCGGCGCGGCCGGTGGGGCGGCTGGTCTCGCGCACCTCGGCGGGGAAGACGGCGGTGAAGCGACCGTCGGCGGGCTGGTATTCCTTGTAATCGGGGTCCATCGTCTGCACGACGAAATAGCCGAAGACGCCGCAGCAGCCGCAGCCGAAGAGGCCGAAGATCAGAAGCAGGACGCCGACGGCGGGGCCCATGCCCTGCTTCTTCTTGCGGTCGGGGTCGTATTCGATGGGTCCGTAGGAGGCGTCGGGCCGGGAGACGGCGTTGCGCCGACCGCCGCGTTTGCGGGGCCGGCTTTCCTCCTCCGGTTCGGGCAAGGGCGGGGGCACGTCGCGGGCGGCGGTGCCGCCCGAGCCGCCCGGCGCGAGGGCCGGGAACACCTCGAGGCACGAGCCGCAGCGCACGTCGCCGCCGACGAGTTCGTTGGGAATCTCCAGCGATTCGCGGCAGTTGGGGCAGGTGACGGTGATTGGCATGATGGGAGCAGTATACCGCGCCCGTCACTTCGCGAAGAGGATCGCGCCCACGACGGCGCTGACGATCGCCAGGCCGACGGCGATCCACGGCATCCATTTGTTGTCGAAGAAGGATTTCGCCTCGACCGGCGCGGGGTCGTAGGCGGGGCGTTCGATCGTCGGCATGCGCGAGGCGCGCGCGGGGGCTGGGGGCTTGGCGAACGGCACGGGGTCGGGGCGCGCCACTGGTTCCGGCTTCGGTGCCGGCATCGGGATGCTCGCCGGCGTGCGGCCGGTCGTCACCTGATTTGGCGCGATCGAGGCCGGCTCCACGATATGGATGCGGAACTCCGCCACGTTCTTGATCGGCAGAAACGGTCCGGCCTTGGTACGGCAGACGAGGATGCCGTTGACATCGCCGATGGAGCCGCTCTTGAGGTTTTCAAGGATGCGTGCCGTCGAGCCTTTCACGGTCTTCGAGTTGCCGGCGGGATCGCGGTAGACCATGTACCAGAGGTCGTTGGTCGGGGGCGCCGGGGGCGGACCGAGCGGGGCGGGCGTCGCGACGTTCGCCGGGGCGGGTCCGTCGGCGCGGGCGGTCCACGGCTGGCCGGTCAGGTCTTCGATAAACTCGCGGCAGCTCGCCGGCCGGCGTTGCGGGTCGGCGCTCATGGAACGCAGGATGGCGCGGTTCACGCGCTCGCTGACGCGCGGGTTCAGCCGGTTCGGCGCGTCGAAATCGTTCTTGGTCTTCTTGAGCCAGCAATCGAGCGGACTGGTCTTGGCGAAGGGCACGATCGCCGTCAGCATCATGTAGAGCGTGGCGCCGAGGCTGTAGATGTCGCAGCGCACGTCGGCGTTCTTGGCGTTGCGGAATTGTTCCGGGGCCATGAAGTGCGGCGTACCGAGACCGCGGCCGGTCTTGGTCAGGTTCAGTTCGCCTTCGACATCCTTCACGAGGCCCATGTCGGTGAGCTTGGCGACGCCGTCGCGGGTCAGCAGGATGTTGTCGGGCTTCACGTCGCGGTGGACGAGGCCTTGCTTGTGCGCGCGATGGAGGCCGTCGCACACCTGGCCGATGATCCGCACCGCTTCGGCCTCGTCCATCGCGCCGTAGCGCTCCACCTTCTGGCCGAGCGATTCGCCGTCGACGAATTCCATGACGAGGAACGGCGAGGTCGCCGTACCGCAGTACTCGATCGCCCGGACGATGTTCGGATGGTCGAAGAGACTGGCCGCACGGAATTCCTGCTCGAAACGCTTCAAGAGCACCGGATTCTTGGCCGTCTCCGGGGGGATGATCTTGATGGCGACGATTTCGCCGCTGGTAACGTGCTTCGCTTTATAGACCGCTCCCATTCCCCCTTCGGCGATTTTGGAAATCAGGTCGTAATTGCCGACTTGTTTTGGGACGTTGTCGTGCGCCATTGTCGGTCGGAGGATTACGATTGGGGAATGGGGCGAGGATCGGAGCCGCCAAGGCGACTATCCCCGGACGTAGCCTTTATACCTTATCGTCGGCCCGACAGGGAGAAATCTTCCGAGTTGGCCGACGGGTGAGCCGGGAACCGGGCGAATTATCCGCGCGGGGCGCAAACAGAGTTGACCGGATTGCGTTATCCGAGTCAACCGGTATTATCGAAACAGGCCGTGAAATCGCCCGGCGCGCCCCGGTCGGCCGTGTTTTGCCGATCTCCCGCGCGTTGCCCGGTCAAATTTCTTGTCAATGTCGCGGGTGTCCGGCACAATCAGCAAATAGCGGAATTTCCCAGCCCCGGCCGACTTCGGGCCGGTCGGTGATTGTCGACGACTCGCGAAGGGGATGATCCTCATGTCAACGCTGGGCAAAGTTCTGCTGGGCGTGAATGTCCTGCTCTCCCTCGGCGTGCTTTATCTCGCCTCGCAGGACTACGCCAAGCGCAAACAGCTCAACGAGGCCGCCCTCAAGTACCAGCTGGTCCTCGACGGCGTCGCGGTCGAACCGATCAAGACCGACGCGGAACCCGACGTCGAGACCATCATCGTCAGCGTCACCGGCCCCAACGGCATCGCCAGCACCAAGAGCGTCTCCAAGAAACTGGTCGAAACGCTCTTCACCGGCACCGATCAGAACTTCGGCCTCGCGGGCGTCCCGACCTCCCAGCTCGATGAACTCAAGGAAGTCGAGAAGAAATACTTCCAGAAGATCGACGGCATGGCCGGCGACGACGCCCGCATCGCCGACCTCTGCGGCTTTCAGGAACGTCTGCCGAACGGCGCCTACACCTTCCGCCCCGGCGTACTGATGGTCCTGTCGGAGTCGTTCGAAGAGCGTCAGGCGGTCCGTGCCCTCGTGCCGCCGCCGGGCGTGCGATGGGACGCGGCCCAGCTCGCCGCCAGCGCCAAGGCCGCGCGGGAGCGACTCAAGGCGCGCTTCGATTCCGCCTCGGCCGCCGCGAACGCCGACGCCCCCGAAACGGCGAGGAAAACCGTCGAAGACATCAAGACCAAGATCGCCGCCAACCCGATGGACAAGGCCGCCAAGGAACAACTCGCGGCGATCTCCTCCGGCGGACCGAGCGGACCGCCCGCCAGCGACCGCCACCGCCGCCTGAAGATCGCCCAGCTCCTGCTCGGCCTGAACCCCTCGCCCAACTGGCAGAAACGCGTGGCGCTGACCGTCGGCCTCAAGATCTACCAGCTCGCGATCACCGAGCAGACCAGCCGCCTTGAGTTGATGCTCACCCAGACCAAGGACGCCCGCTTCGCCGATCAACAGTCCCACGACGCCGAATACGAACAACTGAAGGCGTTCGCCATCGAGAACAGCAAACTCGTCGACCAGCAGGATCGCGTGGTGAAAGGCCTCATCACGACGCTCGCCGCCGACCAGAGCATCTTCGACACCCGCACGGCGCAGCTGAACGCCCTCAAGACGGAACTGAGCCTGCTGTCGGTGGAAGTGAACAAGAAGCTGGTGGCGCAGCAGGCCGTCGAGAAGGCGCTCTTCGCCGTGCAGCGCGAGGTCGGGCTGACGCTCCGCGAGACCGGCCGCATGGAAGACGACCTGCGAACCAAGGACGGCAAATAGGGAACGACGACGGGATCGGGTTTAGTTTTACCTCCCCCCTCGAGGGGGAGGTCGCCGCGAAGCGGCGGGTGGGGGGCGGGCCTTCGAGAGGAGACGACAAGTTCTCCGAACGGTGCCGCCCGCGAACCCCCCACCCTAACCCTCCCCCTCAAGGGGGGAGGGGACCGGAGGTCCGACGAGGCGACGACTCATGGGTATGAAAATCGCAAAGGTGTTGGTGTTCGCCAACGTCTTCGTGTCGATCGGCCTGCTCGCCTGGGCGGTGTCGATCTACACGAACCGGCTGTCGTACTTCGACACCACCGGCGAGAACGCCACCAAGGGCCAGTTCTCGCAATACACCGACGAAATCAAGCGGCTCTCCGACGGCGTGCAGCTCGCGCAGACCAGCTACGTCCGCGCCATGGACGGCCTGATCAGCCTCGAACAGGAACGCGCCTTCCGCGCCGCCATCCTCAAGATCCTCATGGACGAAGTCGCCAAGCCCGGCAACCCGAACGCCGAGTTCCGCGTCGCCCCGCGCCACACCGAACCCGAACTCAAGGGCCTCATCGACGTCTTCAAGTACAGCCCCAACAACCCGTTCCCGCCCGCGACCAACCTCCGCGGCCAGCCCCTCAAGGGCTTCGGCCGGCTCCAGCAGGAAATGACCAACCTCCTCAAGGACGAGAAGGACAAGACCGACCAGATCCGCAAGCTCCGCGAAGACACCAACAAGCTTTCGATCGAGATCTTCGACGACGCGACCAAGACCGGCGTGCAGTCGGAAGTCTTCAAGATGAAAGTCATCTTCCAGAACCTCGGCGACGAGGAAGTCTACCTCGCCGACGCGCAGGTGAACTGGGAGGAACAGCTGCGGACGCTCAAGATCCGCAAGGACCAACTGGCTCGCCGCCTGGCGGAATTCGCCAAGGGGAACTGACCGAACCTTCGACGCACCCGGGAGGCTCCGGCACGACCGTGCCGGAGCGGGAGATTCTCGATGAATACGCTCGGCAAAATTCTGGTCTTCTTCATCCTGATCCTCAGCGTGATCTGGAACTACCTCGTCGTGAATGCGTACGCCACGCGGACGAACTACAAGAACGAATTGGAGAAGGTGCAGAAGCTCTACTCCGAAGCGGCCAAGGCCGCGGGGAGCGCCACGAAGCTCGCCGAAGAGCAGCGCGCCGCCGCCGACGCGACCATCGCGCAACTGCAAGCCGACATCCGCAGCCTCGACGCCCGCGTGAAGGCCGCCGAAAACGACTCGGCGACCTACAAGGCGCAGGTCGAAGCGATCGGCAAGGACAAGGAGAAGTTCGTCACCGACGCCGGGCTGCAACAGACCGGCCTCAAGACGCTGCAATCGCAGGTGGACCTGCTCCGCGGCCAGGTGACCACGCTCGACAAGAAGCTCAACGACGCGACCATCGCCGAACAGAAGGCCGAGAACGAGAAGCTGCAAGCCCGCATCGAACGCGACGCCGCCTTCCGCAAGGCCGACGACTACGAACGGAAGCTATTGGATCTCAATGATCAATTGGTCACGGCGAAGAACGGCGGCATCGGCGGCGTCGGCACCCAGCGCATCCCGCCGACCGACCCGGACTTCAAAGCCACCGTCACCGGCGCCGCCGGCGACCAGATCGAGATCAGCCTCGGCTCGAACGCCGGCCTGCAGAAGGGCGCCGTGCTCGATATCTCCCGTCCCAGCGCCAAGAAGTACATCGGCAAGATCACCATCGAACGCGTCGACCCGTTCGGCGCCACCGGCCGCTTCACCCCGCTGGCGACCATTGGCAAGCCGACCGCCGCCGACTACCCGACCAAGGGCGACACCGTCAGCATCATCAAATAATTCGTTTAGCCGCGAGGCGAAGCCGAGCGCGGAATACGCCGAGGACGTGAACCATGGCCCGACGCGACGACGACTCCGACGACACGCCGAAGACCCCGAGCGACGCCTACGTCGGCCTGCTGGCCATCGCGCTCGTCTCGCTGCTGGCGGCCGCCGTCCTGCTCTACCTCGACTTCGACGCCCTCGACACCGGCACGCCGAAACCGGCCGACCCGCAAGTGAGACTCGTCGACACCGGACTCAACAAGCCCGGACAACCCGCCGCGCCCGCCGGCAACTGACGGCGCACCGGAGACCCTGAATCATGGCCGACAAACCCCAACCCTCGCCCGGCTACGTCGGGATGCTCGGGCTGACCTGCCTCTGCATGCTCGTCGGCATCGTCGCGATGGCGCTCGAGGCGAACGAGTACGACTGGGACCCGAAGCCGAAGGCGACGCAGACGATCGCGCTGCCCAAGGTGGTCGCCGCGCTCGACTCCGCCGACGCCACGTCCGCCGTCGCCGCCAAGGTGGAGCCGAAACCCGAAGCGAAGCCGGAACCGAAGCCGACCGACGTGGCGAAGACCGAACCGGCGAAGCCGGCACCGACCCCGGTCGTCGTTCCGGCCCCGACCGCGACGGCCAAGGTGGAACCGGCCCCGGCCCCGCCGGAAGCGAAGCCGCTCGGCCCGACGCCCTCGACCCTGACGTTGCCGTTCAACAAGGGGGCCAAGCCGGAACCGGCCCCGGAACCGAAGCCCGAGGAAAAGAAGCCGAGCGGCCCGACGCCGTCTCCGCTGCGCATCGGGCGTTAACCCCGTTCCCCTTCTTTCCATGCCTGCCGCGCGACTCGCCTCGCTCGACGTGCTTCGCTTCGTCGCGATCGCGCTGGTCCTTGGCCGCCACTCGCTCTACCTCGCGAACTGGGAGATGACCCGGCTCTCTCCCGGCTGGCGCACGATTCTGGAACCGTGGTACAAAGCCGGTTGGATCGGCGTCGATCTCTTCTTCGTGCTGAGCGGGTTCCTCGTCGCCGGGCTGCTCTTCCGCGATTACCGCGAAACCGGTCGACTCGCCATCGGCCGCTTTCTCATCCGCCGCGCCTTCAAGATCTATCCCGGCTACTATCTGATGCTCGCGTTCACCGCGATCGTCCTGGCATCGACCAGGCCGGGGCCGCTCCCGATCGGGCCGTTCGTGCGCGAGGCCCTCTTCATCCAGAATTACTGGCCGGCGGTGTGGGACCATACCTGGTCGCTGGCCGTGGAAGAGCACTTCTACCTGTTGTTGCCTCTGGCTCTTCTCGCGATGCGGGCGGCGCGGCCGACGAAGGCCGATCCGTTCCGGCCCATTCTCGCGCTCTACGCCTTCGCCCTGCTCGGCGCGCTCGTCGGCCGCGGCATCCTCGCGTGGCAACTGCCCAGCCCCCGCCACTACCTCCACATGACCTTCATGCTGCCGACGCACCTGAGGATCGAATCTCTCCTGCTCGGTGCCGTGCTCGCCTACGCCTACCACTTCCACCGCGACCGCTGGGACCGCGCCGTCGCCGGCCGCGCGGGCGCGCTCATTGCCGGCGGCATCCTGCTGCTCCTGCCCGCGTTCGTCTTCAAGCTCGACACCCACGCGATGATGTACACGGCCGGGTTCTCGGTGATGTCGTTCGGCGCGGCGATGCTGCTCGCCGGCACGCTGACCGCCGGCGTGCCGGACAACCGCGCCGTGCGCGTGATTGCCTTCATCGGCCGACACTCCTACGCGATCTACCTCTGGCACATGGCCGTCGCCGCCTGGGGTATCCGCTGGCTCATGGAACTGACCGGTCCGATGCCGCTCGAAGGCCGTATCGTTGCCTACTTCGTATTGAGTCTCGGCGTCGGCATCGCGCTCAGTATCGCGGTCGAGCGGCCCTTCCTTTGGCTGCGCGACCGCTGGTTCCCGGATCGCGACACGGGGAATCGTCCGCTGCTGACTTCGTGAACCGGAACGCCCGATTGCCGTAATCCAGTTTCGTCCTGAATCCAGAACAGTTGAAAACGCTCCTATACCGAAACCGACGAACCGAAGACGGTTGATGGTTTTGGCCCCGGATGGGGCCGTCGAGTCTAGCCACGGGTGGAGCGGAGCGGAACCCGTGGTCGACGAACGGGTCCAAACGGCCCCGGCAGGGGCCGAGGAACCCCGCGAGTACCGTCGCCCCGGCCGGGGCGAGAAAATGCAACATCGCGACCACGGGTTCCGCTCCGCTCCACCCGTGGCTACAGCCCGTTGCCCCGCCGGGGCAAATACGCTGGTTCCCGGCTCACTCCGGCCGGCCGTAGCTCGCCGCGATGCGGCCCTTCCCCATCCCCACGTCGATCCACTTCTCATACCCCGGCACGCGGCACATCCGCACCGTGTAGTCCTCCCCCTGTCGCGCCTTCTCCAGCACGAGCATCGGCCCGCCCTCCCACGGCTGCATCTCGTCCGCCGTCGCCTCGCGCCATTTTCCGGTGATCCACTTCGACTCCGGATCGGTGCGGCCGAGCTTCCATGTGAAGGTGCCCCCCTTGGCGATGACGAGCGCCCCGGCTTCGTACTGCGCGTCGGTCGTGGTGACAACGACGCGGCCGCCCTCCTTCGCGCTGGTCTTGCTGCCCCGGTTCGTCGTGCGCAGCAAGTAGGTACCGTAGTAGTCTTCGAGCTTCGGATGTTTCCCGTAATTGGATTCGACCGCCGAGCCGATGTGGATGGAGTACATGCCATTGGGCAGATCCTTGTACTTGAAGGTGTCGTCGGCCGCGAAGTCCACGCCGCGCGCCTTGATGTGATCGCGGATGGCGTTCAGGTTCCGGTCGCGTTTGTCGCCGTCGGCGAACGGATCGCCGGAGCCGAAGAGCGACTTGGCGTAGGCGACGACTTCGGCCTTCGTCAGCGGTCCGCCGGCCGCGACGCCGGCGCCGGCTTTCGGCGGTGCGATGGTCGTACCCGGCTTTGGCGCGACCGGCTTGTCCTTCGCTTCCTTGTCGTCCTTCGGCGCACGCAAGTTCTCGGCCGCGTACGTCTTCTCGAACCCCTCCGGGAAGAAGCGGCTGGGCTTTTCACGCACGAGGTATTGCTTGCCGCCCTCATACGCCTTCACGATGGTGCCGCGTTCCCACTGGGGCGGGGTGGAACCGCCGACCTTGTACTCGACGGCGTCGCCAGGCTTGAAGTTCTGGGCGTGCGCGGCGGCGGCGAACGCCAGCAACACGACGAGGGCGCGCAGGGCGGGCATGGGCGAACTCCGGAGGGGATCGCGCCAGTCTACCGCGCGGGACCGGGCCGGGGTGCGTCAAATTTGTTGGTGGGACATTTGTCGACTCCGCCGGCCCTCTTCAGGCCGAAGGCCTGCGAGTGCGTAGCCCAGGGCGAGCCGTCTTCGGCGACGCCCTGGGTCGCCGCCGATCCAACCCGCAGTCCAACGGACTGCGACAAACCGCGAACCCGCCAGCGTCCTGTCTCAGCCCTTCGGGCTGATGGTTGTCCTCACCCGTTACCCAGGGCGTCGTCGCAGAGCCTCCTCGCCTTGGGCTAAGCACTCCCAGGCCTTCGGCCTGAAGACCGGCGGACTGAACAAGTTTGCAACCAACTTCCGTGACGCTGACCCGGGCCGGGCCAAGAACCGGTTTCGGCTTGCGGTGGCCGGGGCGCGCTGTCATTCTGTAGAATGACGGAACAACCCCCGCGATCACCCTCCCGGAGCCGCCGCCATGAACCGCCGCGCGGCCGTACTTGCATTGCTTTTCAGTGCGTTCCCGCTGACCGCACGCGCCGAAACCGATCCGAACCCCGCCCGGCTCGCCCCCACAGCCGAGCAGGCGGAGCGCGCCAAGGAACTCGTCGGCAAGCTCGGCGACCCGGTCTTCCGCGTGCGCGACGATGCGACCCGCGAACTGCGCAAGCTCGGCCGCGCCGCCCTACCCGCCCTCGACGCCACGCTGCAATCGACCGCCGACCCCGAAGTCCGCAACCGCTGCGAAACGCTGATGCCCGCCATCGAGGAGGCGGACCTCAAGGCACGCCTCGAATGCTTCCTCGCCGACACTGGCCGCAAATTCGAACACAAGCTGCGCTTCTGGCCGGAGTTCTCGAAGGTCACGGGCGATTCGACCGGCGCACGCGAGCTGTTCGCCGATATCCTCCGCTCGAAGGTGAATCGGGAACTGGTCTTGAGCCTGGACGAATCGAAGGCGGAACTGGAGAAGGCCGTCCTCGCCCGCCGCATGGTCCTCTACAACTCGATCTACCGCTCGGTGAACGGCGTTCGAACGCCCCCGCGGCCGGCCGATGTCTTCGCGCTCCTGTTCGTCGAATCGCGCGTGACCGTCACGAACCGCAACTACCAGTACGTCATCCAGAACCTGCTGAACCAGTCCCCGATTCGCGAGGCGCTCGCGGGCGACGCGGGCGAACCGGCTCGCCGCCTGCTGACCTACTGGATGGATTCCCGCACGCAATATCTCGACGTGTACCAGGCGATGCAGCTGGCGGGGAACCTGAACATCAAGGAAATCCCGGTGGGCAAGTACGCCGAGAAGGTCTTGGAGAACGCGCAGTCGCCGACGCTCTACAAGATGTACGCGCTCACGACCTCCGCGCGAACGATGGGCAAGGACGCGCTGCCGATCCTCGCCAAGGGGATGGACGACAAGACCACGCACAACGTCACATGGTTCTTCAACGGCGAGCGAACCCAGCACGCCATCCAGATCCGCGACATCGCGCTCACGATGTCCCTGTTGGTCACGGACCAGAAGATCGACGACTACGGCATCGAGCAACGCAACCGGACCACGGGGTTGAACATCTCCGAGGCGGCGAAGTTCAACTACATGTACTACGCCTTCCCGAACGAGAAGGCGCGCGCGGCGGCGTTCGAGAAGTTCCGCGCGTGGGAAGCGAAGCAGAAGCCCGCCAAAGATCCGAAGGGCCCCGGCAAGTGACCACCGCCGGCCGCGCCAGGGGCTGTCTCCTTGGCCTCGCCGCCGAGCGGCTGCACGCCCGCTCGCGGTTGTGATTCCCAAACGGTTCCAATCGACCGATCGCGATGCCCCGGAGTCGAACCGGAAACCCAGTCTTCGGCCCCGGATGGGGCCGACGAGTGTAGCCACGGGTGGAGCGAAGCGGAACCCGTGGTACCCGTCCGAGTCCCGACGGCCCCGGCAGGGGCCGAGGAACCCCCGTCGCTTCCGTCGCCCCTGCCGGGGCGAACGAATGTGACTTCGCCACCACGGGTTGCGCTGCGCTCCACCCGTGGCTACACCCCGCGGCCCCTGCCGGGGCCAAGACGGCCGGCGGCTCGCCGTTCGTATCCGGTCTTCCGTCAGGAATTCAGCAACTAGGAACGGTGGATCGTCTCACGTCACCTGCGCCGCGAGCGACTTCGGCGCCTGGAGCCGATAGGCCGCGAAGAGCAACTCCGTCGCCGCGTCCCAGTCGGCGCGCTTCAAATCCATCCGCAGCGTCACCCAGCCGCTCGGGCCGAGGTACGCCGGCACGAGGTACGCCACGGGATCGCGGAAGACGAGCTCCTGCTGGCGATCGAAGGTGGACTTGCAACACAGGCCGACGACGCCGTCGCCGTGGTGATTGTTCAGGAAATAGGCGAACGACTTCTTCCGAACCTTGAAGACGAAATGGTCGTGGTACGGCTCGACGACCGCCTCTGGCAGCGCGGCGGCGATCGCGGTCAGGCGCTTCAATCGCTGGGTTGTTTTCGTCATCGTCGGGCACTCGCTCCGCGAGTGCCCCGCGGAGCTTGATCGAGTCGCAGACGGATTGTCCTTTCGACGTCGGTTCACGGGGCACTCGCGGAGCGAGTGCCCGACTCTTACTTCGCCGGCAGGTGCTTGTCGAACCAGTCCGCGATGGTCAGGATGTCCTTGTCCATGCCGGCCCAGCCGTGGTCGCCGCCCTTCTTCGTCACCAGCTCGCACGGCACGCCGTGCTCCTTCAGCTTCGCAATCATGAGTTCCGCCTGCTGGATCGGCACGAGCTTGTCGGCGTCGCCGTGGATGATGAGCGCGGGGGCCGAGTCCTTCGAGGCGTGGTAGACCGGCGAGATCTGCTTGCCGATCTCCAGTCGCCGCTCCTTGTCGCTGATCGGCTTGAAGCCCCCTTTCTCCTTGTTCGGCTCGTGGAAGTCGAACGGCGCCCAGAAGCCCTTGAGCGTGCCATCGCCGAGTTGCACCAAGCCTTCCTTCCCATAGTTCAGGAAGTCGGTGGGCGGGAAGAAGCAACCGACGGCGTTGGCTTTCGACGACACGGTTTCGAGCGGGTTCTTCGATTTCGGGTTGCCGGGCTTGAACGCGCAGCCCTGCATGAGCGAGAGGTGGCCGCCGGCGGAGCCGCCCATGATGGCGATGCGGTCGGGGTCGACGCCGTGCTTGGCGGCGTTCAGTCGGATGAAGCGGGTGGCGTTGTGCATGTCCTCGAGGACTTCGGGGATGGTGAACTTCGGCTGGCTGCCGTGGACGACGGCGAAGACCACATAGCCGCGTTTGAGCATCTCGTTGAAGAAGCCGAGGTTGATGGACGCCTTGGAGGAGAACCAGCCGCCGCTGACGGCGAAGATGACGGCGGCACCGTTCTTCTTCTCCTTGGGGGTGAAGATGTCCATGGTCAGCGCCGTGCCGAACTTGCGGGCGTAGATGACGTCTTCCTGGCGCGTGAAGGCGGGCGCCTGCGCCGGGAGCGGGGCGGCAATCGCGGCGGCGGCCGCGACGGCGAGGAGCGTGCGAAGCAGCATGGCGGCATCCGGGAAAGGGCAACGAAGGAGTTGCGGAAGAGTCTATCGCGCAGTGTGGAGTCGGCGAATCACTTCTGGAGTTCGCGTTCGATCCGGTCGAGGAGGTCGCGGGCGGGCCAGCGGCGGTCGCCGATGGCGAGGGGTTCGTTGTCGGCGAGCCAGGCGCGGACGCGTTTCTCGGCGGCGACGGCGGTGCTGTGCTGGCGGACGCCGAAGTACTTGGCGATCTCGCCATAGGTGGCGGCGGTGTGCTTGCGGGCGAGGTAGATCGCGAGCATGCGCGGATGGCTGACCTGCCACGAGCGGGACTTGGATTGCAGTTGACCGGACGAAAGACGGAGCACGGCGCAGACGGCGGCGTCCACGTCGGCGACGGCGATGGCGCGGACGGTGTGGCGGAGCAGGTCGCCGAGCGCCTCGCGGGCGGCGGCGACCGTGACGGCCTGACCATGCACCTTCGCGAAGTGCCGCACGCCGTGGACCGCCCCCTCCAGCTCGCGCACGTTCCCCTTCAGGTTCCGCGCCAGGTACTTCAGCACGTCGTCGCCGATCGGCGGCTGCGCACCGGCCGACTTGCGGCGCAGGATGTCCAGCCGGGTTTCGTCGTCCGGCGGGAGCAGCCCCCACGCGCCGCCCGCGAGCAGCCGGTCCACGAGTTCGGGGAGAAACTCCTCGGCCATGCGGGGGTGACAGTCGGATGTCACCACGACCTGCCGACCGTCGGTCACGAGCGCGTCGAGCGTGTAGAGGAACTCCTCCATCGAGCCGCGCTTGTTCGCGAGGAAGTGCAGGTCGTCGAAGAGCAGCGCGGAGCACTCGCGGAAGTGTCGGCGGAACGGCCCCATCTTGTTGAAGCGCGTCCCCTGCACGAAGCGGTGGGTGAACTCCTCGGCGGTGACGAAGACCGGCCGCGTGCTCAACGTCTGCTTGCGCCAGACGGAGTGGATGGCTTCCAACAGGTGCGTCTTGCCGGTGCCGACGGGGCCGTGCAGCACGAGCGGATTCGGCCCCAGGCCCGGCTCCTCGGCGGCGGCGAGCGCCGCGGCCCACGCCACGCGGTTCGACGGCCCCACCGCAAACTCCGCGAACGTCTTCCACTTCCGCGATTGCTTTGCGATCGCGTCGCGCTCGGCCTGCTGGAGCTTCTTGATCGCCTTCGGCGGCAACGGCACCGCCGGCTCGCCGAAGAGGTTCAACTGCGGCGTCGCCGGCGCCAGCGCGGCGGATGTGGTTGGCGGCAGTGCCGCCGCCTCCGGTTCCCCGAAGGCCGCGTCGACCGCGAAGCGCACCGGCCGTTCGCCGATCGCCTCTGCCACCGATTCCCGAATCGTCGGGCCGAATTTCTCCGCCGCCCAATCCCGGAACTGCGAATTGCGTGCCACGAAGATCACTTCGCCCGCTTCGATCTGAAACCGGGAATTCTCGGCGAACCAGAGTTGGTAGCGGGACGAGCCGATCCGCGCCGTCAATGCCGCCACAATCCGCACAATCGCGTCATCCGTGCCGGCAATGGGGGGACGCACGAACGACACGTTCGATTCTCACGCTGCTGAACACGGTGCGGTGCGGACTCCGTCCGATCTGTCATCGTCATGATGGGAGGTTGGACCTCGAATCCAACCGGCGGGATGGACCGAGACGGGGTTAATCTAACTTGAGAGAAAGGCGTAGGCGATGCAATTCTTTCAAAAGGAGAAACCCGGAGAACCCCTCCGCGCGGAATGCGCGAGCGCATCGGCGCATCCAGCGCAACCGTCAAAGTCCCGCGCAACTTGAACAAATCCGCGCGGAATTATTCCGACACCCGCAGATACAGCTCGCGCAGGTCGTCCGTCCGGAAGAACCGATCGCGGTAAATCCGCAGCGCCGGCTCGTTTCGGACATCGACATTCAACTGCACCGCCTGCCGTGCCGAACGCGCCGCCTCGGCGAGCGCGATGTCGATCGCCTCGCGGCCCAGACCGCGCGATCGGGCCTCGGGCACCAAACCCACGTAGGAGAGTTCGACGGTCGGATCGTCCGATTGCATGCCAAGAAGCAACAGGCCGACGGTTTCGCCCTCCCGCTCCAACCACCAGCGCAGGGACGGACCGTTGGCACGGTAACCGGCGAGGATTTCCTCCGGTGTCCGCGTGCCGTTCAGTTCCGGCACGTCGAGCGTCCCGTCGTAGGTGCGCAGCAGCATCGCGACGAACGAGTCGTCGTACGCGGCCATCGGGCGCAGGTGTAATTGTTCGGGTCGATGGTTCGCGTCGGTGCCCCGGCACACGCGCGAGAGAAACGCCAGCGACGTGATGGCGCGGAAGCCGGCCCGCTCGAGCGCGGCTGCGCGCGGGCGCTCCGCGGCGCGCACCAACGATTGGATCACCTTTGTCGGTTCTCGGCCGATCCACGCCAGTGCCCCGGCGACGAGCGCGTCCTGAATCGCGGAGTCATCGGCCGCCGGCGGCCAGACCGCCGCCTGCGCTCCGCCGATCCGGTACGCGAGCATCGCCCCGCAAATCGATCCGGCGTCCGTCGCGACGATCAATCCGTCCGGGTCCAGTTCACCGGACTCGAACAGGCCGGCGAACCGCCTCGCCGCCAGCTCGGCGTGGACGCCGGGCGCGAACAGCGCCCGACACGCCGCCGTGCGGTCCTCGGCACCGGCGGACGCGACGACGAGCGCCATGGGCGATTCCTTATGCGACTTTCCACTTCGCCCGCGGTTCACGGCTGCGGAGCTTGTTCGCCTCATCGTCGTTGGCGAACTCCTCCTTCACCGGGTCCCACTTCAGCTTGCGGCGCAGTTGATACCCTAGATTGCCGAGGTGGCAGACCGTCGCCGTGCGGTGGCCGATCTCCGGCGTGCAGATGCACTCGGTCTTGCCCGCCTGGATCGCGTCCAGCCAGTTCTGCCGGTGGTCGCCCGAGGGCAGCACGCGCTCGGCCTTGTCGGGGAAGGCCGCCTTCGACCCGCTCTTGAAGCGCACGTCCAGTTGGCCGCGGCCGACGAGGATCGTGCCTTCGGTCCCTTCGAAGACGCAGTCGGCGCTGATCTCCTTGCCGTCCCGGCCTTTTTCGAATTCACCGTGGATCATCTTCACGCCGTTGGCGTACGTGAACGTCAGGCCGCTGAGCTTCTTCGAATCGCTCGGCGGTTCGATCAAAACGGGTCCACTGTTGTCCATCTTGAGCGCCCACTGCGCGATGTCAAAGTGGTGCGCGCCCATGTCGGCGACGTAGCCGCCGGCGTACTCGCGGTACTCGCGCCACTTCGGGAAGTGCGAGTGGATCCCCTTCGGGCAGAGCACTTCGCTGTAGCCGCGCTCGGGAGCGGGGCCTTGCCACATGTCCCAGTCGAGGCCGGGGGGCACCTCCTGCGTCGGCAGATCGCACGGCTTGTTCGGCGTGCCGACGCCGATGCGCACGGTCTTCACGGGGCCGATCCAGCCATTCCAGATCATCTCGACGGCGGCGCGGAAGCGGTTGGCGAACTCGCTGCGCTGCTGGCTGCCGACCTGGAATGTCACCTTGGCCTTCTTCACTTCGTCCACGATCCAGCGCCCCTCGGCGATGTTGTGCGTCAGCGGCTTCTCGCAATAGATGTGCTTCCCGGCACGGGCGGCGAGCACGGCCATGTTCGCGTGCCAGTGGTCCGGGGTGCCGATCACGACGGCGTCGATGGATTTGTCGTCGAGCAGTTGGCGGAAGTCCGCGTGAGCCTTCACGCCTTTCCAGGTACCGTCCTTCTTCCGGTCGGCGTAACGCTTCTCGACGATGCCGACGGCGTTGTCGAGTCGCTCCTTGTAGCAGTCGGCGATGGCGACGACTTCGACCTCCTTGCGGCCGAGGAAGCCGCCGAGGTGGCCGCGGCCCATCATGCCGACGCCGATGAAGCCGAGCGTCAGCTTGTCGTTCGCGGCGACGGCGCGATTGGCGAGGATCAGAGGAGCCGCCGAGGCGGCGAGGAAGGTCCGGCGGGAGAGCATGGGAGAAGCCCTGAAGGAGAGTGGCGTGGGCTGTCATCGTAGCCGAACGGATGGCGGAATGCGAGCGCCGCGCCGGCGGGTCGGCGCGTATAATGGCCCCGCATGATTCGATTCGCTCACTTCAGCGACGTCCACCTCACGAGCAAGCATCTCGGCTGGAAGGTCCGCGACCTGTTCACCAAGAAGGCGACGGGGTGGGTGAACGTGAAGCTGCTCGGCCGCGGCTCGCGGTTCAAGCACGCTCCCCTCGTCGTGGACGCGCTGCTTGGAGAGTTCCGCGACGGGGCCTTCGATCAACTCGTCTTCTCCGGCGACGCGACCAAGCTCGCCTTCGAGAACGAGTTCCAACTGGCGGCGGCGAAACTCGGTGTCGGCGACGCCGCCCTGCCGCCCGTCGTCGCCGTGCCCGGCAACCACGACTACTACACGCGCCCGGCGTTTCGCGCCGGCCTCTTCGAAAAACACTTCGCCCCCTGGCTCGACGGGCTGCGCATCGATCACCACACCTACCCGTTCGCCCGCAAGGTCGGCCCGGCGTGGTTCATCGCCGTCAACAGCGCGACGCCGAACTGGGCCGTGTGGGATGCCAGCGGCACCATCGGCCACGTGCAGCTCGAACGACTGGAGAAACTCTGCGAACGCCTCAATGCGGGGCCGCGCATTCTCGTCACCCATTACCCGCTGCGCACGGCGAAGGGGAACCTCGAACACCCCACCCACCGCCTGCGCGACCACGCCGAGAGCCTCGACGCCGCCAAGCGCTGCGGCATTTCCCTTTGGCTCCACGGACACCTGCACCGCGGGTTCGTCCTCCCCGCCGGCGATGCGATCCCCTTCCCCGTCATCTGCGCCGGAAGCTGCACGCAGACCAACCGCTGGATGTACAACCAGTGCGAACTCGACGGACACACCCTGCGCGTCCGCCGCCGGCGCTACGATCCCGCCGCCAACCGCTTCGACGACGCCGAAGAGTGGACGATGGAACTGCCGGTCAAGAGCAGTCAGGCCCATTCCTGATCAGCAGACCAATGATGATGGCGTTGTTCGGGCGATGTTGAAATCGGAGGCTTTCGACTTTTTGCCCCGAACGGGGCAACGGGCTGTAGCCACGGGTGGAGCGCAGCGGAACCCGTGGAAAGAATGACGACGAGACTCGCCCCGGATGGGGCGAAGGCGCGGACGTCGGTCCCGCGACCCCTGCCGGGGTCGAATTGAATCGTTCGACGACCACGGGTTTCGCTGCGCTCCACCCGTGGCTATAACCCGCGGCCCCTACCGGGGCCAAGATCGAACTGTAAAAATCCTTGGGGACCATCGTCGAGAAAACCGCGGATTTTTTCTCACTCCTTCGCGCGGTTGAAGCGGATCTTGCACCCGCGCGCCAGCGTCTCCCCTTTCGCCACCGGCTTCCCCGCCAGCACCGCCGCGAGCGCGTCCTCCACGTAGCGCACCTTCACGTCCGCCGCCTTGCTCGTGTCGTCCAGCGCCCCCATGTACGCGATCTTCCTGTCCCGATCCAACACGAAGAATTCCGGCGTGTAGTTCGCCCCGAACTTCTTCGCGATCGCCTGCGACTCGTCGAACAGATACGCGAACGGGAACTTCTTCTTCTCGGCCCGCTTCGTCATTTCCGGCAACGCGTCCTCCTTGATCGTGTTCACGTTGATCGCCACGACCGCGACCTTCTCCCCGGCCGCCTTCGCCAGCGCGACGATCCGGTCCTCGTACTCGACGGCGAACGGGCAGCTGTTGCAGGTGAACACCACGACGACGGCGGCCTTGTCCTTGAGATCGGCGAGGGAATGCTTTTTCCCGTCGGTGCCCGGCAGGTCGGTCCAGGCCGGCGCGGCGTCGCCGATCTTGAGGACCTTGTTGAACTCGCCGGCCGTCGCGGCGACGGCGAACAGGGGCAGAAGAACGAGCGCGCGGAGCATGGGTTCGTTTCCTCGGAATCGATTCCTGTTTTGTAGGGCAGGCCGGCGCAAAGCGTGGACCCGCCCACCACCATTATCAACGCACGATGGCGATGGACGAGGAGCTCGCACCCGGATGACGGCGATCGTCGGCGACGTGCAGCCAGGGGGCCGCCAGAATCGCGAGGCGATCCCGCGCCCGTACCAGGCCGGTGACACCCGCCATACCGAGGACGATCAGCCCGGCGACCAGCCAGCGGAACTCGCGACTCATGTTCCCGTCGGCAAACGCGATCAACAGGATGGCACCCGTGAGCGGGATGAGCGTGGCGAGGACGAGAAACGGTTCGAGCCACCGGAGAGCGCGGCCGAGTTCCGTGCGCGGGCCCGCGGCATCGAAGGTGTCCGGGTTGCCGGTGTACGGATAGACGGCGCGGAGGATGACGAACTGGATGCCGTAATGGCTGTAGACCATGCCGACGAGTCCGGAGATCGAGAACGAGACGAGAAAGTGAACGAAGTCGTGCGGGGGCAGCGGCCCGTCGAGCGCGTGCAGCAACGAGGGGAAGAGGATCGCACCCGGCAGCCAGCCGACGAACGCGAAGAAGTTTCCGCGGTAGCCGAACAGGAGTGTGTCGCGGCGGACCCGTTCCGCTTCGTCGGAGGTCGCCGCACCGGCGAGGAGCTTCGCGCGCTCGCGGTGAAACTCGCGCAAGAGGCGCACCCCCCACGTGACGCAAAGAATCCAGATGAGCGCGTTGTACGTGGCCGTAATACGGGTGAACGTGCGGAACTGCGAGTCGGTGAGATCGATCTGCACGCCGTTGTAGGCGATGTTCAGCCCGGTCGCGACGATGTGCGGAATGACCGCGAGCGCCAGCAGCACGGAGAGCGGTCGGCGCAGGGCGTGGCGGCCGAGCCAGCCGGGGCGGGGCAGCTGGCCCCGCGCCGCGATTAACTGCCGGGCACCAGCGAGCGCCGCCGCCAGCGCCGCACCGTCCGCGTAGCGGTCCGTGGGCTTCGGCTGGAGGCATCGGCGAATCACGGTGGCGAGTTCGCGCGGCATGCGCTCGAACAGGTGCCCATTCTGCGCCGTCGGCAGTTCGCCCGTCATCAATTCAAACAGGACGACGCCGAGGGAAAAGAGGTCGATCGTGTGATTGATCGGATCGTGCGGGCGACCGCAATAGGCGTCGTGCTGCTCCGGGGCCATGTACTTCGGCGTGCCGCCGACGGCGCAGGCGGCACCATGGCCGGAGTTCACCGCAATGTTGAAGTCGACGAGCATCGGCCGGCCGTAGGGCGTCAACAGGATGTTCCCCGGCTTGATGTCGCAATGGAGGAATCCGCGGCCGTGGGCGAACGCGAGGGCGTCCGCGAGTTGCTCGCCGAGCCGGCAGACGGCGGCGGGGAAATCGTCCGTTGCCAGCTTCTCGCGGTCCGCGAGCGCCTTCGGATCGAAGGCGATCTCGGCCTTCGCGATCGCGTCGAGGGCGTCGAGCAGGTCCTGCCCGGTGCGCGGCGGCGCGCCGGCGTGCAGGCGCGCGATCAGCGACGCGAGGCTCGTGCCGGGCACGTATTGCAGGCAGAGGCAGTGTTTGTTGGTGACCGGTTCGACGAAACCGGAGTAGACCTTGACGATGTGTTCGTGTTCGAGGCCGGCGAGGGCGAGGCCTTCACCCGTGCCGGCGGTCGTGGCGTCCGTGATCTTGAGCGCGACGAACCGGTCGAGCGAGACCTGCCGCGCGAGGTAGACCGTGCCGAGGCCGCCTTCGCCGAGTTTGGAGTGCAGGAGGAAGTCGCCGACCTGCCGGCCGAGTTGCCAGAACTGGATCGCGCTCAGGTGCGGCGGCACCTGCTCCGGGCCGAGTTTCGTCACTTCGGTCGACGAGCCGCCGACGGCCTGCGCGTGGGTGCGCGTCGGGGCATCCGCGGGCAGCGGCGTGGCCGTCGATTGCGGGGGCGGGGACCGTTCCATGCGGCGGACACTCGCGGCGCGGGCTACCGATAGGATACGCGACGCGAGCCGGGACCGATGGCGGTGAGTTTCGTTATTTCGCCTTCTCGAAGCCGGCTTTGATGAGATCGTCGTAGCCGTCCTTGAGCGGCCGCGCGTCGAAGCCCAGTTCCTTCAGCTTGTCGGCCGCCTTCAGGCAGCGCCGGCCGGACGCGCAATGCAGGTACACCGGCGTGTCCTTCGCCAGCTCTTTCGGCAGGTCGGCCGCCGTCGCACTCTTGAGCTTCGACAGCGGCAGCGCGATCGCCCCCGCCAGATGCCCGTCGGCCCATTCGTCCGCCTCGCGCACGTCCACGATGACGGCCTTCTTCTCGGCCACGGCCTTCTTCACCGTCGCCGGCGCGTCCTTCGTGTGCTCCGCCGCTCCGAGCGACAGGCACACACCGAACGCCATCAGGCTCGCAAGCATTCGCATCGTCGATTCCTCGATTCGGATTCGTTCATATGCGGGGAACGTCGAAGCGCCCCTCGCACTTCGGGCACTTCACCCGTTTCCCGGCGTAGTTCGCCATCACCACCACCGACTTGTAACAATTCGGGCAGAAGAACCGCACCTTCTCGGAAGTCCGCTCGCGCAGCGCCCGCAAGTTCCGCGACGCGATCTCCATCCGGTGCAGTTCGCGAACGTACTTTTCCATCTCGTAGGTCTTGAGCGGCCAGTAGCGGGACTTCTTCTGGGCGTCCACGAATCGGTCCCATTGCGCCGGCGTCCAGCCGTGCACGTGATCGCGAACGAACTCCAGCGTCGCCGGCGTCTGCAGCCAGGCGTTCATGCGCTCTTCGTGCGCCCGGTGGGACGCGTCGTAGGCGTCGAAATCGTCGTCGGGGTCGTCGGGCCCCAAGTCCGGCACCTCGTCGAGTTTCAGTTCGAAGTCGTCTCCGGACGCGCCAGGCGTTTCCTCGAGTGCTGGAATCTCGAAATCCGTTTCGAACACGTCCTTCTCGGGTTCGAGTTCGAACTCGTCCATCGGCGGCAGTTCGAAATCGGTTTCGAAAATGTCGTTCTGATCACCCGTGAGATCGAGTGAGATGCCGGAATCGTCGAGCGTGAGTTTGAAATCGGAGTCCTCCTTCGCCGATACGGGCGGTGGAGGCGGGGGCGACACGGCGTCGAGGCGCAGATCGAATTCATCGTCGTCCGTCGACCACCGGACTTCCTTCGGCGGGGGCGCGGCGGGCTTCTTGACTGGCGGTGGTGTCACATCCAGATCGAGTTCGAATTCGATCTCGTTGTCCGGCGCGTTCGTCGGCTTCGGGGCCGGTGGTACCGGCTTCGGCTTCGCCGCCTCGGCGCGCCGGCGCGGGTAGTCCTCGAGCGCCGCGGCGAACGCCGCCATTGTCGGGTAGCGGTCCTTTTCCTCCTTCGCCATCCCCTGCGCCACGATCGCTTCCAGTTCCGCGTCGCAGTCCGGGCGGAACTGGCGCAGCGCCGGCATCGGGTCCTTCGCCAGCTGCGTCATGATCTTCCGCGGCGATCCAAGAAAGGGCGTACGGCCCGTGAGCATCTTGAAGAGGATCACGCCGAGGGCGTAGACGTCGGCGCTCGGTCGCGGGTCGTCGTTGTCCCACTGTTCGAGCGACATGTACTCCGGCGTGCCCAGCGCGCCGTGGGTGAGCTGCGACATGGATTCGTCGGAGAGGATCTTGGCGAGGCCGAAGTCCATGACCATCGGGTCGGATCGCTCGGTGACCATGATGTTGCCGGGCTTCAGGTCGCGGTGGATGACCTGCTCGTCGTGGGCGTGTTGGATGGCGTGGGCGACGGCGCGGACGAAGGCGGCGGCCTTGTCGGGTTCCCAGAGCTTGTCGGCGCCGACGAGTTTGCCGAGCGATTGCCCCTTCACGTACTTCATGACGATGAAGAGCTGGCCGGTGTCCTCGCCGGAGTCGTAGATGGGGCAGATGTGCGGGTGGTCGAGGCGCGCCGAGGCGAGGGCTTCGCGGAGGAAGCGCTTGCGGAGCGTGGCCTCCTTGGTGAACGGACCGGAGGGGATCTTGAGGGCGACCTTCCGCCGGCCGAGCTGCTGGTCTTCGGCGAGGTAGACGGCGCCCATGCCGCCTTCGCCGAGCTTGTCCACGATGCGGTATCGACCGACGACCAGCGGCGTGTCGGCCGTCGACGCGCCCGCGTAGGGCGTCGAGGACGGCGCGTCGGTCGAGGGGTTCGAATCCGGCATGGTCGCACGCGATCGGCGGCGGTGGGAATTCTCATTGTGACGCCGGCGGGGGCGGAATTCAATACATCCCCCGCGCCGGCGGGAGCGGCGCAAACTGGGAAAGGCCGGTTCGGCCAGGTGGACGCCCAGGGCGGGCCGATCTTGATTCGTTTCTCCTTGACAGGCCGACGCGTGACGGTATGGTCCGCGCCGTCCGGGAAGAGCGCATGCGCGCCGCTCCTGCGACGGCGGCCGGGGGGCCGCAGGGGACTTCGCCATGAAACGGGCTGCTCTACTTTCGCTGGGCGTCTTCGCCGCGCTCGGTGCCGGCTGCACCGGCTCGCAGAAGCAGACCGCACGGCCGCAGGCGGCGGACGACGTGGCCGAGAGGAACATCCACGCGACCGTCGGCCAGAAGACGACCGTCAGCAACACGGAGCCGATTCAGGTCTCGGCCGTGGGACTCGTCTATGGCCTCTCCGGCACCGGCAGCGCCGCCGCGGGCGAATGGCGCCCCATGCTCGAACGCGACCTCCGCAAGAAGAAACTCACGCCCAAGCAGTTCCTCGACGACCCGAACAACACCTGTTCGATGGTGCTGGTGACGGCGACGATCCCGGCCGGTGCCAAGAAGGGCGACACGGTCGATATCGACGTGGTGCTGCCGCGGGCGAGCAAGACGACGAGCCTGAAGGGCGGCATCCTGTTCGAGGCCGACCTGGCCACGTCGGAACTGTCCGGCGCGGTGCGGCAGCGGATGATCGAAGCAGGCATGGACGTGGGTGCGAACCCGGCGGTCAGCACCGACACGCTGCTGGTGGGCAAGACGCTGGTGCGGGCCGAAGGGCCGCTCGTCGCGGGCGTCATGGAGAATACGGCGAAGCTGAAGGCGACGGTGGTGGACACGGCCAGCGCCGCGACCGCCGGGCGCGTCTGGGGTGGCGGCCGCGTGTTGGAAGACCGGCCGTACTTCTACCTGCTCAACGAGAAGGACGCGAACCCGCGAACGGCGATGGAAGTGGCGGCGCGGCTGAACGCGACGTTCCTGCTGGCGGGCGACGCCAAGAACAAGGTGGCGAACGCCGTCCGCGGCGACGTGGTGCTCGTGAACGTGCCGCCATCTTACAAGCTGAATCACGAACGGTTCCTGATCGTATCGCGACAGGTGCCGCTGATCCCGGCCGGACCCGACAGCCTGCTGCGCAAGAAGTTGGAGCAGGAATTGCTCGATCCCGAGACGGCCGTGGCGGCGGCGATCAAGCTCGAGGCCCTCGGCGCCGAGAGCACGCGGGCGCTGCAGACCGGCTTGCAAAGCCCCTCGCCGTGGGTTCGCTTCGCCTCCGCCGAAGCCCTCGCCTACCTCGGCAGCACCAGCGGCGCCGCCGATCTCGCCAAACTCGCCGAGCAGCACCCCGCCCTCCGCTCGCATTGCCTCACGGCGCTCGCCAGCCTCGACGACGGCGTGAGCACCGACCGCCTTGTCGAACTGATGAAGCACCCCGACCTGAACCTCCGCTACGGCGCGTTCCTCGCCCTGCGGAGCCTGAACGAACGCCACCCCGAACTCCACGGTACAAACGTCAAGAAAGCCTTCTGGTTGCACGAAGTGGCTCCCGACTCGACGCCGGTGGTCCACCTGTCGAGCCGGCAGCGCGCCGAAGTCGTGTTGTTCGGCCATTCCGGCACACTGGTACCGCCGTTCTCGATTCCGCTCGGCCACGAGTTCGTGGTGAGCGCGAAGGCCGGCGACGAAAAGGCGACCGTCACGCACCTGGCCGAAGGCAAGGACGGCGCACGCGAGGTCAGCGTGAAGGCGGCCACGAACCTGCGGGCCGTGCTTCAGGCCATCGGCGAACTCGGGGGTGGCTACTCCGAAGCGGTGGAACTCGTCCGCAAGACTGAAGCCGCCAAGGTGCTCACTTCGGCCGTAGCTGTCGACAGCACGCCGCGCGGCATCCCGATCCCGCAATTGGCACGCCTGGCCAAGTCCGATTCGAACCTCGAACGCGCCAACATCGAAGTGACTCGCGCGACGACCGGCAACGAATTGGTGCCGACCGGCTACGACCTGCCGACTGACGCCGACACGGTGCGCGCCGCGCCGGTCGAGGAGCCGGCGTTGAATCGCAGTCCGGGGCGGATTTTCGGCGGGAAGAAGCATCCGCTGGAAGCCGACGACGAGACACCGACGACGAAGGCGGACACGCCACCGGAGCACGACCTCGCCCGCAATCCGGGCCGGCTCTTCGGCAAGTGATTCGGCGGATCGAGTTTTTCGAGTTTTTCCCGATTTTTTCGGGAATAAACCCGTCGGGTGGCGATTCCGTGAATTTTGCGTTCCGGGCCGCTTCCCTCTTGTATCCCGTGCCGGGTCCCGCGTACTCTGGAAGACAGAAATTCGTCGATTGCGCGGTCTCGAACGCCGGGGCGCGGGGTTTCCTTTGTGTAAGGACATCCGCCCCGGAATCGGCCCGCCGACCGACGGCACCGAACAGGCGGCCTTCGCCGCCCCGGTCTGGCCTCGCGAGTTGCACGACGCTTTGCTTACGACCGCACCTCCCTCCGGGCCGCCCGCCCGTCCGAACACCCCACCGGTCTTGGCCGAACTCCACGGACCGACCGAAGTGTCGCCGTCCGGTCGGACCGCCACCCTCGCGGCGGCCCTCGCGGCCAACGACCGATTCTATATCGCCGCCCGAGCCGAGGGCCGAATCGAATTCGTCGAGCGACTCGTGGCCGCATTGCTGCGGGCCGGCGAACGACCGCTCGTCCTGACCGCCACCGCCGACACCGCGAACCGGCTCGCCGAACGCTGGCGCGAACACGGCGCGGTCCGCGCGCTGGCGCCCGGCGAGTCCGCATCCGATCTGCCGGCCGCGATCGCCGACCACGCGTCCGCCGCCGTCGGCGTCGGCCGCGTCGACGAGCAACGGGCGCGCCTGGCGGAATCGGTGCGCGATGCCGCCGCCCGCGTCGAAGCCTCGCAGCGCGTCGCCGGCGTGTGGGATCGGTTGCGCGCCGTGCGGTGCGTCTGCGCCGCGCACGGGCGTCCATCAAACCCGGACCGCGCCCGTACTGAATCGGAACTGAAATCGCTCCGCGAGGAACTGGAATCGTTGACGCCGCTGGTTGCCGCCAAACAGGCGGGCAATGTTTTCTCTCGTTCGTTTTGGAAGGCCACCTTCCACGGCGAACTGGTTCGTCGCGCGGAAGATCTGGAACGGCGCATCCAACAGGTCGAAGAGGAACTGTCCGCAACCGACGATACGCCGCTCCCGGTGCCTTGCCCGGCCGGCGATCCGCAGGAATTCGACCGGCTGTGCGGCGAGTTGCGAACCGCCGGCCTGGTGCCGCCCGACGCGCCGACCGTCGAGGCCATCGCCGCCGCACAGCAGGCGGCCGACGGCGACCGTCAGGAAGCCGAAGCGCGACTGAGTTACGCCTCGAAAACACTGGCCGATCTGGAATCCGACCCGGCCGCCTTGGCCGTACAACATCTGAACCGCGCGCCGATCGTCGTCGGAACGATGGCCGCCGTGACCGACCTGGCGATCGAACGGGGAACGTTCGACCGCCGAATCCTGGAGGGTGCCGAGTCCGTGACCGAAACCGAATGGGAAGCCGCGACTTCCACGACCGAACGTACCATCGTGCTGGGGGATTTCACCGGGGACGGTCCGGCGGCCACCCGCTGGCGCCGCGAACATCGTCCGCAATGGCTGCGCGAGGACGGCCGACTCGTCGTCCGACTCGCGCCGGACGCGGAAGCGGTTCGAACCGAACCCCTGGCCGATCGGCCGGACATCGAATTGCAATTCGGTCATGCCGGCGACGCGTACGTCCTCGCCGCCGTCCGCTTTCCCGCCGAGACCACCGTCGCCGACGCGAAGGCCTTTCTCGCCGCCCACCTCGACGAGGTCCTGCTCGTGCCGTTCGGACCGGCCCGCTGGTCCGCGGACGAACTCGCCGTCGCCTGGCCGACGCTCGAGTCCGACGATGCCGTCTGGATCGAAGTCGGCGCCGGCGTGTGCGAGCGCGTCGTTTCGGTCGACGGGTTGCCGGCCACGGCGGCGGTCCGCTTCGATTCCGCCCGGTGGAGCCGCGAGGCCGCTGAAGCTTGGGTCGAAACGAATTCCCGCGCCGCCCGCGCCCGACGCACCGCCGTGCTCGCCGATTGATCCGCGTTTTGGATTCCAACCGGAAACCAGCCCGAGGGAACTCGGGCCGAAGGTGCGCGCCGCGACTCGCTACAGCGCCTTCAGCCAGTTGATCGCGTCCTTCTCCGCGCCGCTCGTCCAGCCTTCGTCCAGCGTCTTGACGAGCAGCTTCACCAGCTCCGGATCCTTCTTCAGCGCGACGTGCACGCTCGGCTTGTTCTTGATCGCCTGCACGTACAAGAGCGCCACGTCGTCGGCGTCGCTGTTCTGGTGCTTGTCCAGGTAGTCGATCACCTTCTTCACGCGCGGCAGGTTCGTGTCCATCGCCGCAAGGCATTTCGCCAGCCCGGCCTCGTCCATGTTGAACGTCATCCCCCAGCCACCGGTGCGGAAGCGGTTGATGATGAAGCGCGGATCGTCCTGCAGGTACCAGAGGAAGCCGTGGGTGATCGGGTTCTTGGTGCCGGTCGGCAGTCCGACTTTCGAGATCGTGAAGCTGCTGTCGAAGCCGGAAAGCCAGTTGACCGGATCGAAGGTGAAGCCGTGTTCGTACTTCTGGATGCCATCGGGGTAGAATACCGCCGGCGAGCCGAAGGTGTGGACGACGCGCCCGGCGATGGCGCTCGGGCCGTCCACGGCGGCGATCCCCTGCAGCACGTTGCTAAGGATCAGGTTCCCCTGGCTGTGCGCGAAGATCTCCCAGGTCCGGTTCTCTGGCTTGCGGAGCAGCTTGAAGAGCGCCACCTGCGCCGGGTTCCGCTTGAGAGCCTGCTCCATCGCCTGTTCGGAGGTGCGCTCGCCCTTGAGGATCCGATTCCACCAGCTGTTGCGGGAGTCGACCTTTTCCTTGGCGCTGTCCGCGCCGGGGCCTTGGAACTGGGCCTTGTCGGTGAGGCACTGCCACAGGTCCATCACGAAGCCATCGGTGAGGTTGTACAGGCCAATGACGGGGCACATCTGCACGAGCGAGAGCGCGAGGGCCGACTCGGCATGGTTCTCGCCGGTGTTCTTCATGCCGTTGACGAAGATCACCTTGCGGTTCTTGTTGAAGACCTGTGCGTTGGCGGCCGCCTCGGCGTTGACGTACTCGTTAACCTCGCCGTCGGCCTTGGGAATCTTGGCGTTGGTGAGGTCGATCTTGAAGTCCTTGGCGAAGTCGGGCATCGGAACGCCTCCGGGACGTGCGGGAAATGGCAACGGAGGATATGATACGGGGGTGGAGCGGGAATCACCGGGATGGTAGCATGGGCGTATGCGGCCGACGTTGATCCTCGATACATGCGTGCTCGTGGCTGGCTTGCGGTCCTCGCTCGGTGCCTCCCACGCATTACTTCAAATGGTTGGCGGCGACCGTTTCACAGTTGGGATCACAAACGCGGTGCTTCTGGAATACGAGGCGGTCTGCAAGCGACTACCAGTATCGATGGGCTATTCCGCAGCGGACATCGACCGGATCCTCGATTACTGGTGCCAGGTCGGTCATTGCGCGGCGATTCGATTCCGGGTTCGGCCCGGTGCGCATGATCCAAACGACGATCTGATACTGGACGCGGCCATTGCGACCGGGAGTCGGTGGATCGTGACCCATAATGTAAGCGACCTCGTTTCGGAAGCCGCTCGTTACGGTGTCGAAGTCCTGACGCCGGCGGAAGCGCTCCGACGATTGGGGAACTGACATGAACGGCTTTCAGGTGGAATTGCCGGGAGAATTGCGGTCCGCGATTGCGCGATGGACCCGTACTGATCCGGACGTAGAGTCCGCGTGGATCGCGGAAGCGATACGCGAGAAACTCGTGGCCGTTTCGGAATTGGAATCGTTGGAACGCCGCGCCGTGCGCGGTGATCGCGAAGCGTATCTGAGGGTGTTGGCGAAGGCACCGGCCATCGCACCGATCCCCGGCGACGAGCGACCGACCATTTCGGATCCGTCATCGTGATCCTCTACCGACCGGTTGGCTTGCGCGAACTCGAATTGATCGCGGAAACGGGGTTCCGCTGGTTCCCGCCGCGGTTGGCGTGGCAGCCGATCTTCTTTCCCGTTCTCACGCGCGAGTACGCCCGCGCCATCGTTTCACAATGGAATAGCAAGGAAACGGAGGCCGGTCATTGCGGGTTCGTGACAGAGTTTGAAATCGACGATCGGTTCGTCACCCGTTATCCCATCCAACAACTCGGCGGTGGCCCGATATTCCGGGAACTCTGGGTTCCGGCCGAAGAGTTGTCGGAATTCAATGAGCAAATCATCGGCTGTATTCGCATAGTCGAGTCCGTTTACGGTCCGGAGTTCATGGGCGAATTAGATACTGTTTCGGGCCTACCAAAAAGCGTCATTCGTAGCGCCGAACAAGGAATCGACCGATGCCCGCCCCGTCCTGGTTGAATCGCACGGTCGTCGGCGCGGGGCTGACCAGCTTCCTCGCCGACGTCGGCTATGAACTCGCCACCGCACTGTTGCCCGCGTTCCTTATCATCCTCGGCCTGCCGGTCGGCCACGCCGCGCAGGTGCTCGGTGCCATCCAAGCCGCCGCCGAGTTCCTTTCGAATGCCGCCAAGCTCCTCGTCGGCTGGTGGAGCGATCGCATCGGCCAGCGCAAGGCGCTCGTCGTCTTCGGCTACGCGCTCACCGGCTCGGCGTTCGCCCTCTGCGCCATCGCCACCGCGTGGCCGCTCGTGCTCGTCGCGAAGTCCCTCGCCTGGCTCGGCAAGGGCATCCGCGGCCCCCTTCGCAATGCCATCATCACCGACTCCGTCGATCCCGCCCATCGGGGCAAGGCCTTCGGCTTCCACCGTGCCGGCGACACGCTGGGTGCCGTGCTCGGCCCGCTCCTCGCCGCGGCATTACTCTGGAACATCGGCACCGCCGTCGAACCCCACGAGTCCTTCGCCCTCGCGTTCTGGTTCACGCTCGTGCCCGGCCTCGGCGCGGCCCTGACGTTCGCGCTCCTCGTGCGCGAGCAACGCTTCACGCCCAAGCCCGGACTGCGCCTGGGTGCCTCCCTGAAAGCCATGCCCGCCCGCTATCGTCGCTTCCTCGTCGGCGTCGGCCTGTTTGGCCTCGGCGACTTCGCCCATACGCTGCTGATCCTCGCGGCCACCGTCCACCTCGCGAACGAAACGCTCCCCGCCGCCGTCCTCGGCATCCTGCTCTACGCCTGGCGGAACCTCGTCCAGGCCTTCGCCGCGTTCCCCGCCGGCTGGCTCGGGGACCGGTACGGGCACACGCGCATTCTCGTCGTCGGTTACCTCGTTGCCGCCGCGACGATGCTCGGTTTCGCGCTCCTCATCACGCACGCCCCGCACTGGCTTCCCGGCTGGATCGGTTGCTTCGCCCTCGCCGGCACCTACATGGCGATCCAGGAGGCGCTCGAGCCGGCCATTGTGGCGGATCTCGTGCCGGACAAGGCGTTGCACGGCACCGCCTACGGCGTGCTCGCCGTCGTGAACGGCCTCGGCGACGTCGGCGCGAGCCTGCTGGTCGGCGGGTTGGTGTTGATGTCCGGCTGGAGTACGGGATTGCTGTATGCCGCCGCGATGATGCTCGCGGGCGCGGGGGCGCTGGGGTGGATGCGAGAGCGGGCAACCGAGATGGGAATCACAGGCCGCGTCTTGTAGAATTCCAATTAGAGGATATCACGATCCGGCGATTGGTGCAGGACCCGGCCCAGCCGGTGATGCATGTGCGTTGCGTTCGGCATTTTCCTATGACAAATACGAATTATTGTGATTGCAGTCGATTCGGTAATAATTCGTAGCCGTTGGACACCTTCATCAATGCACTAAATCCGAGACTGCGAGACAATTGGTTGTAATCGTTAAAGAAGGTTGTCGCTGTCTTCTTCGGTTGTGACTTTCTTCCGTCGATCGTTGAGTGCTGGGAAATGAATACTTCCTTGATGATCGCCAGATCGAGGAACATCGACCGAAACCAATCGACATATTGTGTGTATCCAGAGCTCCAAATTGCTCCAGTGGCATCCATTATTCGGCCGTGACATGCCCGACGGTCATCCGTGTCTATCATCTCGCAACATCCATAATGGATATAAGAGATCGCGCCTGTTTTTGCTTCGCCAAGTGCCTCAAGCAATTGGTGCTCTTGAATTCGATCTTTGTTATTGGATGGAACGAGTTCCTTGTTCTCACCGTGACAGGCGATATACAACAATGCCTCGGATCCCTTGCTGATTCGGGACACATAATACGCGATATCATCGTTTTTTCGAATGGTCCGATAGCTGAAATCGATCTGCCGATAGCTGGTCGAGAGGGCTTCGAAGTACGGTAATACCTGGGGAACTTCGTGATTGCTCCACCATGTTCCCTCAAGAACGACTACGGGGGCTTTTTTCATCGATATAACTCCAGATAAGCTATATTGCCACTTATAGTTTTCGTTGCGAATACCCGATCTTCCGCACGAACACCGTGCGGCTCGGTTCGTGAATCCCGAAGACAGCGTAGACTGGCCCTGCGAAGCCGATTCGAACATGAAGTTCGGCAGCCACAAGAAAGTTCCTCGACTCGCCAAACGAAGCCGGGGACCGCGTCAGCTCGTCCAGAATCCAGCGGGAGGCACGCACGGCGATGGCGAATTCGCCATGAATCCGCGCAGCCTCCACAGCTGCCCGGAATTGCCGGCCGACTTCAAGAGAATTGGCAACCTCGTACCGTTCGTCATTCGTGGCCATCGAGTTCCTTCTCGTATTCGGCGATGATATCCGTGAGCCGCTCGCCTTGCGGCGCAGACATCAATTCGCGGGCCTCTTCCAGCGTCATCGGAGTGTACGGGATGCTCGCCATCATTTCGGCGTAGGCCGACTGCTTGTAGAGATCCCGTTCCGTCTTCACGCGTGCCAACTCCTGCTCGAGTTGTTCGATCCGTGCGCGGAGTTCATCGGGTGTACCGTTTGTCGGGTTCATCGTTTGTCCCTCGAATCCGAATGCATTCTAACCGGTCGTCCCGAACGGCGAAAGAGGGCGTACCATAAGCTCCATGTCCCTCCAACGCTTCTTCCTCGTGCGCGTCGGGCGGTTGGTCACGTGGCCGGTGCGGCGGCAGCTGCGCCGCTTCGAATATCTGTGCGACGACCCGCGCGCCGTGCAGCAGGCCGTGCTCGAACGGATCCTGCGCAAGCAGCAACGTACCGGCTTCGGTATCGACCACCGGTTCGCCGCGATCCGTTCCGTCGAGGACTTCCGGCGACAGGTTCCGGTGGCGCCGTACGAGTACGTCGCGCCGTACATCGAGAAGGTGCAAGCCGGCGAAACGAATGCCCTGCTCGCCGACGACCGCGTGCTGATGTTCGCGCTGACCAGCGGCACCACGGCCTCGCGCAAGCTCATCCCCGTCACGCAGGAATACCTCACCGCCTACCGGCGCGGCTGGAACATGTGGGGCGTGAAGATGTACCGCGACCTCCGCGGCCGGCGCATCGCCATGCGGCCGATCGTGCAGATGGTCGGCGATCCGGACGAGTTCCGCACCTCCGCGAACATCCCGTGCGGGAACCTCACCGGCTTCACGGCGAAGGTGCAGATGAAACTGATCCGCCGGCTCTACGCCGTGCCGCACGAAACGGGCAAGATCAAGGACGCGCTCGCGAAGTACTACGTCGCCCTGCGTTTCGCAATGGATCGCAACGTCTCGCAGTTCATGGCCGCGAACCCCAGCACGCTCGTGCAGCTCGCCCGAACGCTGAACGCCCAGCGCGAGGCACTGCTGAAAGACCTGCACGACGGCACGCTCCGCGGCGACCTCGACATTCCGGCGGAGGTCCGGTCCTCGCTCGCTCCGCGATTGAAGCCGAGTCCGATGCGTTCGCGCGAGTTGTCGGCGGCCGCCGAGAAGCTCGGCCGCCTCTACCCGCAGGACGTGTGGGGCAGCGAAGCGACGATCGTCAACACCTGGACCGGCGGCAGCATGGGGCCGTACCTCCGGCAGCTCCCGCAGTACTACGGCGACACGCCGGTCCGCGACCTCGGCCTGCTCGCCAGCGAAGGCCGCATGACCATCCCCTTCGCGAACAGCTCCCCGAGCGGCGTGCTGGACATCCTCTCGCACTATTTCGAGTTCATCCCCGAATCCGAGATCGACTCGACGCAGCCGACGGTGCTCGGCGCGCACGAGATCGTCGAAGGCGGAAGCTACTACATCCTGCCGACTACGCTCTACGGCCTGTACCGCTACCACATTTCGGACCTCGTGCGCGTGACGGGCTTCCTCGGCCGCACGCCATTGGTCGAGTTCCTCGGCAAAGGCAGCCGCTTCGCGAACCTGACGGGCGAGAAGCTGAGCGAGCACCACGTGACGAAGGCGGTGGACGCGGTGCTGAAGACGGTACCGCAGCCGATCACGGGCTACACGCTCGCGCCGGTGTTCGACGAGCGCGAGCCGTATTACGCGATCTTCCTGGAGGAGCCGGACGCCGCCGACGCGGGTCAGTTGCGGCGGTTCCTGAAGGAACTGGACCGCGAGTTGGGCGTGCAGAACATCGAGTACGCCGCCAAGCGCGAGAGCGGACGCCTGGGTCCGCTGCGCGTTCGCGTCATCCCGGCCGGCCACTGGGCGAAGTGGGACGCCGAGCGCCTGAAGAAGACCGGCGGCGCGGCCGAGCAGTACAAGCGGCCGTGCCTGATCGGGGATCTGAACTTCGCCGCGACAATGCCAGCGCGGGATTTCGCCTGATGACAGCCATCTCTTCCGATTCCGATCGCGACGAACGTCTCGCCGCCCTGCTCGCGTCGCTCGGCGAGCAGGCGCGCGCCGGGGGCGTGCCGGATGTCGCGGCGGCCGCGCGCGAGCACCCCGACCTCGCGGATGAGCTGCGAGAATTGTGGGCCGTGGCGCAATTCGCGGACCTCGCGCGCGGGGCGAACACGGCGTCCACGCTGCCGTTCCGGCCGGCGCCGGGCGGGGATGCGCTCGCGCCGCTGCCGCGCGAGTTCGGCGATTTCGAACTGCTGTCCGAACTGGGCCGCGGCGGCATGGGGGTCGTCTACAAGGCGCGGCAGAAATCTCTCAACCGGATCGTGGCGCTCAAGATGGTGCGCGAGGCACACCTGGCGTCCGACGCCGACCGCGCTCGCTTTCGCGCCGAGGCCGAGTCGGCGGCGCGGCTCCAGCACCCGAACATCGTCACCGTCCACGAGGTCGGCACCGCCGAGGGGCAGGCGTACTTCTGCATGGAGTACGTCGAGGGGCAGACGCTCGCCGAGCGGCTGGCGAAGGACGGTCCGATGCCGCCACGGGATGCCGCGAGCCTCGTAGCCGCCATCGCCCGCGCCGTGCAGCACGCGCACGAACAGGACATCCTTCACCGCGATCTCAAACCGAGCAACGTCCTGCTTTCGCAGTCGTCAAGTCGTCAAGTCGTCAAGTCGTCAAGTCCGGAAGAGGGTCTTCGACCTGACGACTTGAGACTGGATGACTTGACGACGGCGAAGATTTCCGACTTCGGCCTGGCCAAGCGGATCGACGGGTCGGAGTCGCTGACGCGGACGGGGGCGATCGTCGGCACACCGAGCTACATGGCACCGGAACAGGCAACGGGGCGGAAGGACCTGACGCCGGCGGCGGACGTTTATTCGCTGGGGGCGATCCTGTACGAACTGCTGACGGGCCGGCCGCCGTTCCGCGCCGCGACGGCGGTGGACACGCTGCTGTTGGTGCTGGAGCAGGAGGCGATTCCGCCGCGGGATCTGATTCCGACGATCGACCGGGACATCGACCTGATCTGCCGGAAGTGCCTGCAGAAGCCGGCGAACCTGCGGTACGAGTCGGCGGCGGCGCTGGCGGACGACCTGGACGCGTATTTGAAGGGCGAGGCGATCTCGTCGCGGCCGAGCGGGCTGGGGTATTTCGTGTCGCGGCTGATGCGGGAGACGCACCACGCGGAGGTGCTGGAACACTGGGGCGTGCTCTGGATGTGGCACAGCCTGATGATCTTCCTGCTGTGCCTCGCGACGCAGGCGATGGCGTGGGCGGGCGTCGCGTGGCACCTGTACTATCTGATGACGTGGGGCTTCGGTCTGGCGGCGTGGGGCACGATCCTGTGGAAGCTGCGGCGGCGGGCGGGGCCGGTGTTGTTCGTGGAGCGGCAGATCGCGCACGCGTGGGCGGCCGGGGTGTTCGCCAGCATGGCGATGTTCGTGATCGAGGTCGTGGCGGAGTTGCCGGTGCTGAAGTTGTCGCCGGCAATCGCGGTGGCGGCGGGGATGGTGCTGTTCTTCAAGGCGGGCATCCTGTCGGGGCAGTTTTACATCTACGCGGCGTTGAACTTCGCGGTGGCGGTACTGATGGCGGCGTTCCCGCGCGCGGCGCATCTGATGTTCGGCGTGGCGTCGGCGGTGTCGTTCTTCGTTCCGGGCCTGAAGTACTACCGCCAGCGCCAGCGCGGCGGAGGCGGGGCAAATTCCTGAATTTGGAGTTCCACCCCCGCTTCGGCGCGTTATGATCGAGGGTCGTTGAAAAGTCGGGCCGGTATTCTCCCCACCGCCGGCCAGCCGCCCCTGTTCGCCTACCGGAGCGACAGCAATGTCCCTCCACTCCCGCCTGCCCGTGCCGGATTCCGAGCCGGACCCGAACAAGACGATCGACCTGAGTCTCGCCGACGCGCCGGTCGAGGACATCGGCGAGATCGTCAATCTGGACCATTTGCTGGAAGCCGCGAATGCGCCGGGCGACACATTGCCCGGGGAGGGTTACCCGTCGCGCTTCGCGATCGGGGACGAAGTGGGTCGCGGCGGCATGGGCGAGGTCCATTCGTGCTGCGACGTGCACCTGAATCGCGAGGTGATCGCGAAAGTCCTGCATCGGAAATATCTGGACCGCCCCGATGTGGTCGCGCGGTTCCGGGAAGAAATCCGCATCACAAGCCAGCTCGAGCATTCCGGCGTGGTGCCGCTGTACGAGGCGGGCACCCTGCCCGACGGCCGGCCGTACTTCATCATGCAGCGCATTTGGGGCCTCACCCTGCGCGCGGTGCTGGACGAACGGCCGAACGCGAACGAGGGCCGCACTCGCCTCCTGAAGATCTTCGAGCAGATTTGCCACACGATGGCCTACGCGCATGCGCAGCGGATCATCCACCGGGACCTGAACCCGTCGAACGTGATGATCGGCCTGTTCGGCCAGGTGAAGGTGATGGACTGGGGCCTGGCAAAGGCGATGGACGAGGCGCGGCGTCGGCCGTGCACCCCGACCGTCGAAGCCGACGACGATGAGACCGCGGCGCTGACGAAGTTCGGCAGCGTGATGGGTACGCCGGCGTACATGCCGCCGGAGCAGGCCACCGGCGACGTGGAGAAACTGGACGAACGCTGCGATGTGTTCGGGCTGGGAGCGATCCTCTGCGAGATCCTGACGGGTCAGCCGCCGTACGTGCAGGAGGACCGCAAGGGCGTGCTGAAGCTGGCGATCAAGGCGCAGCTCGACGACGCCTACGCCCGGCTGGACGCGTGCCGCGCCGACCGCGAGCTGGTGGCGCTGGCCAAGGCGTGCCTGGCCCCGAACCGCGAAGACCGCCCGCGCGACGCCGGCGTCGTCATCGACCGCCTGAGCAAGTACTTCGACACCGTGCTCCGCCAGGCCGAGGGCGATCTCCTCCGCTTCTTCGACCTCAGTCTCGACCTCTTCTGCATCGCCAGTTTCGATGGCTTCTTCCATCGGATCAACGACAATTTCTCGCGCGTCCTCGGCTACACGACGGCGGAACTGCTCGCCAAGCCGTTCATCTCGTTCGTCCACCCCGAAGACCAGCAGCGCACCATGGGCGTGATGGCGCAGCTCGACCAGGGCTTCCCGCTGGTGCGCTTCCGCAACCGCTACCGCGACGTGCGTGGCACGTATCGCTGGTTCGAGTGGACCGCGAAGGCGGTGCCGAAGGACGACGTGATCTTCGCCGCCGCCCGCGACGTGACGGAGCAGGTGATGCTCGAGGAGCGTTTGAAGAAGCTGGAAGCGGACGCGGCCCCGGAACCGGCACGCGAGACGGTCGTCCCGTGAGTGGATCAGACCGGATCGGTCGGCGTCGCGCGCAGCCGTTCGACGACGGCGGCATGGATGCCGGCGACGCTCGCCACCAGGCCGCGACGCTGGACGAAGCCGTCTTCGCCGTAAGTCAGCGGTTCGCCGCGCAGGCCTGTCACGCTACCGCCGGCCTCCGTCACCAAAATATGCCCGGCGCAGATGTCCCAGTCCCGGAAGTTCGGGTAGGTGTTCACGTACACGTCCGCTTCGCCGCGCGCCACCACGGCGAGCTTCACCCCGGCCGAGTACATCTCCAGCGTACGCTCCGGCTTGAGCGCGAGCTGCGCCTTCGTCGGCGAGTTCTTCTTGGACGGCCGGCTCTGTACCAGGACGCACGATCCCGCCTGCGCCGTGTTCCGCACCCGGCAGCGCGCCGGTGCGCCCCGTTCGCCGATCTTCGTCCAGCACCCGCCGCCGAGCGCCGCGTAGGTGTACGTCATGGTCGTCGGTTCGAGGACGACGCCGAGCACGGGCACGCGGTCGACGGTGAGACCGATCATCGTGGAGAACTCGCCGTTCTTCATGGCGAAGCCGCGCGTGCCGTCGATCGGATCGACGACCCACATGCGCGCCGGCGCGTTCGCCGCGGTTGTCTGCGGCGTGGCGGTGTCCTCCTCGGCGCAAAGGCCGTCGAACGGGAAGGCTTCGTGCAGGAACTTCAGGATGATGTCCTGCGAGCCTTTGTCGACGTGGGTGCTGATGTCCGACGGCGCGTTCGGGATCGGCGTGAAGGATTCGTATTCGGCGCGGATGAATTGCCCCGCCCGTTCGGCCGCGGCGAGCGCGGCGGCCAGTTCGCGTTCCAGGTTCATCGGGTCATTGTAGAATTCCCGCCATGCCGGTCCCGCGAATCATTCCCGTGCTGGACGTGCTCGGCGGCGAAGTCGTCCGCGCCGTCGGCGGCCGACGCAGCGAATACCGGCCGATCGTCAGCCGCGTGACGACTTCCACGGAACCGCTGCAAGTCGCGCGCGATCTGCTCGCCTTCACCGGCGCGAACGAACTCTACGTCGCTGACCTCGACGCGATCCGGGGCGGAGCGATGTCGGAGAAGACGCGCGGGATGTTGAACGCGATCGGCGTTCCCGTCTGGCTCGATTGCGGCATGGGAAAAGGGGTGGGTTGTCTTTGCCGCGGCGAAAACCACTCCCGACCCCTTTTCCCATGCCAGGTTCGTCCCGTCATTGGCTTTGAATCGGCGGCTTCGCCGGACGTGCTCTCCGAAGCAACAACATTCTCGCTCGACCTCTGGAACGGCGAACTGTTCGGCCCGTGGTCCTCATGGGGCGTCGAACATTCCCGGGACTGGTTGGGCGTCGTCGATCGCGCGATCGCGCGCGGCGTCGGCACCCTGATCGTGCTCGACCTGCCGGCCGTCGGCTCGCAATCCGGTCCCGGCACGTTGGACGTCTGCCGTCGAATCCGCGACCGGTACCCGAAACTGGAGTTGCTATCCGGCGGAGGGGTCCGCAACGCGAACGACCTCGCCCGGTTTGGCGAGGTTGGCGTCGACGGCGTACTCGTGGCGTCGGCGATCCACGACGGCGTTCACTTCACGATCGACACTTCCGCGTAGCGCGGGAAGGCTTCCATCGTGCGGCGGTCGGTGTCCAGTTCCTGCGTCAGGCGCTTGAGGGCCTCGTCGGCGTTCGTGGCCGTCACTTCGCCGGGCGTGATGTACACGGCCGGGGGCGTGGGGCGCGGGGCTTCGCGCACGATCGGTTCGGGCGCATCGGCGGGCGCGGCTTTGCCGGCGGGCGGAAGGCCCTGCATCTGCGCCAGCGGGCCGATCGGCTTGATGTGCACGCAACCGGTGGCGATCAGGATGAGCGCGAGCGGGACAAGCCGTATCATTTCGAACCTCCGGCAGCAGGAGCGGGAGCGACGATCGACGCCGGATCGATCGTGGTCGACGGGGCCGGGTCGCGTGTCGGTCGGGCCGCGGAGCCACGGATGCCCATTCGAGCCACGCGGGCCTGACAGATTTCGACCGCCTGCTTTTCGAGTTCGTCGATGCGCGCCAGCAACGCTTCGTCGTTCTTCGCGGCGGCCAGCTCCCGCAGCTTCGCGCAGACGTCCAGCCGGCGCGTGCAGGCGTTCTGCTCGTCCTTCACCGCGTCCGCGAGGACATCGGCGGCCAGCGGCGCGATGATGATCGCCGGCCGCAACGGTGTCGGAGCTTTCTCGGCGGGTTTATCGTCGGACTTCGGACCCTTCGAGCGGACCGGAGCGACATCGGCGGCGACCAGGGCGACGGCCGAAAGCGCCACGGCCAGCCCCCCGGCGGCGGTGCGGATCATCGAATTCCCCCACGGCATCGGCGGACCGCTTCCCCGGCGGACCCGTCCGATTCCCGGCCCTATGCCATCCCGCGCCGGGCCTGTAAAGGCGAGTTTTCCACCCGCAAGCGCCGCATACCATGGAAGGAGAATCGGAGAACGATCGCGATGACCTGCGTGCCGCTCGGCGAAGAAGCCGTGATCGCCTACCTGCCGGACGAAGCGACCGCCGTGCGTTTCGCCGCCGCGGTGCGCGCCGCCGCGCCCCCGTGGCTCCAAGACGTGGTGCCCGCCTACGCCAGCGTCGGCGTCTTCTTCGACGCCGACCAGATCCGCACCGCGGACGCGATCGCCTGGCTCAAGAAGCACGCCGCCCGGCGCGGGCCGGCACCGGCCGAACCCCGCCGCCACGAAATCCCCGTCTGCTACGAGTTCGACCTCGACCTGCCCCGCGTGGCCGAACTCACCGGCCTGCCCGCCGAACGCGTCGTCGAGTTGCACGCCGCCGCCGAATACACCGTCTACGCGATCGGCTTCGTGCCGGGGTTTCCCTACTTGGGGTATTTGCCGGAGGAGTTGTGCGGCGTCCCGCGGCTCGCCAGCCCGCGCCTCCGCGTCGAACCGGGCAGCGTCGGCCTCACCGGCCGGCAAACCGGCATCTACCCACTCGCCCGCCCCGGCGGCTGGCATCTCCTCGGCCGAACCCCCCTCACCCTCGTCGACGTCGCCGACGACTTCTTCCCCCTGCGCGTCGGCGACGCCGTCCGCTTCCGCCGCATCGACGACCGCGAGTTCAAAGAGTGGGAAGGCGAACGGCTGGCGGTTACCTCCGAATCGTGAATCGACCCCGCCGGTCGCGAGATTCCCCCGCCGGCGCGTCCGTCTGGGAAACACGGTCCGTATTGACCGGTTCTCCCGCAAATTCTTAGACTGACATTTGGACCCCGACGCCACCGACGACCCAAGGCCCCGTATCCATGGCGACCGCAACGAAAGTCGAAGCCGGCATTCTCGAAAAGATCGGCGATACCCTCAACAGCTTCGTCGAAGGCAGCCTCGGCTTCGTCACGCGCCTCTTCGGCTCCGCCAACGAGCGCATGGTCAAGGGCATCGGCTTCGTCCGCCCGCGGAACGCGCTCCAGCACACCGTCGTCCCCGGCTCGATCCTCGACAAGATCAACAAGTTCGAAGACGCCATGAAGGCGCTCGACGACAACGGCCTCAAGGCCGTCACCCCCCGGCTGCGCGAGCGGCTCCAGAAGGGCGCCACGCTCGAAGACATCCTGCCCGAAGCCTTCGCCGCCTGCCGCGAAGCCGCCCGCCGCGCCAAGGGGATGCGCCACTACGACGTCCAGATGGTCGGCGGCGTCGTGCTGCACCGCGGCAACATCTCCGAAATGGTGACCGGCGAAGGGAAGACGCTCGTCGCCACCCTGCCGGCGTACCTCAATGCGCTCGAGGGCAAGGGCGTCCACGTCATCACCGTCAACGACTACCTCGCCCGCCGCGACTGCGAGTGGATGCTGCCCATCTACCAGGCGCTCGGCGTCTCGGCCGCGTACATCCAGTCCGACATGGACCCGGAGCGCCGCCGGCACGCCTACGAGTGCGACATCACCTACGGCACCAACAGCGAGTTCGGCTTCGACTACCTCCGCGACAACATGAAGCCGGCGCGCTTCGACGACGAGAAGTACGACGCCTTCTACCGCCAGGTCCAGCGCACGCCGTTGAACTTCGCCATCATCGACGAAGTCGACAACATCCTCATCGACGAGGCGCGCACGCCGCTGATCATCAGCGGCCCCGCCTACACCGACATCAAGAACTACGAGAAGGCCGACGAGATCGTCGTCAAGCTCACCGAACTGGAGCGCAAGGCCCGCCTCGAAATGAAGGCGTCCGGCCAGTCCGTGCTCACCGGCACCGAAGGCAACGGCCTGCCGATCGTCGGCACCCTCGACCCGGAAAAGGTGAAGGAAGTCCCCCGCGGGATCTACTTCGAGATCAAGGAAAAGGAGCGCTCCGCGCACCTGACCGACCTCGGCGTGCGCGAAGCCGAGCGACTCGCCGGCGTCGAGAGCTTCTACACCCCCGGCAACATGGAGTGGCCGCACCTGCTGGACAACGCGATCAAGAGCCACCACCTGTACCACAAGGACCGGCACTACATGATCGCGCCGGACCCGCGCGAGAACAACGAACTCGGCATCATCATCATCGACGAGTTCACCGGCCGCGCCATGTTCGGCCGGCAGTGGAGCGACGGCCTGCACCAGGCGGTCGAGGCCAAGCACCGCCGCGACGGCGTGAAGATCAAGCAGGAAACGCAGACCCTCGCGACTGTCACGCTCCAGAATTTCTTCAAGCTCTACAAGAAGCTCGGCGGCATGACCGGTACGGCCATGACCGAAGCCAGCGAATTCGCCAAGATCTACAACCTCGACGTCGTCGCCATTCCGACGAACAAGCCGCTGCAACGCATCAACCACCCGGACCTCGTGTTCAAGAACGAGAAGGACAAGTGGGACGGCGTGGTCACGGAAATCGTGGACGTGAGCAAGACCGGCCGGCCGATCCTGATCGGCACGACCGACGTGGCCAAGAGTGAGCACCTCTCGGCGATGCTCAAGCGGCGCGGCGTGAAGCACGAGTTGCTGAATGCGAAGCCGGAGAACGTGTCGCGCGAGGCCGAGATCGTCTCGCAGGCCGGGCGCCTGAACGCCGTCACGATCTCCACGAACATGGCCGGCCGGGGCACCGACATCATCCTCGGCGGCAACGCCGAAACGCTCGCCTGGGCGCAGCTCAAGCAGCTCAAGAACTCCGACGGCCGGCCGCTCTACCCCACGCGCCTCGAAGTGCCCGAAGACGTCTGGAAGCAGACCGTCGATGCCATCGAGGCGAAGGAGAAGATGAAGGAGGAAGGCCGCAAGGTCGCCGAGATGGGCGGGCTGCACATCATCGGCACCGAGCGCCACGAATCCCGCCGGATCGACAACCAGCTCCGCGGCCGCGCCGGCCGCCAGGGCGACCCCGGCTCGTCGCGCTTCTACCTCTCGCTGCAAGACGAACTGATGCGCCTGTTCGGCGGCGAGCGCATGGCGCGCCTCATGAACAGCCCGCTCATCGGCCTCAAGGACGGCGAGGCCATCGAAAGCGGCATGCTCTCCAACCAGATCGAGAAGGCGCAGCGGAAGGTCGAGGAATACCACTTCGACCAGCGCAAGAACCTGCTGGATTACGACGAGGTGATGGACACGCAGCGGAAGCGCACCTACTCCGCCCGCCAGGCGGTGCTGGACGGCGGCAACCCGCGCGCCATGATCCTCGACATGATCGACTCGCAGATCCGCGACGCCGTCAAGCGCTACACCGCGGACGCCTACGGCACCGGCAGCTTCGCCGCGTTCGCCAGCGGCCGGCTTGGCGTCGAGTTCGACGCGGCCGAGTTCAAGGGCTGTTCCTTCGAGGAAGCCGAGCAGGTCGCCCGCGACCGCGCGCTCGACACGGCGCCGATCTACATCCAGGAAGCCATCGACGAGAACCTCGGCGGCGACGACGAGGCCGACTGGAAATGGCAGGAACTCTCGCGCGTCGCGGAGGCGCGCTTCGGCCAGAAGATCACCGTGGCGGAGCTGAAGCAGGTCGGCAAGGACCAACTCGGCGAGCACCTGCTGGAAGCCGCGCGCAAGGCCGTCGAAGCCGTCGACCTGTCCGACGGCCGCCGCTACCTTGACCGCCAGTACGGCCTCGATTCCCTCGCTGACTGGGCGCGCCAGCAATTCGGCCTCGAAATCGACTCGAAGTCCTTCGCCGGCCTCGACCGCGAAGAACTCGTCGCCATCCTCCGCAAGGGCATCCGCGAGGTCTACCGCCGCAAGGATATCGAGTTCCCGGTGATGGTCGGCCTCGCCGCGCACCTGCCCGAGCGCACCACGCCGAACCGCCGCCCGAACCGCGAGCAGCTCCTCGGCTGGACGATGCACCGGTTCCGCAACCCGACGGTGTCCGAGGACGTGTTCCGTACCGAGCCGCGCTCGATCGTGCTGGAGAAGCTGCTGGAGATCAATCGCGCGGCGATGCCGTCGGCGGATTACCCCGAGGTGGACGCGAAGCTGGACGACGTGTTCAGCGGCGCGACGCTGTCCGAGGCGGCCGACGCGAACGAGCTGATCGAGTGGGCGAAGACGGAGCTGAATCTCGAACTCGATCCGTCGAAGCTGACGGGCGTGGATCGGAAGAAGGCGCGGGATGAAATCCTCAACGCCTACGACGAGCACTACCGGCCCGAAATGCACGACATGGAGCGGCGACTGGTGCTGGACGAACTCGACGGCGCCTGGAAGAGCCACCTCCTGACGATGGACCACCTGCGCAGCACCGTCGGCCTCGCCGGCTACGCGCAGGAGGACCCGAAGATCGTCTACAAGAAGGAAGGGATGAAGCTCTTCGAGATGATGTGGGACGGCATCTACGAGAAGACGACGAAGATGGTCTTCAAGATGGAGGACGTCGGCGAAGAGCAGGTGCAGAGCGCGTACTACGCCGGCGCGATGGCGGTGCATCGCCAGGCCGAAAGCGCGATGCGGGCGCGGGCGGCGCAGGTGAGCGCCGAGCAGCAGGCCCAGGCGCAGGCGGCGGCGAACGCCGGCGGCGGCGAAGTGAAGAAGGTGGAGACGATCCGAAACGTCGGCGCGAAGATCGGCCGCAACGACCCGTGTCACTGTGGCAGCGGGAAGAAGTACAAGAACTGCCACATGAAGGCCGAGCAGGTCGGGTAGCGTTCTCGGGGCGTAGTCGGATGGCGTCGAACGTCGAGATCGAAATGCGTTGGGTCGCGGCTTGGAACGATGCGTGCGACCTTGTTCGCGGCGAGCGCGATGTGCCGTGTTTGCTCCCGGACCATTCGATCGTCAGCTTTGACGATTGCCTCGGCTGGCTACAGGACTCCCTCCGTGTACTTGGGATTCGAGGTCCACGTCGAAAGAGGTTGGGTCGGCCACCGTCGTGGAATCGTAACCCATCGCAAACCGTCGGATGGTGGACCGGCTCTTGGCCCCAACGGGGCCACCGACAATAGCCGGGGGTGACGGAGCGGAGCGACGGAACCCCTGGAAGCGATGGTGATCAACCCGTAGCCCCGAAGGGGCGACCTGCGAACTCAGGTCGCCCCTTCGGGGCTACGAATTTTCAATGCTCCCAATCCACGGGTTCCGCTTCGCTCCACCCGTGGCTACAGCCCTCGGCCCCGGCCGGGGCCGAAAACCAACTCTCGCGTTCGCTGCCCCGTGGCAATTCTCAGTCGTCGAGTCGGACTTCGGAGTCTCGGTCCGAACGGCGAATTCGGCGATCCGTCGCTGCATACTGTAACGCCCGCGCAACGGCGGGCGGCCAAGTTCGCGTGCCATCGGTGCCAAGATCGTCTAACACTACAGGAACCCCGCGGGATGCGGGGCGTCCGCCTTTCTCTCCTCGGACTCTTCGGGGTTTTCGGATGAACCGATCCGCCGTTCGCCATTGGCTCGCCTGTTCGACCCTCGTCGCGGGCCTGATCGCCGTCGTTTCCATCGCCGCCGACCCGCCGGCCCCGACGCCCCGCGCCGCCCAGTGGAAGAAGGTCGACGACGCCATCAACAAGGGATTGCCGCAGACCGCCATCAAGGAACTCGACCCGATCATCGAGTCGGCCCTGAAGGAGAAGGCCTACCCCGAGGCGATCAAGGCGATCTGCAAGAAGATCGCCTACGAGGGCACCATCCAGGGGAACAAGCCCGAAGAGAAGATCACGCGGATGCAGGCGGAGATCGCCAAGGCGCCCAAGGAGATGGTGCCGGCGATGGACGCGGTGCTCGCCAACTGGTACTGGCACTACTTCCAGCAGAACCGCTGGCGCTTCAACCGCCGCTCCGCCACCGCCGCGGCGCCGGGCAACGACTTCACGACGTGGGACCTCCCCCGCCTCTTCGCCGAGATCGACAAGCAGTTCACCAAGGCCCTCTCCGCCGAGAAGGAACTCAAAGCCATCCCGATCGCCAGCTACGACGCGCTCATCGAGAAGGGAACGGTGCCCGATTCGTACCGGCCGACGCTCTTCGATTTCGTCGCGTTCGAGGCATTGAACTTCTACGCCGCCGGCGAACAGGCCGGGGCGAAGGCGGAGGACGCCTTCGAGTTCGCCGCCACCGGTCCGGCGCTCGCGTCGGTCGACGAGTTCCTGAAGTGGGCACCCGCGACGACCGATGCCGACTCGCCCAAGCTCAAGGCGATCAAGCTCTACCAGAACCTGCTGGCGTTCCACAAGGATGACGTTAAGAAGGACGCCTACCTCGACGCGGACCTGTTCCGCCTCCAGTTCGCCCACGCGCACGCCTTCGGCGAAGAGAAGGCGACGCGGTACAAGGCGGCGCTCAAGGCGTTCGCCGACCAGTGGGCCGATCACGAGCTGTCCGCGACGGCGCGGCACCGCTGGGCCGAACGGCTCAACGCCGAGGGCGACGCCGTCGAGGCGCGCAAGATCGCCCTGCAGGGGAAGAACGCCTTCCCGAACAGCGACGGCGGCAAGCTCTGCCACAACCTGATCCTGCAGATCGAAGCGAAGCAGGTGCAGGTGATGACCGAGCGCGTCTGGAACGATCCGCTGCCGGTGCTGCGGGTGCAGTACAAGAACGTGAGCAAGGTCTACTTCCGCGCCGTGAAGGTGGACTGGGCGAGCCGGCTGAAGACGCAGAACCGCTGGCGGCCCGACCAGCTGGACCGGAACGACTACGAGAACCTGGTCAAGCAGAAGCCGGATCTGGAATGGAACGCCGACCTGGCGCCGACGGACGACTATCAGCAACGCTCGCAGGATGTGCCGGCGCCGAAGGGGTTGAAGCCGGGCTTCTACCTGATCCTGAGCAGTTGGAACGCGGGGTTCACGGACGCCGAAAACAGCATCAGCGCGACGGATGTATGGGTGAGCGACCTCGCGCTCGTGATCCGCAACCAGAACAACGCCGGCAAGGTCGATGGCTTCGTTCTGACGGCGAAGGGCGGCGACCCGGTGCCGAACGCCAAGGTCCGCGTCTGGATCCGCAATCCGCAGAACAACGGCTTCACCGAAGGCACTGCCGTGGCCACCGACGCCAACGGCTTCTTCTCCGTGGCCGGGCCGAACCAGCGCGGCCTCTTCCTCCTCGCCAGCCACGACGGCCACGAACTCGCCAGCGCCAACGAGCACTACCTCTACACCTACCCGAATCGCTACGTCCCCCGCGCGCAGACGGTCCTCTTCACCGACCGCTCGCTCTACCGCCCCGGCCAGACCATCCACTTCAAGGGGATCACGCTCCTCGCCGACACGCAGAAGGACGAGTACAAGGTCCTGCCGAACCGCAAGCTCACGGTCTTCTTCCGCGATGTCAACGGCAAGGAAGTCGCGAAGACCGAGGTGACTTCGAACGACTTCGGCTCGTTCAGCGGGAACTTCACCGCCCCGCGCGACCGGCTGATGGGCCAGATGCACATCGTCGCCGGCAACGAAGGCACGACCCACTTCAACGTGGAAGAGTACAAGCGGCCGAAGTTCCAGGTCGCCGTCGAGGCGCCGAAGGAGGCACCAAAGCTTGCCGGCGACGTGACGATGGTCGGCAAGGCGACGGCGTACACCGGCGCGCCGATCAACGGCGCGAAGGTCCGCTGGCGCGTCGCCCGCGAGGTCCGCTGGCCGGTCTGGTTCTACGACTGCTTCTGGTGGCGCCTCCCGCCGAACCGCGGCGCCGCCCAGGAGATCGCGCACGGCACCGCCCAGACGGAAGCCGACGGCACCTTCTCCGTCACCTTCAATGCCAAGCCCGACCTGACGGTGCCCGAGAAGGACGAGCCGACGTTCCACTACACCGTCTACGCCGACGTGACCGACACCACCGGCGAGACGCGCAGCGCGAGCAAGAGTACATCCGTCGGCTACACGGCTCTGCAGGCGAACCTGACGGCCGAGGATTGGCTGACGGTCGAGAAGGACGTGATCCTGAAGCTGTCCACGACGACGCTCGACGGCGAAGGCCAGGCGGCGAAGGGGACGGTGAAGGTCCACAAGCTGAAAGCGCCCGAGACGGTGCAACGGCCGGACATGCTGGGCGCGCCGACGCCGCCGCGCCGCGGGCGCGGGATGCCGATCGCGCTGCCGCGCCCGGACTCGAACGACATCCGCACCTGGGCGCTCGGCGACCTCGTGAAGTCGAGCGACTTCGCCACCGAGAAGGACGGGAAGAAGGAGCTGCCCTTCAAACTCGAAGCCGGCGCATTCCGTGCGATCGTCGAGACGCAGGACCGCTTCGGCAAGCCGGTGACGGCGCAGCTGAACATTCGTGTGCTCAATCCGGCCGACACGAAATTCGCCCTGAAGATCCCGCAACTGCTGGCGGCACCAACGTGGCGCCTCGAACCGGGGAGCGAGTTCTCCGCCATCTGGGGCACCGGCTACGACCGCGGCCGGGCGTACGTCGAAGTCGAACACCGGGGCAAGCTGATTCAGAAGTTCTGGACCGACCCGGAGAAGACGCAGATCGCCATCAAGCAGGCGATCGACGAAGGGATGCGCGGCGGGTTCACGGTACGCACGACGTTCGTGCGCGAGAACCGGGGCTACATCGAGAGCCGGAAGGTGGACGTGCCCTGGAGCAACAAGGACCTGACAGTGAAGTGGGAGCGGTTCGTGTCGAAGCTCGAACCGGCGAAGAAGGAGACGTACACGGCCGTGGTGAGCGGCCCGAAGGCGGCCAAGGCGGTCGCGGAGATGGTGGCCGCGCTCTACGACGCGTCGCTGGACGCCTACAAGGCGCACGGCTGGATGAGCAAGTTCAACGTCTTCCGTCAGGACTACTCAAACGTGTCGAGCTACTTCGACAACCACGCGAAGTACCTCTCCCAGTTCCGGGGCCAGTGGAATCAGCCGTATGCGCACGTGGATCATCGCTATCGGCAGTTGCCGCACGACATCACGGCGAACCTCTGGGGCTACCAGTACTTCGGCCGGGGCGGCATGTTGGGCGGCGGTTTCGGCGGCGGACCTCCCGGCGCACCGGCACCGATGGCAGCCGAGGCGAAGGCCGCCTCGCGCGGCGGCGAAGAGGCGGAACTGCGCAAGGACTTCGCCTTAATGGACGGTTTGGCCGCCAACGCCGATCGGCGCAATCGCGGCCTCGAGATGCAGCAGGACAAGCAAGGCGGCGCCGGCGGCGACCCCGGTCCCGACCTCTCGAAGGTGGCGGCCCGCAAGAACCTGAACGAGACCGCCTTCTTCTTCCCCCACCTCGTCGCCGGCGACGACGGCACCGTGAAGCTCGAATTCACCATGCCCGAAGCGCTCACGAAGTGGAAGTTCATGGGCTTCGTCCACGACCGTGACCTGAAGAGCGGTTTCCTGCAGGATGAAGTCGTCACGGCGAAGGAGCTGATGGTGCAGCCGAACCCGCCGCGCTTCCTGCGCGAGGGCGACGTGCTGGAATTCACGGTCAAGGTGACGAACCAGTCGGCCACGAAGCAAACCGGCAAGGTGCGACTGTCGCTCGCCAACGCCCTCACCGGCGGCCCGGTGGATGCCCCGTTCGGCAACACAATCGGCGACCAGGCGTTCGACATCCCGGCCGGGTCGTCGCACAGCTTCTCGTGGAAGCTGACGGTGCCGGATGGCGCGTACCCGATCACCTACAAGGCCGTCGGTGCCACCGATCGCCTTTCCGACGGCGAGGAGGGGATGCTGCCGGTGCTTTCCAAGCGCATCCTCGTGACGGAGTCGATCCCACTGCCGATCCGCGGCAACCAGACGAAGACGTTCGAGTTCAAGAAGCTTCAGGAGGCGGCGAAGTCGAACACGCTCAAACACCAGTCCTTGACGGTGCAGATGACGAGCCAGCCGGCGTGGTACGCGGTGCTCGCACTGCCGTACCTGATGGAGTACCCGCACGAGTGCAGCGAGCAGACCTTCAACCGCCTCTACGCGAACGCGCTGGCGAAGCACGTCGCGGCCGGGGACCCGAAGATCCGCCGCGTCTTCGACGTGTGGAAGAACCTGCAGCCGGCCGCGCTGCAATCGCCGCTGGAGAAGAACCAAGACGTGAAGAGCGCCGTGCTGGACGAAACGCCGTGGCTGCGCGACGCCGTCAAGGAGAGCGAAGCCCGGCGGAACGTCGGCATCCTCTTCGACGAGAACCGCCTCAACGACGAGACCGCCCGGGCGATGCAGAAGCTCGCGCAGATGCAGAAAGATAACGGCATGTGGCCGTGGTTCCCCGGCGGCCCGGACAACGAGTACCTCAGCCTGTACATCACGACCGGCTTCGGGCGGATGCGCCACCTCGGCGTGAAGCTCGACATGGCGCCGGCGATCAAGGCGCTCGCGCGGCTCGACGCCTGGATGGATGAAAAATACAAGTGGATCCTTCAGCATTCGAAAGACCCCGAAGCCAACCATCTGAGCTCGACGATCACGTTCTACCTCTACGGCCGTAGCTTCTTCCTCACCGATAAGGCCGTGGCGAAGGAGCACCAGACGGCGATCGACTACTGGCAGCGCCAGGCGCGGAAGTACTGGCTGCAACTGGCCAACCGCCAGTCCCAGGCGCACATCTCGCTCGGCCTCAAGCGCTTCGGCGACAAGGACACGCCGAAGGCGATCATGGCGAGCATCAAGGAGCGATCCGTCTCGAATGAGGAGATGGGGATGTTCTGGCGCGACACGGAGCTGTCGTGGTGGTGGTACCACGCCCCGATCGAGACGCAGGCGGTCATGATCGAGGCGTTCGATGAAGTGATGAACGACACGAAGGCGGTCGAGGACTGCAAAGTCTGGCTGCTCAAGCAGAAGCAGACGCAGAACTGGAAGACGACGAAGGCGACCGCCGACGCGGTGTATGCACTCTTGCTCCGCGGCGACAACCTGTTGAAGTCCGACGCCTTGGTCGAGGTGACGCTCGGCAACGAGGCGATCAAGCCGGAGAACGTCGAGGCCGGCACCGGCTTCTACGAGCAGAAGTTCCTGCGCGGCGAAGTGAAGCCCGACTTCGGCAAGATCACCGTCAAGAAGACCGACGCCGGCGTCAGCTGGGGCAGCGTCCACTGGCAGTACCTTGAAGACATCAGCAAAATCACCGTCCACGACGGCACGCCGCTCAAGCTCGAGAAGAAGCTCTTCAAGCGGACCTTCACGAAGAAAGGGCCTGTGTTGGAGGAAGTGAAAGGCGCGGTCGCCGTCGGCGACGAGATCGTCTGCCGCGTGATCCTTCGCACGGATCGCGACATGGAATACGTGCACCTGAAGGATCATCGAGGAAGCGGCACGGAGCCGGTGAACGTGTTGAGCCAGTACAAGTTCCAGGACGGCCTGTACTACTACGAGAGCACGAAGGACACGGCCTCGCACTTCTTCATCGACTACCTGCCGAAGGGCGTGTACGTCTTCGAGTACGCCGTGCGGGTGCAGCACAAGGGCCAGTACCCGACGGGGCTGGCGAACATCCAGTGCATGTACGCGCCGGAGTTCAACTCGCACAGCGAGAGTATCATGCTGGAAGTCAAGTAGAGATTGGTGTTGGGCGAAGCCCGCGGACGATCGTCCGCGGGCTCCTCTGGAACGATCACACTCCAACCGCTATGATCGGAATGTACCCCGAGGCGAAATCCCATGACCACTTCGCTCGACGACTCGGAGACCCTCAGCGCGTTCAAGCGAGATTCGTCCGCAGTCGCGAAACGCCTCAAGAAGTCCGGCAAGCCGATGGTGTTGACCGTGCATGGCAAAGCCGAGATGGTGATCCAGGACGCGGCGGCGTATCGTCGGCTCCAGGAACTGGCAGCGCTCGCTGATGCAGCGGAGATGGCGGCGTTCCTCAAACGAAGCGCTGACGACATGGAAACCGGGAATACCGTGCCCGCCGCGGAATTCGTCAAGTCGTTGGGCCGATCGTGAACTTTCGCGTCGAGATCACGCGGGAGGCGGCCCGCGAAGTCGAACGACGCTATCGAACCATTGCGGACCAGTCTCGTCCGGCCGCCAAACGATGGCAGGCCAATTTGTTGAAGACGATCGATTCGTTGAAATCGAATCCCGAACGCTTCCCGCTCGCGCCGGAATCGGATTGGTACGGCCGCGATCTTCGCGAAGTCTATTTCGGCAAACGCCTCCACACGTACCGCGTGATCTTCGTCATTCGGGATGCGACGGTCTACATCCTTCGCGTTCGGCACGGTAGCCAGGATTTTCTCGGAACCGACGACCTGCCCCCACTCCACTTGGCCTAGCACTTTTTTCGCATCCCGGTTATCGCGGTTCCTCCAAAGTGCCCGAACTTCGTTCGCGGAGGAACCCCCGGTATGTTCCGCATCCCACCGACGCTGGCCCTAATCCTCGTACTCGCAGCAACTTCCACAGCTGCGCCGCCGCCGAGCTACGACGACGCGGCCCTGCGGGCCGTGCAGTTCGTGGATGGCCGCGAGGGCTGGGCGGCCGGCGACGACGGGGCCATCTGGCACAGCATCGACGGCGGACAGACCTGGGAACGCCAGAAGTCCGGCACGCGCGCGACGCTCACCAGCATCCACTTCCTCACGCCGTACACGGGGTTCGTTTCCGGGCGCACCGAACTGCCCGGCGACCTCGGGAGTAGCGGCGTGCTGCTCGCGACGGCCGACGGCGGCATCACGTGGAACGAAGTCGCAAGCGGCGTGCTGCCGGGGCTGAACGCGGTGACGTTCTTCGACGAGAAGAACGGCCTCGTCTGCGGCGATGGCTGCGGCGCGTACCCCGGCGGGGCGTTCACCACGGCCGATGGCGGCAAGAGCTGGCGGCCGGTGGTCGGGCCGCTCGGCGGGTCGTGGCTGGCGCTCGATGGCAAGGATGCGAAGAACGCGATGTTGGTTGGCGCGTGGGGCCGGACGGCGAACCTGCGCGACGGCGAGATCGGGCCGGCGGGGCTGAACGTGCCGGGGGGCAGAAGCGTGCGCGCCGTGAAGTCGAGCGGCAAGACTGCGGTCGCCATTGGCGACGGCGGCCTCGTGTTGGTGAATCGCGACTACCCGAACGGTTCGTGGTCGAGCGTCGAGTTGCCACTGGGCGAGGCGCGCGGCGTCTGCGATTTCCACGCGCTGAGCATGGTCGGCGAGAAAGTTTGGATCGGTGGCCGGCCCGGTTCCATCGTGCTGCACAGCCCGGATGCCGGGAAGAGCTGGACGATCCAGAAGACCGATTCGCAGGTGCCGCTGCACGCGATTCAGATGCTCGACGCCAAGACCGGCTGGGCCGTCGGCGAACTCGGCACGGTGCTCGTCACGGCCGACGGCGGGCAGAAGTGGAAGCACGCCCGCGGCAAGCTGCACGCGACCGTCCTCGGCGCACACGCCTCGCCGAAGTCCGTGCCGCTCACGATGTACCCCGTCATCGGCGCGGCCGAGGGGTACCTGACGGCGACGGTGAGTTTCACCTGCGCCGACGCCTCGTCCGATTCGCGGCGCGCGGCCGAGCCGTTCCGATTGTCGGCGGCGATGCGGCTCGCCGGCGGCGCGTCCGCCGAGACGCTCTGGGCCTTCCCGCTGCCCGGCCACTGCGACGGCCTGACCGCCGACCAGTTGCGCGGCTACTGGGACCGCCTGCACGACGGGAAGGCGGCCGACCAACTGGTGCGGCAGATGACGCTCGCGATCCGGATGTGGCGGCCGGAGGTGATCGTGACCGATTCCGTGATGCCGGACGCCTCGGCGGCGGAGCAGCTCATCCTCGCCACGGCGCAGGAAGCGTTCAAACGCGCCGCCGACCCGGCGGAGTACCCGGAACAGATCGAGACGCTGGGGCTGCGGGCGCACGCGGTGAAGAAGCTGTACGGGAAGAGCCGGATGAATGAATCGAAGATCGTATTCGACGAAAGGAAATTCCTCGACGAGATCGCCGACACTCCCCGCGCCCTTACTTTCTCGTCGCAAGCTCTGCTTGGAACGACACCATTTGCAGCCCTGCACCTCTTATCTCATCGAATGGATGGAAGCGATTCGCACACGAAGATGATGGAAGGTTGCGCTCTCGCGCACGGTGGCATGGCGCGCCGAAACGATGCAAAGACGGAATGGATCTTCTCGAAAGCCTATTTCGACGAGCGGGTCAAGATGGCGGTTTCACGAGAACAAACTTTCAAACTCTTCGATTCCTTGTACGAGGGCAAAGGCCGTAATAGTCCCGGTAATATCACGAAGATACAGGTAAGCATCGATGAACTTGCACCGCTTGATGCAGCCGAAATCACGTCCGAACTTGCATCTCGATCTTCGCAGACAACGACCCGCGAACATTACCAGCAAATGGTGGACTACTATCCCACCCAGCCCGCCACGCTTCCCGTTTATCGCTGGCTCGCGCGCTACCACGCCAGCACCGAGACTCTGCGGCGCATCGAACTCGGCCACATGACGAGCCATCGAAACGAGTTCTACGATTTGCCGAAAGAAGAGATTCAACAGGTCGGCTATTCCGAAATGACCGTCTCCAAGTTCCGCACGTCCGAGGCAATGCGCGGCTGGTTCGGCACCGGGCCGAACCTGGAGGCCAAGCTGTTCGCCGTGAACCCGTTGCTGTCGCGCGAGCCGTCGGAGCAGCTCGCGTTCCACGCGGCGCGCCTCAAGCTCGGCCTGACCGCCGACGCCGAGAAGGCGATGGGCGCGTACTACCGCACCGTCGTCGGGCGGGCCGTGACGCCGGGGGCGAACCCGTGGTTCGACGCGCTCGCCGCCGAGTTGCACCTGATGAACCCGAAGCTGATGCCGGCGAACCCGAAGCCGGTGGCCGCGTGCGCGAAGGTTTCCGTGCGGCCGATCCTCGACGGCAAGCTCGACGACGACGCCTGGACGGGCACGGCGGAACTGGCGCTGAAGGAAGGCTCGCGCGAACTGGCGGGCAGCCACGCCACGACGGCGCGAATGGCGTTCGACGAGGAGTACCTCTACCTCGGCGTGACGTGCCGGCACCCGAACGGCGAGCAGGTGCCGCTCGCCGAGACGCGCAAGCACGACGACGACGTCGCCCCGCACGACCGCGTTGAACTGATGCTGGATCTGGACCGCGATTATTCGACGTACTACCGCCTGCGGATCGACCACCGCGGCTGCACGGCCGAGGATTGCTGGGGCGACAGTAGCTGGAATCCGAAGTGGTTCGTGGCCGTGAACCCGACGCCGACCGGCTGGACGGCCGAAGTGGCGATCCCGCTTGCGGAGCTGACGGGCCGCCGGCCGACGGACAAGTCCGCGTGGGCGTTCAACCTGACGCGCGTGCTTCCCGGCCGCGGCGTGCTGGCGTGGAACGGCCCCGCCGACGGCACCCCGCGCCCGGAGGCGATGGGCCTCTTGGAGTTCCGGGGGAAGTGAGGTATCGTGGCATCGGAGGACCAACCATGACGACCGCGACGCTGCCGGCTCCGGCCATACCGCCTCTGCCCAACCCCGACGCCCCGCGCACTCTCCGCTGGACCGTGAAGCAGTTCCACGAGGCGAAGGAGCGCCGTGCCTTTGGCGAAGGCCGGCGCGTCATCCTGATTCGCGGCGAACTGGTGGAGCTGAGTCCCATGAAGCCCCAACACGCACAGGGAGTGCGGCGGCTCGTGAAGGCGATCCCGCCATGCTTCGGCGCCGCTTTCTTCACGCAGAGTCAACTGCCGCTCGTTCTGGGCAGGACAGCGACCCGATGCCCGACTTCGCCGTCATCGCCGACGATATGGAACGGTACGGCACGATCCACCCGAGCGCAGCCGTTTTGGTCGTGGAGGTCGCGGACTCGTCGCGGTACTTCGCTACCACGACGAAAGTCGAGTTATACGCCTCCGCGAACATCCCGGATTACTGGGTCGTGGACCTCGAAAATCGTCGACTGCTCATCCATCGGGATCCGATGCCGCTGCCAGATGGCGGCATGACATACCGCACGCAGATGACACGTGGCTCGGCCGAAACGGTGTCGCCCCTCGCCGCCCCGACGGCGACGCTTCGTGTCGCGGAGCTGTTGCCGTGAACGACGAACCGGCCAACCGCTACACGTTCGAAGAACCGCCACCGCCGATGAAGCCGTGGAAGAAGTGGCTGCTGCGGACGACGGTCGTGGTCGTCATTTCCTTCGGCGTCTATTTCGTACAGGGCTGGTGGCGGCAATCGAACGCCCGCGAACGGCTTGAGGAAGCGCGGGCGCACCTGGACGCGACCAATCCCGGTTGGCGGTTACACGAGATTCAGGCGGCGCGAGCGAAGCGATTCCCGAAAGACGACGCGAACATCACGGTGCTGGCGGTGAAGATCAAGGAGGACATGCCGAAGGAGTTCGACGATTTCCTCCGCCGGGCGGACGACCCGGATCCGTGGCTGCCGGAGCGAGAATTCAATCGGTTGCCGGAGAACGAGAAGCTCGCGGACGCCCGACGGACGCGGTCGCTATGCAAGGATGTCATTGAACGATCGTTGAAGCTGCGTGCCTTGACGGACGGCGGCGTGATCCCGCCACCGGTCGCGAACCCGATCAGCATGAACTTGAATCATACGCAAAGCCTCCGTCATCTCGCGGCGCTCCTGAGCCTGAACGCGGTGGTGTTGGCGGCGGACAAGGACGGAGTCGGCGCGGTGGCGAGCTGTCGGGCGGGCCTGAACCTCGTGCATGGCATCAACGACGAACCAACGATGATTTCCCTGCTCGTGCGCGTGGCCGTTGCCGCCGTGGCCGCGCAGGCGACCGAGCGCGTGCTGGGCTACACCGAACCGAACATCGGGCTGGCGGAGCTACAGGCGGAGTTGCTGCGGGAAGGCCACGCCCCGTCACTCGTCGACGGCCTGCGCGGCGAGCGAGGCGTCATGGACGCCATTTTCGAATATCTCCCGACCGATCCGACTGCGATTCAGCAGCTCGGAATGGCTGCGAATCCGTTGGTGCTGCTCAGCAAGTTCGCGTTCCGGGCACGAATACTGGTCGAGCATCGGGAAGCGTTGATCTTGCTGACGCGAAGCTTGGAGATCGCGCGTGGTCCGTCGCACGATTGGACCTCGAAAATGAAGGCGGAGGTGTTCGACGCGATTGACGGACCGATCGTCCGGATGCTCCTGCCCGCGATCGAGAAGATCGTGCAGGCCAATCTCCGCGGCCAGGCCCGCCTGCGCAGCCTTGCGGTCGGCATCGCGTGCGAACGCTTCCGGCAGGCGAACGGCCGCTGGCCGAAGGAACTCGCCGAGATTCCGAAGACGATCCTCGCGGAGGTGCCGCGCGATCCGTACGTCGATGCGCCGCTGAAGTACAAGGTGCTGCCGGACGGGATCGTGGTGTACGCCGTCGGCGAGGATCGCGCGGACGATGGTGGCAAGCTGACGTACACGAATCCGAAGCCGGGCGAAGACGTCGGGGCGCGCTTGTGGTCGCCGGAGTTCCGACGCGCGAAATAACGTTTAGCGGCGAGGCGGAGTCTTCGGAGCCGAGCGCGGTGGGCTTACGCGCTCGGCTCCGAAGACCCGTTTGGACCGCAGGAAGCTTCGCTGACAGGTCCAAACTCCTGACAGATCTCACCGCTAAACGAAGGTGCATTCTCCGTCAGTGAAACGAATGGTTCCCGTAATCCGCGATCCGTTCAAACGCGCCGCGATCCGCTTCTCGATCCACTCGAACGTTCCCGAGTCCCAGCGCGTCACGGTTCCGCGATTGCCGGAGACGGGGCCCTCGTAATCCAGATACATCTTCCGATGGTCGGCGTTCCGCTCGGCGGGGATCGTCGCGCCCGCGCTCGGCTCGGCCAGCAGCCGCCAGCTCAGCAGCGCGTCGCCGGCCTCCAGGAGCAGGTCCCAGTGCGGTGTCGGCCAGTCGTGCGTGAGAATGACGAACCGCGGCATCGTCCCGTTGCCCTTTCAGGTTGGCCTTCGCGGCCGGCGATGTCGTATGGTACTCTCTTTCGCGGAGTTGAGCATGGCGAAGGCGGCGAAGGGCAAGACCCCCGACAAGGACGGCCTCGTGCACGTCTGCCGGAACCGGCGGGCGACGCACGACTACGAGATCGTCGAAGCGCTCGAATGCGGCATCGCGCTCGTCGGCACGGAGGTGAAATCCCTGCGCGACGGCCACGCCACGCTCGATGATTCGTACGCGAAGCTCGAAGATGGCGAGCTGTTCCTCGTCGGCTGCGAGATTCCCGAATACTGGGCCGGGAACCGGCTGAACCACAAGCCGAAACGCGAGCGGAAGCTCTTGTTGCACCGGCGCGAGATCGAGAAGTTCGCGGGCAAGGCGTCGCAGAAGGGGTTCACGCTGATCCCGCTGCGGCTGTACTTCAAGGACGGCAAGGCGAAGGTGGAGATTGCCGTGGCGAAGGGGAAGCAGACGCACGACAAGCGCCACGCCTTGAAGGACGCGGAGGCGAAGCGGGACATCGACCGGGCGCTGTCGAAGAAGCGGAGAGGTTGAGCCTGAAGGCCAGGAGGGCCGCGTGAAACTGGTCGCGCTGGTGGATTCGGTCGATCACGTGTGCAGCCGGTACCGGTTGGCGGCGTTCGAGCCGTATCTGGTGGCGGCGGGGCACACGCTGGAACTGCGCCCGCTGCCGGAGGGGTTGATCGCACGGGCTTCGCTGTTTCGCACGCTCCGCGCCGCCGACGCCGTGATCCTCCAGCGCAAGCTGCTTCCCGGCCTGCAACTCGGCCTGCTCCGCCGCTGCGCGAAGACGCTCATCTTCGACTACGACGACGCCGTCTGGCTCCGCGATTCGTACTCGTGGAAGGGCACGACCAGCCGGCGGCGCTACCGGCGCTTCGCCCGCACCGTGCGCGCCGCCGATCTCGTCCTCGCCGGGAACGACTTCCTCGCCGCGGAGGCGAAGCGCCTCGCCCCGCACGCCGTCGTCGACGTCATTCCCACCTGCATCGACCCCGCCCGCTATTCCCTGGCCGACCACGCGCGATCCGAACGCCTGCACCTCGTCTGGATCGGTTCATCCAGCACGCTGCAAGGGCTTGAGCGCATCCGGCCGATCCTCGATGCGATCGGGCAGGCGGTGCCGGGCACGCGCTTGAAGCTGATCTGCGATCGCTTTGTCGGGTTCGAGCATCTGACCGTCGAGCCGCTGCCGTGGTGCGCGGCGCACGAGGCGCGCGACCTCGCGTCGGCGGACATCGGCATCACGTGGATCCCGGACGACGACTGGAGCCGGGGGAAGTGCGGTCTGAAGGTGCTGCAGTATCAGGCGGCCGGGCTGCCGGTGATCGCGAACCCGGTGGGCGTGCATCCGAGTTTCGTGGAACCGGGGCGGACGGGCATCCTCGCGCACACGCCGGACGACTGGATCGAGGGCGTGCGGCGGCTGGCGGACCCGGCGATGCGGAACCGGATGGGCACCGCGGCGCGGGCTCAGCTGGAGGAGCAGTACTCGGTGGCCGCGGGCGCAAAGCGTTGGCTGGACGCGCTCGCCCGGCTGCTGGAGCCGCGGAAGCGGGCCGCGTGAGGCCGAAGAGATTCTGGCGCATGTTGCAGGGAATGCCACGACTGGCCGCCGTTCCGAGCGCGACGCGCGACGGGTGGCGGTGGCACGTGCTGCCGGCCGGGGCCGCGCTCTTTGGCGAACCGGACCCCGCGCGCTGGCGCGCCGAGGGCCGGGCGCGCACCCTCAAGGCTGGCCTGCAGCGCGACATCGAGCGCGTCGAACTCGTCGGCGGCGCCATCGTCGTGAAGACCTGTCGCGTCAACGGCCCGCGCGCCTGGTGGCGGGAAATCTTCCGCGGGCCCAAGGCGAAATTGGAATTCGACCATGCGTGCGCCCTGCGCGCCCGGGGCCTCGCCGTCGCCGAACCACTCGCCTGGGCGCGCGGCGGTCGGTTCGGACCCGGTGCCAGCATCGTGATTTCCCGGGCCGCCGAAGGTGCGCCGCTGCAAGAGTTTCTCGCCAACGAATCCGGCTGGACGTTCGACGACGGATTGGCGGCGAAGCCGGACGCCGTCGCTCCGAAAGGTTCCGTCCGCCTGCGCTTCGCCCGCGAACTTGGCACCACGCTGGCGCGCATGCACGAGGCCGGCGTCGCCCACCCCGACCCGCACCCCGGCAACCTGCTCGTGAACTTCGAGCGCGGCCGGCCGACGTTCACCCTCATCGACCTGCACGCCCTGCGCATCGGCGCGCCGCTCGCGTGGGCCGAGAGCCACGACAACCTCGTCCTCTTCAATCGCTACTTCCAGCTGCGCGCCACGCGCACGGAGCGCCTCGCGTTCTGGCGCGCATACGTCGCCGGGCGGCCGTCGCTGGACGCGGGCCAGGCCGATACCTGGGCGAAGGAGACCGAACTCCGCACCTTTGCGTCGAATGCCCGATTCTGGCAACGGCGCATGGACCGCTACCGCAAGTCGAACCGCCAGTATCGGCGCCTGAAGTCCGAAGGCGTTTTCGGCCACGCCGTCCGCGAACTCCCGGACGAATTCGTCGCGCGACTACTCGCCGACCCGGACGCGCCGTTCGCCGATCCGGCGTGCAAGGTCCTCAAGGATTCGCGCAGCTCGACGGTGATCGAACTCCCCGTGCCGACGCCGACGGGAACCACCTTCGCCATCTACAAACGCTTCCGCATCAAATCGCCAATCATCCGGTTCAAGAATCGATTCCGCACCTCGTCGGCCCTGCGCTCGTGGGACTACGGCCACAACCTGCTGGATCGCGGCCTGCCGACGGCGCGCCCACTGCTGGTGCTGCACCGGCGGCGCTACGGCGCGCCGGCCGAGGGCTACCTGCTCACCGAGCGCGTGCCGCACGCACGGGAACTCGACGCCGCCATCGCCGCCGGGCCGAAGCGCGAATGGTTCGATACGCTCGGCCGCCTCATCCGCGACCTGCACGAGAAGCAGGTGGCGCACCGCGACCTGAAGGCCGCGAACATCCTGATGAGCGGCGACCGTCCGGTGCTGATCGATCTCGTCGGCGTCGAGCCGGGGAAACCGGTCCCGCGAGCGGTGCGCGAGAAGAACCTCGCCCGGCTGAACGCCAGTTTCCTGCAATCGCCGAACGTCTCGCGCACGGATCGCCTGCGGTTCCTGCGCGCGTATCTGGCGTGGGGACTGCGCGGCCGGGCGAACTGGAAAGACTGGTGGAACGGCGTCGCGCGTGCGACCGCCGCGAAGGTAGAGAAGAACCGCAAGACGGGTCGCGTGATCGGATGACAACCGGGGTGAATTTTGCCAACCGGAACATCCGATACATTGTGACGGACCTGCACCGCGGAGACGGCCGGCATGACGCCTATGCCTGAACAGCCCGTCGCCCGACGGCGGACCGCGGCGGTCCTCATCCTGGCCGCCGTCACCTTCGGTGTCGCGCTCGCCGGGTGCGAATCGGTCCGACAGACCGGCCTGCAACCCGTCGCACCGGACGCCGCCGAAAAGTCCACCTCCGCCGCCAAACGCCCCGCCAAGCACTGGCTCCGCGTCGGTCAGTCCGTCTTCTACGCCGACGTACCGCTCGACCAGCACGACCCGCTCTTCCAGGAACTCGGCGAACTCCCGGAACAGATCCAGACCGAACTGCAACTTCCGCCCGGCGACACGCTGGTGCAGGTGTTCCTCTTCGAGACGCAGGAGAAATACGACGCCTTCCTGAAGGCGCGCTACCCGAAGTTCCCGAACCGGCGCGCGTATTTCGTGGCCGAGCCGCGGACCGGGGGCGGCGACGACCTGCTCGTGTTCACCTGGATGAGCGAGAACCTGCGGACCGACCTGCGCCACGAACTGACGCACGCGACCCTGCACGGCGTACTGAAGGGCGTACCGCTCTGGCTCGACGAAGGTCTGGCCGGGTACTTCGAACTACCGCCGCAGCATCACGGCGTGAATGTGGCCCACCTCGAAGTGCTGCGGCGCGGGCCGTTCCAGCCGGACCTCGCACGACTGGAGAAGTTCGGGCAGGTCAGCCAGATGGAAAAGCCGGAGTACCGCGAAGCCTGGGCGTGGGTGCACCTCATGCTGCGGGGCGACGCGCCGGCGCGGGCCGCCCTGCTCGATTATGTCCAGCAGCTCCGTTCGACGGCCACGCCGGGTCCGCTCCTGCCGAAGCTCCGCGAAGCCTATCCGGACCCCAACGAGGCCCTGGCGAATCATCTCACCAAAACCGATTTTCCCACCATCGCCCACGGCCCGCCCGGGCGCTGATCGTCCGCCGTGGTGTACAATTCCCCGGCGGCATCTTCCGAGAATGTTCACCGAGGAGTTCCTTTCTTCTCGGCATTCTCCGCGTCGTCCGCGGTGAATGGTCGTGGGATCTCGATGAACTTCCTCATCACCGCCGGCAGTCCGAGTTCGCCCATCGACAAGGTGCGGCGCGTCGGAACGATCTTCACTGGCCGCACCGGCGCGCAGATCGCGCAAATCGCCTGGACCCGCGGGCATTCCGTCACGTTCCTGACCTCGAACCCCGAACGCCTGCCCGAAATCCCCGCCGACGCCGGCCTCTCCGAACGCCGCCTGCAACCCATCCTCTACTCCAACGTCGACGACCTCGCGGCGCTCGTGCAGCAACAGGTGCGCTCGAAGGCGTTCGACGTCGTCATCCACGCCGCCGGGTCCACCGACTATCTCGTCGCGGGCAGCTTCGCGCCGGAACTCGGCACGTACTTCAATACGCGCACGAAGGAGTGGGACGCCCGCGGCAAGCCGAAGATGGTCGAGCAACCCGCGGACCGGATCAACACCGCCGAGCCGGAACTGTGGGTGCGGCTGGTGCGCGCGCCGCGGCTCATCGAACGCCTGCGCGACTGGGGCTATCGCGGCCTCGTCGTCCGCTTCACGATCGAACTGGGCAAGAGCGACGGCGAACTGCGCGGCGCGGCCGAGTTTACGCGCAAGCAGTCCGGTGCCGATCTCGTCGTCGCCAGCACCATGGACTCGCTGGCGCACTGGTCGCTGATTGGCCCGGTGGACGGACGCTACGAACGCGTACCGCGGCGCGAGGTGGCGGACCGCCTCATGCTGGTCATCGAACACATGCGCCGCACGGGGCAGGGGAGCTGGCACGACCATGAGTAACGTGCTGTTGGGGCTGACGGGATCGGTGGCGGCGGTAAAGGCGCCGGAGTTGGCGGCCGCGCTCCTCGCGAAGGGCCACGCCGTGAAGGCGGTCGCCACCGACGCCGCGACGTACTTCTTCAACCCGGCGGCGCTCGGCTGCGAACTCGTGCGCGACGCCGACGAATGGCCCGGCGAGCGCTACGAACGCGGCGACGCCGTGAAGCACATCGAGTTGCGGAAGTGGGCGGACCTCTTCCTCATCGCCCCGCTGGACGCGAACACGCTGGCGAAGCTGGCGCTCGGCTTGTGCGACAACGCGCTCACCTGCGTCTGGCGCGCGTGGGATCCCGCCAAACCGGTCGTGCTCGCCCCGTCGATGAACACGCTGATGTGGGAGAACAGCTTCACGCGCCGCCACCTGCGCTCGATCGCGGCCGACTTCGGCGCCGGGCACATTCCCGGCCACTTGGACCAGAATCAACTGGTTCCGGTCATGAACGATCGCTGCAAGGGCCTGCGCGTCGCGGCGCCGGTGTCGAAGGCGCTCGCCTGCGGCGACGTCGGCATCGGCGCCATGGCCGACGTGGCGACGATCGCGGGGATGGTTTAACGAGGAGTGCGTCGTTGGGATTCTGCGACTGGGGTCGATACGCCGGAACGGACCGGACTTGCCGGGTGGGTCGTTCAATTTCGAGTGCGGGTCGCGGATTGAGATGCTTTTCTCCCTCCCCCCTTGAGGGGTAGGGCCAGGGTGGGGGGGGTTGGGGATCCCGGCCACCTCGCGGCGTCGGCCGTCACCCCCACTCGAACCCTCCCCCTTTGAGGGGGAGGGGACAAAACTCGTGAAGGTTGTTCGCTGCGATCGATCCGTCTCGGCTCACTTCACTTCGGGCACGCGGAACTCGACGGGCTGAACGTCGCCGGCGGGGGCCTTCCGCTCCGCCAGCCACTGGTGCGCGGGGGCGAAGTTCGGGTCGGCCTTCAGCGCGAGCTTCACTTGTTGCTCCGCCAGGTCGGCACGGTCGGAATCCGCCAGCACCTTCGCCATCGTCATGCGCGCCTCGGCTTCGGGCATCACGCTCGCGAGGGTCGTGAAGCCTTCCTCGAAGTTGCCGGTGCGCGCGGTCAGGATGCCGAGCGTCTTGTGGTAGCGCCGGTTCTCCGGGTCGCCGGCGAGGGCGTTGCGGCAGGCGGCGATGCCGTTGGTCCAGTCCTCGAAGCGGGCGTGCGTCAGCGCCAGTTCGTAGGCGACCTTGTGGTCGTTCGGGTAATGCGATTGCAGGGTCTGGAGCGTGGAGATCGCGCGGTCGCGGTCGCCGATGCGGGTATAGAGGCGCGCGAGGCCTTGCAGGGCGTCGCGGTTCTTCGGGTCGAGTTCGAGCGCTTTCTGGAACTTCTGGCGGGCGTCGTCCGCGAGGCGGTCGAGGTTCGGATTGACCGTACCTTCTTCCTGGAAGTCGAACGCGGCGCCGACCTGGGCGTTGGCGAGCGCGGCGACGGTCTCGGCCTTGAGCGGACCTTTCTTCTTCCCGGCGTCGGCGACGGCGGCGTCCACGGGCTGGAACTGCGGCACCGGTCCGGCGGGCTTCGGCTTGAACATCCGGCTGACGGCGTTGCCGCCCCCGGCCGCCGGCGGCGCCGGCATACCCGACGTGGTCTTCGATCCGGTCCGACAGCCGGCACTCGCGGCGAGGAGCGACGTGGCCACGAGGGCCTTCCAGCATTTGCCATCCATGGCGCCGGTCCTTCGAAACTTGAGGAAATCCCTACTGGAATTCCGCGATGAAACTGTTCGCGGCCTCGACCATCAGGTCGCGCGTTAAATGCACGGGTTGACGTCTGTATCGGCAGATCGACTGCACGATTTCCAGCAAATCGCGACAATCGCTGGCCCGCGGCGACCGGCCCTTGTTGTAGTAGCGCTCGTAGAGGTACTCGATCGCCCCCGCGTCGTAGTTCATCCCCAGCTTCTTGCACACCCCGCTGAAGATCTTCTGGTACACGTCCTGCGTCGGCGCGTTGATCCCGACCTTGTGCCGGATGCGCCGGAGGAACGCGTCGTCCACGAGCGCCTTCGGGTCGAGGTTCGTGCTGAAGATGATCAGCTGCTCGAACGGGACTTGAATCTTTTTCCCGCTGGCGAGCGTGAGGAAGTCGTGGCGGTCTTCAAGCGGGAGAATCCAGCGGTTGAGGAGTTCCTTCGGGCTGCACAACTGCCGGCCGAAGTCGTCGATGAGGAAGACGCCGCCGTTGGCCTTGAAGTGGATCGGCGCCTGGTAGAAGTTCGACTCCTTGTTGTAGCGGAGGTCGAGCATCTCGAGGTTGAGTTCGCCGCCGGTGACGATGACGGGGCGGCGGATGCGGATCCAGCGCTGGTCGGCGGAGCCGGTGTTCAGGAGGCGTCGGACGGCGGCGTCGGCTTCGTCGCCGAATTCCAGCGGCGTATCGTCGGCGATGTGCAGGGACGGGTCGTAGACCGTCACGATGTTCCCGTCGGCGACGAAGGCGTAGGGCACATAGATCGAGCCGCCGGCGGTGTTCATGAACTCGCCGATGGAGCGTGCCATGGCGGTCTTGCCGTTGCCGGGCGGTCCGTAGATGAACACCGACCGGCCGCTGATGATGGCGGGGCCGATGGCGTTGAACATCTCCTCCTTGAGCACCAGGTGCGCGAACGGTGCCCGCAGCGCCTCCGGGTAGCACTGCAACCCGGTGACGGCCTGGCGGTAGCACTGCTCGACGTAGTCTTCGATCGGCACCGGCGCGGGGCCGACGTACGCGCATTGCTTGGTCGCTTCGTGCGCGCGGGTGCGGCCGAAGTCGGTGAGGCTGAACCGGTAGCTCACTTCGCCGACGAGGTCGCCGCCGTCGACCTGAATCATCTTCTCGTCCTTGAGCCAGCGGAGCGTGTCGCGGATGATCTTGAAGGGCAGGCAGAGGAATTGCGCGAGGTCGCGGCCGACCATCGGCCCCTTGGCGTAGATGGTGCGCAGGATCATGTCCGCGAGGAACGACTGCGACAGGCCGCATTCCTTGAGCGTGTCCGGCGCCGTCGGCACTTCCGGCGCGGGGTTGGTCGATTCCCAATCGACGACGGGCGGACGGAGGGTGGTCATGCTGCGGATCTCGATGAGGGTGCGGACCGGTCGTCGGAGGCGACTACTTCTTCCACTTGCCGCGGGTGATGATGAAGAGCGCGACCGCGCCGGTGCCGAGGACGACCATGGTGACGGCGCTCTGGTTCTTGAAGGCGCCGCCCCAATATTCCTTGAAGCCGTCCCAGTATTTCCGGACGGAGGACTTGGCGGCGAAGAGCGGTTCGGCGGCGGGCGCGGGGGCGGCGGTGGCGAGGCACACGGCCAGCGTGAGAAGCCCGGTGGTCAGGATGCGCGTCATGGTGTCGTCCTCGGTTCACTCGATACCATCAATAGCCAAACCCGACCGGCGGCCTGAATGGCCTCCGGTCGGGCGGCGTTGCGTTCCCGTCGCGGCTGGCCTTATCGGCCGCTGCCGCTCTGGCCGCCGGAGCCGGAGCCGCCCTGGCTTCCACCTTGGAAGCCACCTTGACCGCCCTGGCCGCCCTGCCCACCTTGGCCGCCGCCCTGGCCGCCGCTGATGGTGCCGCTGTACTGGCTACCCAGGCTGCGGACCGCGTTGCCGAGGAACTGGGCCGGGAAGCCCGGATCGGCGGGGTCGTGGACCTGGATTTCGAAGTTCATCGGCGACCCGGCCGTCTGGGCCGCGAAGTACTTGTGGATCGTGGCCACCCGGCGCGAGTCGAGGTCGCGGCGGGTGTCGGCGTACTTTTCGGGCGCGTTCGGATCGAATCCGATGTCGCGGGCGGTCTGCAGGTAGACCTTGCCTTCGGGCAGGCCGCGCTTGCGGACCAGGTAGTCGAGCCGTTCGATCCCGGCGGCCGTCAACTTGTCGGTCGCGGGTTCGAAGTGGTAGTTCCACACGGTCTGATCGAGGTACATGCCGTTTTGGGCCTGGACCTGGAACGGCGCGAGGGCTTCCTGGCGCGCCACGTGGTTGTAGCGTTCGGGCCACGAGGGATCGACCGCGTTGCGGTAGCGTTCCCCGAGGCCGGGGCGTTCCGCACGCCGTTCGGCCATCTGGCATCCGGTCGCGGCCAGCCCGCAGGCGGCCACCGCCGCGAAGGCGATCCGGTGGTACTGGAACATCGCGTATCCTCCTTGAAAACCGTCGGGCATCCTGCCCGGGATCGGGGGTCGAGGGTTCCGGACCGGCGTTAGCCGCCGGCACCCGGGTTGGCCTTGAGAATCAGGTTGCGGTAGATCTGGATGGCCGCGGGGCCGACCAGCACCACGAACACCGCGGGGAAGATGAACAACACCAGCGGGAAGATCAGCTTCACCGCGGTTTTGGCCGCCTTCTCCTCGGCGATCTGCCGCCGCTTCGTCCGCATCGAGTCGGACTGCACGCGCAAGGCCTGCGCGATGCTCGAACCGAATCGATCCGCCTGGATCAGGATCGCGGCCAGGGCGCGCACGTCGTCCACGCCCGTCCGCACGCCGAGGTCGTGAAGCACCTCGCGGCGGGGCCGGCCCATCTGCAACTGCAGGTTCGCCAGCGCGAATTCCTCCGTAATGACCTTCGCGTGGCCTTTCATCTCGTCCGTCACCTTTCGCATTGCGGCGTCGAGGCCGAGGCCCGACTCCACGCACACCACCAACAAGTCCAGGGCGTCCGGCAGCGTCACGAAGATTTCCTTTTGCCGCGTGCTCTTCAGGAAGAACAGGATCAGCTGCGGCAGGTAGAATCCGATCCCCGTGATCGCGATCACATACTGCAGCGCCTTCATGCCGAAGCCCATCGTCATGAAGAAGAACAACGCCGACGGCACGAAGAACAGCAGCAGGCACGCCACCCGCAGGCCCTGGTAGATCGCCGGGGCGCTCTCGTGCCGGAACCCGGCATTCGCCAGCGTCACCTTGAGCGAATTCTTCTCCAAATCCGATTGCGGCTCCATCGCCGCCCCGAACTTGGAGAGCTGGTCCTTCAACCCTTTAAATCGGTTTTGGGACTCGTGATCATTGATCTCCAATTCCGCGAGCGACTTCGGCCGCCCGATCCGCTCCAAGCGTTCCTCCGCCTGGCTGTTCCGCTGCGAAATCAGCGACAGCAGCCAGAACGTCCCGACCATGATGGCGATGAACACCAGTACGGGCGACGCCTGGCTGGCTGTGACGAATGCGAACAGGTCCACGATGAAACTCCCGATGTCGTTGTGCTGAGGGTGCCGGACGGCGGACCGTCACACCTTGATGTCCACGATTTTCTTGATGACGAAGGCTCCGATGAGCATCGCGACCAGCGCGCCGATCGACATCTTGATGCCCAACGGGTCGGTCCAGAGCAGTTTTTCGTATTCGGGCTTCATGAAGAGCATCAGGAAGAACAGGCCGATCGGCAGGGCGATGAGCACCACGCCCGACAGCCGCCCTTCCGCCGACAACGCCTTCACCTGGCCGAGGATCTTGTAACGCTCCCGGATGACGTAGCCGATCCGGTCGAGGATTTCCGCGAGGTCGCCACCGGTCTGCCGCTGGATGGCGACGCTGGTGATGAAGAACCGCAAGTCGAGGTTCGGCACGCGATCGGACATGTTCTTCATGGCGTCTTCCAGTTGGATGCCGAGGTTCTGCTCCTCGTAGACGCGGCTGAACTCCTTGGCGATCGGCGCCTGCATTTCTTCGGCGACGACGTGCATGCCGGCGGCGAGGGAGTGCCCGGCGCGCAGGGCGCGGGCGGTCAGTTCCAAGGCGTCGGGCAGTTGCTGGGCGAACTTGTCGAGTCGTTTCTTCCGCTTCCAGGACAGCCAGAGGAACGGCAGCGGGAAACCGAGGAAGAACATGATCGGGGCGACGTACATATTCACGGTCCAGATGGCCATGACGAACGCCACGAAGCCGACGCCCAGGCCGATGCCGAAGAGCGCGCTCGGCTTGATGTTCGCGTCGGCCTGTTCGACCATGCGCGTCACATTGAAGAATTCGGGGGTCAATTTGTCAAAGACCGTCTTGCGATCCACGGTCATCAGCGCCTGCTTCAGGAGCAGGTCGGACGACTCGCGGCGGCTGCCGCGGCCGACGAGCACGTCGAGGCGCTCGGTGGCCCGGCCGTCGTTCTTGCCCGAGAAGGCCAGCATGACGGCCAACACGGCCCCGACCACCAGGGCACCGACCAACACGGAAAGCACCAGCGGACTCATGGCAAACACCTGGAACGGGATGGTTCCCGCCGGCTCGCACCCGGTCCGTGCCGGGGGCGTTGCCCGAATCCCTGGGCGAGCGGGCCGTTCGGTCGCCGCTCGTCGTCCGCCGGCCATCCTGGCGGCGGTAATCCTCGTCAGTCCCGCAACAGCACGCGCTCGGCGAACATGTTGCTCGGCAGTTTCACGCCCTTCTGCTCCAGCCTCGGCACGAACGACGGCCGCACGCCCGTCGCCTCGAACTGGCCGAACGCCCGGCCGTTCTGGTCGATCCCCAGCTGCCGGTACCGGAAGATCTCCTGCATGATGATCACGTCCTGTTCCATGTTGTTCACTTCCGTGATGCTCGTGATCTTTCTCGGTCCCCCTTGCAGGCGGTTGGCCTGAATGATCAGATCCACGGCCGCGGAGATCTGCTGCCGCATCGCCTTGATCGGCAGGTCGATCCCGCCCATCAGGATCATCGTCTCGAGGCGGCTGAGCGCCTCGCGGGGCGTGTTCGCGTGCAGCGTCGTCATCGAACCGCTGTGGCCGGTGTTCATCGCCTGGAGCATGTCGAGCGTCTCGCCGCCCCGGCATTCCCCGATGATCACCCGTTCGGGCCGCATCCGCAGGGCGTTCCGCACGCAGTCCCGCGTCGTCACGGCCCCCTTGCCTTCGATGTTCGGCGGCCGCGTTTCCAGCCGCACCACGTGGTCCTGCTGGAGCTGCAGTTCGGCCGCGTCCTCGATCGTGATCACCCGCTCGTCGGACGGAATGAAGCTCGACAGCGTGTTCAACAGCGTCGTCTTTCCGCAACCGGTACCGCCGCTGATGACCACGTTCAGGCGCGCCTTGATGCACGCCTCCATGAGCATCGCGATCTCGGGCGTGAAGGCCTTGTAGTTCAGCAGGTCCTCGAGCTTCAGCGGGTTCGAGCCGAAGCGCCGGATGCTGAGGCTCGCGCCGTCGAGGGCGATCGGCGGAATCACCGCGTTCACCCGCGAGCCGTCGGGCAGGCGGGCGTCCACCATCGGGTTGGTTTCATCCACGCGCCGGCCGATCTTCGACACGATCCGGTCGATGATCTGCATCAGGTGGTCGTTGTCGCGGAACACCACTTCCGACTTCTCGAGCTTGCCGCGCCGTTCGACGTACACCTTCTTCGGGCCGTTCACCAGGATGTCGCTGATCGTCGGGTCCTTGAGCAGGATTTCGAGCGGGCCGAAGCCGAGCGTTTCGTCGAGGACTTCCTCGATCAGCTTCTCGCGTTCGATCCGGTTGAGCAGCGGGTTCTCGGTGTCGCAGAGGTGCTCGATGACCTTGCGGATGTCCTTGCGCATCGCGTCGCTGGACAGGTCCTTGATCCGCGTGAAGTCGAGCCGCTCGACGAGTTTCGAGTGGATCTGCCGCTTGAGTTCCTCGAGGTTCTTGCCGCCGCCGCCGCTGTTGGAACCGCCGAAGCTGGGGCTGGACAGGCGGCTGAGACCCGCCAGCCCGCTCGAGCTTTGGCCGCTCAGGCTGTTGAGTTTCGAAATTCCTTGTTGCAAGCGCGACATCGTCCGTCCTCAGTTTCGTCCGTCGGTGCGAATCACGGCGTGTTACTTCTTCCCGAAGGAGAACCAGCCCTTTTTGCTGTCCGTCGCTCCGGCGGCGACGGGCGCCTTGCCGGAGAGCGCCAGGGCGAGGCCCTGAATGTTCTGCTGGACCTTGCTCTTCGGGTTGTGCTTGACCATCGGCTGGCCGGCGACCCGCGCGGCGATGACCGCCTTCGAGTCGTTGGGCACCTGCCAGAAGATCGGCCGGCCGATCACTTCCTCCGCCTTCTTCAGGCTGATGCCCTCTTCCACCGCCTCCGAGCCGACGCGGTTCACGACCACGCGGACCCGTTCGCCGAGCTGTTCCTCGGTGTTGTTCAGCAGGTGGTTCAGCCGCACCACGTTCCGCAGGCTGCCGAGTTCCAGTTGCGCCACGAGCAGGATCTGATCCGCCATCCGCAGCGCCATCAAGTCCGTCGGCAGGAACGCCTTGCTCAGGTCCAGCACGAGGTGCGTGTAGCTGATCTTCAGCAGGTTCACGATCCGCTCGACGTGCGATTCGTGAATCACGCCCATGTCCTGGATTTCGAGCGGGTGGCGCAGGATCGACAGCCCCGTGGCCTCGTGCTTGACGAGCGCCCGCTTCAGGAAGTTCATGTCGAGGCGCTGGATGTTCCGCGCGAGGTCGGCGATGGAGATGTTCTCCATCCCCTGCACCTCGACCGCGATGTCGGCATCGCCGAGCGCGAGGTCCAGGTCCAGCAGGGCGACGGCGTGGTTCGGATCGTTGGCGAGCGTGGCGGCGAGGTTGACCGCGAGGGTCGTGGTGCCGACGCCGCCGCGCGAACCGAGTACGGCGATGACGGAGGACGGCGCGGCCTGCCGCGGGATGACGCTCGACACCTGACCGTTCGAGACGGACGTTTCCTGCAGACCGGTATTCTCGCCGAGCGCCCGCCGCAACGCGGAGAGCAGATCCTCGAGTTCCACCGGCTCGGTCAGAAAGTACTTCGCGCCCCGCTGGAGCGACAGCAGCAGCGCCTGGTGGTCCTTGCTGATCGTCAGAATCGCGAGCTTCGGGTGTTCGACGGCGAGCTGGCCGATCATGTGCAGGGCACGTTGCTTGTCGGCGTCGAGCGAGACGATGGCGAGGTCCGGCATCGACTGAGCGATGACGTCGAAGAAGTATTCGTACCGGGCGCATTCGGCTTCGAGCCACACGAAATCGACGCCCAGGAGCAACGTTCGCAACGTCTCGCGGGACGATTCAGTCGGATCGACGATGGCTACTCTTTGCATGACGGCATTACCGCGGGGCCAGGGGTCGGCTCATTCGATCCGTCCGACGCCCACGGCCGCGCCCACGGCTGCCGGCCCCGGAATCTCCGGGGCCGACCACCGCGAGCCGCGCGGGGCGCGACTGCGTTACTTCTTCGCCGGCTCCTCGACCGGCGGGAGCGGCACGGGCGTCTCGGCCGGGATCGGCGGCAGCGTGCCACCGGTCGCCGGTTGCGGCTCGGCCGCCGGAGCGGGCATCGGAGCCGCGGGAACTTCAGGCACCGGCACGGTCTCCACCGGGGCCGGGATCGGTGTTTCCACCGGTGTTTCCACCGGTGTTTCCACCTTGATTTCCGCCGTCGCGGGCTGGACCGTCGGAGGCGTCTCCGGTTCCAGCGTCACCGCGGTCTCGACCGGGACCGACTTCGGCTTGGCCGAGAGCGCTCCGGGGAGCGTCGTCGGAGCCGGGCAGCCACCCGTCAGCACGCCCGTCGGGCTGCACCCGCCGGTCGCGGGGTTGCAGACATTTCCCTTGGCGGGGAAGATGCCGTAGGTCGGGTCGCACTTGTAGGCGGCGTTGTAGCACCGGCCGTTCCAGACCTGACGTTGTCCCCGGGGGGCTTCGATCAGGCCTTCCAAGAATAGTTCATAATCGTCCGGCGTGCGCGTCTCGCGGCCGGGAAGCCGGCGGGGCACCTGGGTGCAATCCAAGGCATCCACCAGCCGCGGCGTGACGAGCACCACGAGTTCCTGCTCGCGTTCGTCGTACCGCACGGTGCTGAAGGCCGCGCCCAGGAAGGGGAGATCCCCGACGAAGGGCACCTTCGAGTTCACCGCCTGCGTCGTCGTTTCGAGCAGGCCGCCGATCGCGAAGGTCTGTCCCGATTCGAGCACCACGGTTGCCCGGGTGGACTGTTCGGTGAAACCCGGCGAGAAGCCGGCCGCCGTCTGGATCCCGAAGCCGTCGTTCCGGGCGCGGATCGACGGATTGATTTCGAGATAGATCTTCCCGTCGCCGTACACGATCGGCAGCACTTCGAGGGTGGTGCCGACCTGTTCGAGCTGCACGCTGATGCTGCCGAGACCGCCGCCGGTCGCGCTGAGCACCGCCTGCTGGCCGCCGGACCGGATCAATGCCGACCGGCCCGATTGCGTCGTGATCTTCGGCTCGGAGAGGATCTTCGTGAGACCCTCGGCCCGCAAGGCCCGCAAGGCGACGAAGATCTGCGGCGAAGCCAGTCCGAACCGCAGGTTCGCGTCCGGGGTGATCTGGCCGTTCGCAATGCCGAGGAACGACGTCTGCGTCGCGCTCACCAGGTTGCTGATCAGGCTCGAAAACGACCCGGAGTTCCCGTTGACGAAGAAGTCCGCGCCGCGCTGCCGGAGTTCCGACCGGTTCACCTGCGCGACAACGACCTCGATCATCACATGCTGCGGTCCGCCGACCTGGATCGCGTTGATCACGTTGTTGCTGCCGCCGGCTCCCGTGCCCGCGGCGCTCTGCGTGATCCGCGTGATGATGTCGGCGTCCGACGGCTTGTTCACGTAGCCCGTCAGGATGATCCCGCTGCCCACGCCGGGGAGCACGTCCACGCTCGCCGTCGGCACCGCCCGCTGGATCACCTTCTTCAGCAACTCGTAGTCCGGTTGGACCACGACTTCGTATTCCACTTTCGTCATGTTCGTCAGGGCGAACGTGAGGCGGGTCACCCCGGCGTTCGAACCGACGATCAGGATCGCGTCCGGGTTGTCCGGATCGGGCCGCGTCTGCACCACCTGGTCGTTACCGACTTCGGTCGTGGCGACGTGCACGCCGGGCGGAAGCTTCGGCTCGAACTTCACGAGACCGCCGAGCGGCACGAGGAGTTCGCCGGTCTTGCCAAACCGCACGGTCGCGGGTTTGCCGCCGGCGTCCTTCGCGGCCGGGGCGGCTTTGGTTTGCGCTTGCGCGGGGGCCGGGTCCGTCATGTGTAGACCGGCCGCCGCCACCAGACCGCCCAGCAAGAGCCGGCGGGTTAGTTTGAACGGGTGCATCCATTCACCTCTCTCGCTAAAAGGTCTGCGGGGTCCACCCGCCCGCACGAACAGTCGATCGGGCGGATCGCCTGGCCGGACGTCTGGCCCGCATGGGGGTGCGGGCCGCGCCCCCGCCATCCGGGCGGGAGCTGTTTCCACGGTCGGTCGCAGTCCCTGCGGCCGACCCCGACTTCGTCGGACTTAGCTGATCCGGCCGCCACTCGGGGCCGGGGCCGCATCGTCCTTCTTGTCGTCTTGTTTCTCCGCCGGAGCGACGCCCGTCGTCGGGGTCACGCTGCCGTCCGGCTGAACTTCGCCCAAGAGCTTCCAGGACTTGTCCGCCTGTTGCTCGTAGCGATAGGTCTTCGTTCCGCTCGGCCCGGTGATACTCTTGTCCACCGTGACCTTCTTCGGAGCCGGCTTCACTTCCGGCTTCACCTCGGGCTTGACTTCCGGTTTCACTTCCGGCTTCACTTCCGGCTTCGGTTCCTCGGGCTTCATCGGGGCCGTCTTGCTCACCGCCGACTTCGGCAGGAACTGGTTGGCCGACACTTCCTTCGCGAGGAAGTGGCCGATGCTCGCCTTCAGGTCGATCACCGCCGTCGTCGGCGCCTCCACGAAGTCCACCATGCGGAACTTCTGCGTGATCACGTCGTCCGTCAGCTCGGTGCCCGCCGGCAGGTCTTCCGTCGCCACCGGCACCTTGACGAACATCGGGGCCGGAGCCGGGGTCGTTTCCGGCAGCTTCTGTTCGCCGTTGCCGCCGCCGCCCGCCACCGCGTCGTTGATCCAGCCGATCACCTCTTCAATGTTCCATTCCGTCGCCGTATTCGCGATCTCGTCGGTCTTGCCGATCAGCACAAAGCTCATCGTCACGCCGGCCGTCTCCGCCATCCGGATCAGGGTCGCCTCATCATTCGAAACCGCCAACGTCACCACCTGCACCTGCATGATGCCCGTCGGAGCCCCCGGCGCCGGCACATAGTTCGTGTCCACCGCCATCACGTGCATGTTCGGAATCAGCACCCGCCCGCCGACCTTCTGGTTGTTCCGGTTCGTCACCGTTCCGACCAGGTTCACGCGGCTCGTCGGCTTGATGAACGGCGTCACCTGCGCCAGCGGCAGCTTCACCGACATCAACCCCGTCTTGCCGATCGGCGGCAACAGCCCCTCGTTCTTGTTCACCTGCGACTTCTGGAAGAAGTTGTTCGCCGACACCGGGCTGTGCAGCGTCATGTCGATCAATTCTTCTTCCGTCTCGATCACGTTGTCCGGAATGTCGGTGACCTTCATCACCTTGCGCTTCACCAGGTCCTTCAGGGCCTCCTTGTTGAACTTGGTCGGCGGATTCAAATCCTTCGCCGCCACAAGCACTTCCTTCACCGGAGTCTGGTCCGTGACCGGCTTCGCGCTCATTCGCGAGGTCAGGAACGCGGCCGCCAACCCGCAGCCGACCGCGACCACCATCAGAATCAGGTTCTTCTGCTTCACGTTGTCCCCCCGTGTCGGTTGCGTTCGTGGATGTCGGCGCGAACCCGCAGGTCCACCGCGCGCCACGAGGGGTTGAACGCGCGTCTCCGACTCTCCACCCGCCGAACCCGGCGGACGGGCCACTCCGAGTGGCGTGTGTTCGTTGTGTGGAAACCGGTCGCGTCCCCTCGGCTCGACCGTTCGTTGGGCATGGAACCCTAGAACGAACCTTGAGGGACGCAAGGCGCGAGACGCCTGAATCGTTTTTTCGCGCCTTACCTAGTTTCCGTGTCGTAGCAAATCGTTTCCCACGGTGATTACATTCGACCGGGTTGCATCGGTCCCTTCAGTTTTTCCGGCCGCATCGAGAGCGCCGATTTTGACCATTCGTCGCGGAATGCCCGGAAAGCCGACGAATACCTAATTTGACGACACTCTCGCTTTCAATCGGCCGCCGAGACCAAAATAGATTCACGTCATACATGAATTTGAATCGCGAATTGTCCAATGCCGTTTACCAAATCCCCCAAATTAACGAATGGTCATTCCACCTTGACGCCGCCCCCGCGGGTTCGCTACGTCCCCGCAACTCGAATCATTACCCCCGGTGCCTCGTGGCCACGCCAATCTCCCCGACCGAACTCGCCGACCGATTCGTCAAACTCCTCCTCGAGCGCACCGCCTCCAACGACGCCGACGAGGTCCGCGCACGATTCCAGAAGACCTACGAGTTCCTCGAATCGGTCTTCCAGACGCGCGACGATGCGCAGCGCAACCCCGTCTTCCAGGCCCTCGCCGCGCGGCTGCACGATCCCGAACTGCCGATCTGGGAGTTCTCCTGCCTCGCGAACACCTGCGGCATCGCCGTCGAGCACGGTGCCGACCCCGGCTATTGCATCGCCCCCATCCTCGACCGGCTCGCGGGCCAGCTGCGCGGCGCCAAGGAGCTGAGCGAGAAGCTGACCGAACTCGTCGGCACGCCCAACCTCGAAACCATCCCCGAAGACCGCTGGGAGAACCTGGCGAACCGCTCGCCCGAGACGGCGCTGCGCATGCGCGAGTTCCTGGGGATCGGCTTCAACGGCCGCGCGGCCATGACCATGCTCTGCCGCTCGGCGGAGCTGCGCGAACGGGCGCGCCATCACGAAGACCTCGTCCTCGCCGCCGTCGAGGCCCGCGCCTTCAACCCCTACGCGCACTTCCTCGCCGAAGTCCTCCTCGCGACCGACAACGAGGACGTCCTCGTGCTGGACCTCGACCGCAACCTCGGCTTCATCGTCCGCCTCCACGCCGTGCGCAGCAACGCCCACTTCTTCACGCTGCTGCAGGACGCGCTGCTCGCGCACCCGTCCGCGGCCGACTGGACCGGCGAGCGCGCCCACGACGTGCTCGTGCAGATCGCCAAGGGCGAACGGATGGTCGACACGGTGACGCCCGCCGAGTGGCAGGCCGGCGACCTGATGAACGAGAAGGGCGAAGTCTTCGATCGCGCGATCTGGCAGTTCTACCAGTGGCCGGCGCTCCAGCCCGACGGCGAACTCGAAACGATGGAGAAGGCGCACCCGTACCATCCGTGGTGGGTGTGGGCGGAGCTGTACCCGCGGGACATCGTGGAGTTGGACGGGATGAAGATCGTGCTGCTGACGAAGCCGGAGATGCCGCGGCGCTGGGCGATCGGCTTCTTCGCGCCGGTGCATCCGGCATTGCGGTCTTCGGTGGAGGTGCGGAGCGTGCTGAAGCCGGAATCGGTGGCCGGGTGGTTGCAGCGCATCCGGGAGACGCCGCGCGAGGACAACCCGAACCCCCCGCCGGCGGGTTAACTTCGCGAGTTAACCTTCGGAGCCGAAGAAGGCGAGCGCGAGGCCGAGGCCGAAAAAGAGGACGACCCACGCCAGACCGATGGCGACGGCGGCCTGCGTGCCGAGCAGCATCTGACCGCCGACGAACAGGATGATGAGCGGGACCACGAAGAGCATCGTCTCCTTTTGCAGGTCCCGCTTGGTTCCCTCCTGCTCCTCCTCCCAGGTCTGCTTCTCCAATTCGTCGCGGAGTTCGCCCTGCTCGGCGGGTAGCGGCACCTCCTCGCCGTAGCCCGGCAGGTCGGACGGGTTCGTCACGTCCGCTGCCGCGCGCACGGCGAGGCCGAACGCGTCGCCGCCGACGATCACGACTTCCGCCCCCGATTCGACATTGACGGCGCGCGAGGGGGCGAGCTTGGCTTCGAGGCGCGAGCCGTTCACCTCCACGTACCCCGTGGGCCGCAGGGGCGTCACCGCCCGACCGCGCTCGCCGATGGTCACGGGCATGGGTTCACCTACTCATGGCAAATCGAGAGCGATCTTCGGGCACGCGTCGTACCGGCCCGACAAACTCGGCGATAAAGAACCCATCACCTGCGCGATCGAGTTCGAATCGACCGTGGCCAGCAACAGGCCGGATACGACGGAATCCCGAAGCAGGCCCGTGGCGGCACCTTCCGGCGTCGTCAGGTCGATGAACAGGCACGCCGGATCGGTCGCCATCGCCAGGTTGCTCGTCACTTCCGCGACCAGCAGCGTACCGACGGTTTCCGAGTAGGCGTTCGATTGAACGACGACGGCCGGACGCTTCTTCCCGCGGAGCCCCGAGGGATGGGGAAAGCGGACGAGGACGACGTCGCCCCGGTTCATGTCGGCTCCGGAATCGCGTCGTATTCGTCCATGTCGTCCCAGCCGGCGCGGGCTCCGGCCTGCCACGCGAGCCCGAGCCGATCTTCGCCGGTCCAGGGCGAGTCGTCGTACGCGTCCTGTCGCAAGCGCTCGAATTCCTTGAGGGAAATGAGTACGTAAGTCTCGTTCGTATGCGGGTTGACGAGGCGCGGCGGCCCGGCGACCGGTCCGTTCATGGCCTGAATCTGTTGTTCGGTCAACTCCGTCATGCTCATCCTCCCCGGACATCATACCCGAACGACATCGCCGCTGTCCATCAGTTGAAGTACGCCATGTACATCCCCATCGAGCCGCCCTCGAAGAGTCGGGCCGCCGCGATCAGCTTGTTCAGGTCGGCGTCCACGCCCTTCTCCAGATACTTCGCGTCCACGCCCTTCATCTGGAGCTTCGCGAGATCGATCGACGCTGGCGGATCGTCCAGCACCGTCTTCAGGTTCAAGCCCTTGCCGCCGCTCGGAAACAACAGTCCGATCGGCAGCAGCTTCTTCCCTTCCAGGATCGCCTCGAATTCCGCCATCGCCTCCAGCCAGCCGTCGACCATCGCGGCGTTCACCGGCAGGCCGATCACGCTCGTCTGCTTCGGGTTCGGCAGCCATTCGTAGTCGTTGTCGGTCTCGGCGCGGATGTACCGCCACGTCTCGCGGTTGAGCTTCGCCACCTGCACGAAATGCTCGCGCACGCGGGTCAGCCGCGCCGGCTCCGCGAACCGGATGATCTCCCGGGCCTTCTGGAGCTTCTCCTTGCGTTCCTCGTCCGTGCCGGTGAACTTCGGCCGTACATTCGGGAACGGCCCCCACTCGTTCAGCTCGAACTCGTCCTTCAGGTCGAGCGAGAGCAGGAAGTCGATCGCGCCGGCGGCCACGTGGCAATACGACCGCAGCCACGCCACATCGCCGCGATCGAAGTGGACGAGGAACTCCGGGTTCTTGGTCAGGAATTCGGCCCGGCCGCCGAGGAATTTGAAGAGGATCGTGGAAAAGTCGTCGGTCGCGCTCCCGTCGCCGTCGAGGTCGATTTTGATCTTCGCGAGGCGCAGCGGGAGCTTCACGTTGTCGTCGGTGATGCCGGCGAGCGTGGCGTCGACGCCGATCAGTCCGCGGCGGGCGTCGTCAAGGAGGGAACGCATCTTCGCGTAGGTGATGGCGTTCGGCTCGGGGTTGTCACGCGAGTGGATGCGGATGAAGAGCAGGTCGGCTTTCGCCCCATATTCGTACATCGTCTGCGACATCCGTTCGACGCCGAGTGCGAGGCGGATCACGCCGAGGCCGAAGCGGAGCTGGTCGTCCTTGGGGTGCTTCTTGAGTTCGCGTTCGAGGACCTGTTCGCCGATGGCGAGCTGCCCGGAGTGCAGGTACTTCTCGACGAGCGGCGGCTCGGCGGCGGACGCGGGGAGCGTGAGAAGGACGATGGGCACGAGCGCGCGCATAGGGGATCTCCGGGACGTGACGGAGACGATACCCGCGCCGCGGAACGAAGGTTTCGTTTCGCGGCGCTGACAACGATGAAACCGGCGCGTTAGAATGGCGACATGGATTTTCCCCTCTCGCTCCCGCTGACCATCGACGCGAACGGCTCCGCACGCATGGCCGGCACCCGCATCGCGCTCGCCACCGTGCTGCGCGCCTTCCGCGACGGCGCGACGCCGGAGGAGATCGTCCTTCAGTTCGACACGCTCGCACTCGCCGACGTGTACGCCGTCGTAGCCGCGTATCTCAAGGATCGCCCGACGTTCGATGACTACCTGAAGCGGGAAGACGCAGCCGATGAAGCCGCCTGGCGACAAGGCCGCGCGATGACCGAACGCGCCGGCCTCCGCGAACGGCTATTGGCCCGGAGGGCGGACCGTGCTCCGGTTCCTGGCGGATGAGAACTTCAATGGTCGAATCGTTCGCGGACTCGAACTGGCCGTCCCGCACCTCGATCTCGTCCGGACGCAGGACGAAGGGTTGGATAACACAGACGATCCGACGATTTTGAAGTGGGCCGCCGATGCCGGACGCATCGTGTTGACCCACGATCTCAAGACGATGGTGGGGTTCGCACACGATCGGGTTGCCGCGGGCGAAGCGATGCCGGGCGTCTCGCCGTGCGCGACACTTTGCCGATCGGCTCCGTCATCGAGGAATTGATCTTGATTGTCGAAACCGGATTGGCGGACGATTTCGACGGTCAAGTCGTGTTCCTGCCGCTGTGACTCCCGCGCTCGGCTCCGAAGACCCGTTTGGACCGCCGGAAGCTCCGCTGACAGGTCCTAGCTCCTGATAGCACTCGCCGCTAAACGGTCACTTCTTCTTCTTCTCGAACAGCACGATGTGCTGCCACGGCAAGCTCTTGTCCGTCTTCAGATGCGAGATCGACGGGAACTGCTCCATCTCCAGCATCACCTGGCGCTCGCTCATCTTGTGGACCAGTTTGATCGGCACCTTCGGGTCTTCGAGGCGGAACTCGACGAACGCGATCCGGCCGCCGGGCTTGAGCGCGGCCACCATCTTCTCCGTCATCTCGTAGGGGTGCGAGAACTCGTGGTACACGTCCACGAGGATCATCAGGTCGACCTTGCCCTCCGGCAGCTTCGGGTCGGTTTCGGTGCCGAGGATCGTCTCGACGTTTGGAATCTTCTCCTTTTTGATCCGCGCTTTCATGATGTCGAGCATTTCCTGCTGGATGTCGACGGCGAGGATCTTCCCCTTTTCGCCGACGAGCGGGGCCATGCGGAAGGCGTGGTAGCCGCTGCCGGCGCCGATGTCGGCGATGGTCATGCCGGGCTTGATGTCGAGCGCCTTGATGAGCTTGGCGGGGTCTTCTTCCTTCTCGCGTTCGGGCCGGTCGAGCCAGCCGGCGGCCTGGTGGCCCATGACGTAGGCGATCTCGCGGTTCAGGTAGAACTTGCCGATGCCGTCCGGATCATGGTCCTTGCGGAACTCGTAGCGCGGCTTCTTCGGCTCCTCCGCAAATGCGAACGAAGAGAGTACGACGAGAACGGCGAGAGTGCGCATGGGAGTAGTCTCCGCGAGGGATGTGCTGTTAGATTAACCGCATAGGACGCAAAGAACGCAGAGAGAAACCCCAAGAATGATTTTGGAAATCAACTCTTCGGTTTTCTCTCTGCGTCCTCCGCGATCTCCGCGGTGAAAATTCTTCGTTATCGCACGGGTGCCCGATCCCGGCGCACGGCAACCTTGCGGCCCTTGATGCGGCTTTCGTGCAGGCGCTCCACCACGTGGTCGCACGCTTCGTCCAGCACGTCCACCAGCGCGAAGCGGTCGGCGATCTCGATCGGGCCGATGTCGCGGCTCGGCACGCCGGCCTCGTTCGCGATCGCGCCCACGAGATCTCGCGGCGTAATCCCCGCCTCGCGGCCCAGGCTGAAGAACAGGCGCCCCATCGCCGGCCCGCGACCCCGATGCATCGGCCGCGCATCCCGCGGGCCGTCCCGCTGCGGTGCCATCGGCTTCTTCGGGAAGACCTCCGGAATTTCCTGCTCGTCTTCCGCCGGCTGCCCGGCCCGGTGCGCCAGCTGGATCGCCGCCAGCAGCACCGTGTTCGCGTCGGACATCTTGAGCATCTGTTCGAGCACCGGCTTGTACTCGTCGCCCGGCCCGGCTTCGATCACTTCGACGAGCCGTTCCATCGTGCGCTCGATCTGCCGGTGCTTCAACTGCGCGACCGTCGGCACCTTCGCGATCTGGATCGGCTGGTTCGTCAGGCGCTCGATCGCCTTGAGGGCGTACTGCTCGCGCGGGTCGATGAGCGTGAGCACCACGCCTTCCCGGCCGGCCCGGCCGACGCGGCCGCTGCGGTGGACGTACACTTCCGGCGATTCCGGCAGGTGGAAGTTGACGACGTGCGACAGGTGGCTGATGTCCAGCCCGCGAGCCGCCACGTCGGTGGCCACGAGCACCGTCAGCGTCTCCTCGCGGAAGAGCTTCATGACGCGGTCGCGCTGCATCTGCTCCATGCCGCCGTGCAGGGCGGCGGCGTGGTAGCCGCGCTCGAGCAGCACGCGCGTGAGGTCTTCGGTCTCGCCGCGGGTCTTGCAGAAGACGATGGCGGAGGTGGGGTCTTCCATGCCGAGGATGCGGGCGAGCGTGGCGGGCTTGAAGCCCCGCGGCACGAGGCACGCCGTCTGGCGGACGCGCGGCTTCTCCCCCTCGACGGCCTTCGGCTTCGCCACCGTGATGCGCACCGGATCGCGCAGGAACTTCTCCGTGATGCGGGCGATCCGCGGCGGCATCGTCGCGCTGAACAGCAGCGTCTGCCGCTCCGCCGGCAGCCCCGCCAGGATGGCTTCGATCTCGTCGGCGAAGCCCATGTCGAACATCTCGTCGGCTTCGTCGAGGATCACGGCGGCGATCTTCCGGTGCGGGAAGGCGCCGTTGCGCATGTGGTCGGCGAGCCGGCCGGGCGTGGCGACGACGACGTCGACGCCGCGCTTCAGGGCGCGGAACTGTTCGGAATAACTCTCGCCGCCGTAGATGGCGAAGGCGTGCAGGCCGATGGTCTTGCCGTACTTGCGGAACGCCTCGGCCACCTGCATGGCGAGTTCGCGCGTCGGCACGAGCACGAGCGCGGCGGCGTCCTGCTTGGCGGCCTTCGCCTCGGCGAGGCGGTGCAGCACGGGCAGGGCGAACGCGGCCGTCTTGCCGGTGCCGGTGCCCGCCTGGCCGACGAGATCGCGGCCTTCGCGCACGTGCGGGATGGCTTGTTCCTGGATCGGCGTGGGCTGTGTGTAGTTCAGCGTGGCGAGGACGGCCGTGAGCCGGGCGTCGAGGCCCAGATTGGCGAAACCGTTGGTAGCGGGGGACTGTTCGATCGACTCGGACATGAAAAAAGCCTTCCGTCCGGCGATGAACGCCGGAATCGCGTGGGTGAAACGTAAAGCCTTGGACCGGCTCGACGCAACACTTCGCGCGATTCCCCGGATGAAGGCACCAGTGAGGACAGTATACGGCGCGCGGCGGTTCGCGGCGCGGGGAATTCGGGGACGAAGGTGAACGAGCACTGCGTTCTGCGGCGAAAAGGGGTCGGGAGTCGTTTTGCCGCAAAACGACTCCCGACCCCTTTTCGCCGCAGAACGCAACGGTTACGCTATCGGCCATGCCACGACGACCGCGAGAGAGTACCGGCGGACTGGTCTACCACGTCCTCAATCGGACGGTCGGTCGCGAGGCCCTGTTTCAAACGGAACTCGATTACGTTGCCTTTGAACGGATACTCGCCGAATCGATCTCACGACACGAATCGCGATTGCTGGCGTACTGTATCCTGCCGAACCATTGGCATCTCCTGCTCTGGCCGCGCGAAGACGGCGAGTTGTCCGAAGTCCTCCGTTGGCTCACCGTCACGCACACGCAGCGCTACCACGCCTACTACCAAACCTCAGGAACAGGACCGCTCTATCAGGGGCGATTCAAATCGTTTCCGGTTCAATCCGACGAACACTTCTACACGGTAGCCCGCTATGTCGAACGGAACGCGCTGACGGCGAACCTCACCGATCGAGCCGAGGCTTGGCCGTGGGGCAGTCTGTCCTTGCGTTCTGCGAGTGAAAAGGGGTCGGGAGTCGATTTCGCGGCGAAATCGACTCCCGACCCCTTTTCACTCGCAGAACGTCCCCCGCTCGCGGAGTGGCCGGTCCAGTTGCCGCAGGACTGGATCGCCCTTGTGAACGAGCCGATCACCGCGAAGGAGTTGGAGCGATTGCGGACCTGCGTTCGTCGGGGCCGGCCGTATGGTGACAAGGATTGGGTCGCCCTCACGGCAAAGCGCTTGGGGTTGGAGTCCTCGATGCGATCTGCGGGACGACCGAGAACTGAAACGTGATCGTCGAGAATGAAACAATGGGCAAAACAACCATCGATACTTTCGGCGTGACTTACACAAATGCTGATGGGGTTGCCCGCCAAGTTACTTGGTCCCATCTACAGTCAGTCGAGATCATCACGGATGACGGCGGACCACTTCTCGAAGATCTGTTCTGGGTGTTGCGAGGATCGGAGATAAAGTTGATCATTCCACAAGCGGCTATCGGAACCGAAGAATTTCTGTCTCGACTTCAACAATTACCGCGATTTGATAACGAGGCGGTCATCACGGCCATGTCGTCCGTCGGCAAATATCGTTTCCTGTGCTGGAAGCGGTAAGGGCTCGACATCGCCTTGTACACCAAATCTATTCCCTCTCATGCCCGACCTCACCAGCCCGACGCTGCTCTGGGTCAAGTTCGTGCTCTTCCTGCTCGTCGGCGCGCTCGCGGCGGGGCTGGCGCTGTTCCTTTTCCCGGACGTGAAGCTCGCGCTGCTGATGACGATCGCCATCTGGGCCTTCGCGCGGGCCTACTACTTCGCGTTCTACGTCATCGAGCACTACGTCGATCCGTCGTTCAAGTTCGCCGGCCTCGTCGACTTCGTCCGCTACGCGCTGCGAAAACGACGACCCTGAAGTCCCCATCCGCCTCAGTCGTCCACCGAGAAGAACACCGCCGGGCCGCACACGCCGGGGAGCTTCGCGAGCGCCTTCGCGGCGGCGCGGAAGCGGCCGGTCTCGGCCACGTGCGTCATGATCACCAGCGGAACCATCAATATCGGTTGGTTCTCGCCCGTCCGGCCCGCGGGAAGATCCGCTGACAGGGCCGGACTCTCGACCGCCTCGTGCTGGATGATCGACGCGATGCTGATCCGCTCGTTCGCCAGGCACCGGCACACGTCCGCCAGCACCCCCGGCTCGTCCCGCACCAGCGCCCGCAGGTAGAACCGCGACCGCACCTTGTCCGACGGCGCCAGCGCGAACTCCGTCTTCCCGCTCCAGAGCTTCGCCGCCGCGAACGTTTTCTGCGCCCGGCCCACCGCGATGTCCAGGATGTCCGCCACCACCGACGACGCCGTCGGCATCATCCCCGCGCCCGCCCCCTGGAACAGCGTCTCGCCCACCACGTCACCGGTCACCAGCACCGCGTTGAACGCCCCGCGCACCTGCGCCAGCGGGTCGGTGCGGCGCAGCAGCACCGGCGCCACGTGCAGCGCCACCGTCTTGTCCGCCACCCACGCCTCCGCCAGCAGCTTGATCGTGTAGCCCAGCTCGGCGGCGAAGCGCGTGTCCATCGCGTCGATGCCGGCGATGCCTTGCTTCTCGATGTCGCCGGGTTGCGCCGTCACGCCGAAGGCGATCTGCGCGAGCACCGCGAGCTTGTGCGCCGCGTCGGAGCCGTCGACGTCGAGCGTCGGGTCGGCCTCCGCGTAGCCGAGGCGCTGGGCCTCCTTCAAGGCGTCCGAGTAGCTCGTGCCGCTCTCCGCCATGGCGCTGAGGATGAAGTTCGACGTGCCGTTGAGGATGCCCTGGATGCCGGTGATCTGGTTCGCCGCAAGGCTCTCGCCGAGGGCGCGGATGATCGGGATGCCCCCGGCGACGGCGGCCTCGAAGCAGATCACGCGCTCGGCCTTGCGCGCGGCCTCGAACAGCTCGAACCCGTGCGCGGCGAGGAGCGCCTTGTTCGCGGTGACGACATGCTTGCCCGCCGCGAGCGCCGCGAGCACCACGTCCTTCGCGATCGTGGTGCCGCCGATCAGTTCGACGACGATCTGCACCGCCGGGTCGGCGACGGCGGCGCGCCAGTCGGTGCCGACGGCCGCGCCGGGAACGACAACGTCCCGCGGCTTCGCAAGGTCGCGAACGACGAGGTGGCGGAGGACGAGGGATCGGCCCCCGGCGCGGGCGGTCATGCGGCCGGCGTGTTCGGTGAGAATCCGGGCGACCCCGGTGCCGACGGTCCCGCAGCCGACGAGCGCTATCCCTAGCGATTCCGCCATGTCCTTCGTCCTCGATGATGGGTCCGAAGTGTTCTTACGGTCCGCGGGGAATCGCGGCCATGCGGACCAAAGAGACCTAAAAAGGGGACGCAGAGACCAAAAAAGGGGACGCAGCTCGTTTCACACGCGCGAAACGAGCTGCGTCCCCTTTTCGGGCGTCCGTCCCCTTTTTGGGCGTCCCCTTTTCGGGACGCTCACTTCTCCGTGAACACCACAAAGCCGATCATCATCTCCTGCCACGTCTGGTTGCCCCAGCGCACCGTCGCGGACGGGTCGGGGTTCGACGGGTTCGCCTTCGAGTTGTCGTACCAGGCCGTGCACTCGATCTTCGAGCCGGCGGGAATGTCCTTCGGCTTCGCCAGCTCGTAGTTCGCCTGCCAGTTGAAGTCGTACTTCGGCACGTTCAGCAACACCTCGCGCGTGCCGTCCTTCTGCACGAGTTCCATCTTGAATGCCTTGCCGCGGACGTGCATGTGCGGCGTGAAGATGAACAGCCGCGTGTCCTTCGGGAACTCCTTGACCGACTTCACCTCGAAGTTCGGGTCGCCGGGCGGGATGCGGAACCGGCCGTTCATGATCGAGGCGTTCTGGATCTCGTGCTTCGGCGGCCCCTTCGCGAGGCAGAGGCCGATCATCGACTGGTCCGGCCCGGCCTTGCCGTTCGGCGTGTAGTGCATCTCGAACATCAGCTGCGACCCCTTCGGGATCTTGCGCGCATGGCCGGGGGGCATCACGACCGGCGCGTCGCCGGGGACGTACGCGCCGAGCATGTGCCGGCCGAAATCGCGCCCGGCGACGTCGAAGATCGTGCCGCCCGGCGGGATGATGAAGCAGATGATGTGGTGCACGACGGCGCGGTATTCGGGCCGCACCTCCACCGCTTCAATCCAGGTGTCTTCCGCCAGCGGTTCGCCGACGGGCACGTACTGGTACGGCACGCCGATGCCGAGGAACGAACTCGCCGGCACCTTGATCGGCTTCTGCATCTTCAGCACGACATCCGGCTCGCGCGGCAGCCGCCAGCCGTCGAGGAACTGGCGCGGCTGCGGCTGGTCCTTCGCGCTGCCTTCGGGGCAGCCCTGGTCGATCCACTTCAGCAGCGTGGCCTTGTCCTCGGGCGTCAGGCGGCGATCGTTCTTGAAGTGGCCGAACGCGGCGTCCGCGTGCCACGGCGGCATCACGTCGTCCGCGACCACCTCGCGCATCATGCCCGCCCAGCTCTTCGCCGCCTTGTAACTGTCGAGCGCGAACGGCGCCGCCTCGCCGGCGCGGTGGCAGTCCTGGCACTTCGATTGAATGATGCGCGCGACATCCTTCGTGTACGTCACGAGCGGGCCGGAGCTCGCAACCGGCTTCTCGCGCGTCAGCTTGCAGCCGCTCGCGGCGGCGTGGGTCACGCGCACGTCGGTCCCTTCGAGGATCGCGTCGATGGCGTTCGCCAGCTCGCGCGTCGTCGCCTTGTCGCGGTGCACGCCGACCGCGTACTGGTCGTCGATACGCCCGTGGTAGCGCACGGTGCGCGTGGCATCCAGCACGAACGCGCTCGGCACGCGGTCGACGTGGAACTTGTCGGCCAGCTTCACGCCGTCGTCCTTCAGCACCGGATACGGGATGCCGAAGTGCTTCGCTTGCTTCGCGATGTCGGCGGCTTCGTCCGACTCGTGGCTGTACACGGCGACGAACCTCACGCCTTCGTTGCGGTACTTCTTCTCGAGTTCGATCAGCCGGGGCACGTACGCGAGGCTGACGGGGCAGGCGGTGCTCGGGAAGAGCACGACGACCGCCTTCGCCCCGCGCGTGGCGTCGACGAAGTTCCACGCCTTGCCGTCGGCGGCGTTGGCGAGGGTGAAGTCGGCGATCTTGGTGCCGAGCGGCGGTTGCGGTTCGGCGGCGGCGAGGGGCGCCGCAAGGAGCGCGAGAAGGTACAGGCTGCGGATCACGCGAAGTCTCCGGGGTGGGCGGAGAGTCGCCCACGATCATCTTGCAGCGCGGATCGGGGCTTGGGAAGGGCGTTCGGATCGGTCGTTTTTGCAAGCGTCGGTATTTTTTGCAAAGTTCGGCTTGACAGGATTACCCGGATTGTGGATTTTACGCGGGCCTCTTCTCTGTTCCGGCCCCGTCGCCCGTGGTGCAACGCCACGAGCGACGGGGTTTTTTCGTAGAACGGACGTCCGAGAGCTTGACTCGCCGAAGGCGAGCCAAGCCCCGTGAGTGACCGTGTGAGTCGATCGCGCGATGGGCCATGTGGCGGCGCGGGAAGCGCCGAAGTGGAATATTATCCCTCTTGGCTATTGGCTCACGGCGAACCACCTACGGACCTGTGGCCCGGTGCCAGCCAGATTCCGTGAAAGCGTTGCGGTAGATCAGCCCGGCCTTCCGGCACACTTCCCGCGCGACCGCTTCCTGGTCGGGGGTGTCGAATCCGACGAATACGAACGCTGGGTTCAGGTCGATTGTTTCACTGGAAGCGAACTCCAGCGCGTAGGCCCCGCGTTCATCAACGTAAACCGAGAGCAAACCGCGAGGCCGTACATCGGCGGGCACGTCGGTCGCGGAATACCGCCCTTCCGGTTTTCCCTTTGTGGCCTCGACGACCTTCTGGAGTTGTGTCAAGCGACCGCTCACCGACTTTTTCGCGTCGCTGCACCCGGAAAGTGCAACCATGGCACATAATGCGAGAATACAAGATGAGATTGTGTGGCAAAGCCGTTTCATCCGGTGCGCCCTCCTCCTCCAAACACCAATATTGGCCCATCAATAAAAGTCTTCAACCTCATACGTCTCGATGTCGAGGGTCCGTTCAACGAGAGACTTCAATCGGGGATGAAAGCGATGTTGTCGCCGGCCGAATAACTTACCGCAGTCGATGACGACGGCGAACCGGTATGTCGCCCCGCCCTGTTTGTGCATCGCGTCGCCCGTCCAACCGTTTCGTCCGGCCGCACTGAGCTGTGTAGGGTCAAATGCCGCACCGCACTGCGGGCATCGCGCCGCGAGGCGTGCGGAGTAAAATGGGTCTTCGTCCGATTCTGGTTCGCACTCGACGGTGTGGCCATTTGGGCACGTGGGCGGTGGTTCGAACGGGTCAATGATCTCGGACGTGTGGTAGATGAAGTCGCGTCCAAAGTGGAGCTGGACCTCGTAGTAGCAATTCGCAGCATCAGTGGGGTCATCGAACGGAAGTGGTTCGAGCGGGTAGCGGAGACCACTCGTGCCCAACGACTCAACAGGCCACACCACCATCAAGTCTCGATCGGCGTAGCTGTCGAATAACTCGGGAAGGGGTGCTGTGAAGGAATCCTCTCTTCCGACGGTGAGAGCGTAGTGACCGTGTCCCTGCGCGGGTTTGTAGAGCAGACTCTGCTCAAACGGGATTTGAGCCAGTGCAGGGTCATCGGGGCCGAGCAGCCATCCGTCATCCCGGAGCCTGGTAACGAGTTCGAGCGCGGCATCGGGGCGCGGTCGAAACGTATTGGGTCTGGGAATCAGATAACAGCGATATTCTACGCCCACGGTTCTTTGCCTCCGCCGCTGAACAAGTAATTCTGTCGCCTACAAGCGATATATCACGGTTGAATCCTAACCAGAAAATCCAGTACCGCAAGGATTTTCAGCACGAATCGTCCCCGAGCAAAACAAGATGTCGAATACCGTCGCCGGGCGGCGACAGATACCGGTATTCCCTCGCATACCCACCGCGCCTGTCAGACTTATCCGACCCCATACGGGCCTCGACTGCTGTGTTCAGTTTTGATAACCATCATCGTAATAGTGAACATAATAATACTATTTGATATTCATGTTCGCACATCGCCAACCCCCGTGCGACACGGAATGGCGATGTCCTTCGAATCTGGCAGGTCGGACTCCGGTTTTACTCGATCTCGCCGCTGGTTTTTCCAGCCACGCGCGCGGTACAATCCGCTTCATCCGTTCCGTTCGATCCCGGTCCCAAGCCGGGACCGGCCCGAAGGAGCACCCTGAAGCCGTTCCCATTCCCGGTATGGATCCCTTCCTCGAAGTCACAAGCCATGGACGAGTTTCCAGCACCAGAAGATGCAAAAACGGCCACGTCTCGGAGCCGAGGGAACCCCGCGAAATCGACGTAAGTCCTTACGGGGTCTGTATCGACCGGAGTGGGTCCGGAAAAAAGAGTGGGTCCGCCGGAGGGTGGCGCGGGCGCGGCGGAACCACTCCCGGCCGATTCCGGGGATCGCGAAGCGCGTCGGCTCGTTTCTGTTTGAGCGCGCGCCCGCCGGCGCGGTACAAGCGGTGCAATCCGTATCATCCGTCAATTTTCCCGGCCCGACTGCCGCCGGACCGGCCCGGAGACGCACACGGTTGACAAACGTACATTATCGCTTACGGTACGTCGTCCCCGCTCACTTCCTCGCCTCCCGATACGAGGTGCCCCGTGGTCTGCCTCGCCTCCACCATCGATCCCGCCTTCCGCGTCGCGGCGGAGGCGGTCGCGCAGGGGAGCTCCCTCGAAGCGGCGGCACGCGAAGGGAACGTCCCCCTCGACGATCTGAACCGCTATCGCACGAACGAATCCGCGACATGGAACCGATTCGTCCGCCGGGAACGCAAGCGCTGCCTCGGGCAGTCGGGGTCGGAGGCGCTGCTCGCGCTCCGCAAGCTGCTCCGCCACACGGACGACAAACTCGTCCTCCAGGCGGCCGTCTGCCTGCTCAAGGTCTGGATGACCTCGATGCGCCACGGGGAGAAGAACAAGACGGCGATGCCGTTCGATCTTCAAGCCGTCGCGGCCGACATGATGGCGAAGATGACACCCGAAGAAGTGCACCGCGATATCGACGATTACTACGGCATCCAACGATCCGACGACCCGGACGACCTGCCGGATGGCGATGCGCTGTTCGGCGGGCGTCCGAAGCCGATTCCGCCGACGCGACCGTCCGGTGGGCGGGACGACGGGCCCCTCGATGAGACGAGCGGCGGGCCGCGGCCAAATCTGTTTGAGCGCGCGCCCGGCGGCGCGGTACAATCGGTGCAATCCGTATCATCCGAATCGATCGTTCCCGGTCCCACGCCCCGGACCGACCCGGAGACGCACCCCGATGCCCAGCCCCTTCCCCGGAATGGACCCGTTCCTCGAAGACCCGAAGCACTGGAAGAGCTTCCAGCACCAGTTCGTCGCCGCGCTGTACCACACGCTGCTGCCCGGCCTCGTGGACCGCTACCGCGCGCGCGTCGGGATGCGGTCGTACACGGTGGAGATGCCGCTGTTCACGTCGGTGGTGCGCGAGCAGCACGAGGAGCCGTTCATCGAGATCCGCGAGCGCGGGGACGGGCGGCTGGTGACGTTGATCGACCTCGCCAGCCCGGCGAACAAGACGACGGCGACGGGCCGCGAGGCGTACCTGGCGACGCGCAAGCTGGTGGAGTCGCAGCGGGCGAACGCGCTGGAGATCGATCTGTCGACGCAGGGGTCGCCGCTGCTGGACTATTCGCGGGACGCGCTGCCGGAGCACGATTACACCTTCACGGTGACGCGGGCGATGGCGCCGGGGAAGTTCGAGATCTACACGGCGACGGTGCAGAAGCGCCTGCCGAAGTTCAAGCTGCCGCTGGCGGTGGACGACCGGGACGCGATGCTGGACTTGCAGGACGTGTTCCGGCGGGCGTACGACCTCGGCGGGTTCGCGAAGCAGCTGCGCTACGGCGACCCGCTGCCGGGGTGCGTGAAACTGTCGGACGTGGGTCGATCGTGGGTGGAGCTGCTGTTGAAGCAGTCGAACCTGCGGTAGGGTTTGCGCCCGGCGGTGAAATTCGCGCCATCGCGGGAGGAGTCGCGATGGCGGCGGAAAATTGCGTCGATGCGCGATTCATCTTTTGACGGATTTTCCGATTCGCGCTGTCATACGCCAACGGCGGGCTACATTCTTCGCAAGACGAGTTTCGCTCGACCGTCGCACCCCGTCGCCCCGCGTGCGTCGGTCCGAGCCTCCGGCACCCTCCGGTTTCCCCCATGTCACTCCGTAGGCTCGGCTCTCCCGACGCACCGAAGACCCCGCCGCCGTCCCCGCCCCTGATGCGCAAGTTGCTGGCGTCGTCCATCGTGCCGGCGGGCGATTGGGAGGCACTCGGTTCCAACCGTCGCGATGCGGTGCTGGCGGCGCCGGACGACGACCATCTCTTGAACGCGTTGCTCGCGGTGAACCTGCTGACTCCCTATCAGGTGGGGCGGCTGCGATCGAACGAGTGGCACACGCTGGTGCTGGGCAACTATCGGGTGCTGGAGAAGATCGGCGCCGGCGGCATGGGCGTGGTCTTCCGGGCGGAGCACGTGAAGCTGCGGAAGCCGGTGGCGGTGAAGGCGCTGTTCGTGGACGGGGAGAAGAACCGTCGGGCGCTGGATCGCTTCTTCAACGAGGTGCTGGCGGTCACGCGGCTGAAGCACCCGCACATTGTGGCGGCGGTGGACGCCGGGGAGCAGCCGGGGGCCGGGCCGAACGGCGCGCCGGTGCCGTATCTGGTGATGGAGTACGTGGCGGGTCAGAACCTCGAGGACGCGGTGACGGCGGACGGGCCGATGCCGATCGAGAAGTCGTGCCTGGTGATCCATCAGGTGGCGGACGCGCTGACGGAGGCGCACCGGCAAGGGTTGATCCACCGGGACATCAAGCCGGGGAACGTGCTGATCGCGCCGGACGGGGCGGCGAAGCTGCTGGACTTCGGGGTGGCGCGGCTGCCGACGCCGGACGACCGGCTGACGAAGGACGGGGCGCGCCTGGGCACGATCGGCTACATGGCGCCGGAGCAGGTGCGGAACGCGCGGGGCGTGGATGCGCGGGCGGACGTGTTCGGGCTGGGCGCGACGTTGTTCTTCATGTTGACGGGCCGCGATCCGTTCGAGCCGCCGATTGGCGCGGCGGGGGCGTTGCATCCGCCGTCGGTGCGGGAGTACCGGTCGGAGGTGCCGGCGGCATTGGACGCGACGCTGGGTCGGCTGATGGCGTTGCGGGCGGACGACCGCGTGTCGTCGGCCGAGGCGGCGATGCGGGAGCTGATGCCGTTTTTGAAGTCGATCACGCGGCCGGTGGCGCGGCCGCTGCCGGAGACGGCCGAGTCGGCGGCGACGGACACCGCGCCCGACGGCGTGCCGGACGCCATGCCCGCGCCGCACCGCATCCTCATCGTGGACGACCAGGTGGATGTGCGCCGCGTCTGCAAGCTCGCCATCGCCGGCGACGGTGCGAAGTGCGACGAGGTCGGCACCGGACCGGACGCGCTGACGCGGGTTCGCGAGACCGACTATGACCTCGTGCTGCTGGACGTGGACCTACCGGGGCTGAACGGCGAGCAGGTGCTGCGGAAGATCCGCCAGCATCCGCCGTCGCCGAACATCAAGGTCATCATGTTGTCGGGCCGCACGAGCGGGGACGAACTCTCGCGGATGCTGAACGCGGGGGCGGACGACTTCCTGACGAAGCCGTTCAGCCTGGTGCAGCTGCGGGCACGGGTGAAGTCGGCGTTGAAACTGAAGGACGCGCAGGACCGCGCCGAGACGCTCAACGGGCATCTGATGACGCTGAACGCGGAGCTGGAGCGCGGGGTAAGTTCGCGGGACGGCGAGCTGCTGATGGCGCGCGGGGCGATGGTGCTGGCGCTGGCGAAACTGGTGGAACAGCGCTCGGCCGAGACCGGCGCGCACCTGATCCGCCTGCAAAAGTATTGCCGCGTGCTGGGCGACGCGGCGCGGCGCGTGCCCGCCTATGCCGACCGCATCGCCCCGGACTTCCTCCAGACACTCGAGGACGCGGCCCCGCTGCACGATATCGGCAAGGCCGCCGTGCCCGATTACATCCTGAACAAGCCCGGCCGGCTCGACCCCCACGAGCGCGTGCTCATGGAGGCGCACACCACCAACGGTGCCGACACGCTTCAGGAGGTCGCCCGCCGCTACCGCTTCGCCACCGGGTTCCTGCAGATGGCGACCGACATCGCCCGCCACCACCACGAGAAATGGGACGGTACCGGCTACCCCGACCGCCTCGCCGGCGAAGAGATCCCGCTGGCGGCGCGCCTCCTCGCCCTCTGCGACGTCTACGACGCCCTCCGCTCCCGACGCGTCTACAAGCCGTCGCTGTCGCACAACATGGCGCTCATGACCATGATGGACGCGTCGCCGGGCCACTTCGATCCGGGTCTCGTGCCCGTCTTCCGCAGCATCGCCGACAAGTTCGACGAAATCTACCGCGAAACCGCGGAGTAGTTTCGGGCACCCGCTCCGCGAGTGCCCCGTGCGGCCTTTCCGAAATCCCGAACGCATCCGGGGATACTCGCGGAGCGAGAACCCGACTCTGGAGCGATCCGCGCGAACCCGATCCGGTTCCGAAACGTAAATTGGCCGGACACTTGCGGCCGTGCTAGAATCGCGGGACCATGACGCTCGGCCAATTGCAAGATCGAATCCGGGAACTGTACGGCGATAAAGATTCCCGCCGCGGCGTCGAAGGCACCTTCATGTGGTTCCTCGAAGAGGTCGGCGAACTCGCCGGCGCCCTGCGCGGGGGGACTCACGACGAGCGCGTCCTCGAATTCGCCGACGTGCTGGCGTGGCTGGCGACCTTGGCGAATGGAGTCGGCGTAAATCTCGACGACGCCATCGCGCGGAAATACGGCACCGGTTGCCCCGGCTGCCGTCAGATACCTTGTGCCTGCGACCTCGCGGAGAAGCCGTGACCCGTCCCTTCTTTCGGTGCCTCGCGGTGTTCACGGCGCTCACGCTGGCCGTTGCGTCCGCTGCCGCGCAGTCGCACCCGATCAAGATCAAGTCCGTCAAGACCGGCTTCCCCCACGGCCCGAACGTTTCCCAGCGCGACGACGACGGCAGCGGTTCCTATATCTGCAAAACCAACTTCTGGACCCCCGTTTACCTCGAACTGGAAATCCTCCGCACCGTCGATCGCCCGGCCGTCGTCGTCCTCGAAGCCAGCGACCCCGACGACCTCGGCACCAGCGTGACCGTGCCGTTGCAGAACCTTTCGGACGTACGCCCCGGCACCACGCTCTCCGCCGCCGAACTTGCCTACCTGCCCTGCGTCCGCCTCGGCGGCCGCGACCTGTCCGTCTCCATCCGCGACCCCGGCAGCGGCCGCAATCTCGCCGAACCCAAACGCCTCAGCTTCGTCCGCAGCAAGGACACCTCCGCTTACGTCGTCCTGTCGCTCGGATCCCGGCTGCCCGGATTCGAGTTGCCCCCCGAGGCCCCCGGCGCCAATCGCGGCTCGAAGGTCGAGTTGGCCGTCATCGATAATCCGTACCTCCTGCCCGACCGCTGGTATGGCTACGACGCCGCCGACCTCGTCGTCCTCGCCACCGGCTCGGCGTCCGTGCAGAACTTCCTCGCCCCGCTCTTCACCGATCCGCAGCACAAACCGCGCCTCGATGCGCTTGTCGAGTGGGTCCGTCGCGGCGGGCGGCTGGTCGTCAGTGTGGGCCAGAACGCCGGAGTTGCCGCCAGTTTCCCCGTGTTGCAGGAACTCCTGCCGATGCGCCTGCCACGGGAAAACCTCGTCGAGCAGGTGAAGGACCTCCCGATGGAGTGGCTCACCCACGGCGTGAGCGAGAAGAAGACCAAGCTGAATACACTCGCGGCGAAAGGGGGCACCTTCCCGCTCGTCCGCTTCGAGCCGCACGCCGAACGGGGTGCCCGGCAGATCGTGCCGCCGGCTGACTCGCTGCGCGAAGGCACACGCCGCGCCGTTGTGCAGGCACCCTACGGCCTCGGGCGCGTCACCCTCGTCGCGTTCGACCTCGACCGCTCCCCCTTCGTCGACTACGACGACCGCCCCCGCGCCTGGGACCTGATCCTCCGCGAGTGCGGCGCCAACCGCGCGCCCCAGTCGTTCAACAAGAACAACTACTCCTACTCCGGCATCGCCGAGGATGAACTCGCCAACGAGATGCGCCAGCACGCCGACGCCTTCGCCAGCGTCCCCGTCATCTCCTTCGGCTGGGTTGCCGCGTTCATCGTCCTCTACACGCTGCTCATCGGACCGGTCGAATACTACGTGCTCAAGAAAGTCTTCAAGCGGCTCGAACTCACCTGGATCACCTTCCCGATCATCGTTCTCACCGTCAGCGCGATCGCCTACTTCAGCGCCTACGCGCTGAAAGGGAGCGACATGAAGGTGAACAAGGTGGACATCGTCGACATCGACCCGACGACCAACCGTGTCTACGGGCGCACCTGGTTCACGGTATTCAGCCCGCGCATCGACACCTACCGCGTCGGCGTCGAACCCGCGCCCGGCTGGGCCGCCCCCGGCGGCGCACACGGCGGCGCCCTCGTCGACTGGACCGGCGCCGGCAGCGGCCGCCGCGGCGGACTCTTCCGCCGCTCCTACCAGTACGGCCTCACGCAGCCCGGCGACCCCGCCACCGCCCGCTTCGCCGACGGGCTTGTCGATGTGCCGATCCAGGTCTGGTCCACCAAGGGCTTCACCGTCGACTGGAACGCCGTCCTCGACAAGGCCGCGCCGCCCGTCGTCTCCGAACTCGTCCATCCGCCGGCGAACCCGGCGAACGTCGTCGGCACCTTCACCCTGAACCTGCCGTTCAAGGAACTGCAAGACGTGCACCTCGTCTACGCCGGCAAGGCGTACAAGTGGGACGCGATCCCGACCGGTGTGCCTGTGAACGCCTTCCTGGACGACACCAAGGTTGACGGCGACTGGATCGCGAAGCTGACGAGCCTGTCGGTGTTCACCACCGTAAATCAGCCGAACTTCGGCCGCGCCAGCACGCAGAAACTGCAATCGAACGGCGCGGCGCCGGCGTTTCAGATGATGTTCCACGAGGAGACGCTGAAGTCGAACGACACCGCCGCCCCGCGCAACAGCACGCTCCGCCGGCTCGATCAATCGTGGCGGCTCTCCAGCCTGCACCGCGACGAGGTGATCGTGGTCGGCCGCGTCCCCGCCGTCCGCGATGTTCCCGCGGAGGATCTTCTGACGGCCGCGGACTCGCCGTCGCCCACCCGCATTTGGCTCAAGGAACTGCCCGGCGGCGCGGCGAAACGCACCCTGCAACAGGGCACGCTCCAGCAGGAAACCTTCGTGCGAATCTACCTTCCCGTGAAACCGTTCAAGAAGTGAAGATGAATGGCCACAGATAAAAACGGATTAATCCAGATAGAGTCGGGGTTCTAAACATTGAATTGGTTTTATCCGTGTTTATCCGTGTTCATCTGTGGCTCAAAATTCTTTCGAGACCCTCCATGATCGAAACGCGCGACCTGACAAAGAAATACGGCGACCTGTTCGCCCTCGACCGCCTCACGCTCAAGCTCGACCAGGGCGACGTCTTCGGCTTCATCGGCCCCAACGGCGCGGGCAAGACCACCACCATGCGCATCCTCGCCACACTGCTGAACCCCAGCTGGGGCGAAGCGAGCGTGTGCGGCTATTCGATCTACACCGGCTCGAAGGAAATCCGCCGCAGCATCGGCTACATGCCCGACTTCTTCGGCGTCTACGACGACATGAAGGTGATCGAGTACCTCGAGTTCTTCGCGGCCGCGTATCGCATCAAGGGGCCGGAGCGCCGCAAGAAGTGCGACCAGGTGCTGGACCTCGTGGAGTTGGGCTACAAGCGGGATGCACTCGTCACGAGCCTCAGCCGCGGGATGACGCAGCGGCTGGGGCTGGCGCGCGTCCTCCTCCACGAGCCCCAGGTGCTGCTGCTGGACGAACCCGCCTCTGGCCTCGACCCCCGCGCCCGGATCGAGATGCGGGAGCTGATCAAGGAACTCCGCAAGATGAACAAGACGATCATGGTGTCGTCGCACATCCTGCCGGAACTGGCGGACATCTGCAACAAGATCGGCATCATCGAGCGCGGCAAACTCATCTTCAACAACGACGTTGCCAGCGCCATCAAGCAGGTCCGCCAGAAACACATCTACGTCGTGTCGGTCGGCAAGGAGTCGAACGAAGCCGCCGCCGGCAAGCTGCAAACCTATCCCGAGTTCGAGAGCGTCGAGCTGACCGGCGAAGGCGAGTCGATCAAGGTGACGATGAAAGACGAGAACGCCGACGGCAGCTTCATCCCCGAGCGCCTCATCGCGGAGGGGTTCAAGCTGAGAGCGTTCAAGGAAGAGGAAATCAACCTGGAGGACGTCTTCATGCGGATTACGAAGGGGATCACGAACTGAATCGTCTTCGGGCAGGCCGACTTGGGACACCGAGACCAGACGAACCAAAGAAACACATTAGCACACTCGCTTGCTAGTGCGAATTCTGTTTCGTTCGTGATCGTCCGCCGCGCGACAGTACCGCGCGGCACGTGACCGCCCTGATTCCCGAGGCCGCACAATCGTCGCAACTCGAACAACCGACTATCGATACAGCTTGCCTACCTTCACGGATCGGTTGGCGTCCATTGCGGATCGTTCGCTTCATTCCTATAACAAAGAGGTCCTTTCTCCCACCGCCGCGTTCGATGGCGGACGATGGCTCGACGCAAACTGTGCTGCGGACTCCGGTTATCGCGACCGCCGCAGACGAGGACGCAGAATGGCTGCCTTGAAAATACGCAAGATCGACCTCACGGCGAACAACGCCAACGCCCAGCTCGCCAAATTGCGCGACCAATTTCGGCCTGAGTCCGAAGTCGTCTCGGCTGCGGCCAAGAAACTCACCCAAGCCGTCTTCGGTAGCGCCCTGACTCCCGCGCAGGCGGTCGAAAAGATCTGCCTCGACGTCAAAACAAAGGGCTTGTCGGCACTCCTACACTACACCGAAGCGCTCGATAAGGTGAAGCTCAAGCCGGACGCCCTGCGGGTCAAGAAAGAAGAGATGGCCGCCGCGCACGCCGCGGCCGCGCCGGAGTTCCTCGAGGTCATCCGCCGCATTCGTTACAACATCGACTCCTTCCAGCACGGCCTGTTGCACCAGGACGCCGAACTGCGAGTCTCCGGTCAACACGAGGTCACGCTCCGCTACCGACCGCTGAACCGCATCGGCGTCTATTGCCCCGGCGGCGCGGCCGCGTACCCGTCCACGCTGCTCATGACCGTCTGCCCGGCGAAAGCCGCCGGCGTGAAGGAGATCATCGTCTGCCTGCCGCCGAAGGACACCGGCGCCTACAGCAAGGACATGCTGGCGGTCTGCCACGAGCTCGAGGTGGACGAAGTCTATCGCGTGGGTGGCGCCCAAGCCGTTGCCGCCATGGCATATGGCGTCGAGGGGATGAAGCCGGTCGAGATGATCGTCGGTCCCGGCAGCCAGTTCGTCGCGCTCGCCAAGAAGTTCGTCTGCGGCACCTGTGCGATCGACTGCATCGCCGGGCCGAGCGAGATCGTGGTCGCGGCGGATGATTCGGCGCACCCGAGTTATGTGGCGTTGGACCTGCTGGCGCAGGCGGAGCACTCCCCCGGCGTGCCGATCCTCGTGACGTGGTACGAACCGCTGCTCGCGGAAGTGGAGGCGGCGCTCGTGAAGCGCATGGCCAAGCTCTCGCGGGCCGACCTGGCCAAGGACTCGCTGGAGCGCTACGGCGCGTTCGTGCTGGCGCCGGACAAGCAGGGCGCGATCGACTGCGTGAACGCGCTGGCACCGGAACACCTGCACATCCAGACGCGCGACCCCGACGGTTTCGCCGAAGCGGTGGACAGCGCCGGCGCGATCTTCCTCGGCCCGTTCACCCCGGTGGCGCTCGGCGACTACGCCGCCGGCCCCAGCCACGTCCTGCCGACCGGCGGCACGGCGCGCTTCTCCAGCGGCCTCACCGCCAACGACTTCCGCAAGCGCACCAGCATCCTGCGTTTCACGCGCAACGGCCTGCGCGACATCTCCGACGACGTCGTCTTCTTCGCCAAGAAGGAAGGCCTCACGGCGCACGCCGCCAGCGTCGAGCAGCGCGCCAACGACAACGGCCCCGCCGCCCGCCCCAAGCCGAAGCCCGAAAAGGTACTCGCCGGCGCAAAGAAGTGATTCGTGTCAGTGTCGGTAGTCAGAAAGCAATAATCCTTTCCGTACTGACCACTGACACTGACCCCTGACACCGATTATGAACGGAATCCGCCCCAATATCCGCGCGATGGCCGGCTACGTGCCCGGCGAGCAGCTCAACGCGCCCGACATCGTCAAACTCAACACCAACGAAAACCCCTACCCGCCGTCGCCGCGCGTCTTCGAAGCGCTCCGCGCCGCCCTCAGCGGCGACAAGCTTCGCAAGTACCCGCAGCCCGCCGGCGACGACTTCCGCAAGGCCGCCGGCCGCGTCCTCGGCGTCGACCCCGATGCCATCCTCATCGGCAACGGCTCGGACGACATCCTCACCATCCTCACGCGCGCCTTTGTTCCCGAGGGCGGTATCATCGCGTCGCCGACGCCCAGCTACATCCTCTACAAGTCGCTCGCCGAAATCCAGAACGCGAAGTTCCAGACTGTGCCGTTCACCGACGACTGGACATTGCCGAACCCCTGGCCGGTGAAGGGCGCTCACCTGACGTTCCTGCCGAACCCCAATTCCCCCTCCGGCACCTGCCTGCGCCTGCCCGCACTCGAGCGCTTTGCCGAGCAAATCGACGGACCGCTCGTGCTGGACGAAGCCTACGCCGACTTCGCCGAATGGAACGGCCTGCCGCTCGCGAAGGAACTGCCGAACGTGATCGTCACGCGGTCCTTCAGCAAGTCGTATTCGCTCGCGGGCATCCGCTTCGGCTTCGCCGTCGCCGACCCGGCGATCGTGCGCGAACTGCTGAAAGTGAAGGACTCGTACAACTGCGACGTGCTCGCCCTCGCCGCCGCGACCGCCGCCATCGAAGACCAGCACTACTTCGCCGATGTGCGCTCGCGCATTCTCGCCACGCGCGGCCGGATGCACGCGGAGCTGTCGAAGCTGGGCTTCCGCGTCACGTCGAGCCAAGCGAACTTCCTCTGGTGCCGCCGCGCCGACAAGCCCGTGAAGCCGATCTACGAGGCGCTCAAGGCGAAGAACGTGCTGGTGCGCTACATGAATTACGCCGGATACGGCGACGGCCTTCGCATCTCCGTCGGCACCGACGCCGAGATCGACAAGTTGCTGGCGGAGCTGCGGAAGATCGTGTGAACCTCACCGGACACGCGCGTCGGGATAGCGCGCGAAGAGTTGGCGATAGACCTCCGTCCGATTCAAAACGGTCCGCACCTCGGCGGCGGTCTTCAGGTCCGGCTCGCACTCCTTGCAAATCCGAATCGGCAACCGCAGCACCACGTCCCGGCCGACCAGGGTCTCGTTCGACATCCGATCGGCCCGCATCAAGTGGCCGAACAAACCGCTGAAAAAAAAGGTTCGGAATTCATTCCACGCGGAGCCGGACTTCGGTTGGGAAAGGTATTCGGATCGTTCGCATTCCAGTTCCACGTCGTGCCGGTGGATCGTGATCCGTTGGCAGATCGCGCAATCCGTTTCGACCGGCAGCTCGCCGTGCGCCAGCATGTGGCGCAGCATGAGGTCGATCGACACGCTCGATTCGCCGACGGAAGCTTTCAGCTTCGCGAAGGACGGCACTTCGACGGTCCGCCGGCAGTCGCATGTGAAATTAGTGCCGGCGGCGCTGCCGGGTACTTGATGGGTCTTGCCGCATTCACAGCGGACGGGATACGTGGCCATCAGAGACTCCGTGTGAAAGCCCGATTGTGCCCGTTCGACCGCCGGAACGCAAGCGCTCACCGCCCGCCGTCGTGGGGGAGCCACGCGCCGGAGCGCAGGTACTCCGCGATCGTCTCCGCGACGCTTTTCCCGAGTCCGAACTCCCGTTGCAAGCCGATCGGCCCCGCCTCGGCGGCCACCGATTCCACGTCCCGACCGGCCGCCATCACCGCAACTGCGGCTTGACGGAATGCGCGAACACGGTACAAGTTCGCGCCCGACCGGCCGAGCGCCCCCGCGTGCTCGCGCAACTTCCGAACCACGTCCGCGTTCGTCATGGTGGATCCTCCATCGAATGCGAACAGTTTCGCCGTTGACGGTGGGGAGATGCAAGGTTGGTAGGAACAGAATGGCCCGCTGATGACGCAGACCTTCGGACGCGGATGAAGATGATGAAAGCCCTTAGATTCTGATCCTCTTCATCCGCGTCTTCCCATCCGTGTCATCTGCGGGCCATGAGTTGTCGAGGGAATGACCATGGCCGGGTTTCGCACGCACGTCGGGGTCGCGGCCACGCTCGGGGTCGGCTACGGATACCTGATGCACAAGGGCGTCGGCTGCCACTGGGAGAGCGGCGTGCTCTGCGCCACGCTCACCGCCGTCGGCGGGATGCTCCCGGATTTGGACAGCGACACCGGGCGGCCGATTCGCGAGATCTTCGGCCTCGCCGCCGCCGTCCTGCCCCTCGTCGTCATGCCGCGATTGAGTCAGTTGGGATTGTCGCCCGAAGGCGTCCTCGCCTGCCTCGTCCTCGGCTACCTCTTCGTCCGCTACGGGCTCGCCTGGCTCTTCAGCCAGCTCTCCGTCCACCGCGGAATGTTCCACAGCATTCCAGCCATGTTCATCGCCGGACTCGCCGTCTACCTCGGCTATCACACCGCCGACTACAAACTCCGCATGGAACTCGCCTTCGGCGTCATGCTGGGCTTCCTCTCGCACCTCGTCCTCGACGAAATCTACTCAGTCGACTTCAACGGCGTGAAACTCACCGTCAAGAAATCCAGCGGCAGCGCGCTCAAATTCTTCTCCGACTCGGTCCCCGCGACGACGGTTTGCTACACCATCCTCGGGGCGCTGCTGTATCTCGGCTACCTCGACTGGAAGGCCCACGTCGACGCCGGGCAGCCGGCGTTCCCGTTCCTCCCCGCCGTCGGTTCTCCACATGATCCGCTTCGACTTCACGGGTAAGGTCGTCCTCGTCACGGGCAGTTCGCGCGGGATCGGCGCGAGCACTCTCGCCGGCTTCGCCAGGGCCGGCGCCGTGTGCGTACTGCACTATTGGGCCGACCCCGCCGGCGAGAACAAAGCCGACGCGGAGAAACTGGCGAAGGAATTGGGGCCGAACGTCCACCTCGAGAGCGCCGACGTCCGCGACGCCGGCGAGGTCGAGGCGCTGATGAACCGCGTGAAGGCGACGCTCGGCGGCCTCGACATCCTCGTCAACAACGCCGGCATCATCCGCGACCGCACCCTCAAGAAGATGACCCTCGACGAGTGGCACGCCGTCATCCAGACAAACCTCACCGGCGTCTTCCACTGCTGCAAGTACGGCGCGGAGATCCTCCGCGACGGCGGGCGGATCGTCAGCATCAGCAGCATCGCCGGCATCCTCGGCTTCCACGGGCAGACGAACTACGCCGCCGCGAAGGCGGGCGTCATCGGCATCACGCGCGTGCTGGCGAAGGAGCTAGCGCGGCGACGGATCACCGTGAACGCGATCGCCCCGGGTGTGATCCAGACGAAGATGCTCGGCGAGGTGAAGCCCGACGTGCAGGCGGAGTATCTGAAGCAGATCCCGATGGGCCGGCTGGGGAGGCCGGAAGACATCGCCAACGCGATCCTGTTCCTGGCGAGCGACGAGAGCGATTACATCACGGGGCACGTGCTGCCCGTGACGGGCGGCTGGCTGTGACGGGAACGGTCGGCTGGCCGGCCTTCCGTGTTCGGCAGTCCCGCACCCGAGTGATTCCGCCGCTTCCGCGCCACCCTCCGGCGGAATCACTCTCGATTTCCGGACCCACTTCAGATATCCCTTGACCACAAAGGATTTACGGCGATTCCACACGTCCGGTACGTCGTGGAACTCATACGAAAACGTTGCCAGTCATCAAATTCCAAGAATTGTTTGCCTGTTTACCTGTCTGATCGACCGGACAGGGGACCGAATCGAAGTGCTGGAAATCAGGGATTCCGCGGCTCCGGCGTCTTGAGCGCTTCGCCCGCATGCTGCAGCTTGGCGCGCGTGTCCTTCGCCTTCGCGGACGCGCCGACCTTGCCGAGCGCGGGGATCGACAGTTCGAACGCCTTCGCGTCTTCGGTCGCGGCCCGCGCCTGTTCGGCGAGTTCGGCCTCGGCGGCGGTGCCGGCGGGAATGGTGCGGCGGGCCTCGTCGATGGCGGGCGCCAGGCCGTGGCGCAGGACGGCGGCGAGGTAATCGCCCAACTCCGCGACGCGGTCCGGATCGTCGCGGTCCGCGGCGTCGCGCAGCGCCCGGCCGAGATCCTTCGCGGACGCGCGGCACGCCTTCACCTTCGCCACCGGCGTATCGGCGTTGGCCAGCTCGACGCTGTGCTCGACGAGATTCTCCAACAATTCGCGGTTCGACTGGAACAGTCGGAGCTGCTCGGCGGCGAGGGGGGCGGACGGATTCGACTGCGCGCCGGCCCAGGCGGCGAACGCGGTCAGCACGGCGATCGTGGCGGCGAAGCGGGTCATGGTTACGCCTCCCCGTTGGCGAGTTTCTGCAGTCGGGCTTCGCCGTCCCGGGCGGTCTTGGCGATGCGCTGCAACAGCGGCTGCACCTGCTGCGACGCCGTGGGCACCATCGCCGTCACGTCCGACGCGGTGCGCGAGAGTTCCGCCATGGCGGTCTTGAGCGCGGCCTGGCGCTCGGCGACCGGCGTGTTGAACATCGTCATCTTCTCGGCCTGGTTCACGATCCCCTTCTCGACGACCGTCTCGACCATCTTCACCAGCGCGAGCATCTCCTCGCGGGGGGCGGCTTTGGCGAGCGCCTGCGTCTCGGCGCGGAGGTCGGCGGCGAGGCCGGCGAGCTTGGTCACGCGGTCCTTGGGAGCGGCGAGGCCGGCGAGTTCGGTGTTCAATGCCACCACCTTGGTGAGCAGTTCGTGGCGGGGCGGATCGGCTTTCGCCTGCGGCGGTCGGGGGCCGGGGAGCGCGCTCCAGATGCCGACGCCCACGAGCGCCGCGGCGGCGACCGCGCCGACCGGCCGCAACGGGATCCGCGCCAGCAGATCGCGGAGCGTCGTACCCGCGCCGAGGGTCGTGGGGACGGTCTTGATAACCGGGCCGGCGGCGACGAGGGAATCGAGGAACGCGAGCTTCGCGGACTCGCCCGACGGCGCCGGCAGGACGGCGAGATCGGCGACGAGGGCGCGCGCCCTGGACAGGAACGTCGTACAGGCGGCACACCCGTCGACGTGGACGAGCAGGTCCGCCGGCACCGCGTCGAGGTCCGGCAGGTCGAGCAGGCGATTTCGAACGGCTTCGCACTTCATAACGCACCAAACTTTAAGCCACGGATGAACACGGATGAAAACAGATCAAGAATCAATCATTGGTTTTGATTCGTCCGATTCGAGTTATTCGCGGTTCATCGTGATCAATCCTTCTCGGGAACCAGTTCCGGGTTCAACACCTTCATCAGTTTCTGCCGGGCCTTGAAGACTCGCCAGCGGGCGGTCTCCTCGGTGGTCTTCAGGATGTTCGCGACTTCGCGGTAGCTCATCCCCTCCTGGGCGTGGAGGAGGAGCGCGGCGCGGAAGTCGGCGGGCAGGTCGCCGACGGCCCTGAGGACCACGGCGAGGGTTTCCCGTTCGGCGAGGCTCTCGTGCGCCGAGGGGCCGGGGGTCGCGGCCGGGGCGTCGTCCGTGAGGGGCTGCTTCGTGCGGCGCTCGGCGCGCTTCAGGTTCACGAAGTTGTTATGCCCGATGCGGAAGAGCCACGCGCGGAAGTTGCTGCCGGGTCGGAACGAACCGATGGCGGCGAGCGACTTCGTGAAGGTTTCCTGCGTCAGGTCTTCGGCCCGGTGGCGATCGCGGGTCAGATGGAACAGCCAGCGGTGCAGGCCGTCCCAGTATTTCTCGACGAGGCGTCCGAATGCCTCGCGGTCGCCGGCCTGCGCGGCCTCGATCCAACGCGGTTCCTCGGCGCGGAGGAGGTCATCCGGATCGTGGGTCACGCGGACCGGCGGGGTCGGGGGGAACGGAGTGGCGTCGGGGCACGATACGCCCCCGGGGCGGGGGAGTCCAGTTGGGGCGTTCGGCCGGCCGCGAACCCGTCCATTCATGGTGGTGTAACGCGCGGCCGGCGAAGGCGTTGGCGCGATTCAACGAGATTCGCACGCCCGCCCGTTCGTTATAACCGTCACGAAACCGCGCAGGCTCCGCAATCGGAAACTTTTGCCGGGTTGGCGTTTTCCGACGCCGACGAATCGACTAAGATAATCGGGGTCCGAACCCGCCTGCCGACCAACGGCTGTATTCGCGCGGAAGGAACCCCGTCGCCGCTTTACCAGCGACCGTTCCCATTCCAACCTCTCACCACCCACGAGTGAAAGGCGCGCGACGCATGCTCCCGAATTTATTGATGGTTATGGCCCTTGCGGCCACGGCTGGTCCGGTCGCGAAATACCCCGCCGATAGCGGGATCGTGGATGTGACCCGGCCTCCTTATGGCGCGAAAGGGGATGGCGTGGCCGACGATACGGCCGCCATCCAGAAGGCACTGGACGACCACCCCAACGCGGGAGCAATCATCTACCTGCCGGACGGGATCTATCGGATCTCGGAGACGCTGCGCTGGCCGAAGGGGCCGCACGGCGGGATGGAATACAAGCGGACCCAGCTGGAAGGCGCCAGCCGGGAGAAGACGATCCTCAAGGTGGCCGACGGCACGCCGGGGTTCGGCGACGCGGCCAAGCCGAAGGCGGTGCTCTGGACCGGGAGCGCGCCGGCGCAGCGCTTCAGCAACGCGGTGCGGTCTTTGACAATCGACACGGGCACGAACGCCGGCGCGATCGGCGCACAGTTCATGGCCAACAACGAAGGCACCGTCCGCGACGTGACGATACGCGGGAACGGGCCGATCGGTTTCGACCTCGGTTACACCGACGAGAACGGACCGTGCCTGATCCGGAACGTCGACGTGATAGGCTTCACGGTCGGCATCGACCTGCGTTCGGCGGTCAACAGCGTCACGATGGAGAACGCACGAGTCGCCCAACAGACCGAGTGCGGCATCAAGAACCAGGGGCAGGTGCTGAACATTCGAAAGCTATCGAGTGAAAACAAGGTGCCGGCGATCGTGAACGCGAAGGGGCCGGGCGTCCTGACGCTGATCGACGCAAAGCTGACGGGCGGCGCGGCGGACAAGCCCGCGATCGTGAACCAGGCGCCGCTCTTCGCCCGCAACGTGACCGCGAGCGGATACGCGAAGGCCGTGGAGAATACGCTTGGTCCGAAGCCGGCACCGGATGGATTGACCCTCGAGGAGTTCACGGCACTGCCGGCAATGCAGTTGTTTGAATCGAGCGGAAAGTCGCTCAATCTGAAGGTGGAGGAAGCACCGACGGTGCCGGACGACCACCCGGACACGTGGGCGAACGTCGTGAAATTCGGCGCCGGCGGGAACACGTACCAGAAACGCAACGTCAAAGACGACGCCCCGGCGTTCCAGAAAGCCATCGATAGCGGCGCGACGACGATCTACGTGCCCCGCGGCTTCTACGTCCTGCACGACACCGTCACGGTGCGCGGGAAGGTCCGGCGGATCGTCTTCATGGGTTCGCAACTGGTCGGCGGCGAACGGATCGGCGACAAGCCGGCCTTCCAGATCGCGGACGGCGAATCGCAGACCGTGGTCCTCGAGCGGATGAACGAAACGTATGGTTCGAAGGCCAAGACCTGGATCGAGCATGCCACGAACCGGACGCTGGTCGTGAAGAACTGCATCTTCGGGAAGTTCGAAGGGTCGGGTGGTCGGGTGTTCATCGAAGATGTCTGCGGCGGCCCGTTCCTGTTCCGCAAGCAAGCGGTCTGGGCGCGACAGCTGAACCAGGAGACGGAAGGGACGCATGTCGTCAACGACGGCGGCTCGCTCTGGATTCTGGGTTACAAGACGGAGCGCGGCGGCACGCTGCTGGAAACGAAGAACGGCGGCAAAACCGAAGTGCTCGGCTGTTTCGCTTATGCGACGACGGGCGTCTCGAAAGCGCCGATGTTCGTGGTGAACGAGTCGGCATTCAGCACCACCATGGGCGAGGCGCACTTCGGCGGGAACTTCCCGGTGCTGGTGCGCGAGACGCGCGGCGGCACGACGAAGGAACTGAACCGCAAGGACGCCCCGAGCCGCTTCGGCATCGGAGCGCTGATCCCGCTGTTCGTGTCGGGTAACAAGTAAACGGAACCAAAAGAATAAAGAATCGAATACCTTCTGTGAGGTGTGGGTGATGCGGAAGCTGACGTTGATGGGTCTGATGTTATTCGGATTGGTTACGCCGGTCTTCGCCGATCCGGCGAAGCCGACCTTCGACGACGACGTGCTGCCGATCCTCAAGCAGCACTGCGTCAACTGCCACGGCAACGACAAGCAGAAGGGCGGCCTGAACGCGGCGACCTTCGCGGCCGTCATGGAAGGCGGCGGATCCGGCGCGGTCGTGGCGGCCGGCGACCCGAACAAGTCGCGCCTCTACACGCTCACGGCGCACACCGCCGAGCCGAAGATGCCGCCGAGCGGGCAGAAGATCCCGGATGCGCAAATCACCATCCTTCGCACCTGGATCGAACAGGGTCTGCGCGAGAACGCCGGCAGCAAGGCGATGGCCGCCAAGCCGAAGAACGACATCGGCCTGAAGTCCGTTTCGAAGGGCCGGCCCGAAGGCCCGCCGCCGATGCCGATCGCCGGCAAGTTCAAGCTCGAACCGCTGACGAAGGCGCGCCGCCCCGGTGCCGTGCTCGCGATGGCGACCTCGCCCTGGGCGCCGCTCGTCGCCATCGGCGGGCAGAAGCAGGTCATCCTCCAGCACGCCGACACCGGCGACGCGCTCGGGTTCCTCCCCTTCGAGCACGGTCAGATCAACAGCATCAAGTTCAGCCGCAACGGCAAGCTCCTGCTCGTCGCCGGCGGTCGCGGCGGACAGGCCGGCAAAGCGGTCCTCTACAACGTCGAGACCGGCGACAAGATCGTCGAAGTCGGAATCGAATCCGACGCCCTGCTCGCCGCCGACATCAGCCCCGACCAGACGCTGATCGCCGTCGGCAGCCCGTCGAAGCTCATCCGCATCTACAGCACCGCCGACGGCTCGGTCGTCCGCGAAATCAAGAAGCACACCGACTGGGTCTGCGCCGTCGAGTTCTCACCCGACGGCGTGCTGCTCGCCACCGGCGACCGCAGCGCCGGCCTGTTCGTCTGGGAATCGTTCACCGGCCGCGAATACTTCAGCCTCCGCGGCCACACGGCCATGATCACCGACGTCAGCTGGCGGGACGACTCGAACGTCCTCGCGAGCTGCAGCGAGGACGGCACGATCAAGCTCTGGGAAATGGAGAACGGCGGGAACATCCGCAACTGGGGCGCGCACGGCGGCGGCGCGGCGAGCGTGAAGTTCAGCCACGATGGCCGGCTCGCCTCCACGGGCCGCGACAAGGTCACGAAGCTCTGGGACCAGAACGGCGCGATGCAGAAGCAGTTCGAACCGTTCGCCGACCTCGGCTTGAAGGTGGCGATCAACCACGACAATGCCAAGGTCTTCGCCGGGGATTGGTCCGGCACCGTGAAGGCGTGGGCCGCGGCCGACGGCAAGGTGCTCATCGCCGCCGACACGAACCCGAAGACGATCGCCGAGCAGATCGAGATCGCGAAGGCGGCCATCGCCGCGGCCGAGGCGAAGGTGAAGCCCGCGACGGACGCCCTCGCAGCGGCAAAGGCGAACGTCGACAAGGCGAATGCCGAACTCGCGCCATTCGTCAAAGCCGTCACCGATCTGACGAACGCCGCGAACGCGGCGAAGGCGGCCGCCGATCAGGGCCAAGCCGCCGTGACCGCGGCGAACGCGGCCATCGTGACGGCACAGGCCGTCGTGGCCGCGAAGCAGGTGACGGCCGGCGCGCTTCAGGAGGCGGCGAACAAGGTGCAGGCCGCCGCGACCGCGACCCCAGCCAATGCCGAGCTGAAGAACCAGGCAACGAAGACCGCCGCCCTTGCGAAGACGGCGGCGGACGAAGTGGCGGCCGCGAACAAGGCCGTCGTCGACGCGCAGGCGGTCGCCAAGGCGGCGGCGGACAAGCTACCCATCCTCCAGAAAGCCTCCGCCGAGGCGATGCCGAAGATCCCGCCGGCCCAGAAGGCGGTCGCCGACCAGACCGCCGCGCGGAAGCCCGTGTTCGACGCCTTCAATGCCGCCCAGGCAAACCTGAATGCGGTCAACGCGGAAGTTGCCGCCGCCAAGGCGAAGCTGGAGAAACTGACGCCGAAACCTCCGGCACCGGCCCCCGCGCCGGCGCCAGCTCCGGCACCAGCCCCCGCGCCGGCCGTGCCCAAGAAGTAACCCCACCGGTTGATCCAAAAGGTAATCGCGCGCCACGGTTCGGCGCGCGTTTGCCTGTTCCCGTTTTGTAATATCTCAACTGCCCGAAAATATCCGTTACCGACGCAAAATCACGCTCGGAATTCGACATTTCCTCAAGAAAAGTCGACTCTCGAGGTAATGATCCCATGGTCGCGCTCTAGCATTTTTCGTTCCTGACGACGGGACAGACGCCCAAACTCCGTCCGTTGGATCCTTTCGTGCAAACGTATTGGCTATGGTCCGTCGCACTCGCGACGGCATGCTGGAGTGCGGTCGCGGTCATGGCCCGGCTCGGCTTTCCCGCCGCCGACGGACTCGCGCTGCTGCCTTCGCTTGGCATCCTCTTCGCCGGCTGGCTCGCCGGCGGGTGGCCGCTCTGGCGCGGCGTCGCGCTCGGCGGCCTCGGACTCGCCACGCTCGCCATCGTCCCCTCCGCGCCCGCCGATCTTGTCCTCACCGTGGCCGGTCTGGCGTCTCTCGGCTTGCTCGCGCTCACCGATCGCGCGGGACCCGATCCCACCGCGGTCGACCGCCGGACCGCCGACCGAATCCGTCGGGAAACGGCCCGCCTCAAGCTCCGGCACGACGCGGAACTGGTCCGCTTCGCCGGCGGACTGGCCCACGAGTTCAACAACCTCTTCACCGGTCTGCTCGGCCACGCCAACCGCTTGCGGGACGCCGGGAGCGACGCGGCGGCCGCGGCCCAGGCAATCGAAACCGACGTCGCCCGTGCCGGTGAAGTCTGCGCCCAGATCGTCGCCTACACCGGCAAGGGCACCGTCGTCCGCCAGCCCCTCGTATTGAATGAATTCCTGAATGAAGTCGTCGCGGATGTGCGGCCTACACTGTCGAACGACCCCGTCGTGACCATCGCGACCGGTTCCCCCGTTCGCATTTCTGCCGACGCGGTGCAACTCCGCCGGCTCGTCACAAACCTGCTGCGCAACGCCGCCGAGGCCCACGTCCGCCCGGGCGCGCCGATCACCGTGCGCTACGGTGCCGAACCGGCCGCCGATTCCGCCGGCGACACGCGCGTCTGGATCGAAATCGCCGACTCCGGCCCCGGCATCGATCCCACGATCCGCGAGCGGCTCGGCGAACCGTTCTTCACGACAAAGGCACCGGGTCGCGGCCTCGGCCTCGCCGCCGTCCGCGGCATCGCCCGCGCCCACGGCGGCACCGTCGCCTTCGCCTCCAGTGCCGCCGGCGCCGTCGTCCGCGTCGAACTCCTCGACCGCGCCGGACAGGACCTTGTGGCCACGCCCCCCCCGGCGCGCCGACCCACCGAACAGGCCGATTCGAAAACGTTTCGCGATCTCGCCCTCGTCGTCGACGACGACGCCACCGTCCGCGAACTCGCCGCCCTCACGCTCCGCGCCGCCGGTTGGACCGTCCTCACCGCCGAGCACGGCGAAGAGGCGCTCGCCCTCGTCGACCGCCACGGCGACGCCCTGAAGCTCATCGTGCTCGACCTGCTCATGCCGGTCCTCGACGGCCAGGCCACCCTCGCCGCCCTCCGGCACCGCGGCTCCCGCGTCCCGGTCGTCGTCATGAGCGGCTACTCCGATTTCGACCTCTCGCGCGAATTCGCCGGCGGGCCGCCCATGGCCGATATCCGCAAACCCTTCCGGCCGCCCGAACTCCTCGAATGTGTCGCCAATCTGCTCGAAAGAGCCTCCATCGAACAGTGACCTACTGCGCGGGCACGCGATACAGCGCGAGCGTCCGCAGGATCGCGGCCGGCACCGGCGCGTCCGCCGCCGCGTAACGCGTCTCGATGTCGCTCTCGTTCCTCGATAGCACGTTCAACTGGTTCAAGTTCACGTTGGTCTTCACCTGCCGGTACCAGTGGCCGACCAAGTCGATGTGCGCCCGGCTTACCGCCGCCGGCACGGCGTCCGCGGCCGTCTCGTACACCACCTGCACCGCGGCCGGCGCGACGCAGCCGCCGAAGCGCCCACCGCGGGATACGATCACGCCGCGATCGGCCACCAGCGTGTACGCCGCCGCATCGAGCAGCGTCTCCGCGCCGAACGCGCCGTCGGGATCGACTTTCACGGACGTCAGTTCGGTCACGGGATAGTTCGCCAGGAAAATCATCCGTCCGCCGGCCGGATGAAGCTCGGTGAAGGTACCGCCGGCGAAGTCGCGGCCGCAATGGCGGAGGATGAACTCGTCCGCCATCGCCTGGAGTTGTTCGAGCAGGTCGTCGTCGTCGGTGCCGGCGATGCCGAGCGCCTGTTTGGTGTCCGAGAGGCTTTCGAGTGGAGTCGGCACGGGAGTTCCTCCAAATGAGAAGCCCGCGGACGAAGGTCCGCGGGCGGAACGAAATTCGCAATCACGCCACCACGAGGTCGTCGCAGAAGACGAAGCTGGCCTCGTGGCGCGGCCCGGCGTCGATATGCTGGATGCCGCGGAGGAACGTCTGATCGTTCTGGATCGCAGTGTCGCCGTGGCCGGAGGCGAGGAACTCCATGACGCCGAGCCGCGCGATGATCCAGTCCGGGAAGTGCCCGAGCAGGATGTACGTGAGGTTCGACGCGCTGCCTTTGGTGCGGTTGGCGGCGACCTGGGCGGAGCGCACGACCTTCGTGCCGAACAGTTCCGACGGCCGGTCGGCACCGAGGGAGCGCGTGTCGCGGAAGAGGAACGGCCCTTTGCCGTCGGCGGCGCTGACGGCGTCGGCGCGGCGGTTGACCAGCGCCGCGAACATCGCCTTGCGCATCACCCACGCCGTCGGGGCCTCGACGGCGTCGGGCAGCAGCGCCTCCATCGCCGCCACGTCGGCCGGCGTGAATGTGTCGCCGTTCGCGCCCGTGGTGCCGGCCACGTGCGTCGTGATGCCGGAGTAGGTGGTGATCCCCTTGATCTGCGTGCTCCCGCTCCCCTCGAGCATCGCCAGGTCGGCCTTCAGCGCCGCGGCCCGCGCCATGTCGAACCGCACCAGCCCCTCGGCCGACGGCGATGCGAAACGCAGCAGCTCGTTGTTCAGCTTCACGAACACGCCGAGCTTCTTCGCCGTCAGTTCGAGGTTGCCCGTGCTCGGCTGGCTCTCGGTGATGGACGCCCCTTCGCCGACCCAGTACGCCAACGACGCCGACGCGAGCTTGGGGAACGAGACGCGGCCGTTCGGCGGCAGCGCGATCTCGCGCGCCCCGGCCGACGCGAACACCTCCAGGCTGCGCTGCAGCTCGATCAGCTCGCCGAGCATGGCGTTCGGCACCAGTTCCGCCCCTTCCTCCGCCACCAGGCCGAGCGCCTTGCGCCGCAGCTTCCGCCCGATCCAGTCGGCTTCGTCCGGGTCGAACCGGTCCGCCTGCGCCGTCATCTTCTCGCGCAGCTCGTCGCGGAGCTTGCGGCCCTGCGGTTCGTACGCCGGCAGGTGCGCCGACGCCAGCGGCACGAGGAACGACTGCTGCCCGTGGTGCGGCAGGAACCCGTAGCTCGCGTACAGGTCGCGCAGTTGGTGGTGCGCGTGGATCTCCTCCTTGGCGTGTTCGGGGCCGACGAAGCCGAGCGCGTACGCCGCCGCCTTGAGCATCGAGTAGCCGGCCGAGTCGCGGCCGACCGGGCCGGACGTGGCCCACGGCACGCGGCGCTCCACGCGCGGCGGCAGCGCCTTCTCGACGGCCGTGCCGGCCTGCTGCTCGATGAACGTCACGAGTTCCTCGCGCGTCTGGAACGCGTCGGGGGTGGTCGTCGTCATGGGAAATCTCCTTGAAAACAGGGGTCAGGAATCAGGGGTCAGGGTTTTTCTCCCTCCCCCTCGAAGGGGGAGGGCCGGGGTGGGGGTGACGGGGAGCGCGGCAAGCTCCGAACGCTCCGCAATACGCCCCCCCCCACCCTAACCCTCCCCTCAAGGGGGGAGGGGACAAGACGCTTTCTCCCTCCCCCTCGAAGGGGGAGGGCCGGTCGCGCGCGTCTCGTTCGCGACGAGTAGGTTTTCGTCTTCGGCCCCGGATGGGGCCGCCGGCTGTAGCCACGGGTGGAGCGCAGCGGAACCCGTGGATGCGAGCAAAGGAAAACTCGCCCCGGCAGGGGCGAAGGGACCTTCATTGTCCCACTGCCCCTCCGGGGCAGATTTCAACGTCCAACGGACCACGGTTCCGCTGCGCTCCACCCGTGGCTACCGTCCGGTGCCCCTCCGGGGCACAAAACCCGGCTCACTCCGAATGCCGCGTGTCGTCACGTTCGACAGGCCGCACCAGCGAAGCCAGCGCGTCCACGCGGTGGAGCCGCCCGCCGCGGTCGTCGGGGATTTGCCAGAGCCAGTCGCGCAGTGTCGGGTCGCGCACCAGGCCCTTCTGCAGCGCCACCGTCAGCGCGCCGGGGTTCTCCGGAATCGGCACCGCCGAGTACTCCATCAGGTCCCACTCATCCACCCGCAGCGCGAAGCGGTCGGCCGGATAGTGCCCCGGCGCCGCGTGGTGCGACGACGGCACCCGGTACGCCTTCCGCGGCACGAACCCGATCGACCACGCCCGCAGCACCCGCTGCTCGTACAGCCGGAACACGTCCTCCGCGAACTGCACCTTCTTCGCGAAGCGCGTCTCGGCCACGACGCGCCGTGGCTGCACGTCCAGCCACGCGCACGTCCCGATCGGCGGGAACTGCGCCCGGTTGTGCGCCCACAGCACCACCGGGTTCAGCAGGTATTCCTCCGCGTTCTTCAGCCCCGCCGGCACCACCACGTCCCCGGCGCGGTCCGGGTCGATCGTCGTGATGACGCTGCGCACGAGCATCGCCCCGCCGTCCACGGTCAGCGTCTCGTTCGCGGGGTTGACGCGACCGAACGTCCCGTTCGGCAGTTGGCGGATCGTCGCCGGATCGGCGCGGATGATCTCGGACATCGTTCACCTCGATTGGAAAAAGAAACCCCGTTTAGCGGCGAGTGCTGTCGAGTGTTTGGGCCTGTCAGCGGAGCTTTCCACGGCCCAAACGGGTCTTTGGAGCCGAGCGCGGCACCCCGATTCACCGCGGCAGAATCGGCTCGTCGAAGCGCGGGTCCGCGAACGGCCTCAATCCCCGGGCGCGGCGGATCTCGTTGTAAGTCCGCAGCCCCAGCTTCGCGTCCAGCTCGTCGTCGGTGCGGCGCTGCTCCTGGACACGCGGCGAACAGTCCGGGAACGCGACCGCCACGTCCGGCCCGTAGCGCCGGCCCAGGTCCCGCGTCAGCGCCTGCGCCAGCAGGTCCAGCTTCGGCTGCACCGTCCCCTCGCAGAACAGCGCCCGCGCGCCGTGCCAGATGTCCGCCCCGAGGCCGACGTTCTCCACCAGCCCCGCGACCGGCGGCGGCACCCGGAAGAGCGCGAAGATCTCGTCGCGCGTCATCTTCGAGGAGTTGAGGAAGTCCATCTCCGCCGGCGTGAGCGTCCACGGCGACGCCGTCAGCCCCTGCTCCAGCACGAGGGGCCGGTGCCAGTGCTCGCGCCCGCCGAACTTCGCCTGGAGCTTCTCCTCCAGCCGTCGCACGGTCTGGTCGGTCAGCGTCTGGTCGGTGCGGAGCACCACGCCGGGGCGCGGGCCGGCGAGAAACGTCTGCCGGCGCGACTTGAGCAGCTCGACGTTCGCGTCCACGGTGAGCGCGTTCGCCTGCAACGGCGAGAGGCCCCAGTGCGGGTCGAGCGGATTCGGATATTTGAGATGAATGATCTCGGCGGGGTCGAACGATTCCGCCCGCGTGTTCGGGGCGGCCACGCGGTACTCCTTCACGAACCGCGCCGCGTCGGGCACCACAGTCACCCACGGCGTCGGCACCACCCAGATCTCTCCGGGAACATCCGCGTGCCGGAGCGGCGCGACGTACCAGAAGCAATTGCCCGTCAGCTCCAGGTACGCCACCGTCAGGTACCACAGCTCCCACGCGGTCAGCCACGGGTTCGGGTTGTCGAGCAGGCGCGCGAGGGGATGCGTGTGCGGCAGGGCGGCCTGCTCGTGCTCGGCCGGACCGGTGTTGAGGAACAGGTGCGGCCGCTGCTTCGCCACCTCCTGCGCGATGGCGTTCACCGCCGCGTAGACCCACGATTGATAGTTGCGCAGCTGTTCCGTCGGGTCGTCGCGCCACCACCCGGCCGCCGGAGCGAACGGCTGTGCGAGCAGCGACGCGATCTTCGGCGGGGCCGGCTTCTCCGGCGCGCCCCGCAGCGCCTTCACGGCCTCGGCGATTCGGCGGACGATCAACATGGAACGACTCCGGTTCGTGATTCACGTTCCCGCCCCGGCGGGGAGGGTTTTCTCTTGTCCCCTCCCCCCTTGAAGGGGAGGGTTGGGGGGGGTCAAGCGGACCCGGCGAGCGAATCGCGATCCCCGTCACCCCCACCCCGGCCCTCCCCCTTCGAGGGGGAGGGAGAAAGAAGGTCCTCCCCCTTCGTGGGGGGAGCGTTTTCTCCTGCCCCCTCCCCCCTTGTGGGAGAGGGGTGGGGTGGGGGGAGGAGCGCGGTTCCGTTTCCCGCAGCCCCATCGCCCCCACCCGGGGCCTCGCCATCCGAACCCTCGACCTTGCGGTAGCCGAGACCCTTCAGGACTTTCAGCACCTCGGACCATGTCGGGAACGGGCGGGCGCGCTTGAAGCGGTCCATCGCCCGGAGGAACTCGATCTCGTCGGCGGCGAAGTCGCTGCCGACGTGGCGGTCGCCGATACCGTGGGGTTTGCGCGGGACGGCCATCGGGCGTCCTCCATGTCCGGGCGGCCGGACGGGGACAGTCGTCTCGCTTCCGCGGTGCGTATGTGTTATTTTGAACAGTAGTGAATAAGATTCCATTTCACAATGTCAAACGCGAATCGCCGATTTCTTTTTCCCGGAGGGCGGGCGGAGAAATGAAAGCCCCGTGAGCGGATCGCGACCCGGCCCGAGCGGACCTTGCGACCCGGACCGGTCGGCCCTAAGGTGATGGTCTTGTCCGCGCCGAGGAGAGTCCGCCGGGATGGAGCGCCCAACAGGATTTCGCTGGTCGAAGGTCGTTCCCGGACTCGCCATCGTCCTGATTGTGGGTGCGATCTTCTGGTTCAGCCGACAAATTGATCCCGGGAATCCGGTTACCAACGCGAACTGGCCCACGAAATACGTCGACGTGCCGGCGATCACCACGGCGCGCACCGTGCCGGCGGATTCCGCGAGCCTGGCACCGGCCGCACGCGTCCTCGGCGTTTCCATCGGCGACTGGCACCGCGCCTATCCCCTCGAACGGCTCTCGAAATCCCGCTCGCACATCGTCAACGATGTCCTCGACGGCCAGGCGTTCTCCGTGGCCTATTGCGATCGCACCGACTGCGCCCGGCTCTTCAAGAAGCCCGGCCATTCCGGTCCGCTCGATCTCGCCGTCGGCGGCTGGTTCAACGAGGACGGCACCACCGACATGCTCGTCCGCGTCGGCCCGAATCGTTACCGTTTGAAATCCGGCGACGCGCTCGATCCCGCCGCGCCCGCGTTCCCCTATGAAGCGATCGAAATCGAAACCACCACGTGGCACGCGTGGCGCACGGCCCATCCGACAACCGACGTTTTCCTGGAAGCGATCCCGGTGGACCGGTTAAACTGACCGGGATGCCGTCCGCTTTCGACCGCTCCGACGACCTGACAACCGCGTACGCCGTGCAGCGGGTTGCGGGCGCGCTCCAACTGGCACCCGTGGCCGGCACCGGACCGGGGCGCACGGCGCGCCTCGCCTTCGTCCTCGGCCTGGTCCTCGGCCTCGTCTTCCTCGGCGGCTACGTCGCAGTTGGTCTCTTCTTCCAGAACAAGATCGCACGCAATCCGATGGGCCAGCCGGTCTGGCTGCCGTGGGTCTGCCCCGGCGGCATCCTGCTGCCGATCGGCATTCTCGCGGTCGCCGGCTGCGTCAAACTCGCGCGGGGCTTTGGTCGCCCCCTCGTCGCGGAACCGAACGGACCGGTCCGCTACGGCTCGCAGTTGCTGGTCGGCGAGGGCGCCGTCGCCAGCGTGCGCGTCGAGCGCCTGTCGGAATGGATGAATCCCGAAAGTGGTCCGAACTACGAGCGCTATTTCGCACACGTCTACGTGGAAACGACGGACGGCCGCTATGTGGAATTGCCGCCGCCGTTCTTCTCGAACCTCGACGGCTGGGAACTGGCCGAGGCGCTGGGCGCGGCGCTGGCGGCGACGTTGAAGGTGGGACTGTCGTTCGAACCGCCGCCAGCAGAGCATTCCACGCCCCAGACACGCGCGCGGCGGTGGTCCTATGTCTTCGGCGCGTTCGCGCTGGTCATCGGCATTTCGCACTGGCTCGCGGGCTTCGGCCTGCTGGCCGTGCGCGTCGCCGCCGCCGTCGACCCGGCGATCCGTATTCCGGCCGACGCGCCCCCGCCGTGGTTCGCGGCCATCTTCGTCTGTACCGGCGCGGGATCGTGCTACCTCGGCTGCCGCAATTGGGGCTACGACCGCGGGACGTGGCTACGGCTTCTGGCGATGCTGGCCACGCTCGAAAGCGCGCTCCTACTGGCAATCCACTGGCTGGGCTGATCGCGGAACGATGGCGGATTCGTTCCGAACCGTTCGGAACGGACCGAGACAGGCGGATCGGGGCGCGGTCGATCGGTCGCCCACGAGCAGCACCAGCAGCGCCAGCGCACCCCACGGCTGGGCGGTGCGGAACGGGAGCGTCTCGCTGCTGGGGAAGAGGCCGCGGAGGATCGGCAGCAGGAACAGGCCGAACACGGCGAGCGACCGCCACGACCACGGGGCGAGGGCGAGCAGCGCCGCCGTCGGAGCGATGAGGGTGTAGGTGGCGTTTTCGGTGGCGGGGCCGAAGAGCGTCATCCAGACGCAGCCGAGACCGAAAGCGAACCGGAGCACGTCCGCGTCGTGGCGGCGGCGGGCGACGAGCGCGGCGAACGCGAGGCCGGCAAGGACCGAAACGAGCTTCGTGATTTCCGCCGGCACGCGCAGGCCGAGCCAGGCGCGGGGCACGATCGTCCAGTCCCACGGCGGCCGGTCGAGCATCTGCCGGTATTTCGATTCCAGTTCCAGGAAATCCACGAAGGCGCGGTGCATGTCGGCGACGTAGTCGGGTCGCTGGACCGCGAAGGGGAGCAGCATGGCGAGGGCGAAGACGGCGAACACGCGCGGGGCGAACCGGGGTCGGACGACGCAGAAGAGCAGTCCGACGGCGAGCGGGTAGAGCTTGAAGAAACTCGCGAAGGCGATCCAGGCGGCGGCGCGCCAGAACCGTTCGCGTTCGACGTTCGCCAGCGCGAGGAGGAGGCAGCCGACGAGGAGGACGTTCACCTGGCCGTTGTTGAAGCTGGGAATGACGAGCAGCGCGGCGACGAGTGCGAAGCGGCCGAGCGATTCGGTTCGCGCGCGGACGAGGGCGGCGAGTCCGGCGAGATAGAGGCCGAGGCCGAGGAGGCGCCAGAGGATGCCGGCGGTCTTCGGCGGGAGGAGGGACCACGGGGCGAAGAACGCGGCGACGCCGGGGGGGTTGCGGTAGATGTCGAGCGGCCAACAGGGGGCGTAGATGTTTTCCCCGGCGCGCCAGCGCTCGCCGGCCTTGAGATAGATCGGTACGACGGTGCCGGAGTTCGGCCCGGCGAACGCGACGCGCAGCGCCACGGCGACCGCGAGGACCACCCACACGGCGAGCGCCCATCGCGGCAGGCGGCGGAGGACGGAGCGCCACTCGTTCATGCGGCCTGGGAGTCGGAGTCGAGCATGCGGTGCGCGCCCGGGATGCCGCGCTTCGCGGAGCGGATGAACGCGACGAGTTCGCGGATGGCGGGGTGCGCACCGAGTTCCGCCTCGACCTGCGCGACGGCGAGCGAGAGCATCCGCCCGCCGCGGTAGATGATGCGGAAGGCCTTGCGGACCGCCTGGATTTCCGGTGCGGGAACCCCGGCGCGGCGCATGCCGACGACGTTCACCCCGACGGCCTGGTTCTCCCCGCCGACGATCCAGAACGGCGGCGTGTCCATGGTCATGATGGCCTGGCTGCGAACGAGGGCGAGCCGGCCCACGCGGCAGAACTGGTGAATGCCGGCGTTGCCGGAGAGCAGAGCACGGTCGCCGACCTCGCCGTGGCCGCCGAGCATGGCGCCGTTGACGAGGATGGCCTGGTTGCCGACCCGGCAATCGTGGCCGATGTGGGTGCCGACCATCAGGTAGTTGCCGTCGCCGACGATGGTGCCGCGCGTCCCCGGCATGCCGCGATGGATTGTCACATGCTCGCGGAAGGTGTTGCCGTCGCCGATGACGAGTTCGGTGACTTCACTCTTGTACGCGAGGTGCTGCGGCCGGTCGCCGATCACGCAATGCGAACCGAAGTCGTTGTTTTCGCCAGCGGTGAGCGGTCCCATGATGTGGGCGTGGGCGCGGACGACACAGCCGGCGCCGAGTGTCACGGCACCGTCGATGATCGCGAACGGGCCGACGCGGACGTCGGGGGCGAGGTCGGCACCGTGGGCGACGACGGCGGTGGGATGAATGAACGGGTGAGTCATCGGGGGTCCTTCCCTCGTGCGAAGGAGGGCAAACTACCCCGAAGCGCGCGGCCGAGGCAAGGGGAAGTCTCCGAACTCCGGTTTCATCCGCGGTGCCCGAACAGCCGGCGCTCGCGGATCAACTTCACCACCGGTTCGGGGACCATCGTCTCCCAACTCCGGTCGCCGGACGCGATGCATGCCAGCACCTCCCGGCTGTCGATGCTCAGGCACTCCGGCTTCACGCACTCCAGCCCCACGATCCGGCCGTTCCGCACCGCGTAGTCGTACAGCGGCTTCGTATCCGCCGGCAGCGCAAGGTTCTCCACCGTCAGCACCTGGCCCGACTTTTTGTCGCGGTACGGGTACACGAACAACGTCACATTGCCGCTGAGCAGCCGGCCGAGCGCCTCCAGCAGGCCGCCTTCCAGATTCGCGTAGTAGCTCGGATCGAAGATTTCGGGCACAGTGACCGTACCCATCGCCAGGCCGATCGGCTTCGTCGTCTGCCGCCGCAGGTGCGCCGCCAGGCGGTAGAACTCCGAGAAGTCCGAAACCAGCACGTTCAGCCCGCAGGCGCACATCGCATCGGCACGGCTCAGGAAGTCCCGCACGTTGGGTGCGCCCTTGCCGTCGCTGCCCATCAGGTTCCGCATGGTTATCTCGGCCACGTGCACGATCTTGCCGCGATCCGGTTCGGGAAGCTGGGCTTCGAAGGCGCGCGTGGCGGATTCGAAGATGTCCAGATTCACGTGCGTGACGGGGCGGAAGCTGCCGCGCTCGACGAGCACCGGCCGCTTGCGCAAAAGGTCGGTCGAAAGGAGCACCTTGCCGTCCGGGCCGAACATCGCCGCCTTCGCCAGCCCGTTCTGCACCAGGCTCAGGCTCATCACTCGGTTGTCGATCGCCCGGAAGCCGATCCCCGAAAACTCGATGAGGTCGATCTCGATCCGGTTCGAGTTCAAGTCGTCCATCAGCGACTGGATGAACTGCTCCGGCTCGTGGTGCAGGAAGAACGCGGCATACAGCAGGTTCACGCCGATGATGCCGATGGTTTCCTGCTGGAGCACGTTCGACGGATCGAGCAGACGGAAATGGATGATGACCTGCGATTCCTGGTCGCGCGGGTAGACCTGGAAGCGGACGCCCATCCAGCCGTGGCAGTCGTTGGTGCCGGAGTAGTTGCGCGCCGCGACGGAATCGGCGAACGCGAAGAAGGTCGTCGTATCGGAGCGGTTGACGGCGAGGCGTTCGATGTTGAGCTTGTATTCGTGGTCGAGCATCGACTCGACGCGCTGCCGGCTGACGTAGCGGTCGGCGGGGCCGTAAACGGCGTCGCTGACCGCCATGTCGTAGGCGGACATGCTCTTGGCGACGGTGCCGGCGGCGCCGCCGACGCGGAAGAACCAGCGCACGACTTCCTGCCCCGCGCCGATCTCGGCGAACGTTCCGTAGCGGCGCAGGTCCAGGTTGATCCGCAGTGCTTTGCCGTGCGTGTCCGGTCGATCGGTCTCGAGCTTGTGAATGACGCTCTGCTGGCTCATGGGCGCTCCTGCGGGGCCAAAATTATCGGATCGCCTTCGGCTCGTCGAGGATCACCGCCGAGGCGAGATTGTTGCCGAAGGTCTTGAAATCCTTGAAGGTCCACACGACCTTCTTCTCCCGCGTCACTTCGATCAACTGCGGGTTCGCCTCGCCGGCGTGGCAGTTGCCGATCACGATGTTCCCGTTCGGCAGAGCGTGCAGCGTCGTCACCCACGCGAGCGTGATGCCGGGGAGGTCCTTCTGGTCCACCTGCCAGACGATTTCCTTCTTGGGGTTCACCTCGATGACGCGATTGTTGTTCCCGCCGGCGATGAGCGTGTTCCCGTTGGCGAGGCGGATGGCGCCGAAGACCTCGACGCCGTGGCCCTCCGGTCCGTGGCCGTTCGAACGCGGCCGGCCGGCGAGGTCGAGTGCGTACTCCCACACGACCTTCCCCGAATCGTCGTACTCGCGCACGCAGCCCTCGGCCTCGTGGCAGACGAGGTAGTTCCCGCTCGCGAGCTTCCGCACCATCCGCGTGTCGCGGTGGGCGTCGGACTTCTTCACCGTCAGGGGTACCGTCTTGACAATCTCGCCCTTCGGGTTCACCTCCACGATGCGCGAGTTCCCCGATTCGGCCACCATCGTGTTCCCGTCGGCCAGGCGCTGGAAGGCGTGGATCTCGATGCGGCCCTTGTACCCCTCCTTCGGCTTGGCCTCGTACTTCCAGACGATCTCCTTCTTCGGCGAAAGCTCCACCACATTCGTGTTCGACGTGTGCGTGAGGACGTTCCCGTTCGGCAGGACGTGCAGGTCGTGGACGTCGTGCTTGTTGGGAAACTCCCATTCGACCTTTCCGTCGGACCCGACGATGGCGAGTTTGCCGGTGCCGCGGTCGGCGGCGAGGACGCGGTGCGCGACCGGCTCGGCGGCGGCGAGGGTCGAGGCGAACAAGAGCAACGCGGCAAGGCAGCGCATGGGGAACCCGGGGGAGAGGTGGCGTGTCCGGAAGATTGTACAAAAACCGGACTGCCGCCGGACGGGAGCCCCCATGCGAAGTCCGATCGTGATCCGCCGCGCCGGGCACGCCGACGTGCCGGCCATCGCCGCGATCTACAACGAGGCTATCCGCACGACGACGGCCACGTTCGACACCGAGCCGAAGACCGTCGAGGATCGCCTCGCGTGGTTCGACGCGCACGGCGACCGGCACCCGATCCTCGTGGCCGAACGCGACGGCACCGTCGTTGGCTGGTCCAGCCTGTCGAGATGGTCCGACCGCTGCGCGTACGACGACACGGCCGAGACGTCCTTCTACGTCGCGTCGGCGCACCGGGGGGAGGGCATCGGCCGCGCGCTCAAGGCCGCGACCGTCGCGGAAGCGCGGCGGCTCGGCTACCATTCGCTCATCGCCCGCGTGGCCGAGGGCAGCGACGCCAGCCTCCACCTCAATCGCGAGGCCGGCTTCACGCTCGTCGGCACGCTCAAGCAAGTCGGCATGAAGTTCGGCCGCCGACTGGACGTCCACATCCTGCAAATGCTCTTGAACGAGCGGCCCGCCAGTTGAACAGGCCGTGCCTGTTCCGGAATCGCACCGGGAGTCTCCACCATGAACGCGACACTGGACCAAACCCGCGTGGATGCCTTCGGTGCCACGCTCGCCGACACGATCAACCGCGCCGGGTTGGCGCTGATGATTTCGCTCGGCCACCGGACCGGACTCTTCGACACCATGGCGCGGCTGCCCGCGGCCACCAGCGACGCGATCGCCACCGAGGCGAAGCTCAGCGAACGCTATGTCCGCGAATGGCTCGGCGCCATGGCCACGGGCAACATCGTGGAGTTCGACCCGGATCAACGGACCTACCGATTGCCGGCGGAGCACACGGCGCTCCTGACGCGCGCGGCCACGCCCAACAACTTCGCCGCGGCGATGCAGTGGGTCGCGGTGCTCGGCCACGTCGAAGACGCCGTCGCGGACGCCTTCCGTCATGGCCGCGGCGTGCCCTACTCCGCCTACCACCGCTTCCACGAAGTGATGGCCGAGGAAAGCGCGCAAACCGTCGTCGCCGTGCTCTTCGACCAGATCCTGCCACTGGTACCCGGACTCATGGATCGGCTCGCGACCGGAATCGACGTCCTCGACATCGGCTGCGGCAGCGGACGGGCGCTCGCGGCGATGGCCGCCCGATTCCCCCGAAGCCGGTTCACGGGTTACGACGCGTCGCCGGAAGGGATCGCGGCCGCCGCGGCGGAAGCGAAGAAACGGGGCCTCGCGAACCTGCGGTTCGCCGTGCAAGACGTGGCGGCGCTGCCGGAACGGGGCGCATTCGACCTCGTCACGGCATTCGATGCGATCCACGACCAGGCGCAACCGGACGCCGTGCTGCGGAACGTCGCGGCGGCGTTGAAGCCCGGCGGCATCTTTCTGATGCAGGACATCTCGGGTTCGAGCCACGTCCACCTCGACAAGTCGCACCCGTTCGGGCCGTTCCTCTACACGATCTCGTGCATGCACTGCATGTCGGTCTCGCTCGCGAACGGCGGGCCGGGGCTGGGCGCGATGTGGGGGAAGGACGTGGCGCTGCGGATGCTGGCGGCGGCCGGGTTCGGACCGGTGCGCGTCGAATCGTTGCCGCACGATCCGCTGAATTTCTTCTACATCACCACCCCGGCGCGGTGATGGCCGCATTCAAACGACACGGCCCTCCGGTGAACCGGAGGGCCGTCGCAATTCCGAATCGTCGATCCGGTCAGCCGACGAACACGCCGCCGAGCGGGTTGAAGTTCGCGTCGAAAGCGTCGAACGACTGCGAGGCGATCGGCTGGTTGTTGGGGGTGATGTTCGCGCCGAGGTAGGCGTTGACGCGGCGGCCGCCGGGGCCGGAACCGGTGACGATGTCGGCCTTGGTGTCGCCGTCGAGCTGGCGGACCGCGACGGGGACGCCGTTGCGGAGGTTGCTGTCGCCGGCGAAGAAGTTGGCACGGAGGGAGATAATCGCGCCGCCGGAGCTGAGGAGTTCGGCGCCGCTGACGGCGATGACGCGGGGTCCGCCGCCCGGTCCGCCGCCGAGGACGATGTCGCCGAAGCCGTCGCCGTCGACGTCGCCGGCGGCGACGAAGACGCCGTTGCGGAGCGTCTGCTCGAAGGCGAAGAAGTCGTTGAAGAGTTTGATGGGGACGCCGGCGCGGACCGAGGTGCCGCTGAAGGCGGCGATGCGGGGCCCGCCGCCGAAGCCGGCGGCGACGACGACGTCGTTCACGGAGTCGCCGTTGATGTCGCCGAGGGCGACGCGGGCGCCGCCGCGGAACATCTTGTCGTCGATGCCGAAGAAGTCGGCGAGCACGTTGAACTTACCGCCGTCGAAGACCGTGACGCGGGGTCCGCCGCCCTCGTCGGGCGAGACGACGATGTCGGCACGGAAGTCGCCGGTGATGTCGCCGACGGCGACGTAGACGCCGCCGGTGAAGTCCTCGAAGAGGAACTTCTCGAAGATCGGCAGGTCGCTGGCGCCGTCGAGGACGCGGATGCGGGCCTGGGTGCCGGGTCCGGTGGCGATGATGCGGTCGGGAACGCCGTCGCCGTTCACGTCGCCGGTGGCGATGCGGGCGCCCGAGGTGTGGTCGGGCCCGAAGGCGAAGAGTGGATCCTTGCTGACGGTGCCGTCGGGGTTGTAGATGCGGACGATGTCGGTGCCGCCGACACCGGCGCCGACGGCGATCGGGTCGATCGGGCGGGCGACGGTGAAGTTGGCGGATTGCTGCAGGTCGGTGTAGGTGGGGCTGCCGGAGTAGTTGACGGTGATCTTGTGATCGCCGAGCGCGAGTCGGGCGGCGACGGAAGCGACGCCGTCGACGAGCGGAACGGTGGCGAGCGGCGTGCCGTTGTCGAAGAAGGTCGCGGTGCCGGCGACGGGGACCGCGAGTCCGTTCGAGGGGGTGAAGTTCGCGGTGAAGGTAATGCTCTTGCCGAGAACGGACGAAGCACCGCCGGCGGAGTTCGTGATGGCACCGTTGGGCACGGCCCGGGCGGTGAAGACCGAGACCGGGTTCGTGATGGCGGACGTGATGGACGCGGTGCCGCTGAAGGTCGCGGTGAAGTTGGCGTTCCCCTGCGGCAGGCCGGCGACATCCGCAGTGGCGACGCCATTGACGACCGATACCGGGCCGATGGTGATCGACGCGCCGTTCGCGTCCGAACCGGTGAACATCACCGTGCCGACGTTCACGGGGCGCGGCGGCGACATGCTGTCGGTGACGAACGCGGTCAGGGTCGCGGTCTGGCCGACCTGGATCGTGACCGGGGCGGAGAGGCTGGCCTGCGACTGCGTCGGATCGATGATGACGCTGACCGTGCCGGACTGCGATCCGGCGACGCTGGTGTTGCCGAGGTACTTGGCAACGAAGGTGTGCCCGCCCACGGACAGGCCCGGCACAGGGAAGCTCGCCTTGCCGGTGGAGGAGTCGACGGCCGCCACGCCGATCTTGGTGGCCCCCTCGTAGTATTCGACGCTGCCCGACGGCACGCCGACGCCCGGCGAGGCGATGGCGACGGTCGAGCTGAGGATCACCGTGTCGCCAAAGGTCGCACTGGTCTTGTCGATGGCGATGGAAACCGTGGAGTTCGCACTGGCGACCGGGAGGGCGAGGCCGTTCGAAATGCTCGTGTTGAAGCTGGTCGCGCCGAGGAACTGCGCCTGGATCGAGTGCGCGCCAAGCGCGAAGTTGGTGATCGTGATGGACGCCTGGCCGCCGGCGTCGAGCATGCCACTGCCAATCAGACTGCCGTTGTCGAAGAACACGACCGAACCGGTCGGGATCTGCCCGGCCTTGGAGATCACGTTCGCGAACAGGGGCACCGGCTGACCGAAGACCGGCGCGGGCACCGGCGTCGACACGGTCGTGATGGTCGTGGCCTTCGTGATCGCCACGGATACGGCCGTCGACTGCGTCGGCAGGTAGAGTCCGTCGCCGAGATACTTGCCGACGACCGTGTGCTGGCCGACCGGGAAGCCGTTGAACGAGAAGTCCGCGACCGAGACGGAACTGCCGTCGATATCGAGCGCCGGAGTCAGGGTGTTCGAACCGAGGAAGTTGAAGGTCTGCGTGCCCTGCGTGTCGGTGAAGACTTCGAAGAACTGGACGTCGCCGGTGGGCAGCATGCCGCCGCGCGGCGGCGGGATGACGGTGACGCTATAGGTGACCGGTTCGCCGAACTCGGCGAGGCTGGTGTCCTGGACGATGAAGGTTTCGCCGCCGACGAACGACTGGTTGTAGTAGGGCGTGTATTGCTGAGTGGCGGTGAGACCTTCGCCGACGACGATATCGGGGTTCCCGTTGCCGTCGAGATCGACGGTGGCGACGGAGCCGCCGATGCCGACGAGCGGCCCGTAGGAGCTGCCGGGGGCGAGCGTCAGGCCGAGGGTGGCGGCGGTGCTGCGGCCGAGATAGACGTCGAGATTCTGATTGCCGGTCGGGGCCGGGAAGCTGCCATTGCTCGTGACGACGGCGACATCGTCGATATTGTCGAGGTCGAAGTCGCCGGCGGACATGCCGACGATGGGGCTGCCGACGATGGCGGCGTTCTGCTTGGTGGTGAAGGTGGTGCTGGTGGGGTCCTTGAGGAACAGCGTGATGCGTCCGTTCTTCTGCCCGACGGCGAGGTCGATCTTGCCGTTGCCGTCGAAGTCGCCGGCGGCGAGCGCGGAGGGGGTGCTGCCGACGGCGAGGTTGCGGGCGAAGCTGAAACTGCCGTCGCCGCTGCCGAACAGGATCGTGACCTGGTTGCTGGACGGGCGCATCATCGCGACGTCGATCTTGCCGTCCTGATCGAAGTCGGCGGCGATGGGGCGCTGGAAGTCGCCGACGCCGAGGCCGGTCTTCAGCGGCGTGCCAATCGGCGTGAAGCTCTTGCCGGTGCCGTTGTTGAGCAGGACGAAGTATTCCTGCGCGTTGGTCGAGCCGGTGAGCGTGACGAGTAAGTCGCCCTTGCCGTCGCCATTGAAGTCGGCGCCGACGATGCCGCTGAGGTTCTTGTTCGGCTTGGCGGGGTCGGGCATCCCGTTGGCGATTTCGAAGTCGATCTGCGTCGTGAAGAGGCCCTGGAAGACGCCGGTGTTTTCGAGGCGGTCGACGCGGATGTTGCCGGTGGCGCTCGAAACCGAGCCGATCTCCGCCTTGCCGTCGGCGGTGACGTCGACGGCGGCGATGTTGAAGGGGGCCTGGAAGAGGTTGGTCGCGCCGAGGTTGATGCCGACCGGATCGTACCCTTTGCCGGACGGGCCGTCGCTGAGGTAGACGTCGATGCGCGCCGAGGTGGGGACGAGTGTGTTGGTGGCCGCGGCCCCGGCGAAGTCCAGCCGGCCGTCGCCATTGATGTCCGCCACGATGATCGAAAGGGGCGCGCCGCTCTGGTTGTTCGGCGCCCCGGTCGCCGGCAGACTATCGGCTACGAAGAGCGGATTCGGCGTCGAGATCGGCGTCAGGCGGTCTTCCAGCGGCTCAAAGAACAGTCGCGGCGCCTTCACGCCGACCAGTTCGGTACGGGCCGGAACGCGGCGGGAACGGCGGACGAACCGGGACACGGACATGAGCGGGGTCTCCCTGAAGCCGTTTCGGCCCAATCGGGCGGACAATGCTGGCAGAATACAGACGGTTCAAGTTCTCCATTGGATCGAATATGGCCATATTCCGCAACGAGAGGGCGCGGCAAAACGGGGGAAACGCCGGGAATCTCCCCCGAATATGCCGAAAATGCCCGATCGGAGGCGGAGGTAAGCTGCGAGAGATTCAGCGGTTGCGGCCGATCTGCCGAACTCGCCGACCGCGCCGGCACAATGAGACCCTTCGACCCGCCAATTCGCGCCCGACCTGAATACCGGCCGCCCAATCCGATTTCCGCCAAGAGATTCCGCGCGAAACGATGGGAAAATCGGACCCGGCCCGATCCTTGAACTACATTTTGGCACCCCGCGAATCAGTCGCGATTCGTCGCCCGTTCACCGTGCCCGAAGGCCGCTACCATCATGGCCACCTGTCCGCTCTGCCTGCATCCCAATCCGGTCTCCACGTCCGTCTGTACGCGCTGCGGCAAGTTCCGCTTCCCGAACCCGGTCGACGCGGACGACTACGACGACATCCCCGCGTCCGAAATGCGCACGCGCATCGTCGCCGAGATCGAGTCCGAACTGGGCGCGGACGAATCCGCGCGGCGCACCATCCGCGGACCGATGACCGTCCCCCAATCGAATCCCAAGTCGAAATCCGCCATCCGGTCCGCGCTCTCCACCGTCAAGGCCACGCTGATCTCGGACAGCAGCGATGCGTATTCCGTGGTTCCGGTCGATGTGACGCCGCCGCCGCTCGCGCCCGCCCCGCCGCGCCTGGTCGTCATCCGCGGCGAGAAACCGAACGTCGAGTTCCCGGTCTACGACGGCAAGAACTACATCGGCCGGGCGTCCGACAAGCCGGTCGACATCGACCTCACGGGCCAGGAGCCGACCGACCAGGTCTGGTCGTCGCGCCAGCATGCCCTCGTGAGCCTGGATCGCGGCACCCTGCTCGTCGAAGATTTGAACAGCCTCAACGGGACGTTCGTCAACCGATCGCGGCTGCACCCCGGCCAGAAGCGCATCCTGCAGTCCGGCGACGTCGTCCAAATCGGCACCGTGCAGTTCCGCGTCGAGATCTGATCACGTGCCGAATCGGTCACCGGGTCCCATTGGAATCGCTTCCGACGGGGATGCCGGTCTCCGCCAGCGTTTCCTGTTCGCTCAGCAGGCGTTGCAGCTCCGCTTCGGCCCAGTTCGGATCGGCCTGCGCCTCCCGCCTGGGCGGCGCTTTCCACAACGATTTCAACCCCTCGCCGATCACCACGAGGACGAAGCCGATGGCCGCCATCGAGAAGGGCAGCCGCGTCGCCAGCGTGTTGACGATGGCACCGGTGTCGGCCGGGCCGCGGCCGGTGTCCGACTGCGACGCGACCCACATGCCGGCCATCTGCGCAAACAGATAACCGACGACGGCGAGCACGCCGGCCACGAGGCCGCCATGAACCAGAATCGTCTTGCGCGTGGACATGCGAGGCATCCCGTGGCGGATTCCGAACCGCGCGTAACATAGCACGCATTCTCCCCCCGGGCGCGCGGAGTCCCGCAAAATGTCCGTTCTTCTGGTCGGCACGCTCGACACCAAGGGCGCCGAAGTCGCCTTCGTCCGCGATCGGCTGGCCGCCGCCGGCGTGCCGGTCACGGTTCTCGACGCCGGCGTGCTCGGCGAGCCGGCGTTCGCCCCGGACATTCCCCGCGAGCGCGTCTACCGAGCCGCCGGCACCACCTGGGAAGCCGTGAAGGCCGCCGCCGACCGCGGTCAGGCGATCGCCGCCGCCGCGAAGGGAGCCGCCGTCGTCGCGCGCGAACTCCACAAGGCCGGCACCCTCTCCGGCGTCCTCGGCCTCGGCGGCTCCGCCGGCACCACCATCGCCACCGCCGCCATGCGAGAACTGCCGCTCGGCATACCGAAGCTCATGGTCAGCACCCTCGCCAGCGGCGACGTACGCCCCTATGTCGGCACCCGCGACGTGATGATGCTGCACTCCGTCGTCGACATCTCCGGATTGAACCGCATCAGCCGACTCGTTCTCGCGAACGCCGCCGACGCGATGGCGGGAATGTCTCGAATGCGGAATGCGGAATGCGGAATGCGGAATGAAGACGGAAAACCGGTCGTCGTCGCCACGATGTTCGGCGTGACGACGCCGTGTGTCGAGGCGGCGCGGAAGATCCTGGAGAACGCCGGGTACGAGGTCCTCGTCTTCCACGCGACCGGCACCGGCGGCCGCACGATGGAGAGCCTCGTGCGCGACGGTCTTGTCGCGGGGGTGCTGGACATCACCACGACGGAACTCGCGGACAACCTCGCCGGCGGCGTGATGCAGGCCGGGCCGGACCGACTCACCGCCGCGGGCCTGAAGGGCGTGCCGCAGGTCATCTCCGTCGGCGCACTCGACATGGTGAACTTCGGCCCGCCGGAAACCACGCCGGAGAAATACAAGGGTCGACTCTTCTACCGGCACAATCCGACGGTCACACTGATGCGCACGACGCCGGAGGAGATGGACGCGATCGGCAAGGAGATCGCCGAGAAGGCGAGCGCCGCCAGCGGTCCGACGCGCGTGATCGTGCCGTTGAAGGGCGTCTCCGCGATCGACGCCGAGGGGAAGCCGTTCTGGCACCCCGACGCCGACGCCGCCCTCTTCCAAAGCCTGCGGAACTGGATCTATCCGACCGAGCTGCTGGTGGAGGCGGACCTGCACATCAACGACCCGGCCTTCGCGGAGTTGTGTGCGAAGACCTTGTTGGAGTTGATGAAACGGTGATTGCCGACACGAACATTCACCCTCGCCAGGGACCCGACGCCATGCCGATCCACGTCACCCACATCGATCATTGCTCCGTGCTCATCACCGACGTCGCGAAGGCTCGCCATTTCTATGGCGACGTGCTCGGCCTGCGCGAGATCCCGGCTCCGAAGGAATTCGACTTCGTCGCCCTCTGGTACGACCTCGGCGGTACCTACCTGCATCTGTTATTGAAGGACAAGCCCGACACGATCAGCCCGCGGCACTTCTGCCTGCACGTCTCGGACTGCGCGGCCGCGAGAATGGAGCTGAGCTCGAAAGGATTGACGATCGACGAGACGGTGAAGATCGACGCGGCCGATCGGTTCTTCGTGCGCGACCCCGACGGGAACCGCATCGAATTGTTGCAGTGGCAGCGACCCTACGAACCGGAGCGGGATGGCAACTACCGGGCCTAGACCGGCCGCAAATTGGATATTGATATCCTGTTTGCTTCGGGTATCATGGGGCTTGTCGGTTCCCACCCCATGCCCGTGGTCCACTCCACGGCTCCCTTTGCCGGATGCACGTCATGTCGAGATTCAAGATCGTCGCGAGTCTGGGCGCGGGTGCGCTCGGATTGCTGGGGGTCGCCTGGACGTTGCACGCCGATCCGCCCGCGAAGCCCGGAACCCCGTCCCCTGTCGAGCCGAGGGTGACGATCGCGACCGCCAAGGATCGCGCGAAGCTACTCCATGAGGTCTACTCCGCCACGTTGGATTCGATGCATCATCATTTCTTCCGACGCGACCGGGCCGTGCTGCCCGCACGGGCGATGGATGATGTTTTCGAGGAAGTCGACAAGTCGACGAAGATTCAGACGCGCTGGATCGCGGTGAATACGCCGGCCATGAGCCTCAATCACGAACCGGAGTCGGCGTTCGAGAAGAAAGCGGCCGCGGAGCTGAGTGCCGGCAAGACGGAATGGGAGACGGTCGAGAATGGCCATTATCGAAGGGCCACGCCGATCCCGCTGGGCGCGGGCTGCGTGGGCTGTCACACCAAGTTCGGGGCCACGAACGATAAGACGGCGCGCTTTGCGGGGCTGGTCGTGTCGATCCCGTTAAAGCCCGAATCGAAGTAGTTCCGCCGCGGAACGCGCGCGAATCACTCCGCCATCCGTTCGGCGGCTTCGTCCTTCAGATCCTTCATCTCTTTCGGCAGTTGCGGTTCGGCGCGGCCGAGCACGTCGCCGCAGATCTGGTAGCGGAAGTTGCCGATGGTCAGTTCGTCGCCGGGGACCAGTTTCCCTTCGGAGAGTTTCTTGCCGTTGATGCGGATGCCATTGGTGCTGCCGAGGTCGCGGATGACGAGGTAGTCGTTGACCTGCGCGAGGACGCAATGGCGGCGCGACACCTTCTTGGACTGGAGCTGGACGTCGCACTCGGCATGCCGGCCGAAGAGCAGGATCGGCTTGTCGATCAGGATGCTCGGCCCGTCGGTGAGCGAGAGAAGGTGTGCGGGCATGGCGGCCGGGTGTTGGGGTGGGGGAGCCGTTGCGTCCAGTGTACGCGACGGCCGCGCGCGCCGCCAGCGGGGTCGGGAGACGATTGGAGTCGGGGCTTCCATCGGGTATAGTGGCGGGACCGAGACGTAAAGGGATTTCCCATGAATGCCGAGACTCTTCGCGAACTCTTGCGCCGCCAGCCGTTCGAGCCGTTTGAAATCCGGATGACGAATGGCGACATCCACACCGTGCGACATCCGGAAGTGGCCATGATCGTGGGCGGCCGCGCGGTCGTCGGTTATCCCGAGACGGAACGGATCGCGATTCTGTCCTTGCTGCACGTGGCCGCCATCGAAATGTTGCGCCAGGCCGCGTAACGTTTCCCCATGCCCGATTCCCTCGGCGGCGCGATCGAGCGCGTCACCTTCCACAATCTGGACACCGGCTACTGCGTGCTGCGGGTGCGCGCGAAGGGGCACGCCGACCTCGTGACGGTCGTCGGCCACCTGCCGCAGGCCATCGCCGGCGAGCAGGTCGCCGCCACCGGCGAGTGGGTGAACGACCGCACCCACGGCCGGCAGTTCAAGGCCGCCGAGCTGAAGGCCGCCCCGCCCCACACCGTCGAAGGCATCGCCAAGTTCCTCGCCTCCGGACTCGTGAAGGGGATCGGCCCCATCTACGCCAAGAAGATCGTCGCCGCCTTCGGCGAGAAGACCCTCGACGTCATCGACCGCTCGCCGAGCTTCCTCGCGCAGGTCAAAGGCATCGGCCCCAAGCGCCTTGCCCTCATCCGCGAGGGGTGGAAGGAATCGGGCGCCGTCCGCGGCATCATGACGTTCCTCATGTCCCACGGCATCGGCACCGCCCGCGCCGTGCGCATCTACAAGACCTACGGCGAGAACGCCGTCAAGATCGTCACCGAGAACCCGTACCGCCTCAGCGACGACATCTGGGGCTTCGGCTTTCGCACGGCGGACGACCTCGCACTGAAACTCGGCATCCCCCGCGACGCCCCGCAGCGCATCCAGGCGGCTGTGCGCCATGTCCTCAACGACGCGGCCGGCAGCCACGGGCACGTCTGCCTGCCGGAGGAGGTGCTCGTCGAGGAGACGGCCGCGCTGACGCAGGCGAGCGCCGAGCAGGCAACGGCTGCGATCGAGCAACTCCAGATCCGTGACGAAATCGTGCGCGAGTCCACACAACTCTATCTCACGCATCTTTATCAAGCCGAGGTCGGCGTCGCCCGGCAACTGCTCGCGCTTGCGGAGGGCGAGCATCCCCTTCCTCAAGTCGACACGGCCAAGGCGCTCGCGTGGGTCGAAGGCAAGATGGCCATCGCGCTCGCCGAGTCGCAGAAGGCCGCGATCCGCGCCGCCGTCGCCGAGAAGCTGCTCGTCGTCACCGGCGGGCCGGGAACGGGCAAGACGACGATCGTGAAGGCGATCGTGGAAGTCTTCGCGGCGAAAGGTCGGCGCGTGCTGCTCGCCGCCCCGACGGGCCGGGCCGCGAAGCGCCTCAGCGAATCCACCGGTCGCGACGCGAAGACGATCCACCGGCTGCTCGAGTTCGACGCCGCGGCCGGAGGCTTCCGCCGCGGTCGGGACAATCCGCTCGAAGTCGATCTGCTCGTGGTCGACGAAGTGTCGATGGTCGATCTGGTGCTGATGAACAAGCTGCTCGCGGCCGTGCCGGCGTCGGCGTGCGTCGTGTTCGTCGGCGATCGCGATCAGCTCCCGAGCGTCGGCGCCGGCAGCGTGCTCGCCGACCTGATCGACTCCGGCGTCGTGGCCGTGGCGCGCCTGACGGAGATCCACCGCCAGGCCGGCGCGAGCCACATCGTCCGCGCCGCCCACGCCGTCAACGCCGGCGAGGTGCCCGAATCGGCCCCGACCGCCGACGGCGACTTCTACTTCGTCGAAGCCGACGACCCCGCATTGGTCATCGACAAGATTCTCGCGATGGTGACCGACCGCATCCCGAAGAAGTTCGGTCTCGATCCCCTGCGGGACATCCAGGTCCTCTCGCCGATGAACAAGTCCGACCTCGGCGTGCAGAACCTGAACAAGCTCTTGCAGGCGGCGCTCAACCCCGGCAAGGACGGCGCGATCGCCTTCCGCGTCGGCGACAAGGTGATCCAGACGCGCAACAACTACACGCGAGAGGTCTTCAACGGCGACATCGGCCGCGTGACCGCGATCGACGAAGTGGACCAGCTCGCGGCGGTGGAGTTCGACGGGCGCACGGTGGAGTACGAGTTCACGGACCTGGACGAGTTGCAGCACGCCTTCGCGATCAGCATCCACAAGTCGCAGGGGAGCGAGTATCCGGCCGTGGTGATTCCGGTGCACACGCAGCACTTCATCATGCTCCGTCGGAACCTGCTCTACACCGGCATCACGCGCGGGCGGAAGCTCGTGGCGCTCGTCGGCAGCCGCAAGGCGCTCTGGATCGCCGCCACGAAGGCCGACACCGCGACGCGCTTCGGCATGCTGGCGAAACGGTTAATCGTTTAGCGGCGAAGCGGAGTCGCTCTTTCTCCCTCCCCCTCGAAGGGGGAGGGCCGGGGTGGGGGTGACGGGGATCGCGATCAGCCGACCGGACCC
>JALHPZ010000006.1:164257-233918 GCA_022842245.1 Gemmataceae bacterium
GCCCCCCGGCAGCGCCCCCCCCCGCGCCGCGCCGGGGGGGGGGGGGGGGGCCCGCCCCCCACGGGGATCGCGATCAGCCGACCGGACCCGCGTGACCCCCCACCCTAACCCTCCCCCTCAAGGGGGGAGGGGACAGGAGCCGAGTGCGTTCGCTTCGTCACTTCCCGTATTTCGGCTGATACAACTGGATCGCGAAGTCGCCGGGCGCCCGGAAGAACGTGACCAATCCGTAGCCGTGATCCTCAACCGGACCGGTGAACTCGACGCCGCGGGCCGTCAGTTCCGCCACGGTCTTCGTGATGTCGTCGGAGAAGATAATGTGAACGCCGCGGATCATGGTTAGGCCCCCCGTAGGCGGTTCCATTCTGTCCGAACCGCGACAATCAGGGAAACCAAAACCGTTTGGCCTGTTTAATCCAGCGTGCCGACCTCGCCACCCCGTGGGGTGATCGCTGCCCAGAACATCGTATCACTGATACCGGGCCGGATTGTGCGGACACTGCCGTCGGCCATCGCAACCAGCAGGCCGGCCGAGTAGGGCGTCTGGAGCATGTGGCAGTTTGCTTCCTCCGGCCGGGGCCGCACCTGGAACGTGACGCCCGGCGTGGATGGTCGCGTGACCGGCGGATCGCCCGACGTGACGGCATGGATATCGCCCCAGACCGGATCGGCGAACGTGGCGCGACGCTCGGTATTGTAATACATGTCCTGAGGCCCTAATGGCGATCCCCAAGGTGGTTCGTACGCATCAGCAATGAACTTGACCGCACCCGGTGGTTTCCCTTTAGGAAAATAATACCGCTCGGCGAACATGATAGTATTGGAACTTCCATCTAAGATCGACTCAGGAAATCGAGGGGCATTCATAAAAACGGGAAAATTCCAGCCATAACTCGTGACATGAGATAACGATCCTTGAAAATCAACAAGTGAAGGATCGGATTGACTTAATAGAATTCGAAACTGTATGGCGTTTTCAAGTATGGCCGGCGGGACAGCATGCGTCGTGGGTATCCGTCGATTTTCAGCGTCGAATGCCGCGATGAGTATTGGCGAAACGAAATCCGGTTGCGGGTCCCCGCTCCGTAGATAACGCAATTGACCATTGGCTCCGACGGGCACAGGGGAAGCAGACATGGATGTGATATTGTGCAATGATATCGCAAGCTGCCTTAGGTTATTGCTTGAATGCATGCGCATCGCCGCGATACGGGACGCTTGAATCGCCGGCAATAACAGACCAATCAACAAGCTCAAAATCGACACGACAACGAGCATTTCAATGATTGTGATGCCATTTCGCGTTTGTTTCATCGTCGTGAGCCTCCTTGATTTGATTGCTGCTACATTTGAGGCGTCCATGCCCAAAATGCCATTTACAATACGTCGCAGTACTCAAGGTATTGTCACGGTGGCATATGCATGGGCACCATATGCTACCGGATTGCCAATAAAGGGTTGCTTGTACATTTGAACTTTGACTGTGTATGTCCCGGCGGCGAATGCGGTCGTGAATGTGTGGGAATATGTAGTCTGGTTGTTTACGAATACCAATCCGTTAAGGATTTTTTCTTTCGGTGGATTCCACGGGGTGAAGGTTCCATTGGCCAGAGTTCCGATCTCGAGTTTGATGTGCGCGACGTTGACATTGGCTTCCTTCTGTGCCGTCCCGTCTGCCTTCAAGTAGACCGCGCCTCCCATCGCAACGGTAGTCAAAGTGGTGTTGGTCAATGCCTGCGCGTTGGCGACAGATGCGAATACCGTCATCACGAACAGCGCGAGGAGAGGCTTCTTCACGGGTCGGCTCCAGAATCGAGGTGCGGAACGTGACGAACCGAAGCGGTTCGCGGTCCCCATCCTACCCCTGCCCCCCCCCTTACTGTCAAGCGCGGTTTTATCACTTTCTTGAGATTATCCGATTTCTTTCGCCGGCCGCAAGATCGAACCGACGTAACAAAAAACCGCCGGGCACTCGGCCCGGCGGTTTGCGCATTCATTCAAGTGTCCACTCACTCCGCCGCGAGGTTCTCGTACAGCTTCGCCAGGGCTTCGCTCTCGATCTGGCGGACGCGCTCGCGCGTCAGGCCGAGGCTCTCGCCGATCTCCTTGAGCGTCTTCGGCTCCTCGCCGTCGATGCCGAAGCGCATCTTGAGGACCGTCGCTTCCCGCTTGTCCATCTTCTCCAGCAGCACGATGACATGCTTGAGGTCGTCGTTCTCGACCATCTCCAGGTCGGGCGTCTTGGCGCGGCCGTCCATGAGCATTTCGTCGATGGTCCAGCCGCCGTCGCCGGCCTGTTCGGTCTGCGGGGCGCTGTTGTAGACGCGGATCGCCTTCTTGATGATGTTCAGCTTCTTCTTCGGCAGGCCGAGGAGCTTGGCGATTTCTTCCGGGGTCGGCGGGCGGCCGAGTTCGTCGGTGAGCTTGTTGGTGGCGCGGCGCCACTTGGCGAGCAGTTCGACCATGTAGGCCGGAATGCGGATCGTCTTGGCGGTGTTCACGAGCGCCCGCTTGATGGATTGCTTGATCCAGTAGCTGGCGTAGGTGGAGAACCGCGTGTTCATGTTGGGGTCGAAGCCCTCGACGGCGCGGAGCAGGCCGAGGTTGCCCTCTTCGATGAGGTCCTGCAGGGCGAGGCCCTTGCCGGTGTAGCCGCGGGCAATGTTGACGACGAGGCGGAGGTTGGCGCGGACCATCTGGTCGCGGGACTGCGTGCAGCCGACGCCGATCTGGCGGGCGAGCGATTTTTCCTGGTCGGCGGTGAGGAGCGAGGTTTCGTTGATTTCCCGCAGGTAGGTTTCCAGGGGCGATTGAACCGATTCCGGGCGAAGGCGGCGAAGTCGCGACATCGGGTAGGTCATCCTGTCTACGGGGCCGTCGGGTCGCGAAGCGTCGGACGAGTCCGGACGCGGGGGCGCGGTTCCAGCGGCGGGCGGGGGGTCGGATCGGGGTCGGCCGGAGGGGTGGCCGTGCCGCAGACAATCGCGACGACGGACAACCTGCTAACGGTATCGACCGCAGCCTCACGATTCGGCAGTTTGCGCGGGGAGGCCGCGGGAAACGCACGGGAATCGAGTCGGCAGCGCGGGCACAACGCGCACAACCGGAAAGCGTTCGCGAGGACAGGCGGCGGTCGGGGGAACCAAGCCGTCGGGGGACGCGAATGCACCGGCCAGACACGGCGGGACAGGCGAATCGCCGCGTGATGCCGGCAATTATATAGGTCCGATTTTGCGACCGATCAACCAATATTCGGAAAAGTTCGCGCACGCCGACACCAGCGGTCGCAACGACCGTTACGGTTTCTCCGGCTTAACGCGAAATCTGCGGGTCACGGACGAGGGGAAACTCAGGAAACTTTTGACGGGGGTTGTTCCTGTCAGCCGGGACCGGAATTTTTTCAGGAGGGGCCATCGAATTCCGTTCGGCGAATACCATCGCTCAAATCATCAATAATTTCCCCCTCGGGCAGCGGATTTGTACGTGGCCATGAAGACGCAGCCGATGTGGACGAACGGCAGGAACAACGGCGGAATGCAGCACATCATCGTGATGCCGAGGCAGATGAACACCGTCGTGAACGCCGTGCCGCTGGCAACACTCGCAGTGGCCCACGGCTCCTCCTCGCCGCCGGCGAAGATCCACGCCACGATCGCCGCCGCCGCACCCACCAGCCCGAAGCCCCCGGCCGCGATGAACGCCACCAGAAACACCGCCGCGTCGTTGTCGTCGTCCATGAGCGCGCCGCCGAACCCCGCCGTCAGCGAGACCAGCGTCCCTTCCAGCGCCCACATGAAGATCGGGATCAGCGCCACGGCCACGAACGTGCCGAAGAAGCCCCCGGCCCCGACGATGAAGATCATCGCCGCCTTCACGAAGTTGTCGTACTTGTCCTTCGCGTTCGGGTCGGCGTACAACTCCTCCGGCACCGGTTCGACACGCGCCGGGCGGAACCCCCGCGGCCGCCCCACGCCCTTCGCCCAACACTCGACCGCCCACTTCGCGTCGTACCACTCGATCTTCTGGCTCTTGGCGAAGCGGCGGATCTCCTCGTCGAGCAGTTCGTCGTAGCCGCGCCGCAACTCGTGCTGCAGCAGCCGCGTCGGAATGCCCCGCTGCACAACGGCCAGCAGCAGGTCGGCGTCGTCCGGGTAGTTCGCCAGATAGCGCGTGAGGTAGACCTTGCAACTCGACGGCATGCGGACGATATCCGGCCCGCAGTCGCGCATCAGTTCGAAGAAGAGCCGTTGGGCCTTGTCGCGCCCGGTCAACGGCCGTTCGACGGCGTCGCCCTCCGGCGCATCGTCCGGCGGCAGTTCGTCGTCGGGTTGAGGTTCGTTTTCGGGGGCGGCCATAACGGCGGCTCGGAGTTCAGTGCCTACGTTCGAGGAAACCTAGAACAGAAATTGAGCCGTGCGCGGCGGTTTCGGCACGTCGGAGCCAAGCCCCGGCTGCTTCGATTTACTTTCCCCGGCTCGAATCCTACGCTCACCCCCGGCGAGTGCTCGCGTGTCCACTATGCCGCCGGCCGGGGCTTCTTCGGAAGAAACGGTTCCCACCCCACCCCGGAAGCGGGAATTTCCGACGAACGATTTTTTTCCTCGTTGATGGGTTTCGCGGATTCGGACCAATGCAAAACGAAGACCCCCGTTTAGCGGCGACGCGGAGTCTTCGGAGCGGAGCGCGTGACCCATGCGGGTGGCACGAGGTCGTCGGACCGCGATGGTTCCTTCGCCCCTCCGGGGCGAGTGTCCTTTGTCGCCCCCACGGGTTCCGCTTCGCTCCACCCGTGGCGACAACCCGTTGCCCCATCCGGGGCAAAAAACCAAGAGCTTCGAAAGGGGGGTGTGCACCCGGCGGAAGACGGGGCGGGCGGGTTTTCATTCTGAACTCCGAATTCCGCATTCCGCATTTCTTCCATCACTGGTCGTGCTTCGGTTCCGGGAGGAAGAACGAGGCGATGAAGGCGATCAGGTAGACGGCGCCGCCGATGATCGCGGCGGCCTTCGCCACGCCGAGCGGGCCGCCACCCATCTGCACGGCCAGGACGGCGGTGTTCAGGGTCGCCGCCATCGTGCCGATCATCCGCCCGCCGACGTTCGTGGCGAAGCTGCCGCCGGTGCCCCGCAGGTGCAAGGGGAACGCCTTCGGCAGGAACTCGCTGAGGTAGCTGAACTGCGCCACGGTGAGCAGGCCGCAGAAGAAGATGGCGATGCTGAAGATCATCCAGTCGCCCGTCACCAGTTCGAAGTAGGTGAGCGGGAAGAGCGCGATGCCGGGCACGAGGAAGATGCGCAGCAGCAGGCGCGTCGGCACCATGCTGACGAGCACGGCGAGCAGGATGCGCCCGGTGAGGCCGCCGATCTCCTGATAGAGCTGGATTTCGCTCTTGTGCTTCTCGTAGCCGGCGGTGGCGGCGGCGAGTTGCTTCTTGGCGGCGGCCTTCTCGTCGTCGGTCTTGGCGGCGGCGTCGGCCTTGCGCGCCTCGGCCATCGGTCCGCCGATCTCGGCGCGGCCGAGGATGATCTGCGACGGAGTGACTTGCAGCGCGCCGAACGCCGCCGCGTAGCCGCACGCGGACAGGATCGTCGTCACGATCGTGGTGCGGCGCAGGCCGGGGGAGAACAGTTCGCCGAAGCTCGGGCGCTGGAGCGTGCCGGCGAGCTTCTTCTCGCGCCACACCTGGGATTCGGGCACGAACGGCATGAGCATCAGAATGAGCGCGCCGGGGATCAGGCCGGAGATCAGCGTGTAGCGCCACGGGGCGTGCGCCGACGCGCCGGTCGCGGTCGGGATGGCGGGCAGGCTGGGCGCGAGCGCCACGATCTGCTGGTCCACCACCGTGACGAGCAACCCGCCGAGGGACGCGGCCGCGAGGCTCCAGGCGATGGCGCGCTCCCGCGTGCGCTTGTCGGGGAACAGTTCCGCCAGCCACGTGACGGCGGCGACCATCTCGACGCAGACGCCGATGAAGGTGGTGCAGCGGAAGAACACGAACTGGTAGACGTCGGTGCTGAACGCGGCCGCCATCGGCGAGAGCGAGTACATGAGGATGCTGGCGACCATGATGCGCTTGCGGCCGAAGCGGTCGATCATCCAGCCGCCGAGCAGGCCGAAGATGCCGCCGGCGAGCGCGGCGCTCCAGAGGATCGTGCCGATCCACCAGCGTACCGATTCGTGGTTCCGCGGCACGCCGAGCAGGTCGGAGAGCGCCCCGGCACCGATGACCGGCAGCATGAGCAGTTCGTAGGTGTCGAAGAGGAAGCCGATGACCGCGACGGCCAGGACGAGGATGCGGGTGAGCGGCGTCACGCGGAACTCCGAAGTGGTGGGGCGGCAGGTTCGGACGTTATACGGCGCAGGCCGCGCTCGATATACCCGGCGGCAGGCATATACTTCCAGCGATTACCTTTCCCGCCTCGGAGCTTCGTTTCATGACTCTCTACCGCCTGCTTTGCGTCGTCGCCCTCGCGACCGCCGCCCCCGCCCTCCGCGCCGACGATACCAAGGAGTTCCTCGACCCGGCCAACTGGCACGGCCGCACCGATATCTGGAGCATCACCGATGGCGTCGTCGTCGGTTACAACGAGGAAGACCCGAAGTACAACACCTTCTTCGCCAGCAAGAAGAAATACTCCGACTTCGAAATCTCCTTCAAGGTGCAACTGAAGGACGGCAAGGGGAACAGCGGCCTGCAGATCCGCAGCACGCTCCGGGACGACAAGAAGTTCGTCGTCGCCGGGCCGCAAGTGGACGTCGGCGCCGGCTACTGGGGCAGCCTGTACGGCGAGGGGATCGGCGGCATGATGCGCGCTTCCAAGCCGGACGACATCAAGAAGGCCGTGAAGGAAAAGGAGTGGAACGAGTTCCACGTCGTCGCGAAGGGGACGAAGGTCACGATCAAGATCAACGGCACGACGATGGTGGACGAGGAGTTCCCGAACCTGCCGGGCAAGGAGAAGAACAAGCCGGCACCGACCGAGGGGATCTTCGCGTTCCAGTACCACGCCGGCCACAAGGGCATGAAGGTGATGTTCAAGGACATCAAGTTCACGAACCTGGCGAAGTAACACCGCCGGTCACAGCACGCCTTTGGTCGAGGGCACGCCGCCGCCGCGGGGGTCGGGTTCCACCGCCTCCCGCAGCGCCCGCGCCGTCGCCTTGAAGATCGTCTCGACGATGTGATGCGTGTTCCGCCCGTGGTGGAGCTGGACGTGCAGCGTCAGCTTCGCCGCGCTCGACACCGCCCGCCAGAACTCCTCCGCCAGCTGCGACGAGAAATTCCCCAGCAATTCGTTCGGCACCTCCGCCTTCCAGACGAGGAACGGCCGGCCGCTCAGGTCGATCGCGCTCGTCACGAGCGTTTCGTCCATCGGCACGGTGGCGTCGCCGTAGCGGCGGATGCCGGCCTTGTCCCCGAGCGCCTGCGCCAGCGCCAGCCCGAAGCAGATGCCGACATCCTCGACGGTGTGGTGGGCGTCGATGTGCAGGTCGCCCTGGCATTTCACGACGAGGTCGAAACGGCCGTGCTTCGCCACGTGCGTGAGCATGTGATCGAAGAATCCGACGCCGGTGGCGAGCGTGGAGGTACCGTTGCCGTCGAGGTCGAGCGACAGTTCGATGGCGGTTTCGGCGGTGGTGCGGGCGATGGATGCGGTGCGGGGCATGGCGTCATCGTACCGGGCGCGGGGCGGGGCCGGAACGGGAACGCCGAGCGGCCCGGGAGGTTTTTTTCTCCCCAAGCCGGCGCGCGCCCTCGTCTTCGGACCAACCGGACGCGATAATGGTCTGCTGATTCCCGCCGCGGCCGACCGTCGCTCGGCCGCCTCCCCAAAACGGTCCGTTTCTCCAGGAGGTTCTCCGTGCGTTCGTTGAAATCCCGCATTGTCGGCGCCGCCGCCGTGGCGTTCTTCGCCACCGCCCTCACCGCCGCCGATCCGACCCTGTCCGCCGACCTGAGCGGCAAGGTCATCGAAGCCGACCTCGCGCACCTGACGAAGCTCGTCGACCTCGCGAAGACGAAGAAGGTCGGTGGCCGCGTGAAGTCCGCCTCCGTGCTGCTGGCGCTGTACGCGCAGGACCAGCTCGGCGGCAAGGACGCGGCGAAGATGACCGCCCTCCGCGACGCGGCGCTCAAGATCGCCGGCAAGGCCAAGACCAGCGCCGCCGTGACGAAGGACCAGGCCGGCTTCGCCGCCGACGTGGCCGCGCTCGCCAAGGTCTCCGGCGGTGCCGCCGGCAAGCCGATCGACCCCAAGAAGATCCTCGAAGAGACCAAGCTGGAACTGCACGAGGTCATGGACCTGTTCGGCTCCGCGGTCGGCGGCGGGATGAACCTCGAAAAGGACATCCAGAAGATCAAGAAGGAAGGCACGACCGACATGGCCGCCGCCCAACTGATCGGCGCCCGCACCGCCCTGCTGGCGGACCTGACGCTCTGGCTGCCGAACGAGAAGGCCGGCAGCGGCGCCGCCAAGAAGCAATGGGACGACTACTCGGCCGAGATGAAGAAGTTCTCGCTGGACCTCGCCGCGGAAGCCGCCAAGGGCGACAAGGCCGACAAGGCGAAGATCAAGACGGCCGCGGGCAAGCTCGACGCGAGCTGCACGAACTGCCACAACAAGTTCCGCGCCGACTGAGCACGGCAGGCGGACGATCATCGAAACGCCGGGGCGAACGCCCCGGCGTTTTTTCGTATCCGCACCCGGCGTTGCGAGGAACGATTGGGGTAGAATGACGGCATTCCGTGCGGGGGCCAACCATGTCGATTCCCATTCTCGTCGAGCCGACCGCCACCGGCTTTCGCGCCGAGACCGGCGGGCCGCTGAACCTGTCGGCGGATGGCCCGTCGTCCGAGTTCGCGGTGTCGGCCTTGCACGCGAAGATCCTGGCCAAGCTCCAGAACGGCGCGACGATCATCCACCTGCCGGTACCGCCGCCGTCGCCGGTTCCGGAGGAATCGATGGCCGATAATCCCCTCTTCGACGATTGGGTGGCTGCCGTCAAGGAATATCGCCGGATGCGCGAGGCCGAAGAAGAAGCTCTCGAAGCCCAAAGGGACGGGGATTGAGCAATGCCGGCTTATCTGCTCGATACCGACATCCTGACCTTGTACCAACACAAGCATCCGAAAGTCCTGACTTCGATCGCATCGCATCGTCACGATTCGATCCATCTCAGTACGGTTACGATCGAGGAACAACTCAGCGGTTGGTCGGGCACGGCACGGTCGGCGAAGGACCACTCGCAACAGGAAGTCGCATCCCGCCTTTTGGGAAGCATGGTCCGTTCGTGGTGCCAATTTTCCATCGTGTTGAGCTCGGTGCCGGCCATGCTTCGATTCGATCAACTCGTCAAAGCGAAACTCAACGTCGGGCGTTTCGACTTCCGCATCGCGTCCATCGCCCTCGAACTCGGCGCGGCGGTCGTGACGCGCAATCGGCGCGATTTCGGGCGCATTCCCGGACTCGTCCTCGAAGACTGGTCCGTCTGAATCCCTGCCATTTCTTGCGCGGCCTGTCATTTCGGCGGAGATCGCAGCCTATTCCCATCGGCGCAAGTCTTTTCTGATAATTCGGTTACGACTGAATCACTGCGCCGGCATCCCGTTTGCTCTTCCACCGTCACGCGATACTATCGACCCTTCCCAGGAGATTCACCGGATGGCCGCCAAACAGCTCGCCTTCGCCGAAGACGCCCGTCAGAAACTGCTCGCCGGGGCCACCAAACTCGCCCGCGCCGTCCGCTCCACCCTCGGGCCCCGCGGCCGCAACGCCGTCCTCGACAAGGGCTGGGGCGCTCCGAACGTCACGAAGGACGGCGTCACCGTCGCCGAGGACATCGAGCTGCAGGACCCGTTCGAGAACATGGGCGCGCAACTCGTGAAGGAAGCCGCCAGCAAGACCAGCGACGTCGCCGGCGACGGCACCACCACCGCGACCGTCCTCGCCGAGTTCATCTTCCGCGAGGGCCTCAAGGCGGTCGCCGGCGGCCACGACCCGATGGCCGTCGTCCGCGGCATCCAGGCCGGCGTCGAGAAGGTCGTCGAGGAACTCGGCAAGCTCGCCGAGAAGATCGACCCCAAGGACACCAAGGAAATCACCGAAGTCGCCACCATCTCCGCGAACAACAACAAAGAGATTGGCAAGAAGCTCGCCGACGCCCTCAAGCTCGTCGGCGCCAACGGCGTCATCACCATCGAAGAAGGCAAGACCAGCGAAACCGAAGTCGACGTCGTGCAGGGGATGCAGTTCGACCGCGGGTTCCTCTCGCCGCACTTCATCAACAACCAGGACAGCGTCACCTGCGAGTTCGACAATCCTTACATCCTGATCTTCGAAGAGAAGATCACGGCCGTGAAGGACCTGATCCCGCTGCTCGAGAAGGTCAGCAACCAGAAGTCGCCGCTCGTCATCATCGCCGAGGACATCGAAGGCGAAGCCCTCGCGACGCTCGTGCTGAACAAGCTCAAGGGCATCCTGCAGGTCGTGGCCGTGAAGGCCCCCGGCTACGGCGACCGCCGCAAGGCCATGCTCGAAGACATCGCCATCCTCACCGGCGGCAAGGCGATCTTCAAGGACCTGGGCATCCAGCTCGAGAACGTGCAGCTGACGGACCTCGGCCGTGCGAAGAAGGTGAAGATCGACGCCGAGAACACGACGATCACCGAAGGCGCGGGCAAGCGGGTCGCCGTCGATGGCCGGTGCGCCGTCATCCGCGCCGAGATCGAGAAGACCGATAGCGAATACGACCGCGAGAAGCTGCAGGAGCGCCTGGCGAAGCTCGCCGGCGGCGTGGCGCAGGTGAAGGTCGGCGCCGCGACGGAAACCGAGATGAAGGAACGCAAGGCGCTGTACGAAGACGCCCACGCGGCCACGAAGGCGGCCATCGAGGAAGGCATCGTCCCCGGCGGCGGCGTGGCCCTGCTCACCGCCCGCAAGGTGCTGGACAAGGTCAAGCTCGACGGCGACGACGCGGCCGGCCTCAAGGTCCTCTTCCGCGCCCTCGAAATGCCCTGCCGCCTGATCGCCGAGAACGCCGGCAAGGATGGCACGGTCATCGTCAACAACATCCTCAAGGGCAAGGAAAAGAACTACGGCTACAACGCCGACACCGACACCTACGAAGACCTCCGCAAGGCGGGCGTCATCGACCCGGTGAAGGTGACGCGCTCCGCGCTGCAGAACGGCGCGAGCGTGGCGTGCCTGCTGCTGACCAGCGAAGGCGTGATCGCCGACATCCCCGAGCCGAAGCCCGCGGGCGGCGGCCACCACGACCACCACGACCACGGCGGTGGCATGGGCGGCATGGGTGGCATGGGAATGGGCGGCATGGGCGGGATGATGTAGGAAACGATGAGTGATGAATGGTGAACGATGAATGAAATCCTTCATCGTTCACCATTCGATTCCATCGTCTTCCATTCATCGTTCATCATTCAAAATTCATCGTTCATAACCGGAGATATGAGATGGCAAAGGGCGACAAGGGCACGCTGCGACCCCTCGACGATCGGATCGTGGTCGAGCCGCAAGAGGCGGAAGCGAAGACGGCCGGCGGGATCCTGCTGCCGGACACGGCGAAGGAAAAGCCGCAACAGGGCAAGGTGATCGCGGCCGGCCCCGGCAAGCTCGGCGAGAACGGCCAGCGCCTCGCGATGTCCGTGAAGGTCGGCGACACCGTCCTCTACGGCAAGTACAGCGGCAGCGACGTCGAAGTCGGCGGCAAGGAAATCAAGATCCTCCGCGAGAGCGAACTGCTCGGCAAAATCACCAAATAATCACAGTTCCAAGTTCCGAGTTTCAAGTTCCGAGTCTTCATACTTGGAACTTGAAACTCGGAACTTGGAACTCTCAACACACGGAGCACCCACACATGGCCAAGCAACTCCTCTACACCGACGACGCCCGCAAGAAACTCCTCGCGGGGGCCGAAAAGCTCGCGAAGGCCGTCGGCGTCACGCTCGGGCCGACCGGGCGGAACGTCATCCTCGACAAGTCCTTCGGCGGCCCGACCGTCACCAAGGACGGCGTCACGGTCTCGAAGGAAATCGAACTGCCCGACCCGTTCGAGAACATGGGCGCGAAGCTCGTGAACGCCGTCGCCCAGAAGGCGAACGACGTCGCCGGCGACGGCACCACGACCGCCACGATCCTGGCGCTCTCGATCTACCAGGAAGGCCTCCGCGCCATCACCGTCGGCGCGAACCCGATGGCTGTCAAGCGCGGCATCGACAAGGCCGTCGCCAAGGCCGTCGAAGTCCTCGAAGGCACGCTCGTCAAGAAGCTCTCGAAGCCGGAAGAGATGGAGCAGGTCGCCACCATCTCCGCGAACAACAACCCGACCGTCGGCAAGCTCATGGCCGAGGCGATGGGCAAGGTCGGCCAGGACGGCGTCATCACCATCGAGGAAGGCAAGACCAGCGAGACGCAGGTCGAATATCTTGAGGGTATGCAGTTCGACAAGGGCTACATCAGCCCGTACTTCGCGGCCGGCAACCCGGACCTGAAGTGGGAAGCGGAAAGCCCGATCATCCTCATCTACGAGAAGAAGCTCTCGAACGTGCGGGAGTTCCTGCCGCTGCTCGAGAAGGCCGCGCAGGCCCGCAAGCCGCTGCTCATCATCGCCGAGGACGTCGAGAGCGAAGCGCTCGCGATGCTCGTCGTCAATAAGCTCCGCGGCCTCATCGACGTCTGCGCCGTCAAGGCCCCCGGCTTCGGCGACCGCCGCAAGGCCATGCTCGGCGACATCGCCGTGCTCACCGGCGGCCAGTTCATCAGCGAAGACCTCGGCATCAAGCTCGAGAACATCGAGCTGGAGCAACTGGGCACCGCGAATCATGTCGTCGTCGACAAGGAAAACTGCACGATCATCGTCGATCCGGACAAGGAGCGCGAAGCCGCCATCCTTGAGCGCGTCCAGATGATCCGCACGCAGATGGACCAGACGACCAGCAGCTACGACAAGGAAAAGTTCAGCGAGCGGCTGGCGAAGCTCGTCGGCGGCGTGGCGATCATCCGCGTCGGCGCGGCGACGGAAGCCGAGATGAAGCAGCAGAAGGACCTCGTGGAAGACGCCCTGCACGCGACCCGGGCCGCGGTGGCGGAAGGGATCGTCGCCGGCGGCGGCGTGGCCCTGATCCGCTGCGTGCCGGAAGTCGAGAAGCTCGCCGACAAGCTGAAGGGCGACGAGAAGGCCGGCGCCGAGATCGTGGTCCGCGCGTTGCAGAAGCCGATCCGCACCATCGCCGAGAACTGCGGCGTGGACGGCGCGGTGATCGCCGATGAGGTGCTGACCCGCGGCGAGAAGAGCGCGAGCATCGGCTATAACGCCAACACCGGCGAGTACGTCGACATGTTCAAGGCCGGCATCATCGATCCGCTCGTGGTGACGAAGTCGGCCCTGACGAACGCCGCGAGCATCGCTGGCCTGATGCTGACGACGGAAGTGCTGATCACGAAGATCGACGAGGACGACAAGGACTCGAAGATCGCCGGCGCGATTGCGTAAGCCGGACCAGCGAGTGTAAGGTTTCGGAATGGACGACCTCGACGAGCAATGGGAATTTTCGATCGAGGTCGTCTATGTCGATGACCATTTGATGCAATTACAAGCCCTAGTCAAAGCCGGGAATTGGCGGGGGAAGGCAAACGCTTACGACGTTCGAGAGGACATCGCCGCATTTGCTTCGTCCTTGAAACGATTCGCGGACGGAACGGAAACGGCCACGGAATTCTCGACCGGGGCGGAAAATGGCATCGGAATGATCGGCCTCCGGTTCTACCGGATCGATCGTTCAGGCCATATTGCCTGCCATGTTCGATTGGCTTCCGGAGATATGGCGACCGAACACCGGACAGAGCAAGTTTCGCAACTTGCGATTGAAATATACGCGAAGGACAATTGGGCGGTCGGTCGTTTCGCCGTTCAATTAGCCGAGATCGCCCATACGCAGTCCGGTCGAGCCGTCTTAATTATCGAACGCCGTGTTTGATCCGTGCATGATGCTACGATTGGGAGTAGCCCATTCGACGGTCAGCTTTCCGGGATTCCGAATCGATGGCCTTAGCGGCCGTCGATTCGCGATTACGATGAAGGCTGACCGTTGTTGTTTTTGACTCCGACGGTGCGGTGCTTTGGTTTTCACCCCGAAGGGGTGGGAGTGCTCAGCCCAGGGCAACGCCCTGGGTTTGAGCACGACGAACACAAGCCCTGAAAGGGCGGGACAACGCGAGCTGTCGCAGTCCTTCGGACTGCATGGCGGGTGGCACGGCTTTCCCAGGGCCAGGAGCGAAGCGACGCCGCCCTGGGTACGAACTCGACGAACACAAGCCCTGAAAGGGCGGGACAACGTGAGCTGTCGCAGTCCTTCGGACTGCATGGCGCGACCGGGCCCTTTCCCAGGGCGTTGCCCTGGGCTGAGCACTCCCACCCCTTCGGGGTGAAGACGGCTGCGTTGGATGATGCGATGTGAGCGTTCGATACAAACGGTGGGCTTCTAAGACCGGCACCACCCTACGAGAGACCCATGGTTTTCACCCCGAAGGGGTGGGAGTGCTTAGCCCAGGGCCAGGAGCGAAGCGACGCCGCCCTGGGTACGAACTCGACGAACACAAGCCCTGAAAGGGCGGGACAACGTGAGCTGTCGCAGTCCTTCGGACTGCATGGCGCGACCGGGCCAACCCAGGGCGTTGCCCTGGGCTGAGCACTCCCACCCCTTCGGGGTGAAGACGGCTGCGTTGGATGATGCGATATGGGCGTTCGACACGAACGGTGGGTCTCGAAGACTCGGCACCACCTTACGAACGCCGGCGTACGATCGCTTACGTTTCCCGTCCCCGAGGTCTTCTGCCCCGGAGGGGCAGCGGATTGTAGCCACGGGTGAAACCCGTGGTGGGGAATCGAGTTCTGCGGCCCCGGCAGGGGCCGAGGAGCCGACGGTTCCTTCGCTCCTCCGGAGCGAGGGTTTTTGGAAATGATTAACCACGGGTTTCACCCGTGGCTACATTCGACCGGCCCTCCGGGCCGAAGACCGACGCGACCACAGACTGACCACTGCCCCAGACCCCTGACGCCCGGTACCCATGGTCAAGCGCGACTACTACGAAGTGCTGAGCGTCGCGAAGACGGCGTCCGGCGACGAGATCAAGAAGTCGTTCCGCAAGCTGGCGATGCAGTACCACCCGGACCGCAACGGAGGCGACGCGGAGGCGACCGAGAAATTCAAGGAAGCCTCCGAGGCGTTCGAAGTCCTCAGCGACGCCGAGAAGCGCGCCATCTACGACCGCCACGGGCACGAGGGGCTGAACCAGCAGGGTGGCGGATTCGGCGGGTTCTCCGGCGGGAACATCGACCTCTCCGAAATCTTCGGGGATCTCTTCGGCAGCTTCTTCGGCGGCAGCGGGGGTGGCGGTCAGCGGCGGCAGCGCACCGGGCCGCGCGCCGGGGACGACCTGCAACTCGTCGTCGATATCGAATTGAAAGAAGCCATCACCGGCGTCAAGCGCACCATCAACGTGCAGGTGGAAGAGCACTGCACGCAGTGCAACGGCAGCGGGGCGAAGCCGGGCACGCAGCCCCAATCGTGCAAGCGCTGCGGCGGGCAGGGCGTGCTCGTGCAGCGGCAGGGGATCTTCCAGGTGCAGACGCCGTGCGCCGCCTGCGGCGGGCGCGGCATGATCAACCCCGACCCGTGCTCCGGCTGCCGCGGCGCGGGGCGGGTGAACGCCCGCAAAACCGTGGAAGTGGAGATTCCCCCCGGCCTCGATTCCGGCAACCGCGTCCGCCTGCAGGGGCAGGGCGGCGCCGGCGATCCCGGGGCGCGCCGCGGCGACCTCGAACTCGTCATCCGCGTGAAGGAGCACCGCTTCTTCCAGCGGGACGGGCACAACCTGATCTGCCAGTGGCCGATCACCTTCAGCCAGGCGGCGCTCGGCGGGCCGATCGAAATCACGACGCTCACCGGCGACAAGGTGCAGCACCACCTGCCGAAGAGCCTGCAGACGCACGAAGTCATCCGCATCACCGGCCACGGCATCCCGCACTACCGCGCGCCGCACAAACGCGGCGACCTGCTCATCCAGGTGGTGGTCGACACGCCCCAGCACCTCACGCCGGAGATGGAGGCGCTGTTCAAGCAACTGGCCGTGCTGGAGAAGGCACAGGCCGCCAGCCCGCCGAAGAAGAGCTTCTTCAGCAAGCTGAAGGACTGGATCGCACCGGAGTGAACACAAAACAATGGCCCGCTGATGACGCAGACCTACGGACGCAGATGAAGATGATTTCCGAGAATTGATTTCCATGTTTTTATCATCTTCATCTGCGTCCGTAGGTCAGCGTCATCAGCGGGCCATGAATTGCCATTGGGAACGAATGCCATGAACAATACCGATTCCACCGGCGAATTTCCGATCGACGCCGACGTGCCGCTCGATGTGCCCAATCCGTTGCAGGCCGAGCTGGACAAGGCGAAGAAGCAGGTCGCCGATTATCAATCGCTGATCGCCGATTTCGACAACGCCCGCAAGCGGCTGGTGCAGGACGCGGAGCGGCAACGGAAGTACGCGCACGAGGGGCTGGCGCGGGACGCGCTGGACGCGATCGACAACCTCGAGCGCGCCGTGGCGGAGGCGAAGAAGGCCGGCGACGACGGCCCGCTCGCGAAGGGCGTGCAGGCGACCATCGGCTTGTTCCTCGACATCCTCAAGCGCTACGGCGTGGCCCGCGTCGCCGTCGACGCCGGCTCGCCGTTCGACCCGAACCTCCATCAGGCCGTGATGCAGCAGCCGTCCAAGGACGTGCCGCCGGGCCACGTCTTGCAGGTGCTGGCGCACGGCTTCACCATCCACGAACGCGTCCTACGCCCCGCGAGCGTCATCGTCGCGGCCGACCAGTAAGTTCCAAGTTCCGAGTTTCCAGTTCCAAGTGGGACACGAAACTCGATGCTCATAACTTGGAACTCGAAACTTGGAACTTGGAACTAAAAAGATGCCGACCTACGACTACCAGTGCGATGCCTGCAACCATGCCTTCGAGGAGTGGCAGTCGTTCCACGACGCCGAGCTGACGAAGTGCCCGAAGTGCAAGAAGAAGAAGCTGCGCCGGCTGCTGGGCGGCGGGGCGGCGCTGATCTTCAAGGGTTCCGGCTTCTACGAGACGGACTACCGCAAGGAGAGCTACACGGAGGCGGCGAAGAAGGACAAGGAAGCCGCCGAGGCGAAGCCCGCCGAGACGAAGGCGGACTCGACGCCGGCCACGCCGGAGCCGAAGGCCGAAGCGAAACCCGACCCGAAGCCGAAGGCCGAAGCGAAATCGAAGAAAAAGAAGTAACCGCCCCCGTTTAGCGGCGAGACGAAGGCTTTGCGCAGCCGAGCGCGGAGGCGAACATGTCTACCACACCCAAAACCACCTGCCCCGTCTGCAAGGCGCCGATGCCGGCACCGTGGCAGGAGTACCCGGATTACCCCTTCTGCAGCAAGCGCTGCAAGACCATCGATCTCGGCCGCTGGCTCGGCGAGGACTACCGCGTGCCGGACAAGGCCGACGAGAACCGCTCGACCGCACCCCGCCCGGACGAAGAGTGATCGCGAATCCTAACCTTTGAGCGTTTCGATCGCCACGACTTCTTCAGGAGACAGGCGGAAGTTTCCGACGTCGAGGTCGGCGAGCATGTGCCCGCGCGAGGTCGTGCCGGTCAGCGGCAGCATGCCGACCTCCAACGCGAACCGGAAGACGATCTGCTCCGGCGTTTTCCCATATCGATGGGCCATATCGCGAATGGTGGCCGAGCCGAGTACCGCCCCGTTCGCCGTGAGCAGCGAGAAGCCCTGGTAGACCATTCCGTTCTTCTCGCAATACCGACGTACGTCGCGGTCCCAGCCGTGCACGGCGAAGCAGCGGTTCTGCACGAACCGGGGCCGCACGCGGGCGCCGTCGCACAGGGCTTCGAGCTGATCGAGGTCGACGTTGCTGACGCCGAGCCAGCGAACCTTACCCGAGTCGTGGATGCGCTCCATCGCCCGCCAGGCGTCCCAATCGGCGGGCGCCAGACCATCGCGGGTCGACGGACCGTGCAGGACGTAGGAATCGATGGTGGAGACGCCGAGGTGCGCGAGCGACTGGGCGAACGACTGCTCCACCTGCGCCGGCACCGGAGCGGCGGGATCGTACGGCAGCCGGTGGTCCTGCCCGCCGCGGAAGGTGAACTTGGTCTGGAGGAACAGGTCCTTCCGTGCGAGCGATCCCTTGGCGAACACGTCGGCGAGGGCCGCACCGACGCCGGCTTCGTGGTAGTGCTTGCGCTGGTTGGCGGTGTCGATGCCGCGGAACCCGGCTTCGAGCGCGAGTGCCGTGAGGCGTTCGGTATCGTCTTCCTTCCAGGCGGTGCCATAGAGCAACGCGGGGATGTCGGCGAACGCGCCCGAATCGCTCATAGGCCGACTCCAGAGATTTAGCCGCCTATCTCTTACGATTTGATTTGTTGGACTGCGAATATGAAAGATATTCCGTGTAAGCATGCGTACTAAGTGCACGAGCATTCATCTCAGATGCTTCCAAATCCGCCAATCGCATTCTAAGGTTGAGTTTATCCAATCCCTCCACACGGCCATGTTCGATCATTCCCGATACATGACGAGACAAATCATTGATAGCGGGCGACAGATAGCCCATCGTTGTAGCCATTTCTTCGGGCATCGGATGACGGGCATCGGGAAATGTACCTTCATCGGTGATGTAGTTGATCCAAGCGCGCGACGCTTCTGCGATCTCGGTCAGTTTGTTGGTGTATTCGCGCATCAACGCGGTCGCGTCCCTGACGTACTCGGAAACTTGGATCGTTCCATTCGTGGCGGTCTCGTTCATGATCCCGTCTCCCATTTCCTCAAGGCGTCGAGGGTCTCGAACAGTTTCCGAAGCGAACGCGCCTGCTCCAGTTGATCGTATCCCTTCGCGTTCGGCACCAACAGTTCATTTTTCGCCGTTCGGAAGTTGCTGATGGCCAGCGAAGCGAAGACCATTTCGTGGCGAAACGTCGACGGAGACAACCGGGCCGTCTCCGCGGTCAAGAGATCGCGATAGGGTCCGTCCCGATAGTGGCGTTCCACGTCGTCCTTTTCGGGCCACCAGAGGTCCTGCTTGACGACGACGGTCAGCAACCAGAGCTTCCCCTTGGCGAGTTGAAACGAAGGGAGCAACCGCTTGAGCACGTCCAGCTCGTCCGCGCGTTCCTCCTGGCGCATGGCTTCGAGGAACTTCGGCACGCTTCCTTCGTAGAGTTTGTGATCCTTGTAACTGTCGAGCGGAATCGAGGCCAGTCCGTGCGAGACGACGACGATGACGCCGCGATATTTCCCGGCCACCAAATCCGCCTGCAGACTCGGCCAGGTCGCGTCTCGCCGAAACGATTGGCCCGGCGGCACGACGATCTCGACGTTCGGCGCATCGGTCAGCTTCACGCGTTCGGTGCTGATGCTTTCCGTGTAGAGGCCTGGAGGATCCGCGAGCCAATCGATCGGTTCGGAGAGGATCTTCGAGAGCGTCGTCTTGCCGCTGCCGCCGGGGCCGAAGATCAGGATTCCGGGCGTCGGTGTCGCTTTGTCGGTGCCCCGAATCCATTCCCAGATGCCACGGAGCGATCGGACGATCTCGTCGCGGTTCTTCCAGGCCCAGCTCGCGATCTCGCTCATCGTTACGCTCCGCGTGGTTCGACCCAAAGTACCGGATGAGAGAACGCGATGCAATCGGCCGGCCAAACGAAAACGGGACGCCTTTCGGCGTCCCGCATTGCGAATCTCGCGTCGGCACTTACACCGGCTTGACGGCGACCTTCGCGCCGGCTTCTTCCAGCTTCTTCTTGATGTCTTCGGCGGTCTTCTTGTCGACGCCTTCCTTGATGTTCTTCGGGGCGCCTTCGACGGTCGCCTTGGCTTCCGCGAGACCCTGGCCGGTGAGCTCGCGCACCACCTTGATGATGCCGATCTTCTTGGCCGCGTCGAAGCCGGCTTCGAGGACGACGTTGAATTCCGTCGCTTCGGCCGCCGGGGCCGCCGCCGCGCCGCCCGCCGCCGGGCCGGCAACCATGGCCACGCCGCCCGCCGCCGGCTCGATCTGGTACTTTTCCTTCAGGTAGTTCTTGAGTTCGACGGCCTGGGCAATGGTCAGCCCCGCCAGCTTGTCACCGAGTTCCGCGATCGCGCTCATGGTCAGTTCCCTTTCGAAGTTGTGCCGGGTGAAGCGCCCAGCTTGGTAGTTGCCAGGTGAAGCGGCCTGGCGGAGCGTAATAGTTTGTTGATCGAAACGATGAACGGTGAATGATGAACGATGAATCAAGACGCCCGAAGGTTTAGGTCTTTCATTCATCGTTCATCGTTCATCACTCATCGTTTTCCTCAGGCCGCCGGGGGTTCGGCCGGAGCCGCGGCGCCCGCCGGTCCCTTTTCCTCGATGGTCTTGAGGATGCTGGCGAGCTGCGCCCCGGGGCCGCCGATGGCCGACGCCAGGCTCGCACCCGGGCCGAGCAGCGCGCCCAGCACGTCGCCGACCGCCTCCTCGCGCGTCGGCAGCGTCTTCATCACCTCGAAGGTGATCGGTTCGCCTTCGGCGATCGCGCTGGGACGGATCTTGAACTTGTCCGGCGCCTTCGGATCCTTCTTCGAATCCTTGACCGCGCCTTCGACGGCGGTGGCCAGGCCCTTGCAGCTCTCGGCGCCCCAGCACAGCAGATTCGTGCCGGCCAGCGAATCGGCCTTCACGCCGTTTTCCGCCAGCACCTTGTTCATCAGCGAGTTCTTGACCATCTTCACGGCGATCTTCTTGCCGCGGAGGGTCTTGCGGAACTCGAAGTCGGCCGCCGCGTCGACCTTCAGCGGCTCGACAAGGACGTAGTTCTTGACGCCTTCGAACATCTTCCGAAGTGCGTTCAACTCCATCTCTTTGATCTTCTTGCTCATGGCTCAGGCCCGCTTTCAAGTATTGGGAGGGAGTCGATCGCGAAGGAGTCTTTGGTTTTCACTCCGCACTCCGCGCTCCGCACTCCGCACTGGATTACATCGCCACCCGGACGCCCGGGCACATGGTGGCGGACAATACGATGCCGAGGATGAAGTTCCCCTTCACGCCGTTCGGCTTGGCGGCCCGCACGGCCTCGACGAAGACGTTGATGTTCTCGACCAGCTTCTGGTCGTCGAAGCTCATCTTGCCGACGCCGGCGTGGATCTGCGCCGTCTTGTCGGAGCGGTATTCCACCTTGCCGGCCTTGAATTCCTTGATGGCGGCGGCGAGGTCGGCGTTCGCGGGAACCACGGTGCCGGCCTTCGGCGTGGGCATCAACCCGCGCGGGCCGAGCACCTTACCCAGGCGTGCCACCTGCGGCATCAGGTCCTGCGTGGTCAGCGCCACGTCGAAGTCCATGAAGTTCTCCTTCTGGACCTTCTCGACGAGGTCGGCCGCACCGACGACGTCCGCACCGGCGGCCTTCGCGATCGCCTGCTTGTCGGCCGGGCAGAACACCGCCACGCGGACCGACTTCCCGATCCCGTGCGGCAGCGGCACGGCACCGCGGACCATCTGGTCGCCCTGCGTCGGGTCGATGCCGGTGTTGATGTGGATTTCGATCGTCTCGTCGAACTTCGAGCGCTTGAGGCTCTTGATGAGGGCGACGGCCTGCTTGAGCGGGATCGTGCCGGCGTCCTTCGCCTTCTTCGCGTTGGCGGCGACGACCTTCTTGAGCTTCTTGCCACGCGGCGGGCAGACGCCGGCGGGCTTCTTCTTCTTGGGGGCGCCCAGATCGCCTCCGGCCGGTGCGGAGGCAGTCGGGGCACCGGACTCGGCGGGCGGAGCCGCAGGGGCGGCTTCCGTCGGCTTCGGTTCGGCGACCGGACTGGCCTTCGCCTCGGCCTTCGGTTGATCCGAGGCCTGGGTAGCGGCGGTTTCGTTGGCCATGGTCCTGATCAATCCTTACTCAGTCAAAAAAAACCGTCCCCGGACCGACCGGGGACAAGTGTACGCGTTTCGGGAGGCGTTACGCCGTCACCGTGATGCCCATGCTGCGGGCGGTGCCGGCGATGATGCGGGCGGCGTGGTCCACGTCGCGGGCGTTCAGGTCGTTCAGCTTCTTCTTCGCGATCTCGAGCACCTGCGCCTGCGTCAGGGTGTGGTTCGTGTATTTGCCCTGCTTCTTGGCGGTCGCGGGGATGACTTCCTTCCCCTGCTTCTTGCCGGCCGGGATCTTGGCGGCGAGCTTGATGAGCACGGCCGCCGGCGGCGACTTGATCTTGAATTCGAAGCTGCGGTCCGAATAGACGGTGATGATGACCGGCAGCATGAGGCCCTTGGTGTCGGGGCCGGCGGTCTTGTCGTTGAACTGCTTGACGAACTGGCCGATGTTGACGCCATGGGCGCCGAGGGCCGGTCCGACGGGCGGGGCCGGGGTCGCCGTTCCGCCGGGGCACTGCAATTTCACCTGCGCCGTCACCTGCTTCGCCATGGTCCACCTGGAGCGTTGTCTGGTCGCCGCGCGGTCCGCGCAGACGGACAGACTAGGCTATTGGCACGGGACTTGCGCGGCTAGGGCGCGGCGAGCGAAACTGATGGAATTTGGAGGCGTATCACCGTCGACGCGACTCTCGAGGAGTCGGCGCCACTTCGCGGGGTTTCAGCGCGTTCAAATGCATTTGGCATGTTCGGATCGCCTGCCGAAGTTCGGCGGCCTCGCGTTGGAACTGTTCCGGACGTGGTCCGCCCGACGCCACGCCGAGCGCTTTTTCGAACCAGTCCCGTCCTCGCTCGATTTCGTTCGCCTTGAGTTCGGCGACCGCGTACATCCGATGCGTATTGATGAACTGACCACGAGCCTCCCGGTCCTCCGGTCGCATCCGGAGCAAGCGACCCAAGGCTTCATGCAATCGGTCCCTGGCGTCGATTTCCATCCGCTGTTCACCCAGTTCCACCGCGAATCCGTGAATCGCCTGAAAACAGTCCGCGACGGATCGCAGATATTTGAAATTGTCCGGTTCGGCGGCCGCTAATGGTAGAAACGCCTCCAACGCATCCTGTCGGACTCGCAGCGCCTCGCGCAGTTGACCGGCGTCCTCCAGCGCACTCGAGAGCACGGTCGAACTCAGTCCCAATTCATTTCTCGCCGGGGCACTGTTCGGGAAGCGATCGAAGTGTTTCCGGCAACTCGCCTGATACTGTCGATAGTGTTCGATCGCCGTGGGATAGTCTTTTCGACTCAGCAGGATCTTTCCGATGTTGTAGTTCAAGAGCGAAATCCGCTTCGCGGTCAGCGTGTTGGACGGTTCCACGGCGATGAGCTTTCGACCGTGGAGCAGTCCCCGCTCGTAATGGAGCAGCGCGTCGTCCTTTCGACCGGCCTTGACGGCCGCTTCGCCCAGGGAGCTGCAAAAGACGTAGGCGAGTCGTCGAATTTCGGCATTGGCCGGTTCCCCATCGAGAATGGCTTCGGCGATGGTCAGGGCTTTCCGGTAGGATCGGGTCGCTTCGGGTTCATCGCCCGTCGCGAGCGCCAGCCATCCCAACTGCAAATGATTGAGTGCCAAGCGCTTGGCATATTCCGAATTCCCCGGCTCTGCGTCGACCAGCGCGCGATAGAGGCCGGCGGTTTCGAGAAAGTGGTCTTTCGCCTTCGACGGATCGCCCAGCTTCAGGGCCATGTCGCCCAATTGGGTGTAACTGATCCCCAACCGCATGGCCGCATCGAGGTCCTCGGGTCGTTCTTCGGCGACGGATCGTCGAATGGCGAACGATTCTTCGTAAAGCGCTTTTGCGCGAGGCAGATCCCCGCGCTTCAAGTGAGAATTCGCGACCGAATCGATGCTCGAGGCCAGGTCTTGGAGTGCCTGGTATCGATTCGGATTCCAATCCAGAAGCCGACGGTCGATTTCGAGGGCGTTCTCGTAATGTCGGCGCGCGTCGTCTTCGTCGTGCCCCGTTTCGAGCATCATGTCGCCAAGCCGGGCGTGCACGATGGCGACATTGCGCAGCGCGCCGGGGTTCTCGGGTTCCGCCGAGGCATATCGTTCCGCGGCCGCGAGGGCGGAGCGGAACTGCGCGAGCGCTTCGGCCATGTTCCCCAGGTTTCGTTCGATGTCCCCCTTGGCGATGCGGGCCCCGATGAGGATTTGGTCGGGGGACTCCCGGTTCTCGACGTTCGCAAGAATCTTGTTGAGACCGGCCTGGGCTTGATTGAGCAGTTCGATCCGCAAGTCGTGCGTACCCGGGTTTCCCTTCAATCGATTTTGAAACGTGAAGACCATGTCGTTGAAGGCGGCGAGCGCGACCGATTCGTTCTCGTTGGCCCGCTTTTCGTTCGTTTCGGCCAACTCCTTGGCTTCGCGCGTCTTGACGAGTTGCTGGGCCGTCGAGCCTTCCGCATCGATGGCGCGGTTCATCTGCCAGAGCGAGACGCCGGCACCTGCCGCAAAGACCAGCGCGACCGCGAGGGCCGCCCCAATGCCCACCCGCTGGCGTTTGCGCTGTTCGGCCGTTCGAACCGCGAACGCGATCCGGTCCAGCTCCGCGCGCTGCGCCCGCGCCTCCGCCTCGGAGCGCAGCCGCGCCACCGCTTCGGCGACTTCCGCCCCGTTCGCCGGACGGTTGTACACAGCGGGCGCGAGGCACCGCTTCGCCAAGGACTTCCACTCCTCTTCGGCGCCGCACGATTCGATCCGTTCGAACGCCGGACCGACGTCGCCCGCCTTCGCCAGTTGATGCGTGGCCATCGCCGTGGCCCCGACGAAGGGTGGTTGCCCGGTCAGAATCGCACAGAGGATCGCGCCGAGGCCGAAGACGTCGCTCCGTTCATCGATGGCGGCGATCTCTCCCCGCGCCTGCTCCGGCGGCATGTACGCCGGAGTGCCCATCGCGCTGCCCGGCACGGTTTCGGTATCGACCGTGATCGATGCAGGTTGCGGCTCGATGCCGTGCGGATCGTTCGTCGATCGGAGCCGCTTCGCCAGCCCCCAATCCATCACTTGAACTTCCCCGAACGCACCGACCATCACGTTCTGCGGCTTCAAATCCCGATGAATCACGCCATTCGAGTGCGCGTAGCCGACCGCCTGACAAATGCCTTCAAACACCGCGATCCACTGACCGCGATCGTCTGGTCGATCTTTCAGCAGACCATCGAAGGTCCGACCGTTGACCAGCTTCATCGCCAGGAAGGGGCGGCCGTCGTCGAACGTTCCCAGATCGTAAATCGGCGGAATGCCGGGATGCTGCAGCTGGGCGGTAATGGTTGCTTCGGTGAAAAACTGACGCTCCGCATCCGCGCTGGCGAACTGCGGCTGCAAGAGCTTGACCGCGACGTCGCGCCGGAGAATCACATCCCAGGCCCGGACCACGACGCCCATGCCGCCGCGCGCGATCTCGTTGCGAAGCTCGTACCGCCCCGCAGCATCATGTCGTTCGCTGTTCGGCGCGGACAGGGCCGCCGATCGTTGGACCTGCTGCGGCGTCGCCGCTTGCGTACCGGTCGAATCGGACATGGTTGCTTGCCCTCGATCCCCGGCGCAGTCTAGTCGATCGACCGAACCTACTCCACCCAAAAGAAGTCGGTGGCCGTCCACACGTTTGCGCCTTCCCGCTTCTCGCGTTTCGAACTAGAGCAACGACGTCCGCGATCCGGAAATCCCACCGAGGCTCCTCGCTATGCTCCGCCCGCTCGCCCTCGTGATGCTCGTCGCATCGCACGCCGCCGCCCAGGTCCGCGTCACCGAGGACGACCGCGCCATCACAATCGAAACCGACAAACTCGAAGCCGTCATCCCCAAGAACAAACCCAAACAGTGGATGACCGGCATCGAGAAGCAGTCCTTCGTCGACAAGGCCACCGGTGCCCGCGAACTCGGCGACGGCCTGATGGTGATCGACTGGCTCATGGAAGCCGGCAGCGACGACGCCTGGAAGGACCAGCTCGTCGACCGCGAAGACAAGGGCGGACTCGGGCGCTACCTCTGGCACGAGAACGAGACCGACCCCGCCCGCAAGGCGCACGCCCTGAACGCCCACGGCAGCACGCGCCGCAAGCGCGCCGTCGAGGGGCCGCAGCTCTGCCCCTACATGAAGCCGGTCAAGCCGACCGTCATCCAAGGTTCCGACTTCGTCGCCGTGAAGACCGAATACCAGTACGAGTTCGCCGCGCCCAGCCGCAAGGCCGGCTCGAAATGGACGCAGCTCGTCGTGTTCCCCAAAGGCGAGCGCTTCTTTCTGCTCATGGACAAGATCGACAGCGTCAACGACTCGGAGGAGATGTTCCTGCGCAACGACACGCCCGGCTGCGTGCGCCATAACAAGGGGGACACCTTCAGCGAGATCTACCTCAGCTACCTGAACGGTTCGAAGGGGGTGCGCATCCCGGCGAAGGAGTTCTTCGAACCGTTCCCGCCCGATTTGAAGTTCAACTACCGCCGCGACACGCACGCCGCTCCGGAGCACTTCATCCGCGCGTATCACATCCGCGATCCGAAAACCGGAAAGGACGGCCCGTGGCTGGCGGGGATGACGCTGGAGCCGAGCGTGGTCTATGAGGCGTGGGCGAGTCAGCGGCTGGGGAACAACATCATCGTGATGATCGAGGAGATCCACGGCCGGCCGGTGAAGGCGGGCGAGTCGTTCTCGGCGGCGCACCTCGTGGGGTATTTCGACAGCATCGAGGAGATGCACAAGACCTACGACAAATATAAGGGCCACACGAAGCTGGAGGCCGACGCGAAGGGCTGGAAGCTGGCGAAATAGGGAACCCGCATGCCGCGCTACGAAGACGACGACGACCTGCCCGACGGCGTCTACCACGACGAGGAGTGGCAAACGGTGCCGTGCCGGTATTGCCGCGAGGTGATCGCCGAGGAGGCCGACCGCTGCCCGCACTGCGGGAACTGGCAATCGGCCGAGGACGCGCCGGCGGAGCCGAAGTCGTGGTTCGTCTGGTTCGGTCTGGCGCTCGCGCTGGCGTGTGCGGCGCTGTGGGCGCTGGGGAAGTGAGCGGGCGAATCACTCGGCGTCGATGCCGATCCACTGGGTGACGTCGTTGCGGGCATGCGCCGGCGCGTCGCTCGGGGCCTGGTACGCGGCCTCCCACGCCGGGCCGAATTGCGGCAGCACGGCGAGCGGCACGTTCGGGTACTCGCGATAGACCGCGACCTCGTCGGCGGTGTCCGCGAAGACGGTCTTGTCGTCCTGCGGGAAGGCGTGGTCGGCGAGCTGGCGGAGCAGGTCGCCGCCGGGGCCGGCCGGCGTGCCGAGGATCGTGAGGGCGTGGTTCGTCCACGGTCCGCCCGACACGAGCGTGGGCTTGGACGCGCGATAGGCGTTGGCGAGGACCTGAACGGCGGGGGCGTGGCCGCCGCACTTGGTGGTGAACATGCCGGCGAGGTCGACTTCGCCGAGCCGGCCGTTCAGGTGCAGCCGCGCCTTGGAGCGGACGGCGTCCAGAATCATTTCCGGCGTGACGGTCGAGTTCACGCTCGCCTGATACAAGCCCCCGAATTGCTCCTCGATGCCGATCTGGACGAGGCGTTCGACCTCCTGAAGATCATCGTCGGTCAGCACTTCCAGGTAGCGCTGGGCGGCGTCCTCGATGGTGGGGCAGCCGACGGGCATGAGGTGGCTGGCGTCGACGGGCGGGGCGGGCTGCTCGAGTTCGGCGAGGATCAGCTTCTGGACGATCTCGATGCGCTGCCGGCTGGTGGAGATCTGGTGGCGCAGGTCGACGAAGACCGACTTCAGGTGTTCGAAGAGGCGGGCGGCGCGGCGGGCGATGCCGGCCTGGAACTGCGCGAGCGGGAAGGTACGCAGCGATTCGCCGATCTCGGCGGCGGTGGGCTTCCGGGTGCCGGGCTGCGGGTGGACGTACGCCATCAGCGGTTCGTAGGCGGTGCGGGCATCTCGGTCGGACTTGTCCGCCTCGGCTTCGCACTCGTTGCGGCAGACTTGGAGGTAGGTGAGGATCTGGCCGATCGCCTCCTCCGCGCTGGCGAGGCGGAAGCGGGGATCGTCGATCATCTCGTGGACGGCGGCGGTGAGCAGCGAGGTCCCGTTGAGCGCCACGTCGTTGGCGACGAGCCGGAGGGAATCCTCGAGGGAGTTCGGCATCTTCTGGCCGGTCGGGTGGCCGATGGTCTTGCCGAGCTGATCGAGCACGGCGACGACCTTGTTGACGTCCGGGGAGCGCGCCATCCAGCCACGGGGCACGATCGGGTCGACGATGCGGGCGAGGACGGTGGGGATCGGTTCGTGGAAGACGGCGCCGGCGGCCTGGTGCAGGGTGCCGGTGACGGCGTCCATGGAGAGGCCGGCCGCGTTCATCTTCTCCGAGACCCACGCCGGGATCAGGTGGCGCGCGCGGCTGATGTCGGGCGAGACCCAGTGCGTGAGCAGCACGCCGGTGAGGACGCGGGCCGTGCGGTCGACGATGGCGCCGCGGGGCCAGGAATAGGACGCGCGGCCGAAGGTGCGCACCGCCACGCCCATGGAGGTGAGCGTGCGCGGCCGGGCGTCGTCGGTCGTCCGGCCGACGGGCGTGAACAGGTCCAGGCGGATGCGTTCGGCGGCGGCGGCGACCGCGTCGCCGGCGGGCGGCGGCGGAGTTTCCCGATGCTGCGTCAGGCGCTGCGCCCCCGAGACGCGGATGTCGGACGCGGTCCGGCGCGTCGAGCGCATCGAAACCGTCGTGGAGCCGGCGATCGGCGTATTGGTGCCGACGAGCGGCGCCGGCAGCAGGTACGTGGACTGGAACGGCGGATCGGTATCGCGCAGGGGGCCGACCCGTTCGTCGTAGAGCGCGTGGAACTGGGTGCCGGGGCGGGCGTAGTGGTTCAATTCGGTGAGGGCGGCGCAGACGTTGGCGCGGACCTGCGGGGGAATCTCGTCGCCGGGGGCGTCGGGCGGGACGAACAACAGGCCGACGACGTCGGGCACCGCGTAGCCGAGTTTCTTGAGGCGATACCGGACGGCGTAGGCGACGTCGAGGAACATGCCGCCGCCGGTGCCGCCGGCGAGATTGGCGACGATGTAGACGCGGGGCCGGTTGGTGCGGAGGTCGAGGCCGGTGTGTTCGACGGACGCGGCGAGCGCTTCGGGTTCGAGGACCATTTCGAGGTCGTGGTGGATCTTCTGGGCGAGCGCGCGGGCGTGATCGAAGAAGGCGAGGCGGCCGAACGGGCGCAGGCCCATGGTGATGGGCGTGCGCGGCAGGCGGTTGAGGAGCTGCGCGTCGAACCAACCTTCGGTGATCGGGTGGCCGCCGAGGCGCGGCTTCATGTAGTGGGTCGGCCGGTTCAGCCGGGCGGAGAAGATCTGTTCGGATTTGAGCTTGGCGAGACGTTCCCAGGGTTTCTCGGTGGCGGCGAAATCGGCGGCCATCGGGTCGGTGTCGATGTAGAGGGACCGGATGACCGGGATGGCGTCGGCGTTGCCGTAGCGGTCGCGCAGCTCGGCGCGGAGTCGCTGGACGACCTGCAGGCCGGCGCCGCCGAGTCCGATCACGAGGGTGGGTTGCAGGGAGCCGGTGCCCTTGCGCTCCGGCGGAGCCGTCAGGTCCGGTTCGGCCTCGATGGCCAGGGGCATCGGGGTATCCCCGCGCGGGCCGAGGTCGATCGGACCGGCGATCGAGGACCCGCCGAGCGGGGCGTCCCAGCGGATGGCGTCGGAGCCTTCGCCGCCGATGAGGGCGGCGGCCACGGTGGGCCGGGCAGCCGGGGCGGACACGACGCCGCTGATGACCGGCGTCGGCGCGGGCGCCGCGACGGGCGTGCTGGCGCGCAAGGCCCGCACGAACTCGGCGCAGGTGGGGAAGCGCTCTTCGGATTTCTTGGCGAGCGCGCGGGCGAGCGCGGGGCGGTCGTCGGGCGGCGACGGCGCGAGGTTGGGCGGCGCGGCCAGGTGCTGCATGAGCAGCTGGTTCATGCTGGTGCCGTCGAACGGCCGCTGGCCGGTCAGCAGTTCCTGATAGACGCAGGCGAGGCTGTACTGGTCGCAGGCGCGGGTGACGATCCCGTCGAAGGTCTCCGGGGCGGCGTAGACCGGCGTGATGCCGCCGGTCACCTGCGCCGCCAGCCCTTGCAGGTCCTTCACCTGGCCGAAGTCGCCGACCTTGACGTGGTTCCACTGGAGGAAGATGTTCTGCGGCTTCACGTCCAGGTGCAGTAGGCCGTGCTCGCCGTTCATGAGGTCCAGGACCTCGGCGGCCTCCTGCATGTAGACCATCAGCTCGTCGCGGGGGATGCCGGGCTGGCCCTTCTGTCGGTACTGCCGGAAGCGGTCCCAGAGGTTGCAGTCGGCCAGCTCCATGATGATGAGCAGCCGTCCGTCGACGATGTCGTAGCGGTCGATGGCGAGGAGGAACGGGTGGCGGACCTGTTTGACTCGCTCGAGGGATTTGAGCTCCTGCTCGGCGTAGCGGACGAGATCGTTGTCCTGGCTGCGCAGGTCGCCGTGGATGATCTTGATGGCTTTGTAGATGCCGCCGGGCGCAATGCATTTCCAGACTTCGCCGAAGCCGCCGCTACCGAGGCGGTCGATGAGCCGGTAACCGGGCACCGGTTCGACGTTGGCTTCGAAGTGGACCGCCATGGTGCACTCGCGGGGGCAAGGGTGCGGGGGACCGCGCCCGGGTCGTCCTAAACGGTAGCCGGCGTTTCGGCCGGTGCCCACGGCACGTCGCCGCGGGTATGGGGGTTGTTGTCGGCCGCCATCTGCTGCGCGTAGGCGTCGCGGGCGTGCGCCGCCAATTGCGGCAGCTCCGCCAGCGGCAGGAGCGGGTACTCGCGCAGGAAGGCGATCTCGTCGGGCAGTTCGGCCGGGATGAATCCGATCCCCGGCAGCAGGGCTTCGGCCGTCTGACGGAACCGGTCGCCCGACGCACCGGCAGGAGCGGCGAGGATCGTCGCCTCCATCTGCGGCTTCCCCGAGACGCTGGTCAGGTCCGGGGCCGCCTGTTCGAAGGAGTTCATGAGCATCTTCGGCGTGTTCGGCGCCGTTTCGCCGCGGTACCGGAAGAACACCTCGGCCGCGTCGGACTTGTCCAGTCGCGATTCGAGGAACGCGCGCGACTGGACGGCGAGCAACTGCTGGAAACTGGTCACATGCTGCGGATGAACGCAGACATTCACGAGACTGCGATACTTCTTGGCGATTTCGTCCTGCAACTGGGCGTCGAAGTCGAGGATATCCTTCGGTGCCAGGGCACCGAGGAAGTGGTCGGCAGCGCCTTCCAGCCCTTCCACGCCATGGGGCAGAATCATGCGTCCCGGACCCGTGAGATACGGAGCAATGCGATCCGGGGCGGGAATGGTGTCATGGATCTCCTGAAGGCGCTGGCGGCAATACCCGATCTCGCGGACGAACTCCGGCGCGCTGGCGAGCAGCTTGCGATAGATCGACAGCGTGGCGTCCAGCACGTGCAACCGCAGTCGTTTGTTCGGGTAGCTTTCGAGCGCGTTGAGGAACTCGTTGGTCGAAACCGCCTTGCGCGACCCGATGATGGCGAGCGCCAGGTTGGGCGCCTCGCCGGCGAGCACTTGCGCGATCTGTGAATACGAATTGTGCACGTCGTCGAGGATCCCCTCGCGCACCGATTCCAGTCCGGAGACGGTGCGCTTCAGGCGGGGAATCATCTGACCGAGCACCTCCTCGGCCCCGCCGAGGCGATATTGCGGCTGTTCGATGAACGCCACGGCCATGGCGGAGAGGTGCCCTTCGAAGTCCGCGACCAGGCGCTTGTGACGCTCCGCCAACACCTGCGCGAGGCTCGGCGGCTTTTCGGGATCGATTTCCGGCGTGCCGACAACCTTCACCAACTGTTCAAGCACGTCGTAGGCGGCTTCCTGGTCGAGACGCCCGGCGGTACCGGTCCGCTGGCGCAACGGCGAGACGAACGCAGCGAAGACCTTCTCCGGGTCTTCGCGCATCGAGTCCTTCACCGCCGCGTTGAATTCGTCGACGACGACTTCGAGGTCGAGGTTGCGCTGCCGCCATTGTTCGTCGAGCCATTGTTGCACCGGCTCGCGAAGGTGGACGGCCTCCTTGGCCATCCAGCGTTGGAGCAGGCGCTGGCCGAACCGGCGCGTGGCGATTTCGAGGAGTTCGTGGCGCGGCCAACTGAGGCGGTAGACGCCCATGGCCTGCACGACGGGCGTGCCGGCCTTGTTGAGCGCGAACGCCTCGCCGCGGACCGAGTCCATGACGCGGCCGGCCGGGGTGAAGAGTTCGAGGAACATCGACCGCGCGACCAGACCGGCGGCGTACGCCAGTTCCGTTTGCCCGATTCGATTGTCGAGTTGCACGAGGTTGCAGCGGGCGAAGGGACCGTCGGAGTCGGCGATCGTCTCGTTTTGGACGAAGCGCGCGGTGTACCGGTTCCGGCCGGCGTGATAGTGCCCCAGTTCCTGCAGCGCGGCGAAGGTGTTCGCCAGCGGCAGGCCCTTCGCGCCGGTCTTGTCGGCGGCCGGCACCAGGAGTTCGCCCACGACTTCGGGCTTGGCCACGCCGATCTGGCGGAGTTCGTGTTTGAGGATGTACGCGAGGTCGAGGAACATGCCCCCGCCGGTGCCGCCGCAGGTGTTCGCCACGACGTAGACGCGCGGGCGGTTGGTGCGCAGGCCGAGGCCCGTCCGCGCCGCCGCCGTGTCGATCGGCCCGTCCGAAACGAACGCCTCGATCCCCTGCCGCACGCGTTGGACGATCCCCTTGTAATGGTCGACGAGCGCCAGCCGCCCATAGGCGCGAACGCCCGACGCCGCGCCGGGGTTCCGCGAGAGCTTGTACAGGACCCCCTTGGGCATCCACGCTTCGACGGGCGGGAGACCGTCGCGCTGGAGGTAGTGGGCGGCGCGGTTCAGCTTCGCGACGTAGACCTCCGAGGGTGCCAGCGCGTCGGGCGAGTTAGGGTCGGTCGCGGCCGCCACGGCCTCCGCGTCGGTATCGATGTAGAGCAGGTGCAGGTGCGGCAGCGGTTCGTGGCCGAACTTTTCCCGCAAGATTCGCTTGAGGGCGCGCAGGACGAACAGGCCGGTGGTCCCGGCCCCCACGACGATCGCCGGCATCAGCGCGCCCGGGCCACTGCGAACCGGACCGATGAGGCCGAGGTCGCTCATCTTGGCCGTGACGACCACGGGTGGCCGCGCCAAGGTCGTGGCGGGCCGTAGTTCCGGCAGCCCGCCCTGCGCGGCGATGGTCTTCTGCGTCACCAGCCGGGGTGCGGCGAAGGGGCTTGGTGTCGGCCCACCGGACGCGGCCGCGCCCGGCCCCAGCGCCCGCGGCCGGTTCGGCGGACCGGCCGGCGTTTCCCATGATCGAGGCTTCGGCTTGAGCGTCTCGTCCGACCTCCCGTTCGCCGGTGATCCCTTGGTCACCGCCGGCGGCGTGATCTCCCCGCCCATCAGGATTTGAGTCGCCGCCGAAATCCCCCGCGGGGACTGGCTCGCCGTCGATTCCTCGCTGCCCACCGCGCCCGAACCGCCCGTCGTCGCCCCGCTCGACCGCAAGGCCCGCACCAGGTCCATGCAGCTCGGCCAGCGGTCCTCCGGCTTCTTTGCCAGCGCCCGCGCCACCACCGGACGATCCGCCGCCGGCAGATGATCCAGGTCCGGCGTACCGTTCAGATGCTGCATCACCAGCTGCTTCGTGTTGCTCCCGTTGAACGGCCGCGTCCCCGTCAGCAGTTCCTGGAACACGATCGCCAGGCTGTATTGGTCCGTGTACCGGCTGACGTAGCCCTCGAACGTCTCCGGTCCGGCATACACCGGCGTGACGCCGCCGGTCACGGTGCCCCGGCCTCCCTCGAACGCCTTCGCCAGCCCGAAGTCCGCCACCTTCACGTGATTGAACATCAGGAACAGGTTCTGCGGCTTCACGTCCAGGTGTTGGATGTGATACTTCGTGTTCATCAGGTCGAGGGCTTCGGCCGCCTCGTGCATGTAGCCCATCAACTCTTCGCGCGGGATGCCGGGCATCCCCAGCCCGCGGCATTCCTTGAAGCGGTCCCACAGGTTCCGCTCGGCCAGCTCCATCACGATGATGAGCTGCCCGTTGATGATCTTCCACTGTTCGAGCGACAGGATGAACGGGTGACGGATGTTCTTGACACGGTCGAGCGCCTTCAGCTCCTGCTCGGCGGCGCGGATGTTGTCGTCTTCGAGGTCGTTGAGGTCGCCGAAGACGAACTTCATCGCCTTCTGCAGGCCGCCCGGCGCCTCGACGCGCCACACCTCGCCGAAGCCGCCCCGACCGAGGCGGTCGATCAGCTTGTAGCCAGGCAGCGGCTCGAGTTGGGACGACACGGGAACCGGCATCGCGCGATCCGATCCAATTCGTAAGGAGGCCCGGTCCGGTAGTGACGGACGGGCGGCACGTATCCTTAGTTCAATTTCGGGGCGGAAGCAAAATCGCGCGCACATCTGATTCGCCGCTCCCGCCGGGCGCGAAATTCCACGCCGCGGCGCGAACCGCCGCACCGCACCGCATTTCTTCCCCCGCGAACCGCCGGAGAATGGTAAATTGTCCGGTATCCCACCCCGTCGTCCGGTTCCCCGGACCTCCCCCGCGGAAGTCGGAGATCATGCAACCCTTGACGTTCGCCTGTCCCCAGTGCACGCGCCGGATGGGCGTGGGCCTGGAATGGATGGGGAAATCGGTCCGCTGCCCGCACTGCCGGCAGGTGGTCGTCGCGCCGACGGCGACGCCGAGCAAGGCCGCGTTCGCCTCGCCGCTGGCGGACGTTCCGCCGGCCACCGACCCCTCCGACGCCGTGGACGTTCCGCTTCCCCGCTTCGCGCCGCCGCCCCGCGAAGGGGCCGAGAGCATCTTCGGCGAAGAGGCGGCGTCCGACGACAGCGTCTTCGCCACGCCGACCGCGCCGAAACCGGTATTGCTTCCCGACGTGGCCGAACCCTCGCCGCGATCGTCCGGACTGATCGACTTCGGCGGCGCGGACGAGCCGCGCATCCTCCAGCCCACCGACGCGATCCCGCCGTCCGAACTCCCGCGATCCGCGATCGACTCGCCGGAACCGTTCGTCAAGAAGGACCTGTCCCAGCCCGATTTCGCGCTTCTGGCGAAAACGGAACCGGCACCGGCGGCACCGGCACCGCCGGCGCGGGCCGACGAAGTCGTCGATCCCTTCACGAAGTTCGGCCGCATGAACGCGACGGCGCCGCCGGCCCCGCGCCCCTCGACGACGCGCCCGCCGCTGGTTCGACCCGATCGCCGCAGCCGCTTCTTCTGGCCGATCGTCGCCTATGCGGTCGCCGTCACGCTGGTCGCCGCCGCCGGCTGGCTGCGCCCCGCGCCGCATCCCTTCGCCGCCATCCCCGATTTCTTCGGGCAGTATCACGCCGCCGACCGCAAGAAGGTGTCCGCGCTGCCGGTCGACCTCAACCGGCCGTTCCCGAACGAACTCACCGTGAAACTCGGCGGCAAATTGTTGGTGGGAGAGCTGGAATTCGAGCCGCTGGCGATCGAGGAACGCCGCACGCGCTGGGAGGTGAAGTCCGACACCGGCCGTGCTCGCGACATCGAATGCCTCGTCCTCACGGCGCGCGTCACGAACCGGTCGACCCGGCCGTTCCACCCCTTCGACCCCGCGTTCAACCGCTACGCCGCCCCGAACGATCCGCCGCCGCTCACCGCCGTCGTCGTGGGGGAGGAAAGCTTTCCGGGCGGTCCGATCCCGTGGCCGTTCGTCCATGCCGGCCGCGAGTTCATCCGCGGACAGGAGGCCGACGAGTCACCTTTGGAACCGGGCCAGCAACGAACGACGACCCTGCCGTCGATCGACGGCGAGAAGGGAAAGCAGCTCCTGGCGCGACTCAAAGCGTCGAAGGCGCCGGCGCTGTGGCGTGTGCACGTGCGCCGGGGCTTCACGACCTACGGCGGCGAGACCGTGCCGGTGAGCGCGCTGGTCGGCGTGGAGTTCGACGCCAGCCAGATTGCACACCGTTAATGGCGTCTCACCGATATCCACTGCCGGGTTTCCCACGCGAACCGACGACGAAATTCGTGAGGCGGGACGTGCCTGTCGGAACATCCCGCCTCGATCGTCGTGTCAGTCGTCCACGTTCTGGCTCAGCTCGCGAACCATCTGTCCGCGCTGGTTGAAGCCGCGAACGTGCTGCCGGTTGCCGGTGCGCGTCTCGGCGATCACATCGTCGACGCCATCGCCGTCGATGTCCTTGCCGACGACGTGAACGCCGCCGCGCGACTGGCCGTCGGCCGCGAAAAAGCTGGCGATTTCGCGACCGTCCTTGCCGCTCACCGCGCGGACGTGCGGTCCACCGCCCGGCCCGGCACCGACGAGGATGTCGTCGTTTCCATCGTTGTCGATGTCCCCGGCCCCGACGCGGACGCCGGTGCGCAAATTCGGATCGAAAGCGAAGAAGTTCCGGATCACTTCGCCGGTGGCGCCGTCGGTGACGACGACGCGCGCCCCGCCGCCGACCCCGGTGCCGGCGATGATGTCGGCGAAGCCGTCGGCGTTCACGTCGCCGGCTCCGACGAAGACGCCGCCGCGGAAGGTCTCCTCGAACGGGAAGAAGTCGTAAAGGACTTCGTAGTTTCCGCCTTCGCCGCCGGTGGTGATCTCGGGAAGTTCCTCGGGCGGCGTGTCGTCGGGAATACCGCCGTCCGCGATGCTCTTGCCGTCGATCACGCGGATGCGCGGCCCGCCGCCGTTGCCCGTCCCGGTCATCACGTCCTCGAAGCCGTCGTTGTTCACGTCGCCGACGGCCACGTCGACACCGCCGCGGAACGTCTCTTCGTAGACCATGAAGTCGGCGATGACTTCGCCGGTGGAACCGTCCACGACCTTGATGCGCGGTCCGCCGCCGCGCCCCGGGGCGAAGACGAGATCGTCGACGCCGTCGCCGGTCACATCGCCGAGTTCGGCGTGGATGCCGCCGCGGAACGACCCTTCGTAGCCGATGATCTTCCGGACCTCGCGACCGGTGACCGGATCGGCGAGATGGATTTCCGGCCGGCCGCCATCCTCCGGCGCGATGACCACGGTGCCGTCGGCGATCGGCGTCCAGGCGGCCGGCAGCGCCCGCAATTCGAAGGCATCCAGTTGTGGCCGGAACCGATTCCGATGGGAACGGTGAAACATGATCGTCGACTCCTGGTGGAGGGCGAACGGAACAATCTTCGGGCAATCGAGCGGGCTGTCGGCGCGGAGAGCGCTTCGCGCCGGGGTTTGACAGAACGGGGGGAGTTTGGATGCGAGTCAAACCCGAGATCAAACCTAGCGTCGGGTTCGTGGGGAGTCAACGCGAAGGCAGCGGTCGGAGCCCTGAGGGTGTCGGGTAAGTCGGCGCGCTTTCCCCTTGCAATTCGTCCCGTCGTCGGCGACAATTCCCCTACCTGCCTGATCCGGCGGAACGGTTGACGGAACGCGCACTTGCGGCGAATCGTCAAACTGGTATCCGCCGTCCCGACTCCGCCGACTTCCCGCCGAAGGGATTCTCCCCATGCGATTCGTCCTCACGGCCCTTGCCGTCGCCGTCGCCAACGTCGGCTTCGCCCAGTCGCCTGCCATCCAGTCGCTGGCCGTTCATCCGGCGAAGGTCGAGCTGAAGAACGGCGACGACGCCGCGCAGCTCATCGTCACGGCGACGCTCGCCGACGGGCAACTGCTCGACCTCACGCACGAAGCCAAATATGCCGTCAAGGACGCGAAGGTGGCGAGCGTGAGCGCGACCGGCCGCGCGACCCCGCTGGGGAACGGCACCTCGGAGATCACCGTCAGCCACGGCGGCAAGACCGCGAGCGTGAGCGTGATGGCGAAGAACATCGGCGAGAACCTGCCGCTGAACTTCACCAACCAGGTCGTACCGATCTTCACGAAGCTCGGCTGCAACTCCGGCGGCTGCCACGGCAAGGCGAGCGGGCAGAACGGCTTCCGGCTCTCGCTGCTCGGATTCGAGCCGGAACTCGACTACCAGACGCTCGTGAAGGAAGGCCGCGGCCGGCGCCTCATGCCCACGTCGCCCGACGCCTCGCTGTTCCTGCTGAAGGCGACGGGCCAGTCGCCCCACGGCGGCGGCAAGAAGATGGACGCCGCCAGCGACGAGTACAAGATCGTCCGCCGCTGGATCGCCGCCGGCATGCCCTGGGGCGACGAGAAGGACCCGACGCTCGTGAAGATCTCCGTCTTCCCCGAGCAGCGCATCCTCGGCCGGCAGCGCCAGCAGCAGTTCGCCGTGTACGCCCACTACTCGGATGGCAGCACCGAAGACATCACCCGCCGTGCCCAGTACGAGAGCAACGACGGCGAAGTGGCCGTGGTGGACGGCGCCGGCCTCGTGCGCACGCTGTCCATGAGCGGCCAGGCGGCGATCATGGCGCGCTATCAGGGCACCGTCACGACGTTCCGCGCCATCGTGCCGCTCGGCCAGAAAACGCCGGACTGGCAGTTCGCCGAGAAGACGATCGTCGACAAGTTCACCGCCAAGAAGTGGCGCGAGCTGGGCCTCGTGCCCGCCGAACTGGCGACCGACGAGACGTTCATCCGCCGCGCGACGCTCGACATCACCGGCACGCTGCCCACCCCGAAGCAAGTCACCGACTTCCTCGCGGACAAGTCGGCCGACAAACGCGACAAACTGATCGACCGGCTCGTCGAGACGCCGGAGTACGCCTACTACTTCGCCAACAAGTGGGCCGACGTGTTGCGCGTGAAGCGCCGCGGCGAGCAGCAGCGGGCCGAGGGGACCTTCGCGTTCCACGGCTGGATCCGCGAAGCCGTCGCCAACGATACTCGCTTCGACGACTTCGCCCGCTCCATCGTGACGGCGACCGGCGACGAGACGAACAACCCACCGAGCGTCTGGTACAAGGAGATCGACAAGCCGGAGCAGTTCGTCGACGACCTTTCGCAGGTCTTCCTCGGCCAGCGGCTGACCTGCGCCCAGTGCCACCACCACCCGTACGAGAAGTGGAGCCAGGACGACTACTGGGGCCTCGCCGCGTTCTACGGCCGCGTCGGGCGGAAGACGGTGCAGATGCCGGCGAACGATCCGAACCGGCAGGCGATGCAGCGGAACGTGGTGTTCACGCGATCGAACGGCAACGTGACGAACAAGCGGACGCAGAAGCCCGCCGTGACCAAGCCGCTCGACGCCGAGCCGATGGAAGTCGACGCCACCGACGACCCGCGCCAGAAGCTCGCCGACTGGATGACCGACCCGAAGAACCCGTTCTTCGCCAAGACGCTGGCGAACCGCTACTGGGCGCACTTCTTCACCCGCGGCATCGTCGACCCGCTCGACGACATGCGCATCACGAACCCGCCGTCGAACCCCGAACTGCTCGACGCATTGACGAAGTCCGTGATCGACAACCAGTTCTCGCTCAAGGCGCTCGTGAAGACGATCTGCAAGAGCCGGACGTACCAGCTGAGCGCCGTGCCGAACGACTTCAACAAGCACGACAAGCAGAACTACGCCCGGTACTACCCGAAGCGGATGAGCGCCGAGGTGCTGCTGGACGCGGTGAACCAGTTCACGGACAACGCCCAGCAGTTCGGCGGCCTGCCGAAGGACAAGAACGCCCCGACGCGGGCGATCGCGCTCCCGGACGAATCGTACACGAGCTACTTCCTCGAAGTGTTCGGCAAGCCGCAGCGGATCAGCGCCTGCGAGTGCGAGCGCGTGAACGAGGCCAACCTGGCGCAGGCGTTGCACCTGCTCAACAGCGACGAGGTGCAGGGAAAGATCGCCAACGGCGGCCGCATCCGCGAGTTCATCAAGCCCGAGGACAAGCGGAGCGACGAGGAGAAGGTGCGGGAGCTGTTCCTGTGGGCCTTCGGCCGCCCGCCGACCGCGGACGACCTGAAGGCGTCGCTGGACCACATCGACGCGACGGTGAAGAAGTCCGGCCCCGGCGCGAAGCGCACCGCCTTCGAGAACATCGTCTGGGCGCTGATGAACACGAAGGAGTTCGTGTTCGTGCAGTAATCGAGCTCGGTGTCGCAGCGGAGCGCGGGGGCCGGAAGCGACCCCCGCGCTCCGCTCGTTTTCCGGGTTCCCCTCCTAAAATGCCGCCATGCTCGCCGCGCTCCTGTTCGCCGACGCGCCGGCCGATGGCGCCCGCGCCATCCAGCTCGCCCTCGCGCCCGTGTTCCTGCTCACCGCCATCGCCGGCATCCTCAACGTGATGACGGGCCGGCTCAGCCGTATCGTCGACCGCGGCCGCAAACTCGCCGAAGGACCGCCCGGCAGTCTCAACCTTGAACCGAGCGCCCAGGCGAAGGAACTGCGCAGCCTCGAACGCCGCCGGCACTACGCCAGCGCCGCCATCACCGCCGGCACCCTGTCCGCCCTGCTCGTCTGCCTCGTCATCGTCATGCTCTTCGCGGAAGTGCTTCTCGAACTGCCGATCAAGTGGCTCGAAGGGATCACCTTCACCGCCGCGACGCTCGCGCTGGTCGTCGGGCTGTCGTACTTCCTGCGCGAAGTGCACCTGGCCACGCGCACCATCCGGTTCCACGCGGCCCCGACGCCGCGGGCGGACGAATGACCGCGCCGGCTCAATCCTCCGGCACCAGCGCCGCCTTCAGCCGGCGCACGGCGCGCAGGTAGCGCATGCTCGCGGCGGCCTCGGTCAGCTTCAGCGCCGCCGCCACTTCGCCGTTCGACAGCAGCTCGTGGTGCCGCATCAGGATGATCTCGCGGTCGTCGTCCTCGAGCGCGTTCACCGCGTTGGCGAGCTTGCGTTGCAACTCCTGCCGAATCGCCTCGCTCGCCGGCGTGCGCTCCGTGTCCACGAACAGCTGCGCGAAGGAGGCGGACGATTCGTCCGCCCACGCCGGCTTGTCGATCGCCTGTTCCTTGTCGATGCTGCGCCGCTGCGCGAGCCGGTGGCGGCGATGCGTGTCGATGATCCGATCCTGCGCCAGGTGCCGGAGCCAGAGGTGGAAGGGCATGTCCGGCTTCTTCAGGTAATCCATCAATCGCTGGTTGGCTTCGAGCAGCACGTCCTGCACGATGTCGGAGGCGTCGACGCGCTTGGCGAGGGCGGGGTCGAGCCGCAGGCCGATCATGCGGCGCAGCGGTTCGCGGAATTCGCCGAGCAGGGCGTCCACCGCGCCGGTTTCCTTGCGGTTCGCGTCGGCGAGGAGCTTGTCGGTCTGTTCGGGGGTGGGCCACATGGGTTACTGGAACATCTCCGCGACGGGAAGCGAAAGGCCGGGCAGCGACGAATCGCCGTCGATGGTCTGGCGGATGTTGAACATCACCGGTTCGGCGTCCGGCCGGTAGACCGTGACAGTCCGCCGCCGCGGCTCGACGACCCAAACGAGCGGCATATAGCAAGCCAGGTATTCGTCGATTTTGTTCAAGACCTCTTCGTGGGTGTTGTGCGGCGAGAGAATCTCGACTGCAAGCGTCGGCGGACCTTCGTAGATTGTCTCGTCGGCTTTTAGCTCATTCTCATAATAGACTAAGTCGATACCCACGCAGGAGTTCGGATTTCGACGCAGTATCGTCTCGACTTCGCCGGCTGCCAATTCACCGCGAGAGTCGATTCGTGTCCGTCGCCAAGATTCCAAAATGAACCCGACGTTCGCCATCAAACTGGCATGTATCCGATTCCTGTAAAGGGGGCGATGCCGCTCGATGAGTTTTCCGCGAATCAGCATTCTCCGCAAGCCGGGTACTTCCGGCAGCGCGAGGTAGTCGTCGATCGACATCGAATCGGGAGGGGTCGATAAACCGGATTCCATTCTCAAATTGTAGCAGAATCCGACCGCCATCAACGATACGCTAGAGCTACTCCCGCCCAACTCCCGCGAGAACTCCCATGCGTTCCTTGCCGCTATTCCTCGGTTATACCCTCCTCGCCGCGTCCGCCCTCGCCGCCGACTTCCAGCCCGACGCCGGCCATACCGCGCTCTTCAACGGCAAGGACCTCTCGGGGTGGAAGCAGACCAAAGGCGGCGAATCGCTCGACGGCAAGACCGAAGCCTACGGCAAGCGCTTCGCCGTTGCCGACGGCGCCCTCGTCATCGACCCGAAGGTGAAGGGCGACGTGCACATCGAGACGCAGAAGGCGCTGCCGAAGAACGTCACGATCCAGTTCGAGTTCAAGGGCGACGCGAAGTGCAACAACGACCTCTTCCTCCACGGGATGAAGTTCGACATCTCGAGCGCCAACATCAAGGAACTGAAGGTCGACACGTGGCAGACGCTCGTCATCGCCGTGAAGGACGGCAAGGCGACCTACACGCTCGACGGCAAGGCCGTGAAGACGATGGCGACGAAAGGGGAGCCGACCAGTTTCCGCGTCCGTGCCGAGTTCGGGAAAATCGAGATTCGCAAGATGCAGATGAAAGCGGAGTAGAATGGGATTCCGAAGAGGAGTTCGCATCATGAGCCGCTATACGCTGGAAACCGTCGCGATCGTCGTCCTGATCCTCTGGTTGATCGGCTGGCTGGTCGTGCCGGTCGGCGGCAACCTGATCCACCTGCTGCTCGTGCTCATCCTGATCGTGATTCTGGTCCGGCTCCTGCGGGGCCAATCGCCCATTCCGTGAGCTCCCCATGCGATTCCTCGCCCTCGCCCTGCTGCTGGCGCTTACCGCAAGCGCATCGGCCAAGCCGAACATCGTGGTCATCCTCGCAGACGACCTCGGCGTCGGGGACGTGCGCTGCCTGAACCCGCACGGGAAGATCGCGACGCCACACCTCGACAAACTCGCGGCCGCGGGCATGATCTTCACGGACGCACACTCGCCCTCGGCCGTCTGCTCGCCGACACGCTACGGGCTGATGACCGGCCGGTACGCCTGGCGGACGAAGCTGCAATCGGGCGTCCTCGGCGGCCTCAGCCCGCGGCTCATCGAGCCGGACCGCGAGACGATCGCGAGTCTGCTGAAGAAAGCCGGCTACCACACCGGCTGCGTCGGCAAGTGGCACCTCGGCATGGACTGGGAGCTGAAGCCCGGCAAGACCGTCACGGAATTGAACATCGAACCCCGGGCGCAAGTGTTCAATGTCGAGTACATGAAGCCGATCAAGAACGGCCCGAACGCCGTCGGGTTCGATGAATACTTCGGCATCTCGGCGTCGCTGGACATGGTGCCGTATGCGTTCATCCGGAACGACAAGCTGACGGCCGAGCCGAGCGAGGATCGTTCCTTGAAGATGCGGCCGGACAAGGCGGCGACGACGCGGCAGGGGCCGGCGGCGCCGGGCTTCACCGCGGAGGGGGTGCTGCCGCGCTGCACCGACGAAGCGGTCGCCTTCCTCGAACGGCGCGCGAAGGAGCCGACGAAACCGTTCTTCCTGTACGTGCCGCTCACCTCCCCGCACACGCCGATCGCCCCGACGAAGGAGTTCGACGGCAAGTCCGGCATCGGCCCCTACGGCGACTTCGTGGCGCAGACCGACGCCGCCGTCGGCACCCTGATGGACACGCTGGCGAAACTCCAATTCGCCGACAATACGCTCGTCATCTTCACCAGCGACAACGGCTGTTCGCCGCAGGCCGACTTCCCCGACCTCGCGAAGAAGGGGCACAACCCGAACCACGTCTATCGCGGGAACAAGGCCGACATCTTCGAGGGCGGGCACCGCGTGCCGTTCCTCGTGCGCTGGCCGGGCACCGTGAAGCCGGGCACCACGAGCGAACGGCTCGTCTGCCTGACCGACCTGCTGCGGACGGCGGCGGACGCGGCGGGTGTGAAGGTTCCCGACGCCGCCGGCGAGGACAGCGTGAGCTTCCTCCCGACGTTGAAGGGCGAATCCCAACCGCCGCGCTCGCCCGTCGTGCACCATTCCATCAACGGTTCGTTCGCGATTCGGGATGGCGACTGGAAGCTCTGCCTGTGCGCCGACTCCGGCGGCTGGAGCGCGCCGCGGCCGGGGGCGAAAGGAGTCGAAGCGCTGCCGAAGGATCAGCTCTTCAACCTGAAGGCCGACATCGGCGAGACGAAAAATCTCCAAGCGGACGAAACCGCGACGGTGAAACGGCTGACGGAGACGCTGGAACGCATCGTGGCCGATGGCCGCAGCACCCCGGGGCCGAAGGGCGCCAACGCCGTGCCCGTCGTACTGCGGAAGGGAAAATGACGGGATGGGTCGATGGGCGGCGAGGGCGCCGATCGATTTTTCTCCCTCCCCCTTGAGGGGGAGGGCCGGGGTGGGGGGTCCGGGATCCCAGTCGGCTCGAGGGGCGCGCCGTCACCCCCACCCTACCCTCCCCCTTCGAGGGGGAGGGGACAAAACTCAATACGCCCCGTTCAGCGACGGCTTCAACAACTCCTCCGCCACGTCCTGCACGCTCGGCTTCGCCTCCGCCGCGTATTTGTCCTTCCAGAACGCCCGCAGCGCGATCTGCGCACAGCGCTCCTGGAACTGCGCCGGCGTCTCCTGCAGGTCCGGGTACTCGTCCACGAAGGCCAACATCTCCAGGTATGGCTTCTCGAACGCGCCGAGGATGCGCTTCGCCATCCGCTTCTTGTCCCCCGGCTCCATGTACGTCAGCTCGACGGCCTTGTCGACGCGCCCCGGCCGCGTGCTGATGAACTCGCTCGTGCCGTCCGGCAGCTTCCGCGGCTGGCCCAGTGCCGGATCGATCTTCGAAATATCGTTCGTCGTCACGATCGTGAAGATCCCATCCGCACGCTCGACGCCATCGAGGCAGTTCAGCAGGCAATCGAACGTCAGCGGCGGGCCGAACATCCCGCCCCCGCGGTTCCCCTCCTTGTTGTCGTCGTCCTTCTTCTCTTGCGGCATCATCATCGAGAACATCCCGCCCTTCCGCGCCACGTTCTCGCGTCCGTGGAAGACGTTGTCGATGTCCTCGATGAGCGCGATGCACGGCACGTTCACCTGCATCTCGGCCCACGCCTTCACGAGGTCGTGGTTGCCCATCTCCGCGAGGTTGTAGACGTAAATCGGCATGTTCAGGTCTTCGGCGAACGCCCTCGCGAGCGCCGTCTTCCCCGTGCCCGGCGGGCCGTAGAGCATCCAGCCGCGCTTCCACGGGATCCCCTTCTCGAGGTACCAGTCCTTGCTCTTCCGCCAGAGTTCGATTTCACGGATGAGGTCCTTGACCTTCTGGGGGAAGATGAGGTTGTCGAGCGCGAGGCCGTTGAGGGTGCGCGCCTTGCCGAGTTGCTCGGGGGTGTGCGCGAGCAGGCGGTAGGAACCCTGTTGGTACCACGAGAGTCCGTCGGAGCTGCCGCTGTAGTCGTCGTCGTGCGTGCCGCGCTGGGGGATGAAGTGGATGGCGAAGCGGTTCTTCTTCGCGGCCTGCTCGTCCTCGACGGACCACGAGAGGTTGTTGCGCGCCGTGCAGGCCTTCTTGATGATCTCCTCGACCGGCAGCGTGCCGCGGAAGAACGTGATGGTGGAATAGACCTTCGACACGCCGCTGGGCGTATCGCCGCCCTTCGTGCTGCTCGCCGCCTTCGCCTCCATCTGGTTCGTGTAGATGAACGGGAACCAGCCGTTCCAGAACACGAGGGAGCGGTTGCCGAAGACTTCGTACGGGATGAGTCCGTAGCGGCCGTCGCGCTGGTATTCCCAGCTGGCGCCGTACATGCGGTCGTAGGTGCGGAAGCGTTTGTAGTTGGCGATGAGGTACGCGACGACGGCTTCGTGGGCCGACTCGGTGGGGATCTCGATGCGCTGGACGAAGAGGCTGAAGAAGCGCCAGGCGATTCCCTTGATCTTCGACCAGAGGGACGCGACGATGCCGAGGACCGCGCCGGCTCCGGCGATGATCCAGGCGTAGGGTCCGAACAGCGTGGCGTCGACGGCGGCGAACATCATCGTGGGGCTTTCTCCGTGGTTCACGGTGCGAGGGACGCGTTTTCCTCCGGCGAGGTTCGATTCGACGGTGGGAAAACGAAAGCACCCCCGGCCCGCGCGCGTCTCCGTGAATGGAGGCGTCGCGCCAGCCGAGGGTGCGTGTTTTCAGGTTCGCCGGAAGGTTCGCTTCCGTCGACACCCCACTATACGTGTCCAGTCAAGGGCCGGTGCGGCGAAGCCAGTGCGTGAAGGCGGTCACACCGGTGTACTGAATGAACTCGATCCGAATGCGATGCCGGCCGGCGGCGAGGGGGAACGTGGCACGCGAGTGCAGACCGGACTTGAGACCGACCAGCACCGGCTTGTCGTCGACCAGGATCCGGGCCACGTCGTCCTGGAACATGCGGACTTCGTACGTGCCGGCCGGATAGTCGCGTTCGAGGGTGGCGACGAAGCCGAAGTCGGTCCGGCGCGCCGTCTCGGGCCACTTCCAGTGCTTGCTCAGCGTGACGAAATCGGCATTGATGCTGCTGAATTCGAACTCCGGAACCTCACCCGTATGCTCGGCCACCCGATCGAACAGCGCCGTCCAGTTTTCGGGCACGGACAGGTCGCCTTTCTGGGCCGGCAGCGCGTGGTAGGCGATGTCCCACTTCTCCGTGAAGCGGTTCGGATTCGGGTATCCGTCGGCCTGGAAGACCATCCGCAACTCGTCGGTCATCGAACCAAACGGGTTGCGATAGCTGCCGAATTCCAACCCGTCGGGCGTATGCGTCCAGTCCAGGACTTCGTTGGCGAACACCGATCCGCGGCTGTTGCGGACGGTGGAGAAATCGATGTCGTACGGGTAGAGCCAGCCGTTGCCTTCGTTGACGATGTCGGGCACCTTGCCCGGAAAGCTGCGATGGTTGACGCGCACCTCGGCGGCACCGGCGGTCTGATAGTTGGTGTGAAAGCTGTCGCCGGTGAAGAAGATGCGATGGGTCCGCACCGTGCGGATCAGTCCGATGTTGATCGCCACCGGTTTCGACGGCACGGCGTCGATGCGCGGCACGAGATCGCGTGCGAGTGCGTCGCGCGCCTCCAACGGTGTTTTGAAGAGGGTCTTCAGGTACCAGTACCGCGCCCGCCGCCGCATCGGCACTTGCAGCACCGCCTCGTTCGTTTCGGCGAGCGACCACCAGGCATCGCCGGCCGCCCGGAACGATTCCACCGACGGCTTCGCACGCGCACCCTTCTCAAGCCCGAACGCGGCCTTCCCGGGGAAATCGACGAGGACATCGTCCGCGAGCTTCGCGGCCTTCGTCCACTCGTGGCGGAACAGCCCGGTGTACGCGGCCGCTCGCCCCTGCGCGGCCATGTCGTCGGGATTCGACTGCAGGCGGTCCAGCGCATCCTTCGCCCAGGCCCGACCCGTCCGCATCTCCTGGGCGCGGTCCTCGAGTTGGGGGATTTGAAAATTGAACCAATCGCTGTCGTCCTTGGTGACGAGCCGTTTCGCCAGGGCGAGCGACCGATCGAAGACCGCGTCGTCATCCGCGGCGAGGCAACCGACGGCGAGGGCCATGATCTCCACGCGGAGAAACGCGGCCGCCTCGATCGCATCCTTGGGTAAGAGATCAGCGATCTTCTCGAGGGCGGCCGCCTTCCGCTCGCGGCGGTCTTCGATCTGGTAGCGGCCGTCCAGGGCCGCGATCGCGGCGACGGCCGCGGGCGCATCGACGAGTTCGATGGCCAGTTCCTGCGCCAGTTCCAGTTCCGCGAACGCCTTGGCGTCGCCGGCCGTCTGCGGTCCGCGTTGGAGGAACTGGCGAGCCAGTTCGCGCCGCTTCTCGATCGGTTGTTGCAGCCAGTCACGACGCTCGGCCGCGGAAAAGAGCACTTTCTTCTGGGCCTCGACGATCGGCCGCGACGGCACGGGAACGCGCCCGCGCGCATCCGGGCCGGTCGGCTTCGGCGGCGCGTCCGGCTTTTCGGGCTCCGGCTTCTTCGCGACGGGTGCCGGTTCGACCGGCGCCGGCGGTCGCAGCACCACGAGGGCCGCCACCCCGAGCGCGACGATCAGCAACGCACCGCCGGCCCACAACAGCCCGGCTCGCTTCGGCACCGGCCGCGACGCGAGCGGCACCGTCGGATCGTCGATCGGAATCGCGTCGAACGAACTCTGCGCCGCCACCGCCATCGGCTGCGGGGCCGCCATCGCCTGACGAATCGCCAGCAGTCGATCCACCACCTCCTGCGCGCTCGCCGGCCGATTCTCGGGCTTCTTGGCCAGCAACTCGTGAATCAATCCGGCCAGCTCGTCCGGCACGGCCGGGTTCTGTTCCCGCACCGGGGCCGGTTCGTCCACCGCCAGGGCCGACAGCACCGCCCAGATATTCGGACCGGTGAACGGGGTCTGACCCGTAACGAGCTGGTAGAGGATCACGCCGAGGCTGTAGAGGTCGGCGCGGGCGTCGACGATCTCGCCGCGCGCCTGCTCCGGCGGCATGTACGCCGGCGTGCCGAGGATGGCACCGACCGCGGTCAACTCCGTGTCCAGCTTCTGGCCCTGCGGCTTCGCCAGGCCGAAATCGAGGATGCGCACCCGGCCCTTGGGCGCTTCCAGCCAGATGTTCGCCGGCTTGATGTCGCGGTGGATCAGGCCCTTGGCGTGCGCGGCCGCCAGCCCGCGCGCCGTCTCCAGCGCGATGCGGATCGCCTGCCCGATCGCCGGCGTGCCCTTCGTCTTCAGGTACTGATCGAGCGGCACCCCCTGCAGGAACGGCATGGCGATGAACGGGATACCCGCGTGTTCGTCCGCCTCGTAGATCGCGACGACGTGGTCGTGGTTCAACAGCGCCGCCGCCCGCGCTTCCCGCAGGAAGCGTTCCCGCGCCGCCGGACTCGCTGCCAGATCGGGCAGCATCAGCTTGAGCGCGACCTTGCGGTCGAGGCGCGTATCGACGCCTAGGAAGACAGCCCCCATTCCGCCGCGGCCGAGTTCCTTCAGGATGCGATACGGGCCGAGCATTCCGAGATCGCCGGCTTTCGTCGGCGGTTCGAACGCCCAGGGCGAATCGACCACCGTGCGTGAGGCACCGGAACCCGACCGATAGAGCAAACTCGTGGGAATCGACCGGGATTCGGGGTCGGACATGCAAATTTCCGTTTGGGAGAGACGGGTCATTATTCCAGAACTTTTCACAAACACAACATCCTTCAGAAGCAGCCCGAATCGCGGACGCCAGCACGAATCAACCGACCCATCTCCCCCAACCCTCCACTTCGCATCGATCTGCACATCCCTCAAAACCGCGCTTATCCATTGACACCACATTAGCCGATGGTATGAGGACGGCTCTTGCCAGACACTCGGCATCGGTACGCACGCGGAGCAGGCTCATGGAAGCGGCCCAGAAGACTTCGTTTCGGCGCACGCTCAAGTACGCGACCCTGGCGTACATCGCCTTCGCGGTCGTGTCGTACGCCGTCGACCCGCGCGTGCCCGGCACGGCGCGCGTGACCAACGGCATGACGCCGGAGCAAAAGGAGCGGGCCGAGAAGAAAGCCGCCCGCGAGAAACTGTTGCCCCACGGCGACGGGACGCGCGACACCCGCGATCCGCAGTGGTCCACCGACCCGGCCGACCCGTACCCGATGCCGCCGGAACTCGCCGACGTGAAGCTCATGGAGCAGACCGAAGAGCAGAAGTCCGCGAAGTCGGCCGGCTGCATCGTCTGCCACCAGACGGCGCACGACCCGCACTACAAGGAAACGGTCCGCCTCGGCTGCACCGACTGCCACGGCGGCAACGCGAACTGCACCACGAAAGAGGACGCGCACCCGAAGTCGCGCTTCCCGCAGTACTGGGCGTCGTCCGCCAACCCCGTGCGCTCGTACACGCTGCTCAACCACGAATCGCCCGAATACATCCGCTTCGTGAACCCCGGCGACTTCCGCGTCGCGCACATCAGCTGCGGCACCTCGGGCTGCCACCCGAAGGAAGTGCAGGTCAACCGCAAGCAGATCATGACGACGGGCTGCATGCTCTGGGGCGCGGCCCTTTACAACAACGGCTCGGTGCCGTTCAAGAAGGCGCGCTACGGCGAAGCCTACTCGATGCACGGCGCGCCGCTGCGGATGCTGTCGTGGCCGCCGCCGTCCGAAGAGGAAATGGAAAAGAAGGGCGTGCTGCCGTTCCTGGATCCGCTGCCGCGCTTTGAGAACAGCCAGCCCGGCAACATCCTCCGAATCTTCGAACCGGGCGGCCGTTTCCGCCCCGATATCGGCATCCCGGAACTGAAGGAAGAACCGGGCCGGCCCCGCACGCGCCTCAGCGAGCGCGGCATCGGCACGCAGAACCGCACCGACCCCGTGTTCATCGGCCTTACCAAGACCCGCCTCTTCGACCCGACCCTGAACTTCCTCGGCACCAACGACAACCCCGGCGACTACCGCAGCAGCGGCTGCTCCGCCTGCCACGTCGTCTACGCCAACGACCGTTCGCCCGTGCACTCCGGCCCCTACGCCAAGCACGGCAACCGCGGCCACACCGCCAACACCGACCCCACGATCCCGAAGGGCGAACCGGGCCACCCGATCGAACACCGCTTCACCAACGCCATCCCGACCAGCCAGTGCATGGTCTGCCACGTCCACCCCGGCACGACCGTCATGAACAGCTACATCGGCTACATGTGGCACGATGAAGACAGCGAGACGGACAAGATCTACCCCGAGAACCAGATCAACCCGACGCCGGAGCAGCTCATCCGCTCCCTGAACCGGAACCCGAACGAAATCGCCGCGAAGAGCAACCTCCGCGACTACGAATTCACGACCGAATCGGCGTCGCTCAACAGCCAGATGACCAAGGCGCAGTTCGGCGACTTCCACAGCCACGGCTGGCTCTTCAGCGCCGTGTACAAGCGCGACCGCGTGGGCAACTACCGCGACCACTTCGGAAACATCGTGAACAGTCCGACCTCGCAGCAGCTCATCAAGGCCACCGACTTCGCCACCAAGGTGACGAACTTCCACAAGACGAAGCAGCCGACTGCGGAAGTCGCCAAGAAGGCCGAGGAGCAGTTCGACAAGGCCCGCGCGGGCGAGCCGGTGCACCTGCGCGACATCCACATGGAGAAGGGGATGCACTGCGTGGACTGCCACTTCTCGCAGGACGGGCACGGGAACAACCGCCTGCACCAGGAGGTGCGCGCCGCGACGGAAATCCTCTGCGTCGACTGCCACGGCACGCCGACCCAGTACGCGACGCTCCGCACGTCCGGCCCGGCGAGCTACACCAGCGACCCCGACGGGCGCGGGCGCAACCTCGCCGCGATGCGCACCCCGTTCGGCAAGCCGCGCTTCGAGGTTGAAGAGCTGCCCGGCGGCAAGAAGCGCATCTTCCAGAACTCCGCCGTCGAGAAGGGCGTGCGCTGGGAGGTCGTGCAGACGAAAGACACGATCGACCAGACCCACCCGCGCTACAACGAGAAGTCCACGCTCGCGAAGACCGTGCGCTTCGAGGACGGGAAGATGGTCTGGGGCGACCTGCCCGAAGGGAACGAGAAGTGCGCCGCGCACACCAACAGCAACATGAGCTGCATCGCGTGCCATACGTCGTGGAACCCGAGTTGCTTCGGCTGCCACCTGCCGCAGCGCGCCAACATGAAGATGCCGATCCTTCACGCCGACGGCGACGTCACCCGCAACTACACCTCGTATTGCTGGCAGACGCTGCGCTCCGACATCTTCATGCTCGCCCGCGACGGCGACGTGACCGGCAACAAGATCAACCCCTCGCGCTCCTCGTGCGCCGTCCACGTGAGCAGCTACAACAACAACCGCGAACTCATCTATTCCCAGCAGCAGACGATCTCCGCCGACGGCTACGGCGGCACCGCGTTCAGCACCAACGTGCCCCACACCGTGCGCGGCAAGGGCTGGCGCGAGACCAAGCAGTGCACCGACTGCCACGTCTCGAAGAACAACGACAACAACGCCATCATGGGCCAGTTGCTCATGCACGGCACGCAGTTCCTGAACCACATGACGCGCGTCGGCTGGATCGCCGCCGGCGAGGAAGGCCTGTTCGGCGTCACGCTCACCGAGCAGACGGAACCGCAAGCGGTCTTCGGCAGCGACCTGCACAAGGTCGCGTACCCCGACAACTACAAGAAGCTCTGCGAGGACAAGTTCATCCTCAAGAACGCGCACGAACACCCCGGCCGCGACGTCGGCTTCGGGCTGAAGAAACCGTTTAAGACCCACGAGGTGCTGCAGGTCCAGGCCCGCGGCGAATACCTCTACGCCGCCTGCGGCGAGAACGGCATCCGCGTCTACGACATCGCCTTCATCGACGACAAGGCCTTCGCCGAGCGGATCACCACCGCGCCGGTCAGCCCCGTCGGCCAGAAGTTCTACGCACCCACCAAGAACGCCCGGTACATCACCGCGCCCACCAGCGTCGCCGTCGACCCGACGCGCAAGATGAACCCGGCCAACAAGGAACAGCCCGTCCACCTCGTCTTCGGCTTCCTGTACGTCGCCGATGCCGAGGAAGGTCTGATCCTCGTCGGCGCCGGCACGACGATCGACGGCAACCCGGTCAACAACTTCCTCAAGCGGGCGGTCACGTTCAACCCGAACAACCTGCTCTGCGGCGCCCAGCACGTGCACATCGTCGGCCACTATGCCTACGTGTCGTGCGATGCGGGTCTGGTCGTGGTCAACCTCGACAACCCGCTCGAGCCGAAGGTCGAGAAGGTGATCGGTGCGCCGTTCATCAAGAAGCCGAAGGCGGTGCAGACGCAGTTCCGCTACTGCTACGTGGTGGACGAGGAAGGGATCAAGATCCTGGACATCTCGGACATCGCGAAGCCGGAGCCGCGCTCGCTGATGCGAATGGAAGGCCTGAACAACATCTACGTGGCGCGGACGTACGCGTATGTGTCGGCCGGGAAACGGGGCATGATGATCCTCGACATCACCAATGCCGAGGAGCCGAAGCTCGACCAGGTCTTCAACGCCGGCGGCCAGATGAAGGACGTGCGCGACATCAAGCTGGGCATCACATACAACACGTCGTTCGCCTACGTCGCCGACGGGGAGGGCGGCCTGCGGATCGTGCAGCTCAGCAGCCCGCAGAACCCCGGCAACGACGGCTTCAGCCCGCGGCCCAACCCGCGCCTGATCGCCACCTACAAAGTGCCGCACCACGGCAAGGTGCTCTCCGTCGGCAAGCCGCTCGACCGTGACCGCGCCGTGGATGAATCCGGCCACCAGATCGGCGTCTTCGGCCGCGTCGGCGCCCGACCGCTCAACGCCGCGGAGCAGGCGAAGATGTACATGAAGGACGGCCAGGTCTGGAAGGTGTCCGACGACCCGAAGGACCCGATCTACCAGGACAAGCGCAAGCCGATCGCCGGAAAGTAGTTCCATCGTCGGCGTCCGGGCGAACCTTGTCGGCTCGCCCGGTGTCGATAGAACTAGCAGTCGGGCCGGAACTTCACATGAAGCCCGGCCCTTTTTGCCGCCTTAGCTCAGCGGTAGAGCACCGCTTTCGTAAAGCGGGGGTCTAGGGTTCAAATCCCTAAGGCGGCTCTCTTCTCAACGCCACCGGGTCGGACCGGGCGGCGTTTTTTCATGCCATCATCAGAGGGTCGATCGGGTGCCGACCGCACTGCGGCGGCACCTCGGATGTGCTCATGAAAACCAAGGGTGAACTCGAAACCGAGATCAGCGGCGCCGTGATCCGGTTCAAGCGCGATTACATGGGGCGAGGGCCGCATGAAGTGCGCACCTTTCTGGTGGAAGATCTGGCCATCGTCCGACTCAAGGGCGTCCTCACGCCCGCCGAACAGCGCCTGGCGCAGGTCGAAGACCCCCACCGCGGGCGCGACCTCATCAAGCAGATTCGGATCGAACTCATCGAACACGGCCGGGAGATCCTCGAAGAGGCGGTTCAGCACATTCTCCAGGTGCGGGTCCTGAGCCTGCATACGGATATCAGCACGCGCACCGGAGAAAGCGTCATTGTCTTCACGCTTTCCGAGGACCCGGTCCTGAAAAATCGTTCGGGTGCTTGACTCGATCCGGAACGGCGGTTAATAAAATTCCGAACCAACTTGGCAGCGGACAGCGGTAGGACCGCGGGCCACACTGCACGGTTGGAACAACTAATGCTGACAGCCGACCCGGCGTGTGCCGTCGGGTCGGAGATAGGCCGGAGAACAATCCACATCTGTGGATGTTCTCCGGCCTTTTTTCGTTTTCCGACCCGCGGGACCGCCCGCGAACCTTGAGACCCGATATCGTCCCCCAGCCTTCTCGGAGACCTGATGACGCCTACCCATGCACTCCTCGGCAACCTCCTCTCCCCCGCCGTTCTGGCTTTCGTTCTGGGATTTTCCGCCCGTCTGATCAAAGGCGATCTGTCCCTGCCGAAAGACGCGTTCGGATTTCTCGCGGCCTATCTCTTGTTCGCCATTGGTTTGAAAGGCGGTGTGGAACTCGCGCATGCCCCGGCCGGGGCGGTCGCCGGACCCGTGGCGGCGACGCTCCTTCTGGGCTGTCTCACGCCGGTCACCGCCTTCATCATGCTGATCCGGTTCTGTCGGTTGGGCGCGGCCGACGCTGCCGGAGTCGCCGCCCATTACGGGTCCGTTTCGGCCGTCACGTTCATCGCCGCGCAGTCGTTCGTCGCCGCCCAGGGCGCATCGGCCGAAGGATTCCTGCCCACTCTGGTCACGGTTCTGGAAAGTCCGGGAATCAACGTCGCCCTGGCGATCGGGCTGATGTCGGGCGGCAGCGGCCGCCCGCTTTCGGCCGCGCTCCTCGAAGTCTTCACCTCGCGGGGCCTGTTGCTTCTCGTCGGCGGGCTGGGCGTCGGACTCGTGATGGGCGACAAGAACTGGGCCGACGTGGCGCTCTTCTACGACACAAAAGGGCCGATCTTCCGCGGAAGCCTCTGCCTCTTCCTCCTGCACATGGGAGCGCTGGCCGGCGAGCGTCTGGTGGACCTGAAATCCGTCGGCCCGCGGCTGTTGCTCTTCGCCGTCTTCGCCCCCATCGTTCATGGCGCGGTCGGCGTTTGGTTGGGGCATTTGTCGGGGTTGTCGGTCGGCGGGTCCGCGGTCCTCGGTGCGATGGCCGCGAGCGCGTCCTACATCGCCGCCCCGCCCGCGGTCCGGCTCACCCTGCCGGAAGCCAACCCGACCTATTCGCTGACCTGCTCGCTGGGAATCACCTTCCCGTTCAACATCGTGATCGGCATTCCAGCCTACTTCGAGATGGCGCGATGGATCGGCGGGTAAGGAATGGGCAATGCTCGCGATTCGCCAGGATTCGAGAACGCTCGGTCAAGGGGAGTCCATAAAGGGAACTCTGTGCGTGGTGGATCGAGGCGGGCTTCCGGGTCGTTGCCGATTTCCACCAAGGCGCGGAACGATCGGTCGGCGGACGAGTCTGAGCCGCTTGCCCTTTCGTGGGAGCAATCGCGAACATGATCCCTGAACCCGCCGGCGTCCGGCTGCGGCCTGTCACATCGGGCGACCTGCCCTGGATCTTTCGGATGCAATCCGATCCGGAATCGAACCGCATGGCCGTGACGATTCCCCGCAGCGCGGAAGCGTTCGACGCGCACTGGAAGGCCGTGCTCGTCGATCCGAACATTACGGCCCGCGTCATCCTGCTCGGCGACGCGACGGTCGGCTTGATCTCCGTCTTTCAACGGGATGCGCGGGACTTCGTCGGCTACTGGATCGAACGGGAGTACTGGGGGCGCGGCATCGCGTCGGAGGCGTTACGGCTCCTCTTGATCGACGTGCCACGCCGTCCGATCGCGGCGCGCGTGGCAACCACCAATCCGGCATCGCTCCGCATCCTCACGAAGTGCGGATTCCAGATTGTGAGCGTGCAACACGCGCCGGCCACGGATCGGTTCCCGGCGTGCGAGGAAGCCTTGCTCGTCCTGGAGTGCTGAGCGCCGTCCGTCGATTCCCGTACACTGACCCCCACGGGAGGACCGCCATGACCCACGAACCCGCCCTCACGCGCCGCGCCGCCCTCGCCGCCGGCGCCGCCCTGCTCGGAGCCGCCACCATGCCCGCGGCCGACGACAACCTGCCCTGGATCGACGCCCACTCCCACATCTGGCCGCCGGACACGGACAAGTTCCCGCTCGCGCCCGGCAAGACCAAGAAGGACCTCGACCCGCCGAGCTTCACCGACGACGAACTGATGGCGCTCGCCCGGCCCGAAGGCGTCGGCCGCGTCGTGCTCATCCAGCACTCGGTCTTCCACCTCTGGGACAACTCGTACCTCGTCGATGCCGTGAAGCGCCACCCGAAGCGCTTCCGCGTGCAGGGGATGGTGGACGACCACGCGAAGGACCCCGGCGCGGCGATGAAGGAACTGCTGCCGAAGGGCGTGACCGGCTTCCGCATCACGCCGTTCGTGCGCGAGAAGGCGGAGCAGCCGAAGTGGCTCGACACGCCGGGGATGGCGGAGATGTGGGCGACCGGCGCCCAGACGCGCCAGGCGATGTGCCTGCTGATCGACGCCGCCGACCTGCCGGCGACGGATGCGATGTGCGCGAAGTTCCCCGACACGCCGGTGGTGATCGACCACTTCGCGCGCATCGGCGTCGACGGCCAGTTCCGCGACGCCGACGTGGCGGCGCTGTGCAAACTCGCCCGGCACAAGCACACCACCGTGAAGGTGTCCGCCTTCTACGCGCTCGGCAAGAAGAAGCCGCCGCACGACGAGCTGGCGCCGATGATCCGCAAGCTGCTGGACGCCTTCGGCCCGAAACGGCTGATGTGGGCGAGCGACGCGCCGTACCAGGTGCAGGGCGTGAACACGTACAAGAACTCGATCGCGCTGGTGCGGGACCGCCTGGATTTCCTGTCGAAGACCGACCGCGAGTGGCTGCTGGCGAAGACGGCGGAGTCGGTATTCTTCGCGTCGTGATTTGGCTGATCCGGCTCAAAAGAGTTGTTCAATCACGTCGCGAAACGATCCGGTGTTTCGATTCGCATGTGTTTTTTGCCCCGAAGGGGCAACGGCTGGTAGCCACTCATTGTTTCGATTCGCATGAGTATTTTGCCCCGAAGGGGCAACGGCTGGTAGCCACGGGTGGAGCGCAGCGCAACCCGTGGGAATGTTGAAGCGAATCATCGCCCCGAAGGGGCGAAGGGACGATCCTTTGTCCCGTGACCCCTGCCGGGGTCGGAAGATTGAATTCGGAATCCACGGGTTCCGCTGCGCTCCACCCGTGGCTACACCCCGCGGCCCCTTCGGGGCCAAGAGAGCGGATCGGAGATTGATTCACCTCAATCGCCGAAGTATCCGGGGATAGATTACTTCTTCGTCGGCTCGATGACGCCGCCGTCCCACTCGATCCGGCACCCCGGCAGCGCGGCCTTGAGTTTGTCGACGCCGGCCTGGGTGACTTTGGTGGATCTTAACAACACTTCGTTGAGCTTAGACATTGTATGGAGATGCGATAACCCTGTATCACCAACCGAAGTCAGCTCAGCATGCAGGATCTCCAACTCTCGATTCGACCGGGATAGCATTTCAAATGCGGCATCGGTAATATTGGTGCCGAGAAGATTGATTGATCGGAGTTTGGAGCAATTGCGCAGCGAGCGAATTCCGTCATCGCCGACCTTGTCCACAAGCACCAGATCCAGTTCCCGCAACGATGCGCAATTCTTCAATATCGTCAATCCACGGTTTCCGATCTTCGTACCCTTCAACTGCAAGACTTCGATCCGAGTGCAGTTTTTTAGAGCAAGCAATCCTTCGTCGCCGATCGGTATTCCTTGAAGACTGATGTTTGTCAACTGATGACATTCTTCGAGGGATTTCAATCCTTCTTCGCTGATTGGGCTAAGTGCGATTTGTAATACTTCGAGATTCTTCGCCGCGCGAAGGGAAGTCAATGCTTTATCGGTAACCTTACCATAATATTGACGAAGATATTCGAGATTTTCAAATGTCGATAGCACGTCACCCGTGGCGAGATCGCTATCATAATAGATTGATTGAATTCGATTACAATGTTGAAAATACACCAGTCCTTTGTCTGTCAGTTTAGTGCCTCGTATATCGATGTTCATTACGTTGCGACACCCGCGAAACGCGGCCATTCCGGCATCGGTGGCCGCAAGTTGCGCGGCTGCGGTAACCAAGCGAACATCCACCAAGTCGAACGGCTCTTTCGGCAGATTCTTCACCGTCTGCGGTCGGAATTCCGGGTTGTCCTTGGTCTTGAGCGAAACGAATCCGCCGATGCTCAGCGCATACTCCGCCCCCGCGCGGTCGGGGTCGGCCGACGGGCGCGGTTCGACGACTCCTCCGTCCCATTCGATCCGGCAATCGGGCAACGCCGCGGCCAGCGCGTCCACACCGGCCTTGTCGATCGTCGTCTTCTGCAAGGCGACCGATTTCAGGGTCTTGCACTTGGCCAACTCGGCGAGCCCGGCGCTCGTCACTTGCGCGTTCTCCCGCAGGTCCAACGAGTGCAAGGCCGGGAACGAAGCGAAATGAACGAGGCCCGCGGTATCGACCTTGGTCGAATCCAGCCGCAGCATCTTCAGGTCCGGCAGCTTTGCCAGCGCGGGCAGGGCATCGTTGCCGATGCTCGTGCCGACCAGCTCCAGACGTTGCAGGCGCTTCGTCGACGCCAGCGTCGGGAGGGCTTCCGCCGTCTTGAGGCCGATCGCGGTGTTGCCGAGGTGGAGCGTGTGGTCGATCGGCGGCATCTTCCGCAGGTTCGACAGAATGACCAGTTCGGGTTCCTTCACGCTCGCCAGCGAGACGTGCAACAGCTCGAAGCGCGTCTTCGGCAGCAGATCGCCCTTCAAAAGCTGCGGCTGACCGTCCACGGCGACGAGCAACTCCCCGCCGACGGCCAACACCCAGTTCATCGCCTCGCGCTGCTCGTCGGTCAAGCCGTCGATCGACGAGACCTTCGGCTTCGGTTTCACCGCCGGTTTCTCCACCCGGACGCGCACGGTCGTGCGGCCGTTCGGGCGGATCTCGAAGCGATCCGGGCTGATGCGGTGGGCGTCCCGGCGATTGACGAGGTCGAGCGAATAGTCCGCGCCGGCGGGCAGCGTGAACTCCCGGCCACGCGAGCGGTCGATCACCGTCGTGGTTCCCCGCCGCACCACGACCTCCGCGTCGGCCTCGTCGGCGTCGACTGTGAGCGTGCCGGTCTTCGGGCCTCGTAGCAGCAGCACCGCGGCGAGGGCGAGCACGCCGAGCGCGGCCGCGCCCAGCAACCAGGAGATGTTACGCGAAGGCTTCTTCGGCGCGGGCGGGATCGCCGCGCTGGCGACGACGGTCGGTTCGTCGTCCTCGAACGCGAACTCGGTGGAGGGTTCGGGCGCGACGGCCGCGACCGGCGAGGAGACGGGCACGACCTCGTACGCGCGATCAAAGCCGGCTTCGATCAGCTTGATGGCATCGACGACCGCCTGCGCGGATGCGGGGCGGCGCTGCGGTTCCTTGTCCAGCAACTTCAAGATCAGACCTTCGAGCGCCGGGGGCAGATCGGGCGCGTGCTGGCGCGGCGGGTCGGGATTCTTCGTCGTCAGGGCCGTGAGCACGGCGGTGACATTCCGGCCGGGGAAGGGCAGGTGGCCGGTCGCCATCTGGTAGAGAACGACGCCGAGGCTGAAGAGGTCGGAGCGCGCATCCAGTTCCTCGGCCTTGGCCTGTTCCGGGGACATGTACGCCGGCGTGCCGACGATCGCGCCCTCCTGCGTCAGGTGCGTGTCGGCTTCGCCGGCGGATTCCTCGGCGCGCGCGAGGCCGAAGTCGAGGATCTTGACGCGCCGGCGGTCGCCGTCGAGCCAGACGTTCGCGGGCTTGATGTCGCGGTGGATGAGGCCTTTGGCGTGCGCGGCCGCCAGCCCGTCGGCGATCTCGCGGCCGATGCGCAGGGCTTCCGACGCCGGCAATCGGGGCGTCGCCTTCAGGGCGTCGGCGAGCGTGTGCCCCTTGAGCAGCGGCATGGCGATGAACGGGACGCCGTTGTCTTCATCCGCCTGATAGATCGCGACGACGTGGTCGTGTTCGACGGCGGCCTGCAGGCGGGCCTCGCGGAGGAAGCGCTGCGCCGATTGAGCGGAGGCGGCGAACTTCGGCAACATCACCTTGAGGGCGACGGCGCGGCGGAGCTTTTCGTCCTCGGCCCGGAAGACCTGGCCCATGCCGCCTGCGCCGAGAAGGCCGAGCACGCGGTACGGGCCGAGCCGGCCGATCTCGTCGGGCTTCTGCGGGGCGCGCAGGAAGTCGCCGGTACCGTCGGCGGTGCGGTCCGGCGGCACGCGGTCGGACACGGGCATGGTGTCGGACGGTGCGGCGCAGCGCGGGCAGGCGCCGGCGGCGTCGAGCGGCGAATCGCACCGGGGACAGGCGAGGAGCGGCGCGGTCATGCCGCGAACTGTACCGCGCCCACGATGGGAACGGAAGAATCAAATCGAGTGGAATTACATCCACACGTCGGAGGTCGAGTCCCCTTGCGGGAAGCGGATCTCGTGCGCGCGGGCCGGGCCGTCCGGCTCCTTTCCGAAGTCGACCAGGAACCGCTCGTTCCACTTCAACCCGCCCTTCTCGTTGTCGGCGTCCAGTTGCAGCATCAGCGAGCCCTGCGTCGCCATCTTCGGGTAGAACTGGTTGTCCCAGCTGCTAACGAGGGAATCGGTCACGTACAACCGCTTGCCGTCGAGGCTCAGTTGCAGCATCTGCGGGCCGCCCGTGGCCGACCGGCCGCGGAAGCTCGGCGCGTTGCCGATCACGCCGCCGACCCAGACCTGGCCCGTCAGCTTGGGCTTGGCCGGATCCCGGATGTCGTACTGGCGGATATCGCCCTGCAACCAGTTGGAGAAGTAGAGCCAGCGATCGTCCATCGAGATGACCAGATCGCTGATCAACCCCGGCACCGGGAAATCCCAGCCTTTCGTTTCCTTCCCCGGAACTTCGACGACCTTCTCGGCCTTCCATTCGTTCCCGGACTTGTACAGGTGCCACAGTACGCTCGACAGCGCGGCCCCGACGTACGCGTGCGCGCTGTCCGGGTTGTGGTGGAAGCGGACCTCCAGCGGAACCATCCCCTTCTCGCCCAGGTCGAGGCTCTGGACGATCCTGCGCTTCGACCAGTCCCAGACGTGCACGTGATGGCCGTACTTGCCCGCCTTGACGTCCTCGAGTTTGAAGCCCGGTCGGGTCGTGCTCGGCGCGGCCCATTCGCTGCTGATCATCGCGTTCAGCCGGGGCTGATACCAGAAGTCGTAGTTGTAATTCATCCCCTTCGTGTCCGCTTCCCAGCGCCCGGCCACGTCGAATTTCTCGTCGAGCAGCAGGAAGCCGCCCGGCCCCTGGAGCCGGTCGTCGCCGAGCATCGAGATCATGATCCGACCGTCGGCGAGGCAGTGGACGGTGTGGGGCGCGGTCAGTTTGGTCTTGCGGACGATCTCGTCGGGTTCGATCACCTTGTGCAACGTCGGCTTCGCCGGCGTCGCGGTATCGACGATGTGGATGCGGCCCGAAAGCAGCCCCGGAATGACGAGGTAGCGCCGGGCGCGCTGGCCGTGGCAACTGCCGCAGGCGTTCCAGCCGAAGTGATGCAGCTCGTCCCCCACGTTCGGCATCGGCAGGCGGTGGATCACCTGCGAATAGGTCGGCGACGCGGGATCGAGGTCGATCGTGGCGAGGTAATCCGGCTTCCGGACCGCCGTGCCGGTGTAGACGCCGACGACGTAGCCGAGCTTCTCGGGCGGCGACTGGGCGGCGGCTTCGGGCGTGGCGAAGGTGCGGTCGTCCGTTTTCTGTTCGCCGTGGACGGGCCGGGGATCGAAGGCCATCGCACCCGCGACGGACGAAGCGACCAGGAATTCGCGCCGATTCATGACAGGCTCCTCGGGCGTACCGACGGGGGAGACGTTTCCCTGAAACGATCTACGAGCGGACGCGCGGCGCGGACACCGCCGCGGGCGAATCGAGCCCCCTCGGACGGCCCCATGGCTCAGGTCACTTTCAGAAATGCCAGTTCGTCGGTCTGCAGATTCAACAACGCCACCGTGTACTCGTCGGCACGGTGGAGGGCGCCGGGGTTGATCCAGCGGCACGCCCCTTCGCGGTGGTCGAGTGCGAAATGCGAATGGCCGGAGAGAAAATAATCCGGCGACGATTGCGACAATTGGCGGACATCGGTTCGCATGTGACCGTGCGTGACGGCGATCCGTTTGCCGGCCAGCTCGACGAGGCCGCCCCATTCGAGGCAGACCGCGCCGGTCAGCCGCCCCGTCTCGCGCAGGAGCGGCACCACGTCGGCGTCGTTGTTCCCGAAGACGAAGTAGAGCGGCAGCGCGGCGCAGATGGGCACGATCATCGGGTCGACGAAGTCGCCGCAGTGGACGAGCGATTGCGCCCCGCGTTCGACCAGGAGTTCCACCGCCCGCCGCGTGCGCTCGCGCTGGTCGTGCGTGTCGGAGAGGATGCCGAGGAGCATGGGTGTGTTCCGGTCTTCAGTCCGAAGGACTGGGAGTGCGTAGCCCCGGGCAACGCCCGGGGTTACGGTGCGAATCACACCGCAGCCTGAAGGGCTGCGATACGAACCCCCTCAATCCCAAACGTACCGCTCGTCCCACTCCACGTCATGACGGCGCAGCAATTCCCGAAACTCGTCCTGAAACGTCCGAACCCGATGGTGCTCGGCCTGTGCTTCGATGTACTGCCGCACGCCGTCCAACCCCGACGGACTGACCGAGAAGGCACCGTATCCGTTCTGCCAGTAGAAGGCCGGGTGGATCTGTTGTTTGGCCCATTTCGACGATTCCTTTTTCAGCTCCTCGACGACCTTGCTGACCGATAAGGTCTTGGCCAATCCGAACAGCAGATGCACATGGTCCGGCATTCCGCCGACGATCACGGGTGGGCATTGGAGGCCATTGAGCGTTCCGGCGAGATAGGAGAAGGTCCGGGCTTGTTTGTCGGGTTCGATGAGCGGTTCGCGGTTCTTCGTGCTGAAGACGAGATGGACCACGATTCGCGAGAGGGATTGCGGCATGGATACTCCCATCGGCCCTCGTGTCGCAGCCTTTCAGGCTGCAGGTGGTTGCGGTCGCGAACCCCGGGCGTTGCCCGGGGCTACGCACTCCCAGTCCTTCGGACTGAAGAGCTGCGACACGAACGAGTTCTTCCTTCAGACTGAAGAGCTGCGACACGAACGAGTTTTTCCTTCAGACTGAAGAGCTGCGACACGAACGAGTTCTTCCTTCAGACTGAAGAGCTGCGACACGAACGAGTTCTTCCTTCAGACTGAAGAGCTGCGACACGAACGAGTTCTTCCTCTCCCAAACCGGGCGGGCGTTGCCCGGGGCGTTGCCCGGGGCGTTGCCCGGGGTTTGCGATCCAATCACCCGTCTTCAGTCTTCAGTCTTCAGTCTTCAGTATTCAGTCTTCAGTCTTCAGTCCGAAGGACTGGGAGTGCTTAGCCCAGGGCAACGCCCTGGGTTCGTAACCCCGACCACCCGCAGCCTGAAAGGCTGCGACACGAACCCCTCAATCCCAGTTTGAGATCCAATCACCCGTCTTCAGACCGAAGGGCTGGAAGTGCTCAGCCCCGGGCAACGCCCGGGGCTTGCGATCCAATCACCCGTCTTCAGTCTTCAGTCTTCGGTCTTCAGTCTTCAGTCTTCAGTCCGAAGGACTGGGAGTGCTTAGCCCAGGGCAACGCCCGGGGTTCGTAACCCCGACCACCCGCAGCCTGAAAGGCTGCGACACGAACCCCTCAATCCCAGACGGACCGCTCGTCCCATTTCCAAAACGGCGCAAAATCTTCTGGAGACATCATACCGCGCCGCTCACGCCCCGCCGTAGTCGATCGCGTCGGGGTCGTCGATGCGGTGGCGCAGGATGAACTCGCGGCGGCCCTCCACCTCCTCGCCCATCAGCGTGCGGAACATCTTCTCCGCCGCCAGCGCGTCCGCCATCGTCACGCGCAAGAGCGTCCGCCGCGTCGGGTCGAGCGTCGTGTCCCAAAGCTCCTCCGGGTCCATTTCGCCCAGCCCCTTGAACCGCGTGATCGTCATCCCCTTCTCGCCGAGCTTGCGCACCTCGGCCGCCAGTTCCCGCAGGTGTTCGAGGTCGCGCTCCACTTCGCCATGCACCAGCTTGAAGCGCGGCTTCGGCTCGCGGCCCGCGATCCGCGGCTGCGGCATCAGGTCCTTCTCGTCGAAGCCGGCCTCGCTCAATTTCGCGATCGCCTTGTTCATCGCCTTCACTTCGTGCCATTCGTCCACGCTGAAGCGCGTCGCCTCCTCCGCGAGCGGCTTGCCGTCCGGCCCCACCGCCGCCACGCCGCCGAGGCCCTCGCTCACCGCCAGATCCTTGCCGAGCTTCTTCGATTGCTCGACGCGGAACGCCTCCACTTCCTCCTGCGTGTGGAAGTAGTACTCCTTGCCGCCGAGGCGCACGTGGAACTGCGGCAGGCCGCCCTTCGCGATGTCGAAGCGCTTCAGGAACGCGGCGAGCGAGTGCCCGCGGCGCTCGAGCGTGACCGCCCCCTCGACGACGTCCTCGATGAGCGGGAAGAGCTGCTTGAGGGCGTCGCCGGTCAGCTCCTTCGGCGTGTCGGTCTTCTGGATGACGATGCGCGTGCCGGCGAGTCCGCGGGTCATCAGCTCCACGCTCATCGCCTCGCGCGTGGGCACGAAGCGGACCTCCTTCTTCTGCGTCACCTTGTAGAGCGGCGGGCGGGCGACGAAGATGTTGCCGTCCTCGATGAGCTTGCGCATCTGGCGGAAGAAGAAGGTGAGCAGCAGCGTGCGGATGTGCTGGCCGTCGACGTCGGCGTCGGTGAGGATGACGATCTTGCCGTAGCGCAGTTTCGTCACGTCCTCGGCGTTGCCGATGTCCACGCCGACGGCGGCGATGAGCGACGCGATTTCCTCGTTCTTGAGGAGCTTCTCCATCTTGGCGCGCTCGACGTTGAGCACCTTGCCGCGCAAGGGGAGCACGGCCTGGAAGACGCGGTCGCGCCCGCTCTCCGCCGAGCCGCCGGCGGAGTCCCCTTCCACGAGGAACAGCTCGCTCTTGTCGCGCTCGCGGGTGGAGCAGTCCATCAGCTTGCCGGGGAGCCCGCCGCCGCCGAGCAGCTTCTTGCGGTCGATGAGGGCATCGCGCGCCTTCTTCGCGGCGACGCGCGCCTCGGCCGCGAGCGACACGAGCTTGCAGATGCGCTTGCCGTCGGTCGGGTTCTTCTCGAGGTACTCGTTCATCGCCTCGTAGAGCACGCTGGAGACGATGCCTTCGACCTCGGGGTTGTTGAGCTTCACCTTGGTCTGGGATTCGAAGAGCGGGTCGGGGTGGCCGATGCTGACGACGACGGTGAGGCCGAAGCGGAAGTCTTCGCCCTTGAGTTCGAGACCGTCCTTGAACTGGTTTTCCTTCTTGCCGTAGTTGGTGATGGCGCGGGTGAGGCCGGCGCGGTAGCCGGACTTGTGCGTGCCGCCGTCGGGGTTGAAGGCGTTGTTGGTGTAGCAGCGTTCGATGGTGTCTTCGCGGCGGGTGTACTGGAGCGCGATCTCGACGAGGATGCCGTCGACGTCCTTCTGGAAGTAGACGGGCGCGTGTTCCGGATGTTCGCCGGTGTTGAGGTAGGCGACGAACTCGGCGATGCCGCCCTCGTAGCGGAAGTCTTCCTTGCGGTTGGCGATCTCGTCGACGAGGGCGATGTGCAGGCCGCGGTTGAGGTAGGCGATCTCGCGGAAGCGGTCGGCGAGGATGTCGTAGCTGAACGTGAGGTCGCCGAAGAGTTCGGGGTCGGGCTTGAAGGTGATGGAGGTGCCGGTGGCGCCGTCGGGCGCGGGGCCGAGGTTCTGGAGCGGCCCGGTGGCGTAGCCCTTTTCGAATTCCATCTGCCAGACGCGGCCGTCGCGGCGGACTTCCGCCTCGCACCATTCGGAGAGGGCGTTCATGGCCTTGGCGCCCATGCCGTGGAGGCCGGCGGACACGCGATAGGCGGCGTTGTCGAACTTGCCGGAGGTGCCGGCGATGGTGAGGGCTTCTTCGAGGGTGGACTTGCCGGTGTCGGCCTTGACGCCGACGGGGATGCCGCGGCCGTCGTCGGCGACGGTGACGGAGCCGTCGACGTGGAGCGTGACCTTGATGAGCTTGCAGTACCCGGCGAGGGCCTCGTCGACGGAGTTGTAGACGATTTCGTAGACGAGGTGGTGGAGGCCCGCGGTGGAGGTATTGCCGACGTACATGCCGGGGTTCTGTCGGATGTGGGCGGCATCCTTCAGAGTCTTCATGTTGTCTTCGTTGTAGCCGACGTTCGCCAGTTGCTGTTCGGTGCTCATGGTTGCGTCCTTTCGGGAAGGCTCAGAGGTATTCCAAGTGGTTCTTCATGTCGGTGGCGGTGTAGACGCCGTGGAGTGTTTCCAACAGTTCGGCCAATTCGCCAATCGAATATTTCGTCGCAGGAGCCCATGCGATACCTGCGTGGGCAATACCGGTCGAGTGGAGCACGAGGTAGTCTTGATCGTAAGTGACGACGACTCGGCCATTCTCGGCGGCGTAGGCCAACTGATCGGGGTCATCAAAGCCGCAACGGCGTGTCTCGTAGGCGGTCACGACGTCGATACCCGCTTGTCGGAGCGGAATCGCAACGGAATGATGCACATTTTGATCGAGGTAGTACTTCACCGAATCGAACACCGAGTATCTCCTTCAACTCGGTTGTTTGGTCATTGCATCGCGGAGCTTCGACGGTTGGGTTCGGCCGTACCGGTCCAGTTCCTCGTCGCGTTGGAAGTCGGCGTCCACTTCTTCGCGATGATCGTGGTAGTACGCCAAGGCCGCGTGCACGTCGGCGATCGTCAGCCCCGGATACTCGTCGAGAATCTCGGACGGTTTCATGCCGCGCTGGACGTAGGACGCGACGATGTCCATCACGCGGATGCGGTGCCCGGCGATGCACGCCTTCCCGCCGCAGACGCCGGGCGTCTTGGCGATGTGTTCCTTGCTGATCGTTAATGTTGTGGACATTGCATCGCTCCCTCCGCGCTCCATTGCGCTCTCCGCGCTCGGCTCCGAAGACTCCGCCTCGCCGCTAAACGGGTTTCGTCTTCAACTCCGCATTCCGCATTCCGCATTCCGCATTTCTACCACGCCCCCGCCTTGAACTTCAGGTCGGTCACGGTCGTGCCGGGCATCTGCTGCCGCAGCGCGGCCAGGAGCGCCCGCTTGCGGAACTGGGCGCACTCCTGCAACAGCACCGCCCCCTTCACTTCCACCTCCAGCACGCCGCGGCGCATCGCCACCACGCGCGTCTGGCTCGCCAGCTCGCCCGAAGCCGCGCTCCACGCGTCCTCCAGGCGCACGCGCTCCGTCTTCCGCCCCCAGCCGCGCGCGGCGAAGAGCTTCGACAGGATATCGCTCAGGTTCTCCGGCCCTTTTCCTTCGGCCATCTTCGTTAGTTCCAAGTTCCGAGTATCCAGTTCCAAGTTCTCGGACTTGGAACTGGATACTCGGAACTTGGAACTCCTTTCAACCGGTCAGCGGCATCACCAGGTACAGGTAGTCCTCGCCCAGCCGGAACACCGCCGGCTTCTGGCCGTCGGTCATCTCCAGCTTCAACGTCGGCTCGTTCTCCACCGCCCGCAGCATATCGATCAGGTACTGCGGATTGAACGCGATCTCCACCTCGCCCCCCTTGTACTCCGGCAGCTCCAGCTTCACCTCGCCGCTGCCGTTGTCCGCCCCGCCCTGCGCCTCCAGCGTCACCTGGCCGGCCTCGAACTTGAACTCCACGCGCTTCGTCTCGTCGTCCGTCATGATCGCCGCCTGCCGAACCCGCGACAGGAAATCCGCCACCGGCACCTGCAGCGACACCCCCGGCTTCTTCGGAATGATGTCCCGATACGGCGGGAAGCGCCCCTCCACGAGCTTCGAGCAGATCAGCGCCCGGCCGGTCTGGAACATCGCCTCGTTCGCGCTCAGCGCCACGCGGATGAGTTCGCCGTCGTCCGTCAGGCTGCGGTCGAGCAGCTGGATCGCCTTCTGCGGCACCAGGTGCGACGGCGCCTTCTCGTCCTTCGCGTCCTTCTTCCCGTGGACCTCGGCCGGGGCCTCGCACAGCGCCAGCCGACGCGTGTCCGTCGCGACCAGCCGCGCCTTCCCCTTCTCCGCCTCCCACAGCACGCCCGTGACGGCCCAGCGCGCCGTCGCCTCCGTCTTGTCGGCCGCGAACGCCACCCGCTTGATCATCGTCCGCAGCACGCCGGCGTTGATCTCGTGGTACGCCGCGTCGTCGTTGAACGCCGGGATGTCCGGGAACTCGGCCGGGTTGCCGCCCGGCAGGTTGAACCGGCCCGCGGCCGTGCGCACCAGCGTGCCGTTCTCGTCGGCGTCGAGGCTCACCATGGCGTCGGACGACTCGCGCAAAATCGAGATGAGCTTGCCCGGCGGCAGGATCGCGGCCCCGGCGCGCTTCACCTCCACGCCCCGCAGCTCGTACCGCACGCCGATCTCGTTGTCCGTCGCCATCAGGAACAGCGCATCGTCCTGCGCCACCGCCTTCATGCAGGCGAGAACCGGCTTGGTGCTGCGCACCGCCACGGCCGCCCCGACAAGCTGGCTGGCGGTCAGCAGCGCCTCGCGCGGGCATTGGAACTTCATCGCTGGCTCCCCGGTGGTCTGGTCGTAATGGAGAATTCGAAGGTTCTGGGTCGAGTAGGTAATTTAGAAACGCTTCCCCGGCTTTGCCTCGCGTCGACGGTCCTCTCTTCTCGATTACTTAATTGAAGAACCGGTGGTGGCAGTAAAGCGTCGGCGCATGGCGTCGAGGGCCGACCTGCCGGCTCGCGTTTCTCCATGGGAATTCCGGGATAAACCCCGGTTCGCCCCTGTGGAAAACCGGTTGCGCGCCTGTGCATCGACCGGCGCGCCGTGACGCGCCGATCGCACTCCGCCAACCATCCGCCGCGCCCTCGTCGCGGATCGTCCGCCTTGGACACACGCGCGCCCGCTGCGCGCCGGCTTTTCCACAGGCTTGCTCACGTCAGCTCCTCCGCGATCTGCCGCACCGTCCCCGCGAAGCCCCGATCCGCGTCCCGCAATTCCCGCACCTTCCGCACCGCGTGCAGTACCGTCGAATGATCTCGATCGAACGCCCGCCCGACCGCCGGCAACGAGAACTTCGCCACGTCGTGCGCCAGATACATCGCCACCTGCCGGGCGAGCATCACGGTGCGCAGGCGCGTCGGCCCGCGCAGCTCCTTCGGCTTCACGTCGAACGCCGCCGCGACCTTCAGCACGATGGCGTCGAGGCTGGTGGTCGCCGGGCTGCGGGTCGCCAGCAGCCGTTCGGCGGCGTCGCGGTCGATCGGCTCGGCCCGCCCGCGGGTAGCGGCCCGGAGCGTGTCGAGCTGCCCGAGCAGCGGCCGCAGGCCCCCGCCCGTGGGCTGGTCCGCGAGCCAGCGCACCGTCGCCGGCGCCAGCCGCACGCCCCGCCGGGCCGCGATCGTCGCCAGCAGCTTCCGGCGGGACGGTGCCGCGAGCGGTTCCACCGGCACCACGAGTCCCGCGACGAGCCGGCTGGTGAGCCGCCGCGGCAGGTGCACGAGCGCCGCCGGGCCGACGTTCGCCGTGAACACCGTGGCGCGCCGGTGCGCCGTGCGGCCATCGAGCAATCGCCGCAGCCACTCGGCGGCGCGCTCCGGCAGGTGTTGCAGGTCTTCAACGACGAGCAGGTCGACGCCCAGCGCGGCCGCGAACAGGTCGTCGTCGTCGGTGGGTCGGGGGTCGATGTCGTTGGCGGCGACGGCGCGGGCGGTGCGGCCGCCGGTGGCGACCGCGGCGACGAGGGCCGCGGCGACGGCGCTCTTGCCGCC
>JALHPZ010000007.1:0-7367 GCA_022842245.1 Gemmataceae bacterium
GCGCGGGCGCAGATGCGCACGGCGCTGGGGCTGGGGCTGCCGGCGACGGAGAAGGAGAAGGCGAAGCGGCTGCAGGAGCAGCTGGCGCACGAGGAGCGGTACCACGCGGCGAACCGGCGGACGACGGAGTACATGGCGAGCGAGCTGGCGCGGACGCAGGAGCTGGTGTGGCTGCCGAGCGAGAGTGCGTGCGGGGGCCGCGCGCCGGGGCCGGACGACAAGCCGTTCCGACTGTACCACGAGCACGTGGACGGGCGCGGGGTGTACTGGCTGGTGGACTGCCCGCCGACGATGATGTTCCCGCTCGACTACCTGTTCCTGACCAACCCCGACGGCTCGCGCATCGAGGACGCGCCCGAACCCGGCCAGCGCACGGCGTGGAACCCGGACAACTGAGCGCGGGCGCGCGCAACAGGCGCTACGCGGGCACCTCTGTTTGTGCTGCGGTGCGCTGCGGTGTTGGGGAACCCAACGGGTGATTACCAACGCCCCCGCTCCGCGGGCTTACGGCAGCAGGTCGGCGACGCGGATGCTCGCGTTCGGCGCGGCGAGCGGTGTTACGCTCTGGTTCGCGGCGTGCGTCGTGCACGCGGTAAGTCGTGGCTTTTCGCTCGGCCGGGCTTGGCGGAACGAAGCGTTCCGCTTCGCAGCCCGGCCGGAGTGCGGCGTTCGTCTGCGGGTCGCGGAACACGTGCAGTTCGCGGCCGTCGAGGTCGATCACCCAATACTCCGCGATGTTCGCGGTCGCGTACAGTTCGGCCTTCGTGGTGAGGTCGTAGTTCAGCGTGGTTTGCGACACTTCGACTGCGAGCAGCGCGGTTGCCGGGTGTTCGGTGAGGTGGTCGCGCGGGCCGCCGCGCACGACCGAGGCGTCCGGTTCCGGTTGGCTGTCGTTGAACCGCATTGGCCCGGCGTTCCGCACATAGAACCCGGGGCCGAAGGCGGCGCGCAGCACTTCGATGACGACCGCGACCATCGAATGGTGTCGCGCGCTTTGCTCGCCCATATCGACGAGCTCCCCGCGAATGAGCTGGTGCCGCCGCGGTTGCACCCAGTCCATTTCGAGCAGCTTTTCGAACTCCGCGAACGTCCAGCGCCGCGCCGCGGGCGCGCTCAGCACGCGCGCCGGTGGTAACGGTGTTTGCGTTCCCAACGGAACTGCCGCGGGCGCGAGAACGGTCATACTTCACCTCCGGCGCTCAGCGTAGCGTTACAATCTGTCCAACACCAGATCGCATACCCAGCAGCCGCGAACGTGCGGTATGGTGGTGTCGCGGCAGTGGTGGAGGATGTACTCGTCTTCGCACCCGGCATCTTGGAGTGCGTCGGCGAGAATCGGCATTCCGCCGAACTCGCGCGTCTCGTACATCTGGCGCGCGACCGCGACCGCGGTGGCAGTGCGCCACGCGGGATCGAATGCCACCGGGCGGAACAGGTTCCCGAATATGTCGCGGATAACAGATGCAAGGGTCGCTCGCCGGTTCGGATCGCGCCCGGCCGACCACATCGCTTCAAACGTAGCCGCAGCCAAGTGCCGCACGGCGTCGGTCAGTGCGATTCCGCCTTCGTTTTCGACGGGCCAATCGCCGGTCCCGAGCGGCGGTTCCGACGCGGCCTCTGGTGGGATGAGCGCGCAGAACGCTGCGAAGAGCGCACCGAGGCGGGTGCGGTCGATTGCCTCGGTCGCGCGGAGCCACTGGAACATTCGGTACGGATCGTCGCTCGTCAGCCAATCTTGTTCGGTCATGGGCCTCGCCTCGTGTGCGCGAAGTGCAGCAAATTCTAGTGTGACCGCGGTGCAGTCGCTGGTCAACGCGCATCGTCGTTAGGACTTGTTGAGCACGAGATCGCAGACCCAGCAGCCGCGAACGTGGGGTGCGGAAGTGTCGCGGCAGTGGTTGAGGATGTGCTCGTCTTCGCACCCGGCGTCTTGGAGCGCGTCCGCGAGAATCGGCATCGCGCCGAAGTCGCGCGAGTCGTACATCTGGCGCGCGACGGCGACCGCGGTATCAGTGCGCCACGCGGGGTCGAACGCGACCGGGCGGAACGGATTCCCGAAGATGTCGCGGAGGACCCGAATTGCGTGCGAGTGTTCTTCTTCCCACACCGGGTGCGAATACTGGTGTGGAAGGATGAGTTGAGCGGATCGTGATGCGTCCTCGCACAGAACCCTACTGACCGGGAGCCGTAGGTCGGTCACGATTTCACGAAATTTCAGTGCCGACAGCGGCTCTGTGCCGTCTGCGAATCCCTCCGCAATTGCGATCACTTTCTCGTCGTGCGCGTCGGGCGGCGTTACCCAATCGAGGGACCAATACCGACGGAGGAGCGCGCACGCGAACAATCGCAATTGCCGCTGCTGTGAGTCGCCAAGCCATTTGACGAGTTCGCTTGCGTCATCGCTCGTCAGCCACTCGTCTTCGGTCATGGGGTGTCGTCCCGGAGTTCGGTGAGGCGGTCGCGGGCTTCGCCCTCCACGAACTGACGCACGCGAGCGTCCGGGGATTGCGGCAGGCCCATCGGCGGGCCGTCGTACAGTAGTTGCGTTTCGTGCGGGGCCAACCGCGACCGCGGGTACAGCATCACCACGCGGCTCGCGCACTTCTCCACCGTGCGAAGTTCGTGCGTCACGATCACCGAAGTGACCGGCCGGCGCGCTCGCGTGCGCAGGATCAACTCGTTGATGACGTCCGTCATGATCGGGTCGAGACCGGTCGTCGGTTCGTCGTAGAGCATCACGTCCGGGTCGAGCGCCAGCGCGCGGGCCAACCCCACGCGCTTCCGCATCCCGCCGGACAACTCCATCGGCATCTTCGGTTCCGCGCTCGCCGGCAACCCCACTTCTAACACCCGTTCGCGGACGATGCGCGACACGTCGGCGTCCGCGAATCCGCCCTTCGCGCGCAGCCCGAACGCGACGTTGTCGAACACGTTCAGGCTGTCGAACAGCGCGGCCTGTTGGAACAGGAACCCGACGCGGAGGCGCAGTTTCGTGAGGTCGCGCTCCGAGAGCGATTGGATGGATTTTCCCTCGAAAAGCACGTCGCCTTCGGTGGGTTTCAGCAGCCCGACGATGAGCTTCAGCAGCACGGTTTTGCCGCACCCGCTCTCACCGATCACGCACAGCGTGTCTTGCGGGAAGATGTCCAGCGTGAGGTCGTGAATCACCTGCTGCGCGCCGAACCGCATCCCGACGTTGCGGAGCGAAACGATCGGCGGCGGGGTGTCGTCGGGCATGGGATGTTCCAGCGAGCGGCTTTGGCTCGGTGGCACAGGCTTTCCAGCCTGTGCTGATTTGAGCGCGAAGCACAGGCTAGAAAGCCTGTGCCACCAAACAGGAGTCAGCCCCCGAAATACGCCTTGTCGCGCTGTTCGTAGCCGGTGTAGCCGAGCGCGTCGTACAGGTCTTGGCGCGATTGCATCTTCGGAACACTGTTCGCCTGCGTGCCGTGCGCGAGCAGGTCGCGGAGCGTGTCTTCGGCGGCCTTCATCGCGGCGCGGAACGCCGTCAGCGGGAACAGGACCATGCGGTAGCCGATCTCGCCGAGCGTTTTCGCGTCCAGCAGCGGCGACTTCCCGAACTCGGTCATGTTCGCCAGCAGCGCGGCTCCGGGTACCACCTTCGCGAACCGCTCGAACTCGTCGCGGGTTTCCATCGCTTCGGGGAAAATGGCGTCCGCGCCCGCGTCCAGATACATCTTCGCTCGGCGCACGGCGTCCTCGAACCCGTTCACGCCTTTTGCGTCGGTGCGGGCGATGATGACGAAATCCGGGTCGCGTTTCGCGGCCACCGCGGCGCGGACTTTCGCGGCCATCGCCTCCGCGCTCACCACGGATTTCCCAGACAGATGACCGCAGCGCTTTGGAAATTCTTGGTCTTCCAAGTGAATGCCCGCGACGCCCGCGGCCTCGAACAGGCGCACCGTGCGCTCCACGTTCAGCGCCTCGCCGAACCCGGTGTCCGCGTCGCAGAGCAGGGGAAGCGAAGTGGCTTGGGCCGTGAGTTGTGCGGCTTGCACGAACTCGGTGAGCGTGAGCAGACCGATGTCCGGCACGCCGTTCCCAGCGGAAAGCGCGCCACCGGACAGGTAAACCGCTTGAAACCCGAGGCGTTCGGCGAGTTTCGCGCACAGCGGGTTGAACGCGCCGGGGATCAGCAGTGGGCCGCGGGCCCACGCCTCGCGGAGCCGCTTGCCGGGGGAAAGGGACATGTGTTCGCGCTCCGTGCGGGCAAGTGAATTGTCCTTCATCCTACGCGTGTCGCGGTGCGAGCGGAAGAATTTTCGGAATCGGCGGAATCGTCGGAAGTCGTTACGGCGCAATGCGCCCGCCGCGTCGGGGCGGGCCAGTTTCGGGCCGCGCGCGAACCTCAGTCTTGACGGAACGGCTCACTCACTTAGAATTCGTGATGTGCAATCCCACCCGTGAGGTGTGCATGATTACCCCGACGCCGGTTGCAACGCGGATTCCGCACTATCGCGGATAGCTCCACCGACAACGGGGTGTCGGAGGGGGCCAAACCGAAACGGTTTGGCCTTCGCATTTGATGGGTGTGAAGAGGCGAGCCAAGCAAGCGCGTATAGCTCAGTTGGCTAGAGCGCAGCTCTGATAAAGCTGAGGTCCTTGGTTCGAATCCAAGTACGCGCACTGAACGAAACACGGTTGGAAACGCGAACCGCGGGCCGAGGTTCGGGGACATAGCTCAGTTGGTAGAGCACCTGCTTTGCAAGCAGGGGGTCAGGGGTTCGAATCCCCTTGTCTCCACAAGACCGCCCGCGAGTGATTCGCGACGAACGAACTTGAAAACTTGGGCGTCGAAGTGTCCCACTTCGCCGAACTGCGCCGCCGCAAGGTAAGAGGCGAAGGTTCGACGAAGGCCGCGAGAAGAAAAAAAACGCGAGACGGGTTGACACAACGGATCGACGCCCCTAACATTCCTAAGCCTGAGACGCAACGCGAGACCTGATAAGGACTTGCGGGCGAGAATGGCGAAAAGGGTTGGCGAAAGCCGCCCGGAATACCGATGAGTTCCCTGTAAAGAGGGGCTTGTCGGGCGGCTCGCCTCAAACGGTGGGTCGGTGCCTTGTGGCGAAAGTCGCGAGGCGATCTTTGACAACTTGGGTAAGCAAGTAGTTGCATCTGATCGTATGCAACTCAATGCGGTTCGGGCTCACGCGAGTGAGTTCGGGTTGCTGCGGGTTGCAAATGATTAGCTACAAGACACGAGCCTTAGAAGAAAAGAGAACAATATCGTCTTGCTCCTGCCGTCCCAACGGTAGGAGTGAAGATGCTAGCTTTTGCAAGGTTCGACCTCTCACTGATGCGGTGACGCGAGGCGAGGGAGCGAACAATGCGGCCAAGCTAGTAAGGGCGTGTGGGGGATGTCTTGGCACCAGAAGGCGAAAGGGCGTGGAAGACTGCGATAAGTCCGGGGGAGCTGTCAAACGAGCTTTGATCCCGGAATACCCGAGCGAACCCGGGGAACTGAAACATCTCAGTACCCGGAGGAGAAGAAAGAAACCTCGACTCCGTTAGTAGCGGCGAGCGAACGCGGACTAGCCTAAACCACGGGGGTAACTCCGTGGGGTTGTAGGACCACATTTAGGATCCAGAAACCCAAGCAGAAGCGTCTGGAATGGCGCACCGTAGAGGGTGAAAGACCCGTATGCGACTGGGCGACTGGCCGAGTGGTATCCTGAGTAGGACTCAACACGTGAAAGTGAGTCCGAAGCGGCGGGGTCCATCCCGTAAGGCTAAGTACTCTCTGGTGACCGATAGCGAACTAGTAGCGCGAGCGAAAGATGGGAAGAACCCCGAAAGGGGAGGACACTGAACCTGAAACCACATGCCTACAAGCGGTAGGAGCCCCATGCCTTCGGGCGGGGTGACTGCGTGCCTTTTGCATAATGATCCGGCGACTTACCGTAACCAGCAAGGTTAAGGGCCTGTGGCCCGAAGCCGAAGCGAAAGCGAGTCTTAAACGGGCGCTAAGTTGGGTGCGGTAGACGCGAAACCACGTGACCTACGCATGGCCAGGATGAAGTGGGGGTAACACCTCATGGAAGACCGAACTCACGAGTGTTGAAAAACTCGGGGATGAGCTGTGTGGGGGAGTGAAAGTCTAACCAAACGTGGAGATAGCTCGTTCTCTCCGAAATAACTTTAGGGTTAGCGTTCGGATAGTTGACGTTGGGGGTAGAGCGACTGATTTCGAACGGGGGCCTACCCGGCTACCCGTCGAAGCCAAACTCCGAATACCAGCGTACAAGTCCGGGCAGCTAGACGGTGGGGGATAATCTTCATCGTCGAGAGGGGAACAGCCCAGATCACCCGCTAAGGTCCCAGAGTCGTGCTCAGTGCGAAAGGAAGTTGAATTCCCGAGACAGCCAGGATGTTGGCTTAGAAGCAGCCACCATTTAAACAACGCGTAATAGCGGACTGGTCGAGGAGTTCTGCGCCGATAATGAACGGGACTCAAGCACGACACCGAAGCGGTGGGTAGCAGTAATGCTACGGTAGGAGAGCGTTGCGTGTGCGGCGAAGCGGTACGGACAACGAGCCGTGGAGCGCATGCAAGTGATTATGCCGGAATGAGTAGACGATAAAACGGGTGAGAATCCCGTTCGCCGTAAGCCTAAGGGTTCCTGGGGAAGGTAAATCCGCCCAGGGTTAGCCGGTGCCTAAGTCGAGGCCGAAAGGCGTAGACGATGGGGAGCAGGTTAATATTCCTGCGCTCAAGCACATAAGGGACGTCGGTTCAAGGTCATGCAGGCTAAGTAGATTGCCTCAGGGCGTTTATGATCCCGATATTGACCGCGAGCCGACCGAGAAAACCGTGCTGTAACCGTACTAAAACCGACACAGGTAGGCGAGATGAGTATTCTAAGGCGCTCGAGAGAACTCTCGTGAAGGAACTCTGCAAATTAAACCCGTAACTTCGGGAAAAGGGTTGCCCCACTCCGGTGGGGTCGCAGTGAAAAGGTTCTAGCGACTGTTTACTAAAAACACAGGTCTGTGCGAAGGCGCAAGCCGCGGTATACAGACTGACGCCTGCCCGGTGCTGGTAAGTTAAGGGAGAGGGTTAGCCGTAAGGTGAAGCTCGCAACCGAAGCTCCAGTAAACGGCGGCCGTAACTATGACGGTCCTAAGGTAGCGAAGTTCCTTGTCGGGTAAGTTCCGACCTGCATGAATGGCGTAACGACTGGAACACTGTCTCCACGAGAGACTCGGTGAAATTGTAGTTGTCGTGAAGATGCGACATACCCGCAGCTAGACGGAAAGACCCCGTGAACCTTAACTGCAGCTTGGTATTGGGTTTAGACCCAGCATGCGTAGTGTAGGTGGGAGACTATGAACCGCGCATTTCG
>JALHPZ010000007.1:7377-221673 GCA_022842245.1 Gemmataceae bacterium
GCGTGGGGAGTCAACGATGAAACACCACCCTTGCTGTGTTTGAATTCTAACCTGTTGTTTGACGCAACAGGGACCGTGCTAAGTGGGCAGTTTGATTGGGGCGATCTCCTCCCAAAAGGTAACATGTTCCATGTTGCCCTGCTCGCCGGTGACGGCGAGTGAAGCATTCGGCTATATGCTGGAACGTCCGAGAATCCCACGCTACTCGTCCACGCAAGTGGGCAGTGAAAATGCGCCGGGTGCGGACAATCAGCAGGAAAGGCCCAAGTCGCGAGAGCGATCTGGGAATCCTCAGAGACTGCACGCCGAACGTCTCGGCTTCAACCGAGACGATGATACAGTCCGTGCTCTACGGCGACGTAGAGAGGCCGGCAGAAATGCCCGGCCCCCTCGAACCACCCGACCCGAAAGGGACGGGCGCGACCGGTCGCACCAGCGGCCACGAGCGACGAGGCGTAACACGCAGAACGGAGGAGTGCAAAGGTACCCTCAGCCCGGTTGGCAATCGGGCATCGAGCGTAAAGGTATAAGGGTGCTTGACTGCGAGTCCGATGGGACGAGCAGGGACGAAAGTCGGCCTTAGTGATCCGGTGGTTCCGGATGGAAGGGCCATCGCTCAACAGATAAAAGGTACTCCGGGGATAACAGGCTTATCTCCTCTGAGCGTTCATAGCGGCGAGGAGGTTTGGCACCTCGATGTCGGCTCATCACATCCTGGGGGTGGAGAAGCTCCCAAGGGTTCGGCTGTTCGCCGATGAAAGTGGTACGTGAGCTGGGTTTAGACCGTCGTGAGACAGGTCGGTCCCTATCTGCTGTGGGCGTAGGAAATTTGCGGGGCTTTCTCCCTAGTACGAGAGGACTGGGAGGGACGCACCTCTGGTGTGCCAGTTATGACGCTCGTCGTATCGCTGGGTAGCCACGTGCGGAATGGATAAACGCTGAAAGCATATAAGCGTGAAACTTCCCCCTAGATCAGATTTCCACATAAGACTCCTGGAAGACTACCAGGTCGATAGGCCGGGTGTACAAGTGCAGCAATGCACTCAGCTAACCGGTACTAACAGTCAACCGTTTGGCCACATTGTTCTCTTTCTCGCTCGTGTCCTTCGAATTCCGCTGATAACGACTCCGTGCTCCCCAAGTTGCAATGATACATTCGCGACTTGCCGGTGATTTTACCCAAAGTGGTGAACCCGTTCCCATTCCGAACACGGCCGTAAAACCTTTGGGGCCGATGGTAGTCCGTCTAGGGCGAGAGTAGGTCATTGCCGGCATAATCTTAAAGCCCCCGAACTTCCGTTCGGGGGCTTTTTTCGTTCCGCTCCCTATCATTTTCCATCTCCCGAGCGGTGCACTCACATGAAATCTCTTGCTATCATTTTCACTCTCCTGTCTAGCCTTTCCTGCCGTCCCGCGCAGCCGCTAGAAACCCCGCCCGTTGCCGCGAACGCCAAGCCGATCGATCCCGCGGCGAATGATCGTCCAAAGCCAACCCGACCGGGAGTCGATTGGCCTCAGTTCCTGGGTCCGACTTCGGACAATGTCACCACCGAAAAGGGAATTCTCACCGAGTGGCCCCGTGCCGGTCTCAAGATCCTCTGGCAGACCGGGCTCGGCACCGGATACGCACCGCCTACCGTCGTCGGTGGCAAGCTTCTCCACTTCGACGCCTTCGATTCCTCGGCCCGACTCACATGTCGCAACGCCGAAACTGGTGAGGAAATCTGGAAGTTCGATTACGCCTTCGAGTATGAGGATCAGTACGGCTACGATAACGGACCCCGTTGCTGTCCGGTCGTCCACGACGGACACGTGTACATCCACGGCGTCGAAGGGTTGCTCCACGCGATCGATTTCAAAACCGGTGAGAAGCTTTGGTCGTACGACACGCGGGCGAAGCATCGTTTTCACCAGAATTTTTTCGGTGTCGGCAGCACGCCGATCGTGGAGGGCGATCTCCTTCTCATTGCGGTCGGTGGCAGTCCGAAGGGGCCGCGGCCGGCGGATTTCCTCGACGCGAAACCGAATGGATCCGGAATCGTGGCGCTCGATCGGAAGACCGGAGAGGAGAAATACGCCGCCCTCGATGAACTCGCGAGTTACTCCAGCCCGATGGTCGCCACGATTCACGGCAAGCGGGTGGGGTTGTATTTCGCCCGCGCCGGCCTCGTGGCCTTCGACCCGAAGACCGGCAAGCAGTATTTCCGATTCCCGTGGCGCTCGAAACTCCTCGAGAGCGTAAATGCCTCGAATCCGCTCGTCGTGGGCGATACCATTCTGATCACCGAATGCTACGGCCCCGGTTCGGTCTGCCTTAAGGTGAAGCCGGACTTGAGCGGCGTCACGGAAATTTGGAGCGACAAGGAGAAGGATCGCGAGGATCGTTCGCTCGCCTGTCACTGGAATACGCCGATCCATCACGATGGATTCGTGTACGGTTCGAGCGGACGCCACGAGAACGAGGGCGACATTCGCTGCATCTCGTTGGCGACGGGGGAAGTCGCCTGGCGGGAGAAGCGGACGACGCGCTGCTCGTTCCTGAAGGTCGATGGACACATTCTGAGTCTCGGCGAACGAGGCGAGCTTCGTTTGTTCAAGCTGGACGGCAAGAAGTTCGACGAGGTCGCCCGCATGGAGACGGACCTGCTGGCGCCGTGCTGGGCGCCGCCGGTGTTGAGTCGCGGACTGCTCTACGTTCGCGGCAAGGACCGATTGTTGTGCTTGGAATTGATTCCGAAGAAGTGAATCGCGGGACCGCGCCGCTATACTCACTCACTATGGCCCTTCACGCTCCCGAAGCCGTCCGGCGCAGCCTCGATCCGTTCTTCGACGCGGTGTCGTCGGTCGTCGTGGGGCAGAAGGCGCTGGTCGAGCGACTGACGATCGCACTGCTGACGGACGGCCACGTGTTGATCGAAGGGCTGCCGGGACTCGCCAAGACTTTGGCGGCGCGCACTGTCGCCCGCGCGTTGCGGTTGGAATATCGCCGCATCCAATTCACGCCCGACTTGTTGCCTGCGGACGTCGTCGGTACGCAGATCTACAACCCGCGCACGGGTGAATTTTCCGTCAAGCGTGGGCCGGTCTTCGCCAACGTCGTCCTGGCCGACGAAATCAACCGCGCCCCGGCGAAGGTGCAATCGGCCTTGCTGGAAGCCATGCAGGAGCGTCGAGTCACGATCGGGGATGAGACGTTCGCGCTGCCGAAACCGTTCTTCGTGCTGGCGACTCAGAACCCGATCGAGCAGGAAGGTACGTATCCGCTGCCCGAGGCGCAGGTCGACCGGTTCATGATGAAGGTGCTGATGGATTATCCCAGCGCGGCGGAAGAGCTTGCCGTGCTGGATCGCATGGGTGGAGTCGACGCGGTCACGGAGGTCGAACCGGTGATCGAGCCGCAGGTTCTGGCGGAGGCCCGCGCGGCCGTCGATGCCACGTTCGTGGACGACAAAGTCAAAAAGTATCTGGTGGACGTGGTGCGGGCGACCCGGACACCGGCCGAGTACGGTATCGATATCGCGGGCCTGCTGCAGATCGGGGCGAGTCCCCGGGCGACTTTGTCGCTGGTGCGGGCGGCGAAGGGGCGTGCATTCCTGGACGGCCGCGGGTACGTGGTGCCGGACGATGTGAAGCGGATGGCGCCGGACGTGCTGCGGCATCGGGTATTGCTTTCCTACGAAGCCGAAGCGGAAGAACTCAAGGCGGACGCGATCGTCCGAAAGATTCTGGATGGATTACCGGTACCGTAAATGCGGTCTCCGGCGCAATTACACGGCGTGTGTGCGTTCCAGGATGGTTCTCGCGACAGGGAGGTAGACCGATGCCGCGCTGCGATCTGAAATCGTTCCTGCAACTCGAAGATCGTTCGACTCCCGCCGCCGTCGGCGGACTGGATTTCTCCTTCAACTTCACCGGCCTTTCCGAAATCGCCTTCGATATCGGCGGTTCCAAGTTGGACCTCGGCACCGCGGTTGCGATCCAGACCGACGGAAAAATCGTCGTGGTTGGGTCGGCACAGAACGACGCGACCGACGTCGACTTCGCCATCGCGCGGCTCAATCCTGACGGCACGCTCGACACGACGTTCGGCAGCAACGGCCTGCGCACGGTCGGAATCGACCAGAGCGCGCCGTTCGTGGACCGCGCCACGGCCGTGGCCATCGATTCCCTCGGCCGGATTGTCGTGGCGGGCACGGTCACGGCGGGATCAGGAACCGATACCGATTTCGCGGTCATCCGACTGTTGCCGAATGGCGATTTGGATGCCGAGTTCGACGCCGACGGCCGGCAGACGATCGCGTTCGATGTGGCCGGCGGCACCCTCGAAGATCGCGCCGCCGGCGTGGCTATCGACGCGCAGGATCGCATCGTCATTGCCGGGACGGTGGCAGCGGCCGATGCGGGCGATTTCGACTTCGGCGTCGCCCGATTGCTCGCGAACGGCGCGCCGGATACGACCTTCAATTCCACCGGTCGCATTCAAGTCGGCTTCGACCTTGGCGGGGCGAACGCGGACACGGCGTCCGCCGTCGCAATCGATTCGCAAGGCCGGATCGTCGTCGCCGGCACCGTGCAAATCAGCAACTTCGGCGATACCGATTTCGGCGTGATCCGATTGCTCGATAACGGCACCTTGGATGGCGGTTTCTCGGACGATGGCCGCGCGACCGCCGAGTTCGATCTCGGCGGCACGAACGCCGATACGGCCGCCGCGCTGGCGCTGGATGCGCAAGACCGCGTCGTCGTCGTCGGCAGCGTCGCGGTGGGCAACGCCGGCGATATCGATGTCGGGATCGTTCGATTCCTCGCCAACGGCGTCCTCGATCCGAACTTCGATACGGATGGCAAGATCGCCATCGGTTTCGACCTCGGCGGCGGCATGCAGGACAAGGGCGTCGGCGTGGCGATCGAACCGCGCACCGGCGACATCGTGATCGCTGCCACGGTGGACACCATTTCCGTCGGCGACACCGACTATGGCATCGCACGCCTGACGGCGGATGGCAGCATCGATCCGAGTTTCAACGGGAACGGGCGCTCGGTCGTCGCATTCGATCGCGGCGGCGCGAACGCGGACACGGCCGCGGGGATCGCGCTCGATGCGGCCGGCCGAATCGTCGTCGTCGGAACCATCGATACTGCGACGGCGAACGATCGAGACATCGGCGTCGCGCGGTTGATCGGAAACGTCGGCCTCGCGTCTCAGTTGGTTGTGGGTGGATTGCCGAACGGTACCGTCGGATCCTTTGGAGCGGTCCCAGGCGGATATTCCGCGCTTGGCAATTTCATCGGTCCGTCTGCGACTGCCGTCACGCGGCCGGCCGTCGCGGACCTGAATGGCGATGGCCTGGCGGACCTCGTGCTCGGGGCCGGTCCCGGTGGCGGCTCGCGCGTCCGGATCTTCCTGGGCGACGGCACCGGGAAAGGCTTCCTGTCGTCCCTCGAATTCGATGCCTTCGAGGGGAACTTCAACGGTGGCGTCTTCGTGGCGGCCGGAGATGTGGATGGCGATGGCCGGGCCGAGTTCGTCGTCAGCCCCGACGTCGGCGGTGGACCGCGGGCCTCGGTCTTCTCGTTGAACGATCAGAACCAACTCGTGAAGCAAGCCGATTTCTTCGGTATCGACGATCCGAACTTCCGGGGCGGTGCCCGCGTGGCGCTCGGGGACATCGACGGCGATGGCCGGGCGGATCTGGTGGTCGGGGCCGGGTTCCTCGGCGGGCCGCGCATCGCGATCTTCGCCGGGTCGACACTGTTCAATCCGGGACCGAGCGGTTCACCGCCGAAGCTGACCGGCGACTTCTTCGCGTTCCCCGGGACGGACGCGATCACGTTGCGGAACGGCGTATTCGTGACGGTCGGCGACCTGGACGGCGACGGTCGCGCGGACCTGATCTTCGGGGGCGGACCGGGCGGCGGGCCGCGCGTCTTCGCCCTCAGCGGGGCATTGATCGCGGCGGGCCAGTTGGACCAAGCCTATGCGAACCCCGTCGCGAATTTCTTCGTGGCGAACGATTCGCTGTCGCGCGGGGGCGTGCGACTGGCCGTCAAGGACATCGACGGCGACGACCGCGCGGACCTGATCGCGGCGAGCGGGGACAACCTGCCGACTCGGGTGCGGGTCTATCGCGGGAGCACGGTGCCGCAGCCGAACGGCGTAGAACCGCCGGCGTTGCAGGAGTTCGATCCGTTCGGCCTGGTCCTCGCGAACGGCGTGTTCGTCGGGTAGAAACGAAAACGCCCTCCCGATCGGGAGGGCGTTTCGATTGATAGAATCGATTCACTTCTTCGCCAGTTCGGCCTCGATCGCCTTCGCGAGCGTTTCCGATTCCGGGGCGACCTTCGACTCGTAGCGGCCCACGACTTCACCCTTGCGATTCACGAGGAACTTCTCGAAGTTCCACTTGATGTCGCCGGCGAACTTCGAGTTCGTGTCCTTCGAGGTGAGGAACTTGTAGAGCGGGCAAATGCCATCGCCCTTGACGACGACCTTCGAGAGCATGGGGAAAGTGACGCTGTACTTGGAGCTGCAGAACTTCTGGATCTCCTCGTCGGTGCCGGGTTCCTGAGAGCCGAACTCGTTGGCGGGAACGCCGATGATCACGAGGCCGTCGGCTTCGTGCTTCTTGTAGAGGGCCTGCAGACCGGTGTACTGTTTCGTGTAGCCGCACTTGCTGGCGACGTTGACGAAGAGGACGACCTTGCCTTTGTACTGGGCGAGGTCAACGTCCTTGCCGTCGATGCCCTTCATGGTGAACCCGAGCGGACCGGACACGGCTTTGCCTCCCTTGGTGTCGGCCGCATGACCGGCGGCCAGGGCGAACGCGAGAACGGACGCGAGTGCGAGAAATCGCATGGGAACCTCCGATAAGTTGGGGACCACATTATTTTAGGGAGAAAGTCGCTCGCGGTGCCAGCCATCCGACCGCTTTCGGAAACGCAGGCGGTCGTGGAGGCGGCTGGGGCGGCCCTGCCAGAATTCGAAGGTGTCCGGCAGGAGCCGGTAGCCGCCCCAGTGCGGCGGTCGCGGAACGGTGCCATCGGGATACTTCGCCAGCAGTTCGGCTTGCTGGCGTTCGAGGACCTCGCGTCCGGTGATGACTTCGCTCTGTTCCGAGGCCCACGCCCCGAGCCGGCTGCCGAGCGGGCGCGAGTGGTAGTAGTCGTCGGATTCCTGTTCGGTGACTTTTTCGATCAGTCCTTCGATGCGGACCTGGCGTTCGAGTTCGTCCCAGAGGAAGACGACGGCGGCGTAGGGGTTCGCGGTCAGCTCGCGTGCCTTGCGGCTGGTATAGTTCGTGAAGAACGTCAGCCCGTGATCGATGCCCTTGAGGAGGACGATCCGATTCGCGGGCCGACCGTCCGGGCCGACGGTGGCGAGCGCCATGGCGTTCGGTTCGGGAAGCTTGGCGGTGAGCGCCGTCTCGAACCAGCGCCGGAAGAGCGCGAATGGTTCGTAGCCGGCGTCGGCTTCCGTCAGTCCGGCCTGGGTGTAATCCCGCCGGAGATCGGCGATCGAGGTGTTTTGCATTTCTCGTTTCTCGTATTGCATTGATCCGATTGTGTTTTACCAATGCAAAATGATAAATGAAAAATGCAAAACGGAGAACGCATGCCCGCCGAACGCGCTTTGGCTTTGGTGATTCGCGGCACCGACTGGAGCGAGACCAGCCGGATCGCCACGCTCTGGACGCGCGAGTTCGGCAAGATCCGGGCACTGGCGAAGGGCGGGCGGCGTTTGAAGTCCTCGTTCGAGGTCGCGTTCGACCTGCTTTCCGTCGTCGAGGTGATGTTCCTTCGCAAGGCGCACGGCGGGCTGGACCTGCTGACGGAGGCGACGCTGCGCGAGCGGTTCCCCCACCTGCGCAGCGACTTGCGGGCGCTGTACTGCGGCTATTACTTCGCGGAGCTCCTCGCCGACGGCACGTTCGACTACGACCCTCATCCGAACCTGTTCGACGCGACATTGGACGCCCTGCGGTCGCTCGCGGACCCGGCCGGAGACCGTGCGGCATTGGCGAGCGCATTTGAGCTTGTGTGGCTGGGGGAGCTTGGTTATAGCCCGCGGTTCGAGGAGTGCGCCGGGTGCGGTTCGGCCGTGCCGGCGGAGGTCCGCGTGTCGTTCAGCGTCGCCGCGGGCGGCATCGTCTGCGCGGCCTGCGCGGGGTCGTTCGCCGATCGGCGCGGGCTGAGCGTCGAGGGGCGGTCGGCGCTGCGGAACCTGTCCGCGGGCCGGCGGGAACTGCCCGCCGCCGTGCGGACGGAAGTGCGGCAACTCCTCGGGCACAAGGTGAGTTCGATCCTGGGACGACGGCCGAAAATGCTGGCGTACCTGGACGGAGCCGGATGAACCCGAAGGAACGGGAGACCAGGCGTGAAGAGTTCGATCGCTCGTTTCCTGCCGTTCGTCGCCTGCGCGGCTGCGCTCGGGTCCGGCTGCACGACCGTGAAAAGTTTGAAGCAAAAGGCGCAAGAATCGACGCGCGGCCTCGTCTCGAAGTCCTACGACGATCCGCAAGCCAACGAACGGATGGCCGCGGCCGAGAAACAATACGAGGCCGGCGAATACGCGAAGGTGCGCGGGACCTTCCGGGAACTGGCGGACAACCAACTCAACCCCGCGCTTCTCTCCGAGAAAGCGCGGTTCCTCGAAGCCGAATGCTTCCGGCAGCAGGGCAAATATCCCGACGCGGTGGACACGTATCACAAGATGCTCATGGAACATCCGACCGGCGCGTACCGGGAGCGGGCGTGCAACGAGATGTTCAAGATCGCCGACTACTGGCTGGACGACACGCGGGCGGAAATCCAGGCGGAGCAGGACGGCGAAAACATCTTCCTGCACCGCTCGAAGCGGTTGTTGAAGTTCGACAAGACGAAACCGACAATGGACCGCGAAGGCCGGGCGCTCCAGACGCTCGAAAACGTGCACCTGAACGACATCACTGGCCCGACGGCGGACAAGGCGCTCTTCTGGTGCGGGTTCGTGAACTTCTACCGCGGCAACTTCGTCGAGGCGGACCACTACTTCAGCACGCTCATCGAATTCCACAAGGACAGCGCGCTGCGGCCGAAAGCAACGGAACTGGCGATCATCAGCAAGAACAACAGTACGGGCGGCGCGGTGTACGACGGTCAGAAGGCCTCCGAGGCGCTGCAACTCGTGAATCACGCCGAGGCGAGCATGCCGGAGTTCTCGGATACGGAGAAACGGGATTTCCTGACGCGGCAGAAACTCGCCATCCGTGCCCAGCAGGCGGAGAAGGACTTCAAGACGGCCGAGTATCACGAACAGACGAAGCACCCCGGCAGCGCGTACTTCTGCTACGAGATCGTGCGTCGGCGATATCCGGGGACGAAGTATTCGGATTTGGCGACGCAGCGGATGGAAGCGATCCGGGCGCAGGCGGAGGCCGACGCCGGGAAGCCGAAGACCGTCGGGCCGGTGACGGCGGCGATTCAGGGAATCGAATCGGTGCTCGGTGGCGCGCCGGCCATCACAGGCACGCCCGGCGCGTTGCCGGCGAGCGTCACGGCCATTCCCGGAGCGCAGCGTCCATGATGAATCGAGTCGCGATCTTCGGGTTGGTTCTCGCGCTGTCGGCCGGTTGCCAGTCGGGGCGGGACTTTACGCTCTTCGGCTATTCGACCAAGCCCCTGCACGACGAGACCATCCGCACGGTCTACGTACCGGTGTTCAAAAACGTCGCTTTTCAGACGACTGCGAACCGTGAGTTGGAAGTGGACATCACCCGCGCGGTGGTTCGAGAGATTGAACAACGGACGCGGATGAAAGTGGTGTCGGACCGCGAGCGAGCCGACACGGAATTACTCGGCACGCTTGTGGCCCTGCGCAAGGGCGTGGTGAACCAGAACCAGCAGAACCTGACGCGGGAAGCGGAACTCACGGCGACGGTGAATCTGGTGTGGCGGGACCTGCGCGATGGCCGCGTACTCTCGAATCGTCGTCCGGCCGCACAGCCGGACGCGGTCCTGCCGTTTGATCCGAGCCTGCCGCCGCCGGAACCCGTGGCCGTGCAGGAGAAGGCGATCCCGGCACAGGTAGTCGCCGTAGGCCGCGTCGTGCCGGAACTCGGCGAAACGAACGCCACGGCGAACCAGTCGATTGCGAATCAGTTGGCCCGGCAGATCGTGAATATGATGGAATCGAACTGGTAAATCCGTTACGATCGGTACGTCGAACCGGACCGGATTCCCTTCGCTCAATCCCGCGATCATTTTTTTCGGCATCTCCCGTGCGGGCGCACCCGTTTCGCAATACCATCGACGGTGGCACCCTTTGGAGCAACCCCCGCCATGCGTTCCCTCGCGCTCGGTCTGGTCTTCGCCGTCGCCTCGATTTCACTTTCGCAGACTCCGCCCAAGCGGCCTTTGAAACATTCGGACTACGACATCTGGAATTCCGCATCGCAGGTCGAACTGTCGCCCAACGGTCAATGGCTCGTGTATAACCTGATGCCGGCGGAAGGCGACGGCGCGACGATCGTGAGGAGTCTGACCGGCCCTGCGGAATACAAGTTCGCCATGGGTCGCGCCGGCGAGGGGATGACGGTGCTGGCGGGTGGGGCGCGCTTCCTGCCGGGCGGCCAACGGCTGGCGCTGCCGCTGGTGCCGACCAAGGCGGAGCTGGAGAAGGCCAAGGCCGCGAAGGCGACGGTCGGCACGGAACTCGCTATCGTGGACCTCGCGAACGGCAAGATCGTCGAGCGGATCGGTAAGCTGAAGTCGTTCGCCGTCGTCGAAAAGACGAATTTCCTGTTGATGCATCGGGAACCGAAGAAGACCGACACCGGCGCGGCTGGGGCAGTGCTCGGCGGAGCGGCATTCACGCAACCCGGCGCAACGCCGGCGGCTCAACCCGCAACTCCCGGAACAGGTTCGCCGACCGGGGGCGTTCGTCGGCCCGGTGGCATTCCGGGAGGCGGTCGCCCCGGTGGGCGACCCGCGACGCTGCCACCTGCCGAATCGGCCGCCCCGCAAACCCCCGCCCCGCCCGTTGGCAGCGACCTCGTCGTGCGCAACCTCGCCGACGGCACGGAGACGACATTTGCGGACGTGCAAAGCTACGAAGCGACTCGCGACGGCAAACTCCTGCTGCTTCACAAAGTCTCGAAGACCGAGGCGGACAACGGCCTCTTTGCCGTCGTACCGGGAACCAAGTCGCTGACCACAATCCGATCGGGCAAGGGCAAGTACTCCCGTGACACGTGGGACCGCAAGCAAGAGCGCCTCGCCTTCTTTCACGAAGAGCCGGCTGCGGAAACGAAGCCGAACGAACCGAAACCGGTTGTGAAACCGCGAGTCTACCTTTGGGACCGCAACTCGAAGTCGCCGGCGGCGGAAATCCTGAACGGCACGATCGCGGGCATGCCGGCGGGCATGATGCTCGCCGAACGCGCCGGCCTCCGCTTCAGCGAAGATGGATTGAAACTCGCGCTCGGCACGATGAAGATTCCCGAACCGCGCACGCCGTTCTCGCCCGCCGCGCCGGCCGACCGTGTCGACCTCGACCTCTGGCACTGGAAGGACGAACTGATCCAGCCGATGCAGAAGTCGCCGCGCGGCGAAGCCGAGCGGAACCGCACCAGTTCGGCGGTCTACTTTCTCGACACGAAACAGTTCCGCCAGCTCGGCGACGAGAGCCTGAGCGTCGCTGTGCCCGGCTTCGGCGACTGGACCCTCGCAAGCAACGACAAGCCGTACCGCCACCTGACCGGTTTTGGTGCGTCGTTGGCGGACTACTCGATCCTCAACATTCGAACGGGGGAATCGAAGCCCGTCCTCGTCGCACAGGAAGGTATCCCCTCGTCCTCGCCGAAGGGCCGCTATCGCGTCCACTTCGATGGCAAGGACTGGCACTCGCTTTCGGTTCCCGAAGGGAAGAAAGTCAACCTCACGGCTAAGTTGCCCGTGAAATTCTTCGACGAGGACTTCGACCAGCCGATGAAAGCGGCCCCGCACGGCATCGTCGGCTGGGCCAACGACGAAAAACATCTGCTCGTATCGGACCGGTACGACATCTGGAAACTCGCGGCGGATGGATCGGGGGCCGAGAACCTGACGAAGATCGGCCGCGAGCAGAAGATCCGCTTCAATCTCGTCTCGTTCCCGAATCCGGACGACGAGCCGACGTATGGACTGGATCTGTCGAAGTCGTACATGCTGCAGGCGACCAATCTGGCGACCTTCGATACGGGCTATTTCCGACTGGAGCCGGGTTCGAAGCCGAGGCTGCTCGTGATGGGAGGCCGTGCTTATGGTCGGCTCATCAAGGCGCGCAAGGGCGACACGCTACTGTTCACCGTGAGTTCGTTCAACGACGTACCGGATTTCCACGTAGCCGATCCGTCGTTCCGCGAGGTGCGCCGCGTCACGGACATCAATCCGCGCAAGCGGGAGTTCAACTGGGGCAAGGCCGAGTTGGTGAACTACAAGAGCGCCGACGGCGTGGATCTCTCCGGCGTGCTCATCAAACCGGAAGACTTCGACCCGCAGAAGAAGTACCCGATGATCGTTTACATCTACGAGCGGCTGTCGGACGAGTTGCATCGCTTCCAATTGCCGTCGGCGGGGACGAGCATCAATCCGACGTACTACGCGAGCAACGGTTATCTCGTGTTCAAACCGGATATCGCGTATACGGTGGGTTCGCCGGGGCAGAGCGCGCTGAAGTGCGTGCTGCCGGCGATCCAGGCCGTGGTAGACAAGGGCTATGTGAACGAGGCGGCGATCGGCATCCAGGGGCACTCGTGGGGTGGCTATCAAATTGCGTACTTGGTGACGCAGACGAATCGCTTCAAGGCGGCCGCAAGCGGGGCGCCCGTGACGAACATGGTGAGCGCCTACGGTGGCATCCGCTGGGGCACCGGTCTACCAAGACAGTTCCAGTACGAACGGACTCAGAGCCGGATCGGAAAAACACTCTGGGATGCGCCGATGAAGTTCATCGAGAACTCGCCGATCTTCATGGCCGATCGCGTCCAGACTCCGCTGATGATGCTGCACAATGATCAGGATGACGCCGTGCCGTGGTATCAAGGCATCGAGTATTACCTCGCCCTGCGCCGGCTCGGCAAGGAATGCTACCTGTTCAACTACAACGGCGAACGCCACGGACTGACGAAGAAAGCGACGCAACGCGATTACACGCTGCGCATGCAACAGTTCTTCGACCATCACCTCAAGGGGGCTCCAATGCCCGAGTGGATGGAGAAGGGCGTTCCGTACGCGGAGCGCGATAAGGAAAAGGATCAGTGGAAAGGCTTGTTCAAGTCGGAAGCGAAGTGATTATTAATTTCTGATAGAACGATGGAGCATGGACCCAACTCCACCTGCATCGATCTCTCGTGACACTCGGTACCTCTGGCTCCGAACGGGGCTGTTGGTTGTCGTCGTGGGGTCGCTTGCCGTATGGCGTTACGCAATCACCCGGCCCGTCTATCGTTACAATTCCGCGATTGCCGCAATCGCTCAAAAGAATTGGGATGCTGCACATTGGCAAGCGGAACGACTTGAGTCGGCGGGTCGATACGATCTCGCAATTCTGATTCAGGCCGAGGTCTTGTACCAGCGTGGCGATCCGGGCAAGGCACTCGAACGACTTTCGCGTTTCCCCGAAACGGGCGACCGATCGGAAGCCGCCGTGTTGGTGGCCAGGTGCCTGATGAGTTTGAACCGTCCTCGTGAGGCGGCTGAAGCTTTTGCGTTGGCAATGCAACTGCGGCCAGATCATGTCGAAGCCTACCGCGGAGCTGCGCAAATCGCATACAACGTCGGCCAGATGAATACGGCCATTCTTTTGCTTGAGCGTTTGTTGGATCTTGATCCGACCGAAGGGAAACCGGCCCGACTTCTCGGAGACATCCAAGCCGACATGGGTCGATACGAGCCGGCTGCGGCGGCCTATGAGCTGGCGCTATCGCGACGGCTCGACGACGATCTGCGGGATGCGACATACCGAGCTTGGGCCACGGTGCTCGGGAGCGGTCGTCGCTACGATGAGATGTTGGCGGTTTGCGAACTCGTTAGGAAACGGGGTATCCCCGTCGACGTGGAATGGTCGGCCCTTCGGGGCGAAGCGTTGCGTGGCAGTGGCAAACTCGCCGAAGCCCGCGCCCACGTGGAGGCTGCGCTTCGAACGTTCCCCAATTCCCCGCCGCACCTGTCGCTTTTTGCGCAACTCGAACTTGACGATGGCCGCGCGGAATCGGCCGTGAAGGCGCTGGAAACCGCAGTCGATCAGACACCTCAAGCGTATCCGCTCGTTTTACTGTTATCCCAAGCTTACACGGCCGCCGGACGCAAGTCCGACGCGGAAAAAACAGCCGAACGGGCGGAAAAACTGCGGATGGATCTCGATCTCATCACATCGCTGACGAAGGAATCCGACAAACGGCCTTGGGACGCCGCATTGCGGCGCGAGTTGGCGGAGGTTTGCGAACGGATGGGCAACACAGAAATGGCGGCAAAATGGCGAGAGACCGCCAAAACCCTCGACCGCTAATTGGTTCGTCATTCATTGACTTTTTTTCGATCGCGGTGTCGGCGCCGGTTCGCGGAATTCGCGGACGACGCCGGTAAAGTCCGGGAGGCCGCGCACGGCGAGCAGATCCGGGTCGGCCTGAATCGCGCTCAACCAACCGAATCCGCGCTCCAATTCGGCCAATCGATCGAGCGCCGTTTCGGCGAGTTCGAGCGAGAGCCGTTTTTGTTCATCCAGCCCGATGTCCTCGTCCCGTGTGGCGAGGATGGCGGCGCGGCCATGCAGGCAGGCGGTTTCATAGCGGATCGCGTCCGGCCACAGGCCGATCGCCGCGATCCGCTTCGCGACGACATCAACCTGATCATAGCTGTGCAATTCCGAAAGCAGGTCGGCGTAGGTGCGGGTATAGGCGCGCACCGCGGTCCAGAGGTTCGCGTCGGACGGGCTGACCCCCGGTGCCTTCGCGGCTGTTTCGATCTGCGTCCAGGCCTCTCCGAGTTCCATTTCGGCCGGCACCTTTTCGCCGCGCAGGAGCAGGATCGTCGCGAGTTCGACCCGGAAGTAGCCGAGATCATTGCGATGGCGCGGGTTGTTGGGTCGTTCGGTCACGAGTTTCTGGGCGAACGCGATCGCCTCGCGGGCGTGGCGTTCGGCGGCGGGGAGATCGTCCTGTTCGCGGTGGTTGATCGCGGCGGCGTGCGCGGCCCGTCCGCGTAGTTGCGTCGTGAAGGTGTTCGTGCCAAAGCGGCGCTCGAAATCGTCCAGCACGATCGCGAGCGAACCGAGCGCATCGGTGGAAGCCTTGAAGCGCCCGGCGGCCTGCTCGGCGACCGCCAGATTCAAGTGCGCCGTGGCGAGTTGCTGGCGATAGCCCACGTCGGCCGGGTAAAGGTTCACGAGTTGCGACCAGTTGCGGACGGCGTCGTCGGCATGGCGCGCCGCCGCGCTGCGCGCGGCAAGCTTGGCGATCGGGGTGGGTGCTTTGTCTTTGATCCGCCGGACGACCGGCCGCTGCGCAACGGCGACGCCGCCCGCCGTCGGCCGCGTGTCCGCGGCGCTAGCCAGCAGGTTGTCGATGTCCGCGAGTTGGACGAGAAAGACGGCCGACGTGGGATCGTTCCGCAACAGTCGGGCCATGATCTCGCGCGCCTGATTGGCGTTTTCAAGTGCTTCCAGCCGGCGACCATCCGAGAGGCAGACCATGGCGATCTGGCGGAGACTCTGCGCGACGCGAAACTCATATTCCGGTTCGGTCGGCACGAGTTCGAGAAGTGTGCGGCGATTTGCAAGCGAGTTGCGGAACCAGTCTTCGGCCTCGGCGGCATTGCCCCGAAGGTAGAGCACGAGGCCGAGACGATCTTCCGCCTGACCGAGGCGGTGCCAGCTCTCCGGCTTGGGCGTCCGGTTTGCCTTCAATTCCTCGTCGATCAACTCGAAGAATAGTTGCCGCGCCGCGCGAAAGTGATCCTCTGCCTCCGGCAGGACGCCGCGCGACATGCGTTGGATGCCGGTATAAAGCCGGATCTCGCCCCGGAGTTGCCGCCACGCCGCGGAGGATTCCCCGCGCGAGAGATCGAGGGCGTGCCCGTATGCCGCTTCCGCCTCGGCGTGGTTGCCCAGCTTGAATTGAAGCCGCCCGACCCGGAAATAGGCCCCCGCCACGAAATATTGCGAGTCCTCGGTCGAGGACGCCTCCTGGATGAAGCGGTGATACATTCCGACCACGCTTTCGAGAAACTGCTTCTGCTTCCCGGTGGCCGCGTGCTGGCTCGTCAGGATTTCGCCGATCGCATCGTCGGTCAGCGCGAGCAAGGCGATGCGGGCATCCTCGCGGCTGCGCTCCGCCACGGTCCGCGCGGCGCGCACTTTTCGCTCCTCTTCCTGGAGTTTGCGATACGAGTCGCGAACCTTGGCTTCCTCCTCCTGCAGGAGGTCGTAGGCCTCGTCCTTCTGTTTCTTGGCGGTGTTGGTACGCTGGCGCTCGGCGTCGACTTGCAGAATGCCGATCGTGAGGGCGACGAGGGCGGTCATCAGCGCGGCGGTGGAACCGAAAACGAGGTTCCGATGGCGGCGTGCCCAGCGAGCGGCACGAATCCCCCAGGGTTCCCGGTAGATATCGATCGGTTCGTCCGCCATCCAGCGTTCGACGTCCTGTGCGAGATCGAGCGCGGTCGGGTAGCGGTCGGCGGCTCGCAGCGCCATGGCCTTGCGGCAGATCGCGACGAGCGCGGCGGGGACGTTGGGTTTGTGTTCGTGGATTGGCGTCGGTTCGCCGCGCCGCACGCGATCCAGAATCTCGTGGGAATCGCCGCGGAAGGGGGCCTTACCGGCAAGGATGGCGTAGAGGGTGGCACCGAGGCTGTAGATGTCGGCGGCGGGGCCGACATCGTCCCAGCGGCCATCGGCTTGTTCGGGTGCCATGAAGGCCGGCGTACCCATCGCCTTGCCGACTTCCGTGAGTTCGCTGTCGTACGAGACGGCCGGCGTGCCGTGGGTGGAGGGAGGAGCCACCTGCACGCCGGTGCGGGTCGCATCGTTGTCGGGGGTCGAGACCATCGGTTCCGAAACGGCGTGCGTGCGCATCATCGAGCGTGACTGCGTCACGCCCGAACTCGAGACGGTGCGCTCGAGTGCCAGTGCAGGAACGACAGAGGTGGTCTCCACTCGTTTGGCTTTCGTGTCCTTCGCCAGGCCCCAGTCCACGACGAGAGTCTCGCCGTAGGCGCCCAGCATGACGTTCGCGGGTTTCAAATCCCGGTGCAGGATACCGCGACTGTGGGCGAAGGCGATCGTGTTGCAAACGTCCACGAACCGCTTGAGGAGTTGCCGCAGCGCCAGCGCCCGCTCGCGCGGGTCGCGGTCGGGCTTGTCGGCGGCGTGGAACGACTTGACGGCGTCTTGAAGGCTCTGGCCGGAAATGAACCGCATGGCATAGTACGGTCGGCCGTCGGCATGCAGGTTCAGACCGTAGACCGGTACGATCCCGGGGTGTTCGAGCTTCCCGGTGACCCGCGCTTCGAGGAGGAAACGGGCGGCGACCCCGCGGTCGTAAGCGTAGCGTGGCTGGATTTCCTTGAGCGCCACCTGGCGATCCAATTCGCGATCCAGCGCGATCGACACCTGTCCCATGCCGCCCTTCGCCAGTTCGTCCAGCACTTCGTAGCGGCCGCCCACGGGTGTCGCGGTCGGCGACGGCATGCCCGGCAGGCGGAACGAAGTTGGACCGGTGACGTTCCCTGTGCCAACGATCGTGCCCGTGGGGCCATCGACGAACGGTTGCGAGACATCGGCCGGAAAGCTCGCAGTCGCCGCTTCGGCGGGTACGGAATCGAGATTCGGCGGCGGCGCCGTCGGGGCGTGCAATTCCACATCAAGGACGGAAACGGGATTTTCGAAGCTGGCCGGCGATGATGGCCCCGTGGGAGCGACCGGCGGAGCGGATTGTTGCGGCAGCGTTCCGGTATCGCCGGTGAGGTCGCCGTCCAACGAGTCGCGGGACGAGTGATTGGCCATGAGAACAGCATCCCAGATCGACGGGGCCACGGCAAGCATTCTACAGGCTCCGGCCCGGCTTCGCTTGCTCTCCGATCAGTTCGAAATCCGCTTGAAATTCGTAAGCTTCTCGGCTTTCCGATTCAACCGGCTTTGCCGGATCGACCGATATTCACCGATACGACGATCCCGGAAGGAGCTGACCATGTCGCGGACCCTGTCGAAGTGGACCTGCGCGCTGTTGACCGCGTCGGCGTGGGGCCTGCCGGCGACGGCTCAGGAATCGGCACCGATCGATCCGGGTTCGGAAATCCTCCAGACGCAGGCCCCCGCCACACCCCAGCCGCGCCCGGCCCAAGGCACTCCTACGACTCCGGCGTCGCCACCGCCGCGTATCACGCAGCCGGCCACGCCGCGCCCCGGCGTCCGCACCCCCGCGACGACCGGCAGCGGTTTCAATCTCGGGCTGGCGTCCTCGGGCACGGCCGCGCGCGGTATCGAACTGCCGACCATGTATGGCGATTTCGGCGGTCTCTTCGGCTTCTCGCCGTTCACCGTCGCCACGCTGCCGGGCGGCCAGCGCCTCACGATCGCGCCGGGCCAATCCGCCCGTCTCCCCGCCGGCACCAGCTTCAACCGCGACGTCACCGGTTTCGCCGTGGTCACCAGCAATCCGATCGTCCCGCTTCCCGATGTGCCGCTCCCGCCCGGATTCCGCGAGAAACTCGGCCAGCGGGAGACCGCCGTCAATACACGTTTGACCAGCGGTTCGACGTCCGCCACCGACATCCTGGTCACCGGTCAGGACCCCCAGAGCCATTCCGGCGGACTACCCGTCAACACACTGCGCGGCGGGTACAAGATCGGTGAGAACGAAAGCCCGCGCCCGACCGACCGCGTCTACGTCACTTACAACTTCTTCAACGATGTGAACCCGACGCTCCGCGTCCCCGGTTTGTCCGTATTGAATGTCCACCGCCAGACGTTCGGCATCGAAAAGACCTTTCTCGACGGCGACGCCTCCATCGGCCTGCGCATGCCGCTCCTGCAACTCACCGGACCGAACGACCTTTCTCGTTCCTCCGTCGGCGACCTCAGCATGATCCTGAAGTTCGCCTGGATCAACGAACCGCTGGAAGTCGCGAACGACGGCTCGTTCATGGGCGGCGACGTGCTCTCGACCGGCCTCGTGCTCACCGTGCCCACCGGAGGTTCTGCCGCGTTCTCCGCGCTACAACCCGAAATCCACCCGACGGTGATCCAGCCGTTCGTCGGCGGCATTCGGATCTTCGGCCGCGGCTACACGCAGTTCTTCTCGTCGATCGCGGTTCCCACTGACGACCGCGATACGACGTTTCTGTTCAACAGCCTCCAATTCGGTTACCAGTTATACTGGAACCCGGACGCTCGCTGGGTGCGATCCATCACGCCGCTCGTCGAACTTCACGTCAATACGCCGTTGAACAATCGCGGGCTATACAAACTGCCGATCGGCCAGGCGGATGTGGTCGGCTTCACGGGCGGGGCGACGTTCGCGATCGGTTCGCGGTCGTTCCTGAATATCGGGGCGAATACGCCGATGACCGGTCCGCGACCGTACGCCATGGAGGCGATGGCGCATTTGAATGTGAATTATTGATCGATCAGGCGGCGCGGGACGCGGGGCGGTCCGGCGCGTTTTCGGCGGCGAATCGCACCAGTTTCTCCCAGGCGTCGGCGGGGCAGGGGAACTGCTCGATCAGTTGGGACAGGTCGCGTGCCAGTTCCGCCGCATCGGCATAGGGCCGATCGATTGCGACGACGTCGCCCATCGAAGGTTCCGCGCCGATCTCCAGGCGTCGGATGACCGTGGTGAGTTCGGCGGGGAACGGTTTGGACCGCGCGCCGCGCCGCCGGGCGGCCAGTTGCGACCAGCCGAACGCGGTTCGGCCCAGCGCGCGGAGATCGCCGGCCGGTGTTGGCTCCACGGCATGCGGCGCGCCGGCCAGCCAGTATGGCTCGCCGAACCCCTGGACCTTCAACGTGCCATCCGTCGAGAGCACGAAGGAATCCGCGGTCAACCGGCCGTGAACGAATCCCGCACGATGCGCGTGGAGGATCCCCTTCGTCGCGTCCGCCAGCAATCGGACCCACAAACCCGGATTGGCCACGATCGGAGGCCAATCGCCCGAGACCAGTCCGGGCACCCATTCCTGCAAGGCGGCCGGCCGGCCTTGGATTTCCAGCACCTCGAGCGTGTTGACCAGATTGGGATGGCTCGCCTCCGCCATCGTCGCAAAGCGCTGTCGAAATTCGTCCGGGTGGACGCCGTCTTGCATTTCGGCGTCGCCGAGGTGGCAAAGGATGTACAGGCCGCGCGTCGGGCCGCCGGGCCGCGCCGGATCGAAAACCCGATAGGTCGTCTCGCGCGAGGTGACCCGGAGCCGGTCGATGACCCGCAGCCGGTCGAGCATCAACCCGTCGAGGCTTCCCGCTTCGATCAGGGCGAGTTGAAAAACCGTCAGCGCTCCGCTGGCAAGCAGGGTCTGCCGCAACGATTTGCGTTGGCGGCGGGCTTCCTCGGTCAGCGCGTCGAGCGTGTTCGCGTCGACGAGGCCGCGTGCGACCAGCAACTCGCCCAATTGGCGGTCGCCCGGCTCCGGTTCACCGGCGTCCTCCGCGACCACATCCGTCGTTTCCGATCGCCAATCCGGCATGTCGGAGTCGTCGACGGCGCGACCGGCCGCCAGCTCCCGCAGCTTTCGGCGATACCACTCGCGCATGTCCGCGAGGTGCCGTTCCATCTCGGTGCGTTTCTCGACCGCCAGTCGCCGCTCCGTTTCGACTTCGCGCGATCGGCGCTCAAGGTCCGCCCGGATCGCCTCGATTTCCTGCACCGCTTCGTCCACGTCGGTACCTTTGCGTTCGATCCGGTCGCGGGCGGAATCGAACTGGCCGCGCAGCTCCGCGATTTTCGATTGCCAGTCGAGCAGTTGCTGGCGGAAGCCGGCGACGGCAAGCCGATGCTCCGATCGGGCCGATTCCAGTTCCTGGGCGTGTTGGCGCACCTGCTCGGCCTCGACCCGCGCCCGACTGCGCTCCGCGTCGAGTTCCTCGCGGGATTGCTTCGCGAAGGCGTGCAATTCCGCGAGATGCCCGCGAAGGACTTCGCGCGCCGCTGCCAGTCGATCCAAGGATTCCGCCGCGCCCCGTTCGAGGTCCGGTGCCTGCGCCCGCAGTTCGGCGAACTGGGCCGCGATGCGGGCATGCAGTTCGTCCGATTCCCGGCGATCGACGAGGTGCGCTTGAATGGCATGCGTACGATCGGACTCGAACTGCTCGCGCGCCGCGGCCAGCGCCGCGCGCTCGGTCGCAACGGCTTCGCCGGCCTCCCGCAATCGGGCCACTTGCCGCTCGAGCGTCGATTCCCGCTCCGCGAGGGTGGCGCTCCGCTCCTCCAATTCCTTGGCGCGCGTGTCGAGATCCCGTTGTTCCCTTCGCTCGCGTTCGTCGTTGCGATTTCGCTCGGTTTCGAGGTTTTCCCGGAGCCGGGCGGCGACGGCGAGTTCCTCGGCGAGTTTCGCCCGCAGTTCATCCAGCTCGCCGGACCGTCTTGCCAGCTCCTCGGATCGCCGGCGCAATTGTTCCTGAAATTCCAGCCGCGCGGAATCGCCGTCGCCCAACAGGGCTTCGCGCTCCCGTACGGCCTCGCGGTCGCGTTCCAGTCGCTCCTGCAGTTCCGCCGCCTGTGCCAGTCGCGATTTCAAGAGCGCGACTTGCTCGGCGAATTCGGCACTGCGTTCGTCCAGTTCCAGTTCGCGACGCCGCACGCGTTCTTCGGTTTCGTGCAACTCGTCGAGCCTGTTTGCAAGCAGTGCACTCCGCTCCGCCGCGGTTCGCAACTCGTCCGCGCCCTCGTCGCGGACTTGCCCGAGTTCCGCTCGCACGCGCTCGGCTTCGCGCAGGCGGTCGTCCAGCTCACGCCGCGCCGCTTCGAATTTCGCCCGGTCAGCCGCGAGACGTTCGCCCTCGGATTCGATTTCGTCCTGGCGTCGGGCCAGAGTCGCCCGCAACATCGCCAGCGATGCGGCCTGCGATTCCAGCAAGGCGCCGCGCTCGGCCAGTTCGGCGTCGCGACGATCGATCTCGGAACGTCGGGCGTCGATGCGCTCCGCCTCCAAGTTCAGGCGAGCCTGTTCCGCTTCGGCGAGCCGCAGCGTCTCTTCCCATTCACGGCTCGTGCGTTCGAGCAGGTCGTGCCGTTCGTTGACTTCCGCCGTGCGTCCGTCGATGGCAGCCACGCGCCGCTCGAATTCGGCCCGCTGCCGGTCGAAGCGGAGCAGATCCTCTTTGTGTTGATCCCGCTCGGCGGTGAGGGCTTCCCGCTCGGCGCGATGCTGCGCTTCGCGGCGGGTCACCTCCGCATGGCGTTCCAACAGTGCCGCATCCAGCTCTTTCAGTCGAGCGAATTGCCATTTGCGCTCGTCCTCCAGAGCTTCGCGGTCGCGCTTGGCCTCGTCCCGCAAGGCCGCCAGCGTACCTTCGCGTTCGGCCAACTCGGCGCGTGCCGCCTCGATCCGCTCCCGTTCCAACCGCAATGCGGCCAGCCGCGGCTCGGCCTCGCGCACGTCGGCCTCGAATTGCAACCGCTGACGCGCGATCGTTTCCTCAAGACCGGCGATCCGGTCCTGAAACTCGCGATCCGCCCGCTCCCGCCGGGCCTCCAGCTCGTTCTCCAGTTCGGTTCGCCGTCGCGCGATCTCGTCCTCGAGCGCGCCGAACCGGCGATCGTATTCGTGGGCGAGTTCGCGTTCCCGAGCCGAGACGGCCGCCTCGCGCCGCAACAACTCGGCCGCTTCCGGCACGCCGCGCAGCTCGGCCTCCATCTCCATCTTGCGGCGATACCAGATCGCCCGCTCTTCATCCAGTTCGCGGGCCTGTCGTTCCAATTCAGCCCGTTGATCCGCCAAGTTATCGGTCGATGTCGTCTTCTCTTCCGGCTCGTCCTCGGCAAACGTCACCAGTCTTGGCAGTTGTGGTTGCGATTCGGCGAAAATCACGCGGATTTCGGCAGGGCCGGCGCGGACGACGTCGCCATCCTGCACGGGCACGGGCGCGGAGCCGCCGAGCGGTTGATCATTCAGGTAGACGGGCACGGTCGGCGAGAGCTTGCGAACGCGCAGACCGTCGTCGGAACGGGAGAACTGGCAGACGACGGGCGGGAACTGCCGATCGGCGAGGCGGAGGTCGCAGCCGATCGCGGTGCCGACGAGGAACTCGCCATCGCCGATCGTGTAACCGCGCGCGGGGCCGTTTCCAATGCGAACGTCCAGTCGGACGCCGGCATCGTCGGGCGGCGGGGGAGCGGGCAAGAAGGCCAACATCGGTACGGTCCGCTTCCGTGCGGGCGGGGTCGGTCCCGTCGGGATTGGAACGAATCCGGGCGTTCCCCGCAAGCCCAACTGGAAATGGAGCGACCCCGGGCCAGCCGGGGTCGTCGTGAAAGTTTTGAAGTTCGATCAAACGCGGGGCGGAAGGTCGGCGTCATCGAAACGTGGGGCACTCGGTTGGGTGATTCGCTGGGGCGGCTTGACCGATTCCGGCTCGATGGCGGGTCGGCTCGGCGAATCGGTGTTCACTTCCTCTTCAATCCCCTTCATCCCCTTCTTGAATTCGACGATCGACTTGCCGACCGAACGGCCGATTTCCGGCAGTTTCCGGCCGAAGAGCAACACGCCGAGCAGCACGAGCAGCAGGATTTCCTGAGGGCCGATCTGATTGAAGATACCGTACAACATGGGAGCCTCCACGTCGGTGGGGTGGTCGCGAAACATGGTGGAGGTTGAAGGTAACCCCGCCAGAACAGGGGTGCCGCCGGGCCGGAGTGTTCGGGCCGGGCGCACGGTGGGTGCTTGCAAGCAATTCTAGTATATCTGCGCCAAGGCGGATCGGGCAAGCGGACCGGCCGGAAAATCGGCGATCCAGCCGACCTTGACCCCGTTCCCGCGTCCGGCTATCGCACGCCGACTTCGCACCGGAGCGCCCGCGTGGTTCGGCTTCGTAACACGATCGTCGGTATCGCCCTGATTTTCGCTGCCGGGACCGGCTGCGTCGAACGGCGGTTCGTCGTGCAGGCGAACGTACCGGGGGCGCTCGTCTCGGTCAACAACCAGCCGGTCGGTCCCAGCCCGGCAGATATCCGCTGGGACTACACCGGCGTCTACGAGTTCCGCGCCGTCGCCCAAGGGTACGAACCGCTCGTCCAACGCGTCCGCATCCGGCCGAAGTGGTACGAATATCCGGGCCTCGATTTCTTCTTCGAGGCGATCTGGCCGTTCCACATCGAGGACGTCCGCCGCATCGCGCTGGAGTTGCAGCCATCGCAACCTGTGCGCACCGACGAGTTGCTGGACGCCGCGAACGAACTGCGCGACCGTGGCCAGAGCCTCCCGCCGGCGAAGTACGACGATCCGAAGACGAAGCGGTAACTCAGAACTGTTCCAAGAACCGGCGATCGTTCTGCCAGAAGAGGCGGATGTCATCGATCGCGTGCTTGAGCATCAGCATCCGCTGCGGTCCCATGCCGAATGCGAAACCGGTGACTTTGTCCGGGTCGTAACCGCCGTTGCGTAGTACCGTCGGGTGGACCATTCCCGCGCCGAGAATCTCCAGCCAGCCGGTGCCCTTCGTCAGGCGGTCGCGGTTCGGGTCGTCCTTCGGCCAGTCGATGTCCACTTCGATCGACGGCTCCGTGAACGGGAAGTAGCTGCTGCGGATGCGGACCTGCCGATCGGGGCCGAACATGCGGCGGGCGAACGCCGTGATCGTGCCCTTCAGGTCCGCCATTGTCACGCCTTCGCCTATGACCAAGCCTTCCACCTGCAGGAACTGGATCTCGCTACGCGTGCTGATCGCCTCGTTCCGATAGCACATGCCTGGGAGGATGACGCGGATCGGCTCCGGGCAGCGTTCGCGCATGACGTGGATCTGACCGGGCGACGTGTGCGTGCGCAGGATCGTGCCGGGAGTGGTCGTGAAGAAGGTATCCCACATGTCGCGGGCGGGATGGTGCGGCGGCATGTTGAGTTGTTCGAAGTTGAGATCGTCGGATTCGACTTCGCGGGAACGGTAGATCTGGAATCCGAGGTCGCCGAAGATGCGATAGATGTCGCGCAAGATCTGCGTGGCGGGGTGGAGCCGGCCTCTCGGGCGCGTCCGCCCCGGTAGCGTGGCGTCGAGTGGGGCCTCGTTCAGGCTGGCGAGCAGCGCCTTCTCCTTGGCGGCATCGAGCGCCGTCGCGTAGGCCGACTCGAGCGCCACCTTGACGCGGTTCGCCTCCTGACCGTAGGCGGCGCGTTGCTCCTTCGGGACCTTGCCGATGCCGGCGAGGGCCGCCTTCATCAGCCCCTTGTCGCCGAAGTACTTGGTGTTCCACGCCCGCAACGCGGCCTCGTCCGTGAAGGTCGAAAGTTCCACGAGGCCCGATGATTCCAGTTCGGCCAGCGCATCCATCGACATGCCACGCGCTCCAAAAAACCGTAGGGCGGGTCGAGTCTTCGACGACCCGCCGTGAGTGGTTCCGGCGGGTCGTCGAAGACTCGACCCGCCCTACAAGTCAAATTTAATCGACCGTCAACCCCGCGCCGCCTTCACGGCGTCAACGTATTGCTTCGCCAGGTCGCGGATGGCATCGAAATTCCCGGTTGTCACGAGCTTCGCATCCACGAGTTGCCCGCCGACGCCCAGACACACGGCCCCGGCCTTCAGATATTCGCCCGCCGTCGTTAAATCCACGCCGCCGGTCGGCATCAGCTTCACCTGCGGCAGCGGCCCGCGCATCGCCCGGAAGAACGCCGGGCCGAGGATGTCCGCCGGGAACACCTTCACGATGTCCGCACCGGCTTCCCATGCGGTCAGGATTTCCGTCGGCGTGAATGCGCCGGGCATCACGAGTTTGTCGTACCGACGGGCCATGCGGATGACATCGACGTTCACGGCCGGCGAGACGAGGAACTCCGCCCCGGCCAGGATCGCGGCGCGGGCCGTCTCGGCGTCCAGCACGGTGCCGGCGCCGAGCAGAACGCGGTCGCCAAGTTGACGCTTCGCCTCACGGATGACGCTAAGGGCGTCCGGCACCGTGAAGGTGACTTCGGCGACCGTGATGCCGCCATCCGCGATGGCCTTGAGGACGTTCACAAGCGGCCCCGGATCCGCAAAGCGGACAACCGCCACGAGGCCACACTCGATTACCCGTTGAAGATTCTGTTCGCGTGCCATGGGGTGATTGTAGAACCTGCGGCCGTCACACGCTGCTCCGCAGACGGAGGATGGGGCGGACCAGCAGCAAGAGGATGCCGCAGGTCATTGCGGCCGCGCCGAAAAAGAGGTACTTCGGCAATTCGCGATTGTCGTAATCGGTCGTGGGCGTCATTCCCGCCGGAACGAGGTCGAAGTGGGTCACGCCAGCGGTTGTGAATTTCGATACGTCGACTTGCTGCCCGTTCGGTTTCACGGAGACCGTCTTGTGCAGTTCGAGGATCGCATCGGTCGTTTTGCTTTCGAATACATCCTTCACGATATCGCGGAAACCAACGGTATGTTCGCGGTCCGGTCTCGCGCCGCCGTTCACAATCTTCCCCTCGGCCGTCGTCACTTCAAAGTAGACCGGGCGACCGTGCTGGAGTTCGAGCACGGTCAGCTCGCCGCTAGCGACCGGGGTACGGTCCGTCACTTCCGGCGCGAGGCCGAAGCTCTGCGCCGCGAGCACGACGACGAAAAAGAGCAGCGACGCCGAGATCGCACCGACGATGTTCACGGCGTTGCTGGCGGCGATCATCTCGCCCTTCTTCTCCTTCGGGGCCTTGTGCTGGAGCAGCGTGAAGAGCGGTACGATGTAAAAGCCCGTGAACGCCCCGATGGCGACGATGCAGCAAACGAGCGTCGGGACGCGGTCGATGAAGCTGGCGGCTCCGATGAGGGCTACGATCATGCCGACGGCACCGAGGAGCACGAGGCGTAGTTCTACACGCTTGCCGGAAAGGAAACCCGCCGCGGGGCTGCCGAGGCCGATCCCAAGCGCCACGGTGCCGACGACGACGCTGGTCTTGAGTTCGTCCCAGCGCGGGTTCTGCGATTCGCCGAGCATGTACACGGCCGCGCGCATGAAGGCGACGACGAAGGTGAAGAACGCGATCCCCTGGGCCGCGAGTCGGAGCGCCGGGTCGGCGAAGAGCTGTTTCACATTGCCGACGATCGGGCCGTAGACAAACTTCGGGAAGGGGCGCGTAGGGTTGGCGGCGGGCATCTTTTGGATGAGAAAGCTGGCGACGGCGCCGACGATCGCAAGGCCGACGAGAATGACACCGATGACGACTTCGTTGCCGAGGAAAAGGTACGAGAGCACGCCGCCGGAAACGGTACCGAGGATCACGGCGAGGAAGGAGAGCGATTCGAGCAGACCGTTTCCCTTTGAAAGCAGGTGCGGCGGCAGGATTTCGGGCATGACCCCGTACTTGGCCGGGACGAAAAAGGCGGAGTGCGTACCCATGAGGAAGACCGTGGCGAGGACGATCCAGGGGCCGAGCGTCGGTTCGCCGTGGCGGCCGAGGTAGAAGCCGGCGAGCGCGACGAGCGTGATCCCGACTTCGGCGAGCTTCCAGAAGATGAGTGCGGAACGCTTCGGGTAGCGGTCGGCGAGCCAGCCGGCGACGGTGCAGAAGATCGCCCACGGGGCGTAGAAAAGGATCGGCATCAGTGAGATGGCCGAGCGTTCCGTGAGCGCCTGCGTATTGATGGCGTAGAACATCGCGGCGGCGTGGATCGCCTGGTCGTTGAAGGCCGCGAGGAACTGCGCGACGAGCAGGCCGATGAAGGTTCGATTGGCGAGCGTGCCGGTTTTCGGCACATCGGATGCGGGTTCGGATTCGTGCATCGGAACAGTTTATGATCGGGCGACGCTTTGGAGGACGGAGTCAACATGTTCGGCATCGAACTCGTATTCATGTTCGCAATGATCGCCCTGAACAGCGTATTCGCCGCGTTCGAGATCGCCCTCGCATCGATCTCCTTCGCCCGGTTGCAATCGCTCGCGGACGCGAACCGGAAAGGGGCGAAGGCGGCCCAGTACATGAAGAAGAATCTCGAAGGCAGCCTGGCGGGCATTCAACTCGGCATCACGCTGGCCGGCGCGATTGCCGCCGCCGTCGGTGGTGCCGGCGCCGAGGAGAACATCGCCCCCGCCGTGCAGGAGGCGCTCGGTGTCTCGTCCGCCACGGCCGAGGTCCTCGCCATCGCGCTCGTCGTCGCGCCGCTCACCGTGGTCACCATTATCTTCGGTGAACTCATCCCGAAGGTCTTCGCCATCCGCAACAAGGAACTCGTCTGCCTGCGGCTCTCGCCCCCGATGATGTGGTTCGTCTTCGCCGTCTGGCCGGTCGTCTGGGTGCTGGAGAAGACCGTAACCGGCCTGATGAAGTTGGGCGAACGGCGGCTGAAGAAGCCCAACGAACCGGAATCGAAAACCGAAGCGGCCGAGTTGCAAGAGTTGCGCGCGAGTGTCGCCCTCGCGCGCACGTCGCGCCTGATCGGGCCACAGGAGGAGAAGATCATTCTCGGTGCCGCGGCACTCTCGCACCGGCCGATCCGCGACGCGATGCTGCCCGCCACTGCCATCAGCATGCTGAACGCCGACGCGACTCTCTCGGACGCCCTCGTCGCCGCCCATCTCGACATGCACACGCGCTTCCCGCTCACCGAGCGCCCCGGCGATGCGCAGGGGATCATCGGTTACGTGAACTTCAAGGACATCGTCGCGCTCCTGCGGCTTTCGCCGACCGACCCGACCCTCCGCGCCGTCATGCGCGCCATTCCGGATCTGCCCGACGACCTGCCCGTCGCCACCGGGCTGGAACGGATGATCCGCGACCGCACGCACATCGCCCTCGTTCGCGATCGGGCCCGCACCATCCTCGGCATGATTACGCTCGAAGACATCCTGGAGGAACTCGTCGGCGATATCGAAGACGAGTTCGACCACCTGCCGATGCACGCATCCCGTTCCGGGGCCGGTTGGGTTGTCGGCGGAGGACTCGCGCCGGCCCGCCTCCGGGAATTGTCGGGAATCGAACTGCCGCCCGTCGACTCGGCCGCCCCGGTCAAGCATGTCAGCGACTGGGTGACGGCGCAGACCGGAGGGGCCGTGCATGGCGGCGAAGTCGTGAACCGCGACAGCGTTCGGGTCGTGGTGCGCAAGGTCCGTCGCCAGAAGGTGCTGGAAGCGCAGGTTCAACGAGTTTGACGGGACCTTCGCCGAATTCGATCCGGAGTTGCTATACCGAGTCGAAAAGAACCACGGAGCCAACGCATGGACGGCATCATCCTCGCGGCGGGCAAAGGGACACGCCTCCGGCCGCATACCGAGAAGACACCCAAACCGCTGCTCCCCGTGCAGGGCCGGCCGATCCTCGATTGGATCATCGGCGCCATGCCGCCAGTCGATCGGCTCGTCGTCGTCGTCAACTATCTTGCCGAACAGATCGAAGACTACCTGAAACAACAGTCCCATATGCGGAACTGGACTACGGTCTTCCAGACGAAACCGCTCGGCACGGGCGACGCGCTCATGAGTTGCAAGAACCACGTCCAATCGGACAAAGTCATGGTGCTCAACGGCGACGATCTCATTGGCCGGGCGGACCTCGCGAAACTCGCGGCGGTTCCGATGGGCATCCTCGCGCATTCCGTGAACGATCCGAAACACTACGGCATTCTGTTCCGCAACCCCGATGGTACACTGCGCGAGATCGTTGAAAAGCCGGAAGACCTGACCGCGCCTCAACTCGCGAACATCGGCGGGTATGTTTTCCCAAAGCGAGTCTTCGACATGACTCTGACCGCCTCCACGCGGGGCGAGTACGAAATCACGGAGGCCGTCGGCCGTCTCGCCGCGCAGGGCGGGTTCCAGGTCGTCGAGGCGAAATACTGGCTTCCGATCGGCACGGTCGATGCGTGGACCGACAGCCAGCGGGCGGACCTCACGCCGGTGAAATGAACCAAGAGGGTGCCATGCCGTTTCTCTCCCGACGGCTCGATTCGGCACAAGGCCCGGCGTTGCACGTCGCGACCGTCGGCACGGGTGCGCAGCCGATCGTGTTCTTCCACGGCGTTGGCCGGCGCGGTTCCACCTTTCAACCTCTGCTCCCGTGGCTCACGGAATGCGGGCTGGTGCATCTCGTCGACCACCGCGGGCACGGAAAGTCGGAACGCGGCAAGCAATACCTCGTTGCGGATTACCTCGCCGATGCGATGGAAATCCTACCCCGGCTCGGCGATCGGCCCGCTGTGCTTTACGGCCACTCCCTCGGCGCGCTGGTCGTCTCGATGCTCGCCGCGCAACTGCCGGAGCGGGTCCGCGCCGTCGTGATCGAAGATCCTCCCTCGCCGGAATTCCTTGCGAATCTGAGGCAATCCGCATATTACTCGACCTTCGAAGCGATGCGCCGCGCAGCCGGGCAAACCGGTACCAGCACATCGATCGTTGCCCGCCAGCTTGCGGAATCGATCATCCGTCAGCCCGACGGCTCCACGGTTCGCCTCGGCGATCTCCGCGATCCGGTGTCGCTGCGGTTCTCCGCCGCGTGCCTGCGCGAGGTTGATCCGGCCGTTTACGAACCGCTCCTTGCGGGCCGATGGCTCGACGGCATCGACTGGTGGGAACGCATTGCGTCGATTCGCTGTCCGGTCCTCCTCCTTCATGGCGACGTTTCCGCCGGAGGTATGCTGCCCGCCGAGGACGCCGTCCGACTCGCGGATTGCGTGCCGGACCTGACGCGGATGCACCTGAAGGGGGCCGGGCACGTCCTGCACTGGCAGCACACCGGCACCATTGCGAACCACCTGCATGCGTTCTTCGATTCGCTCTGAGGCCCTCCCATGACGAACGCCGTCGGCACCACGGTCATCTCGAACGGACAACTCGTGATCGGCACCGGCGCCGCGCCGATCCCGAACGGCTACGTCGTCTGCGTCGATGGAAAGATTACTTACGCCGGTCCGGCGGCCGGCGCGCCGAAAGCCGCCCCCGAAGCGAATCGGATCGACGCGAAGGGAGGCACGATTCTGCCCGGCCTCGTCGAGGCGCACTTCCACCCCACCTACTTCAACGTCGCGGCACTCGAAGACCTCGACATCAAATATCCGGTCGAGTACGTCACGCTGCTCGCCGCCCACAACGCGAAGCTCGCCCTCGAATGCGGCTACACCGCGGCCCGCAGCGGTGGCAGCCTGTTCAACATCGATGTCTGGCTCAAGAAGGCGATCGAGAACGACGTCTGCGTCGGCCCGCGACTCGCGTCGAGCGGCCGCGAGATCTGCGGCGTCGGTGGCCTGATGGACTGGAACCCGGACTTCCGCAAGATTGGCATGGAAGGCCTTGTATTGCTCGTGAACGGTCCCGATGAGGCCCGCGCCGCCGTGCGGAAGCTCGTGAAGGACGGCGTCGAGTGGGTGAAGACCTACCCCACCGGCGACGCCGCCGCTCCGGACACGAACGACCACCACACGCTCTGTATGACCTTCGAGGAGATGCACGCTGTCGTCGCGACGGCGCACAACCACGGTCTGAAAGTAACCGGTCACTGCCGGGCCACGGAAGGAATCAAAAACGCCCTCCGCGCCGGCTACGATGCCATCGAGCACGGTACGTTCATGGACGACGAAGCGATGGAACTGCTGCTGAAGCGGGACGTGCCGTGCGTGCCGGCGCTGTATTTCGAGCTGGCGTCGATCGAGCGCGGACCGGAGTTCAAGATGCCGCAATCGGTGATCGACGGCCACAAGGAAACGCTCGAAGGCGGGGCCGAGAGCGCACGCAAGATCCTGAAGGCCGGCGGGCGGCTCGGCATGGGCGGCGATTATGGCTTCGCGTGGAACCCGCATGGCGATTATGCGAAGGAACTGAGCTTCTTCGTGAACTATGTCGGTTTCTCTCCGCTCCAGGTTCTGACCTGCGCGACGAAGACCGGTGCGGAGATCATGGGCCGCGGGGACGAATTCGGTACCCTTGAAGCCGGCAAGCTTGCGGACGTGCTGGTCGTGGATGGGGACGTGATTGCGAACATCGGACTGCTGGAGGACCGTCGGAACTTCCTTGCCGTCATGCAGGGCGGGACCGTAAAGGCCGGTCGGCTCGTGTAGAAAATGAGAAGGGGGTGCGGCTAATCACCGCCCCCCAACGGTCGAATCCTTGCTCACTTCGCCAGTTCGGCCTTCAGTTTCTTCATCTTCTCCGTCACCTTCTTGCGGCGCTCGCCGTCCTTCTTCGTCACGTCCTCCATCTTGAGCGCCTTCTGGAACGTCTCGAGGGCTTCCTTTTTCTTGCCCATCGCCAGGTAGCAATCGCCGACGTGGTCCCAGATTTCGATGTGGTTGCTTTCCTCGTCGTCGCTGCCGGCGCTCTCGAGAAGGTACTTCAACGCCTCGTCGTATTTTTTCTGCTTGTAGAGCACCCAGCCGAGGCTGTCGAGGTAAGCGGCATTGGACTTCTTTGCCTCGGCTTCGTCGATCTTCTTCTCCGCGAGCGCTTTCTTCCGCGCTTTCAAGTCCAGATCGATCGCGTCGCGGATCAGTTTTTCGGATTCCTCCAGGTTTTGGTCATTGTCGCACATGATGAAGCCGAGGTCGTTCTTGAAGGTGGCGTTCTCCGGGTCCGCCTTCACGAGTTCGCGGAGGATCTTTGTCCCTTCATCGATCTTGTTCATGGAGACGTAGACGCCGCTGAGCGTGTACTTCGAGCCATGGACGAAGCGGTCCTTCTGTTCCTTGGGGATGTTTTCGTTGTCCTGGATCGACTCGATGACGAGGCCGTATTCCTTGACGGCGTCCTCGTATTTTTCGGCGTCGACGAGGATGCGTGCCTTCATTTGGCGGTAAAGGAAAAGTCCGTCGGACTTCTTGATGAGCCGGTCGAGCGTATCGAGCACGTCCTTCGTGTCGCCCTTGCGGGAGCGAGCGAGAAGGAGTTTGCCGGCGACTTCGAAGTTGTTGAAGAACTGTAGCGTCTGGTCACCATTGATGGCCATGACGCGCTCGGCCAGTTCGATGACCGCGTCGTTCTTCTTGCGGAACAGCAGGAAGTCGAGGTGGTCGTCGACGGCCTGGGTGATGTGTTCGCTGGACTGCAGGTCGTCGATGGCAATGTCGGAGCATGCGCGATAGAAGATCTCGGCCGAGTCGTAGTCCTTGGCGTTGTGCGCCGCCTTGGCGAGCACGAGCGTCGCGAAGTAGCGGAAAGGCTTCTCGTCTCCCTTCGCGGCCTTCTGGAGCTTTGCGGCCGCCTTCACGAGCTTCGGCGTATTCACTTTGTCCTTGTTGAGCGCCTTGAGCTTCGCGTCGGCGTCCTCGCGGGTCTTGGTTTCCGAGTTCAGCTTTTTGGCCTTCTCGACAAGCTGCTCTTCGGTGAGTTCGGCGACGGGCGCCGCGGCGGCGATCGGCGCGATGGCGGCACCGGCGAGCGCGGCGGACAGGCCGAACGACCAGATTCGAAGGCGGACGGGGGGCATGGCACGGTCCTTTCGCGGGAATGACGAATGCGGATAGTAACGATTCTACCCGTTGGATCGGCCGTCCGCCATGCCGTTTGACGGCGTCGGGCAAGATGCGCCGAATGGGCAAATGACTCGGCGGTGGCACCAGTTCAGATCGCGAGAATTCCCGGGAAATCGCTCGGAATTTCCCCGAAGTCCGTTGCCGACCTTCAAGGCTCGACTAGATTGACGCCAGCCGAATGGTTCGGCCTCTCCACCTCTCTCTTTCATGGGTAGCAAGCCATGATGACCAATGGTTTCGCCCCCGATGTCGATTTCATCGAGGAACTGAAGCTGCGGCGCTGGGCGCGCGAGAACTACGTGCCCGTCGACCGCCGGGACACTGCCTGGCACCCGATTGTGCTCGAGGAGATGACCCGCAAGGACTCCGAACGCCATTCATCCGTGCTGGCCGGCTGAGTCCGCAAAACGAATCATCGAGGCGAACCCTCCCCACGCGGGCCGGTTCGCCTTGCGCGTTGATGGCGACGACTACTGACTTTGCGGATGGGACCGTGCTCATCTAGCATTTGTAAATGCTTGACACGGCCGCACTCCCTTTTCCGGAACTCGTCGATTCGACGGAAGATCCCCTGATGCCCGACGCGCCGCCGACCCGATTCGTCGAGGTCGTGTTCGACCGGCCGCTCGACCTCGCCTTCAGCTACGGCGTGCCCGACGACCTGCGCGATCACGTGCGAGTCGGCGGGCGCGTGGCCTGTCCCTTTGGCCGCGGCGATAAAGTCGTTGAGGGGTTCGTCGTCCGCATTACCGAGACGGCTCCGGACCGGACCGTCAAATCGATCGCGAAGGTCCTCGATGACGAACCCCTGCTAGACGAGCATCTGTTGAAGCTGACTCGCTGGATGGCGGACTATTATCTTTGCGGCTGGGGCCAGGTGCTGCAGGCCGTGGTGCCCGCGGGCGTGCGCGAAAAGGCCGGGACGCGTTCGGTGGCGTTCGTTGCGGCGGTGCCGTCGGACGAGTTGCCGAACCCGTTGCCGTCGGTGACGCCGAAGCAGAAGCGGGCGCTCGAAGCCCTCCGCTCGGCGAGCGAGCCGATGGAACTGAACGCGCTCGCCCGGCAACTCGGCGGCGCCGGCGCGATCCTCGGCCTCGTTTCAAAAGGGCTGGTGAAGAAATTCGCTGAGCGAGTCGAACGGCGAGCCGAACTCCGTGAGGAGTCGGGTGACGCCCCTCACCCGGCGGCTGACGCCGCTCGGCTCACCCTCAACGTCGACCAGCAACGCGCCTGGGACACGATCCGCCCCGCGCTCGCATCCGGCGGATTTCACCCGTTCCTCCTCCACGGCATCACGGGCAGCGGCAAGACGGAGATCTACCTCCGTGCCATCGAGGAGGTCGTGAAACAAGGGAAGGAAGCCATCGTCCTCGTTCCCGAAATCAGCCTGACGCCGCAGACAATCGAGCGGTTCTCCGGCCGGTGCGCATCCGTGGCCGTGCTGCACTCGCACCTGACGGACGCCGAGCGCGGGCAGTATTGGCGTCGCGTCGCGTCGGGGCAGGTGCAGGTGGTCGTCGGGGCGCGGTCGGCCGTGTTCGCCCCGGCACGGAAACTCGGGCTGATCGTCATCGACGAGGAACACGAGACAAGCTTCAAGCAGGAGTCGACGCCGCGCTACCATGCCCGCGACGTGGCGGTGATGCGGGCGAGCATGGCGGACGTGCCGATCCTGCTGGGCAGCGCGACGCCGAGCCTCGAAAGCTGGTACAACGCGCACCGGCCCGGCGGCTACTCGCTCGTGAGTTTGCCGAACCGCGTCGAGAACCGACCCTTACCTAAAGTGGAGCTGATCGATCTGCGCCACGAGCCGAAGACGCCGGGTAAACACTTCGCCATCGGACCGACGCTCGAGAAGGCGATGCACGGCGCGCTCAAGGCCGGTGGGCAGGTGATGCTCTTCCTGAACCGCCGGGGTTTCAGCACGCACGTCCATTGCCCGAGCTGCGGGCACGTCGCCCAGTGCGCCCACTGCGATCTTGCACTCACCTTTCACCGGCACAAGTCCGCCCTTGTCTGCCACTACTGCGGCTGGGAGACCGCTCCGTTCACGAAATGTCCCGCGTGTGCGCAAATCTCGATCCGCTACCAGGGCCTCGGCACGGAGAAGTTGCAGGAGGAGATCGAATCGAAGTTCCCGAGCAAGGTCGTGCAGCGGATGGATTCCGATACGATGGGCGCGCACGGCAGTCACCGTCGGGTGCTGGACGCCTTTCGCGAGGGCAAGATCCACATCCTCCTCGGCACGCAGATGATCGCGAAGGGGCTGGACTTCCCGAACGTCACGCTCGTCGGCGTGGTGAACGCCGACACGGGCTTGCACTTGCCGGACTTCCGCGCCGCCGAGCGGACGTTCCAGTTGCTGGCGCAGGTGTCGGGCCGCGCCGGTCGGGGCGACAAGGGCGGCCGCGTGATGATCCAGACCTTTACGCCGGAGCACCCGTGCATCGCCTTGGCGACGCATCACGACTTCGTCGAGTTTTCAAAGCAGGAGCTGGGCCACCGGAAGGAACACCAGTATCCGCCGTACCAGCGGCTCGCCCGGCTGATCGTGCGGAGCGAGAACGAGAAAGCGGCCGAAGCCTACGCCGACACGCTGGCGGGCGCCTTTGTCGAGGCGCTGAAACGGCACGTCAAGCCCGGCACGCCGCCGGTGCGCTTGCTCGGCCCGGCCGAGTGTCCGGTATTCAAGTTGAAGGGGTACTACCGCTTCCACTTCCAGGTGCAGAGCGCCGCGTCGGGTGCCCTGCACGCAGTCCTGCGGGAGGTCCTCGCGGCGGCGAAGCCGCCGTCCGGCGTGGAGTTCCAGGTCGACGTAGACCCGTATAGCATGCTGTGACGCCGCGGGTTATCCGAGAATTTCCCGGATCGGGTTGCCGTGGTCCACGTCGAGCCGCTTGCGGCTTGGCAGTTCGAGCTTTCGCGAATCCAATCCGAGCTGCTTCAGAATCGTCGCATGGACGTCGGTGACGTAGTGCCGGTTTTCGACGGCGTGGAAGCCGATCTCGTCCGTCTGGCCGTGGACGATGCCGCCCTTGATGCCGCCGCCGGCCATCCAGACGCTGAAGCCGTAGATATGGTGGTCGCGGCCGTCGCTGCCCTGCGTGCCGGGGGTGCGACCGAACTCGCTGGCGAAGACGACGATCGTCTCCTTCAACAAGCCCGTCCGCTTCAGATCCTTGAGAAGCCCCGCGATCGGTTTGTCGACCGCTTTACAATTGGTCGAGTGGTTCGCCTTCAATCCGCCGTGCGCATCCCATGCGCCGGCGCCGCCGGCGCCGTGTTGCACCTGGATGAAACGCACACCGCGCTCGACCAGCCGCCGGGCCGCGAGCATCTGCGAACCGAAATCGCGCGTGGCGGGTTCGTCGATGCCGTAGAGTTTCTTCGTTTCCTCGGACTCCTTCGCGAAGTCGAGCACTTCGGGAAGCGACTTCTGCATCCGGAACGCGAGTTCGTAGGACTTGATCCGCGCCGCCAGGGCCGCGTCGTCCGGGTGCTCGGCCGCCTTCAGTTTGTTCAACTTGTTCACCAGTTCGAACCCGGCCCGCTGCTCGGCGTCGGCGAGCGCCAGCTCCGGCTTGCCGTAATCGAGCGGGTTCTTCGGATCAATTCGCACCGGCACGGCGTCATGGGCCGGGCCGAGATAGTGGCCGTCCTTCAGATTCCAGTACTCGCGCTTGCCGAGGCTGACGAATTGCGGCAGGTTGTCGTTGAGCGAGCCGAGGCCATAGTGGACCCAGGCGCCGAGCGTGGGGAATTCGCCGTCGAGCATGTGCCGGCCGGAGTGGAACTGCGTCTGGGCGCCGTGGTTGTCGTCGGTGGTGTACATGGAGCGCACGACGGCGATGTCGTCGATGCACGAACCGGTGTTCGGCAGCCAGTCGCTCACCTCGATGCCCGACTGGCCGTATTTCTTGAAGCCGACCTGCAAAGGGTAGAGTACGTTCCGCTGCTGGCCGTTGGCGTCGTTGACGACCGTCACGCGCGCGAGCTTCAGCTTCTCCGGATTCTGGGCGTCCTTGTACGGCGTCTGGCCGATCGACTTCCCGGCGTACTTCGTCAGTTCCGGTTTCGGGTCGAATGTCTCCATGTGGCTGACGCCGCCGTTCATGAAAAGCCAGATGACCGACTTGGCCTTCGGCGCGAAGTGCGGCTTGCCGTCCGGCGGTCGCCAGCCGTCGGCGCAGAAGCCGTCGCGCGCGAGCATCGCCGACAGCGCAAGGCCGCCGAAGCCGAGACAGGGAGTGGATAGGAATCGTCGGCGATTCATCGCGCACCTATCGGATCGTGACGTAGTCGTTGTGGTTCACCAAGGCCAGCGCCAACCGGGCACGGGCCGTTGCAGGGGCGAGCTTGCGGAACTCCGCGAGCGCTTCGAGGGCTGCGTTCTCTTCGGCTTGCGATGGCGAGTAGCCGAGGATTCGCTCGAAGCTCGCCTTCACGTACGCGGCGTCGGAATCGGCGGGGATCTTCGCCGCGATCTTCCCGGCCATCTCCATCGCGAACCGGCTGTTCGAGAGCGCGAGCGCCTGCTGTGGCACGATGCTCTCCGTGCGGCGGTAGCAGTCCAGCACGTTCGCGTCGTCGAAGATCGAGAGGAACTTGTCGTGCTCGTTGTGCGACTGGAAGAAGTAGAGGCTGCGGCGCTTGCTTGTCGCCTGCTGGTTCGGCGGCACGGCCGGGCCGCCGAGCGTCGCGTCCAGTTCGCCGGCGAGTGCGAGGAGGCTGTCCCGCACGGTCGGCGCGTCCATCCGCAACGGAGACCGCTTCCAGAGGTAGATGTTCTCCGGATCGATCGCATGGTTCGCGTCGGAGGGTGTGTCTCCGAGCCGGTAGACACGCGACGTGACGATCAGCCGGTGCAGGTGTTTGATCGACCAGCCGTTTTCCATGAAGTCGACGGCGAGCCAGTCGAGCAGTTCCGGATGGGTTGGTGCCTGTCCCTTGCGGCCGAAGTCGAAGACGTTCGCGACGAGCGGCCGGCCGAAGTGGCGCAGCCAGACGTGGTTCACGAGCACGCGCGCCGTCAGGGGGTTGTCGCGGCTCGCGATCCAGTTCGCCAGCGCCGATCGCCGGCCAGTGCTGGTCGTCGGGTACGGCTTCGCGCGTGAGGCCTCGGTTTCGAGGTTCGATTCCTTCGTCTTGAGCGATCCGCGAAGCGACGTGTACGTTTCGCCCGGGCTCTCCAGGGCTTTCGTCGCCTTGGCGAGGGCATCCTTCGCGAGTTGGAGCTTGCGGGCCGGGCCGATGCGGCGGATGCCGGCGGTCTTCGCGAGGTCGGCCTCGGCTTTGGTCACGGCCCGTTCGGCGCGAACGAGTTCCAGTTCCTTCTCCGCCTTCGCCGCGATCTTCGCTTTCGCTTTCGCCTCCTCAGGCGTGCCCGTCACCTTGGCCCGATCCGCCTCATAACGCGCCCGCACGGCACGCTCCGCGACCTCGCCCTCCGGTTTCGCGAGCGCCAGATGCGTCGCCAGCACGTGCTCACGAATCTGCGGCGAATGCGCCTCGGCCGGTAGCTTCACGGGCGAAATGGCCAGCCCGTTCGGTGCAAGGAACTTCGGCAACCCCGGCGGGATCGGCTTGTCCTTCACCGGCCGCTTGTCGTCGCCGCGAACGTACAGGTATGTCGGCGCATTCGCGTTGCAGTCGAAGGCGCGTGGCAGGCCGTCCTTCTCGAAGTCCGCCACGCCCGGCACCATGTCGGCGCGAACTTGATACGGCTCAAAGATCGCCCGGAACCGGTAGTACTCTTCCTGAGCTATCGGGTCGTACTTGTGGTCGTGGCAGCGGGCGCAGTTCCATGTCAGGCCGAGGAACGCCTTTGAAGTGTGCTCGACCGTTTCGTCCAGCCACGTGTCGCGGTTGAACAGGAAGTACTGCCGGGCGAGGTAGCCAGTGGCCCGCAGTTTGTTCTCGTCCGTCGGATGCAATTCGTCGGCGGCGAGCATTTCGCGCACCATTGCATCGTAACCCTTGTCGGCGTTGAACGACTCGACGGCCCAGTCCCGCCAATGCCACATGTGCTTTTGGCTGTTGCGGACCTCGGCTCCCAATCCCCACCAGTCGGAATAGCGCCAAACGTCGAGGAAATGCCGTGCCCAGCGCTCGCCGTACTGCGAAGAGGCAAGCAGCCGGTCCACTTCCTTTTCGTAGGCGACTGGAGATTCGTCCATCAGGAACGCGGCGATCCGCTCGGCGCTCGGCGGCAGGCCGGTGAGATCGAGATGTAGTCGGCGCAGTAGATTCCTCCTGTCGGCTTCCGGTCGCGGTTCGAGTTTCCGCTTGGCCCACTCGGCCGCGACGAACCGGTCGACCGGATGTGAATTGAACACTGGAATCGTGACCGATGGTGGCTCGACCTTCACCGGCTTGCGGAACGCCCAATGATCCTGTGGCGACGGCTCCGGCTTGTCGTCGGCCGGGTACTTCGCACCCTGTTCGATCCACGTCTTCAATTTCGCGATCTGCTCCGCCGTCAGCGGCACGCCTTCCGGCGGCATCCGCGCGGACTCCTCCTTCTCGCTCACCCGCTCCAACAGTGCGCTCTCGTTCGGCTTGCCCGGCGCCACGGCGTCGAGGATGCCCTTCCCGCTATCGAGGCGCAACTCCGCCTTCTGCGCAAGCGCCCCGTGACAAGCGTAGCACCGATCCTTCAGGATCGGCTTGATGTCGCGCACGTATTCCACCGGTTCGGCGGCGGACGATTTTGGAGCGAGAGCGATCAGGAACAAGAAAACGACGGGTCGCATGACAACCCCAAACGGTGGGTGAGAGCATCAATCGAGATCACGAAAGACCGAAACCCCGAAAGGAAATCCGACTTTTCTTCTTTCGCGCTTTCGTCTTTTCGGGCTTTCGTGATCTCTTCGTTCTTCCAATTTACTTCTTCAACTCCAGGATCTCCACCTTGCGGAACTCGACCGGATGACTCTCGGCCTGGAGCGAGATGTAGCCTTCTTTGATGATCAGATCCTTCGGGTCTTTGACCAACTTCTTCGCGTCGGGATCGCGCGGGTCGAGTTGCGGCTGCTCGAATTCCAGCACGACCTCGCCGTTGATCTTCTGCTTCACGGCTCCGCCGCCGTGGACCTCCACTTCCATCGTCACCCACTGGTCGCCGTGGTAGGTCTTCGATTTCGAATTCGTGCAGTGCGGGAGGTGGAGCTTGCCGTTGTACACGACGTTCGTGCCGGGCGTGCAGAGATTGCCGGTCGGGCGCGGATCCTTGCCGTTGCCGCCAAGCATCTGACCTTCGATCGACACGGGGAACTTCTGCTCCTTGTCCATCGTCTTCGGGTCCTGGCAGTGGTACATGATGCCGCTGTTGCGGAACGCCCAGCCGGGGCCGCCCTTCACCTGTTCGCCGACGAACCTGTACTCGATGCGGAGCCGATAGTGCGAAAACTTGTCCTTGTAGAAGAGGTGCCCGAAGTTTTCGTTGAACCCGGTCCACTTGTCGTACTTCACCTTCAGAATGCCGTCCTCGACGCGGAAGGTGTCGGCGTGGTTGTCGCCGAGTTCGAAGCCCTTGATCTTCGGCGTCCAGCCGTCGAGGTTCTTGCCGTTGAAGAGCGGCTTCCAATCTTCCTTCGGTTCGTCGGCGAAGGCGGGAGCGGCGAGTAGGAGCAGCAGAGCGAGGCAGCGCACGGGAAATCCTCAGGCGGGAGGGCCGATCACTTCGACGGATTGCGAACCGGCGGCGAGCATGGTGCCGGGGTCTTGGTGGCCGCGGCGGATGTAGCCCAACGCGATGGTACCATACCGCGGTGAGCGCGTCGAGGAAGTAACGACGCCCGCGTCCTGGCCGTCGCGGGTCAATTTCGTTCCCGGCGGCAGGGGATCGCCGTCGGTCTTCAACTTCAGAAAGGCGCGATTCACGAACCCGGCGCGGTCGCGCGCCATCACGATCGGCTCCTGGCCGATGAAGCAGCCTTTCGCGTAATTGACGGCGCGCTCGACGCGGGGGAGTTCCATCACGAATCGCGTCTCGTCGATGTCGGGACCGTAGATCGGCGTGCCGGCTTCGATACGAAGGATTTCAAAGTCCTCGGCGGTCGCTGTCGATGCACCGGCGGCCACGAGCAGATCGGCAGTAGCACCCTTCTGTTCGACCGGCGTGACGAGATCGTATCCGGGAGCGCCGAGGAGATCGCGTCGGCGGATCGACGCGGCGATGTTGCGGCCAAAGGTGCGCTCCATGTGCTGGAATTCGACCAGGTCCGGAATGCGATCCGCAAGGGCCGCCTCCAGCGTCGCCTTTGCCCTCGGTCCGGCGAGGTGGAACTGCGCGAAGCGTTCGGTCACATCGTGCAACTCGACCGCTTCGGATATCAGATAATGATCGAGATGCGCGAAGAGCTTCGCGCCGCGGCCGGGCGTTGTCTCCAGCCAGATCGCATGCTTCCCGTCGCTGAGTACGTGGTAGGTCCACGCGGCAAAGAGCGTTTTCGCCTTGTGGTCGAGGAAGTAGGTTTCGCAGCCGCCGCCGAGCGGGAGATCGCGCAGGTCGTTGGTGCTCAGGTTCGTGAGGAACTTCGGCGCGTCCGGACCCGAGACGAGGGTCTTGCCCGTCGTCGAGCGATCGATGGTCGCCGCGGATTCGATGGCGGCACGGTAGCCGTCGGTCATGTCGCGTCCTCGCTGCGGACAATGGTGCGGTGGGCGTTCAGCAGGAACAGGACGCGGTCTCCGGTTTCGAGGAATCGTTCGAGTTCCCCGACATGGTTGAGGGCGGTTGCGAAGAGTTCCTCGGCGCGATCCTCGTCGAGACCCGCGAGGTAGAGCCGGGCGCGACGGGTGACGGCCGTCCAGAGGTGGCATGCCGCCCAATCGTCGGGGCGGGCGGCGGTCAGCAGCTTGCGCGCCTCGGCAGGGTCCTCGGCACCGCGCAGGATCGCGATCCCCTCGCCTTCCAGTGCGACGGGCGGGGCGAGCAGCGCGACGCGGCCCCCCTTCGCCACGGCGCGGGCGGCGTTGACGGCCCCCGCCGCCAACTCGGCAAAATCGGGATCCGGAGAGACCGTCGCGACCACGGTGTCCGGCCGTTCGGGCAGGCGATGACGCCAGAGCCGGTCGTGGCGGCGCAGGCCTTCCACCAGACTGTTCGGCAATCCTGCAAGGACTTCCACCGCCCGCGTGCCGTCGTCGATCACCTGCACAAAGAACGGCGAACCGAACAGCGCCACCACCTCCGAAACGTCGGGCGAGGGGCTGGCCTCCTTGTAGCGGAATCGACCGCGGAACGTGTCGATCGTCTCGGTGTCGCTGAATCGGGGAAAGAGGAGGTCTTCGCCGCCGGCGACGCCCGCGTCGGCGTCGAAGCGCCGCCGGCCGATCGCCACCACGAAATCCGATTCCACCAGCGTGCGGTTCAGGTAGACGCGCCGTTCCGACAGGGTCGACGCCAGATACGCGAGGCGCTTCCGGTCGGTCGGGTCGTGGACTTCAGTCTGCGCATCGGCGTATTCGTCCGGCAGATTCGCCACCCAGTCGCCGCGTGATCCCGCGGGCAAGAGGATCGTAATCGCTCCGATCGGGATGCCGGCGGAGGCGAGGTGGTCCATCACCGCGCTGGCGGCGGCCGCGGCCTCCGGCACCGTCTCGTCCACCACGAGCGCAATCTTGTCGTCGGGTGTCAGTGCCCGGCGCAGCGGTTCGAAGCGGTACGGTTTCTCGAGCGCGCTGCGAATCAGATCCCCGACACCGCCCGACGGCGCGCTCGATTCCCGGCGCGGCATCTCGACGCATCGGGCGTCGGGGATCGCCACTCGCCAAACTTCTCGACCGACGGTCAGTTCGCGATTCAAACGGAACCCGCCCGAATGTGGGAAACAGCGGTCATTATACGGCGGCGGGGGTGGGATTTTCGGGAATCGACTTCGCCCCGTAACCGAGGGGGATGGCACCGGGGGGCAGCTTCGGTTGCGTCCTGCGCAGATAGAGTTCGAGCACGATGGCGGCGAGGAAGATGCCGACGCTGATCCATTGCGAGAGCGTGAGACCGAAGCTGTAGGTCGGTTCGGTGCGGATCGCCTCGTTGAGGAATCGATGCACCGAGTAGCAGAGCATGAGGACGACGATGACTTGCCCGTCGTGGCGCCGGAACGGCTGGAACGCAAGCAGGAGCAGAGTCACGAGGATCATGCTGATCGTTTCGTAGACCTGCGTGGGGAAGAACGTGACGGTGCGGGGCGTGAACGAGATCGGTACGCGCTGCCCGGCGCGTTCGACGACGAGGTCGAGCCGTTTCTCGCCGAGCGGGCCGGAGCGGACGAATTCGTAAAGTCGATCGTGGACGGCGACGACGGCCCCGGTACCAATCGCGGAGAGCCGGCCGCGCACGGCAGCGAGCACGTCCGGGTCATCAGTCTCGATGAGCAGCGCGGGGATCTTACCGGGGCGTTCGACCGTGCGCACCGTGGCACCGGCTTCGGTCGCGCGATTGGCGGCGTCGGCGAGCGACTTGGCGGAACCCGTGACCTCGACCAGGAAGCGGTTCGGCTCGCCGTTGAGTTCGATGACACGGTCGCCGGGTTTGAGGCCGGCGTGTTCCGCGGCGCTGCCAGGTTCGACGGCGAGCACGAGGGAGCGCGGATCGCGTGTGACGTAGTCGCGCGAGGGGATGGAGAAGCCGACGGTCGTCTGCAATCCGTGGATTTGCGGTAGCCGTGCGTCGTCATCCGGCGGCCAGGTCACCTGACGCTTGGCGTGCGCGGCGAGCAGGGGGAACTGGCCGAGTTCGGGCGGCAGCGGCATCGGCTGGCATTCCGGACACGCGACCTGGCCCCAGCAACAGCCGTTCAGGTAGCAGCCAATGCGCCCGATCGCCATGCCAATGGCGAGCATCGGCGCGACGGCGTCGGCGAGTTGCCAGCCGTTCACACCCATCGGCTTGAGCACCTTCCGGCGGAACAGCCAGAAACCGAGGAGTCCGCCGAATATGGAGCCATAGAAGACGATGCCGCCATCCCAGATCTTGAAGAACGCGAGGAACAAACCGAGGGGCGATTTGTCGGGGAACTGGTCCGAGAACTGCCACATGTAGACGATGCGCGCGCCGGCGAGGCCGGTGGCGAGCATGAGCATGCAGAAGTCCTGAAAGCGCTCCCACGTCAGACCGATCTTCGGCGCGCGCCAGCGGCCCCAGCCAACGACGACGACGAACGCCAGCAGCAGCATCGCCCCGAAGCTGAAGAGCGGATAGCCGACGAATGGAAAATGGAAGACCACCTGATGCATGGCAGGCCCGCGCGGGAAAACATCCTTCTAAAGGATACGGGCGGGCGCGGGAAGTGCTACCGGGGCCGCGTTTGGAACCGCTTCAGGAACTCGTCGCGAAACTTGGATCGGCGATCGAGCCGCCAGGGGTCTTTGCGGTCGAGGATCTCGGCTTCGGCGTCGAGGTGGTAGCGGAGTTCGTAAACGGAATCGGGCTGCGGAGCGGTGTCGAGCAGGGTAAAAGTCAGTGCCGCGGCCGGCTCGCCCTCCATGTGGCGCTGGAAACTCGCGGTCTGGATGAGCTTCGTCGCGGGGTCGAGTTCGAGCACGATCCGACGGAATCGTGGATTGCGGTTCAGGAAGTTCGGCCGCACGTTCGCTTCGATGCGGATCGGCTCGCCGGGTTGGCCGGAATCCTTCCGCAGCAAGGTGAATCCTTCGAGGATCTCGCCGAGCGTTTGCGCTGCCCGGAGGCTCACAAAGTCGCAGAGCCGCGTGAGCGGTTCACCGGCCTCGCCGGGTTCGAACAGGAGGCCGCGCTTGCGCGAGAGCGCGAACCAGATGCGGTCTTCGGAATCCTGTCCGGCGGCGTAGTGCGGACCGTCGCCGACGGTCTCGATCCAGAAGCGCTCGCCGCGGGTCCAGACGCGGTAGGTCTTCGCGAGCGGAGGAATCTGGAGCCGGCGGAGCACGGGGATTTCGTTCTCGGTGACGAGCTGATAGAGCCGGTCCGCGGCGTCGGCGTGCGCGGTCTTCGCTTCGCGGACAAGTTGTTCGGTGGCGGCGAGTTGGGGTGGCTGGGCGGGGTTGAAGACGATTACGCCGGCGATGCCGGCCGCGAGCGCCGCGCCGGCCGCGCCGGCCGTCAAGCGCAGCCACGAGCGCCGCGAGGGATTCACAGGTCGCACGCGAACGAGCATCGCGTCGGCGTCCACGCCGGCAGCGACGCGGTCCAGATGGTCGCGCACGGCGCGTTCGATCGGGTCGGTCATCACTTATCCTCCCGTTCGAGGAACGGGGCGAGCATCTCCGCCAGGGCCTGCCGGGCGCGGTGGACGAGCACACCGGCGTTGTTGGAAGTTACTTTCAGGATTTCGCCGATCTCCTGTTGCGAATGGCCGAGTGATTTCAGCTCGATCGCCGCCCGCTGCTGAACCGGGAGCTTCCGCAGCGCGATCGCGACGGCCGAGGCCAGTTCGTTTCCCGTTGCCACCTCCGCAGGTGTCGCGGTTGACCGGTCCGGCGGGTCGTCGAACGTCTCATCGTCGTCGCTACGCACCAGACGGAAGAACGGCCGCCGACGGCTCTTCAGGTTCAGGCAGGCGTTCGAGATCGAAGCCAGCAGCAACTTCATCCCATCGCCCGGCAGGTCGTACACGTCCGCCTTCGCGAGCAGCCGGCCGTAACAATCCTGCACGATCTCCTCGGCGTCGTGCGGATTCCGTAGGAGCGAACGGGCGTAGGCCACCGCACGCGGAGCCGTGGCCCGCACCCAGTCGTCCAGCGGATGCTCGCTCACGGCCGAGGGTCTCGCACTCCGGGGAAGAACACGCAGGCGGAGAGGATATTACTTTCAAACGGAATTATTCCGCATCCCAGAACTGGATCGGCGATTGATTTTCCGGGTACTCGCCGGCTTTCCCTTTCACGCGGCCGTTGCCGCTTGAGTTCGCGTTCGTACCGGAGACGGCGATGAGTTTGCCGTCCGGATGAATGTCCAGGCTGTGGCAGTTCGGCAGCTTCGTTGAAACAAATGCCGGCGTCGCGGTCGGCGGTTCGAAGAGCAGGAACTTTCCCTGGCCCGGCTGGCCGCTCGTGACGGCGGCGAGGCGGCCGTCGGCGAAGACGCGCAGGTCATGCACGATCCCCTCGGCATCGTTTGCTCCCTTCCAACTCCAGAGCGCCTTGCCCGTGGCGAAGTCGAGCGCGACCAGCAGCGGAAACGCCTGCACGAAGCCGCCAGTCTTCGGCTGGCAGCCGGCCGCGTAGAGCGTTTTGCCATCGAGGGAGAACGCGAGACACCGCACGCCGCCGACGTCCTGAATGCGGTCGAGGAGATGGAACTCCTTCTGTTCGAATTCGCGCGTGGTCTTCAAGGAGGAATCGAGCACGTGCATCCGGCCGAAGAGATCGCCGACGACAAGCGCGCCGGCCGGGGAATACGCGAGCGAATAGAAATCGATGCCGAGCTTGGTTTCGAAGCGTTTCTTACCATCGGTGGACCACTCTCGCACAAACCCGTCGCGGCCGCAGGTGGCGATGCGATCCTTCGCGATGGCGACGGCACGCAGCCAGCCTTCGTGGGCCGCGATGCTCCAACGGGGCTTCTCGTCCTTCCAGCAAACGAGCTTTCCCCATGAGTCGGTCGTGAGTAAGTCGCCGTTCGATAGGTAACTCAGCGTCGTCACCCAGCCGTTGTGGCCCTTCCATTCCGGCAGCGGCTTCGCATCCGACACGCTCCAGCGGCGCACGATGCCGTCGACGCACGATGCCGCCAGTTCCTTCCCATTCGGCGAAAATCGGATTCGCGTGATCTGACACGGCGGGGCGATCGGCTTGCCGCGTTCCTTGGGCGGTTTCATGCCAGCACCTCCGTCACGGCGTGCATCTCCTCGTGCGCGATCGGCAATGGCTGCGTCGCGTTGTAGTACTTCTGCTTCTCCGGATCGACGCCGAGCGCCCGGAACCAGGTGTGGAACAGGTGGCCGATATCGTGCGGCTCCGTCGCCACGTCGGTCCCCTTCTCATTCGTCTTCCCGGCCACGACGCCCGGCTTGATGCCGCGACCGCCCATGCACACGCTCCACGCCTCCGGCCAGTGGTCGCGCCCGAGGTGCCCGTTGATCCGTGGCGTGCGGCCGAACTCGGACATCGCGATCACCAGCACGTTGTCGAGCATCCCGCGGTCGGCGAGGTCCTGGATCATCGCCGCGAAAGGCTTGTCGAACTTCGGCACGAGGCTCGCGTGGCCGTTGAAGTTGTCCCCGTGCGTGTCCCAGCCGTAGGACGTGACCTTCACGAACGTGACGCCTTCTTCGAGCAGCCGGCGGGCGAGCAACAGGTGCCGACCGAGATCGTGCGATCCGTAGCGATCGCGGTCCTTTTCGGGCAGTTTCGAGAGGTCGAACAATTCGACGCGCTTCTGGAGTTGCGCCGCCATCGCGAAGGCGTAGCTGTTCGCTTCCGTCGTGTCGGCTTTGCGCTTCTCGGCATATCGTTTATCGGCCAATTCGCGCAGTTCGTTCCGCTCGGCGTCGTCGTCGGCGGAGAGGTCGGCGGGGCGGAGTAGGTTCTCGGGCGGCTTCCCGTCGCCGAGGGCAAGGGCACCGTACTTCGGGCCGAGGAAGCCGGCATCCTTGTAGATGAAGCCGCCGTTCATCGGCTTCACCCAGATGTACGGCGGCAGGCCGCTCGTGCCGGGGCCGAGCCAGCGCGCCATCGCGGAGCCGAGGTAGGGGTAGACGACGCCGCGGTTTTTCGGGTCGCCGCGCTGGATGCGGTCGACGCCGGCCGAGTGGGAGTTGTCTTGCGTGCTGACGCTGCGCACGATCGCGAGGCGGTGCATCTGCCTCGCCGTCTCGGGCAGCAGTTCCGAGACGTGAATGCCGGGCACGCTCGTCGGGATGGCGCGGAAGGGGCCGCCGAAGATCGTGTTCGGCTTCGGGTCCCAGCTCTCGAGTTGGCTGATGCCGCCGTCGAGCCAGACGAAGAGGACTTGGCGGCGCTCCTTGCGGAGCGCTTCGGCGAAGGCGGGCGTGGCGAGACCGCCGAGCGCCGCCGCGCCGAAGAAGGCGCGGCGGCTGAATCGATGATCGGCAGGGGTGCAATGTGTGTGTCGCATAATCTCTCTTGCCGTTCTCAGGCCGCGAGTCAATATCCAATCGAATCTCGAACTCGTTCCCAAAATGGCGGTCGATTAACCGGGACCGCTACGCATATCTCGACCTTAGTAGCGATTTCGTCCTCGTCGAAATACACGATTAATTCCGTTTCGCGAATGACCCATCCGGTGGCGTGAAACGCACCAGCCCAACCAGAGTATTCTCCGCGGGTAAAGTTTCCCGGTGGAACGCCAACCGTTCGGATGATTTCGTCACGTGTCATCCCGACCCGGACTTGCTCGAATTTCTCTCGGGTCGGCGGAATCGGTCGTTGGATCAAAACGATTCCAATACCAGCCACTGAGATGAGTAGTGCGAGAAACGCGGCGAGGTATCGTTTGCGGCGGCTTCGCATGCCCAACTCAAGTCTTGTGTTCGATCATCGGTTCAGCGCGAACATGATGAAATCACGAATCGCCCAATCGATTTCGCTGGGGGATTGATTCTTCAGGCCGAAGGCCTGGGAGTGCTTAGCCCAGGGCAACGCCCTGGGTCGGTCGCACGTTTCCCCGCCTACCCAAGGCGGCGTCGCTTCGCTCCTGGCCCTGGGCTAAGCACTCCCAGGCCGTTGGCCTGAAAACATCGGACGATCTCCGTTCTCGATGCTTGATCTTTCTAATGATTCACCCCGAACTCGGTCGACGCCAGCAGCGCCCACGCGAGCTTGCCGATGGCGTCGGCCTTCCGGTCGGTTCGCTTCGCAAGGAAGCTCGTCGCAGTCTTCACTTCGTCGGCTGTCGGATTCCGCGTGAGGATGGCGACGAACAACTCATTCGCGATAATCTCGGTTTTGTCAACTCGCTTCAGCCGATCCACAAGGTTCCCCTCCTTCGGCTTCAACAACTCCAGCACGTCCTTGTCGTGCAGCAGGAAGAGCGCCGCCTTCAGTGACGGTGCGATCTCGTCTTCCGGCTCGCGGGGCTGGTTCGCGAACGCCTTCAGGAACTTCGCCTTTAATGCGTCGTTCGGTTTCGATTCCGTAGCCGCCATCACGGCTGCGTACAGTTGCTCGGCCGTCAGGCGCTTCTCGAGAGCGACCGCGAACGACTCCAGCTTTGCCGAGCCGAGCGAGGAACGCTGATAAGCCTGCGTCAGCGTGATCTCGCGGACGAGCCACCGGATGTCGAACTTGTGCTCGACGAACTCCCTTGCGAGCAGTTCGAGCACGGCCGGGTGTGAGGCCGGGTTGTCCTTGTGATGCAGGTCGAGCGGATGTACGAGGCCGCGGCCGAGGAGGAGGAACCAGACGCGGTTGACGAAGTTCCGGGCGAAGTCGGCATTCGACGGCGTCGGGAGTTGCTCCGCGAGCGCCGCGAGCGTGCGGAACTTCGGCACGCCGACGGTATTCGTCTTGCGGTCCGGCTTCACGGCGAACTCGTCCCCCTTGGCGAACTGCGGAATCTCGAGCATCATTCCACCGGGCAGGGCGGGGGCCGTCGTCATCGGCACCTTCGTGAAGACCGAGGCGAACGCGAGCTTGTCCAGTGTCGGTTTCTCGGCGACCTTCATCGCTTTCGCGTCGGCGAGGTAGGCGTTGCGGACGAACGCGAAGAGACCCTGGAAGTGCTGCTGCTTGTACTCGTCCACGGTCAGGTGGTCGTGGCACTCGCAGCACTGGAAATTCTTGCCGAGGAACAGCCGGCCGACGTCGCGCGTGAGGCCGGAGTAATCAACCGGATTCTGGCCGTAGTTCTCCAGCCGCTTGGCGATGAAGAAGCTGGAACCGTCTGTTCCATCGGCCCGCAGCATCTCCTTTGCCATCGCGTCCCACGGCTTGTTCTTCGCGAACGAGTCGGTCAGGTACTTCGTCCAATCCGAACTGTCGCCGAGCCGTTCCATCCACATGACGTGGAACAGGCTTGCCATGCGCGGCGCGTATGTCGGCGCCGCCAGCAACTCCTCGATCCGCTTCGTACGCTTGTCCGGTGACGGGTCAGCGAGGAAGCGTTTCGTCTCCTCGGCCGTCGGGATGGTGCCGGCGAGGTCGAGCGTGACGCGGCGGAGGAACTCGGCATCGTCGGCGGGGTTTGCCGCCACTGGGATCAGGCGATTGATGCGGAGATGCAACGGCTCGGCCGCGTGCAACGCCGGAACGAGGACGAACAAGACCAAAATCAGGAGTGATCGAAACATGGCGTGGAGGGCGTGGGACGGCGGGATCGACCCACGCAGTTTAACCGGGACAACGTCGCGAATGAAGCGGAAACCGCCCGGCGTGCGAATCGTCTTGTGGCCGGCGGGGCGGATCGGTTAGACACGGGATATGAGAATCGCATTTCCTTTGTTGGTGCTGCTCGCGGTCGTCGGGTGCGATGGCCCGCTGAAGGTCGAAGCCCCTGAACGCCCGCAGCCAGTCGAGAGACCCGCCAACGACCGGTATGATCCTGCTCGGTCCGGCACCCTCACCGGCATCGTGCGATGGAACGGCCCGGTGCCGGTCGTCGAACCGGTGTCGGTCGTCGGCTTTCGGCTCGGGGAACCACTCGTCGCCCGGCCCCTTTCCAACCCCAACGCACCGCGCATCGCGAACGGCGGGCTTGGCTCGGCGTTCGTGCGACTCGAAGGCGTCGATCCCCGCCGTGCCAAGCCGATGTCGCCCGTATCGGTTGAAGTCGGCCTCGATGCCGACGGGATCATGATCGCGGGAACCGCTTCGCGTCACCGCGTCGTGGGCGTGCCGCTCGGATCCGAAATCCGGCTCGTCAACCGGATCGCGGGTATCGGCGGAATTCGCGCCCGCGGGGCCGAGTTCTACTCGCATCTCTTCCCCGAAACCGATCGTGGCACGACGCGCGGGGCGTCGAGGCGCGGCTGGACGACGTTCAGTAGTGCGAGCGGACAGTTTTGGGCGGTGGCCGACCTGTTTGTTGCTGAGCATCCGTATTTCGCGAATACCGATTCCGATGGCCGCTTTCGGTTCGAGGACGTGCCGGACGGGGAATATGAACTCGTGGCGTGGCACCCGCACTGGAGAGTGGCCGGGCACGAACTCGATCCCGAATCGGGCGTCGTGGCGAGGTGGAAGTATCAGCCGCCGGTGGAGATCCGAACAACGGTGCGGGTCGGGATCGGTTCGGTTTCGAACGTAACCCTGTCGATGGGACCGGCGGACTTCGAGGTCAGACCTTGAGGTCAGGCTTCGACCGTCTCGGTCGTGGCGGAGTCCCGACTCGCGCGGCGTCTCGGTTTCGGTTGATGCTTCATGTATTTCAACAACCGGACACCGATCACAGCGAGGACGACGAGCAGCGCCGCCATCAACGACGCTCCGACGATGAGCACCGTCGGCACGCCACCTTTGCGGGGGGCCTCGGTCGGCTTGGGTAGCTCTTTCTCCTTCGCGACCGGTTCCGGTTCGGGTGCCATCACGGTCGGCATCGGTCCCGCGATTGGTTTCAACGTGGCGACGACCTTGTCGGAGTCGTCCAGCACGGCGATTTCATCCACTTCGAAGACATAACCGGCCCGCACCGTTTCGGCGGCCAGCAGGGTACCCGCAATCCGAACGCGGCGCGATTCCTTCAGATCGGCGACGGCCGCCGCGAGCGAACCGGGAACCAGGAAGTGGATGCGCGATGGCGGGGACTGGGAATCGACCGAGACCGACAATTCCGTGCCGCTACCGACGGCCTTCGTGGTCGGCGCGAGCCAGCCGACGACTTGCAGCGATTCGCCGAGGAAGTTCGCGGGCGAGTCGTTGACATCCTTGAGGGTGGGCGGTCTTTTTTTCTCGTCTGGTTTCACGGCCGCCAGCATCGGCATCGTCGGGATTGCGAGTCCGAGGGCGATCACGGCACAGATTCGAAGACTCACATTCACGGCGAAACTCCCGGCCGGGCACGACGCGCCCTCAACAGGAGTTAGCACATTTTTCCCGCTCGTGCGTCGGCTTAGGCGCCCGCAGGGCCGTTTTCCCGACCGGCGGCGCGGTCCCGGAGACGATCCAGTTTCCGGGTTCCGGCCTCCGCTTCCTTTTTCAAGGCGTCCAGTTCCTTCAGGCTGAGCTTACGCGCCTTGCCCTTTGGCAGGCGGTCCAGTTCGATCGGTCCGATGGCGACGCGCCGGAGCTTCATGACCTTGTGGTCGAGCTTGGCGAGCATCCGGCGGATTTCGCGGTTCTTGCCTTCGGAGAGCACGATGCGAAGCCAGGTGCTGTCGCCTTGGGATTTGAGCTTGCGGACGCGGCGCGCCTTGACCTTGCCTTCGGCGAGCCAGACGCCGTCGAGGAGCTTTTGCAGATCGCCCGGCGTGGGGTGCCCCGCGACGAGGACGAGATAGGTCTTCTCGATCTCGAACTTCGGGTGCATGAGCTTGTAGGCGAGGTCGCCATCGTTGGTCATCAGGAGCAGGCCTTCGCTGGCTTCGTCCAGTCGGCCGACGGTGAAGACGCGTTGTTCGATGCGCGGGATGAGGTCGGTGGCGAGCGGCCGGCCGGCGGGGTCGTGGTTCGTGCAAAGGTAGCCGACCGGTTTGTGGACGACCCAGTAAACGGTCTTCTCGCCGCGGACGGGAGCGTCGTCGACGCTGATGGTGTGGCGGTCCGGTTCGAGCTTCGTGCCGAGGTCGCGGACGACGCGGCCGTCGACCTTCACGCGGCCGGCGGCGATGAGTTCGTCGCACTTGCGGCGGGAGGCGACGCCGGCGTGGGCGAGGTATTTGTTGAGGCGTTCCATGGGGGAATTGTAGAACGCGGGCGGCGAATCGCGCCGGGGGCTACAATTCGCGGCCCGTTTCGTTTAGTCTGGTGGTGTCGTTCCCGCGCGAGGTCGCACTGCCATGTTCCGCCGCCCGCTCGTCCTGATTTTCCTGTTCGCCTTCGCACCCGCGGCAGGCGCTCAGGACGGACTCAAACCCGAAGACCTCGCGCGATTGAAGGCGGCCACGGTGTTTGTGAAGGTCGGCGCGCCGCGCTCCGGTGCCGTTGCCACCGGTTCCGGCTTCCTCGCCAAGGCGGACGGCGAAACCGGCTGGATCGTCACCAACCACCACGTCGTCGATCTCTTCGACGGCGCCGACGAAGCCAAGATGCTGACGACGCCGATCGAAGTCGTCTTCGACAGCGGCACCGAAAAGGAGCGGTCCTTCAAGGCGACGATCGCGGCGTTCGACCCGACGCGCGACCTCGCCACGCTGAAGTTCGGTCCGGCGAAGGACCTGCCCGCACCCATCGAAATCGACGACGCGCTCGAACTGCGGGAAACGCAGGTGGTCTACATCTGCGGGTTCCCGTTCGGCGGACGGCTCGCCATCGGCACGAAGAACCCGGAAATCAGCATCGGGGACGCGAAGATTTCGAGCTTGCGTCGCGAAGTGGTCGGCGGACCGATCGCAAAGGTGCAACTCAACGGCGCATTGAACCCCGGCAATAGCGGCGGGCCGGTGGTGGCCGCGAACGGCAAACTTGTCGGTGTCGCCGTGACGACCATCCGCAGCGCGGGCATCGGCAACGCGATCCCGTTCCATGAGACGACCTCGATGCTTCGCGGCCGGATGGGGAACGTGACGCTCCTGCCAAAAGCGGAGGACGAAGACGCGACGAAGCCGATCGCGGCGACGTTACGGGCACGCATCGTCGATCCGTTCGGGAAAATCAAGGCTGTGACGGCGCACGTGCTGCCGGGGAACGCCGCGATGCCGATGCCCGCTCCGAACATGCCGCCGGGTGCGATCCCGGGTGCGATGAAGGTGCCGCTGACCGTGGCGGGCGGCTACGCGGCTGCGGACGTGACGGTACCGCCGAACGCGAAGAAAAGTCTCATCGTGCAGATGGAAATCGACTACGCGGAGGGGAAGGCGTTTACGAACGCGGTGCTGGTGACGGTGGGGCCGATGCGATCCGAGATCCCGGGACCGGGTCGAGTCAACCCCTACGGGCCTCAGAAGACCCCCGAAGGGATGCTCAAGCTGGCCAGCGGAGCGTTGCTGCCGTTCCCCGTTTTCCCGGTGAAGTTTCCAACGCCGCAGAACTCCGAGAGCGTGAGCGTGGTGAATGCCAGCGCGGAGATGTTCGCCGGAAAATCCATTCGCATGGATGCGCTGTCAACCTGCGTCGTGAACCCTGTGGATCGCGGCGAGTTCGAGTTGGCCGTCGAAACCGATTCCGACAACACGCCCACGGAAGTGCGAGTGGTTCTGCCGAAGGACCTGGCGCTGCAGATCGCGGACCTCGGCATCCCGGACCTTCCGCTCGTGGGCATCACGCTCAAGTTCCCGGTACGCCTCGCGGGCACGCTGGGTAAGCCGTCGGGCCGCGAGAAGCGCCACAGCCTCGTCGTCGATGCGATCGAATTCCTCGACGACGAGGGTAAGGCGGTGGCAACCTTCAAGCCCGCGACGGCACCGCCGGCGCAGAAGTCGCTCGCCGCGGTGAACCGCTTCCCGGAGAAGTTCGTCGGCCAGACGCTGACGGTGGATGCCTACGTGAAGGGCGCCCGCCACGCCGGCGGCACCGGGCTGGAGATCGCGAACGAGAATCTGGCGAATCCGTTGAACCTGGAGGTCTACACCTCGCGAAGCCTCGCCGGGCAGGTCGAGAGCGACATCGCCAAGGCGGACCTGCCGGCGCGGGCGAAGGTCACCTTCGAAGTGAAGGCGATCCACGGGCGCAGCAACAAGGGTGTGATCGGCATCAAGCAGGTTGAAGTGCTCGACGACGACAACAAGCCGACGAAGACCTTGAAGGCGTCGGCGAGCGTGGAGTATCCGCAGATCCCGGCTCCGCCCAAGCCCACGGCACCGAAGGCAGCCCCCGCGAAGGGGGGATCACCCGAGGAGGCGCCCAAGGCCGCCGAGCCGGTCGCGGCGAAACCGGAGGGCGGCATCGGCACGGCGGTGATCGTTGCGATAGTCGGCTCGGCGGTCCTATTCGTGGTCGGCGGGTATCTCCTGCTCTCCGCGTTGCGCAAGTCGAAGGGGGAAGAGCCGGCCGGGAACGAGGAAGCAACTGCGGCGAAGCGAGTGGTGAAAGCCCCGGAGCCAAAGCCAATTCGGGCGGCGAAACCCTCGCCGAAACCGCCGACGAAACCGGGAGATGACAACCCGTTCGCGAATTTCAGTTGATCGGGCTTACTTCTTTTCGTCGGCGGGAAGTCCGGCGATTTTCGCCGCGTGGGCGATGAACTCGAGCACGGGCGGACCGACGTACTGGTTACGGCCGATCCGGATTTCCAGTCGCGCCGTCGGGGATTCCGACGTGGTCTTCGGCCGATGGAACATCACGGACTGGGCCCGGCCGTCGTCGAGCGTGACGACCATGCGGCCGAGCCAGATGCCCCGCGGCGATTCGGCGGCAACCGGTTCGGCCTTCCGCAGCGGCGAAAGGATCGCTTCGAATTCGGTCGACGGGACCGGAAACAGTTGGTGCGGCATGCCGATATTCGGTCCGCCGTCGGGGCGTTCAATCACGAGCAGGTCGATCGATCGCACCGATTTCACGTCGACCTGGTCGAGGTTCGTGAACGGCAACTCGCCGGACGAACGCACAAGCAACGGCACGACGATCGCGGGGAATAGCAGAATCAAGGCTGCGATGCCGATCCAGAACGGCATGCGTCGGCGGGCGTCGGGTGGAGATTCGTTCACGGTCGCGTCCGATCGGTGCGGGTTTCCATCGATGTCGTTGTCTTATGATTTCCGTCGTGCTCGAATGTATTCGTGAACGCCACGGGCATTTCACACGGTCTTCACGAATTCCACATCTGAAAAAGTAATCTTCTCATCAACGTCCGGCGCGCCTTGCGCCGCGCGTCGATCCTCAACATGGAGTACTCCTTTGCGCGACGCCCTCGAATCTCGCCGCCCGACGCGGCGCGGCTTCACGCTCATCGAACTGCTGGTCGTCATCGCGATCATCGCGATCCTGATCGGCCTGCTGCTGCCCGCCGTCCAAAAGGTCCGCGAGGCCGCCGCCCGCAGCACCTGCACGAACAACATGAAGCAAATGGCCCTCGCCGCCCACAACGTCGAGTCCGCGAACGGCAAACTCCCCAGCTCCGGTCAGTGTGAGTCCGACGGCGGTCTGGGCACCACATACGAAATTCACTCGTTCGGCACCCACATCCTCCCCGGCATCGAACAAGACTCCGTCTACCGCTTGTTCGACACGACCACGCAGGCCCAGAATCCGACCGTTACCGGCCCCTACGACGGCTCGAACCTGAACTCCGGTGCCGTCCTGTTCCGCGGGACCAAGGGCTTCTCGTACACCGATACGCGATTCCCGTCCGGCCAGACTGCGGCCCGCACCACGATCAAGACGTTCCTCTGCCCGAGCACGCCGATCACTGAACGGGATCCGAACGGCTATGGCGGCCTCGATTACATGGTGCCCGTGCAAACCGACATCGAAGAGGATCCGGCGGACGCCAACTTCAAGGCGCGTTGTTCCACGGCCCGACGGCCCGTCATGGCCAAACTCGGTATGCTCACCTGCGCCGGCCGTACCTTCACTGGCGTCACCGACGGCAGCTCGAACACCATCATGATCGCCGAAGACGCCGCCCGGACTCACCCCAGCCTCGGCATCCGCACCGAGTCCAACCGGGTTGTGCCCAGCCTCATCGGCAACACCGCGAACCCCGTTACAAATCCGATCAACGGCGTGACCAACGCCCGTCGCGTCGGTGCCTGGGCCGATCCCGACGCGTTCGGCAACGGCGTCTCCGGCCCGCCCGTCGGCGCCGCGGACATCACCCGGAAGACCATCAATCAATCGTCCAATCCGTTCGGCGGCCCGCCGTCCTGCCCCTGGACGACCAACAACTGCGGTCCGAACGACGAAATGTTCAGCTTCCACAGCGGCGGGATCAACGTCGCCATGGGCGACGGTTCCGTCCGCTTCCTTCGCGACTCGCTCGACCCGCTCGTCGTCAAGGCGATGGTCACCGCGACCGGCGGCGAAAACGTTTCCTTCGACTGATCCACGCGAGCCTCGCTCGGACGGGCCGGCGCTCTGGCGCCGGCCCTTTTCCTTCACCAACAGGACGATTCCAACCATGTATCGAATGATTCCCCTCGCCCTCGCGATCGCTTTGCTCGGCGGATGCGGCGAACCCAAAATGAGTCTGTCGGAACCGGTTCCGGTTACCGGAACGGTCAAGACCGCGGACGGCAAGCCCGTGCCCAACGTGCGCGTGATGCTGCTGACCGTGAACACCCAGGCCGGTGCGAACGGCGTGACCGATGCCGCCGGCAACTTCAAACTCGGCACCTACGACAACAAGGAAGGCGCGATTCCGGGAAAATACCGCGTCCAACTGACGCCGATCCTGAAGGGCGACAAGACGGAGACGGAAAACTCCTACAAGACGCTCAAGACGCTGCCGCCGCGATTCCTGGCCGACGACAGCACTCTCGAAATCGAAGTCGCCTCTGGCAAGCCGTTGGACATCGTGATTCCCGCGAAGTGACCCGATCGGGATCATAAAACGGTGACATGTCGCCGGTCCCCGCCATCGTCTTCGCCGAACTGCTAGGCACCTCGCTCTGGTTCGTCGGCGCGGCGGTGGCGTCGGATCTCGCGGCCGCGTGGTCCCTGTCCGACACCGGCCGCGCCGCTCTTCTCTCGGCCACGCAACTGGGCTTCATCGTCGGCACGCTCGCCAGTTCGCTCACCGGCTTCGCCGACCGCTTCCCGGCCCATCGTCTTTTTGCATCGTCGGCGGTTCTCGGCGCGGCCGCCAACGCCCTCTTGGTGATTTGCGACGGACTCCTCGCTGCCCTCGCCGTGCGCTTCGTCGTCGGCCTCTGCCTCGCGGGCATCTATCCCCTCGGCATGAAACTCGTCGTCTCGTGGGCGCCGGAACAGGCCGGCCTCGCGCTCGGCTGGCTCGTCGGCGCACTCACGATCGGCACCGCGTCCCCTTTTCTCCTGCGCGGGCTGGGCGAGGCTTGGCCGTGGCATCAGGTCGTCTGGGGGGCATCCGCCCTGGCGGTGGCCGGCAGTGCGATCGTCTTAGCCACCGGCGAAGGGCCGCACGCGAAATCGGGCGGCCGGTTGGGATGGAGCAAGGTCGTGGCGGCGTTCCGAGTACCGCGATTCCGCGCCTCCGCGTTCGCGTATTTCGGCCACATGTGGGAACTCTACGCCTTTTGGAGCCTCGTCCCGGCGCTGATACTCGTCGCATGGCCGGAGGTCGAGGACCATTCCCGGTTCCTGCTGACCTTCGCCGTCATCGCCGTGGGGGCGATCGGTTGCGTGGCGGGCGGCTTCCTCGGTCGCCGGATCGGCGGAGCGCGCGTCGCCGGCCTCGCGCTTGCCGCATCGGCGGCGTGTTGTCTGTTGTTTCCCCTGCTCCCTGCTTCGCTCGTCGGGGGCCTGCTCGTCGTATGGGGCTTCGCGGTCGTGGCCGACTCGCCGCAGTTCTCCGCGCTCTCGGCGGCCGCCTCGCCCCGCGACGCCATTGGCAGCGCCCTGGCCGTGCAGAACGGACTCGGTTTCGCGATCACCCTGGCGACGATCCAACTCGCCGCCGCGTTCGCGCCGGACGTCGGATCGCGCATCGCCTGGCTGCTCTTGCCGGGGCCACTCGTCGGGTTATGGTACCTTCGCCCCCTATTGAAGGAGAAAGGTGCGACATGACGGGACCGATCCGACCAGGCCGTTACCGGCATTTCAAGGGGGGCGAATACGAGGTGATCGGCGTGGCCCGCCACAGCGAGACCGATGAGTACCTCGTCGTGTACCGCCCCCTGCAAGGGGACGAAAGCCTCTGGGTGCGCCCGCTCACGATGTTTCAGGAAAAGGTCAACTTGGGCGTGAAGTCCGTCCCCCGCTTCGAGTATCTCGGCGAGCGTTAGGCTTCCAGTTGTTTCCGCAACAGCTTGTAATCGGTCTTCCCCGTGCCGAGAACGGGGATCGCCTCGACCTTCCGCACTTCGTCCAATCGCATCACGCCGCGGAAGCCTTCCTTGAGAAGGATCGCGTTCGCATCGCGCAGCGAAATCTCCTCGGTGCTGAACAGCGCGACGATCCGCCCCCCGTCGCGTTCGACGCCCTCGACGGCGACCCGTGGGCCGTCATCCGTCGGCGGATAGAGTTTCGCGAATGGCTCTTCGAGCGCCGGAAGGGAGATCATTTCGCCACCGGCCTTCAAGAACCGCTTCAACCGGCCATGGAAGACGATGTAACCGTCGTCGTCGAGTGCCGCGAGGTCGCCGGTGACGTACCAGTGCACGCCGTCAATCTCCCGGAAGGGGGATTCGCCCTCGTGGCTGAGGTAGCCGGGGAAGACGGTCGGGCCGGAGACGAGGAGCAGGCCACGCTCGTTCGCCGGCAACGGCGCGCCCGAATCCAGATCGACGACGCACACGCGCACGTTCGGCAGCGGCTTGCCGATGGTGCCGTGCTTCACTTTCGCGACCGGATTGACGGCGACGCACGGCGAGCACTCCGTCACGCCGTAGCCTTCGAGCACGGTTGCGTTCGGGGCAAGCCGCTTCGCGCGCTCGAAGAGTTCGTCCGGGCACTTCTCCGCGCCGACGACGATGAGCCGAAGGGAATCGAGGTCGCCGGGCTTCACGCGATTGAGAATGAAGCCGGCGAAGGTCGGCGTGCCGATCAGGATCGTCGGCTTGTATGCGGCCGCCTTGCGGGCGAGGGCCGACGCGTCGGTCGGGTCGGGGTGGTGGACGACCTTTGCGCCGGCGAGGATCGGAAACAGCCCGGCGATGGTGAGGCCGAAGCTATGGAACATCGGCAGGAAACCGAGGACGGAATCGGCTCGCGTGAGTTCCTGCGGGGGGACGGCGCCGCGCAGGTCGGCGATGATGTTCCCGTGGGTCAGCGGCACCGCCTTCGGTGCTTTCTCCGAGCCGCTCGTGAACAACACGACGGCCGGGCGGTTGGGATCGGTCGGCAGCCCGCCGAGCGCCAGTCGCCGGGCGAGCGTCGGAAGGTAGCGCAGGCGCATCAAGCGGCGGAGCAATCCCAGCTTGCTCATGGACGCGCGGACGTCCTCGAGGAAGACGAACTCCGTACCCGGAACCTGGATCTGGGTCCGGTCGATGAATCGCTTGGAGGTGACGACCTTCGAGAGGTTCATCAGTTTCGCGGCGTGCTCGAGGTTCACCGGGCCGGTGGTCCAGTTGAGGGCGACCGGAAGCTTGCCGGCGAGGTGGATGCCGAGAAAGGCGAGGTCGGCGGCGACGGACGCGGGCAGGAGCAGGCCGAGGTTCTCGCCGGGCAGGTCGCGGAAACGGGCCGCCATCGCCGTCGCCCCGACGAAGAGCTTTTCGTAGTTCACGGCCCCGGAGAGGTCGTCCGCGGCGGCGATGTCCTTCGGGTTCTTCAGGACGCGATTCACGAACGCTTCGGGAATCGTTTCGCCGAGGATCTCCAGCGGTCGCGTGTCGGAGGGCGGCGCGAACCACGCCTTCGGCGCCGGCTTCGGCGGACCGGAGTCGAGCAAGCCTTCGGCGAGTGCCCAGAGCTGGCCGAGGCTCGTCGGTACCACATCGCTGCTGAAGCCGGACAGTTGTTCCACCTGGAGGGCGATCTCCATTCCTTCGAGGCTGTCGAGCCCGAGGTCGGCGAACCGCGTCTCGGCCCGGTTCTCCTCCGGTGCCAGTGACCGTTTCAAATGCTCCTCGACGATATGCGCCACTGTCTCGATCGTCTTCGGCTTCACCTTCGAGAGATCGAGTGGGACGGCGCGGACCGGCGGGGGATACTCGAATTCGGTCGGGCCGAAGAGGAAGTGGTACGGCACGTAAGTCGGCGTGTCGCCGCCGTCGGCGTTGAACCAGGCTTCGAGCCAGGGGTTGAGTTTCTCCCGCGTGGGTTCGGGTCGCTGCGAGGCGTCGAACGCTTCGATCGTGAACGTGATCGGACGGCGCGGCATGAAGAAAACGAAGTTCGTGAGGAGCTGCCGGACGCCGCGGAAGAGCGAGGGAATGAGCTTGGGTTTGAATCCGAAGGCCCAACTGAAGGAACTGCCCCAGAGGCCGCGGGTGCGGACGAGCACGAGCGTGGTGTTCGGCACGGCGCGGAGGACGTCCGATGCGGTGCGGGCGGCGTACATGTAATCCTTGCCGTCGCGCGAGAGGGTGCCTGATGGCCAGAGGACGACGTTATCGCCGGCTTTCAGGGCGGCGATGACCTCTTGCACGGCGCCTTCGGCGCGCTGCCGGGCCTCGGCGCTGGCCTTTTCGGTTTCCGGAACCTTGATCGCCCGCAGCAGCCAAGCCAGAGGCGCCAGGAGCGGGGAACGGAAGTTGGTTTCGAGCAGCATCGGGCGCATCTGGAAGATGCGCCACAGATTCGCGATGACGTTCGGCGGATCGCTGTAGGCCGGGTGGCTGGGGAAGATCAGGTAGGGGCCGGGGTGCTTCAGCGCCTCTTCGGTGCCGATGACCTGGGCGCGGTAGCGCAGGCCAAGCAGGAACTGCGTGATGTACGAGAAGGCGACGCGGACGAGATGTAGCATGAGGCGGCCCCGGCGGGTTCGATTCCGTTCAGCGCACGAGCGAGCGGCGCCACTCCTGGTTCAACTCTTCGACCGACTTGCCCGTGAGCACGCGCCACGAATCGGCTTCGTAGCGACCGGCACGGAGTAGAGCGTTCAATTTGTTCACGGCTTTCGGGTCATACCGTTCGGAGACGTACGCGAGGAACGCCGCCGTCGTGCGGTAACTGCCGTTGTACTGGGCGGTGTCGGGGTTCAGTCGGCCGGCCTTGCCCGGTTCGTATTTCCAAAAGCGGACATAGTCGGCGATGCCTTCGACGAGCCAGCCGGGCAGGCCGCGCTGGCGGTAGCGCTGGACGCAGTGGGCCGTCTCGTGGATCATCGCGCCGATATCGTTCGGCCGGTTCTTGAAGTATCGGACGGAGCCGCGGATGCGCGTGCCGGCGGCCTCGGCGACGCCGTTGTAATCGGACTTGAATGCCATGCGGATCTGGGTCGGCGGCCGGTAGCCGTCACTCGCCAGTTCGGTGCAGATCATCGGGTAATGCCGTTCGCAAATCCGGACGACGTTTTCCGCCCAGGCTTTCATCTCGGGTGCGTCGGCCACATCCAGCTCGATCTCGATCGGGAATCGGAAAGGTGCGACGGCCGGCGCGGCGTCGATCGCGAACTCGCGGACCACCATCGGCTTGTCCGCGCCCTTGACCGCGCGCACGCGCAAGGCCTTGGCATTGAGTGACTTGGCGGCTTTCGCTTCGCCCTTCGCGAACTCGGCGATCGGCAGATAGGTCTTGCCGTCGGTCGTGGCTTCGAGCACGACTTCGGCGGTCGACGCCTCGCCAAGCGTCGCGGTCGCCGCGCGGAGTTCGACGACGCGATCAAAGTTCAACGTGAAGTAATCGCCGGCCTTCGCCGGCTCCTTCGACGCGAACCCGGTCCTGTCATCGCCGTCGAAGGCGAATTGTCGGATGTTGGGGCCGTCGGTCGAGAGATTCGATTCGACCGAGCATTGGACCGGACCGAAGCAGAGCGTGAATGTCAGAATCGGAATCACGGGCACCTCGGCGATCGGTGGGTCGGAGAGGGTGCCGACTGTTGTACCGATTCGCGTGCCGTCGTCGGCTGTCCGCGGTGTCGGTCGATTGATAAACTGAGAGTTACGGTATTCCCAGTCGGTGCGGGCCATCCGCGCTATCGCAGGAGAGACGACGTGGCTTCCACGAAGATGATCGACATTCGGCGCGGCATGGTGCTGAACATGAACAATCAGCTCTGGTACTGCCTCGACCGCGACCTGAACACGCCGGGCAACTGGCGCGCGATCCTGTACCTCAAGCTCAAGAACCTGAAGACCGGTTCGATCACCGACGAGCGCGTTCACCCGGACGACAAAGTCGACGTGGTGTACCTCGAAACGAAGGATTACACGTACTCGTACAAGGACGGCGACGATTTCGTCTTCATGGACTCCGAGACGTTCGAACAGGTGACGCTGAGCGGGCAGATGGTCGGCGACAAGATCAAGTACCTGCGCGAGAACGACACGGTGCAGATCACGTCGTACGACGGCAAGCCGCTGGACGTGGCGCTGCCGCAGACCGTGACGCTGAAGGTGGTCGAGACCGAGCCGGGCATCAAGGGGGCGACGGCGGCGGCGCAATACAAGTCGGCGACGCTGGAGACGGGTCTTGTCGTGCAGGTGCCTTCATTCATCACGGAAGGCGAGATGGTGACGATCCAAACCGAAGACGGAAAGTACCTGGGCCGTTCGAAAGCGTGATTGCGATTTCAACGCTTGAAAGCCCGCGGACGTTCGTCCGCGGGCTTCTTCGTTTAGTCGATACCGACGCCGAAGGTTGATTCGGTTCGGGCGCGGGTGGGTGCGTGCTCGCGATGTGTGCCTTGAGCGGCCGGGGCGTGCGGGCCGTGCATCCGGTAGCCGGGCGCCGACTGCTTCACCATCTCGCCATAGCTCATCGGCACGTCGTCCATGTCGTAATCGTGATCGTCGTAGCTGCAGACGTAGCCGGGGAGTTTCGCGCGCTCGCGTTCGAGGTCGTATGCCTTGGCGATGGCGCCCTGGATCTCTTCGCGGGCCTTGCAGTGGATCGGATGCGCGATGTCGGCGTGGAGCTTGGCGCGGCCCTCGGATTCGCGGAGGGCGCGGGCTTCGTCCAGTCGACGGCCGCAGTTGTTGCAGAACTTGGCGCGCAGGTGGTTCTTGCAGCCGCAACCGCAGCGGTCGGTGAGCTTGCGGCTGGGCATGGCGACGAACAGCCCGCGGCTGCCGTCGATGACTTTGAGATCGCGGATGACGAACGCGTTGTCGAAGGTGATGGAACAGAACGCGAGGAGGCGTTCGCGATTCTCCTCGCAGAGCTTGATGCGGACTTCCGTGATTTGCACCGGTAACTCCTTGTTGCAGGCGAGTGCGATCCGTCAGGGAGGTGAGGGGCCGGTCCGGGTCTGGCACACAAAGACGCGCGGCGGCACGGGGTCGGACACGTGGTTGGCTCGAATCGCGGCGGCGATCCGATTCGCCTCGAGGGCGTCGCGGCAGAGGGCGAACAGCGCCGATCCGCTGCCGGAGAGCTGGCAGCCGAGCGGACCGAGGGCGGCGAGTTCGCGGTGGAGCGACTCGACCGCCGGAGCGACGGCGAAGGCCGGTGCCTGGAGCCGGTTGAACAGGGCACGGCCGAGGGCTTCCTTGTCGCCGGTCCGCAACGCGTCGCGGGCCGGGGTACCGTCCACCGGATGAGCCGGCACGCTCACCCGGCCATAAATCTCCTTCGTTGACAGTCCGATCGGCGGCTTCACGATGACGACATCGAGCGCCGCGCCGGACGCTACCGATTCCACGTTCTCGCCGCGGCCGGTACACCACGCGGCCGACCGGGCCAGGAAGAACGCCACATCCGAGCCGATTTCCGCCGCGACCGGCGCGAGGTCCGCAGGCGGAAGGTTCAGGCTCCACAACTCATTCAGGGCCAACAGCGCGGTTGCGGCATCGCTGCTGCCGCCGCCGAGGCCGGCTTCGTGCGGGATCCGCTTCCTCAAGTGGATAGCCGCACCGTGCCGCGATCCCGTCGTTCGCCGCAACGTCTCCGCCGCCTTCAGGACCAGATTCCTTCCGTCCGTCGGGATCGTCGGTTCGTCGCAAGTCAGCGACAAATCCTCGGCGTCTCGGAATGCCAGTTCATCCGCCAGGTCCACGGGCACCATGAGCGATTCGATCGCGTGGTAGCCGTCGGGCCGCTTGGCCAAGATTTCCAGTGTCAGGTTAAGCTTCGCCGGCGCCGGCCAAACCGACGGGCGGTCCAGTGCGTTCATGGCCGGCGGGGAAATCCGCGACGCCCTTCCGTGGGTTGGGGGAGAGGTTTGGACGGCCAAGCCAATCCAAGTAATTCCGCGAAGCCTACCCGTCCTCAAAATTCGGGTCAAGTGGGAACTCTGGAAAAATTGTCGGAATCTTCGCTGAATCCGCACCTTCCAAGTCCCCTATGGGGCGATATATTGACCGCTATTGTTTCGAGTTCCTCGAACCCACCCGGTGAGAATCATGGCCGACGCACGCACGAACCCGATCGCCCAAGAGAAGATGAACGGGGCCGACATCCTCGTTCAGAGCCTCATCCGGCACGGGGTCGAAGTCGTTTTCGCCTATCCGGGCGGCGCGTCGATGCCGATCCACCAATCGCTCACGCGCGTGTCGGACAAGCTGCGGACGATCCTGCCGCGGCACGAGCAGGGCGGCGGCTTCATGGCGCACGGCTATGCCCGCACCACGGGCAAGGCCGGCGTTTGCTTCAGCACTTCCGGCCCCGGCGCCACGAACTTCGTCACCTGCATCGCCGACGCGAAGATGGACAGCGTGCCGATGATCGCCATCACCGGCCAGGTGAGCACGGCCGTGCTGGGGAACGACGCGTTCCAGGAAACGCCGATGGTGGAGATCTGCCGCGGCATCACGAAGCACCACTATCTCGTCACACGGACCGAAGACATTACACGTGTGATGGCGGAGGCGTTCCTGATCGCCGAGAGCGGCCGACCGGGACCGGTGCTGATCGACATGCCGAAGGATGTGCAGGTCAAGCAGATCGTGCCCGACTGGAACCCGGCACTGAACCTACCCGGCTACAAGCCGACCCGCCGGGCACCTCGCAAGGAACTCGAGCCGATTCTGCAGGCGATCCGCCAGAGCAAGAAGCCGATCATCTACGCTGGCGGCGGTGTGACGCACTCGAACGCCGCGGACGCGCTCACGAAGTTCGCCATCGCCACCGGCATTCCCGTCGCGCTCACCCTACACGGCATCGGCAACTTCCCTGCCGACCACTACCTCTGCCTGCAGATGCTCGGCATGCACGGCACGGTCTACAGCAACTACGCCGTCAACGAGGCCGACCTGCTGCTCTCGTTCGGCGTCCGCTTCGACGACCGCGTGACGGGCAAGCTCTCCGAGTTCGCCAAGCACGGCAAGATCGTCCACATCGACATCGACAAGAGCGAGATCCACAAGAACAAGCTCGCCCACATCCCGGTGCACGGCGATCTCCGGCTTGCGCTCGAGGACATCAACGCGATGCTCAAGGAACCGGCGCACGTGGACCTCACGAGCGGCGGGCGCTACGTCGAATGGCTCCGCCAGATCGACGAGTGGCGCGAAACCGAACCGATGAAGAAGTTCGACAACGCCGGCGACGGCAAGATCTACCCGCAGTACGCCATCCAGCGGCTGCACGAGATCCTGAAAGCGAAGGGTCTTTTGGACAAGACGATCCTCAGCACGGGCGTCGGCCAGCACCAGATGTTCGCGGCGCAGTATTTCCCGTTCACGAAGCCGCGCAAGTGGGTGACGAGCGGCGGCCTCGGCACCATGGGCTTCGGCCTGCCGGCGGCGATGGGCGCGCAGGTGGCGCACCCAGACCACCTCTGCATCGACATCGACGGCGACGGCAGCTTCCTGATGAACATCCAGGAACTCGCCTGCTGCCACACGGAGAAGATCCCCGCCAAGGTGCTGCTGCTCAACAACCAGCACCTCGGCATGGTGGTGCAGTGGGAAGACCGCTTCTTCGGCAGCAACCGCGGCCATACGTACCTCGGCGCCGGCGACGACGCGGCGCCGTTCCCCGACTTCGTGACGGTGGCAAAGGGCTTCGGCGTGCCGGCAAAGACGATCTGGGACAAGAAGGACCTCGACGCCGCACTCGTGGAGATGATCGAATCGCCCGGCGCGTTCGTGCTGGACGTCCATGTCCCGCACCAGGAGCACGTGCTGCCGATGATCCCGAGCGGCATGACCGTGAAGGATATCATCAAGGCGTGAGAATTGTTCGGATTCGCATCGTTGCCGCCGGAACACCGGCGGCATTTTTTTTCACAAGTCCCCGGCGACGGTAGAATCGATGGAAGACGAGGGGGATCGATCATGATCGCGAGCCAGGGCCTGCACAGTACCGGACCGGACGGAACGCTGACACTGTCGATCCCGCTCGGTCGGCCGAACTCGGAGTACGAAGTCGTCGTCGTCGTTCATCCCAAGGCGACTACGAACGGAACAACCACACCAGTTGTCGACGATCCATGGGCCGGCGCAAACGCCATACGCGAGCGCCTTGCGGCCAGCGGCCGAGTCTTCGGTGACAGCGTCGACCTGATCCGCGAGGATCGGGATCGATGAACCTGCAAGTCATCGATTCCAGCGTCGCGATTAAGTGGTATGTTCCCGAACCGCACGACGCCGAGGCACTAGGATTGCGAACGGGCGGTGTTCCTTTGCACTGCCCGGACTTCCTGAAAATCGAGTTGGCGGCCATTCTTTGGAAAAAGATCCGACGGGACGGTTTACCGAGATCGGAAGCGGACAACATTCTCGACGACTTGGTTAAGATCGCCGTCACTTGGCATCCCTCCGATTCGTTGGTACCCACAGCGTTCGATCTCGCGGATCGCACGAACCGCACCGTCTACGATTGCCTCTACTTGGCGCTCGCCGTGCAACTCGATGGAGTCATGATTACCGCCGACGAGAAGTTGGCGAACGCGCTTGCGACGACGGTCTGGTCCCGGCACGTCCGCAAACTACAAAGCATTCCGTAGCCGTTCGCGGTTCCCGATCATCTTCGAGTCCCCCATGCCCACCGTGCTCGTCACGCCGCGCGAAGTCGAGGCGTTCGCCCCGCGATATCGCGATGTCATCAAATCCGCAGGTCTGCGGCTCGTGTTCCCACCCAAAGGCGACGCGAACATCCTGACCCCTGCGGAACTGGAGATACTCCTCACGGGCGTCGACGCCACGATCGCGGGGTCCGAACCATACACGGCCGAATTGTTCGCGATGCACCCGCAGCTCAAGGTCATAGCCCGCGTCGGAGTCGGGTTCGATTCCGTCGACACTGTTGCAGCAACGAATGCCGGCGTCGCCGTCTGCACCGCGCCCGGCACGAATCAGGAATCGGTGGCCGAGCACGTCTTCGCGATGATGCTCGGTTTCACCCGGCACCTCGTGACGCGAGTGAACGCGATCCGCGCCGGCGGCTGGCCGCGCCATTTTAGCTTGCCATTGCGCGGACAGACGCTCGGCCTCGCCGGCATGGGCCGCATCGGCAAAGCCGTCGCCACCCGCGCCGTCGCCTTCGGCATGCCCGTGATCGCCTACGATCCGCAGGCCGATGCCGCCTTCGCCGCCGCGCACGGCATCAAGCTCGTGTCGTTCGGCGAACTGCTCGCACAATCGGACTTCCTCTCGCTGCACCTGCCGCTCATGCCTTCGACGAAGCACATCATGAACGCCGACGCCTTCGCGAAGATGAAGCCGACGGCCGTGCTCGTGAACAGCTCGCGCGGCGGCCTCGTGGACGAAGCGGCCCTTGTCGCGGCTTTGAAGGAAAAGCGACTGGCCGGTGCCGTACTGGACGTTCTGGAGCAGGAGCCGCCGTCGGCGAATCATCCGCTCGTCGCAATGGACATCGTATTGGTGACTCCACATGCCGCCGGCGTGGATGTGAAGTCGATCGGCGATATGGCCCGCAGCGCCGCCGAGGCGATCGCGAGCCTATGGAACGGCGTATGGCCGGTGGAGAAGGTGGTGAACCCGGATGTGAAGTCGCGATTCCGGTGGAAGTAATCACACCGGCCGCGGCAGCATCCCGACGGCCTTGCGAACGAGTTCCATCGTCTTGACGGCTTCAGCCCGCGCCTTCGCGGCCCCGGCCTGCAGGATCGACTCCACGCGCGCCGGATCGGCGGCGAGGTCCTTGCGGCGTTGCCGGGCTTCTGCAAAGAAGGCGTCGATCTTCTTTAGCAAGAGCGTCTTCGCGTCGCCGTAGCCGAAGGGCCGGCCGCCGCGCGCTTCGGCGTTCAGCATCGGCTGCCGGTAATGTTCCGCCAGCGAGGCTTGCTCCTCCGGCGTTGCAAAGAGCTTGTACATCGCGAAGGCGTTGCAATTCTCCGGATTCTTCGGCGATTCCAGCGGGGTCGAATCGGTGACGATGCCCATGACGGCGTTCTTGAGCGCCTTCCCCTCGGCGAAGATCTCGATCGTGTTCCCGTAGGATTTGCTCATCTTTCGGCCGTCGGTGCCCGGCACGGCCGGCACTTCGCCGAGTTGCTCCTGTGGCAGCGGGAAGACGTCGCCGTAGGCTCCGTTGAAGTAGCCGGCGATGTCGCGCGTCATTTCGAGGTGCTGCACCTGGTCCTTGCCGACCGGCACGACGTTTGACCGCACGATCAGAATGTCCGCCGCCATGAGGATCGGGTAAGAGAACAGGCCGACCGACGGCGTAATCCCCTGGGCGACCTTGTCCTTGTAGGAGTGGGCGCGTTCGAGGAGACCCATGCCCGTGACGGTCGCGAGCATCCATGCCAGTTCGCAGACTTCTGGCACGTCGCTCTGGCGGTAGAAACACGCCTTCGCCGGATCGAGGCCGAGCGCGAGGTAGTCGAGCGCCACGTCGCGCACGTTCTCGGCAAGGATCTCCTTGGCACTCTTCCAGGTCTTCTTCCCGGCTTTCTGGGCGGCGTCGGCTTCCTTCGCCTCGGCGTCCTTCAGCGTCGTCAGGGCGTGATAGTCGGCGATGAAATAGAACGCATCGCCCTGGTCCTGTAATGCGATGTGTTGCCGGATCGCGCCGAAGTAGTTGCCGAGGTGGAGTTTCCCCGAGGGTTGCACGCCGCTCAAAATGCGCTTCATGGATTCGCCCGTGGTCTTGGACTTTACGTCGTCTTCGTGAAGGAGTTAGAGTATCGCCGATTGGTTCGCAATCCATCGGGGATGGGCCGAGGTATGGAAACCGCCGTGTCGGTGTCGGAATCCGTGTCGGTGGTCGACGCCGAGAAGCAATCGGAGTTGGTGCTGGACGCGTTGAAGGCCGCCGTCGCGGAGCCGGGCGAGCATCGCCTGTTCCGTTGGGGCAAGCTCGGCGGATTGTTTCCCAGCCGGCTGGGTGTGTCGGCGGCGGCGGCGAAGTTCGCACTGGCAAATGGTCTGCTGGAACCGGTGCGGACGGAAGTGCGGGGCAAGCTCATCGTCGAATGGGCCCGCGCCACGCCGGAAACGATCCGCTACCTTGACGCGCACGATTCGCCGAAGGCGGTGCTCCGGGAACTCCGGGACGTGATCGGCGAAACGCGATCCGGCGTGCCGGTCTGGATGACGCAGGCGCGGGACGAGGCCGCACAATTGGCGACACGATTCGAGCATTATGGGCGGGAACTGCTGCGGCGGCTGGATGCGCTGGACGAGCGCGTCGATGCGGCGATCCGCCGGGCCGAGGCCGCCGCGCCGAAGGTCGGCGAGGCGATGCTCAAGCGCGTGCCGTGGTCCCCGGCCGTGCTGCAATATCTGGATTCGCTGGAAGCCAATGGCCGGGACGCGCGGGCGACGCTGGCGGAACTGTTCTCGGCGGCGCGGTCGCACGCGCCGGGAATGACGCTGTTGGCGTTCCACGAGGGAATCCGGGCGCTGGCGAACGGCGGCGTGCTTCAATTGCAGCCGGGATCGGCCGGCGACATCCGCGAACCGGAGTACGCGGTCGAGGTCGGCGGTCGGATGATGTGGTGGGTGGAGCGGTAAATCAGAACGGCCAGCGTTTGCCGAGCGCGGCCTTCTGGAGCGCCGTGATCTCGGCGATGCCGGCGGTGCCGAGGTCGAGCAGCCTGTCGAGTTGCTTCCGCGTGTAGGTTGCCTCTTCGCCCGTCCCTTGCACTTCGATGAACGCCCCGCGACCGGTCATGACGAGGTTCAAGTCCACTTCGGCATCGCGGTCCTCGACGTATTCGAGGTCGATCCGGGGATCGCCGTCGACGATGCCGACGCTGACAGCGGCAACGCTGTCGGTGAGGATGGCCGGAATCGGTGCCGGGAGTTGGTCCTCGATGGACGCGAGCGCGTCGACGACGGCGACGAACGCGCCCGTGATGCTCGCCGTCCGGGTGCCGCCGTCGGCGTCGAGCACGTCGCAGTCGATCCAGAGTGTGCGTTCGCCAAGTTTGGCGAGATCGATGACGGCACGGAGGCTGCGGCCGATGAGTCGCTGGATTTCGACGCCGCGGCCGTCGACCTTGCCGGCCTTGTCGCGCGCCTTGCGGCTGCCGGTCGAGCCGGGGAGCATGCCGTATTCGGCCGTCATCCAGCCCTGGCCCTTGCCCTTCAGGAATTCGGGAACGTCCTTTGCGACGGTGCAGGTGCAGAGCACGACCGTGCCGCCCGCCTTCACGAGTACGCTGCCGGGAGCATTGCGTGTGTACTTGCGCTTGAAGGTCAGGGGGCGGAGTTGATTCGATTGACGCTGGTTGGGTCGAGTCATCCGGTGAAGTTATCGAATCCTCCGGCCATTGACAGTACTCGTTGGAGCGCTTAGTCTTAAATCGTGTACTCCATTCGACTTCCTCTCGCACCATGCGGTGGGGGATTCCGTGACCAAAAAAGAAATCGTCAAGAAGATCTCCGAGCGTGCCAACCTCACGCAGCTCAAGACGAAAGAGATCGTGCAATGGACGTTCGACGCGATCATCGACACGCTGATTGAGGAAGGCCGGATCGAGTTGCGCAATTTCGGCGTCTTCGAAGTCCGTCAGCGCAAAGCCCGCAAAGCCCGCAATCCGCGAACCGGCGAATCGGTCGAGGTGAAGTCCAAAAACGTCGTGACGTTCCAACCGGGAAAGGAGATGGAGGAAGAGGTACTCAAAGCGAAGATCGTCATCAAAAAGCGGCGGATGCGTCGGGCGAACCGATCGAAATCGACCGAACCGTCGATCGAGTCGCAAACCATTCCCGAGGTTCAGCTTCCGACCGGGGTTCCGGTCGCGAATCCGTCGTTGGAAGTGGCGAGCGTGTGACGGTCTTCTGGCGATGGGGCAGGCATTTCCCGTTATTCCGTTTGTAGTGGATTCAAGTTCCCCGCCGGTCGTGCCGATAATCGCGGATAGTTGGATTTCGCGGTCCGGCCGGCGAGTACGCGCGGCCCGCGGGACCCACGGAGGGGACCACGATGCTCCGCAAATGCGCGTTTCTCGCGGTGATCGGCACGGGATTGGCCGGAAGCACCGGATGCCTGATGAATCAGTATTCTCCCGATCCGAACGTTCGGATGGAACAACTCATCAATCAATCCGAAGACCAGCGGCAGATCAGCGAATTCTGGCGCCGGTTCTGGCATAACGACCAGCCGAGCCACCTGACGCCGGCCCGCATCCACGGCGGTGTCTGACGCTCCGATCGCCGAGTCGCATAACGGGTCGCGGAAGGCATCGCCCGCCTTCCGTCGACCCATTTGCGCGATCATTTCCGATGCAAAGGCTTCCGGCACGGCGTGTCTGGCGGGCCCTATCGGCCGTATAGCTCGCCGACATGAGCCGCCGATTCCCGCGCGGCCAACCATTCGACGGCCTGCGCGACCTCCTCGGACAGCGAGTCGACCGTTTTCCGCTCAGCCAGAATGATTTCCGCGAGTTCGTTCGGAATCGGAAGAAACGTTCGCTCGTACTCCGTTCGCAATCGTCCGTTGAGCACCCGGCGGAACTGTTCGCGGATCGCCGGCCACCGCAAGGGGAACACGAACGAAACCAAGACGTGCAGCAGCACGAGCGTGGCCAGCGTGACGAAGAACGGCATGACGACGTGAAACAGCGACGGTGTCAATTCCTCCACGAAGAAACGCCAGAGCAGTACGAAGATGCTGCCAACCAGGACTGCTTCGGGCAGATAGTTCGCGATCAGTCGCACGATGGCCCGCGGAAGCGATTTCGCGCCGGTCGGATTGGTGAGTTCGCGTTCGACCTCCGTCAGACTCTCGACGACGGCGCGGGTGTAGCGGTCGTCCCAACCCGGTCGCGCCGCCGCCGCAGCCGTGCGGTCGTTGAGGATCGCCAGGGGGAACTCGCGGGCGTTGGCTTCCACCAGCAGGCGGTTGACCAGCGCCGTGGCGCGTCGGTCCAGTACGCGTTCGCCGGCGAGTCGGGCACAGCCGGCAGCGAAGCCGGCCAGATCCAGATCCGCATCCGCCGGGGAGGCGGGGGACGCCAGCGTGGGTCGGAAGGCACGCCAGGAATAGCGCAGGGTAAGGAGTTTCAAGTAGCCGGCCATCAGTCCACGGAACCGATCCTGGCCGCGGATGTTGAAGTGTCCTTCGATCTCCACGCTCCGCGGGTCGAGCGCAGAGACCAACACGTCGGAGGCCACGCGGGACTCCTCGTCGAGCGCGGCGGTCCACGCCTCGCGGACCTTGGTCGCTTCGGCCGTGAGGTCCGGCGGACGGATCGCCTGAACCGCGCGGGCGAGTTGGTCCAGCAACTGCCCCACGCCCCGCGCCTTCACCGCTTCGATTTCCAGCCGTGTCAGCCCCAGTTCAATCCAGTCCTTCAGTTCGGCGAATTGTTCACCGGCCGGCAGGTCGTCCGGCTTCGCCTTCCCGGCGGCGGCCGCGTCCACCCACGGCTGCGCCGTCGTGCGGAACAGCTTTGGGCTGTCGAACCCTTCGGCCTTCAGATCCTTCAGCAAGTCGTCGTCCGGCCGCACACCGCTGGGGCCGACCTGCACGCACCGGTCCCATTTGTTGAGCACGAACGCGAACGCCCGCCGCTGCCGCTGCCCCTTGAACAGTTCCCAGCCGAGTTGATCGTGGTATTTCTCCTGCGATCCGACATACAGCACGACGTCCGCGACCGGCAGGAGGGCGATAAGCTTCTCGCGGTTCGCGAGGTCGTTGCTGTCGACGTCCGGCGTGTCGACGATGATCTTGTGGCGGAGCGGTTCGCGATCGTGGCGTACGAGCCGGCAGAGTCGCAGGGCCGGGTCGAGCTTTTCGGGATCGATCGATTGGTGGAAGTACACCACCGGGTCCCGCGTGGTGGGGCGGGCAAATGACGCGGGAGCGATGACGGCACCGGCGAGCGCGTTCATCAAGGTCGATTTGCCGACCCCGGTGCCGCCCATGAGCATGACGACGAGCGTGGGCTGTTCGACGTCGAGCGCGCCGGCCTTGCGCTGCAGGTCGTCGGCCAGTCCTTCGATTTCGGCGCGGGCGACGGCGGTGACGGGATTGACGAGCCGTATTTCGGACCAGGCGCGCAGGCGGCGCTCGAGGCCGCGCAACAGCGGGGCCAGCGTGCGGAGGAAGGGAGCATCGGGGGCGATCGGCTCGGTCATACGGGATTCGCGGGGGAAACGGCGGCCGCGAGGGCCTTCAGGTTTTCGGGTACTCGGCGCAGCACCAGCTGCAACCGTTCGACGGACGAACCACCGGTCGCGGGCAGTTCGTCGAGCCAGCGCGTCAGCGGCGCGGCGACCTGTTCCCGCAGCCGCGATTCCCGCCGCCGGCGCGCGGCACCGCGAACCAACTCGACGCGCCAGCGGATCGCCAGTTCGGCGACCAGATGACTGGCGGCCGCCGCCACCGGGAGCAGTAGCACGTGATACCAACTGGGGACCCAGGTCCACCAAACGACGGCGGCCACGGCCGCGACGTCGACGGCCAGCTTGCCGTACCGAAGCGTGCCGAGCATCGACGGGTTCGCCGCGAGGGATTCGGTCAGCTTACGACCGGCCTGCTCGAGTTCGTCTCCCTCGGTCTGTTCGAACTGCCGCGCGAGGACCGCGAACCGGTCCAGACCTTGCTGTTTGAGGCCGGATTCGAATGCGTGGACCGAATCCTTCCAGACGCCGCCGCCGTCGGCGCGCCGCAGACACTCGGCCTGCAGGCCTTCCAGCCAACCGGTCCACGCGTTCGCCAGCACCGTGGCTTCGGGCAGGTTCGGCATGTCGGCCCGTCGGCCCAATCCCGCCACGAAGTCCCACGCCAGCGAGAACGGCAGCCGCAAGTATGCGAACCCCTTGCCGAGAAATTCGGCCGGACCGGTCGGCGCGAGTTGCTCCATCAGTTGCCGGCGCGCCAGATCGAACCGCCGGAACGGTTCGCCGACGAGATACTCCCGGACGTACCGTTCCTCGAACGTGTGCTGGCCTTGCGAGACGGCGGCCTTCCAACCTTCCAGCTGGACCAAGTCTTTCCTGGCGACATCGAGCAAGCTATCGGACGAAGCCTCGAGATATCGCACTGCGTTGCGCAGAGTGCGGGCCCGGGCATCCTTCGCGGTCGGGCAGAGCACCAGCAGTTGATTCACCAACTGCACGCGCCACTTCGCGCCGGCCTTCGCCGGATCGTCCCGCTCCGCCGGCGGCAGGTTCGGGATCGCCACGACCGGGATCGGTGGAATCGTGCCGTCGTCGTGGATCTTCGCGAGGACTTCCTTGCGGAAGTGCTCCGCCAGCGCCGGAGCGTCCGCCTCGCGCATCTTCGTGAGCACGACGATCACGGCTTTGCCCGCCTTCACGAGCAGTTGCAGGAATTGCGTCGGTACTTCATCGTTGTAGCGCTCGTCGGAGGCCACGTAGACGATCACATCCGCGAGCGCCGCGACTTCGATCAGTCGGGACACATATCCGGTACTGGCCCAGGTCGTCATATCCGGGCAGTCCCAGACCACATCGTCGGCGAGGGGGTCGTCGGGTGTGGCAGCCGTCACGGGTCGGACCTGATAGACGTCTTCGTCGAGGTTCGAGGGGCGTGTCTCGGTGAGTTTCCGGAGCGGGCCGAGGAAGCCGAGGTGCGAAGGCCAAGAGGTCGGGGGGGCGAAGGTGAACGCGATCGGGTGGCGCGTGTAGCCGGCTTGGGGATTCGCTTCCGCGACGGCGGAGCCGACCAGAAAGTTCGCCACCGTGCTCTTGCCCGAGCCTGCGCCGCCCACGACGGCGATGTGCAACGGTGCGTCGGGTCGGCCTTCGAGCGAACCGCCGACGACGTTGCGGGCGAGCGCCGCCGCCAGCCGCAGGTGCCCGGCGTGCCGTGCCAGATCCGGCTGCTTGCGGCAATGGGCTTCGAGCCAATCGTAATCGGCCACAAGTTGTGCGAGCATCTCTCGATTCGACTTCGGATCGTTCATGGTGGCATTTCAGCAGATCGGGGACTCTTCGACCATCGCGAATCCGGTGGCGATTACGAACGGAACGCCGGGCGCGCCGGCGCGGTCGGTTTGCGATCGAGCGCGAAGGCATCGTGGGGAATCGCGGTCGGTCGCCCAAGCATGCGGTCGGCGAGGAACCGAGCGGTGCCCGGCGAGAGTTGGACGCCGGCCCGGCCGTGCCCGGTGGCGACGAAGACGTTGTCCTGCCCCGGTACCGGACCGAGGAAAGGGAGACCATCCGGCGAACCGGGCCGAAGGCCGGCCCACGCCCCCGCGACGGTCGCGGTGGTCAACTCCGGCAGCAATCCGTTCGCGAATTCGCGCAGGTCGGCGAGGCCGCCGGACGTCGTCTGCTTCGCAAAACCGGCCTCTGGCTCCTCCGTGGAGCCGACGAGGACGAGTCCATCGCCGCGCGGGACCAGATAGCGCTTGCCCGCGATCCGCGTCGGTCCCGCGTCGGATCCGGCGTTCAGGAGCAGGATCTGACCGCGGATCGGATGCACGCCGAGGTGGCAGTCCAGCGGACCGAGCAGCCGTTCGCTCCACGGCCCGGCGGCCACCAGGAATCGATCCGCGAAGACGCGGCTCCCGTCCGCGAGTTCGATCCCCGCGACGTGGCCATCGACGCGATCCCAGGCCTCGATGCCCCTGTTCGGAAACAACCCGATGCCCAGTCGATTCGCCTCCGCGATCAGGGCGCGCAGGTGTCTGGGATTGCGGACCTGAGCCATAACGGGCACGTGGTATGCCGTCGCGCCCGGCACGCGGTCGTCGTCGATGCGTTCGAATCGGATGCCTTCGTGCGCCCAGAGTTCGAGGGAGTATTCGTCGTCGGCAAAGAGATATTCGATTCCGCCGTTGACGCGATAGCCGTTGTCGATGCCGGTGGATTCGCGGAGTTGGGTGGAAATCCGTGGAAATTCCACCGCTCCGATGGCGCGGAGGCGGTCGATCGGCGTGACGGCGCGCTCCGGGTTGCCCGGCGGGAGGATGCCGGCACCGGCCCACGATGCCTCGCGCCCGAACTCGCCGCGGTCGTACACCGCGACCGTCGCGCCGGCCTCGCGCAGGCGGATCGCGGTCGTGAGGCCGACAATGCCCCCGCCGATCACCAGAATGTCGTGCGCCCACTGCATACCGGAGTTATACGAGCCGTCCGCCGCTAGAATGTCCCCTTCGCCGCCGGCGAACCCCGTTCCCGCGAACGGTGTCCGGGCGGCATGATCGCGAGCGAGCCGTTACCGACGATGGATCCGCATACGCTCGAACTCCTGGAGTTCGACAAGGTTCGGGAATTGTTGTCGACCTACGCCGCCTCGTCGCTGGGTCGCGACCTGGCCCGGCAACTGGAGCCTTCCACCGACGCCGCCACCATCCGCGCCGAGATCGCACTCGTGACGGAAATGGTCGACGCGCTCGTCGCGGGCCAGGCGCCGCCCTTCGGCGGCCTCCACGACGTGCGCCTGCTGGCGCGCCGCGCCGCCATCGGCACCGCCCTCACCGCCGAGCAACTCCTCCAGGTCGCCGAGACCCTCACCGTCACCGGCGCGATGTACCGCTACCGCATGCGGTTGAACGAACGCCTCGCCGGGCTGATCGAACTGCTCTCCGGCGTCGAGGATCAGGGTGCCGTCGCCAAGACCATCGGCGGCTGCATCGACGGCCGCGGCCACGTGCTCGACATGGCCAGCCGCGAACTCGGCGTCGTCCGCCAGAAACTCTACGAACTTGACGAGAAGGTGAAGGCCGAAGTCCGCCGCCTGCTCCGCGACCCGGAACTGCGCAAGATCCTCAGCTACCCGAACGCCACCGTCAACGGCGACCACTACGTCCTGCCGGTCGCCGTCAACCACCGCCACAAGGTCGAGGGCATCGTCCACCGCGTCAGCGGCACGGGCGAGACCGTCTTCGTCGAACCCGCGTCCATCGCCCGCCTCAGCGCCGATCGCGTCACGCTCAAGGCCGAGGAGGACCGCGAAGTCAAACGCATCCTCCGTCGCCTCAGCCAGGAATTGGGGCGCGTTTCCAAGCCGCTCTGCTGGTCGATCGACCTGCTCGCGAAACTCGACCTCGTGACGGCCAAGGCCCGCTTCTCCCGCGATTTCGACATGTACCCGCCGTCGATCAATTCCGAAGGGAAGCTCTGGCTCCGCGACGCCCGGCACCCGCTGCTGCAACACATCATCCGCAACGAACCCCGGCCCGAGGGCACGCCGCCCCGCGCGATCGTGCCGATCGACCTCCGCCTCGGCCTCGGTTTCAATCTGCTCGTCATCACCGGGCCGAACACCGGCGGCAAGACCGTCACGCTCAAGACCGCCGGGCTGCTCGCCGTCATGGCGCAGTGCGGCCTGCACCTCCCCGCCAACGAAGGCAGCACCGTCCCCGTCTTCGATCAGGTTCTCTCCGACATCGGCGACGAACAGAGCCTCGAACAATCGCTGTCCACCTTCAGTTCCCACGTCACGCGCATCGCGCACATTTTTTCCGTCGCGAACGAGCGCAGCCTCGTGCTGCTGGACGAACTCGGCGCGGGCACCGACCCCGTGGAAGGCGCCGCCCTCGGCCGCGCGATCCTGGACCAACTCGACGCGATCGGCGCCCGCGCCATCGTGACGACGCACCTCGGCGACCTGAAGACGTACGCTTTCCACAACGAGCGGGCCGAGAACGGCGCGGTCGAATTCGACGTGGAAACGCTCCGCCCGACCTACCGGCTGCACATCGGCCAGTATGGCATGAGCAACGCCCTGAAGATCGCCCGACGGCTCAAGCTGCCGAAGGAACTGCTGAAACGGGCTCACAAATACTTGAAGCGCCGCAAGGGGAAGACCGGCGAACTCGCGCGCCTGCAGGAACTCCGTGCCGAGGCCGAGAAGGCGAAGGTGGACGCGCTGGCGGCCCAGCACGAGGCCGAACGGCAGAAAGCCGAATACGAACGGCAGGCATTGGCGGTCGAACGCGAACGCCGCGAGGCGGAAGTGCTCAACGAACGGCGCGGACGCCTCAAGGTCCATGATCGCGTCCACGTCGCGCGGTTCGACGCCGTCGGCAAGGTCGTGAAGGTGGACGCGAAGAAGCAGGTCGTGTCCGTCAGCCTCGGACTGGGTCAGTGGGAAGTGCCATTCGACGAGATCACGCCGGTCGACGATTGATCGACCGGCAGTTTGAGCCATTCGGGTTTCACCCTGGCCAGATAGGCGACGATCACGCCCGTCCCGACGGCTTCGACGCCGATCACCGGCAGATGCAGCAGCATCACGGCGACCGCCGCTTCCCGTCCGCCGTTTTCCAGGCCGAGCCAGATCACAGACCCGTTGAGCGCGACCGTCAGAGCGCTCGTGGCGGCGCCGATCGCGACGCCGACGCCGCCGGCGCGGGACGGGGACCGGCGGATCGCGCCGCGGGCGAGGGCGAAGAGCAACGATGCGAGCAGGGCCGGAACGCCCATGACGGCGACGTTGAGGCCGAGTGTCGTGAGCCCGCCGTGGCCGAAGAGCAAGGTTTGGAATCCGAGTGCGACGAGCAAGGCGATGCCGACGAACCGGCCGAGGAGGATGCCGGCGATCGCATTGAGGAGCAGGTGGACGCTGCCGACGGCGACGGGCAGGTGAAGTTGCGAGGCTACGAACAGCGCGCCGGTCAGGATTCCGATGCGGGGAATCTCGTCGTCGTTGATCGGCCCGCGCGCCGCAGCGAGGAGCGCGAGCGCGGCGGCCCCGCCACCCGCGAGCCACGGCCATGCCAGCACGCCGTCCGCGAGATGCACCGCGAAGAGATTCACCGACGCTTCTCCGTTACTCCGGTTTGATTGCCACCCGCACGCCGTCCCCCTCGAACCGCAGGGCGAATCGCTGGCCTTTGTCCGACGGACTCAATCTGGCCAGCACCGGAGTCCAGCCCTCACGCAATTCCACCGCGACCTTTTCCGCCGGCAGCGGCTTCGTCCGATCCGCAATGGTCGACTTCCCCAGCCAGAGTTTGATCGAACCGTCGGTGCGGTAGGTCGCGTCGGCTTTCTGCGCCTTCGGCGAGTACACGTATGCCAGCGCGTAGGTCGCACCGCGACCGGTGACCGCGATCGCGCCGTCGGGTTGGATCTTCACCGCGTCCCACGCCGTCCCGGTTGCCGGTTTCACCTTCGGGTCCGGGTTCGCCTCGATCGCGGCCGATCCGGGTCCGTGTCCGCCGCTGACGGCGAATTCGAACGCCATCCCGCGCAGCGATTCCTGGGCCTTGCGATCCTTCAGGAATGCCACGAGGTCGACGAACTGGTCGTAGTTCAACTGCGCGATGACGTCATCGGGCATCAGCGACACCTTCGACGGCGCGAGTTTCTCCACGTCCGCCCTCTTCACGCGCACGTCGCGGCCGGTCGCCTCGCGGATCACGACTTCGTCGTTCGTCTCGCTGACCTTCAACCCCGTGAACGCCTGACCATCCTGCGTGTCGAGCCGGAACGACTGATAGCCTTCCTTGATTTCCTTACTGGGCTGCGCCATCGCCTCGATCAGTTTCTCGATGCTCTGCGTATCCCAGGCTCGGGTGAGGTCCGGGCCGACCTGACCGCCGGTACCTTCGAGCCGGTGGCAGGTGGTGCAGGCGAGTTTCTTGGCGTCGAGATAGATCGCGCGGCCACGGTCGGGGTTGCCATGCGAACGGACTCGCTCGACGACCTTCGCGATGTCGCCGGGCGCTGTCGACAGCAGAAGGCCGCCTTTCTGCACGTCGGCGTTCAACTTGGCGATGGCGGGATCGTTCGTGAATTTCCGGAGGGCTTCCGAAACGCGCGGCCAGTATTCGGCCGGCAGCTTCTTGGCGAGGAACCGCTCGCCGAGGAGCTTGGCGCCGTCCTTCGCGGAACCGAGGACATCGACGGCGGCGGAGACGAGCGCGGAGTCCATCTCCGCGAGCCAGTTCTCGGCGGTCGTGCGTGCGGTCTTCGCGTCCAGGGTCGACAGCGCTCGGAGGGCGTCGCCGCGCAGGGCCGGCGGTTCCATCGCATTCTCGACGAGCTTGCGCACGAGGCCGGCACTTTCGGAGTCTCCGATCACGCGAATCGCCCGCAGGGCGGCGGCGCGCTCGTCGGCGGAACGCTTCCCGTCCGAGCCGATCGCCGCCACTGTCGCGCGAACGCCCGTCACGCGCGATTGCTCCACGGCGGCGAGGCCGGCGATGCGAGTGTCGGCATCTTTCGAGGTGAGAAGGGCGGTCACGAGTTTCCCGCCGGCGGGGGTATTCAATCCGCCGTTCGCCGAGAGGACTTCGACGCCGGCGAGCAGCGCCGCGCCGGATTCGTTCGGTCGGTTCGCGAGGAAGTTCGCGAACGGTTCCGCGCTCGGCATCGGATCGAAGAGATAATTCGAGTAGGACCGGATCAGTTCCGCCCGCTGGCCGGGCATCCAGAAATCGGCCGCGATAATGTTCGGAAGCGAATCGAACGCCGGCTTCGTCCGTAGGGCGGCGAACGCCGTGGCCGCGCGATCCCGCAACGCGGCGTCGCCCTTCGCCGCGGCCTCGACGAGCGCGTCGATCCCCGGCTGGCCGAGGCGTTCCAACGCCCGAACGTAGGCATCCGCCAGGTAAGCGTCCTTCGTCGGGTTTTCCTTCCACGCCGCGATGAGTACGCCGGAGCAGTTCGGATCGACGCGCGGCAGCGCCAGCACCGCCGCCCGGCGCACCGCCGGATCGGCATCGTGTGCGGCCTTCGCCATCGTGTCCAGCGTCCGTTTCGATCCGGGTTTGGCGCGCAGTCCCAATCCTTCGATCGCCAACCGGCGCAGGTCGTCCGTTCCATCGAGTGCAAGATCGCAGAACAAACTTTCGACTTCTTCATTCCAGAACGGATGAAGTACCCCGAGTGCAACGAGACGGCCGGCCGGCGGAATTGCGTTCCACGCCTTCATCACGAGGCCGCGCGACGCTTCGCCCCGTCGGACCAGTTCGTTGCGGGCGACCAGCCGATCGGAGAAGTCCGGAGCGGCGAGTGCCTTCACGAGGTCGTCGCTGCTCGCCTTCAGAAGCTTCGCCCACGAGTCCATGCCCCGCAGCGGCAGTTCCGGCTCGTCCTTCGTGCCGACCCAGTGCAGCTTGTAGATCCGGCCGCCCTTGCCGTCGCCCCAGAGCTTGCCGGCGCCGCCGGAGTCGGTGCGCCAGTCGCAGACGTAGATCGCGCCGTCCGGGCCCGTCACCATCTGGCAGGGGCGGAACAGCGGGTCGTCGGACTTGAGGAACTCGAACTCGGCGTCGATGTCGAACGTCGAACCGCTCGGCTTGGGGCGATAGGCGCGTACGACCTTTCGGAACACGTCCGGATAGTAGAACAGGCCGCGATAACGTTCCGGCAAGCGTGTGTCGTTGTAGATGAGCATTCCCGCCGGCGAACCCCGGCCGGTCTTCACCATGGGTTGCATCTTGCCGGGCAGTTCGCCCGCCACCGCGCCCCGGCCGTGATCCGGCTGGCAGCAGCGGGCCCCGATCTTCAACCGCCAGCCGAAGTCGCTCTCCTCGGCGACATGCATGATCCGGCAACCGGTGAAGCGGCTGCCGTCCTCGTTGTCGTTGTCGGTGTGGAACCAGTTGAAGGCGGTGTCGTACGCGAGGTCGCGGTACGGGTTGCGGTAGCCGATGGAAAAGGTTTCCATCTGCGAGCCGTCGAGGTTGCAGCGGAAAACAGCGCCGCAACGGAGGACGGTGGCGCGCGAGCCGTCGGAGCCTTCGACGAAGTTGTCGTCGTCGCCGCTGGTGATGTAGAGCTTGCCGTCATTGCCGATGGTCAGGCCGGACACCTGGTGGTGGTGGAAGCCGCAGAAGCCCTGCGCGATGACTTCCTTGATATCCCACAGGCCGCCGGGCTTCGATTGACGGTAGCGTCGGACGGTTCCACGGCCGGTGAGGTACACCCAGCCATCATGGTAGAGCACCGTGGACGGCAGTTCGTCGACGATGATGACCTGCGCGGCCTCGTACTTCTCGGTCTTCGGGTTGAGCGTCAGTTGCTTGAGCGGATCGCCGACGAACTTCTTCATCGTGGCGACCTGCTTGGTCGTGCCGTCGCGGTAGCGGAAGGTTTCCTTGAACTCGAACCAGCGTCCGTCGCTGTACGGGTCGGGGAGCCATTCGAGGACGAAGAGCGTGCCGTCGGGCGCGAAGGTCAGGCCGACGGGATTCACGACGACGGGGTCGCTGGCGACGATTTCGAGGCGGAAGCCCTCGGGCGTGTAGTAGCCCTTGAGTTTCGGATCGAACTGCCCCTGGTCGATCATCTTGACGGGGAAGGGCAGGGGCTTCGTGGGCGATTGCGGGCCGGCGAAGTCGGCGGGCGGGGGCGGCACGGCGACCGCGACGAGGGCCAGCGCGGGGAGCAAGAATAGGGCCAACAAGCGCATCGGGAAAACTCCGACCGGGAGAAGCGGCAGGCGGGAGAGGACTAACGTATGCGCACCGGGCGTGAACATCCACGGACGGGATCAGTCTTTGGCGAGCTTGCGAACGTCGGCGAGGAGTCGTTTGACGCTGGCTTCGTATTGGTCCCGCGGGCCATCGAGCGGCGGCATGCCGTCGTAGTAGTCGACAATACGGCCGGATTTGTTGACGAGGACGAGCATCGTGGAATGATCGAACTCGTCGCCGGGCTTGCCGTCGGGGCGCTTCTTCGCGAGGACGTGGAAACCGTCGTTGGCGAGCGCGTGGATGTCCTTCTCGCTGCCGGTGAGGAAGAGCCAGCGTTCCGGATCGGCGCGGAAGCGCTCGGCGTACTTCTTCAGGTCGTCCGGCGTGTCGCGGTCCGGGTCGATGGTGAACGTGACGAGCCGGAGGTCGGGGACGTCGGCCAGTTCCGATTGCAGCCGGGCGAGCGTCGCGGCCACCTGCGGGCAGGTGCCGGAACAACGCGTGAAGACGAACGACGCGATCCAGACCTTGCCCTTGAGGTTCTCGTTCGCGATCGTGGCCCCGTTGCGTTCGGTGAACGAGAACGCCGGCACCGTCGGCAGTACGACCTCCGGCACGGACGGCGGCGGCTTGCGGAAGAGCGCACGCGCCAGCAACGCGCCGCCGACGCTGGCCGCGATCGTAAGCACGAGAATCAGGATCAACTTGTATTTCGGCATGGATTCACATGAAAAGAGATCGCGAATGCCCGAAAGGACGAAACCCTAAAATGAAATCCGCGTCTTTTTCGGCCTTTCGCTCTTTCGGGTTTTCGTGATCTCTGACAGCCTTCCATTCTATCCCACGACCAGATTCACCATCTGTGGCGGCTTCGCGATCACTTTCTTGATCGTCTTCCCAGTGATCGCTTCGATTACCTTCGGGTCGGCCTTGGCGGCCGCTTCGAGGCCGGCGGCGTCGATCCCGGCCGGTACCGTCAGTACGGAGCGCAGCTTGCCGTTCACCTGCACCGGGATCTCGATCGTATCCGCCTTCACGAGCGCCGGATCGAACTTCGGCCACGGTTCGTAGGCCAGTGTCGTTTTATGTCCGAGCGCCGCCCACAACTCCTCCGCGACGTGCGGGGCGTACGGCGCGAGCAGCAGCACGAACGTTTTCATCACGCTCTTCGGCCGCACCTCTTGCTTGGTGAAGTGGTTCGTGAACTCCATCATCGCGGCGATGGCCGTGTTGAAACCCAGCTTCTCCGTGTCCTCCGTCACCTTTTGGATCGTGCGGTGCAGCACGCGCAGCGTCTCCTTGTCCGGCTCCACGTCCTTCACGCTCGCGTTCAGCGTCACCGTCTCGGCGGAGTCGTCGATCAACATCCGCCAGACGCGGCCGAGGAAGCGGTAGACCCCCTCGACGCCCTTCGTGCTCCAGGGCTTCACCGCTTCGAGCGGGCCCATGAACATCTCGAAGAGCCGCAGCGAATCGGCACCGTACTCCTTCACGACATCGTCGGGGTTCACGACGTTGCCGCGAGACTTGGACATCTTGTCATTTCGTACTTCGACTAGAATTGAAGGGCATTCCTTCCAATACCACTTTTTATCCTTTAATATCAGTTCATTCTCTTCCAGTACAATTTGATACGGCCCCATGTCTCTTGTTTCTGGATGCTCAAATTCATCGCCAGATATCTGAATCATGTACTTCGATAATAACCCTGTAACTTGTGCGACTGTACTTTCAAGAGTCCTCTTTTCCTCTTTGAATCGAATTGCATCGTCTCGAGTTTTGCCTCGAAAATAGGCTGAGTACTTAGTTTCACCAAGAATCATCCCTTGGTTCACCAATCGCTGGAACGGCTCCGGGCAGTGCAAGTATCCGCGGTCGAAGAGGACCTTGTGCCAGAATCGCGAGTAGAGCAGGTGCAGGACGGCGTGTTCCGCGCCACCAATATAGAGGTCCACCGGCAGCCATTCCTTCAGCTTGGCCGGGTCGGCGAAGGCGGTCGCGTTATGCGGGTCGATGTAGCGCAGGAAGTACCAGCACGACCCGGCCCACTGCGGCATCGTGTTCGTCTCGCGGCGGTAGACCTTGCCGTCGCGATTCACCGTCAGCCAGTCGGTCGCCTTCGCCAGCGGGCCGTCGGGCGAGCCGGTCGGTTTGTAGTCGGTCATCTCCGGCAGCGTCAGCGGTAGATCCTTCGCGTCGAGCGGCACGACTTCGCCGTCCGGCCCGTGCAGGATCGGGAACGGCTCGCCCCAGTACCGCTGCCGGCTGAACAGCCAGTCGCGGAGCTTGTAGTTGACCTTGCGCGTGCCGAGCTTGCGTTCCTCCAGCCACGCGATGATCTTGGCCTTTGCTTCCTCCGTCTTCAGCCCGTCGAGCATTCCCGAGTTCATCGCGACGCCGTCGTCGGTGTATGCGGCCTTCAGGTCGTTGATCGTGCTGCCGGCTTCCTTCAACCACTTCTCGTTCGGCGTCACGACGGTGACGATGGGCAGATCGAATTGCTTCGCGAACTCGAAGTCCCGCTCGTCGTGCCCCGGCACGGCCATGATGGCACCGGTCCCGTAGCTCGCCAACACGTAGTCGGCGATCCAGATTGGTATTTGCTGGTTGTTTACGGGATTGTGAGCATAGGCTCCGGTGAAGACGCCGGTCTTCTTCTTGGCCAACTCCGTGCGTTCGAAGTCGCTCTTTCGCGCGGCCGCCTCCTGATACGCCTTCACGGCCGCTTTCTGCTCGGGCGTCGTGATCCGTTCGACGAGCGTATGCTCCGGCGACAGGACCATGTACGTCGCGCCGAAAAGCGTGTCGGGGCGCGTGGTGTAGACGGTGATCGACTCCCCACGGACGTTCGTCCGTGGGCTTCCGCCCAGAATTTCGAATTGGACTTCGGCTCCCTCGCTCTTCCCGATCCAGTTCCGCTGCATCTGCTTGATGCTCTCGCTCCAGTCCAGCGGCTCCAGATCGCTCAGTAACCGCTCGGCGTACGCCGTGATGCGCATCAGCCACTGCTTCAGTGGCTGCCGCACGACGGGGTAGCCGCCGCGTTCGGATTTGCCGTCAATGACTTCTTCGTTCGCCAGCACCGTGCCCAGTTCCGGGCACCAGTTCACCGGCTGCTCCGCGATGTACGCCAACCGGTGCGCATCTTGATACTTTCGAACTGCCGCCTCGCCCTGCGCAGTGACCTCGGGCGGGATCGGCAACTCGCTGATCGGGCGGCCCCGCTTCTGCTCGGCGTCGTACCAGGTGTCGTAGATCGTCAGGAAGATCCACTGCGTCCAGCGGAAGTAGTTCGGGTCGGTCGTGTCGACTTCGCGGTCCCAGTCGTAGCTGAAGCCGAGGGACTTGATCTGCCGGCGAAAGGTGTTGATGTTCTGCTGGGTGTTCTTGCTGGGGTGCTCGCCGGTCTGGATGGCGTGCTGCTCGGCCGGCAGGCCGAAGGCGTCCCATCCCATCGGGTGCAGGACGTGGAAGCCGTTCATCCGCTTGAAGCGGGCGAGGATGTCGGTCGCGGTGTAGCCTTCGGGGTGGCCGACGTGCAGGCCGCTGCCGCTCGGGTACGGGAACATGTCGAGGATGTAATACTTCGGCTTGACCCCCGCCGAGCTGCGGGAAGCTCCGCTGACAGGCTCGGCATCCTCCCTGCTCTCATCTTCGGTGCGGAAGGTCTTGTTCGCGTCCCAGAACTGTTGCCACTTGGGTTCGATCGCGGCGGGGTCGTAGCTCGGCATTGCGTCACCTGGAAGTTTCTCGTCCCATTGGCCTACGGTTCCGGGCGAAGGGAGTCAATCAACGGATGTGGACGACGGAAATGAGGTTCAACCGGGAAGCATTCACGCGTAACGTTTGCGGATCGTCGGAATGAGATACTCGCGAAACGCCGACTCGAAATCGTAGCGTGGCGAATGGCCCCAGTCGCGGCGGGCGGCCGAGTCGTCCACGTCGCCGGGCCAACTGTCGACGATCCCCTGGCGCTTTCCGTCCACCTTCGTGGTGATCGCGGTGTTGGGGAAGGCGTCCTGGACGACGCGCCGGACCTCGTCCGCGGTCGGTGCGAAGGCACCAATGTTGTAGACGGTGCGCGTGAGCCGGTCGGCCGGGGCGTGCATCAGCTTCAGCACGGCCTCGACGGCGTCGGGCATCGCCATGAACGGGATGCGCGCGTCCGGCCGCACGAAGCAGGCGTAGGCCTCGCCCTTTGCGGCGGCGTGGATCATCTCCGGCGCGTAATCGGACGTGCCGCCGCTCGGCACCGTCAGCGCCGAGATCAGGCCGGGGAAGCGGATGCAGCGGAAGTCGACCTTGCCGAGCTTGTCGTTGGCGAGCTGCTTGTAGTGCCGGCCGTAGTAGCGGCCGAGGTGCTCGCAGTAGAGTTTGTTCGCGCCGTACATCGTCGTCGGCTGGAGGAAGTCGTCCTCCTTCACGCGGCCGGCGGCGGCCTTCACGCCGAGGTCCGGCAGGCCGTAAGCGGCGATGCTCGACGGGTAGAAAAACGTGACCGGCCGGCCGTGCGATTCGCCCTCCTTTTGGGCGAACTCCAGCATGTTCAGCGTGCCTTCGACGTTCACCTTGTGCGCGAGCGCCGGCGAGAACTCGCTGCGCGTCGAGAGCAGCGCGGCCAGGTGGTAGATCTCGTCCACTTCGTATTCGGCGTTGATGCGTTCGAGGAGTTGCGTGTCGAGGATGGAGCCGACGAATTCCTTGCGGACCTTCTTCGCGAGTTCGGGCGCGAGCGGGTTCAGGTCCAACGTAATGACGGGGCGTTCGCCGCCGGAGAGACGGTCGATGAGGCCATGGCCGATCTCGCCGGATGCGCCGGTGATGAAGATGGATGCGAAGCGGGACATGGGCATCAGGCGCTCGTGGAGGCCGGGGCCGGTTCGTCGTTGGTTTCGAGCTTCGTCTTCGGCACGACGATCGGGACCACGTTCTTCGCGAGGCCGACGAGTTCGAGGCAGCGGATGAACGTGAAGGTGAGGTCGATCTCCCACCAGCGATGGCCGTGGCTGGCGCTGCGCGGGGCGGCGTGGTGGTTGTTGTGCCAGCCCTCGCCATTGGTGAGCAGCGCGACCCACCAGGTATTCCGGCTCAGGTCGCCGGTCTTGTAGTTCTGATAGCCCCAGCGGTGCGCGGCCGAGTTCACGAACCAGGTGATGTGCCAGACGTACACGGTGCGGGCGATGATGCCCCACGCGAACATCTGCGCTGTCGCGGTGATCATCGTCTCGACACCGCCGACGAGGTAGCCGATCCCGGCCGCGAGCGCCAGCAGCAGCACGATGTGGCCGAGGTAGTACCACGCCCAACGGTTCCGTTTGTGGATCCAGCGCAGCCAGTCGTCTTCGAGCAGGTCGGGGATGTATTTGTCGTACGTCATGAACGAGTTCATGCGCGGGTCGTCGTGGTAGATCCAGCCCATGTGGCCCCAGTAGAAATTCTCCTTCGGGCTGTGCGGGTCGTCGGCGATGTCGCTCTTCTGGTGGTGGATGCGGTGGACGCAGACCCATTTGAACGGCGGGGTTTCGAGGCTGCAGATGCCGCAGAGCGTGAAGATCTTTTCCAGCCACTTCGGCGTTTCGAGCGAGCGGTGCGTGAGGATGCGGTGGTACGCCAGATTGATGCCGATGCTGCCGAAGATGAAGTTCCCGATGAGCAGGTACGCGGGGAACCACCAGGTGAAGAACGGCTCGAAGAAGCAGATGGGCAGCAGCAGGTGGAAGCCGACGAGGACGGCCGCGAAGAGCGGGATGATGCGCTGTTTCGGTGGGGACACTGCGGTGGACACGTTCGGGAAACTCCGACGAAACGGCGAAAGCATTAGTTTAGTGTGGAACGACGCGACACAAAGGGGAAAACCGTCACTTGCGGCGGAGGTGGTAGAGATAGATGCCGAGCACGGCGACGACGGCCGTGCCAACGATGGCGAGCGTCAGCCGCAGCGCCCACTCCTGGGCGTTCTTCGAACCGGCTTCGCGATTGACAACAATCCGGCCCGAATCCAGATCGAAAATCACCTGCCGCTCGTCCTGCGTCATCTGGACGAATTGCTTCCCGTCCTGTGTGAAGACGCCGCCGGCGTTCCAGAGGATGTAGCGCATCGTGTGCGGCAGCGCCTCCGGGCGGCCCACGATTTCCCGAACGGTATAGGTCCTCAACAACTCGCCCTTCACGTAGAAGCTGATGGCCGGGGCCGCGAGCTGCTCCTGGACCGATTCGTCCGGCAGGCGCTTGTCCGTCTTGTAGTGCCGCCACTGGTCGTTCTCGCCGTGGATGCGCACGGCGTGAACGCCATCGTCGGAAACGTGGACTTCGTAGTCGAACCAGTCGACAGTCCAGAGCGGTTTTGTCGCGTCGTCGGTGCGGTAGAGGCCACTCGTGGCGTATTTGGTGCGCAGCGCGGTGTGGTGGCCGGTCTCCTTGCGGAGCGGATCGTCGGACTTCGGCGGAATGAGCGCGAGCGAATAGAGTCCGTTCTGGCTACGGAATTCGCTGGGCACGGGATAGGCGATCGGCTTCTCGTTCGCGGAGAGGAAGCCGGGCACCGCGAGCAACAGGAGCAACGTTCGCATCATGTCATCATATAATCGAAGATGATGGAATCCGTACCGCCAACATCGAACTCGATCGCCGACCGCCTCAACCAGACGCTGAAGAACCGCACCTTCCGCTCGCTCGCGCACCCGAACTACCGCCTCTACTTCTTCGGCCAACTGGTCTCGTTCATCGGCTCGTGGATCCAGACGACGGCGCTGATGTGGCTCGTCTATGAACTCACCAACGATCCCGGCTGGCCGGCGTACCTGTTGGTGGCACAGGTGGGGCCGACGCTGCTCGTCGGGCCGCTTGGCGGATCGCTGGCGGACCGCTTCTCGAAGCGCCGCGTGATCCTCGCGACGCAGATCGCGTTCATGGTGAATGCTTCGGTGCTGGCGTGCCTCGTCGGGTTTGGCTTGGTGACGCCCTTGCTCCTGCTCGTCATGCAAGCGATCGGAGGCTTGATCCAGGCGATCGACCTGCCGACGCGACTGGCCGTCGTCACCGACCTCGTGCCGCGCGAGGACGTGGTGAACGCGGTGGGCTTGAATTCGCTGTTGTTCAACTCGGCGCGCGCCATCGGCCCCGCGCTGGCCGGGTTGATCTTCCTCGCCGCCAGCCGGTTCGGCGGATTCGGTCTGCCCGCCCAAGCCGGGGCGTTCGCCTGCTTCGCCCTCAACGCCGTGAGCTATCTCGCCGTCCTCCGCGCGCTCGCCCGCATCGAAATACCCCGATCGACCGCGAAGGAAACGTCGGCCGGCTCGTTCTGGGACGGCTTCCGCTACCTCGCGTCCCGTCGGGAACTGCTGGCGCTGGTCGGCCTCACGGGCCTCTTCTGCGTCTTCGCCTGGCCGATCCTCACGCTCCTGCCACCCTACACGCGCCTCGTGCTCGGCCGCGCCGAAGGCACGTACAGCGTCCTCCTCAGCGCCTTCGGCGGCGGGGCGCTCGTCGGCGCGCTCGCCATGGCGACCTTCGGATCGATCGGCCGGCGCGGGCCGTTCCTGCTCTTCGGTGCCGCCACGGGCGGGCTGGGCTTGCTTGCGCTCCAGTCGGCGGACCAGTTCGCCCCCGCGATCGTCGCGTGCGTCCTGCTCGGCTTCGGCATGGTCCTGTACCTGTCCACCGGCCAATCGACCTTGCAGACCAGCGTGCCGAACGCCGTGCGTGGCCGCGCGATGGCCATCTGGGCCATGATGCTCAGCGCGAGTTCCCTGCCCGGGCACCTGATCGCCGGCGAGCTGGCGCGGAACCATCCGATCCCGCGCGTGCTCTTTTTCATGCTTGCAGGCGTCGGCGTCGCGATCCTCGGCCTCGCCGCGCTGGTCGCGTCCGGCTCCTTGGGGAATCGGCCGGCACCCGACGACGATGCGGTATAATTCCACCATGCTCATCGACGCCACGATGCGGATCGCGCAGATCGTCCCGTCCACGGAGGCGGAGGGGCCGGGTGCGCGCTTCGCCATCTGGTTCCAGGGCTGTCCGTTGCGCTGCCCCGGCTGCTGCAACCCGGAAATGCTTTCGTTCGAAGGCGGGGAAAAGAAGACCGTGGCGGAACTGCTCGCGGCCATCGTGCGAACTCCCGACATCGAGGGGATCACGCTGCTCGGCGGCGAACCGTTCGCTCATGCCGCGCCGGCGGCGGTGCTCGCCAATGCGGTTCGGGCGCGAGGGCTTTCGGTCATGGTCTTCAGTGGCTACACGATCGAGGAACTGCGGGCGAATCCCGATTTCGCCGTTGCTGAGTTGCTCGCCGAAACGGACCTGCTCGTCGACGGTCCTTACCTTCGCGAACGTCCGGACACGGCGCGACGATGGATCGGCTCGACGAACCAACGCATCCATTTCCTCACCGATCGCTACCGCGCCGACGAACCCTGTTGGGTGAAACGAAATACGCTGGAAATCCGGGTCGATCGCGATGGCATCTCGGTGAACGGCTTTCCCGCCGCTGCCGCGACCGGGCTGTGGAAAGGCTGGACCCGCAAGCCGTTGCGGCGGGTGTCGCCATGAGTGCGGTCGGCGCGGTGAAGGCCGTCTCCAAGTTCGAGCACGATCTGCTGGTGGTCCTCCGGCATGTCTTCGGCCGTGCGGCACCGCATCAGGCGCAGGCGATCCTCGCGGCCCGGCAGCCTGCGCCGAAGTGCCTCTCACGCGCGTGCGTCGAACTCGTGAAGGACACGCTGGCGAAGGGGATCGTGCTGTACCTCGTGCGAGCCGGAGGTTGGCGGAACGAACCGTTCCTCAAGGACGGCGAACCGGTCGGCGGGCGCGTGTGGGATCGCGCGCCACTTCCAATGCGTCGGCTGGTGTTCAGCCGCTCCGTCGTCGAGTTGTTGATCTGGCTGACCGCCGAGCGACCGGACGCCTCTAACGATCGCCGGCTGCATTGCCCCGATCCAACGGCGGCGGACGAACTGTTCTTCACCCTCGTTTACGACCGCCTGCGCGGCGACCCGGACTGGCACGCCGGGTTGCGGATTCGCACCGCCTTCGTGAAAAATCCCTATTGTTGGCTGTTGTCGCCGGGCGACTTCGCGGAATCGTCTCCGCCGGACTTCGCGCCGCTCTTCACGGGTGCGCGGGCGGCGATGTTGGAATGCCTTCAACCCGAACTCGCCCGTCGCTGGATCGCCAGCGAGCGGGCCAAACGCACGATCGCCGACTGGAGCGAGATGAAACGGCAGGGAGCCGGGGAAGCCGCGATGCTCGAACGATACCTTGCAACGGCCGAGGCGGCGGGCCGAATCGACCTCGCCCGGTGTGTGCTCCGTACGCTGGCCGTCACGCTGGCCCTGCCCGCGCCGGACGCGGCCGACTGGGTTGGCGGACTTGAGTTGAACGCGCCGCCGCGCCTCGCGGATCGACTCGCGATTCAGCGAGACGCGCTCGCCTTCCCGCGCCAGATGGAAACGCTCGCCCGCTGGGACCGCGCCGCCCGCGCCGTCGGCTACTTCGACGAGGGCTACGCCGCCAGCCAATTATGGAAGGAAGCATTCGAGGCCGCGAACGGAACCGAACTTCTCGCGAAGTCGAAACGGATGCTCGATCAACTGGACCCGCTGCGGAACTGACGGCCGGGAGGCCACGATCATGAGTCGCGCGTATCGCATCAACGTCCGTGAATCCGTGACCCGCGAAATCAAGGGGACGGACGCCATCGGCACGAAGCTCGAACTGCTGGACATCCTGCCGCCGGAGACGATGGCGGACCTGCTGCGCCGGGAACTGATCGCGAAGGGGTTCCGCGAGAACGACGACGGCACCCTCGTGCGCGAGGACAGGAACGCGACCGTCACCGTCGATCCGTGCAACGGCGAAGTGACGGTCAAGTCCGAGATCGGCAAGAGCGTGACGGAGAAGGGGACGCGCGAAACGACGGCTTGGGACGACGTCGGCCCGGCGGCGCAGACCATCGAGGCCAAGGCCCGCGAGCAATTGAAGGCCGAGTTGGCCCAGAAGATCGACCGTGAGCAGGAACGGCTCCAGCGCAAGGCAAGCGAGAAACTGGAGCGCGAACTCGACGACTTGAAGCCGGAGTTGGGCGAGATCGTGAACAAGGTGACGCGCGAGGCGCTCAAGCAGAAGGCCGCACAGATGGGCACGATCCAGCAGATATCCGAGGACGAAAAGACCGGATCAATGACGATCACGGTGGAAGTTTAGCCGCGAGGCGGAGTCCTCGGAGCCGAGCGCGGAGGCGCACAGGAACGTTATGAGTCTATCGATCCCGGAATCCGAACTGCCCCTCTCGCTGACGGCCGAACAGGCCGTCGAGGCCGCGTACGGTGCCGAACTTGCCGAACTCGCCGACCGCATCGCGCGCGGGCTGCCGTGCCTTGTCGAGTGCGACAAGGAACTGTCTCCGTACCTGTTCGCGAACCTGCGGAACCGCCTGAAGGCACGCAACCTCAAGTGCGTCTACTTGGACGGCCGGCCGCGCGAGGCCGACGCGAATGCCTCCGGTCCGCCGCTCGGCCTCATCGGCACGATGATCGGCCAGCTCCGCGAGGCCGTCCGCGGCGCGGTCGAGAAGCGCGTCGTCGTGCTGCCCCACCTCGACCTGCTCACCACTAGCCAGGGCGGACTCACCAGCGAAGCCCGCGAGGTCATCCCGCTGCTCTACGAGAACCCCGAACTCGTCTGGCTCGGATTCAAGGACCCGTCCTTCCCGCTGCCGAAGGTTATCGAAAACCTCTTCCCCCACAAGCTCAGCATCCTCGGCATCGCCCGCGACCGCCTGCGCCACCTCGTCACGCAGAAGGAATCCCGCAAGTTCGGCCGTGCCTTCAACCCGTGGCAGCTCTACAAGTACCTCTCCGGCGTCAACGCCGTGCGCGTCCGCAAGCTGCTGTCGACACTCGAAGGCGAAGACTACCCCGCTGATCCGAAACAAGCCTATCGCCACCTGCGGAATGCCACGCTCACCGGCGCGATGGAGATCCCGAACGTCGATCTTGCCGCGGACATCGGCGGCTACGAGAAGGTGAAGAAGCGCCTCCGCGAGGAGATTCTCGACGTCCTGCGGAAGCGCGACGCCGCGGCGAACCCGGACGACGCGGCCCGGCTGGAGGAACTGATCCCGCGCGGCCTGATCTTCTGGGGGCCGCCCGGTACCGGCAAGACCTACTTCGCCAAGGCCGTCGCCACCGCCATCGGCGCCGCCATCCAGATCGTCTCCGGGCCGGAACTGAAGTCGAAATGGGTGGGGGAATCCGAGGATAATTTGCGCCAGATCTTCCGCAAGGCGCGCCAGTCCGCGCCCTCCATCATCGTCTTCGACGAACTCGATTCCTTCGCCACCGCCCGAGGCACCTACGTCGGCAGCGGCGTCGAACATAGCATGGTGAACCAGCTCCTCACCGAAATGGACGGCTTCCACAAGGAAGAACTCGTCTTCGTCGTCGGCACCACCAACTTCGTCGAGGCGCTCGACCCCGCGCTGCTGCGCCCCGGCCGTTTCGAGTTCCACCTGCACATCCCCTACCCGGAGCCGGCCGACCGCCGCGCCATCCTCGACGTGTGCAACGCCAAGATGAAGCTGGAGTTGACCCCCGACGCACTCGACTACGCCGTGAAGCGCACGAACGACTATGTCGTCGGTGCCGCCTCGGGCACGCGCTACAGCGGGGACCACCTGAACGCCCTCTCGCGGTCGATCGCCCGGCTGCGCCTGCGCGACGGACTCACCGGCGCCACCGGGCCGGATCTCGTCGAACGCGCGCTCACCGAGTGGGTCGAACGGCCGACAATGACGACGAAGGAGGAGACCGTGCTGGCGACGCACGAGGCCGGCCACGCCGTCGTCGCCCTCTTCTGCGACCACGCCCCGCCCATCGAACGCATCACCATCGCCAGCGAGATGCACTGGGCCTTCGGCTACGTCCGCTACGCCGACCCGGCGCACAAGTACATCCAGACCGTGAATGTGTACAAGGACCTCATCTGCGTCGCCCTCGGTGCCCGCGAGGCGGAACGGCTGTTGCTGGACGATCTCTCGCTCGGCGCGTCCGGCGACCTCGCGAGCGCCACCGGCATCGCCCGCGAACTCGTCGAAGTCCACGGCCTCGCCGGCGGCGAACTCGGCCAGGTGCAGTTCCTCGATCTCCACAGCGGCCAGCGCCGCGCGGATCTCGCGCCCGCGACGCTGGCCGCCATCGATGCCCGCGTCGCCGCGATCGTCGAGGAACAACGCGTTCGCGCGGAAACGATCGTGAAGGAGAACGTGAAGCTGATCGAAACGCTGCGGGACCTGCTGCTGGAGAAGAAGACGATCGACGGCAAATCGCTCGGCCAACTGGTGCCGGCATCGAAGGGCCGGAAGTCGAACTGACAATGGTCGGAAACCGAAAATATATGTACATAGGTTCATTAATATTAGCATCGATTCCGGCCGACACCGGGTGGTTCTGAGGGTGTCCGTGGTGCCGAGAAACGCCGATTCCGCTCGTTCGATTCGAGTCCGGGAAAGTCCCGAAATCGACGTAAGTCGTTATCGGGTAAAGGCGCTTCCGGAAATCTGAAGTCATTCCGGGGAGGGGTGGCGCGGAGTGGCCGGAATGACGGGGAAGTCGCCCTTGGATAATGGACCGGAGCTGAGCGACCCCGTAATCCTTCCGACGGAGTGGGTTCGATGGCCCTGATGCAGATCGTTTTGAAGCGCGACCCGGCGACGGGGAAGCAGAACATCTGGGTGAAGCTGGAGTCGGAGCCGGACGCGCTGCCGATCGAGCACGAGCAACTGCACCGCAAGCTCGTCGAGAAACTGGTCGGTACGGGCCTCGACCCGGACGATCTCGGCGAGATGATCGTCGTACGGGAGCCGACGGCCGAGCCGGGCGAGATCGAGCAACCCGCCGCCGAACCGGAGCGGACGAAGACCGCGCAGGGCCGCTAGGATCTTCCCAACATGATTCTCCTGTTCCCGAACGACGACGCGTTGCGGCTGGCGATCTCGAGCGGCCTCGTTCCGTCGGAGTTGCCGGCGAGCGCGAGCCGCGACGACGCGGGCCGCCTCTACGTGGAGACGAACGCGAAGCTACCGGAGCGCAACCGCGCCGACCTGAAGAAACTCGGCGTTCTCGGCTCGACGCGGCACGGCGGCGCGACAGCGCCGCACGCGACATGGTACTCGATCGTGCCGCTGGCAGCCGAGTCGGGTCCGCCCGCCGTCGAACCGCAGGCGACGGTGCTATTTGAACTTCCCGCGAAGTTGCTGCCCTCGATCGTCGGCGAGATGCTCCGACTGGGCAACGATCGCCAGTCGTTTCGTCTGCTGGAACGCGGTGGGGAATCCCGCGCGCTGTTGCGCGTCGTCGGACCGCCGTACTACACCCTGCTTCGTGCGCTCGATCGCCTCGACGGCGACGCCGGGCTGCGCGCCTACCTCGAACGCGCCCCGCGAGTTTGGATCGAAATCGGCGCGAGTCATCCGTTCGTCGCGCGAATTGTCCCCTCGGACGGTCAGTTCGTCCTCATCGGCCGGCCGAACGAATGGCGATTTCTGGACGACGGCGACTGGCGCGACGTGTACGACTTCGCCGACGTTCGCTTGCCGGCCTTGTCGAATTCGTGGTCGGAAGGCGCTACTCCTGAACGGCTCGTGGTCCCCTTAAAACTCGTCGCGGGCCATGCGGCCGACAGCGCCGAACTGTGGGTACTGCGCGGCACTACCTTTACCGCGCTGGAGGCGTTCGTCCGCGATGCCGACGCGAGGCAACTCGAACAACTCCGATTCGCCGTTGGCGCGGCGAACGGCGATACGATCGCGGTCGTCACCGTGGCGTCCACCCGCAAGACCCCTCCCGTTCTCGCGTTTCCCGGTGTTGAATCCTACAAGTCCTACTGGCGGATCCCGAACCTTTTCGTGCCCGTTGGTGCCCGTTTGCACCCGCCACTCCGACGCGACGTCGTGTCCCGGTTGCTCGCGGCGGATAGCGACCGGCGCGTCTGGCTCGCGCCCGGCCCCGAAGGTGCCTTCACGCCCGAATCGATCGCGGAGAATGCGTTTCGACCGCTCGCCGATTGGGTGGAGTACATCGTCGATTCCCACGCCACGACGCTGCGCGAATGGATCGGTTCGGCCGAGTTCGATTTCGAGGGGTTCGTTTGTTCGGATGGCGGTCCGTCGGCCAAGGCGGGTCCAACCCGATCACCGAAAGACACGCCCGACGAGGACGACAAGGATTCGCCCGCGGCGAAGCCCGCGAAGAAAACCGCGGCCCGCAAGGGGCCGGCGAAGGACCTGCAACCATTCGAGCCGGTCGCCGTCGTCACTCGGCCGCCGGACGAATGGAAGGTGCGGTGCGACGAACTGGAGCGGCAATTCCGCGAGGCGGACGGGGCACTCGATGCGCCGGAGCGCGTCGTGCTGTGGCCGATGCTCGCCGAGGCGAACGCCGGGATGGGCGAGGACCGCCGGGGCGAGGCCGCGATCTGCTGGTTGAACGCGATGTGGGGTGCCGGAGGGCCGATAGCAACATTATTGAGCGGTTGGTTGCAGAGTGAATCCCCGAATTCGAAGGTGACGGCGGAAGAGTTCGATCTGCGATTTGGAATGAAGAGTCCGACGCCGGCGCAGGCGCGGGCGGCGACGGCGCTGTTCCTGGCGGCGGCGCATGCGCAGCCCGTGCCCGACTGGCTGCGGGCTCGGTTGCCGGTCGTACGCGACTATCTGGAGACGAACGAAGCTCGATTGCCGGTGCGTGCGGTTTGGTTGGCGGCGACTCGCGCGGCCCAACTGGCACGCGGCGATGCCTTGGGATTGGCGCGTGTTCGCGACCGGCTTCTCGATCGCCTGCTGGAAAAGGGCTTGAGCGCCGAGCAGGACCTGCCCTCGTTCCTTCGCTTTGCCGGCGTGCAGAACTCGGAGCGGATGCGCGTCGTGCGGGAACGAATGGTGGAGATCCACGGTTCGGCGCGGGCTTGGGCCGAACGGAGCCTCAAGACGAGCACGGCCGGACCCTCGCAGAACGACTCGGCCTGCACGCTTTCGTACCTGGACCTGTTCTTCGCGTTCGGCTTGGCGAAGCTCGGCGAACCGACGGCCGCGCAGTCGCTCGTCGAGCAGGCTCGCGCGACGCTGTCGTCTCCGAAACCCAAGCCGGAACAGGCAATCGTGGCCAACTACCTCTTCAAGGCGTTCAAGTCCCGCATCGAGGAGGCACTGGCGGGCAAGCCCGGCACCAGTCCGACGTCCCGCGAACTCCTCGACGAACTCGAAGCGATCCGCAAAAAGGGGGCGAAGACGGTCAACGACCCGCACACGATCTCGCACTACGTGATCGGCCGAATGCGCGAACAGTCCACGATCCTCGAACCACGTGAGAAGACCGACCCCTACTCCGAGTGGATGAAACTGGAAGAACTGATCCAGGAACTGGTGGCGCTGCCGCGGATCGCGGACCCGGCCGCGCTCGCCCGACGCATCCGGGAGCTTTACAAGTTCGGTCTGAAGGGGACCGCGACGGACGAAACGCGGCTCGCCGTGTTGAGTCATTCTCTACGCCTGGCACCGCGAGTCGGGGCTGATTTCACCGCCGAACTGTTGCAGTACGTCCTCGCTGCGATGACGGCGGCCGATCCGAAATCCGCCCTTGCCACGATGGAAACCAGCAAACTTGGCCGGCTCTTCGAGTCCGCACTCTTCCTCGCCGCCCACTTCGATCGACGGGAATTGCTGCGCGAACTGGTCGACGGGGTTTTCGCCGTCGCGCTCGCGAAGCCGGACGACAAGCGATACGAACTGGTGAACTATTTCGCCGGTCGCTGCCTTGCGAGCCTGCGCAAGGTCGGTCTTCGAGATGAGATCGATCGCTTATTACTTCGATTTCAGGACGAAATCCTGAAGGGCCGCTCGCTCGACCAACTCAAAACGCTGTACGCCTCGAAGCCGGACCTCTGGGCAGACGCCCTGACGACGATGTTGAACTTGTCGGCGGGTTGGCTGACTTTTGGTCTCATGGAGCAGGCGGCACCGATTCTGGAAGCCGCCCGCGCCGAGATTCATAACGGTGCACGGTACTCCGCGCAGCGATATGTGAACATCTGCCGCGCTTACGCGGCCACGCTGGGTCAAAGCCCGACCGATTTCGGCATTCCCCGCCTCGCCGAACTGTTCTCGATCGTCGACCCCGCCAGGGTGACGAACACGTTCACCTCCGCGCCGTATTACTCGCGCCTGCATCTGAATCTGGTGGAGGAAGTGGTACTCGCGATTGTCAGCGACGACTTCGCGCTCGGACACTCCGGACAGCAGTGGTTGGACGAAGACGAACTGCTGGTACGCCGGCGGATCCACCGGGATATGCGTGCGGCGGTTCAGACCGCCGGCGTTTGAGGTCGTTGAGGAGTTTGAGGGTGAGCGGCCAGCCATTGCGCGGTCGCTTCCGCCATTCGCTCGGCAGTGTAGGATTCCTGCACCGCATGCCGACCGCGTTCGCCAAGTTCTTTTCGCTTCGCCGGATCGGCGAGCAGTTCCTTCCAGCCCCGCGCCAGCGCATCGAGATCGTTCGGCGGGACGAGCTTGCCCCCGCCCGTCGCTTCGATCAGTTCCGGGAACGAGCCGTGCGCCGGTTGCACCACCGGCACGCCGTTGGCCCACGCCTCCAAGATGTACAGCCCCTTCGGTTCCAGGAAGTCCGTCGGTACGCTCAGGATGTCCAGTGATCGCAGGAACCGCACCTTCGCGGCGTGGTCCTTGCTCTCGACGTACTCGAAATCTGCCGCATATCCGGCGACGCGGAGCTTTGCGAGCTGTTCGTCAAAGTAATTGCGGTGGTTCTCGCCGAGCCAACCGGAGGCGCACAATTTCGCGGCGGGCGCGCCCGGCAGGGCGCGATACCGGAGGTAGGCGTCGACGAGGTTGTGGAACCCTTTTTCCGGTGCAATCCGCGCGAAGTAGCCAATGCGGAACGGCGGCTCGGTCCGGTATTCGGTCTCGCCGCCGTGACCCTTGAGATTGATCCCCGGTGTGATCACGTGTGTCGGCGCGCCGCTTAGGCCGAGGTAGCTTCGCATGTGGTCGGCGTAGAATCGGCTGGTCGCGATCGTGCCGGCGCAGCGCTCGAGGTTCCGCGCGATCAGTTCGCAGCACGCCCGGCGGTCCGCTACCGGTAACGCGTCGAGGAACACGTCATCACCTTGCAGCGTGACGAAAATCGGCACGTTCAAGGCGTCCGCGAGCGACGGCACGATGCCGGAGAGCAAGGCGTTCGTCAGTAGCACGTATTCCGGCTTCACCTCGGTCTTCAGGTAGTCCACGAGTTTGGCGACTTCCTTGCGCTGGAAACCGTCGCCGCCCTTGAGCATCGAGACGGTCAGGTCGCCCAATACCGAATAGGGCGTTCGCGCAGCGAAGCGCGAGACCCAGCGCAGCAGGCGTGGGAAGTCCAGGAGTCGGTCGGCGAGCCACGGTGTGTGGCGGAACAGGCGGGACTTCTGTTGGAGGTAGACGTTGATGCCGCCGAAGAAGACGCGTTTCTGGCTGAGGTCTTCGTCGTCGGTGCGGATCGGCGTGTAGGTGGGGATGAGTAGAGCGTCGTGCCCGAGGCGGTTGAGCGCGCCGACGAGCGCGTTGTCGCGCAGACAACTGCCGCAGAACATGCCCGCTGCGCCGGCGGTGATGAAGGCGATCCGCACGAGGAGTCCCCAATGGTGCGGACCATTTTAGGCGGACTTGTCGTCGTCGGGGACGATCGGCTTGCTGGCATCGATGAAGAGCCAAGAGAAAACGCCTAAAAAGTATATCACCGCGTAGAGCGTAAAACAGATAATGTAGCCTTCTGGCTGGACGGTCTCCACGGTCTTCCCCAAGGCGTCGACAGTCGAAACCGAATAAGACTTCAGAATTTGACCGCTGATCAGAAGTCCCAATACGGCCCCGAGGTTGCCGATCATGTTCATGGCCCCGGACACGATAGCCGAGTAACGTCGGCCGATGTCCTGAGCGGTGGCCCACGACGGACTCATGATGAGATCGTTGAAAAAGCCGACGGCGATCGCGCAGGCGGCGAACACCCAAAAGGAGGATCCTTTCAACGTCGCGGCCGCCCCGAGATACGCGATGCCCGCAAGTCCGTAGCCGAGCATCGCGATAATCCGCCGACCCCATTTGCGATCGCCGGTACGGCGGATGTACCAGTCCGTGAGAAGTCCGCCACAGAGACATCCGGCCATGCCGATCAGCAATGGCGCGCCTCCCACCAACCCGAGAAGGAGCATGTCTTCTCGCGTCTGACCGAGTTCCGGGAACTGGGCCTTCAGCATGCCCGGCAAATTGTAGAGGAGGAAATACCAATTAAAATTGGTGACCATATACATCGCGCAGAGAGCGATGAGGTTCGAGTTGGTAAAGATTTTCTTCCAGGGCACACCGACGTGACCGACCGGTTGAGTCTTGCCGGCATTGATGAGGTTTCGTTCCGCTTCGTTCGTCGCGGAATGCTCGTCGGGCCGGTTGCGGAACCAGATGGCGAAGACGACAACCCAAACTATCGCGATACCGGCGAATAGCCAGAGATTTTGACGCCAATCCAAGCCTAGATAAAGCGTGAGGAATACCCAGAGAATCGGCGTCATGCCACCCATGAATCGGGCGGAGAGCCAGATGGCTCCTTGGGCGAAGCCACGCTGGGAAACCGGGAACCAGTTATAGAGCGATCGTGAGATATTGGGGAATGCGCCGGCTTCCCCCATACCGAAGAAGAATTGCATGGCGAGGAATACTGGAAAAACGATCAGTCCCCATCCCGAAAACCCAGTGAGCGCGACAAAGAGCGACCACCACAGCACGATACGAATTAGTGTGGAACGCGGACCGTACTTGTCGCCCATCCACCCGGTGGGAATTTCGAAGAGTGCATAGGCGAGTTGGAAGCAGATCGTGACGAGGTAGAAATCGCTGACGCTCCGCCCCACGGAACCCATGAGATCGCTTTTCGCGCTGCCGTACACCGCCCGGTCCATGTAAGTGATCATGGCCAGGAAGCAGAGCAACGCGAGAATGCTATAGCGGACGCGGGTCGGGGCAATTGAAACGGGTTCGGAGTTCATGAAGGAGAGGCCGTGGGAGGGAGGGCTATCGCGACACTCTACCGGCATTCGCGCCGGCTGGCAACAACCGAACCGGAGGCTGGCCGGTGAACCTTCTCATCGCGACCGACGCCTGGCACCCGCAAGTCAACGGCGTGGTCCGCACGCTGGACATGACGGCGAACCGGCTTCGCGATCTCGGTCACCGCGTCCGCATCGTCTCTCCGGACGATTTCTCCCGCTTGCCCAACCCCCTCTACCCGGAGATTCCGCTGGCTTTACCATGGCCGCACCGCGTCGCGGCGCTCATCGCGCGATTTCCGCCGGATTGCGTCCACATTGCGACAGAAGGCCCGATCGGTCAGGCCGTGCGCCGGTTCTGCCGGTTGCGCGGATGGCAATTCACCACGTCGTACCACACGAAGTTTCCGGAATACCTGCACGCGATGGCCGGCGTTCCGGAACGATGGAGCTATCACGTACTCCGTTGGTTCCACAACGGTGCGGCACGGACGATGGTCGCCACGCCAAGCTTGGAGACGGATCTGAAATCGCGAGGCTTCTCGGCCCCGATGGCGCGCTGGTCCCGCGGCGTCGACCTCGACTTGTTCCGACCCGCGACAACCAAAAGCCAGGCGATCGAACGGCCCGTGCTGCTCTACGTCGGCCGCGTGTCCACCGAGAAGGGATTGGACGATTTTCTACGGCTCGACCGACCGGGCACGAAAGTCGTGGTCGGCGATGGCCCCGCCCGCGAGGAACTCGCCGCACGCTACCCGGCCGCGCGTTTCCTGGGCTATCGAAAGGGGGCCGCACTGGCCGCCGAATACGCGGCCGCCGACCTGTTCGTCTTCCCCAGCCGGACCGATACATTCGGCATCGTGATGATCGAGGCAATGGCGTGTGGCCTGCCGGTTGCAGCCTACCCCGTCACGGGGCCGATCGACATCGTCACCCGTCCGGAACTCGGTGCCCTCGATGAAGACCTTGGTCGTGCGATCCATCGCGCTCTGGCGAGCGGGGTGCCCGCCGAATGCGCCAATGAGGCGCGCTGCTATACTTGGGAGAACTCGACCCGTCAGTTTCTGACCAATCTCGTCCCGGTCGATCCTTGTACTCCCGTCAAAAGTTTCGGGTCGGAATGGCATTCGGATTCATGTTCAATTCTTGGCTCGGGACGAATCCGTTCGCGCTGACATCGGAAATTTGACAACACCCCCGATCCGTCGCACATTCCATCGTGCGACCGGAAGTACGGTCGCGCGGCAGGTCCTTCGTACCCAAGACGCTTCGCATGGCACCCGTCGAAACCGTTTCCCTGTTGCGTGACGGAATCGCGGCCGCCCGAGCCGGAGATAAAACCCGGACGCGCTCGTTGCTGCGCCAGGTCACCGAACTGGAACCGTCCAACGAACTAGCCTGGCTTTGGCTGGCGAACACAGCCGAAGATCCCCGCGAGACGTTGGTGTGCATTCGGAAAGTGCTGGAAATCAACCCGACCAACGAGTACGCCGCCGCCGGGCTGGCGGATGCGCTCTGTCGCGCGGGCGTGGTCGCCGCCAAGGCGGAGGACCGAGCGCAGGCGAAACTCTGGTTCGCTGAAGCAACCGACCTCGCTCCCCGGAACGAGACCGCCTGGCTCTGGCGCGCCGGACTGGCCGATACGCCGGAAGAAGGAATCGAACTCCTTCAGTTCGTCATTGCGATCAATCCGAACAACGAACGCGCGAAGCAAGGGCTGGCGCACTTTCAGTCACAGGTTGCCGCGAAGTGGAACTGCCCAATCTGCGAATATCGCGGCGAGGCCGGGCCCAATACCCATGCCTGCCCGCGCTGCCGTTCGGTGGTGTCGCTGGAGAATCCGGCGGCGTTCGACGCGCCGACCGGAGCCGACCGACGGTTGCTCGAAGAGGCCGCTCATCGCATCTACGCCGATCTCCAGTCCCATCCGACCCCGGCCAACGCCTTCAAACTCGGTCTCGCGTATCTGAATCTCGGGTATGCCGACGAGGGGATCAAGGCGCTGCAGAGCGCCGTCAAATCCCGCCCCGCCGACGGTGCCTGGAAGGGTCAGGTGCTCCGGTTCGTCAAGCATCGGGAAACAGCACGCAAGCTCGCCGACGAGGAAAGCCGCCGCGCGACGACTGCGACAAAACCCTCGATCTTCGTCGTTGATGATAGTCCGACCATCCGGAAGCTCGTGTCGGTCACGCTGGGCACAGCCGGTTACCAGATTGTCGAAGCGTCCGACGGCTACGAAGTGGCCGATCGGGTGCGCCAGCACGGTGCACCGGCACTCTTTCTCCTCGATATCAACATGCCGGGCCTGGACGGCTATCAACTCTGTAAGCTCCTGCGTCAGAGCGCCGAAACGTCCCGAGTGCCGATCATCTTCCTGACCGGCAAGGAAGGCTTCTTCAACAAACTGCGCGGCCAGTGGGCGGGCGCGGTCGAGTATCTCACGAAACCGTTCGATCCCCAGAAGTTGCTTGCGGCGGTAACAAAAGTCGTACCGCTGGAGCGACGAATCGGCTGAGATTGGAAATCGCCCCCATGCCCAGCCACGACAACGACGATCGCTTCAATCTGTTCGGACCGCGCACGCGGCCTCGAACCGAAACGCTCACGCGTTGCGACGAGAACGACGAACCCGAAGCGTCCGAGGAGCGGGCGGCTGCCCGCACCGTCTGGGATGGCGACGCGGTCGACGATCCGTCGGACGTGGAATTCGACCGGACCTGGCACGTCATACTCGTGCAGTTGCTGGGTCGGCTGGAATTCGGCCGCTGTTCGCTCGCGGACCCGGCCCACCGCAAGAATCCGGCCGGCGCGGTCCGCGTGGCGTCGGCGATGGTGAGCCAGGTCGCGGATTTCATCGTGGCGAATGTCGACTCGCAAAAGCACCGCCGGCCGATTGAGGACGCTCTGGCGGCCGCCGGGCGCTTTTTGACCGCCGCGCAGGTCGCCGCGGGAGCACCCGCCTCGCGGGGATTCTTTGCCCTATTGGGCGGCCGTTCTCCCGAGTCGAAAGTCAAGCTGCAAGAGTGCATGTGGGTCTTGCGGGACATGCCGCTGGTGTTGGAACGGTATTTCTTCCTGCTTGGCGGTTGCTTCCGTGGCCGGAAGTTTGCGCTCGAATGGGTCGACACGAGCGGGGTGTACATCACCGAACTCAAGCAGACGCTCGGTTGGGTCGAAGGGTTTTCGAATTAATTCGCCGGAGTCGCGAACGATGCCGAATGAAATGATTCTCGTTGTCGACGACAGCCCCACGGAGCAACGGATCGTGGCCGCGGCGCTGACGCGCCAGGGGTACCGAGTGATCACCGCGGCCGATGGCGACGAAGCGATCGACAAGGCGGCCCGCGAACGACCGTCCCTCGTCGTGCTCGATGTCGTCATGCCGCGCAAGAACGGCTTTCAGGTTTGTCGACATCTGAAGACAACCGAAGCGACGCGAACGATCAAGGTGCTTCTTCTCACGGGCAAGGACCAGGACAGCGATCGCTTTTGGGGACTCAAGCAAGGCGCCGACGGCTACCTGACCAAGCCGTTCGATGATACGGAACTGTTGGCGCACGTGGCGAAACTCGTCTGACCGGAGCCGGACCGATGACCGACGACGCGAACCTTCCGCCGTTTCCGTTCGACGACCTGCCGCCACTGGCGGACGCGCCGATCGGCCAGGATGCTTTGCCGTCCTGGCTCTCGCCGGGTGGGTCGGAGGACAAGGGCGAAACGTCCATGCCGTCGATGCCCTATTGGCCGAACTTCGGCAGTGAGGCGGATCCGGCGCGGTCGCGTCTGGATGATACGCTTTCCAATTGTCCGCGCCCGTCCGACGAACTGCCGCCGTTACCACCGTTGCCGGATCAATCCGTACCGACGGAGCGGATTCATACGAGTCGATCGAAACGGAAACCGGCACAAGCGGTCGATTTGCCGCTCCCGCCAGCGTTCTCGGCCGGACTGAGCCAGCTATCGCCGTTCCTGCCACCCAAGGTCGCTCCCCGGTCGATGGCCGAACCCGCGACTCCGGCTCAGACGCCACCGCCGGCGCAGCCGCTCGAAATGCCACCGGCTTCCGCCATCTGGCGGACCCGACGGATTGTCGTGACGCCCAGCCTGGAGGACGGGGAATCGATCGCGGTTTATCGAACCGTGATCCGCGACGAAGCGGGGCGGGGGTATGTGAACACGAAAGTGTCGTTCGAACTGCCATCCGGCATCAAGCAAGTGCAGGCCAGCCGGAAACCGGTTGCACGCAAGGGCGCGCTGCACTGGGCGCTGGGGGCGCTTGGGCCGACCGACTCCGTCGCGCTCTCGGTCAAGATACCGGTCCACCTGTTGGGCGGCGCGGAAGCCGCGGCCGCACCACGATCGTATGAAGTGGTTTATCAGCCGTTACCCGGGGCTTTGCTGGATGTCGAGCGGAAGTCGCCTTCGACCGTACCGATTGGTGAACCTTTCTCCGTGGTTTTCACAGTGACGAATTCCGGGGAACTCCCATCGAACGATGTGACGGTCCGCGTGCTCGATCGCACTTCCGGTGGTCGTCCGGTCATGATGAAGCTGCCGCCGATCGCTCCGGGCGAATCCCGGATGGCAACCCTTGAACTCGCATCCCGGGTCGAGGGGGCTCACCAGTGGCTCGCGCTTGTTGAATCAAGCGGGAGCGAACCGTTCGAGTCCCTGTTTTCCGCGGAAGGGGTCCGCGCGACCTTGGCGGTCGAAATCCGCCACGAATCGACGATTCGGGTCGATGCCGTGGGCACCGTCGGGCTAGCGATCCAAAACCGATCGCCGGTCGTGGCCCGCGACGTTGCCGTCCACTTGGCCGTGCCGGAGGAATTGCTGTTCGATTCGTCGTCCGACGGCCGGTTCGATCGGGCTGCAAACCAAATCTCCTGGTCGATCGACGAGATTCCGCCGGGTGAAGTCCGGATTGTCGAGGCGAGGCTGAAGGGCTTTTCGCCCGGCTTTGTGGGATTGCACGCGCGAGCCGAATCGTCATCCGGAGCGATCAGTTCGGCATCCTCGAATGTCTTCGTGGAAGTCGATACGAGGGCGAACAGCTCCTCGCTGGACAAACTGCTCGCGGCTATCGCTTCCGACACGCTCGACGATGCGGACGAACCGCGCGAACGTCTCTCGGAATCGGGTGCGCGGCATCTTGTGTTCGATCTCGCCGGCTCGCATTACGCCGTTGCGATCGACCATGTCCGGGAGGTCTTGCGACCGGGCCGCATTACGCCGATCCCCGGCGCGCCCGATTGGATGCCGGGCGTCGCGAACATCCGCGGCGACATCGTGACCCTGGTTGACCTCCCCCGCTTTTTCGGCTTTCCAACCGGCGACGATCCGTTGCGCGGCATGCTCGTGGCCCAGACGGAGGATGGCAACGTGGTCACCGGCCTGCTGGTCAATGATATCGTGGGAATCCGCCGGCTCTCCGATGGCGGGGTCCTGGATCAAGACCGATTCCCTGATAATCCGATTATGCCCTTCATGGAATCCCTAGGGGAGTTTGACCGCCGATTGGTGCCGATCGTGCAAATGGAACGGTTGCTGTGTGAGACGGAAACCGCCGCGACGAGCGTGGCCTGAACCGTAGCGATGCGAAGTCGCCTCAGGCCGCGTTCGGGACTGTCACTTCCTTGAAGAGCAGATGGCGGTAGAGGTCGTTGGATTTCATCAGCTCGTCATGTGTGCCGACGGCGACGACATGGCCGCGGTGCAACACGGCGACCTTGTCCGCGCGACGCAGCACCGATTGCCGCCGCGAGAAGAACACGAGGGTTCGGAGCCCGGCGAGGCGTTCGTAGGCATCGTCCAGAAGGGCACGCGAATCTTCGTCCATCGGCAGTTCCGGTTCCTCGACGACGACGACCGACGGGTCTCGGAGTAGGGCTCGCGCCAGGGCGATGCGTAGCTTTTCCCCGGCGCGGAGTGAGTGGCCTCCATCGCCGATCGACGTCTCGTAGCCGTGCGGCAGCCGTTGGATGAACTGATGGGCATGGGCGGTCTTGGCGGCTTCGATGATCTGCGGCAGCGTGTAGCCGGCATCACCGCATCCGATGTTGTTCGCGACGGTGTCGCCGAAAATCAGGTTCTGCTGGATCACCATCGCGACCTGGGTTCGCAGGGACTCGTGCGTGACCCAGCGGAGATTCTTGCCGTCGATGCGGATTTCGCCGCCGGTCGGATCGAGAAATCGCGCGAGCAGAAACGCGAGTGCGCGACTTTCTTCGGGATCGGCCGCCACGATTGCCACGCGCGAGCCGGAGGGGACCACCAGCGAGACGTTCTCCAGCAGCATGCGCCCACCGCCGCTTTCGCGCATGCTGACTTCAACGAACTCCAGACGGCGTTCCATTGGTTGCAGGAATTCGGCGTCGATCGTCTGGCCGGTATCGGCGCGGCGATTGAGGAATTCCACCACGGCCAACTCCGCCTCGGTACCGCGCCGGATCCGGGCTCGGGCTTGAAGCCAGGCACCAAGCGCCCAGACGAGAACTCCGACGGCGAAGAGTTTGGCCGCCAGCCCGGCGACGCTCATCGACCCCTGGAGAACCGAAAGTCCGGCGAGGTAGAGCACCCCGACTCCCGCGAGAATGCCCGCCGCTGTCATAGCCGGTCCGGACAGCGATTCACCGCGCAGCCGCCGCCATTCCGCCCGAGTGTAGTCCGTCAGTTGCCGTTCCACCCGCGTCTGGTTGAAACGGTCCATGAGATAGCATTTTACCAATTGCAGGATCGAGACGGATTCCCGCATTTGCGAGAGGCGGGCTTCGGCGCGACGGCCGGCGAGGCGCCCGTCGTGTCGGAAGTGGGCGGCCACCTGACCGACGGCGAACCAGACCAGGGCCGCGGCAAACAGGAAACAGAGCGCCACGCCCACGTTCACCGACACCAGCACGGCGAGCAATCCGGCAAACAGAACCGGCAACCGCCAGCCGAGCAGCAATCGGGCACGTAATCCGTCGGCGACAGATTCAAGTTTTGTCGTCAGCAGGTCCGCAACTTCATCGGCCGTTTGTCGGCGAACCACGACCTGATTCAACCGGTTCGCGTGGCTGTAGATGGAGCGGCGTAGCCGTAAGGCGGCGGCCAGCCCTGCGGCCCCCGCCATGTGCGCGGCTCCGAACAACAAGGCCAGTTGGGTCGCCACCAACAGGAACAAAACGAGGAACAGTCCGGTGAAGAACGGGGTATTCGACCCGACGGGATCGGCTTTCCAGGTCCAATTGGCCGTTCGCGCCACCGCGGAGATCAACCGTGCGAAAGGTGGACTATGTTCCCGGGCCAGAAGCGAGAGGATTCCAAGCCGGTGTCCGGTCAGAGCGGCAACACCGCCATCGTCAGGCAACGTGAGATAGGCTTCGGCAGCCTCGGGGCTGACGCGTTCGTGAAAGAGTCGATAGTTGACCGCCTGCCAGCGCCATTCCCAATGCTGGGGCTCCTCGACCTTAGCTTCCCAATCGGCAGGGCGGATCCGCGCGAGCGTCTTTGCGATCTCGTCGTTGGCGCCGCGTCGATGGTCCCATTGCGCCTGAAAAGCCTGACGTTTGGCCGCCGGCAACTCGGAAAACGTCGGCACGACCCCGCGCCAGACGAGAAGGTCGACGACAAGGTAGACCAGCGGGACCGTCAGCGTGAGCAATAGGGCGGCGGCCACGGATGCGAGGCGGGCACCCCAGACCAGTCGTGGGGCGGCCTCGGTGGCACGGGACGACGGGGCGGGCGCGAGTTCGGTTTCCACGGGTAGGCCTCGGCGAATGTCGCGAACGCGGATAAGTCCACGTTACCAGATGCCAAGGGAAAACGGGAAGGGGAACGCGGAATCCCGCGCGGGATTCCGCGGAGGCTTTTCGAATCCTCGCGAGGTCAGGCCATGTCGCGATCTTCGAAGAGCAACAGGCCGACCAGCAAGGCGATTGCGGTATAGAGGCACGAATACCCGATCACGGACACCACGTAGAGGGCGAAGGGCCAGAGCGCCAGCGGGGTGTCCCGAACGATCGCGGGGCTCATGTTGAACGTGTCGAGCGCCGGGAGGAAAGTGTCGAAGAGCTGCCCGAAGAAGCGGACCAGCCCGACGGCGGTGTTCGTGCCTTCCCGTTCCTGAATTTGGCCGGTGACTTTCACGACTACCGGAGCGAGGTTGCCCAGGAAGTAGACGATCATCGCGACGACGACGTTGATGACGAACGGCAGGCGCGTCGCGAGGGCCGCGACGATGGCGACGAGGATCATGACCTGCCCGAATCCGAGTACGAGGCCGATCGTATGGGCGATCGTGTCGGCGATCCACGTGCCGGCGCCCTCGGCGAACACCTTTCCGACGGTGCTGGTGACGGCGGCCTTGAAAGCCGGAGCGATATCGGCACGGGCCTGTTCGGCGAGCGGATCGCTCTGTTCGTTGATCTTGTCGTAGGCCGGGTTCGCCATCAGCGCCCAGTTCAGGAACCAACCGAGGACGAGCGTGAGCGCCCCGCAGGCGAGAAGGATGCCGAAGAACTTGCCGAACAGGAACTGCCGCCGGTTGATCGGCTTGCTCATCACCGTGATGGCGGTGCGGCCTTCGATCTCTTCGGCGATCGACATGCTCGCCGCGAGAATCCCGAACAGCATCGCCGCCAGCTTCGCGATGTCGAAGCCGATCTGCTTCATCATCTTGTAGTCGTCGCCGAAGGTGAAGTAAGGCGTGAAGATCGCAATAGCCATGAGGAACACGGCGAAGCTGCCGATGAGCCAGTACATCGGTTGCCGGCAGCTCTCGCGGAACGCCGCCAGCGCGACCGCTCCGGTCTTGGGCATCACCAACGCCAGCGCGTGGGGCATGAGGATGAACGCATCCACGATCAGCTGGAGGTGCAGCACTGCCGCGTAGATCTTGCCGTAAAAGGGTAGGCTGCTGCTTTGTCCGGCGTACCCCAGGAACGCGGCAAAGAGCAAACCCATGCCGGCCAATGTGAACAGCGCATAACTGAGGGAGATCGGATTCCGCAGGCCGCGGTCGAACCCTTTGGGATCAATCGTTCGAAGCCACGGTAATGCCGCAAGAAGCTGGTAAAGGGCCAGCAGGAGTCCGCCGCCGAGAATGGACGAATTCGTCAGCCACATCATGGATGCAGTTCCGCGCCGGGTTTTCCCAATGAACTTCTCTTAGCGATGCTTACGCCGAGCGGCGAGCCAGAGTTCGCTCCATCCCACACTTCGATTGACTGGGGAATTCGCCATTCCAAGGTGGAAGATCGAGAATTCTGTGGAAATTCTCATTTTTTCATTGCTGACTGGCCAGGTAATTGATTAAAGTCCGCTCATTCACCTTCCTCTCATGCGCCATGAGAGCCGCACCTCAATCGATTCGGAGCCGAAAATGTCGCAGGGTTCCCGACGTACGGCGTTTACGCTCATCGAACTGCTCGTCGTGATCGCCATCATTGCGATCCTGATCGGTCTTTTGCTTCCGGCCGTGCAAAAAGTGCGGGAAGCCGCCGCCCGGACGCAATGCACCAACAACCTCAAACAGATCGCCCTTGCGTTCCACGGCTATCACGACACGATCGGCTATTTTCCGCACGGAGGAAAAGACGGCTGCGATGCCCCGCGACATCCGGATCTGGCGACCAGTTGCGGATCCCCAAACGATACGCAACCCTACACTGCGCCGACCGGACCGACCCCGCTCCGCCGGCGGGAATGGAGTTGGACCTATCACATCCTGCCTTTCATCGAACAATCCGCTCTGCACAACGAGCCGAACCACACGACCGTCCGTCGAACTCCAGTGAAGACCTATTTCTGCCCCGCGCGCCGAAGCATGACGGTTTTCGGGAACGAAGCGAAAGGCGACTACGCCGGCAACACGGGTAACGGCACGGGAACCAATAACGTTACTGGGGTGATCCAGCGACTCGGACTCGAACGCGTCACCTTCGCCGCCATTCTCGATGGCAGTTCCAATACTGCTCTCGTCGGCGAAAAGCGGATGAAGAAGGACCGCTACAACCTCACCGTCGACGACAACGAATCTTACTACTCCCCCGGCTGGGATGTCGAAGTGATCCGCGGTGCGACGACCGATCCTGATACCGGAACGAGTTGGGGGCCGAACCGGGACATCACCACAACCACCAATCCGCCGTTCACGGATCTCGATAACGGTTTGCAACAATTCGGCTCTTCGCACACTTCCGGCGCCAACATTGCATCCTGCGACGGCTCTGTCCGACACATCCGTTTCAATCCCGACCGCAACTCCTTCCGACGCTTCTGCACGAAGACCGACGGCCAGAACTTTACGCTCGATTGATTCTCAACCGATCGCCGCGCGACGCAGCGCGGGCAGCGTTTGCCGGTGGTCGCCCGCGATGTAATAGCTTTCACCGCCGTCGGCCACCGTGCGCACCAGGATCGTCTTCCATGGTCGGTAGTAGTAGCGCGGGTCGGTCTTTGGTGCCTGCTTGCGGTAATCGTCGTCCAGTGGGAGCAGATCGAAGACCGCCGTCGTGAACTTCGCGATCGACTTGCCGTCCTGATGGGCGACATTGCGTGCCATGGCGAGCGCCTTGAGATAAACCTCCGGCCCCATGACCGCTGTTCCGAAGCTGAGAACCACTCCGCCCTCGAGGGACCGGACGTGTTCCGTAAAGATCAGGAAATCGGCGTAGCTTGCCGCGCCGAGCACCGCGCCGTCGGCATTCGGGTGTTCGTGGATGATGTCATAGCCGATGCCGATGTGGACCGTGACCGGAATGCCGAGCCGGTACGCGGCCGCGAGCACGGAAACGTTCTTGTGGGGGGAGTCCGAATTCGCAATGGCGCGGCCGAGCGATTCGCCGAAGCCCAATCCGTCGCGAACGCCGGCGGCGAGGGCGTCGTTCATTTCGCCGGTCTCGCGCCACAGGCCGAACTCGCCGGTGCGGACGTACCTCGCGACGCTCTCGGTGCTCGCGCCGATGCGGGCAAACTCCCAATCGTGGATCGGCCCCGCGCCGTTCATTGCCACGAGCGAAACGAGGCCGCGTTCCATGAGGTCGATGAGGTGCCGTTGCGTGCCGGCGCGGAGGACGTGCGCCCCCATCATGAGGATGCGCGCCGCCCCGGCCGCCTTCGCCGCCCGCAGCCGTTCGCCGAGGATCGCCAGCGACGGATGTTCGAAGTCTGCCTGCGAATCGAGCGGAAGAAGGATGTCGAGCGAGAGATCGTGTTGCCGACCAGAGAGCGGTTGAACCTGAAGACGGGATCGGTCGAATCGTGGAAAGGGCATGGAAGACTCCGGTGTTGCGCGGCCGGCGAACACCGGAATCCTATCGAAGTCATGATCCGGCGTTACTTCTTCCGCATGAGCTTCATCGTCACGCAGTGGTCTTCGGCCGCCTTGCCGCCGTTCCAAGCCTCGCCGGCGATCTCGATGTGATCGTCGTCCACGACCTTTAACGTGGCGGCATGCATGTGCATGTCCTTCTTCGGGTCAAGATTCGTGCCGCCGGCGAACTCGAACTTGATCGTCCCCTTCGCCGATTTCGGATCGGCCTTCATCTTCGGTTGATTGCCGAGCATGCAATAGTGTGTCATGATCAGGTCGCCCTTGTCGAGGTGGTACATGGAGACCATTTCCATGTCCGTGCCGGGGAAGAGCGTTTCCTGCACGGCCGAGCCGCCGGCGGTGACCTTGATCACCGAAACGAGCTTGTCGGTCGACTTGCCGTTCTTGTCGGCTTCGTACCAGTTGCCCGCGAGTTTCTTGACCATGTCCAGCTGGGTTGATGCCGGATCGGCCTTCTTGATGGCCGGTTCCTCATCGCCCAAGGCCGGAAGCGCATTCGCTTTGGGTTTGACCGGCTCTTGCGCGTAGAGGTTCATCCCGGACAGCATCAGCACGCATGCTGTCAAAATCCGTCGCATCATGGTGAACTCCGATAAGAGGTGAAAGAACGCCCGGCGGGCGGTTGCGTCCGGCCTTGCGGCGGGACTCGACTACCCGACGATTGACCGGCCCGCGGCCGGACACGATTCCGTTCGAATTCTGATTTTCCGCCGCAGCGGGAGCGAGAGGTTGGTCCCTCTAGATCATACTATCGCAGGATCGGCGAACCAGGGAAATGATGGTAGACGAATTTTCACGATCGAAATGAGCGGTATCCAGTTTTCAAGCCGGGTTCTCGAACTTCCCTTCGAAAACCCGGATCACGCACGACCCACCCGATGATACGAACGACGACGATGGTGTTCCGTCACTTGATCAGTTTGCGGGCGGCGTCCAGTACCGACTTGAATTCGTCGTCTTGAAGAACGATCTTCAGGTCCGCGTCCGATTGCACGATCTCGAAGCGTCGGAAACCCTCGCGGAAACATCGGCGGAAGTAATCCAGCGCTTTGGTTCGGTCGGCCGGCTCCGTTTCGCTTGTTCGAGCATAGACGCACGCGGCCTGATAAAGGGTTTCAGAATCGACGGAGATCGCCAGCGCGGTCTGAATTTCGCGGATGGCCTCGTCGCGTTTGCCGGCACGGGCCAGCAGGATCGCGTGCGCCGCCCGGCTGGGGGCGTACCCCGGCGCGATTTCGATCGCCTTGCGGATTGTCTCGAGGGCAAGGTCGGGTTCATCAAGCTTTTCGGCATAAAGCCAGGCCTTGTTGTGCCAGGCCGAGAGCATGCTCGGGTTCAGCTCGAGGGCGCGGTTGTAAAGTTTCAGGGCGTCGGCCGGTGCCGTGTCGCTCGCCTGCCGCGCGCGAACCGAAAAGTCTTCCGCGGTCTTCGGTTCGAGCGCCAGGGCGGTGGCCCGATCCTTCGCGGCGCCGTCCTTGTCGCCCGCGTACGTTTTCGCTTCGGCTCGATAGTGATACAGCGGTATCGCCGCACCGCCGGCGTCGAGCGCGGCCGTGAAGTCCGCAATGGCGTCGTCGTACTTTCTGAGGCTGCGACGAACCAGGCCGCGTTGAAGCAAGGACTGTGCATGCGTCGGATGCGTCGCGAGGACCGCCGAGAATTCCTTCTCGGCATCGACGAGTTTGCCCGTGTGGTAAAGCAACATGCCGATGTGGTAGCCGGGGCGTGGGTCGTTGTTTCCCAGTGGCCGGGCAACCTGCAGTCGTTCGAGTGCCCGATGAGGTTGGCCCGTGGCCTGATAGGACATGCCGAGCAACAGTTGAGCGGCGTAGTGGCCGGGACGTGTTTCCGTCAGCACCTTGAGGATGCCGATCGCCTCGGGGAAGCGACCATCCCCGATGGCACGGGCGGCACGCCAGAATCGATCGGATTCCCGATGTTCCGAATCGTTCGGAGTATTGGTTGTCGTTCGGTCCCATGACGCCAGTTGTTCGCGGGCGGCGGCGATCGTCGCTTCGAAACCGGCTTCCAGAGCGATACGGTTCCATTCCCGGGCCGATTCCATTTGCTCATTGCGGCGCGGTTCGTCGAGTCCGCGGGCCTCCAAAGATTCGGCATGCGCCAGCAGCAGCGCCGACTCGCCGAGCGCCGCCAGCCATTCCTCGCGACGGGCCGCCGGTAGCGCCATCAAGTCGCGATCATGCTTCCAGTTCGCGGTTCGTCCCACGTTGTAGCGTTCGAGCCATTTGCGAGCGCCCTCCATGCCGCGACGTCGCGCGGTGGAATCGGTCGGTACGGCGAGCAGGCTCCGATTCATCTCGTGATCGGCGAGAAACGCTGTGATTTCACGATCGACTCTTGTGGCGCGGTCCTGCCGGGCGAGGTTCCAGTAGAAAACACCGCCGACGGCCAATCCGAATACCGCGGTCGCGGCCGCGGCGCGGGCGGCAAACTGGGGATTCCGGCGCTGCCACTTGCGTGCACGCTCGACGAGGTTGCGGTCGGCCGCGAACTTCAGCGGGCGATGCTCCAGTTGGCGTTGCAGGTCCTCGCGAAGTTCGTCGGCCGTCGCGTATCGGTCAGCCGGGTTAGCCGAAGCCAGCTTGCGAACGATCGATTCGACCGAAGGAGGCACGTCCGGATTGTAGTCGCGGATGGGCGGCAGCCCCTTCTCGCGTTCCTCAAGCGCCGCCGGCAGGTCCTCCGGGACCCTGCGGATCGGGGAAAACGGCAGACGGCAGGTGAGCATCTCGAAGAACATGACGCCGAGCGCGTAGAGGTCGGTCCGTTCGTCGGGTGTTTCGTTGGAGAGTTTCGCGAACTCGCGGATCACCTCGGGTGCCATGTAGGGCCAGGTACCGCCGATCCGTTGGCGACCGGTGGCGGTCCGATCGTGGGCGAGATTGAAGTCGAGCAGCATCGGCTGGCCGTCGTCGCCGAGCAGGACGTTTTGCGGTTTGAGGTCGAGGTGGAGGATGCCGCGGTTATGCGCGTGCGCGAGGCCGTCGGCGAGGCGCCGCATGACGGCGAGCACGGCATCGGGATAGGGAAGGCCGGTCAGTTGATCGCGGAGCGGGTGCGCGTCCGAGATCGGGATTTCCTCGAAGGATGAACCGCCGAAGTTCCGAGGGGAGTCCGGCCGCACGGAAACGCCGGAATCCGATTGGTTCGCGGATTGAGCCTTGCTCGCGCGTTGCGTGGTGGCCTTGGCGACCGTGCTGAAGACTTCGCCGCCGACGTGCGGGAAGCCGGTATCCGTTCGAACGTGATCGATTACGTCCGCCAATGTCTGGCGGCCGAAATAGGGCATCTGGACGACATGGTAAGGGCCTTTCCGGAACGCGTTCTGGATCGGCACGATGTTCGTATGCTGGAGGCGCGCCAATCGGAATTGCTCGTTGTTCGCCTTCAACGTGATCTTCAAAACGACCCATCGATTGGCAAGGCGGTGTTCGCGAGCGAGAAACACCCGGCCGAAGGCGCCTCGACCCAGTTCATCGATCAATTCAAAGCCGTAGAACTCGTCGCCGGGCTTGGGAAAGGGGTCAGATGATAGGTGTTCGCCAGATTCCTCGCGAAAAATGTTGACATCAGACTGCACGGTACCGAGGACGGCCACGGGCGGCGGGGTCCGTGTCAGATCCGTCGACAACTCGTATGGCGACGCGGGCAAAATAGGTGATACGGCGGTCGGTTGCATGGCGAATCGAACGGTCTCGAACCACGGTAGGGCACGTGTGGCGACGTCGTCCGGGACGTGCGCGGGGCGAAAGTCGGGGTGGCCCGGTGCCTATGAGCGGGTATCGTGAACATGGCACGGTCCGCAACGATTGCAAAGGATTTGACGGATATTTCGCCTTCGGAACTTTGCTCTGGCGAGTTGATTCGTCTGCTGGCTCAACGTGTTAACTTGCCCTTTCGATTGCTGGGGCATTCACGGAAAATCTCCTTGCTCTTCCAAGGTGAAACCTTGCGAACCGGAGCAAGAACTGGGAGAATTACCACAGAGCCGCTACTCTTTCGGTTGCATCCATGTTCGACCTGCGTCTTGGGATCGTGTTTGTCCTTCTCCTTTCTTCGAATCTTGTCGCGGCCGAGCCGGATGCGGTCGATTTCTCGCGCGACATACGGCCGATCCTCTCAAACCATTGCTTCAAGTGTCACGGACCGGCGACTCAGAAGGCGAAATTGCGACTTGATCTTCGGGATGCGGCGATGAAGAACGACGCGATCGTTCCGGGGAAGCCGCTGGACAGCGAAATCATCGCTCGCATCGTCGCGCCGGACGACACCCGGATGCCCCCGCCGGAGGTTGGCGAGGGACTTAAGCCGGAGCAGATTGAAAAACTCAAGAAGTGGATCGCCTCGGGTGCGGAATACACGCCGCACTGGGCCTTCGTTCCGCCGGTGCGGAAAGATCCGCCCGCAAACGGAATCGACGCGATCGACCATTACATTCGGCAACGCCTCGATCGAATGAAGCTGGCCCCGTCTCCGGAGGCCGATCGGCCGACCTTGATCCGCCGGGTTTCGCTTGACCTCACGGGGTTGCTACCGTCGCCGGCGGAAGTCGACGATTTTGTTCGCGATCCCGCGCCGGACGCCTACGAGAAACTCGTCGACCGGTTGCTCGCGTCCCCGCACTACGGCGAACGCCAGGCCCGCCACTGGCTCGACCTCGCCCGCTACGCCGACAGCAACGGATACACCATCGACGGTGCCCGCATCATCTGGCCCTGGCGCGACTGGGTCGTGAAGGCCTTGAATGCCGACATGCCGTTCAGCCAATTCACGATTGAACAACTCGCCGGCGACCTGCTCCCAAACGCGACGCTTGAACAGCGGATCGCCACGGGTTTTCACCGCAATACCTCATTTAACGAGGAAGGCGGTACCGATGCCGAGCAGTTCCGGGTCGAGCGTATCGTCGATCGGACGAACACCACTGCCGCCGTCTGGCTGGGCCTCACGATGGGGTGCGCCCAATGCCACGATCACAAGTACGATCCGGTTTCCCAAAAGGACTACTTCCGACTCTATGCGTATTTCAACAACTGCGACGAACCAACCGTGACGATCGGCGGTTCGCCGGACCTGGAAAAGAAGATCGCCGAATTGCAGGCGAAGATTGCCCAATTGCAGAAGGTCGGCGATCAGCCTGGCGTGGACAAGACGAAGGCGGAGATCAAAAAGGTCCAAGGGAAGATCCCGTCGTCGCTGGTTCTCAAAGAACGTGCCAAGCCTCGGGAGTCTTACGTTCAGATCCGCGGTGACTTTCTTCGGAAGGGCGATGTTGTTTCGCCGGGTACGCCGTCGGCGTTGCCATCGGAGAAGGGGCAAACCCGGCTGGACCTGGCGAAGTGGCTGGTCTCGCGCCGAAATCCGCTGACCGCGCGTGTGGTCATCAACCGATACTGGCAGCAATTCTTCGGCCGCGGACTGGTCGAGACCGAAAACGATTTCGGCATGCAGGGCAGCCTGCCAACCCATCCCGAATTACTGGACTGGCTGGCGGTCGAATTCATGGAGCCTAAAGCCGGCACGCCGTGGTCCTCGAAACGCCTCCACAAACTAATTGTCATGTCTGCGACCTACCGCCAGGCCTCGCATGGTCGTAAGGACACGGACGCGCAGGATCCCCGCAATCTCTACCTCTCGCGGCAAACCCGTCTCCGGCTTGAGGCGGAAGGGATTCGCGACGCGGCTCTCACGGCCAGCGGGCAGCTTTCGCGCAAGATCGGTGGTGCGCCGGTCTATCCGCCCCAGCCGACGGAAGTCTTCAGCTTCACTCAAAGCAAGCATCCGTGGCCCGAAAGCAAGGGCGAAGATCGTTATCGTCGCGGGCTGTACACGTATATCTGGCGGCAGAGCCAGCATCCGTTGCTCACCACCTTCGATGGCGCGGACGCCCAGACGGCCTGCACGAAGCGGAACCGAAGCAACACACCGCTCCAGGCGCTGCACCTGGCGAATGATCCAGCCTTCGTGGAGTTCGCGGAAGGTCTCGGGAAGCGGATCGTCAAGGAAGGTCCCGCGGATGACGTGGGACGTGTCCGGGCGGCTTATCGGATTTGCTTCGGTCGCGAACCGAACGACGCCGAACGCGAACGCGTCTTGCAATATGCGATGAGCCTGCCAGAGTCGGATCGCTGGAACGCGGTTGGTCGAGTCCTGTTAAACCTCGACGAATTCATCACGAGGGAATGATTGTGGATCGGCAAGCGAATACCCGCCGCGAGTTCTTGAATTCGGCCGGCGTCGGCGTGGGTACGATGGCGCTCGCTTCCTTGCTTGAACGCGACGCGATGGCGGCCCCGGCCCGCAAGGATCCGCTGGCACCGCGGAAACCTCACTTCCCCGCCAAGGCGAAGGCCGTCATCTTTCTCTTCATGGCGGGCGGGCCGTCCAACCTCGAGTTGTTCGACCCAAAACCGGAACTGAACAAGCTCAGCGGCCAGAAAGTGCCCGAAGCTTTCACCAAGGGCAAGCGATTCGCGTTCATCAAGGGGGACGCCAAGTTACTGGGGACGGTTCGCAAATTCGGCCGGTACGGCCAGTGCGGCATGGATCTCAGCGAACTCCTCCCGCATCACCGCGACATCGTCGACGACGTTTGCTGGCTTCGGGGCATGAAGACCGACGTCTTCAATCACGGGCCCGCCAAGGTCTTTCTGAGTACCGGTTCGCCGCAGTTCGGCCGGCCGGGCATGGGGGCCTGGGTGACTTACGGCCTTGGGTCCGAAGCCGATAACCTTCCCGGTTATGTCGTGCTGCAATCGGGGCCGCGCGGCCCACGCGGCGGGGCCGCGATCTGGTCGAACGGCTTCCTCCCCAGCACCTATCAGGGCGTTCCGTTCCTCAAGGGTGAAAACCCGATCCTCGACCTCGCCTCGCCGCCCGGAGTCGATCGCAAGAAACAAGGGGACTTCATCGAGGCCGTCGGCGACCTCAACAAACTCCGTAATGCCGCCGTCCATGATCCGGAAATCGAAACCCGCATCGCGTCGTACGAGATGGCGTTCCGCATGCAGGCGGCCGCGCCCGAGTTGATGAATTTGAAATCCGAAACCAAGGAAACCCTCGCTCTTTATGGTGCCGATCCCGCGAAGAGCAGCTTCGCGAACAACTGCCTGCTCGCCCGCCGCCTCGTGGAACGGGGAACGCGCTTCGTCCACCTGATCCACACCGACTGGGATCACCACGGCGGCAGCATCGACCTCGGCAAAACCCTCGACAACATCTGCAAGGAGGTCGACCAACCCTGTGCCGCGCTGGTGAAAGATTTGAAGCGCAGCGGATTGCTCGACAGCACGCTGGTCATTTGGGGGGGCGAGTTCGGCCGAACGCCAATGGGCGAAACCCGCGAAACGATTGGCCGCGACCACCACATCGACAACTACACGATGTGGATGGCCGGTGCCGGCGTGAAGCGCGGCCACCTGCATGGGAAATCCGACGAAATCGGCTATAACGTGGTAGAGAATCAGGTCCACGTTCACGATTTGCAGGCGACGATCCTGCACCAACTCGGCCTGGATCACACCAAGCTGACCTATCGGTTCCAGGGCCGCGACTACCGGCTGACCGACGTGCACGGAAATGTCGTAAAAGAAATCCTTGCTTGAGCAAGCTTCCGACCGAACGCGGACCCGTTCGGTCGGGACCGTTGATCCCCGATCACTCCGCGGCTTTCGCGGCCACCGAGGACGTGGGTATCTTCAGCGCCTTGGTCGCGAAGTCGGCCTTCAGCGCCTCGAAGTGGCGGGATTCGGCCCGTGACCAGCACCGACGCGCGACCTTGAGATAGCGTTCGGCTTCCTCCGTGCGCCCGAGCCGTTCGCACAAAGCCCACAAACCGAGCGCACCGCGCACGCTGCCGGCATCGTGCGCGAGGGCTTCCTGGAACGCCTCCTCCGCTTCGGACGCGATGCCGCCTTCCAAGGCGGCGATGCCCCACACTTCCATGTAATAGGCCCCGGCTCCCCACGCGTGGTGCTGATAGTCGTCCTTGGTCTTCTCGATCGTGCGGCGCAGGAGTTTCACGCCCGCCTCGCCGTTGCCGGTCTGGCATTCATAGCGTCCCTGGATCTCCCAAAGCCTTAACTCGCGGATCCGATCGTTCCGTTTCGACTGATTGGTTTGCTTGAGAATATCCAGTTCGGCTTTCGCCCGCTCAGGCTGACCCCGCTCCAAGGCGATGATGGCCGTGTAATACGCCCGCGTCACCTTGTCGGTCTTGGACATGTCATTGACGATCTTCTCGGCGTCGGACCAGTTCTTCTCTGCAACGGCCTGGCGAAACCACTCCGGTCGGAAGAAGTACTTGTAGGCTTCCGATTCCTTCCGAAGGGCCGTGGCATCGGCGAAACGGCCATCGTGAACCAGGCTGCGAGTCAGCGTCTCGGCGTGGTGGCGGAACTGGTGGTCCTCGTCGGGCTTCACGCCGAGCGTCTTGTGGTATTCCTTTTCGAGTTCGTAGGCGCGGGCCGACCAGTCGGTGGTCTTCTGCCATTTGCCGACACGCATGCCGAGGTGGGCCTGCATATGGAAGGCGTGTGGGAGTTTCGGCGACGAAGCGATATAGGCTTCGGCGTGGGGCCAGCCGAGCGCCGGGCGGCGGACGTTCTCGAACGCGTGGACCAGTTCGTGATTCGCCCCGGGGTGCAACGGGTTGACGCGAAGCAGGGCCTTGTACATCGCGATGGGGCCGAACTGGCCCTCGGCGAGTTGGGCCTTGGCGAACCAGCCTTCTTCGTCGTCCTCGTAGAGGGACAGCAACTCGTCGAGAGTCTGGTTGGCTCGCTTCTTCCGGTCTTCGGGTTTCACGTCAGGCCAGAGTCCGCGTTCCTGCAGTCGGGCCTGGATGAGCAGGCTTTCCCGATGGCTCGCTTTTCCCATGAGCTTCTGTGCCTGCGCGAGGGCGAAGTCCTGCGGGGCCTTGGTGAACTGATCGGGTAGCTTCGGCTGGAGTGCGCCGCCGAGAATGGCGAGCAGGCCGTCGGGCTTGGGGGCCTTGGTTTTGCCCCATTTTTCGAGGGACCGGTGCAGACCCAACCACGCCAGGGCACAATCGGGGTCGTGCCTCAAAGCCGTTTCGAAGCTGCGGGCGGCTTCCATCCAAACATAGGAGTAATAGTAGCCGAAAGCCTCGTCGCAGAACTTCTGGCATTCGTCCGAAGTGGTGCTGACTCGGTAGTGGTATTTGCACAGGTCGGGCACGTGGACCGATGCCAGCAAGCCGGTGATCGACAACTTCGGACGATCGGTCGGAGCGGCGGCGAGCGCGGCGAGGACGGTGAGCGTCGAAAACATGCGTGTGCCTTCGGAGTGTCGGCGGCGGGATAAATCAAAGTTTACTGTAGGAGTCAGGGATCAGGAAGCGGCATTTCGCATTTATCGACGATGGTTCGCGAATCCGGCCCCGCGATCCTCGGACATGCGGCTTGCCGGGTGCGATAGAAGTCGTCGAGCGCTTTCGCTAAACCGAACGAATGGATTCGCCCTCGCATGCCCGTGCGTTCTTCGCCCTTGTTCGCCTCACGTTTCTGCGACACTGGCGCGTTCGAGCTTTGGCCTGGGCGACCTTCGGCCTCGTCGCGCTGACGACCCTCGCCATCGCCATCTACACGCACGGCCCCGTCGGCTGGCGGATTGAAAATCGTCGCGTCTTTGTTTCCGACCTCTATTCGGGCGGCGGCGTCTGGCTGACTTACGAAGAATATGCCCTCAAACGGCTGCCGGTCTACATCCAGTTTCCGGGGCCGTCGCACGCGTTCGGCGTGAAATCCGCCGCCTTGGGGGCCGAGGCGTGGCTGATGCTCAGCAACGAACCCGGTGCCCGGAAATTCCGCGACGACTATGCCTTTCTCCGCTTCTCCCGATGGGTGGTCTTTGGCTTGTTCCTCGCCTTCGCGATGCCGTTGTTCAATCTGGCTTATGCGTCCGGAGCGCTGGGCTTGGAGCACGAGGGCCGTACGCTGTTGTGGCTCTCGACTCGCCCGATGCCCCGCGGCAGCATCTACCTGGCGAAGTTCCTCGGGGTCCTCCCGTGGTGTCTGGCCGTCTCTCTGGCGGGTTTTGCCGCGGTCTGCTTTGCCGGGGGCGAGTTGGGGGCGGTTGCCTTTCGAGTCTACTGGCCGGCCGTCGCGGCGGGAACGGTTGGACTCGCGGCCCTCTTTCACCTCATCGGGGCGATCTTCCGTCGTCCGGCGGTCGTCGGCCTCGTTTACGTATTCTTCTTCGAGACTCTCGTGGCGAACCTGCCCGGCAGTTTGAAAAGGCTCAGCCTCAACTACTACGTACGCTCGCTCATGTACGACGGCGCATCGTCCATCGCGTTCGTACCCACCGAGACGCTCGATGTCTATGAACCGGTGAGCGCGCCCACGGCGTGGATCGTGTTGCTGATGGCGTCGGTGGCGCTGACGTTGTTCGGAATGTGGTTCTTCGCGCGGCAGGAGCCGCGCGAAGAACTGTAGATTACTTCTTCAATTCCTTCACGCGGATGTTGCGGTAGCGCACGAACTGCTTCGTGTAATCGCCGCCGCCGTGGACCTGCAGCGCGATGCCCCCTGTGTCGGCCAGACGCTTTTCGGTGTCGGTATACTCCGTAAACTTCACGCCCTTGATCCATGTGGTGATGGTCGGTGGGTTCCCGACGATGCGGGCGCGGAGTTCGTTCCACTCGCCGTGCTTCCAAAACATCTTCCACTGTTCGGACGTGACGGGGCACTTGAAGCCGGCGTCGGTTTGCTTGCTCGGGACGACGATCTCGTTCACGTCCTTGCCGAAGTCGAAGTTGCGGACGTGGGGCTTGCCGCCGATCCCCTCGCCGTACAACCCCATGAGATTCCCGCCCTTGTGGTAGTCGATCATGGCCTGATAGCACTTGCCGGTGTCGGTACTGCGGAGGAACAGGCCGCTGTCGGGGCCGTCATCATTCTTCATTTCGAGAACGACTTCGAAGTCGCCGTATTGCTTCTCGGTGATGACGATGCCGCCATTACCGGGCACGTCCTGGCTGCCAACGATCGCGCCGTCCTCCACGACCCATTTGCCGCCGGATTGGTTTTTGCTCGTTCGGCTGTGGCCACTCTTTGCGGAGACTGTCCAGCCCTTCAGATCCTTGCCGTTGAAGATGGTCTCGAAACCATCGTTCGAGAATGATTCGGGCTTGGGCAGGTCGGCGGCCGGAAGGATCGCGACGACGGCCACGAGGCCGAGAAGACCGAGGGGAAGCGAGCGCATCATGTGAATGACCAGTTGGGGAGGGATCAGCGTTTTTCGTTGTCCTGCAGGCCCAGTAGGGCACCGACCTGACCGAACGGCGCAATGACCGCCCGGGGCCATGTCTTGCCGTAGGTCGCGCTCAGGTTGCGGTCGCGGGTGCGCGCCGCGTTGTGTCGGGCGAGGGCGAGCCGGCCCCACGCCGGGCCGAGCTTGAGTTTCTTCGGATCGAGATCGTCCGGGATCGGGGCATCATCGTCCTTGGCGGCCTGACCGCGATCGAAAGCGAAGCGGTTGCGTAGGACTTCGGCTTTGGCGTAGGCCTTCAGGTGTTCGTCGAGGATCGATTTGACGAACTCGTCCGCTTTCTCCGCCGCACCGGACCTCGCGGCGTAGCGCGCCAATCGCAGAAGCGCACTGCCGGAGAGTGAGGAATTCGGATCGCGCCGCGCGGCTTCGTCGCGCACGGCGCGTTCGGCCATTTCGATGAACAGGCCCGGTGGATCGGACCATTCCGCAGCGAGCGCCAACGCCTTGAGGCGAGGGTCGGTCTTGCCGGGCCGGTTCAGAAGGGCAGTCAGTTCCGCCTCGTTCTTCCGAATCAGGTGAATGGCGGTATAGGCCCAACGGGTCGCTTCCGTTGGTTCGCTCGCGCCGGGAGCGGGGACGACGGCCGGGACTCCCTTGATTTCGAGGATCGTCCAGAGCGCGTGCGCCGACGCGGGGGTCGGCGCAGGCGGCGGATTCGGCGCGGCGAGTTGGGCCTTCAACTTCTCCGCGATGTCCTTCGCCAGTTCGTTCTGCTTGGCCCGAAGACATTCCAGACCGACCTGGGCCTCGGCTTCCGGGAGTTCGGTCTCGGCAAACAACGCTGGCAACGCCGAGCGGATCACCTCGACCTGATCGCGCGCAAGCAGTTCCCGCGTCAGTCGGCGCGTCAGGGCGGCGCGGGTGTCGAAGTCGGCGCGGGTGTCTCGTAAGCCCGACAAGACTCGCCGAAGCTGGCCCTGCACGCCTTCCAGTTCCGCGGGGTTGGGCTTCACGCTCGCCCGGGCCTGCGGCGGTTGCGGCAACCAGTGGATACGTCGCTTTTCCATCACGTCTTCACCGGTCCCCCCCAGCAACAGTACGGCGAGCGCCAGTTCGCCGAACAGATGTTCCCGGTCGGTCGTCCGCGGCGCGGCGGCCAGGTTCGCCAAGGCTCCGGTGAAGTACTCAATCGCCTTGTCCCGATCCTTCTGGTCCTTCCCCTGCCGGGCTTCGTATTCTCCCAGCGAGATCCGCAGGGCGGCACCGTAGAGCGGCAGCGGCTTGAGTTCCTCCGCGTCGAGCGTCGTCTGCCAGTCGACGACTGCCCGCTCCTCCCGTTCCTCCGTCCGCGATTTGAAGTAGAAGACCAGACCGATCGCCAGCGCGAGGACCGGCACGCCGATGATTGCGGCCCATTTGACGTAGATCGACGTCGGCAGCGGTTCGAGATCTTCCTTGATCACGCCCGTCGCGCGGAGCGTTTCGCCCGACACGAGCTTGTTGTCCCGGGCACTGGTCACATCCGAGAGGACTTCCGTCTTCGCGCCTTCGGGGGCCTGGCGTTCGCGCCAGCCGCCTTTCTTTCCTTTGTCCTGCAGGGGTACTTTCTGTCGGTGCTTGCAGTCGGGGCACAGAACGTTCTTGCCCTGCATCGTCCACGCCACCGTCCAGGCGTGTTCGCACATCGCGCACACCATCGCGATCGTCTTCTGATCCTCCGGGATATCTTCGGGGTCGTCGTTGAGCGCGGCGGCGGCCAGTTCCTCCGCGTCGAGTTTCGGGGCCGCTTTTGGGGGAGGCGGCGCGGGAAACGCACCGTTCACGGAGGATTCGACGGTGAAGAGCTTGCGGCAGTCTTTGTTCGCGCAGGTGACCTTCTTGCCCAACAGTTCATCCTTGAGCCGGTAGCCTTTGTCGCAGAACGGGCATTTGGCGTCGATCGCCATGGAGAGCGCACCTGAGCAGACGGGAGCCGGCGAGTTGCATTGATTATCGGGGCCGGACGGCACGGCGGCAATCAAACAAAAACGGGAGCCGCCCACAGATGGAAACGGCTCCCGAGTGGATGGCGTTGGTGGAACTCAAGGGCGGGCGGCTTCGAGCGCCAGTCGAGCAGGTCCTTGGATCCGCTCGAGCGCGGCCGCCACACTTCGACGGCCCGGCTTGGCCCGGCTTTCCCACTCGGCGCCGGTCTTGAAGTCGTTCGCGGCGTCCGACGATTGGCCTTGGGCATACTTGCTCAGGCCCAGGAAATACCAGTATCGGGCGTCGGCGGGGTCGGCTTTCGCGGCTTCCGCAAAAGCCTTTTCGGCATCGGCGTATCGGCCGGCGAAGTAGGCCGTCGTTCCACGGTCATAGGCCGCGGCCGATTGCTCTGCCTTGGCCGTCGCCAGATCGCTCAACGGCACCACCGCGCCGGCGCGTGCGCTGGCCAGATCCTTTTCGAACTGTTCGAGGCGCTGTGCCAGCTTCGCTTCGAATTGTTTCGCGTCGTCCGCGCGGGCCAACTTTTCTTTCTGAAGATCCAGATCGGCGGTCTTCTTCTGCTCGGTCAACATCGCCTGCGCCATCGCCACTTTCGCATCCGCATCCTTCGTCGCGGCGGCGACCGCTTTCTTGACTTCGTCCACGATCCGCTTGTCGGCCTGATCCACCTTCGCTTGGAGATCCGCCATCGCCTTCTGGCTTGCGGTCTTGGCGTCCGCGAGTTGTTTTTCCGCGTCCTTTTTCGCCGTGGTGAGGTCGCCCAAGGCCGTCGCGAGCTTTTTGTCCGCATCGTCCTTCTGCTTCTTCATCAAGTCGCGGGTGTCGGTGAGTTCCTTCGCCAATTTCGCCAGTTCGCCCTCGCCGGTAATCAGATTCGCCTTCTTGACGGCGTCGGGAAGGGCGGCCAGCGCCTTCTCGCGGTCGGCCTTGTCGTCGATCAGCTTGGCGGCCTTGAACTTCTCCAGAATCGGATCGAGCGTCGCATCCACGGCCTTGAGTTTCGCCGTCGCGGCGTCCGCGGCGAGTTTCGCGGCATCCAGCAATTTGCCCTTGTCCTCCGCCTCCTTCTTCGCGTTCGTGGCGTCGGCCAGCAACTTGGCCGCGTCGTCGGTCGCCTTCTTCACGTCGCCCAGCAGGGCGGTCTTTTCCTCCAGGAGTTTCTTCGCAGCCATCTCCGCGGCGGTCGTTTTGGACTTCTCAGTCGCGACATCAGCTTCAAGTTTCTTCTTCTCGTCGCTGAGGGCCTTCGCGGCGGACTCTGCAACGGCCCGCTGGGCTTCCGCTTCGGACTTGGCATCGGTTGCGAGCTTTTCCGTCGCCGCGAACTTCGACTGCAATTCGTTGAGTTTCGTCTGCAGTTCCGCGGAGGCTTTGCCGTCACCCCCGCCGCCGCTTCCGCCGCTGCTGGCGAGGAACATGCCGCCCGCGCCAATCCCGAGGCCGGCCACCAAGCTCAGGGCCGTAGCAAGCAAAGGACTGCGGGACTTGCCGGGCTTAGGTTCGGCATCGAGATCGAGGTCCGGGCGCGAAGTCGGCCGCGGAGTGATCGTTTTCCGCGGGACCGTCGGCGTCGGCGAGGGCTCGCTTGCGCTCGACAGTTCCGAACGTCGGGATTCTTCCAGGGACGCCTGCATGCCCAGCCGGTCCGTGACTTTGGCCGCATCGGCGGACCAGTCGATCATGCCGCTATCCGCCGTCGCGTCTTTCGGCATGGTCACATCGAAGACCGATTCCTCCAGGTCAGCGCCGTGCGGTTCGTCGGGCCTTCCGCCAAGCACGGCGGAGCGGCCGGTCGATTGCGGGATCGACGCGCTGTCCGAAGACCCCATCAACGGAATTTCATCCAGGTCCACATGACCCGTGTTCTGCGCGGCCACGTCCATCTTGTTGAAAATGCTCGACGGCTGACCGGAATCGACTGCCGGATCGGCCGAGAGCGCATCGGGATCCGCGAGGTTGACGCTCGACGATTGCGGACCCGAAAGCGAACGCTCGGCCATCGAGCGATCACCCAGAATGTTCGAGTCCGACGGCGACATCCCGGGGAGGTAGTTGAAGTCCGGCTTGCCGTCGTCCTCTTCCAGTTGCCGGGCCAGTTCGGCTTCCAGGGCTTCGCTGCTGCCGTCGTCATCGAACGCCGGCACGCTCTCGACCCGCAACGGCTCGGCCGGCGGTTGAATCGCCGGCACCGGCGTGCGACGGGCGCCATCCAGCGTTCCACTCGTATCCATCACTTCGATAGACGACGATCGAGCGTCGGTCGGGGTCGCCGGCGGCAGCGCGAAGTTGATCGCGCCGGACTGCGAGCCGAGCGACTTGCCGAGATTCAATTCGCCAGTGACTTCCAGGCCGGGCGGTGCGAGGTCGACACGCCCTAGGTCGGCGGGCTGGGCGGGTCGATCGACCAGCAGGTTCGAGTCGCCGGGAAGAAGTGCGGGAATACCGGAGGGCGGAGCGAAGGCGCCGCTGAAGATGCCGGAGCCGGTAGCGGTCGGCGCCAGAGGCTTCGTGGCGGTGGAAAAGATGTCGGACGCGCCCTCGTTTTTTTCCGGGGGAAGCTCGATATCTGCGCTGGATGCTTTAAAATCGGAGGTTGGCTCGAGTCCCACTGGTGCGGCCGGAGGAGCGATCGGACCCGAAAGCCAGCCCGACGCCGGCGCGACCGGGGCGATCTGTTCGGGTAGGACTTCGAAGTTGGTGGCCGAGAGCGAGGCCGGCATCGGTGCCGCCGGCTTGGGTGGCTCAGCCTTGGCGGGCGGTTTCGCCGGCGTGGCCGGCTTCTCCAACTTGGCTTCCAAACCTCGGCCGGGCCGGTTCGCGGCGCCGAACACGTCCGTGCCTTCCGCGGTGGGAGGCAGATCGATCTCGCCGACCGATGGCAGTCGCATATCGCTCGACGACGGATGCCAGCTGCCCTTCGGTTGGGTCGGGGGTAGTTCGGGTGCGCTGGGGAATTCGAACGAGGGGGTCGCTGGTGTCGCGGGGGACTTGGGTTCCTCGCTGCGCGCGATCGGTTTCGGTTTCGGCAACTCGACGCGGACCGCACCCGGTCCGGCACCGGGCCGCGACGCTTTGCTGAACACATCCGCGCTGCTCGTCTCTTCCGGCGGCAGATCGATGTTCGCCATCGAAGGGACGCCGATGTTTCCCGACGACGGGTGCCAACTGTCGGGGTGCGCCGGCACCGCCGGTTTGGGAGTTGATGGTTTCGGTTCGGTCTTCGCGGCGGGCGGTTGCAGTTTCGAACCGGGCAGGTCCAGTTCGGCCCATGTGGCGTTCATATTGCCGACGGATGGTACCGAAGGCATTCGGGATTTGGAGTCGCCCGCTGGCGGGACATCGGGCAGTTTCGTGGAATCCAGGACCCAGCCCGATCCCGGCGCGGTGGGCTTCAACGGGCCGCCGATGGCGTCTTCGGCGGTTGCAGCCGGTTCATCGATCGTCTGCATAACCGAGCGGCGGACGGCCGAAGTGCTGGGGCCGGCCAGCGCTTTCATGTCCACTTCGGGTTCCGAGCCGAGATCAACCTCATCCTGACTGAGGTTCACGCCTTCGGGCGCCTTGCCGGCCGCGACCGGCAATTTAATGCTCGAGAGGCCGGATTTCAACTTTCCACTCAGAGGGCCGGATGAAGGCAGTTCGTCGGCGAGAACCACCGAATCGTCCGGATCGGTGAACAGCATCGTCGATTGCGGTACCGGGATGTTGCCGACGTTGTCGTCCTCCAACTCGATCATGTCAGTGGCCTGGTCGTCCGTTTTCGATCCGGTGTCCGCCGGCGAATCGGGCAGATCTTTCTTGATGGGCGGCGGGGTGATTTGCAACCAATCGTCGGTGCGCAGGAATTCGGGTAATTCGGCCTTGGATTTTGGATCGTTAGGATTCGGTTTGTTCGGTCCCTTGCGATCGTTGGGGTTCTTCTTGGCCATCGAACCGTCTCCCGAGTAAATCCCGTCGGAAATGCTTATTGGGCGTAGATCGCCCCCCGCGCAAACAGTGTAATCGGTTTGTTCTCCGTCAAAAGCCCAATCGTAAGAATTCCCAGATTTCCAATTCGATGCCTCTCCACCGGTCCGCACGACCGGAACCGGACACCAATCTGTTGCAAGACATCGGGAAAGTTTGCTGATACGGTCGGGATTTTTGCCAAAGCGGCGGGATGTTTCTGCGCAGATTCGGTGCAGGCTGTCCCGTACCGTGATGTTGATGGACAAACTCTTCAAATAGGCCTTATCGAAAGACGTCCGGAAGAACTCGTCGGTCGAATGTCGAAAACAACACGGAATCAAGTGGTTTTCATGAAACGATCCTTCGGCTTTCAATCGCTGGCCCGCGTGAATTCCGCGAGTCGGTCACCGGGTTCAGGAAAGAAAGAAATTGAAAAATCCCCTCTGGCACCGACTTTGCGAATGGAATCCCACGTTGGAGGAATGGCCCGAAAATATGAGCTGTTTTCGAGTTTTATTCCGACCAACACTTCCGTTTCGCTTCCGTCTTACCCCCGCGATTCCTATGATTGCCACCGCAATGGTCGCACCGACTCCTGCTCCGCCGGCGGCGCTGGAATGCAACCGCTCCGATCAGGAAGTCGTCGAGTTGCCCTTGCTGCTGCCCCGGTGGCAGGCCGAGGTCCTTGAAGCCGCCGCGACTCGCCGTGGCATGACCACGGGGCAGATCCTGCGGCGCGTCATCGGCGACCTGTTTGGCGGAGCGCCCGGCAGCCCGGAGGCCTCCACGAACGGTCGCTAATCGAACCGATCCATGGGCCGAATCCCAATCCCGTCGACGGTCCCGCCAAACGCTCGCCCCCGCGTTCTCTTCCTCCACGATCATCACGAACGAACTCTCGCGGATTCCGATCCGCTCGCCCTCGAACTGCGGTCTCGTGGTCTTTCAATCCATTGCCCAAACGGCGGATCCACCTGGTGGCTGGATCGGATCGTGCCGGAATACGATACCGCGTGGTCCGCGGAATCGATCGTCGTGGGCTGGTTGCGCGAACAGTCGTGTCCCGTTGCAGCACTCGGAGGCGAGGCGGCCTTTCGAATCGCGTTCCGTTATCCACACCTCATCCCGGTGGTGGCCGGTTGGGATTGTGCCTTCGATTTCCATGAACTGATCGGTCGCGGGACCACACTCGATCGCCATTTCGAACGGAAGGAACAGGCACGGCAGCTCACCGCCATCCTGCAAATCCGTGCGAACGATCCGCCGCGGGCCATCTGGTTCGGTTGTCCCCCGGAATCGGAGAATTATCGCGGCCACGATCGTTTGCACGAGAAACTCGCCGCCGTTGGCGTCGCGCACGAATTCGTCGTCGCGGAAGAGTGTCCGGTCGGTGCGATAGCGGATTTTCTCCGGTCGGGGCTGGAACGGGAATCCCGTCGACTGCTGTGAGCCTTCACGAAACCTTCATCATCCGCGCGCAGAACCTTCATCTGCGATTCATAGCTCATCTTGCATCGAATACTGCGGATCCACGCCATGACACCCGTCGCTCGAGTGATGCTTCTTTTGGGAACGTTTGCCTTCGCCGGCTGTGGCGGCGGAGGAGACAACGCGACGGAGGGCGGTACGCCGGTCCGCGTCAGTGCGGGCGGAGCGACGTTCGTCGATCCGATCATGCGTGCGTGGGCCAAGGACTATCGCAAGGCGAAGCGGACCGAGATCGACTACGTCAAGAGTGGTTCCGGAAAGGGGATCGGCGACCTGACGGCCAAGACGATCGACTTTGGCTGTACCGACGCGCCGATGAGCCGGAAGGAATTCGACGCCGCGAAGGCCGCCGGCGGCGACGTGCTGCACATCCCGGTCACAATGGGTGCCGTGGCCATCGTGTATAACCTGCCCGGAATCGAGCAACTGAATCTGACCGGCGCGGTGATCGCGGACATTTACCTGCAAAAAGTTTCGAAGTGGAACGATGCCGCGATCGCGGCGCTGAACCCCGGCGTGGCCCTGCCGGACAAGGCCATCGTCGCGGTGCGCCGTGCCGAGTCGAGCGGGACGACGAACATCTTCTCGGAATATCTCTCAAAGGTCAGCCCCGCTTTCAAGGACCAGGTCGGCATGACCAAAGAGATGAAACTCGGCGGAGGTGTCGGGCAGCAGGGGAACGACGGTATCGCCGGCTTTGTGAAGAACAATCAAGGGGCCCTCGGCTATGTGGAACTGGCCTACGCGAACAAGAACAAGATTGCGACGGCAAAACTGACGAACAAGGCCGGGAAATTGGTTGGTCCCAACTCGGATAGCGTAACGGCGGCCGCGACGGCGGCCATGGGGGCCAAACCGACGGCTGAACCCTATACCCTCCACGACCTCACCTTCTCCCTCACCGACGCCGAGGGTGACGGCAGCTACCCGATCGTCGGCATCAGCTACGCCATCGTGTACGCGAAGCAATCCAAGGACAAAGGCCCGGCCGTCGTCGATTTCCTCAAGTGGGTTGTCGTCGACGGTCAGGCGCTGGCGAAGGAACTCGACTACGCTCCACTGCCGCTAGAACTGGGGAAGAAGGCACAAGCCAAACTCGATGGCGTGACGTTCGAGTAAAACGACTCCCATGCCCTCTCCCACGTCTCCGCCGCCACCGCCGCCCCGCCCCGCCGTCAGCGTCGGGGACGTGCTGTTCCGACTACTCTGCCAGTCGGCCGGGGCGTTCGTGCTGTTCGTGGCCTTCGCCCTCGTCGGCGTACTCTTCTGGCAGGCGCGGCCATTCCTGTTCGGCTCGAACCCCGCTCAACTCTTCACGTCCAGCAACTGGGATCCGGGGAAGGGGCAATTCGGTGCGCTCGTCTTCATCTACGGCACCATCGCCACGGCGCTGATCGCGATGGCCGTTGCGGTGCCGCTTGGCGTCGGCGCCGCAGCGTACCTCTCCGAGATTGCCACGGGACGGATGCGCACGATCTGCTCGTTCCTGCTCGAACTCCTCGCGGCCATCCCGAGCGTCGTCTACGGCTTCTGGGGCATCGAGTTCCTCGCCCGGCGCGGGACGCGGCCGTTCTTCGAGTGGCTGGGGATGGAAAATACGGCTGCGGGGCAGGGGATTCTCGCCGCGGGCCTCGTGCTCGCCGTCATGGTGCTGCCCTACATCACCGCAGTGAGCTATGATGTCTGCCGGTCGGTGCCGCGATCGCAACGGGAAGGCTCGCTTGCGCTCGGCGCGACCCGCTGGCAGACCATCTGGCGCGTCGTGCTGCCCTACGCCCGGCCCGGCATCGTGGCGGCGTGCTTCCTCGCCCTTGGCCGTGCTGTTGGCGAAACGATGGCCGTGACGATGGTCATTGGCAACGCGCAGGAATTGAACTTTTCCCCGGCCGGCACCGGCGACGCGATCCCCAGCGCCATCGCAAAAATCCTGCCCGAAACGGCGCCCTCGGACATTACCAAACGCGCGGCGTTGATTTCCCTTGGCCTTTTGTTGCTCGTGGTCACGCTGGTCACGAACGTTTCAGCCCGGCTGATCATCCGCTGGCTTGGCTCGACCCGTAAAGCCCAGCCGATGCCCGAAGCGGACGCAACCGCCCCAGCGCGAGTCGATGTAATTCTGCCCAATCCGGCACCAATGGATCCGGCCAGGGCTGCCGCGGCCCGCCGTCGCCAGTTGCTCGTCGACGCGGTCATGCGAAAGCTTCTCGCACTCTGTCAGTTCATCACGGTGATCCCGCTGTTTCTGATCCTGGGTTACATCACCTATCAGGGCGCGGCGGGGGTGGACCTCAGGTTCTTCCTGAAGGAACCAGACGACGGTGGCCTTGGCCATGCGATTGCCGGTAGCCTGCGGCTCGTGGCGCTTGCGACGGCGCTGGCGGTACCCGTCGGCATCTTCGCGGCGGTGCTGCTTTCGGAATACCGGAACAGCCGGTTCGTACCGGTCGTGCGATTCGTGGCGGAGCAGTTGGGCGGCGTCCCGTCGATCGTGATCGGGGTGTTCGCGTATGCCGTGCTGGTGTATCCGATCTGGTCGTCGAAGCCGTGGGGCTATTCCGCGTGGGCCGGCGCGTTCGCGTTGGCGGTGATGATGCTCCCGGTGGTGATCCGGGCGTCCGAAGAGGCGATGCGGCTGGTGCCGAACGGTCTGCGCGAAGCGAGCTACGCCCTCGGCGCGACGCGCTGGCAGACGGTGGTGCGGGTCATCATTCCGGCAGCGCTGCCGGCCATCATCACCGGCGTGCTGTTGGCCGTGGGACGCATCGCCGGCGAGACCGCCCCTCTGCTCCTGACGGCGTACGGCTCGAACTACTGGCCGCGGTCGTTGAACGATCCGACACCGTTCCTGCCATATTACATCTTCAACTATTCCAAGATGCCTGACGGCTCCGACGAAATCCGCCTGGCGTGGGCCGCGGCGTTCGTGTTGCTGGTGCTCGTGATCCTTCTAAACGTCGTCACGCGTCTGGCCGCCGGAAAACGCGTCGTCGCCGCCTCTCAGGCAGGGTAATCTCCCTTTATGTTCTGGCGGCTGTTCTTCACTTATCTGGCGTTCGTCGTTGCGGCCGTCGGGCTGATCGGAGCGATCGTGCTCCGACGAACCGGGGGCGAAGCGATCTTCCTCGGCCTGGCGGGTGAAGTGATTGCGGCCGCGTTGGGGATCGTGGCGCTGGCGATCGTGCCGTCCTATCTATTGGCTCGAGAACTCACCCGCCCGCTCAGCGAACTTGCCCAGGGCGCCGACCGGCTCACCGAAGGCGACCTCGGACACCGAATCCCGGCCGACGCCGGTGGTGAGTTCGCGGCTCTCGCCCGCGCCCTCAACGACATGGGCGGTCGGCTTGCCATCACTTTCGATCAAATTGCCCGCGACCGAGAGCAACTCCGCACCATCCTCTCCGGCATGGTCGAGGGCGTTGTCGCGTTCGACAACGACGAGCGCGTCCTCTTCGCCAACGACCGCGGCGCGGCACTACTGGAGTTCGACGAAACCGCCATCGGCCGCAAACTCTGGGAGGCAACGCGCCAGCGCGCCGTGCAGGAGATCGCGGAGAAGGCGCTGCGCGAGGATGGCCCGTGCCGGCAGGAGTTGGACTGGAAGGGGCCGGGCGCGAAGAATCTGGCGGTCTACGCCGCGCGGCTGCCCGGGCCGGATTCGCCGGGCGCGGTCATGGTCCTGCACGACATTACCGAATTGCGACGACTCGAACGAGTGCGGCAGGATTTCGTCGCCAACGTTTCGCACGAACTGAAGACACCGCTGGCCGTCATCCAGTCGAATATCGAAGCACTTCAGGACGGTGCGGCCGAGGACCCCGCCATGCGCGGGCCGTTTCTCGAACGGGTGAAACTCGAAGCGGACCGTTTGGAGGAACTGATCCAGGACCTGTTGAAACTCGCGAAAATCGAATCGGGCGAGCAGCCATTGGACCTCGTCCCCGTGCCGCTCGACGCGGCAATCGCGGAATGCCTGGGGAGGCAATCAACGCGGGCGGAAGCGAAGTCGATGCGGCTCTTCGAAGTTCCACCAACCGACGCGCCGCGGGACCTGGCGGCCTTCGCCGACGCCGACGCGATCGGGCATGTCCTGGACAATCTTGTGGACAACGCGATCAAGTACTCGCCAAGCGGCGGAAAGATTACCGTCCGTTGGGGTGCAGTCGACGGGGGCGTATTCGTCGAAGTGGAGGATACCGGGCACGGCATCGCAGAGGCGGACCTGCCGCGCGTCTTCGAGCGATTCTACCGCGCCGACCGCGCCCGCCAGCGCACCGGTGGCACCGGCCTTGGCCTCGCCATCGTCAAACACCTCGTGCAGGCCATGAACGGCCAGGTAACCGTCGCCAGCCAACTCGGCGCCGGCAGCACCTTCAAGATCGTGCTGCCCCGTGCTGGCGAAAGCGGTACGGCTCGATAAAACCGCCCTGAGACTTCGCACCTTGCGTCCGCCGCTCCGGGAGTGCCCCGTGCCCGTTCTGTACGCCTTCACGCTCTTCGTCAGCGCGTCCCTTCTGTTCATGGTCCAGCCGATGATCGGCCGGATGATCCTCCCCCTGCTCGGCGGCAGCCCGGCGGCGTGGAACACCTGCATGGTCTTCTTCCAGGCCGTGCTGCTCCTCGGCTACCTGTACGCCCACAAGCTCACCGCGAAGATCGGCCCGAAAGGCCAGGTGAAACTGCACCTCGCCGTCCTCGCCGGTTCCATCGCCGTCATGGCTCTCGCCGCTTTCCTTGGGCCGAAGAACTCGCCCATCCCCATCGTTGAATCGCTCGCCCCGCAGGACACCGCCTACCCCATGTTCGGCGTGCTCGCCCTGCTCGCCGTCGCCATCGGCATCCCGTTCTTCGCCGTCTCCACCAGCGCGCCGCTGCTCCAGCGATGGTTTGCCTACTCCGGTCACGTCGCCGCGAAGGATCCGTACTTCCTCTACGCCGCCAGCAACGCCGGCAGTCTGATCTCGCTGCTCGGCTACCCGCTCGTCACCGAGCCGAGCCTGCGCCTCGTCGAGCAGGCGTGGCTGTTCGCCGGCGGATTCGTCGCGCTCACGGTGCTGATTGCCGTCTGCGGGAACACGGTCAAACAGACCGAAGTCGTTAGCGCGAAGGCCACCGCACCGACCGAACCGCCGCCCACGACCCTGCGCAAACTCCGCTGGCTGGGCCTCGCGTTCGTCCCGTCAAGCCTCATGCTCGGTGTCACCACGCACATGACCACCGACATCGCCTCCATCCCGCTGCTCTGGGTCGGCCCACTCGCTCTTTATCTCATCACTTTCATTATCGCGTTCGCCAAGACACCCGCCTGGTTCCGCCCCGTGCTTGGCAACATCTCGCCCGTCGTCACGCTGCTGCTCGTTTTCGTCATCGTCTCGCAGGCGCGCATCGACAGTATCTTCCTCCTGCTGCTCCTGCACCTCGTCGCGTACTTCCTCACGACGCTCCTGTGCCACTCGGAACTGGCGCGCGACCGCCCCTCCGCCGCGTACCTCACGAACTTCTACCTCTGGCTCTCGCTCGGCGGCATGCTCGGCGGCGTCTTCAACGCCCTGATCGCCCCGATCGCCTTCCCGCTCGCGTGGGAATACCCGATCGCCATCGCCATCGGCTGCATGCTGATCCCCAAGCTGGAGGACGGTCCGGAACCCTCGCCCGCGAAGGCTCAGCGGAACCGCATCCTCGACTTCGTCATCCCGTGCGCCATGCTTGCCGCCGTCGCGGGGCTCACGTTGCTCCCCCGCTTCAACGCGTTCAACCTCGCCTGCGGCTGGATCGGCGGGCAAATCTCCGCTGGCCTCCAGGCGGTCGGCGTGCTCGCCGAGATCAAGAGCGACAAGGTTCGCGACCTGATCCTCTACGCCGTTCCCGCGATGGCGTGCTTCTTCTTCATCGACCGTCCGCTGCGCTTCGGCCTGTGTGTCGCGGCGCTGCTGTTCGTTGGCCACGTCCGCCACGATGCCTCCGGCCTCCGCGCGCTCGACCGCAGCTTCTTCGGCATTCTCAAAGTCGAAGAACTCGGCGAAGACACGATCACCGTCGTCGCCGAGGATGGCCAGGAGTACCAGCGCGTCAACAGCTACCAGCAGCGGCGGCTCGTCCACGGCACCACGCTCCACGGCATCCAGTCCACCGCCGACGCCGGCATCCCGGCTTACCTGCGCCTCAATCCCATCTCGGTCAATTCCCAGAAGTTCGTCGAACTCCAACTCCTCGGCCCGCTCGACGGCTGGTCCGCCACGGCGCAACTCGGACTCTGGACCACATGGGACTACAAGAAAGAACCGCTCACCTACTATCACCGCACCGGACCCGTCGGCCACATGTTCGACGTTACGTATCGACGCTTCCCCGGGGCAGACTTCGCCATGGTCGGCCTCGGCACCGGTTCGGTCTCATGCTACGCTGGCAAGGGGCAAACCCTCACCTTCTACGAGATCGACCCGAACGTGAAGTCGATGGTGGCCGACACCGACAAGCACTTCACCTATGTCAAGGATGCAGAACGCCGCGGCGCGAAAGTGGATATCGTCCTCGGTGACGCCCGCTTGAAACTCCAGGCGAACGCCGAGGCGAAATACAAACTGTTGCTCGTGGATGCCTTCAGTTCCGACTCGATCCCGGTCCACCTGCTGACGAAAGAGGCGGTGGACCTTTACATGAACCGGATCGCCGAGGGCGGCCTCGTGGCGCTGCACATCTCGAACCGGTACATCAAACTCGAACTCGCCGTGTCGAAGATCGCCGAGGAGCTGGGCATCGCAGCGCTCGAGTTCAACGACTCGTGGTACGACAGCACGCAGGAATATCCACCGGGAAAATCGCAATCGACGTGGGTGGTGCTGGCGAAGAAGCCGGAGACCCTGGAGATCTTCAAGGACGAACGCTACACGACGCGGTATCGCTCGGAGAGCTTCGACAAGGAGCCGATACCGATGGGCTGGCGGCCGATGGAAGTCGAACCGAAGCTGCGTGTTTGGAGCGACGACTACGCGGACGTGCTGAGCCTGATGCGCATCAAGGAGATTCAGAAGTTCCGGCACATGCTCGGCCTGCCGACCGTGGCGGCGCTACGCGAGGATTGAGCGTGGATCGCGTGCTGATCGTGGGTGCGAGTGGCCGGGCGGCGGCGGCCTCGGCGCGGCGTGCCGGTTTCGATCCGTACGTGCTGGACCTCTTCGCCGACGCCGACACGGAACGCCTCGCGACGGTTGTCAAGCTGCCGATGGACGAATACCCCCACGGCTTCGTGGAGTTGGCGAAGCGTGTGCCGCCGATGCCGTGGATGTACACGGGCGGGTTGGAGAATTACCCGGACGTGGTGGCCGCGATCTCGCAGACGCGCGAGCTGTGGGGCAACGGGCCGGACGTGCTGAAGACGGTGCGCAATCCGTTCGCGGTTCAGAAATGGTTGAAAGAGTTCGGGCGAACGAGGCCGCAAACGATTCTTCCGGGCGAATTCGCCGACCCTTCCTTGCGTTGGCTATGCAAACCGATACGGGGATCCGCGGGCCTCGGTGTTCGCTTCGCAGACTCCGACGATTTTCCATCTCAGGCCGAAAAGCCAAACTACTATCTGCAGGAATACCTCGAAGGCGACTCGATGTCGGCCGTGTTCGCCCACGGCCGGCGCGGTTGGCCGACGTTCGTGGGGGTGAGCCGGCAATTGATCGGTACCGACTGGCTGCACGCGAAGCCGTTCGCGTACGCCGGCAATGTGATGGTCGCCCCGAACGAATGTCCCGACCCGCGGCCCACGGCGGGGTGGCTGACGTACCGGTTTCCGTTGCGAAGAGTCTGGGGAATTGACTTCATCCGCTATGGTGACAAGTTTGGTGTTATCGAAGTGAATCCCCGATACACCGCGTCCGTCGAGCTATACGAACTGGCGACACGGACCGCCGCGTTGACCCAGAAGGAACCGGCCATTCCCAAGACAACGTTTGGCAAGGCCGTCTACTACGCGCCGCGCCGCTTCGTCTTTCCATCGTCCGGCCCGTGGGACGACTTTCTGGCGCGCTGCACCGACGTTTGGCGGCGGCCGAACTTCGCCGACATCCCACACGCCGGCGATATCATCGAAGCCGGGCAACCGGTGCTGACGATCTTCGCGGAAGCGGACGGCGAGGTGGCGTGCGAAGCGAAATTGAAGGCGAGTGCCGCTGAACTCGATCGCCTCTTCGCGGTAGGATGAACGCATGTCCGAACCCATCGTCCTCTCTGCCGTCCGCGACCACACGGCCACGCTCACGCTCAACCGGCCCGACAAGCGGAACGCCCTTTCGCGGCAACTCATCGCCGAACTGACGGCGGCGTTCGCGGCCGCGGATGCCGACCCCGCCGTGCGCACGATCATCATCACCGGCCACGGGCCGGCCTTCTGCGCCGGCATGGACCTGGACGAACTCCGCGGCACCTTCACCGCCACGAAGGACCAGATCTGGGACGACGCCCAAAAACTCTCGGCGCTTTACGAACGGATCTACAAGTCGGACAAGCCGACGATCGCGGCGGTGAACGGTACTGCCGTCGCCGGCGGAGCCGGGCTGATGACCGTCTGCGATTTCGCGGTGGCCGTGCCAACAGCGAAGTTCGGTTACCCGGAGGTGCGGCGTGGCCTCGTCGCGGCGATGGTGCTGCCACACCTGCTCCGGCACGTCGGCGAGCGCGCGGCACGCTGGATGCTGCTGACGGGTGAGTTGATCGACGCCGAGGAGGCGATGCGGATCGGCCTTGTGAACGCGGTGGTGCCGGCGGAAGAGCTGCTACCGACGGCGCTCGCGTGGGGTCGGGCGTGCCACGAGGGAGGACCGGAGGCGCTTGCGACGACCAAGCGGCTGTTGCGGGACTGCTCGCGGCAGGTGCTGGGTGTGGAAGAGTTGGCGAAGGCGAGTGCCGAACCGCGACTCGGCGCGGAATGCCACGGGGGATTGAAGGCCTTTTTCGAGAAGAGGCCGGCCCCTTGGAATGAAACAAAAGTTCTAGCCACCGATAAACACGAATAAACACGGATAAGAAATTCGATTTTCGAATCTGTGTTCATCCGTGTTGATCTGTGGCCAAGTTATGGAATGAGACATGATCGTTGGTATCGGCGAACTGCTCTGGGACCTCTTCCCCGACGGGTCGCGCGTCGCCGGCGGAGCGCCGTTCAACTTCGCCTTCCACTGCCATCAACTCGGCCACGAAGCCATTGTCGTTTCGCGTGTCGGCGAGGACGACCTTGGCCGCGAACTCCGCGAGGAAGTGAAGCGGTTGGGAATGAACGATGAGTTCATTCAAACGGATCGCGAACACCCGACCGGAACCGTGCGCGTGACGCTCGGTCCCGACGGCGTGCCGAGCTACGAGATCGTCGAAAACGTCGCGTGGGATTTCCTCGAAGCGGTTCCCCGGATCGCGGCCGACGCGGTCGGATACGGTACGCTCGGCCAGCGTTCACCGATGTCTCGTGCTGCCATTCGAGCCTTCGTCGCAGGCATTCCGATTCGGGTCTTCGACGTGAATCTCCGCCAGCGATTCCATTCACCCGAAATGATCGACGCATCGCTGAAACTGGCAACGATGGTGAAAGTGAGCGACGAAGAATGGCCGACAATCGGAGCGTCGCTATTACTGGACCGCCCCAACGGAATGCTCGGGCGCGGCGAGTCAATCGAATCAGTCGTCGTCAGCCGGGGAGCGAACGGGATGGGACACTTCGCGAGAGGGCAGGAGGACGATTTCGAGTTGCCCGGGCATCCGGCGAAGCTGGTCGATACCGTCGGCGCAGGAGACGCCTTCACGGCGGCGATGGTCTGCCTGCATCTCGAAGGCAAGCCGCTACGCGACTGTGCCCGGTTCGCGAACCGCTACGCGGCGAGAGTCTGCGAGCACCGAGGCGCCACGCCCCGCATCGACCGGCGCGTGATCGAGGCGATGCTCTGACACATACCGTTTCCGCGGGGCTTGCATTTCCTTGGCGAAACCGGTCACGTAGATGATGAACGTGAGCCAGGACAGCCCGGTAGCGATGCCGCAATACAGCATTTGCGTGTTGCGGGGCAGTTGCGTGCGCGAGATGGTCAGGCACGCGCTGATGCCCAAAAAGGCGATGACAATGGGTACCAGACCCGGCCCGCCGGAAGGGCGCAGACCGGTAGTGTTGACACCCAACAGAGGTAGCAATTTGATCATGCCGCCGGTCGCCGAGAGGACCGGGATGAAGATGCAGAGGGCGACGAAGACGAAAATACCCGCGTGTGCGGGTGGTGCGCCGCGGTAGAGTCGCGCACCGCACATGAAGCATTCCGCTTCCGAGGCGATGTTCAGGTGATGGCAGGCTTTGCACTTCATGAATACGTCCCGGTCGGACGCTGAACGATAGTGCGCGAAGCAAGGGGACGCAACCGGCTTACGGTTGTGGTGCAGGTGGAGGATTCGGCTTCGGTCGGAACCGTCGGGCGATCAGCGTACCAATGAACACCCCGGCGGCGTCGATGAGCACGTCTCGCACGCATCCGTGGCGCTTCGTATCGAAGTGGTAGGCGCCGATCCACTGTCCAAGTTCGCTGGCGGCTCCGTGGAGGACGAGGACGATGGCGATCCATCGGCCGCGAACGAGCCAGCCGCCGAGGACGGCGAACCCGGCGTAGACGCCGAAGTGCGTGGCCTTCGCGAGCAGGAAGAAGAGCATCTCCGGGTCGAAGAACGCGATCCCGCCGACGAGCGATTCCGGCACCGGTTGCGGTTTGAGGAGCAGCCAGGTCCAGATGAGGAGCAGGAAACCGTACGCGGCGATTCCGATCGATCGCATGGAATTCCTTTTCAGTCGCGTGGCGCGAGGATCGCCTTTTGGGTTTTCACATTCACGAGGATGGCCCGTTCGCCGAGGAGCGGGATCTCGTCATCCGGTGTCCGAAAGCGGACTTGTAAGCCGTCCGCCCGTTCGCCGAGGACCTGCTCCCAGCCGGGGCCGAGGGGGTCGACACCGATCGGCCGGCCCCAGTTCAATCGTTTGTCGCGCTCGTACGGTTCGGCCAATTCGAAGGCGATGCGTTGGTCCGGTGCGAGCGTGTTGGGGTCGAGGGCCGGCGGTCGTCCGCAGCCGATGACCGCGACGGCGAACAGCACGGTCAGAAGACGGCGCATCACCGCTGATGCGAACCGAGTTCGCGGAGGCGGTTGCGCAGGTACTTGGCCCGCGCGGCGTTGCGCTCCTCGCCATCGAGCGGCGTGCCCATGAGTTTCTGGAGGTGGGCCGCCTGCGTGTGAATGAAGAGCTGGTTCACGGTGGTCGGCGGCAGGTCGTCGAGTAGGTGGAGTTGAATGCCGAGGCGGACGGTCGAGAGGAGTTCCATCGTCTCTTCGGATGTGATCATGGTGGCGGAGCCGAGCGTACCGATGGCGCGGGCGACGCGGTCCTGCTCGGCCTGCCGGCGCTCCTTGAGCAGGAGTTGGCGGGCGCGGCGTTCGTACTGGATGATCTGCGCGATGACTTCGCGGATCTCCTGCAGGACGCGGGACTCGCTCTTGCCGAGCGTCACCTGATTGGAAATCTGGTAGAGGTCGCCGCTGGCGCGGCTGCCTTCGCCGTACAACCCGCGGACGACGAGGTTGATCTTCTGGAGGGAGCGGAAAAGCTTTTCGATTTCCTTCGTAAGGGAGAGGGCGGGCAGGTGGAGCATGACGCTGGCGCGCATGCCGGTGCCGACATTGGTGGGGCAGGCCGTCAGGTAGCCGAACTGGTCGTGGAAAGCAAAGGCGAGGTTGGCTTCGAGGGCGTCGTCGAGGCGGTCGATTTCGGTCCAGGCTTCGTCGAGGGCGAGGCCGCTGCGCATGACTTGCAGTCGCAGGTGGTCCTCCTCGTTGACCATGACGCTGACGGATTCGGTTTCGTTGAATGCGACGCCGCGGGGGCCGTCCAGGACGGACGCCAGTTCGCGGCTCATGAGTTGTCGTTCGACCAGGAACTGCCGGTCGATGGGGGTGAGTTTCGCGACGTCGACGAATTCGAGTGCGTAAGGCAGGTTCGCGGTCGTGACGGCGTTACGGACGCGGGTTTCGGTTTCGGTTTTTTGTTCGGCGTTCGCGCGGTTGCCGAAGGGCATGTCCGCGAGATTCCGCGCCAGCCGGACGCGCGAGGACACGACGATATCGGACTCCGGGCCGATGCCGCGCAGCCATTCCCCGAGATTCGGCAGCAGTCGGTCCAGGTTCATTCCGCGGTTTCCTTCCCTCGAATGCGGTCGCGCAGTCGGGCGGCCTCCTCGTAGTCTTCGGCGGCGACGGCCTCGGCCAACTGGCCCTTGAGGTCGTCGAGTTCATCGCGTTCCCGGCGCCGGCGAACGGCGCGTGGGACTTTGCCGTGGTGCTGGAGACCCCGGTGAACCCGTTCCAGGATCGGTACGAGGACCGGATAGAAGACCTCGTAATCCTCCGGGCAGCCCAGCCGGCCATCGGCCCGGAACTGTGCATACTTTAGGCCGCAGGTCGGGCACGTCAACGCGGTCGGGTCGCCCTCATCAGGCTCCGCGCTTCCCGGTGCGGGCGCGAACTGACTCATGAGCAGTTGCAGCAACGCCGGCAGATTCAATTGCGGGGACGGCGCGTCCGGTAGGAGATTCTGGCGGCGCGCGCAGTTTTCGCACAAATGCATTTCCCGCTTTTTCTTGTTCACGATGTCGGTCAGGTGCACCGTGGCCGGGTCGCCGCAGAATTGACATTCAGGCATGGCATCATGCTCCCGGCGCGGGGTCGTCGAGTTGGCGGAGCCGATCGCGCAGTCGGGCCGCTTCCTCGTAGGCTTCCTTGCGGATGGCGGATTCCAGTTCGCCGCGCAGCCGTTCGCGCTCGGCGGCGTTCGCCTGGCGCAATGGTTGCAGGCGTGGCTGTTTTCCGGCGTGTTTCGTGTCGCCGTGGATATTGTCCAACAAGGGCAGCAACTCGTCCTTGAACACGTCGTAGTCTCGGGGGCAGCCCAGGCGTCCGGAATTGCGAAACTCCACGAATTTCAGGCCGCAAGCGGGGCAATGCTTGCCGCCGAATTCATCGGTGAGGTCCGCGTCCGGTAGGGGTGGTGTCGCGGTCTGGGCGGCCTTCAAAGACGCGTCCGGGTTGGCGAGGTGGCGCTGGGCGCATTCCTCGCAGAGATGGAAATCGCGGTATTTGGCATGACCAAAGACCTCGGTGATATGGAACGTTGCCGGTTTGGGACATCGTTGGCACTTCATGGGCGGCCTCGGCTCGGTCGCGAACTCGGTTCGGCCGTCAGAATTCAATTCTACTTGTTCTTGGGCCGGCGCGAAAGGGGGATTGGGGCGGGTTGTGCGGGCGGCGCGGTTTCCGGTCGTGGCAAGATGGGGTATTCCGTCCGACTTCGCGGACTGTCGCGAATGTATGCCTCAAGATGGTTGCGCCGAACGGACGATGTGTATGGGGAACGCGGCCGGTCCGTCGGGCCGCCGCGACGACACGATTCCGGCGCCGGCGCGAGCCGTTCGGGGGCATGACATGCGGACTTCCATCCGTACGTGGTTGGCATCGGTGGGCGTGCTGGCGGGGGCCGGCGGGTCCGGCCTACTCGCCCAAGGCCTTCCGGCGATCCCGATTCCCGATCCGATGCCGTTGAACGTGAAGCAGGTTCCGAAGTCGGAACAGGGGAAGGTTCCGACTCCGATGCCCATGCCGATGCCACCGGCGAAGCCCGAGTTGCCGCCGGTGCCTCCGTTGGAAGCGCCCAGCGGCTTCGTGCCGGGTTGCAACACCTGCGGCGACGTGAATCCGAATTGCGCCGACCCCGGTTGCGCTGGCGATCTCATTGCCGGCCCCAAGAATCCCGTCTGGATGAGCTACAGCCAGTTGCTGCTCTGGTTCCAGCCGGCCCGCGCGACGATCCCGCTCGCCTTCGACAACACGCGCAATCGCGTGCTGCTCAATGGTGAAGCCGAGATGGGCATGTACTACGGCTACAAGATCGACGGCGGAATGTGGACCAACCACGAACACACCCGCGGCATCGGCGCCGACGGATTCATCACCGAACACCGATCCAAGTTCCAAGGTGTTTCGGGCGGGAACATCGTCCGTCCGTTCTTCGACGCGTCCAGCGGCCTGCAATCGGCGTTGTTCGTCTCCAACGTCGGGGGAGCCATTCCCTTCACGGGCGAACTGGCGACCACGAACACCGCCCGCTTCGCCAGCGCCGGCATCAACATCCGGCGCAACCTCGCCTACAACGAGCAATGGCAGATCGACCTGTCGTACGGCTTCCGCTACTACGACCTCGACGAATCGCTGGTCGTGTTCCAACGTACGGTCTCACCGGCCGACAATTTCATTCAGATCGCGAACCAGCCCGGCTCCGTGCCGGTCAATACCGCCGTCATCCTGCGGGACCGTTCCTACACGCGGAACCAGTTCTGGGGCGGAGACGTGGGCGCTCACGTCGAATGGAAACACGGCATGACCTTTATCGGTCTTGCGTCGAAGCTCGCCTTCGGCTCGGTCCACCAGGTCACGCAGATCAACGGGGAAACGCGGAACCAGGAAGGAACCGTGATGCGGCAAGGCGGGTTGCTCGCGTCGGGCGGCGTCGACGCCTTCGGTCTGCAGGACGGCAACCTCGGCCGCTTCGTCACCAACCGCTTCAGTGTCGCGACGGACATCGGCCTCAAAGCCGGCGTCAGCATCACGCCGAACACGCGCATCTCGCTTGGCTACCAGTTCTACTACATGAGCAACGTCGCCCGGCCCGGCGCCCAGTTCGATCAATCCATCAACCAGCGGAACGTCCCGGTCAGCTCCTCCTTCGGTGCCCTGACCGGGGTCCGTGCTCCGAACGTGACGTTCGACCGCGAAGGCTTCTTCGCCCACGGCGTGGCCCTCTCGATGGAAGCCCGATATTGATGTGTATTCGAATGCGGACGGCCGGCCCGGTTGGGTCGGCCGCTCGCGTTTTATGTGGACGATTTGCCAGCCAGCGGATCGCGATAGGGTCGGCCCTCGAGATACAACGCCAGACGGGTTTCGTATTCCGGCCGCTCGTCCGGTGGGACCATTTCCAGTAGCTTCCTCTGCCATTTCACGGCATCGTCGAATCGGCCAGTTTCGGCATAGGCGGCGGCAAGCGTGTCGAGGAATCCGGGATACGCGTGATCGGTCAATTCACAAGCGCGGATGGCGTCGGTCACTGCCTTCTTGCCGTCGCGCAATTCGTCCAACGGGCAGGTGGCCCGCAGCCATGCGAGGTAATTCAGCGTGTTCGCATCGTCGGGGTCGAGTGCGCGGGCGGCTTCGTGATCCTCGATCGCCGCGGCGGGATCGCCGAGGCCATAGTGTGCCGCGGCGCGGAGGTTGAGAGCGGCGTCCAAATCGGGTCGGAGTTCGAGGGCGCGTGTGGCGTCCGTGATGACGGCCGGCCAGTTCGCCGCGCGTCGGTGGGCCGCGGCCCGCGCCGCCCACGACCGCGCATTGTTCGGATTCTTTTCAATGGCCGTGGAGAAATCCGCGATGGCGCGGACGGTGTCGAGCAGTTCCAGGTGCGCGTAGCCGCGCTGGATGTACCCCGTGGCGTCGTCCGGGTCGAGTTCGATTGCCTTGGTGAAGTCGGCGAGGGCGTTTTCCCAATCCTTGGCGCGAGCGTACGAGAGGCCGCGATTGAAGATGGCACCGGAGTCGGTCGGATCGCGTCGGATCGCTTCGCTGAAATCGGCGGTTGCGCCGGCGTGGTCGCCGAGTTCGGCGCGGGCGATGCCGCGGAGGTTATAGGCCCGGGGTTCTTCCGGATCGAGACGGATCACCCACGAGTAATCGTCGGCGGCACGGCGGTGTTCGCCCAGTGCGGCCCGCATGCGTGCGCGATGCCAGAACGCCTCCGGCGAGTGGCCATCGAGCCGCAGGGCCGTGTCCAAGTCGGTCAGGGCCGCGTCGAGGCGTCCGAGATTCTCATGACAGAGCGAGCGGTAGACGTACGAGCGGGCGTGTCGCGGTTGCAACCGGATGGCGCTGGTGTAATCGGCCGCCGCGGCTTCATGGGCACCCGTAGCGCTCAGGGCGTTCGCACGGTTGAAGTAAACGCGGAATGCCTTGGGATCCAACTCGAGCGCGGCCGAATAGTCGGCAAGCGCCGATTCATAATCGCCCTTTCGACTGTATGCGGCACCGCGCCCGTTCAACGGGTCCGCGTCGTCGGGGTTCAAGCGAATTGCCTCGGTGTAGTCGGCGATCGCCTTTTCATAGTCCCGCAGATCCACGTGTGCCGTCGCGCGATTGTGATACGCCGCCGGGTGGGTCGGTTCCAATTCGATGGCTCGCCCGAAGTCGTCGACCGCGCGATCGTAACGTCCATCGGCCGCGTGGGCATTGCCGCGATAGTAGTACAAATCGGCGTCGGACGGTTCGAGATCGATGGCGCCGGTGAACGCCTCGATCGCTTTGGAGTACTCTTGCCGACGCGCGTACCGGTGCCCGCGCTGCGTGAGTTGTTCGACATCGGGCGGCTGCATGGGGTCCATGGTGGAATTATAGCGCCCAAGCCCGCGGCGTGCGGCCCCGGCATCCCCCTTGACGGCCGATGGCCGGAAAGGTTCAGATGCTCCCGATGATCCCGACCGATTATTCCGATTCCCGGCCGTCGCCCGCAGCGGACATTCGACCGAACCACCGCGGCCTCGCCGTCGCCGGGGGGCTTGTTGCGATACTCGGTTTTGCCTTGCTGAACCTCGCGTATCTGTCGGTCTCGCCGCTCGACCTCGCACCTGACGAAGCCCATTATTGGGACTGGTCGCGCCGGCTGGACTGGAGCTACTACAGCAAGGGGCCGATGGTCGCATGGCTCATCCGCGCGAGTTGTTCGCTCCTCGGCGATACCGCGTTCGCGGTGCGCATACCGGCGGTCCTGTGCAATGCACTCATGCTCGTCGCGGTCTTCCTGCTGGCCCGGCGCACGCTCGAATCGGATCGCCTCGCCCTCGCCGCGCTCGGTCTGGGTATGGTCCTGCCTCCGCTGTCCGCAGGAGCGGTACTCACGACCATCGACGCGCCTTTCCTTTGTTGCTGGAGTTGGGCGCTCCTCGGCGTACATCGCGCGGTGTTCGACAACGACCGCCGCGCATGGATTGCCGCCGGCATCGCCGTCGCGCTCGGCACGCTCACCAAATACACCATGCTCGCGTTTCCGGCGATGGCGGCCGTCTGGCTCGTCGCATCGCGGTTTGAACCGGGCCATCGCCGCGGCGTCGCCCGCATGGCGGCCATCGGTTCGCTCGGACTCGTGCCGATCCTGATCTGGAACTGGCAGCAGGATTGGATCGGCGTCCGCCACCTGTTCGGTCAGGCCGGTCTGGCAACCGGTCCGAAGATCGGTTTCAAACCCGTGGGGCCGTTGGACTATCTTGCGGGGCAGTTCGCGTTCCTCGGCGGGTACTGGTTCTGCGCCTACGCCCTGGCGGCATGGACGTTCCGCCCCAGCCGGGATCGCCAGCTCGCCTTCCTCTGGTGGTTCTCCGTGCCACTTGTGCTGGTCTTCGTGCCATTCAGTTTGCGGGTGAAGATCCAGCCGAATTGGCCGGCGGCGGCGTACCTCGCCGGTTTCCTGCTCGCTGTTGCATGGCTGCGCCGCGACTGGTTCACAGCATCGTCTCGCTATCGCTCGCTCGTGCGGGCGTTGTTCGCACTCGGATTGGGAGCCTCAGTCTCGCTCTCGATCGCGGCCCGCTTCCCGCAACTGCTGCTGCCGGTATTCGCGTCGATTGTCCCCGAACCGACCGACGACCGGCTCGCACCCGTCCGCAATCTCGACCCCACGGCGCGCCTGCGCGGCTGGCGTCACCTTGCGGCCGAAGTCGATGCCCTGCGTGATCGGATCGCGCGCGAAGATGGGCAATCGGCGGAACTCGCGACGATGACGTGGTCCGTACCGGGAGAACTCGCTTTCTATTGCCGCGGAAATCCCACGGTTTACAGCTTCGGAATCGCGTTGAACGACCGTTACAGCCAGTACGATCTCAGGCGGCCAAACCCGATCGCGGACGCGCAAGCCTTTGCCGGGCGCACGTTCGTGTACGTCGGCGAGAAGCTGCCGGAAGGCACCGACGCCTTCGACAGCCTCGCGGGACCCTTTCGCGTGGAGTATCGGGAAAACGGAGTGGTGGTCGGCGGGTGGAAGTTATGGGTTGCACGCGGTTACCGGGGGTTCCCGGAACGTGAACCGAAGCGGCCGCAATACTGACCCGCGACTGGTCCGGCTCCAGTTGCCCACTCGGCGAATGGAACCGCAGCCGACAATCCAACGGAATTGGGTGCCTTGTGAAAACGGATTGGACGATTCGCTGTGCCGCTTGCGAGCTGGCGTGGACGGTACAGGGTGGCGATTCGGTGTACGAACGCGAGGCGATCGAGTCCCGGCCGTGCCCGCAGTGCCACGCGTATACGTTGGGGCGGACGGAAACGCCGACGCCGCGTCGCACACGGACCCCGTTCCGGTTGCCCGTCCGGAAGAAATCGATTGGAATCCGTCAGACCGCATGAATGTGGCGGACGAGTTCGGGCTGGATGCATTCGGCCGTACCGTCGTCGCGGAGAAGTTCGAGGGCGTCAAAACTGATGTCCATTAACCGCCCCGCGACAACATTTCCATCCGCCATTTCGACGAGCACACCCCGGCCCAGCAGTCCGATCCGCCACTTCCAATCCGATTCGAGCGGTACGCGTTCGCCGGCGAGCAGCCGCGACCACTCCGCATCGAGCCGATCCAACACGCAATTCAGGGCTAAATCCCGTTCGATCGTTTTGCCTCCGACAAGTGCGAGCGAGGTCGCGTCCGGCAAGCCAGCATCGACGAATGCTTCGATTGTTTGATTCAGGTTCAATCCGATGCCGACGACGGTCGCGCGTCCGGCCTCGATCAGAATGCCGCAGACTTTTTTCCCGCGAACAAGCAGGTCGTTCGGCCACTTGATGCGCGCCTGGACGCCGGCCAGTTCGCGGATGGCATCGCCCACCGAGACGGCGGCGAAGGCCGTGAGGATCACCGGTCGGGCGAGTTCCGGCGGCGGACGTAGTCGAATGGAAAGGAGCAGGGATTCGCCGGGCCGGCTGGTCCAGACGCGGCCGTGCTGGCCTCGGCCTTGCGATTGATGATTCGCGACGAACGCGGTGCCATCCGGCGCGTCGCATTCCATCGCGAGGTCGTTTGTGCTGGGCGGGGAATCGTACACGCGGACTTCGCGGCCGATGTGCCGGCGGGGAAAGGTGCGGATCTCGTGGGGCGCGATCACGGTAGGAAGTCGAGGGCGATGTCGAGGGCGGTGACGGAGTGCGTGAGCGAGCCGACGCTGATGCGATCCACGCCGGTCTCGGCGATGCCGCGGACGGTGCCAAGGTTCACGCCGCCGGACGCCTCCAGGAGCGTACCGGACGAAACTGCGTTCCGCCGCGCCACCGCCTCGCGCATCGCATCCAAAGACATGTTGTCCAGCAAAACGATCTCCGGCTTGGTCGGAAGCACGAGGTCCAGTTGTGCGAGCGAATCGACTTCGATCTCGACGGGCAGGCCGGCGTTGCCGGGGTAGGCGCGTGCCCGTTCGACGGCGAGCCGAACGTCCCCGCCGACGCTGGCGATGTGGTTGTCCTTGATGAGGATCGCGTCGTAAAGGCCGATCCGGTGGTTCACGGCGCCACCCGCGCGCACCGCGTACTTTTCCAACAAACGCCAGCCCGGCGTGGTCTTCCGCGTATCGAGGATTCGGACCTTCAATCCCTCGACGGCGTCGACGAACCGACGCGCCTGCGTCGCGACCCCGCTCAGCCGTTGGAGGAAGTTCAGGGCGGTGCGCTCGGCGACGAGGATCGCGGCTTGCGGCCCGGTGACGGTAGCGATGGTGGTTTTCGCGTCGACCTTCGCACCGTCGGCCACGGCGCAATCGAGTCGCAGTTCGCGGGAGACGGCGGCAAGGACGAGTTTCGCGACGGCGAGGCCGGCGATGACGCCGGGAGAGCGGGCGACGAATGCGGCGGTGGCGACGGAATCGGGCGGGATGAGGGCGAGGGTCGTGCGGTCGCCCGTGCTGCCGAGGTCTTCCGCGAGGGCCAGGTCGATAAGCCGCAAGGCCGAGAGGGTCTCGGCGGCGGCAAGCGTGAGCGGTTCCATGCGGGGATTGTATGCGTCAGCGTGGAACGAGGCGTTCGAGGGCGAGTGCGAGTTGGCGGGCGGGATCGGCTTCGACGAGGTCAGGGATGACACCGTGGCCGTGCAGGGCGGCACCGCGCGCCGTAAGGATCTTCGCGATCGTGAGGACGAGCGTACCGGATCGGAATTTGTGGACGCCGTCGGCGGCACCGAGCTTGAAGGGGTGCTGGACGACTCCCTTGCCGAAGGTGGGCATGCCAATGACGACGGCGCGCTGTTGGTCCTTGAGGGCGCTGGCGACGACCTCGGCGGCGGACATGGTGCGGGTGTCGATGAGTACGGCCATGGGCAGATCGAACGCGAGCATGCCGCTGTCGGAGGAGAAGATGCGGCCGGCGAATTCGGGTGCCTGTCCTTCGGTCGTGGCGAGGATGCCGGCGGGGATGAATCGCTCGGCGACGCGGACGCCGGCGAGGAACTGACCGCCGGTGTTGCCACGCAGGTCGAGAACGAGGGACCGGATACCCTGTTCCTTCAGCCGGGCCAGAGCGGCATCGAGTTCGAGTGGTGTTTGTTCGTGGAAGCCGGTCAGCTTGATGAAGCCGACGCCGTCTTTCATGTTCGGGATGGAGGCTTGGACGGTGGGGAGTGGCGACGGGAGCCGGGCGGGCAGCGCCATCATCGAGAAATCGGTGGCGATGTCGAACTCGTGTTCGCCGTCGGCGGGGAACCGCAGGCTTTCCGTCAGGGTGACGGCGTCGGTCACGCGGCGTCCATTGATGCGGCCGATGCGGTCGCCGGTTTTCAGGACCGGATTCTCGGCCGCCCACGATTCGGGTGCGATGCGATCGACCGTGAGCGTGCCGTTGCGGAACGTGGCAACGATGCCGTAGCTGGCGAGTTCGGCGAAGCCGGTCGTGGCTCCACCGCCGTGGAGCGGAGAGAGGTAGACCGTGTATTCGTCGAGTCCGTTGCACGCGCCGCAGAGCAGTTCGAGGACGACGGCGGAACCCGCCTTCACGCCGAGTTCGGTCCCGGCGGACCTTGCCAATTCCAGTGCTGCGGCCCGCGCCTCGCGGACCGTTGTCGGAGGCTTCGATTTCCAAAACTCGCTGATGGTCCGACGGAACCGGGCAACTGTGGCGTCGGGGGCGCCGGCGAGGTGTTCGCCCCGGAAGACCCGGTTCGCGAGGGCACGATCGAACTCCTCCAGCCCGCTCAAGAACAATTTCGCGGCCGTCGCCGCATCGCGATCGGCATGGAGCGAAGAGAGTTTTTCGAGTACTTCCGAATAGAGGTTCAGGGAGTCGGCCGTTGGCAGGCTCAGGACATGCTGACGGAAGACCGGATCGCGGTGCCGCCGGGCCTGAGCGGAATGCCGCTGGCAGGTTGCGATCTTGCGGCGGATCTCCGGAGTCTGCCGGCCCGCGAGATACGCCCGCAGATACGATTCCAGCGCCCGGTCCCATTCGCCGGCCTTCTCGGCGACGGCGGCGCGGTCCAGCAGGAGTTCGGGCGAGTCGGCAGTACGGACGATCGGGTTCGGCGCCGCCGTGGCCAGCGAGACAAGGGATAACGCGAAGATGGTCAGAACGGCTCGCGCGATGGTCACGGATTGTCCTCGTCGGCCACGGAGACGATGTTACCGCGCCGCCGGGGGTCCGGTCAAACGTTCCGTTACGTGTTTGTGACCGGTCGGGGGCCGATGCGATCCAGCCGAGGGCGAATTGCTAGAATTTCCGTTTCAACGGAGGGGTCCCGTGGTTGCCGACGCCGTTCGCCTGTCGCTCGTCGAATCGCCGCGCACCGTCGTCGTGAAGGTAGGCACGAACGTGCTCGCCGATTCCGCCGGCCGGCTCGATCGCCACCGGATCGAATCGCTCGCCGGGCAGATCGCCCGTATCCGCGCCGCCGGGCACCGCCTCGTGCTCGTCAGTTCCGGTGCCATCGGCGCGGGTGTCGGCAAACTCGGCCTCGGCAAGCGCCCGACCGACCTGCCCCATCTCCAGGCGTGCGCTGCCGTTGGGCAGTCCGCCCTGATGCAACTCTATCAGGAAGCCCTGAACCCCTACGGAATCCCCGCTGCCCAGATCCTCCTCACGGCCGGCGACTTCGATTCCCGCGTCCGCTACTTGAATGCCCGGAACACCATCGGTACGCTCTTCGAATTCAACGCCCTGCCGATCATCAACGAGAACGACACCGTCAGCATCGCCGAGATCAAATTCGGCGACAACGATGCTCTCGCCGCGATGGTCGCCAACCTCCTCCAGGCACCGCTACTCGTGCTGCTCACGAACGTTGACGGGCTTTACTCCGCCGACCCGCGCGTCGATCCGAGTGCGAAGCTGGTCGCCACGGTGCCGCACATCGACGCCGGCATCGCCGGCATGGCCGGCGTCACCAAGAGCGATCTCGGCACCGGCGGCATGAAGAGCAAACTTCGCGCCGCCCGACTGGCCACCGCCGCCGGCGGCGCCGTCATCATGGCCAACGGATCACTCGACGGCATTCTCGACCGCATCTTCGCCGGCGAACCGGTCGGTACGCTCTTCCTCCCCCACGGCGAATCCGTCCCCGCCTGGAAGCGTTGGCTCGGCTTCACCGCACAGCCCAAAGGTTCCCTTACCGTGGACGCCGGCGCACGCCGCGCCGTCGTCGAGAAGGGCACCAGCCTACTTCCCGTCGGCGTAAAGGGTGTGTTCGGCGAATACGGCAAAGGCGACGTCGTCACGATTCTCGACCTCGATGGCAGGGAGGTCGCTCGAGGTCTATCGAACTACTCGGCAGCCGAGACGCGCAAGATTATGGGGCTGGCAAAGGATCAAATTCAAAAGACCGTCGGCACATTGCCATACGACGAGCTGATCCACCGCGACAATCTGGCCGTGACCGGGTGATTTTCCGTTAGAATTCCGATCGGGATTCGTTCTATTCGCATGCCAGGCGGGGCCGCATCGGGAACTCCGTGAACGCAGCATCGTCCGCCGGCCGTCGCGGCGAATTCGAGGCGCTGTACGAACGGCATGCCCGCGCGGTGTGGGCCGTCGCGTTCGCCCGTTGGCTCGACGCCGAGACCGCCCGCGACGTGATGCAGGAGACGTTTCTCCGCCTCTGGCGCGAATGGGAATCCGGCGTGGCGATCCAGAACCCTCGCGCCTGGCTGCTCCGCGTGGCGAGGAATCTTGCCGAGGACACCGCCAAGAGTTCGTTCCGCCGCAACGGCACCGCCCCGGCGGAACATTTCAACGGCGTCTGTTCTCCATCGCCCTCGCCGATGGAACAACTGGAACTCGCCGAACGAAACGCCCGAGTCCGGTCGGTCCTCGAAGAACTCCCCGCCGGGGACCGCGACATCCTGACGTTGAAATACGCGATGGACTTCGACGCCGACGCCATCGGGGAGATGCTGGGCATCCAGGTGTCGGCCGTACATATGCGGCTCAGCCGGGCGCGGCAGCGCATGGCCGACCGTTTGACCGATCACGAAGGTGGACCGTAACAATGGCTTCGTCTCCTCTCCTTCCCGATGCCGATCGCGCCTTCGCGGAGTTTTTCCGCGGTCAGGTGCCGAACCCGTGGCCGGCATGCCCCGTGCCGGCGAGCGCGAAGCCCGTTCCCGCCTCCGAAGGCGCGTGGGGCAGCCGCTTCGCCCTCGCCGCGTCCGTCGCCTTGCTGCTGGGTCTCGGTTTCGCCTTCACCGGCGGTCTCGCCTCGAATGCAAAGATGCCCGCCGGTGGCAACCTTGCGAACGGTGCCACCGCCGACGGTAAAGGCCTCCTCAAGCAAGCCGATCCGATGAAGGACTTCCCGATGATGCCGTGACGGCCGGATCTCGACGAACGATCCGTACGAACTCCCCGCATAGAATGCCCGCGAAGGAACCGCGTCCGCATCGAGGGAGTGCTCCATGTCACCCGTCCGCCGAGTTTGTGTCGCGCTCGCCGTTCTCGCCGCGAGCCCTGTCGCCCGAGCCGACGACAACGAAGGCTCGAAAGTCTACAAGAAGACCATCCCCTCCGTAGTCTGGATCCACTCCACGCGCGATCGCGGCCTCGCCACCGGCAGCGGCACGCTCGTGGACAAGCAGAAACGGCTTGTGCTCACCAACTACCACGTCGTCGAGGACAACCCCCGCGCGAAGGTCTTCTTCCCCGACTTCCGCGACGACAAGCCAATCGCCGAGAAAAAGCATTACACCGATCGCGCTTCGAGGCTCGCCATCCCGGGGCGCGTGATTGCCCTCGAAAAATCCGTCGACCTCGCGCTCATCCAACTCGATCGCATTCCCGACGGTACGAACGCCGTGCCGCTCGCCACCAAGACGCCGGAACCGGGGCAATCAGTGCATTCCATCGGCAACACGGGCAAGTCGGATGCGCTATGGGGCTACGTGCCGGGCAAAGTCCGGCAGGTGTACAAGCACCAATGGAGCGCCCAACTCGGCCCCGGCCGTATCCTGCGCTGCCGGGGCGAAGTGATCGAAACCGATTCCGCGACGAACCCCGGCGACAGCGGCGGACCGCTCCTCAACGACAAGGGGGAACTCGTCGGCGTCACCCATGGCGGGGCGACCAACGCGCAGTTGCTCAGCACCTTCATCAGCCTGTCGGAAGTTCAGAAAGTTCTGAAATCGGAGGGCGTATCGACGGCAAAAGCCGATGCGCCCAAGGCCGATCCGCCGAAACCGAAGGTCGTGGCCGACGGCGGCAAGTTCTTTTCCGCCGAGACAATGAAGAAACTTCAGGCGAGCATCGACGAGTTGAAGGAGCAGAAACAGGTCGACCTGCTCGTCGAGACGTTCGCGGCGGCACCGAAGGAGGATCTTGAGAAGGTCCGCGGCATGACGGCAAGCGAGCGACTCGCCTACGCGCGGAGTTGGGCGACCAAACGCGGAATGGCCGAGAAGGTCTCCGGCGTCGTCGTGATCGTCTCCGCCGATCCGAAGATGCTCTACGTTGCCTTCTCACCCGATACCCGCGCGCGGTTCCCTGACGACTTCAACGGCAAACTCGTGAAGACGCTGACCGAGGGGCTGACGAACGAGAAGGCCGACGACGCCATCCTCGCCGTGGCAAAGATGATCGGCGAGACGGTGAAGCCGAAGTGATTGCCCTTCCGCCGATTCGCTCGATGCCGTATCCTTTGCGGCCCGAACGCGGAGGATGGCGATGCAAGCGAAGAAGCTAACCGGCGGCCTGTTGATCCTCGCGGCCGGCCTGGCATGGACCGTCAGCGCCCCGCGCTCGACCGAGGCGGGGTGAAGCCCGGGGATTCCCTGCGAATCCCCGATCTTCGGCGGTCCGCCGAACCCGTTCCCCTATCGCGTGCCGCAGATGGCGCGCCAACCCGTTTCGCCGCCGGTCGTCGCCCGGCCGGTGCCCGCACGCCCGCGCGACGTTGTCGTTCCGCCGCCGGACGCCCTCGGCATCCGTCTGGACGTCACGCTCCCGCCGCCCAGCGAATTGAGGATTGATCTGAAGTGATGATTTCGTTCACTTCACCAGTTCGATCGAATGCCACAGGGAAGGATCGTCAGCGATTGGGAAATCGCGATTCATGCCGAGGTACTGGTCGCCGAGTTCGGCGTCTCGGATCGCATAGAAAAGTCCCAAACGGGGATGCTGCTCGGGGTCGTAGCCGTTCAAGACCGCGAGCGGGAAGAAGGCTTCGAGCGTGTAGTCGCCCTTGCCGACAGTGGCGCGGAAGGGAATGTCCGCGGCGCTATGCAGCGGGGCATCCATCAGAGCGCGGTTGATCTTCGATTGCGCGAGGCTGGGCTCGTCCTTGTCGGGTCCGCCGCCCGACGGCAGGAACGCGAACTGGTGGCAGTAGCGGCTGGAACGGTGAGCGGTGCGATCGCCGCGTGTATCGATCCAGAGCAGCAGGCCATCGGACGATAGCGGCCGTTCGGCGTCGCATTCGAGCGGCTGCTTTTTCCCGGTGACGATGACCTGGATGCCGAGGCCCATCTCGTTCCACGCCACGCGCACGTCGGCGAAGTTCATCAGGTCGTCCAGCGACGCGAAGTTGTCGAGCCGGGCCGATTCGGGAAGTTGCACCACGTGCGAGCCCGATAGGGGCATTGCCTTGTGATACGGCACCGGATGGCAGAACCGCACGAGGAAGCGGTTCGGGACGATTGACGGCATGGCGGTCCTCGCGGTGGTCAAACCTTCAGTTATCCTATGAAGCCACTTCGCGTTGACCGGCGGCCGTTCCCGGCCGTATCCTCCGGCGTTCCCGGAGGACCCGCATGACGTCGGCCGAACCCCATCGCTCGCTGCCCGCCTGGCTGTCGTTCCTCTGGCGGACGGTCCTGTTCCCTGGCGTGCTTTCCTCGCCGACGGGCGTGCGGTGGCCGTCGCTCGCGCTTGTGTTGCTCCTGCCCGCGCTGCTTCTTTATCCGCAGCGATCATTTCATCTGCTGGAACCGGATGAAGGCCGTTATGCGCAGATTCCGAAGGAGATGCTCGACCGTGGCGAATGGGTCGTGCCAACCTTGCAGGGCGAGCCGTACCTCGACAAGCCGCCGCTCATGTACTGGCTGGTGAAGCTGAGTTATGGGATCTTCGGCATATCGGAATCGTCGGCGCGGCTCGTGCCGGCGCTGGCGGTCCATCTCACGATCCTTGTGGTCTACCTGATCGGTCGGCGTTCGGTGGGAGAACGCGCCGCATTGTGGGCGGCGCTGCTGCTGACTGTCGCGCCGGGCTTCCTTTCCGTTGCCCGGCTGCTCCTGCTCGACGGTCTGCTCACGCTGTGCGTGACGCTCTCGGTCCTCTGCGGATTCGAGGCGGTACGCACGGGTCGCTTGAAACTCGGCTGGTGGATTGCTTCCGCCGTCGCCTCCGGCCTCGGGTTCCTCACCAAAGGCCCCATCGCGGAAATCCTGCTCTTCCCGCCGCTCGTCGCGCACGCCTGGCTCGCCGCCTCCACGCTCGCCGTCGGCTGGCGGAACCTCGCCCTCTTCTTCGGCGTCGTCCTCGGTCTCAATGTTCCGTGGTACGTCGCGATCTATTTCCGTGAGCCCGTGTTCCTGAAATACTTCTTCTGGGAACACAACGTCATGCGGTTCGTCCAGCCGTTCGATCACCTGCAGCCGGTCTGGTACTACGCGCCGATCCTCGTCGCCGGCCTGCTTCCCGGAACGCTGCTCGTCATCCCGTACCTCCGCGACCTGCTACTCCGTTCGGGCGAAACGCGTACCGCCGCCGGCGGATTCTGGTTGATCGCCGGACTCTGGTGTGTCGCGTTCTTCAGCGTGTCGGGGTCGAAACTGCCGACGTACATCCTGCCCGCGTTCCCGTTCCTGTGCCTCGCGCTCGGTGAGTTCGTGGCGCGATCGAAGTGGAATCGATCCCCGATCACAAAGGTGCTGATCGGTACGTTTGCCGGGTTGATCTTCGCCGCCCATACCTGGGTCCTGCCGGCCTATGCATTGGCGCGCTCGCCGTACGGCGAACCGGACCGCGTCGCCCCCTACGTGACCGATCCCGCAACGCCGGTCGTGACGTACCCGCGGAACTGCGATTCGGTGGCGTTCTACACGGACCGTGCCGACTTCGACCGGGTCCGCAGCAAAGATGTGAACCAGTTGATGGTGGACATGCACCACCGGCCGCGCACGGTGATCCTGTTCACGCACCGGCACTCGTTCGACGCATTCCGCGAGGCGTTGCCGGAATCGTTGGAAGTGGCGGAGTCGTTGAGCTTCGACCGTCCGACGAAGACGGTGTGGCAGAAACTGATCGGTGCGACGCCGTGGGGCCTGGCGGACGTGGCGGTGATCGTGCCGCGGGGCACGGCGCGGGCGCAGGCGCCTTAGGCCGTGATGTTCACGATCTCGGATTTGCGGTTCACGCGCTTGAGCAAGCCTGCGAGAACGCGGCCGGGGCCGATCTCGTAGAACTTGTCGACGCCGTCGGCGAGCAGGCCGCGGAGCGTCTCTTCCCACCGCACCGGCGAAAGGACCTGTTTCACCAGCAGGTCGCGGATCTCGGCCGGATCGCTGTGCGGCTTCGCATCGACGTTCGACCAGACCGGCACGCGCGGGGCCTTCACGTCGATTCCGGCGAGCGCTTCGGCCAGCCGTTCGTCCGCCGGTTTCATCAGGTTCGTATGGAACGCGCCAGCGACGGCGAGGCGGATGGCGCGGAGGTTGCGGGCCTCGGCGATGCGGCAGATTTCGTCGATGGCGGCGGCGGAACCCGAGACGACGGTGTTGCCGGGGCAGAGCAGGTTGGCGACTTCGATGGTGCCGGCGGGACGCGCTTCGGCGACGAGGGCTTCGACCTCACCGGCGTCGAGGCCGATGATGCTGGCCATGCCGCTGGGGGTGGCGAGCGCCGCGGTCTGCATCGCCTCGCCGCGAGCCTTCACGAGTTTCACGCCGTCGTCGAAACCGATCGCGCCCGCGAACGCGAGCGCGGTGTACTCGCCGAGGCTCAGCCCGGCCGTTGTGACGACGGACGCTTCCGTCGTCGGATCGGTCGCGCGGAGGTGTTCGAGGGCGGCGAGGCTGGCGACGAAGATCGCCGGCTGGCTCACATCGGTCGCGTTCAGCCGTTCGGCCGGTCCATGAACGCAGACATTGAGCAGGTCATAGCCCAACAGGGTCGATGCCCGATCGAAGAGCGACTTCGCGGCGGCTGAGGTTTCGCAGAGCGCGCCGGCCATGCCGACGGTTTGCGCGCCTTGCCCCGGGAAGAGGAATGCGGTTCGCGTCATGGGGTTACTCGGCAATGGGAAGTGTTTCCAACTCGGCGACGATCTTTTCGTTCAGTTTCACGCGCACGTCCTGGGCCGCCACGCCGATGGCATTGGCGATGGCGCGATCCTTGGATGATCCGTGGCAGATGATGCAGACGCCCTCGACGCCGAGCAGCGGGGCGCCGCCGAAGGCACTGTAGTGGTATTTCTGGACGAGACCATGGATCGCCTGCTTCGCCTTGTCGGCCTCGGCGGACAGGGCACCGATCACTTCCTTGCCGACCATGCCCATGACGAACTCGAAGAGGCCCTGCGAGAGCTTGATGATGACGTTGCCAACAAATCCGTCGGTGACGACGACGTCGACCTTGCCCGTGTGGATGTCGCGGCCTTCGATATTACCGACGAAGCGGTCGCTCAGGCTACTGGCTCGGAACAAGCCGAAAGCTTCCTGCGAGAGATCGTGTCCTTTGCCCTCTTCCTCGCCGACGTTCATGAGGCCGATCGTGGGGCGTTCGATGCCGAGCATGTGCCTGGCGAAAACCGATCCCATCGCGCCGTATTCAAGGAGATGGCGGGGCTTGGGGAAGACGTTCGCGCCGACGTCCATGATGACGCAACGGCCCTTGGCCGTCGGCATGACTGTGGCGATGCCGGGGCGATGGACGCACTTGAGGAACTTGCGGAGAAAGAGACCAGCGGCAACGACGGCTCCGGTGTTCCCGGCCGAGACGAGTCCGTCGACCTGCTTCTTGGCGAGAAGCCCCCAGCACTTCGCGATGGAGTTGTCCGGCTTGGCGCGCATCGCTTCAGCGGGCTTCTCGTTCATGCCGACGGTTTGCGAGGCATGGACGATCGAGATGCGATCAGCGGGGTGGTCGCCGACGGCGGCGAGCGCCGGGCGGAGGATCGCTTCGTCCCCGACGAGCGCGACGGAGAGATCCGGAGAGGCCTGCAGGGCCTGGATCGCCCCGGCGACGTTGGGCGCGGGGCCGTGGTCGCCCCCCATCGCGTCCAGAGCGATCCGCATGGATTAGCTTCCTTCGGCGGCCGCGGCGGTCTTGATGACGATGGCGTCGCGACCCTGATAGAAGCCGCACTGGCCGCAGACGCGGTGCGGCAGCACCGGCTCGTTACAGCGGGGGCAGTACTGGACGCCCTTGGATTTCAAGTGGTGGTGGCTGCGCCGCATCCCTTGCTTGGACTTCGACGTGCGCCGTTTGGGTACCGCCATGGAACTCTCTCACGATTCGGGGCCGAATATCGAACTGCTATCTTAGGATCGGCCGCCCCGCCGTCAACCAAAGGGAAAAATACCTTGTCGTTACGATTCTCCGGCGATTTCGGCCCTGACATCGCATAGACTGAGCGAAAGTCGTATCCGCACCGGGGGAATTCCTCCATGTTCGCCGCACGATTACTGTTGGCCTGCGGGCTGGTCGCCCTGACGATGGCGTCCGGTCGGGCGCAACTCAAAATTGCCATCGCCGGGATCGCGGGCAAGAAGGCGGTCAACGCGCCGAGCGACAAGAAGGCGCTCGAATCGATGAATCTGAAGCCGGACGATCCGGCCGGGCTGATCAAATATTTTCAAGATCGGACGCTCAACGATACCGATCTAGCGAATCTGAACGCAATCATTTCGCGATTCGGGGACGAGAACTTCGAAAAACGGATGACGGCGGGACAGGAGGCCGAAAAGTTCGGCGCAGGCGCGATCGGCATCCTGCGCCGCACGTCGCAGTCCAATGACGACCCGGAAATCGCGTACCGGGCGGCGGAATTGTTGAAAAAGATCGAAAAGACTCCCCATGCGGCGGTCGCGTCGGCGGCGGCCCGGGCACTGGCATCGTTGAAACCGCCTCAGGCGGCCGCGGTGCTCCTCGCATTTCTTCCGATGAGCGATACCCGATTGGTCGAAGAGGACATTCGAACCGCTCTCACCGCCCTCGCGACGCGTGATGGAAAAATCGAGGCGGCGCTGACGGCCGCGCTTGCCGACAAATCGCCGATCCGTCGTTGTGCGGCCGTGGTCGCACTCCTGAACGGAACCTCCGCGAGCCGCGATCTTGGTGCGGACGCGGCAAAGGCCGTGCGGGCCATGCTGCCGGCCGAAACGGACATCGAGACGAAATTCGAGGCGACCTATCTGCTGGCCACCAAGCTGCGGGATCCGGAATCGGTGGCGCCGATGATCGACTTGTTGCCAGACGCGACCCGTGGCCGGCTTTGGCAGATTGAAGATTATCTGCTGCAACTCGGCGGACCGACGGGCCCGAAGCCCAAAATGGGTCCGGCCAAGTCCGACCTCGAGAAGGCCCGCGATGAATGGAAGGCGTGGTGGGCAGCCAACCGGGCCGGTCGCGATCTCGCGAAGTTTGAATACAAGCCGACGACCACCGGTAGCCTCGTGCTCCTCACCGCGGATCAAGTCGGCTACGCGCAAGCCATCGTGAGCGAACTCGGCCCCGACATGACCCGCAAGTGGCGCTACGGCGGCGTCTACTGCCCGGCCGATATCGCCCCGCTGCCCAACGGCAACACGCTCGTGCTCGAACAGCAGTACAACCGCATCATGGAACGTGATGCCGCCGGGAATCAGGTCAACGTGTTCAATTCCCAAAACTACGGTCAACCTTTCGGCTTCCACAAACTCGCGAATGGCAACACATTGGTCGCCTTCCAGCGCACGGCCGTCGAGTACGACAAGGACTGGAAGGAGACGGGCAAGAAGTACAACTCGAACACGGATGATGTCGTCGACGTGAAGCGAGACGAGGCCGGCACCACGTTTGTGCTGCTGCGCAATCAGAACAACCGGATCGGCAAGATCGTCAAACTCGACGAGAACTGGAAGGAGAAAGGGACGCCGGTCACGACGGGCGTACTGAGCTACTACCACTATCGCATGCAGGTGCTGCCCGACGAACGGATCCTGATCGCGGAGCAAAACCGCGTGGCGGAGTACGATGTGAAGGCCGGCAAGAAAGACCCGGTCTGGTCCTTCCAACTGGGCAACGCCGCAATGGCGGAGCGATTGCCGAACGGGAACACGCTCGTCAGCGACCAAAGCGTGGGCGGCCTTCGCGAAGTGACGCCGAAGAACGAAGTCGTGTGGACCTACGCGCTGACCGATGGCCGCATCGCATTGCGGGCGATCCGGCGCTGATCCGGAATCAGCGTTTCACGACGAGCGAGCGCCAGTGGCGCGGGGCATTGTGAACCCAGCGGTGCTGGGCCACATCTTCGGTATTATCGCCGAATTCGTCCGCTCGGGTTTCGATCGTCACTTCGGCCGCACTGGCGGTCTTCCCGGATCGGGAAGCCGCCATCAAGGCCAAGGCGCCGGAAACGAGTGACAAAGCGACCGCGAACTTGAGACGCGTCATGCAGGCGGCCCTCCCTGGCCGTGAGGGCGAAGTGATAACCGGCACGCGATCGGTTGTAAAGGGGAATCACCCGGAAATCGAAAACGGATCGCGTTCCCGACGGCTGGCCCAGACGGTCGCCGTCGGGAACTCCTTCGCCAGCCGCTCGGCCAGTTCCTCAACCGCCGGCCGCTCGGTCGCATAGTGGCCCGGCACGATCAATCCGATGTTGGCCGCCTCGGCCGCGAGCGCCTCGTGGAAACGTATCTCGCCGACGAGAAAAGCATCCGCCTTGGCGCGGATCGCGTCGGTTAGGAATTCGCCAGCCGCCCCGCAGGCGATCGCGAGCCGTCGCACCGGCCGGTTGGGATCGCCCACATCCTGGACGACCGACGCGCCGAGCCGCTCCTTTGTCCGCCGTGCCAGTTCCCCGAGCGTCGTCTCCGGCAAGTCGCCGATGCGTCCTTCGCCGTGCGATGCGATCGCATCCCGCGTGTGCAACGGATAGACGTCGAACGCCGGCTCCTCGTAGCTGTGCGCCGCCCGCATCGCGCAGAGCGCGGGGCCGAGACTCGCCTCCGGCACCAGCACTTCCAGCCGCCACTCGGCCACCTCTTCGCGCCGGCCTTTCTGCCCGACCGTCGGATTCGTCTCATCGCCCCCGAAGAATGTCCCGGTGCCGTTCAACCGGTAACTGCACTGTTCGTACTGGCCTATCCGGCCGGCACCGGCCGCGAAGAGCGCATCGGTCACTTTCGCGAGGTCGGAATCGGGGACGAAGACGACTAGCTTGTACGATTTCGCCGGAGTACCGGGCCGCAGTGGCGCGACGTTCGACAGGCCCATGCGGACGGCGAGGGAATCGTTGATGCCGCCGGGGCAGTTGTCGAACGCGGTGTGCGGGGAATGGACGGCGATGCCGGCGCGGAGGAGCGGCAGGAGCAGCCGGCCGTCGGGCGTGTGCCCGGTAAGTTTCTTCACCGCGCGGAAGAGTACCGGATGGTGAGAGACGATCAACTGCGCCCGTTCGGCGATGGCTTCCGCGACGACGTCGGCCGTGACCGTGAGGCACGTCAGCACCCGGTCGGCGGGTCCGGTGGCATCGCCGAGCAGCAGGCCGACGTTGTCCCAGTCGGCGGCGGACCGCGCCGGCGCGAAACGCTCCAGGAAGCCAGCGAGGTCCGCGACGGTGGGCATCGGATTTTCTCCACGAATCGTTTGAGCGGGACGCCGCAGGCCATTACACTGACACGCGACCGTCGGGCCACCCGTCTTCGGAGCGAATCATGAACCGCGTCGCCGTCGGATTGTTGTTGCTGGTGTTCGCCGCGCCGGGGCGCGCCGCGGACCCGTTGCCGAAGGAACTGGCGATCGTGCCGAACGACGCGCTGGCGTTCGCGTCGGTGAACGTTGCCGAGGCGACGAAGCATCCCGCGCTGCGAGACTTTCTGGACGCGATGCGGAAGTCGCCGGCCGAGACCTCGTTTCAAGGCGTGACGGGTCTTTCGCTGAGCGACCTCGCTCGTGCGACAATCGTTGTGCCGATTCCGCCGATCGAAGCGGGAGCCCGACGCGTGCCGCCGCCGGAGCCGGTCTTCGTGCTCACGACGGCGAAGCCGTACGACGCGGCCGCGATTCTCAAGGCGGGAGAGTACTATTCGATCGACGAGGCAAGAGCCATCAAGGAGTCCGGCCGCGGCAAGGATGCCCCGCCGCCGTCGGGTAAGGTCGGCGCGGCCTATTACGTCAGCAAGAAGGAAATCGTTCTCGCGTTTGTCGACGAGCGGACGATCGCAATCTCTCCGGTCCTTCGTTACCCCGGAACGCCGGATGCGCCCACCAACCCGAAGGATCGGCTCAAGTCGGCGGAAGCGACCGGCAAACTCTCCGCCGGCATCGCGCTGGCGACCGCAAAACCATTCGCGTTTTCCGTGAATATGTCCGCGATCCGGCAGATCGCCGAGGTGGAACCGGTGCCGAACGAAGCCGCGTCGCTCTTGAAGGCGGATTCGGTCGTCGGCTCGATCTCGCTCGAGAAGGATGCCGCGAAATTGCACGTCGTCGCGGGCTTCGCCGGCAAGCAATGGGCCGCGGATGCGCAGGAGACGGCAACCGCCCTGAAGACGCTCGCGGCGCTCGGACTCGGCGAGGAGGTCAAGCGGATGCGCCGTATGGAAGGCGACGACTCCGCGATGGCGAAGGTGCTCGTGCTCTTGGCGAAGACGATGAACTCGGCCACGGTGAAGCAGGCCGACAACGACGTGGTGATCGCGGCGGCGTTCGACCTCGGCGCGGAGTCGGCGAAGCTGCTGGCGAACCTGCCCGGCACCGCCTCCGAGGCCGCGAACCGCGCCAGGAGCATGAACAACCTCAAGCAGATCGCCCTCGCGTTCCACAGCTACACCGACACGCACAACGCGTTCCCGTCAAACACCTACGACAAGGCCGGCAAACCACTCCTCAGCTGGCGCGTCCACTTGCTGCCGTACCTCGAACAGGCCCCGCTCTACAACGAGTTCAAACTCGATGAGCCGTGGGACAGCGAGCACAATAAGAAGCTGATCGCGAAGATTCCTCCGACGCTGGTGTTGCCGGGCGTGAAGACCAAGGAATCGGGCCATACGCACTACCGTTGTTTCCAGAGCGCGAAGAACCAGGCCCCCAGCGCCCTGATGCGGGAGGGCGGACTCCAGAGGTTGAACTTTTCGTCGATCACCGATGGAACGTCGAACACGATCTTCTGCATCGAGGCCGACGAGTCGTGCGTCTGGACCGAACCGAACGACATTCCGTTCGAACCGAAGGGGAAGATCGCGATCAAGGGCGGGTTGCTGGTGAAGGACCGCTTTCAGGCGGCGTTGTGCGACGGCAGCGTGCGGAGCTTCAATGCGAAGATGCCGGAAGCGACGCTGAAGGCATACATCACCGTGAACGGCGGCGAAGTCATCGACGATCGGTGACGGCCGGCGCGACCGCGCGGCCGAACTTCTCGACCACCAATTCCGTGAGGAGGACCAGTTGCACGCGGCGGTCGACGAGGTGGTCGGCGTCGAGGCAGCGATCGAGCAATTCCATCAGGCTGTCGACGCCGACACGCTCCGCGCAGCGGCGGAGCTTGTCGGCGTCCGCCGGTTCAAGTCCGGCAACGTCCCCTCCCAGCGCCAACCGCAACGCGGTCGCGATCAGGTCCACGGCCAGCCCCAGCGCCGCGGACGCCCGCCGGCGCTGCGCGGCCGATTCCTTCCCGGCGTCCTCGATGAACTTCGCCCACACTTCCAGCAACGGCGCGCTTTGTGGCCGGGACGACGACAGGAACGCGATCATCGCGGAGCGCAGGTCCAGCACGGCCGGATCGTTCAACGCCAGCGCCCGCTCGGCGCTGCCCCCGGCGAGCTTCAAGAGTCGATCCAAGGTGGCGCGATCGCGGACGCCGTGGTCCGCCAGCACCTTCTCGATCGCGGAGTCGGACAGCGGCGCAAACGGTATCACCTGACAGCGCGAGCGGATCGTCGCGAGTTGCGCATCCGCCGACGTCGCAAGCAGAATGATCGTCGTGCCCGGTGGCGGCTCCTCCAGGCTTTTCAAGAAGGCGTTCGCCGATTCGGCGTTGAAGTCGTCCGCGTCCTCGATCACCGCCACCTTGCGTGAACCGCGCGATGGCTTCAAGCCCAACGTCCCGATCAGTTCACGGATCGTATCGACCGGCAGTTCCTGTTTGTCGTCGGGCTTGCGCACGAAGGAGCAATCGGGGTGCGTGCCGGCGGCGATCTGAACGCAGGCGGCGCAGCGGTCGCAGGCGGTGAGATCCTCCGGCGGAGCCTCGCACAGCAACGCCTTCGCGAACTCCAGGGCGAAGCGGCGCTTGCCGACGCCCGAAGGGCCACAGAAGAGATACGCGTGGGCCATCCGTCCGCGCCGGTAGGCGGTGCGGAGTTGATCGCGGGCGGCGTCGTGGCCGTGGATGCTCGACCAACTCATGCCGGGTGCCCCCGCGCCGCGAGCAGCGGCCGCACGAGCGCGAGCGTTGCCGCGTGCACGGCGTCGGCGTCCGGCGAGGCGTCCAGGACGGCGATGCCGTCCGGATTCACGCGGGCCTCGGCCAGGTAGCCGTTGCGGACGCGCTCGTCGTAGTCGGCACCGCGGCTCTCGATCCGGTCCGCGGGTCGGCCGCGCCGCGAGCGTGCGGCTACCACCGGAAGATCGAACACAATGGTGAGGTCCGGCATCAGCCCGCCCGTGGTGAATCGTCCCACGTCCCAAAGTTCCCGCGGGTCCAACCCGCCGGCATGCCCCTGATACACCACGTTCGCCAACAGGAAACGATCGGAAACAACAACCTCGCCGCGCGCGAGCGCCGGGCGGATGACGCGCGCGACCAGTTCGGCGCGGCTGGCCATGAAGAGCAACGCCTCGGCGCGGGCGTCGATCGCGGTCGCGCGGCCGTGGAGGAGGATTTCTCGAAGCTTCGCGCCGAGTTCGGTGCCGCCAGGGTCGACGCACGCCGTCACGGCGGCACCGCCGGCACGCAGGGCGTCCACGAGGCGGCGGACCTGCGTGGATTTGCCGGTACCGTCGATGCCGTCGAGCGAAAGGAAAATGGGTTCGGGCATCAGAAGTCTGCTGGTTCGAGCGAGCCGAGTATCTGGCCGGCGACCAGTGTGTCGCCGGGCTGGGCGAACCGTTCGCGCAGGTAACCATCGGCCGGCGCGGGGATGTCCACGATCGCGCCGGGAAAGGCGATCTCGGCGATGCGGTCGCCTTCTCGGACCCGCTCGCCGGTGCGGACGAGCCACAAACTCAGCCGGCACCGCGGGCTGCCCACATCGGGCAAGGCGATTGGCACCGCGTTCAATGCGGCACCATCTCGTCGGCGTGGTAACTGGACCGCACGTACGGCCCGGCGACGACTTGCCGGAAGCCCAACAAGCGGGCGCGGGCGGCCAAATCGTCGAACTCCGAGGGCGGCACGTACCGGGCTACGGGTATGTGCTTGAGCGTCGGCGCGAGGTACTGGCCGAGCGTCAGCACGTCGCACGCGATGGCGCGCAGGTCGGCGAAGACGTCGAACAGTTCGTCGGTCGTTTCGCCGAGGCCGAGCATCAACCCCGCCTTCGTCACGATATCCGGCCGGCGCTGCTTCACTCGATCCAGCAGATCGAGGCTGCGGCGATACTCCGCCCGGCCACGCACACGGCGGTAGAGTCGGGGCACGGTTTCGAGGTTGTGGTTGAACACGTCCGGGCTGGATTCGAGGACGCGGTCGATCGCGGCCGCATCGCCGAGGAAGTCCGGCGTCAGCACTTCGACGGCCGCGCCGGTGCGCTCGCGGACGGCGACGACGCAGCGGGCGAAGTGGTCGGCACCGCCGTCGGGCAGGTCGTCGCGCGTCACGGACGTGATGACGACATGTTTCAAACCCAGTCGGGCCGCCGCCTCCGCGACGCGCGCCGGTTCGTCGTCTTCGAGCGGTTGCGTCTCGCCGCGCGGTACGGAGCAGAAGCCGCACGGCCTCGTGCAGACGTTGCCGAGCACCATGAACGTCGCCGTCCGGCGCGAGTAGCACTCCGGCCGGTTCGGACAGCGGGCGTTCTCGCAGACGGTCTCGAGTTTGAGATCGCGGAGCAGCGATTCGGTGAAAAAGTTCTCGTTGCCGACCGGGAGCGGGCGCTTGAGCCAGTCCGGCAGTCGGCGGGCGCCGATCGGGTGGCGTTCGGGGCGTTCAACGACGGTGAGCGTTCGCATGGAGGATGTTGTGCGAATGGAGGACGGTTTGTCGAGAGTATCCGAAGCGGGCGGCGATCGCGTTCGCGAGTTCAACGCGCACGCCGGCGAGGCGGACGCGGCGCGGGCTTTCGCGTTCGAGCGACGTCATCGACTTCGGGTCGCCATCGCAATCGATGGATTCGAAGAGTTCGAGGTCCGGGCAGACATTGACCACGAGGCCGAATGCGGTGACCTCGGAGCGAACGGCGATACCGGCATGGGCGATGCGGCGCTCGCCCACGCGCAGGCCGGGACGTTCGGAATCGACCGTCACATCGACACCGTAGCTAGCCACGACATCGCGGGTGGCCACCTGCAACTCGCGCAGGTATTCCCCCGGCGTGCGCCGCAGGCTCGCGAGGGGCAGGATGGGATAGGCACAGACCTGGCCGGGCACATGGAGCATCGTACCGCCGCCGCGAGCGACGTAGCGTAGCCGCCATTCGCGGCCGGCCATCGCTTCCGGCGAGAGGCGCACGTGCCGCCGGCTGCCGTCGCGGCCGATGGTCACGATCGGCGGATGCTCGCAGACGACCAGCGATGCCAGTTCCGGTTCGCCGCCAACCTCGTACACCAGCCGCCGCTGGAACGACAGGAACTCCTCGTAAGGAAGCGAACCGAGCAGGTACACGCGCAGCGATGAGCGGACGTCCGCGATTTCCTCCATGCCGTCTCGGTCCTCTCTTTGATTCGAATCATTCTACCCCATTCGATCGGCCTTGACGCGATCCGCCGATTCTGGCCTTCTGACGCTTTCTTCGGTTGATGAAACGTAGACGCCATGAGCGACCGACTCAAAGGATTCATGCTCCATCCGCTCCTCCTCGCGGCCGTTCTCACTCTCGTGAACGCCGCCAAGCCGGTGCTGATTGACGACACCGCCTACCTCGCGTTCGCCCGCCACCTCGCGGAACGTCCGTCCGAACCCTACGGGTTTTTCCTCTTCTGGTACGATTATCCGCACCCGGCGATCAAGCATGTGCTCCCGCCCGTGCTGCCGTACTGGCTCGGTCTCGGCCTCGCGTTGTTCGGCGAGGATCTGTTCCTGCTCAAGCTCTGGCTGTTCCCGTTTGCCGCGGTCCTCGCCTACGCGGCACGATTCCTGTCACGACGATTCATGCCCGATTCGGCCGGTAAGGTCGCCGCCATGCTGACCATCGGCCCCGGGGCGCTGCCGTTTTTCAACTTCATGCTGGACCTCCCCGCGCTCGCATTGCAACTCGGCGCGATTGCACTCGCATTCCGGGGTATCGATTCCCGACGAAGCTGGCCGTGGGCCGTGGGGACCGGTCTTGCGACGACACTTGCACTCCAGACGAAATTCTCCGTTCTCGGGCTGCCCGCGATCCTCCTCGCGATCGGATACTTTCCGGGGCGTATCCGTTTCGCCGTTCTCGCCGTCGCCATCGGGATTGGCGGATTCGTGCTATGGGAGGGATATGTTTATTCCGTCCACGGACTCTCACACTTCCTGCACCACACCTTCGGCTACGCGAAGGACACGAACGTGCAGACCAAAATGGCACTGGCGATCGCTTTGCTGGGTCATGTGGGGTTGACGGCGGGTTGGGCCGGCCGAACGCTCGCGTTTCCGGGTGCCGCGTTAATTTTCGGCTTGGGTTTCCTGACCCTTGCGTTTCTCCCTGTGCCCGGCACCTCGACGATTCTCGGAATGATGCTTCTCGTGCTTGGAGGCGGCGCGATTCTCCCCGTTCTCCGGTTCGCGATTCCGTTCCTTCTCCGCCGCGCGACCGCGCCGGAATCTCGCGTTCTCGCCGCCTGGCTTATCCTCGAAATCCTGGTCTACTTCGCCGTATCGCCTTTTCCGGCCGGCCGCCGAGTCCTCGGAATCACGGTGCCCTTGGTCCTCTTGCTGGCTCGCGAATTCGAGCTGACGCTCCGCGGCATCACCTTCGGTCTGGGTATGGCCCTCGCCGTCACGGCGCTGGACGGACACGACGCCGCCGCCGAGCGATCGATTCCCCAACGAGCCGCCGCGATCACACGGGGCTCGGGCACGACGCATACCCTCGGCCATTGGGGCTTCCAGTACTACGCCGAGCGGGAGGGGATGCGGCTCGTCGATTCCCGCGTGACGCTCTTCGAGGCGGGCGATTGGCTGCTCGTGCCCATTGGCGAGCGCCCGCAGACCGGCGGCTATCGCGTGGTACCGAACTCCGAGACGATGGAACGGATCGCCGAGTTGGTCGAAGAGGATGTGATCCGCTTGAAGTCGATCCCGAACCTATATTCGGCACGCACGCCCTTCGCGGTGCGCACCGGTCCCCGCTTGAAGTACGAGTTGTATCGGATCCGAACGGCGACCGCCGCGACGATTATTCGCGTGCCGTGATGCCACTGGCGTCTATTGAGTCTCGTACACGGCAGGGTTCACGCAGTGCGGTAGTCGCTCGCCCTTCACGCCGGCCAACAAGTTCCGCGCGCACAACGTCGCCATCGCGTTCCTCGTGTCCACGGTCGCGCTGGCGATGTGCGGCGCGATGACGCAGTTCGGCAGCGAATAGAGTTCGTGCTCCGGCGGCAGCGGTTCCGGTTCGGTCACGTCCAGCCCGGCCGCGAAGATCGTGCCGGTCCGCAGGGCGTTTGCGAGTGCGGGTTGGTCCACGTGCGGCCCGCGTGCCGTGTTCACGAAGACCGCCGTCCGCTTCATCTTCGCGAACTCCGCGGCCCCGAACATTCCCTTCGTCGTCGGGTTCAGGTCGGCATGCACCGAGACGAAATCGGACTCCGCGAGCAGGGTCTCGAGATCGACGTGCCGGGCACCGAGTTCGCGGTCGGCGTCCGGCTTCGGCTGTCGCGCGGTGTAGAGCACTTTCATGCCCCAGCCGCCGTGGAGCCGCTTCGCCGTGGCGAATCCGATGCGGCCCATGCCGACGACGCCGAGCGTACGGCCGGCGAGATCGCGGCCCAGCCAGCCGAGCGGTTCCCAGGTCAGCCAGCGCCCGGCGCGGGCGTCGAGGGAGCTTTCGCCGAGCCGCCGCGCCGCCGCGAGGAGGAGCGTGACCGCGATATCCGCCGTGGCGTCTGTCAGCGCTCCTGGCGTGTTCCCCACGGGGATCTTCCGCGCCGTCGCGGCCGCGAGGTCGATGTTGTTCACGCCAACGGCGAAGTTCGACACGACGCGCAGTTTCGGTGCGGCGTCCAGCAGTGCGGCGTCGATCCGGTCCGTCAACAGCGAGACCAGTCCGACGCAGGACCGGGCTTTCTCGCGGAGGATTTCCGGCGATGGCGGCAGCCGTTTGGGCCAAACCTCCACGTCGCACTCGGCTTCGATCAATTGGAGCCCGGCATCGGGGATGCGCCGCGCGACGAACACCTGCGGTCGGGCCATGGGAAGGCACCTCGGGGGAAGGACGGGCATTCTAGCCGGAACCAAACTCGCGCAGACACGATTTCCCGATCCCGTTATGGTCCCGGTTCGCGCAGACCCGCCCCCATCTGTACGGAGACAGACCCATGACCCTCGAACGCTGGAAACTTCTGGCCGGCGGTTTCGGTATCGCGATCGTCGGCGTCGTCGCGATGGCCAACCCGCAGTGCCCCGGCAAAACCGACCCGGCGCGGGAAAAGGCCCCGCCGACGCGGGAAGTCGTCGCGCGGCCGGTAGATACGCCGAAACCGATCGCATTGGTCACGCCGAAACCGGAACCGGCCGCCGTGCCCACGATTCCGGACGTCGTCGTCGGTACCGTGCCACCGATCGTCAATCCGCTGCCGAGCGTGCCGGCGTTGCCGGTCTCGCGCAAGGCCGAGACGGTCGTCGAGATTCCGCTCCCGGCGACGTCTTCGACAGTGGCGCTGCCGACGGTTTCTCCACTGACGATCGATCTGCCGAAGGTCGAAGCTGTGCCGAATCCGACTCCCGTCGCAGCTCCGCCCGTGTTGTCGCCATTGCCGTCGATTCCGTCGTCGCCCCCGCCGGCGATCGTCGCCGTCGAACCCGCGAAGGCTCGCCCGGCACCGAATCTCGCGCCGGCCCAGCCCGCATCCACCGCGCTCACGCCGACGCCGTTCCTCGAACCGCAGGTCGCGGCGCCGACGATCAAGGAGGAAGTGGAGACCCGCGTGCGCGTGGTGGTGCCGTTGGGCAAGAGCCAGGCGAAGTTCGAGGTGTTGACCGGTGAAACGGTCCTGTTGCAGGCCGTCTGCGAGGCCGTGGAAGTGCGTTCGCCCGGCGACAAGACTGAGAAGGGAAGCGCCGCGTCGCCGATCAAGGCGAGCGGCAAGGTGCGCTTCACCGCTCCGGGCTGCGAGGGGACCTGCGATACGCTGGCCGTGCTGCCGGGCACCGGCGAGGTGGAACTGACCGGCAGCGTGCGCGTGACTTGCAAGCACGGGAAGGCCGAAACCGAAATCCAGGCGACCACGATGAAATTCAAACTCGGTTCGGCGCCGGCGGTTGTGCCGGTATCCGCAAAAGGCTACTGATCGATTCCGATACACCATTTCGCCCCACGTCGGAATTTCCGGCGCGGGGCGATTTCGTGTTCTAAAGTTCGCGAACGGGAATTGCTCCCGTTTGCCCGAACCGGACAATCGATTCGATCGCCATGTTCGCCAACCTTCTTTTTGGATTCGATTTCGCTCCGTATCAGCCGTACCTGCCGCATTTGGTGGGCTGCGGTGTGGCGACGGGCGTCTTCGCCGCCGTGATTGCTCGCAAGCTTCTCACCGGCCGATCGCACGTGGATGCGTCCGACGCCGCCCGATCGGGTCCGAATGCCTTCGAGGAATCGAGTTTCGGCGATCGACGGAATTCGCTCCGCCGCGAAGGGCAACCGGTTCACGTGCACCTTGCGTCTCCGGCGTTTCATGGCAGTACGCGGGACGGATTGGTCATGGACCGTTCCACCGGCGGCCTGCGCATCCGTCTCGATTCGGCGGTCGCCCCCGGCACCGCGATCCAGATTCTCGCGACCAACGCGCCGGACACGACCCCGTGGGTAACCGCGATCATCCGCAACTGCAAACCGGTCGACCGCCAGTACGAGATTGGCTGCGAATTCGAATCCACACCGCCGTGGAACGTCTTGCTGCTGTTCGGTTAATCGTTCTTTTCCGGCTTCAGGTTCAGTGTTCTCGCGCCGATGCGCGCGGCGAAACGCGCCTTCTGCACCGCACTTAGTTCCGCCGTGTAGCGATCGCGCACGGCTTCAATCCATCGGATCTTCCGGTTGCCGTAGTCCGTTTGAACGCGGACCAGTACGGGGCCGTCGTGGCAGAACGCCGCGCGGAGTCCTCCGTCGAGGTGGTCGTGCGTTTGAATGTCCTGGTAGGCGACGCCGACGGCCTGGGCGAATGCGCGGTAGTCGATCCGTGCCAGGTGTGTCGCCGTCGTCCGCCGGTACGCCGCCTGCTGAAGCACCTGCATGTAGTGGTACGCGCAATCGTCCAGCACGAAGACCTTCAGTGGCAGACCTTCGCGCGCCGCCGTCGACAGTTCCATCGCGCTCATCAGGAAGCAGCCGTCGCCCGTCAGCGTCGCCACGGTCCGGCCGGGCACGGCGTGCATCGCGCCGAGCGCCGCCGGGATCGACCAGCCCATCGACTGATTGTCCACCGGGTTGAAGTAGGTGCGCGGGTGTAATGTGCGGTAATACTCCGCAGCCAGGTGCTCGCTCAGGCTCACGTCGGTGAAGAGAAGGGCGTCATCGCACAAGTGGCGCCGCAGGGCCGCGATCAGCGCCAAGGGATCAACGCCGCACTTCGCCGCCGGCACGGCTTTCAACTCCGCCTGCTGTTCGGCCTTTGCCTGCTGGATGCGCGCGGCGAGCTTGTCGTCCTTCGGCCGCCGGATCGCATCGCCGCACTCGAGCAACTTGGCGAGAAACAACTCCGCGTCGGCATGCACGCAGATGTCCGCCGGCATGGATTTGCCGAGGTTGGCCGCATTCGCGTCGACGTGGATCACATGTTTCGGCCGCGGATTGCCGTAATAGCCGGTGGAAACTTCGCTGAACTTCACGCCGACGGCGAGTAGCACGTCCACCCCGGACTTGAGTGGGTGCAGTTTCTCGCGTTCGAAGGCAGTCTCGGCGACGGTGGACGCATGCGCGCCATAGCCCCAGCCAACGGCGAGCGGATGACACTCGCTCACGGCCCCTTTTCCGGACACGCTCGTGGCGATCGGTGCCTGGAGCAGTTCGGCGACGGCGGCCAGCGATGCGCCACTGTCCATGCAGCCAAGGCCCGCATAGATGCCGACGCGCTTCCGCTTGTCTCCAAGAAGCGCGATCGCGCGGGCACAGGCCGCATCGTCGCACGGGATCGCCTGCGGGGGCAGCGGGCCGTTTTTGAACTCGGACACTTCGATGAGCAGGTTGTATGGGATGACCACGGCCGTCGGGCCGGGTTCACCGCAAACGGCCAGTTGGAACGCCTTGCGGATCGCGTCCGGGATCTGCTTCACATCGCAGACCGGGAAGACCCCCTTGCAGACCGGCTTGAGGAGTTCGGTCTGGTTCAGGCAATGGACCTGGAACGGCCTGGCGTGGGCGCCATTGCCAACATCGCCCACGATGGCGACGACAGGGATGGAATCGAGAAGCGCCTCTCCCAGACCGGTAAGGGCGTTCGTGACGCCGGGGCCGGGAACCACGCAGAGCACGCCGGGCCGGCCGGAGGCGCGGGCGTAGCCATCGGCCATGCAGGCTGCGGAGTATTCGTGGGTCACGAGTTGATAGTGAACATCGCGGCTCTTGAGTTCGTCCCAGAGTTCATTTTCCTGAGCGCCCGGGATTCCAAAAACGCAGCGGACATCTTCGGCGAGCAATGTCTCGGCCACGGCCTGGGCGCCGGTATATCGTCCGATCACCCAGCCGGGATTCTGGCGCCGCCGCAGCCTGTCGAGCGGTGCCGCAGTGGATTTCGGGGCCAGGGCTGCCCCGGCGACGAGGGCCGCACCCGTGAATAGCGTCCGCCGATCGATGGGCCAATCCATGCCGCGCTCCGATGCCGTGCGAGGGTGCGTCCCGGCTTCGCCATCCATGGCGGAAAATCGGGTTCCGGCAGTGGCATCGGTTACAAGCGTCGGCGAAGTTTGGCCGGTCTGGGAAACCGGACGGAATTTCCGCGGGCTGCCGCCGTCATGTTCGGCGCCGCCGGACACTGCCCCGGTTCGCGCTTGTTTCGCGCTATGGCCGCGCGTACGATGCTAGAGCCTCTGCGGTGTTCGTGTGCGGCTGCACTATGTTGGGGACCCTACAAGAACCTGCACGGGGGCCTTATTTCAATACGTCCGCGGCTCGCAAGCCCATCCCGGCATTTCGGTGTCGGATTGTAGTGGGATCCGAAAGTCGGACGTGAGGCTCCCACGATCTCTTAGCGGGTTCCTCAAACGCAGCCCTTACGGCACAGGTGGAGGTTTTTTCGTTTCCCGGCCCATCACCACGATCAGAAAGAAAAATCCAGTTTTTCCGGATCCGATCGGCCGAATCTCAACGCAAGTCCCTGCAAATAATCACTTTAGGCGAGTTGTTGTTTCGGAATCGGTACGGCGCCGGTATGGAAAAACCAACTTGACGCCCGAATACGGACCAATTTATCCCGTTCTGTTTCTGCTGGTTTTCGCGTGAACTTCGCGAAAAGCCAATCTGCCACCGCAGTGTCAGTTTCCATGCCAAAGGCCGGTGTTGACTTTCCAGAAAATCCGGGTAATTTGTGATCCGACGAGCGATTATTCCGATTGTGAGGGTTAGTCCAAATGGCCGATATTCCCGAACGGACTCACAGCCTCCTCTCTTCACCGTGCTTTGACCGTGTTTTCACACTGACCCCACGGCTCCCATCCTGATCGACAGAACCAGACGACCGACCACAACCTCAAACGCACGACGCGATTACGCATGAGCCATTGACTAGACCCGAAAGTTCGTGACTCGAAGAGCCACGGCCCCGAAAGTCGGCACGACTGCCCGGGAATGGATTCCCGGTTCTACGCCAGGGACGGCGATTTCAGTCGTGTCTCGGTGGAATTCGCTTCCCCACCGCGATGGATCCGACATTCGGGGTCAAGTGGGACCTGGGCAGGTAAGCCAACAGGTCGTCGAAAAAAACCGGGCGACTCCAAGGATCGGGGTCGTCCGGTTTTTTCGTTTCCCGAACCGGGAAGTCGGTTCGCGCATCGATAAGGTAATCTTTCTGATAGCCGCCGAACCGGATGCCAAAATGTCGAATGATTCCGCTTTCCTTCGCCTCACCGATGAGCGTGTCTTGATTCTCGATGGTGGGATGGGCACGAGTCTGCACCGGTACAAGCCGACCGACGCCGACTGGGGCTTCGCTCCCAATGGCAAATCGTTGATGAACTTGTCGGATGCGCTGGTCTATACGCACCCGGAATGGATCAAGGAGATTCATCGCGGCTATTTCGCTGCCGGCTGCGACGCGATTGAGACGAACACCTTCAACGCCACCTCGCTCGTTCTCGACGAGTTCGGCATGGCCGACAAGCTGGACGAGATCAACCGCGAGAACATCCGCATCGCGAAGCAGGCCGCCGCCGAATTCGCGACGAAGGACCGCCCCCGTTTCGTCGTCGGTTCCGTCGGACCCGGCACGAAGATGCCGTCGCTGACCGACCCGGCCATCTACTGCGACTTCGACCGGCTCGCCGAGGCGTACCGCCGCCAGCTCCAGATCATGATCGAAGAGCGCGTCGACGCGATCCTGATCGAAACCTGTTTCGACATCCTGCAAGCGAAGTGCGTTGCGATCACGGCGATCGAGGAGATGAAGCGGGCCGGCGTGCGCCTGCCGCTCATGGTGCAGCTCACGATCATCGACGCCCGCCAGAAGATGCTCCCCGGCACGGACATTCCGGCCGCGCTCGTCGCGCTCGAGCCGCTCGATGAGATCGACGTGATCGGCATGAACTGCGGCGTCGGCCCCGACCTGATGCTCGACGGCATCCGGCACCTGAGCCGGCATTGCAAGAAGAAGATCAGCGTCCTTCCGAACGCGGGCCTGCCCGAGAACCGCAACGGTGAGACCTATTTTCCGCTGGATCCGGAAGGTCTGGCCGAGTGGCACGAACGCTTCGTCCGCGAGTTCGGCGTCAACATCATCGGCGGTTGCTGCGGCACCACGAAGGACCACATGGCCGCCGTCGTGAAGCGACTCGGCGGCGCGAAGCCGGCGCCGCGGACCGTCACGTACCTGCCGATGGTTTCCAGCCTCCAGTCTTCGCAGGAACTGATCGTCGATCAAAAACCCTTGCTCGTCGGCGAACGGACCAACACCAACGGCTCGAAGAAGTTCAAGCAACTCCTCGAGAAGGAAGACTGGCACGGCCTCGTCGAGATGGCCCAGGAACAGGAGCGGGAGGGCGTGCACCTGCTCGACGTCTGCGTCGACTACGTCGGCCGCGACGGCGTGCGGGACATGAAGGAAGTCATCAAGCGCTACAACGCCGTGCTGACCAAGCCGCTGATGCTCGACAGCACCGAAGTGCCCGTCATCGAGGCGGCGCTCAAGCTCTGCTCCGGCAAGACGATCATCAACAGCATCAACCTCGAAGACGGCCGCAAGACGCTCGACCCGAAGACGAAGCTCGCGAAGAAGTACGGCGCCGGTCTCGTGGCACTCACGATTGACGAGAAGGGCCAGGCCGACACCGCCGAGTGGAAGTTCGAAGTCGCGAAGCGGATGTACGACATCGTCGTGCACGAGTACGGCATCCCGCCGACGGATCTCATGTTCGACACGCTCGTCTTCCCGCTGTCAACGGGCCAGGAACAGACGCGCAAGAGCGCGATCGCGACGTTCGAATCGATTCGGCTCATCAAGCAGAACCTGCCGGGCGCCCTCACGCACCTCGGCCTGTCGAACTGCTCCTTCGGCCTGAACCCGTACACGCGACAGGTGCTGAATTCCGTCTACCTGCATTACGCCATCGAGTACGGCCTCGACTCGGCGATCCTGCACGCGGCCAAGATCATGCCGCTCGCGAGCATCGACGAGAAGGGGAAGGAACTCTGCCGGCGGCTGCTCTTCGACGAGCGAGTCTTTGACGCGGCCGGGAACTGCGTCGAGGACCCGCTGCAGATGCTCATCGAGCACTACGCGGACAAGAAGGGCGTGAAGAAGGAAGCCCAGTCGCTCGGCGAGAGCGTCGAGGAGCGGCTGAAGCAGGCGATCATTCAGGGCCGCCGTGATTCCCTCGTCGCCGACCTGGACCTCGCGCGGGCGAAGTATTCCCCCATCGACATCATCAACAAGATCCTGCTCGACGGCATGAAAGTCGTCGGCGAGCTGTTCGGCAGCGGGCAGATGCAGCTCCCGTTCGTGCTGCAATCGGCCGAGGTGATGAAGGCCGCCGTCGCGTATCTCGAGCCGTTCATGGAGAAGGTCGAGGGCCAGGAGAAGGGGAAGATCGTCCTCGCCACCGTGAAGGGGGACGTCCACGATATCGGCAAGAACCTCGTCGACATCATCCTCACGAACAACGGCTATAAGGTCTACAACATCGGCATCAAGCAGCCGGTGGACGCGATGATCTCCGAGTTCCAGAAGTCCGACGCCGACGCCATCGGCATGAGCGGCTTGCTGGTGAAGTCGACGGTCATCATGAAGGAAGACCTCGTCACTCTGAACGAGCGCGGCCTGAACCCACCGGTCATCCTCGGCGGCGCGGCGCTGAACCGCCGATACGTCGAGCAGGACCTGCGCGAGATCTACCGCGGCCCGCTCTATTACGGCGAAGACGCCTTCGACGGCCTGCGCATCATGGACGACATCGTCGCGCGGAAGAAGATCGCGAGCGTCGGCAGCGTCGCCCTCAAGGGCATGGTGCAATCGGCGAATGCGAAGTCCTCGGCCGGTATCGGAACGCGCGTCACGGTCGAAAAGGTGTCGCCTTCCGTACCGCTCGATCTCCCGCCGCGCGCGCCGAACCTGCCGCGATCGCCGGACGTGCCAAAGCCGCCGTTCCTCGGATCGCGCGTCGTCGAAGGCATCCCGATGTCGGCGGTGTTCCGCTACCTGAACGAGCTGACGCTGTTCAGCACTCAGTGGGGCTTCGTGAAGGGTGGCGTCGATCCGAAGGTGTACGCACAGCAGATCGAAACGACGGCGCGGCCGGCGCTTGAGCGGCTGAAGGCGATGTGCCTCTCCGAGAACATCCTGCGGCCTAAGGCGACCTACGGCTTTTTCCCCGCATCTTCCGACGGACAGGTCCTCACGGTCTATGCCGAGGACGGCCACACGGTCCGCCAGCGGTTCACCTTCCCGCGTCAGGAATACGGCGATTACCTCTGTCTGAGCGATTTCATCGAACCGCTCAATTCGGATGTTCCGGGAACACCCATCGACTACGTCGGCTTCATGGCCGTGACGGTCGGTCCGGAAGTGACACGCGTCTGCAATGAACTTCGGGCGGCGAACAAGTACCAGGACTACCTCTTCCTGCACGGCCTCGGCGTCGAGGCGGCCGAGGCGTTCGCCGAGTTCTTCCACAAGCGGATGCGCGCCGAGTGGGGCATCGGTTCGCAGGACTCGCCGACGATCCAGAAGCTCTTCAAGGGCCACTACCGCGGCCGCCGCTACGCCTTCGGCTACCCGGCCTGCCCGAACCTCGACGACCAGACTGGCCTGTTCAAGCTGATCGACCCGACTCGCGTCGGCATCACGCTGACGGAGCAGTTCCTGCTGGAACCGGAACAAAGCACGACAGCGATCGTGTTCCACCACCCCAACGCGAAATACTTCAACGTGAAGCGCGGTGGCGAACTGGAGTTCGAATGAGCGGGAAATGCAAAATAAGCCGGCCCATTTTGCATTTTTCATTTCGAATTTTGAATTGGTCCGACTTGGTTCTAAACTCGTCCGGAACTCCGAGCGCGAATCGCCTGACATGACCGACGCGGCCATCAGCATCCAGGGATTGCGCGTGTGCTACGGTCGGTTCACGGCCGTCGACGGGCTGGACCTGGACATCCGCAAGGGGGAACTCTTCGGCCTGCTCGGCCCGAACGGGGCGGGCAAGTCCACGACCATCCGGGTCTTGATCGGTCAGCGCCGGCCGACGGCGGGCCGCGTGGCCGTGCTCGGCAAGGACGTGGTGCGCGAGTGGGCCGCCATCAAACCACTCTTCGGCTACGTGCCGGACCGCGAGAACCACTTCGAGGAGTTCACCGGCCGGCGCAACCTCGAGTTCTTCGCCGATCTCTACGCCGTGCCCCGGTTGCGCGTGAACGAGTGCCTGAAGATGGTGGAACTGGACGACGCCGGCGACACGGTCGTCCGCGGTTACTCGCTCGGCATGCGCCGCAAACTCCTGCTCGCCCGCGCACTGCTCCACGAGCCCCGCGTGCTCTACCTCGACGAACCGACCGCCAACCTCGACATCCACTCCGCCGAAGTGGTTCACCGCATCCTCCGCGAGCGAGTGGAGGATGGCGCGACCGTCGTGCTCACGACCCATGACATGGACGAAGTCGAAAAGATCTGCGATCGCGTGGGCATCGTCTGCAAGGGGAAACTCGTCGCGCTCGACTCGCCGATGAATCTGAAACAACAACACACCGAGCGAAAGACCGACGCGATATTAACGACGGGCGAGCGGATGACCATCAACATGGACCGCGAGCCGGAACGGGCGAAGCTCGCGGAACTCGTGCGATCCGGCGCAACGGCAAGCCTGCGGACACGGGAGTTCGACTTCCACGCCACCTTCCTCAAGCTCACCGGGCAGGCCTTCGACTGATGCGACTGCACATCCTGCGGGCACTGGTGGGCAAGGAACTGCGGCGGCACATCGCGAACCGCGGCGGCATCGCGCTCGGCCTGCTCCTCGTCGTCGCCGCACTCCTGCTCTCGGTCTTCAATCCCGCCGGCCTCGGCGCCGGCGGCAGTTCCGCGGACGAAGGCGGCACCGGGCTTGTCGGCGGCGTCCACCATTGCTTCCTGTACTACACCGGCGAAGACGGTGAGCTGATCTCGCCCCTGCTCGATCATCTGGAGCAAACGCTGCCGTCCGAACTCGCTCCGCACGTCCGCTTCCGCAACCTCGCCCCGGACCGCATCCAGTCGGGCCTCGAATACTCGCCCGGCACCGCCAGCATCCGCATCACTGCGCCGGTCGTCGACGGATCGCGCCGCCTGCGCGTCGAGATCTTCCATCCGCCCGGTGCCGTGGCCGCGATGGCTCCGTACGAAGCCTGGCTCTGGCGCGAGCTGCGCGATGGCCTGCAATTGATCGCCGAACGGAAACTGCAATCGCTCGGCGTGAGGAAACCCGCCATCCGCACCACCGGCGCGGACGACGACGACCTCTGGGCCGTACGCGATTCCTTCGCCCGGCTGCAGCAGGATGTGGAGGAGGCGAAGCCCGGTGCGGACATTGTTCCGGCGGTGGAGATCGATCGCCGCGGACTCGGCGGGCAGGTGCTGGAACTGCGCTCCGCCATCGCCACGGCGCTCGTCGTGTTCGCGCTCTACTTCTCGTGCGTCTACCTGCTGCCGACGCTCAACTGCGAGGAGCGCGAGCGCGGCGTGCTGCTCGCGCAGGCGCTCTCGCCGGCGTCGCCGTTCGAGATCCTGCTCGCGAAGTTTCTCTTCTATCCCGTCATGGGCGGGGCGCTCGCCGCCGTCATCGCCGGCATCTACAAGCCCGCCGTCCTCTCGACGCTCTTCTTCTGGATGGGCCTGTTCACCGTCGCCGGCGGATTCCTCGGCATCGGCATGACGATCGCCACGCTCGCGAAGACGCAGCGCGCCGCCTTCATGGGCGCGATGTGCTACCTGCTCTCGGTGTCGATGATTCTCATCATCGCTTCGACCAACGGCATCCCGGTCATCTCGAACTTCGCCCTCGAATACCACGTCCCGCGCGTGCTGCACGCCGCCCTCTCCGGCTCGGTGCAGAGCGACCACTGGTTGCACCTCCTCGCAGCAATGGGCCTCGCCGCCATTTGGCTCACGGTCGCCGGCTGGCTCTTCCGCCGCCGCGGTTGGCAGTAATCCGCCTCACGTAGCGATCAAATTATCCGATTCACGGCTCGGAGTCTTGGAACATCGTGGGCTCTGAACAGAACTCTGCAATCCAATTCGTTCTCACGTAGCGATCAAATTATCCGATTCACGGCTCGGAGTCTTGGAACATCGTGGGCTCTGAACAGAACTCTGCAATCCAATTCGTTTCGCGCCGTTCGATTTCGGCCGTGTCGATCTCAAGCTTTTCGAGCACGCTTCGGATGCCTTGAAACAAGTGAAGGAGTGCCGATTTGTTCGGCTCTTTCTCGCTCGCGATTCGATCGTACGGAAGGAAAATCGAATACTCGACCTGCTTACTTTTCTTGTAGTTCGTCGGTCCTCGAATTTCGTTTTCTGCAATCGAGAACTTGGCGCTCATCCTGAAGATTAATGTGTAATTATCCCCGTATTTATCGAGAAATAATTGAGATGGTACCGTCGCTTGGGTCAATTCTCGATGAATCCGCTGTTGGAAGAGATGCCCGAAAGGAAAAGTGGCTCCAACTTCGATGTAGATTTGCGTCACATAGATTTTCATCGAGCCGCCTCCTTGTCACGAATTCTATTCGAACCGTCCCAGTCGCGGCTGCAGTGACAGTTCGTCCCCGCCGGCTATTCTGTCGGCATGTGCCCCGACGAGTTCGCTCTGTTGCAGGCGATCCGCGCCGCGCCGGCCGACGACGTGCCGCGGTTGGTGTACGCCGACTTCATCGAAGAACGTGGCGACGAAGCACGGGCCGAGTTCATCCGGATGCAATGTTCGGGCGCGAATCCCGATCAAGTCGAAGCGCTGCTGGCCGAGCATCGCGAACGGTGGGATGACCAACTCCGCCAACGGCTCGTCGATCGATATCCGAAAATCCGTTTCGGTCACGATCTCCTCGGCTGGAGTTACCGGCGGGGTTTCGCATCCACGCTGGAAGTGGATGCGCATTCGATCAATGACATGCCGGAACTGCCGACGCACGTCGGACCGATCGACCACCTCGTGGTCCATGTCGATGCCGATTTGCCGGCGCCGATCGACGTGAACTGGCGGAACTGGAACCTGAACCATCTCAAGATTCTGGACTACCGCACTGGCGTCTCATCCGTCGGCGAACTCTTCGACAAGGTCCGGATCATCGGCCGTTCGTTTCGAACGTCCCACTCGGCAGTGCCGATCCTCCGACTCGCGACGGACGCGCCGATCTTCGAATTCCGCGAACTCGTCTCCAGCGCCGTGTACATCCTGGAAGGGGAATTGAACCCGGTCCTTCTCGTGGAAATCCAGCGACTACCCGGGAACGCATCGCATTGCTGCATCGACCCGCTGGGGATGTGGCCGCTGGTGAAGGGCTGGGCCGAAACGATTCTGAAGGACGAGTGGCGCGTGGTGCCGATCACGCTCGACGCGGGGCAGCAGGCGCGCGTGCCGTCGGCAAAGCTGAAGCACCTCGTGCGCTACTATCAACTCGCGGGATTGCCGCCGCCGGCGGAACTGGCCGTGCCGCCGTATCCGCAGGAGGAGCGCGAACGGCCTCCCCGGCCGAGCCTCCTCACCCGTGCCGCCCGTTGGTTCAGGCGGGGTCGGTAGCGGTTTGGGCGAGCGGGGGGCGTTAGCCCCCTGATTCTCGTATAGCTGATTCAGAATCAGGGGGCTGACGCCCCCCGCTCGCCAAGAGTATGCCGCTTATGTCGCAATCGCCCACCTCCCTCCGCACCGTCGTCGCGGCCAGCTTCATCGGCACGGCCATCGAGTGGTACGACTTCTTCCTCTACGGCACCGCCGCGGCGCTCGTCTTCAACAAGCTCTTCTTCCCGACCGTCGACCCGCTCACCGGCACCATGGCCGCGTTCGCTACCTACGCCGTTGGTTTCCTCGCCCGGCCGCTCGGCGGCATCGTCTTCGGGCACTACGGCGACCGGCTCGGGCGGAAGTCGATGCTCATCGTCACGCTCATGCTCGTCGGCCTCAGCACCTTCGCCATCGGATTGCTGCCGACGTACGAGTCCATCGGCATCGCCGCGCCGATCCTGCTCGTGCTATTGCGATTCGTGCAGGGCTTCGGCGTCGGCGGCGAGTGGGCCGGCGCGGTGCTGATGGTCGTCGAACACGGCGCGAAGTCCCGGCGCGGCTACTACGCCAGCTGGGTCCAGTCCGGCTCGCCGGTGGGATTGCTCCTCGCGACGGTCGCGTTCCAATCGGTGGCGATGCTGCCGGAGGAACAGTTCCTCTCGTGGGGCTGGCGCATCCCGTTCCTGCTCGGCATCGTCCTCACCGGCGTCGGCTATTTCATCCGGTTGAAGGTGATCGAAAGCCCGCTCTTCGAGGAAGCGATGCGGGCCGCGCCGAGCGAGAGACCGCCGATCGTCGAGGTCTTCCGCCAGCATCCCCGCAACGTGCTGCTGGCGATGGGGGCGCGGATGGCCGAGAATGCGTACTTTTACTTCATCTCCGTCTTCGGGCTGAGCTACGCGACGCAGCAGTTGAAGATTCCGCAAGCGGTCATGCTGAACGCCATCGTACTGGCCGCCATCGTCCACACCTTCGCGACGCCGTTGTTCGGACTGCTATCGGATCGCATCGGCCGACGGCCGGTCTACCTCGGCGGCGCGCTCTTCATGGCGGCCTTCGCGTTCCCGTTCTTCGAACTCCTCGCGATGAAGTCGACCGCCGCCGTCACGTTCGCGGTCGTCTTCGGCCTCGTCGGCCACGCCGCGATGTACGGCCCGCAGGCGGCGTTCCTGTCCGAACTCTTCGGCACGCGCGTCCGCTACACCGGGGCCTCGCTCGGCTACCAGTTGGCCGCGCCGTTCTCCGGCGGGATCGCGCCGCTGGTGGCGACGGCGCTGCTCGCGTTCACGGCCAACGACCCGTGGCCGGTCGCGGTCTACATGATTGGCTTGGCGGCGATCACCATCGTGGCCGTGTCGTTGGCGGCGGAGACGAATCGGGCAGAACTGCGGGGGTAAAAAGAAGTGGGGCGAGAGATTCGGCCGGGGACTCGCATACCCGGCTAGTCTCTCGCCCACTGGATTGAGGGGAGCGGCCGGATTTCTCCGGTCGTGGCGGGCGGGACTCGCATACCGCGTCGCCGACGGGTTTACTTGCACGCGGGATGCCAATCGAGAAGTCAAACGATGGAAAGAAAGCAGGCCTTCAAATTAAAGCATGAATGCCCAGCGGTTTACGTCGATCGGGCATTTCCGTTTCGGAGTTTGTGTCCGTTTCGCGAACTGGTCCGTTTCGGGAAATTGAATCAGTCTGAAACAGTCCGTTGTGTCATTTTGCGGACATCCGACGTGTCCTGATTTCGTCGGATCGCCATGAAATCGCCCCAAGGCGTGTCGGGCCAGAGTGGGTCCGGAAAAAAGTGTGGGTCCGCGGAGGGGTGGCGCGGGGACGGCGGACCCACTCCGAAGTTTCCGGCATCCGGGCGAACCGGTATCCTGAACGTATCTCCGACCGGATGCGCACCATGCCGACCATCACCGTGAACGCGGAACGCCGCTCCTTCGCCCAACCGCTGACCGTCGCGAATCTCCTCGCCGAGCTCGGCCGCGATCCGAAGAAGCTGGCGGTCGAGGTGAACCTCAACGTCGTGCCGCGGGCGGAGCACCCGACGACGGAGCTGCGCGACGGCGACGCCGTCGAGATCGTCACGCTCGTCGGCGGCGGGTCGCCGGCGCTCGATCCACCAATGGACAAGCCGCTCAAGGTCGGCAAGTTCACGTTCCGCTCCCGGCTCTTCACGGGGACCGGCAAGTATGCGAGCCACGAACTCATGCAGGAGTGCATGGACGCAAGCGGCTGCGAAGTGACGACCGTGGCCGTGCGGCGCGAACGGCTCATCGACAAGGACGGCAAGAACCTGCTCGACTTCCTCGACCTGAAGCGTCTGACGATCCTGCCGAACACGGCCGGCTGCTTCAGTGCCGACGACGCGATCCGCCACGCCCGGCTCGCGCGCGAGCTGCTCACGAACCTCGAGAACCCCGGCGCCGACTGGGTGAAGCTCGAGTGCCTCGCGGACAAGAAGACGCTGCTGCCGGACCCGGTGGATACGCTGAAGGCGACCGAGCAACTGGTGAAGGAAGGGTTCACGGTGCTGGTCTACACGAGCGACGACCCGGTGCTGGCGAAGCGGCTGAAGAACGCCGGGGCCGCGAGCGTGATGCCGGCGGGCAGCCCCATCGGCTCCGGTCAGGGCATCCTGAACCCGAACAACATCCGCATCTGTCTGGAGTATTTGAAAGATGGCGACCCCGAGTATCCGGTGATCGTGGACGCCGGCGTCGGCACGGCGAGCGACGTCTCCGTCGCGATGGAACTCGGCTGCGACGGTGTGCTGCTGAACACCGCCATCGCGAGCGCCGCCGACCCGCTGCGCATGGCCTGGGCGATGCGTTACGCTACCGACGCCGGGCGGTTGGCGTACCTCGCGGGCCGCATCCCGAAAAAGCTCTACGCAAACGCGAGCAGCCCGACGGACGGATTGATTCGTGCCAAGTAGTGGCGATGACCGTCTGAATTGTTCGTTGAATTAGGGATTGTACCACCCGCGTACATCGACCCCTTGCATTCCCGCCCGCCGAGCGGCTTCCAGCCCGATATCGGTATCTTCGAACACCACGCAAAGCTCCGGCCGCACCCACATTCGCCGTGCCGCTTCGAGGAACACGTCCGGCTCCGGCTTGTGGCGGGCCGTGTCCTCGGCGCACACCACCGTGTGAAACCACTCGTCCACGCCGATGAATTTCAACGTCCGCTCCACCACCTCGCGGTAGCCGCCGCTCGCAACGGCCATCGGCAGCACATGCCGGTGATCGCGGGCAATGTCGTATACCACTTGCACCGGCTTCACGTCTTCGATCATCGTCAGGAACAACGCTTCCTTCTCGCGCACCATCGCGTCGAGATCGCCGAACGGGATGCCCTGCTCGGCGGACAGGATGCGGATGATCTGTTTCGTCGGCACACCGCCCAGTTCGTAGAAGCGTTTCTCCGGGAAGGCGAAGCCGTGCCGGCCGAGCATCGCGGTCCACGCTTTGAAGTGGACCGGCATGGTGTCGGCGAGTGTGCCATCGCAGTCGAAGATGAGCGCGTGGGTGCCGGGCGGCGCGGTCCAGGGCGTCATGCGAACTCCGCGCGGACGGTGAGGAGTTCGCCGGCCGAAAATTCCAGCGGGATCGCGCCTTCGAGCAGGGTAAGGTCCTGCAGCGGTTCTCCCATGAGGTCGACGAGTTTCGCCGAGGCCGGGTCGCGCGCGAAGCGGAGCTCGGCGGAGCCGGCGAATCCGGCGGTTTCGATGACTCTTGCCTCCACGGTCCGCGATTCGCCGACGGGTCGGAGCGAAGTGAGCAGCAGGCTGGGCAGGTCGAGGTTGCCGAGCCAGCCCGACGCGCCGATGTGCGGCGGTCCCTTCGCGGTTTCGACGACCGTCGGCGGGAGCGTCCAACCGGTGGCGGTTTGCATCGGATGTTCGCGGTCGAAGGCGAGGAGCAGTTCGAACCGCGTGGTCGTTTCGCCTTCGGGAACGAGGACGACGTCCATCATGCGCGATCCGTGTCGCTGGACGAACGGCAGTCCGCCGGTGAAGAGGAACGTGCGTTCCTTGCCGAGTCGGAATTCGAGGTAGTCGGGCGTGACGGGCCGGGCGTGCGTGGATTGGGAATTCGCTCCGTTGACGCCGCGGAATGTGGCGGCGCGGTCGTCGCGCCAGCCAAAACGACCGGCGAAATAGGCGTGCCACGGGTAGCCGGCCGGTTGGTGTTTCGGCGTGATCTCGATCGACAGTTCCAAGGCGGGGCGTCCGATCCACGCGCGGATGCGCTGGCGGAATTCGGCGAGGGTCTCGCCATGCTCGTTCTCGATACGTCCGATGGCGGTGACTTCACCCAAGGCGGGACCGGTATTCGTCACCTGTACGCTCGTGGCGACCACCTTGCTGCCGGGGTTGTAGACGAGGTACTGCCCGAGGCGGTTGATGCGCGTCTTCATGTCGCGGAAGGCGCGTAGGCCGCCGGTGGCGGGGTCAAGTTCGGCTTCGAAGAATTCGTTGCGTACGGTCGTGAGTTCGGCTGTTTTGATTTTGGTCTTGAACTGGGGCGTCGAAGGAGAACCGCGGGGGATCCACGCGAATCCAAGGCCGGGGACTTCGACGACCGCGCGAAGCGTGCCATCGGCGAATTCGCACGACTTCACGGGACCTTCGACGGGGATCGGGCCAGGCTGGTTCGTCAATTCCACAAGGACTCGACGGGTGAATCCGCAGGAATTCAGGATCATGTGACCTGGCTGGTTCTCGATGGCCCGCACTTGCAGTCGCTCGGCGAGCGGTCGGGCGATGGCGGTTTCCAGTGTGTTCAATCGGTCGGCCGCTTCGTCCGGCAGCCCCTCCGCGCCGGGGTCCGGGCCTCGCGTTTCGATCTCCCGTTCAAGCTCCTGGAGTTGTACGAGACGGTCGAGTTCGCCCGGCGTCACCGGATTGAGCGAGCGGTGCAGGGCGGCGAGTGCAAAGGCCGCATCTACTCGGCGGCGCATCCGGGCGTGCTTGGCGAAGCCGCCGACGGTGTCGGGGCGGTGGCGGTTCGTCACGCGGTCGTCGAGATAGTCGGAGAAGAATTCGTCGGCGCTCGCCACACCGGTGTAATCCCCCGCGTGCGTCTCGGAGAAGTATCGGCTCATGGTCGCCGGCTCGCCAATGACGCTGGCGAGTTCCGACAGCGCGAGGAAATCGGCATAGCCCTCGCCCGGCTCGCATTTGTGCAGCAGCGTCAGAGTGGGCGTGGAATCGTGAGTGATCGCCTGGTGCAGGTGATATGCGAGGTTGAAGAAGGTTTGTGGATCGCCGGCGGGCAGGGGATCTCGTGTGAAGACGTCGATCGACTTGCCGTCGGGTCCCGGCCAGCCGACCACCGAGGAATAGCGAGTCGGCACGGAGGCACCGTCGAGGCTTGTGGCGATGCCATGGCGGTAGCCGGCGAGCGAAAGCCACGAAGGGAGTTGCGGGTGGAATGCCGAGGTGCGGCGGGCGAAAACCGACGGTTCGATGCCAAGGAGTTTCCGGGCGGCCGCGTGGCCGGCACGGAGGTTCCAGAGTTGCGATTCGATCGGCAGTAACGCGTCTTCGCGTTCGCGTTCCGCGCCGACGCAGATTTCAAACGTCGACGGCAAGTCGGTGGGAAGGCCGCCTTTCAGTTCCGCGAAACGTTCCGGTTGCTCGTCTTTCAACCGACGGAGGGTGGATCCATCGACGATTACGGTCGCCGGGCTTCTGGCGGCGATGCACGCCGGCCACGGCGCACCGAGATTCGCAGGGTCGGGGAGAATCCACTCGAGCAGGAAGATCTCGCCGCTGTGCGCGCCCTCGCGCGCGGTCCGTAGCTTCTCCGCCGCGTCCTTGAGCAGACGGCGACACTCGACGGGTTCGTCGACCCGTGCGGCGGCTTCGGATACGTTCTTCCAGAACCCGACGGCATCCAGCAACTTCTCGTGGTTCATGGCTTCGAAAAGCGTATCGACCACGAGATAGCCGAAGCCCAGTCCGGCGAAGAGACGGACGAGATCGGCGTCGACGTCGCGCCAGCCGTCGACCGCGACAAGTGCGTCCTTCAGGTTTTCATAAGTCCGGGACCGGCTTTCGGAGGAAGCGAATGCGATTGCATTCGCCGCTTTCACACGGTCGAGCCAGTCGTCGGCCTGATAAACGGCGGGCCCTTCGGGGACCACGAAGACGCAACCCTCGCCCGGTTGGTCGTGGTCGTAGACGGAGGCGGGAAGCGGCGGACCTACGAGGCGTGCGAGCACGGCGGGGTGCCAAAGCGCGACATAACCGTTGATCCACGCGGCGCACTCGTTGGCATTGAGCGTGACCGGGTACGATGTCGGCGGTCGATACGGGGAGAGCAAAAAAGCGCAGCGTTCGCTCATAAGCGGGTATGGATCCCGTTGGATGGTCGGGGGTTCGTTTGCACTTATAGTACTGGCATACGAATCGGGAGGAATGCCGTGGCCCGCAAGCGACCGACTGCCGTGGTGCCGCGAATAACCGTTCAGTCGGTCGAAGCGGAACTCAAAAAGACCGATTATTCGAAAGCGTTGAGTCTGGCGGCCCGATTGGTCGAGGCTGAACCGTCCGTTTCGCACTTGGCTTGTTATACCCGGACGCTCACACTTTGCGTCGATGGTTACTTGCGGCAAGGGAAAGTGAAATCGGCAACCGAAACGATCCGGCTCGCGGAGTTGTTCGCCCAATCGCACGAATCCCAACGACCCGCCGTAGCGGCGACACTCGCGCGGTGCGGCGAGTTTGCCAAGGCGCTTGCGCTCGCCGATGTTCCCGCGACACGGATGCACATTGCGGATCTGTGCATGCGGCGGAACCGGGCGGACGGCGCGCCGGCGGAGATCAAGGCTGACTTCGCGATCGTGCAGGCCGCTTTCCGGGACTACGAGGCCGGACGCGACGATGCGGTTCGCAACGCGCTCGGCAAGATCGGACTGACTTCATCGTTCCTTTCCTGGAAGCTTTTCCTGCGCGGGCTTCTGGCCTACTCCACCAACGACGCCGCCCGCGCCATCGAAAACTGGCAGCGGATGCCCGCCGAAGGGCTCGCGAACCTACTTGCGGCTCCGCTTCGCTGCCGTATCGATCCCGAATTCCGCCGGTCGCTGCCAGCCGATCGGGCTACGGAATTCGACCGAGCGACGGAAAACGTTTTCAGCGGCGGTCTCGCCGGAGAACTTCGGGAAATCCAAAAGCACACCGGTCGGGATCAGGACCTCACGCCGATTTGGAAGCCCGTGGCGAGTCTGTTGCCCAAACTCCGCGCCATTCAACCGTCCTGTGTGCCGCGGCTCGCATCCGCGCTGTACCATATCATCGTTCGACAGGGTCGCCCGCCCGATCTCGAGTCGTACCGTAGTCAATTCCCGGCTCCCGCGGACGACCCCAATTATGATCGCCTGCGCGCGCTGGCCTGCGAGGCCACGGGCGAAGACCAATTCGCCATCGAATACTGGATCTCGTACGAACAATGGCTCGCGACCGCGCCGGCGGGCTGGCCGCCGGACCTGTTAGCACGGGCACGTGCAATCGTGCTCCAGCGGATCGGCCGGCTGATCGAGGACCTGAAAATCGCCGACGAAGCGCCGGCCGAACTCCGCCGCGCCATGGCGAAAATGCTCGGCGAACCACTCGAACCATCGAACTTCGGCAATCCGGACGACTATTACCGCAAGAGTTTGGAACTCGCGCCCGACAGGTCGGAGGCTGCTTGTCTCCTTTTTGATCGACTGATGCGATCGCAACGGTGGGCCGCCGCCGAACGCGTCGCGACCGACTTCCTTGCACGGCAACCGGATGAACTGGATCTGCTGGAACGTTTAATGGATGCGCTCCGCGAACAAGGCCGGTCTGTCGAGAGGTTGGCGATTGCGAAGCGGGCATCTGCCGTGAATCCGATGGATTCGGAAATCGAGCATGAGCTGATTCAGGCCTATATGGCCGCGGCGCGGGGGCACTTGTTCCAGGGCGCTAACGATTCCTGCGAACGCACTCTCGCGGAAGCGGGGCCGTCGCGGGAAGCCCGCTACCCGGCTGCGTTCGGATCCCTGAGGGCCATCCTGGCGCGATCACGAAAACAATCGGCCGAAGCGGAAATGTTGGAAGCGCAATTGGTCGGGCAGCCCAATCTCGGACCGGCGGCTGCGTTGTACCTCTCCGTAATGGGCCAACTCGCGGGATTGAAACCAGCTCAGCGAAAGTCGGCGGATCAACGACTCCGGAATGCACTCGCGAACGCCGAACCGACCGCGAGCGAAGCCCAGTCGCTCTTGAACGCGATAATCGATTTGGACTTTGAACGTGTGGACTTCCGTGGTCGTGCCACGTTGGACAAGAAGATTCTCGCATTGGTCGAGAGGTCGGTGGTTTCCGAATCCAGCGAAACCGAATTCGAATCCGTCTTGCGCACCTTGATGAACCGCAAGAACTACAAGACCGTTTCGACCATGGCCCCCCGACTGGCCAAGCGATTCCCGAAATCGCCGGTGATTCCCTTCATCGAAATCCAAGCAAACGTTTTGAAATCACCGGGGCGCCGTCCGACGGGAACGATGCTGGGCAAACTGTCCCTGGCTCGCCGGCTTGCCGAAGACTGCGACCGACCCGACCGTTCCGAGATCCTTGATGCGATCAAGAAAATCCAGGCTACGCTGGATCCGTTTGGCGGTCGGTTCCTGTTTGGCGGTCCGTTCCGTGGCGACCCCTTCGACGGAGACGACGACTGATGGCGAATCCTTATGCCGTACTTGGGCTGTCACCGGACGCCGACGACGCGGCCGTGCGTGCGCGCTACCTGCAACTGACGCGCGAGTTCCCGCCCGAACAGCATCCCGAGAAATCCGCGGCGGTGCGCGCTGCCTACGACAAACTGAAGGATCTCGACGCCCGCGCCGAACACCGACTCTTCGGTGGTGCGGACGATGAAACCATCGACGAATTGATCGATACCGCGATCCGGTCCGGTCCGACGCGTCGAATCACCTTGAACGAATTGTTCCGCATGGCGGGAGTGTCCGGCCGATGACCGACGAACGGATCGAAGGAATCCTATCCGATTTCCGGACCTGGTTGCGGGCACTGCCGGAGGAGCCCGCGCCAGTACCTCTCGCCGAGGTCCTGTCCATGCAGGCGCTCGTCGCTCAGTTCACGGCGCTGCGGCACGACGTGAACATGCAGACGAAAGCGGCCCGCGCCGCGGTCGAGCAATCGAATATCATCCTCCAACAACTTCAATTACAAAAGGTGGAGCCGGAGGAGCCGGAACATGGCAAGCCGATCGTGAAAATGATCCTCGACGTCCACGATGCCCTGAGCATTGCCCACCGAGAGATGGAGAAGGCGAAGCTGCCGACGGACGAGTTCGAACCGCCAACGGCCTGCTCGTCAAGCCCCGGGTTCCTCGCCCGCCTCTTCGGCGCCGAATCGTTCGACGCGGCCGCCTTGCAGGCCTACCGCAAGGCGCTCGAAGATGCGAACGCCAAGCTCCGCGAGCGGTGTGCTGGCGCGGCCGAGGGCTACGCGATGAGCCTCCGCCGAATCGAACGAGTCTTTCCCGAACTCGACCTTGAACAGATCCAATGTCTTAACAGTCCATTCGATCCTGAACTCATGGAAGTCGTCGACACGGTGGAATCCGACGACCACGCGGCCGGCTCGGTCGTCGAAATTCTCCGCCACGGCTATTACTGGAACGGCCGCTTGTTTCGCTATGCACAGGTCAAGGTCGCCAAATAGGTTAATCAACGGAACGAGTCCCCCGCGAGATTCCCATGACGGACCCAATCATCGGCATCGACCTCGGCACTACGAACAGCGAGGTCGCCATCGTCGTCGACGGTCAGCCGATCGTCCTGCCGGACGAATCGGGAGATCCGATCCTTCCGTCCATCGTCGGCCTCGGCGAGGACGGCAAGCTGCTCGTCGGCAAGCCGGCCCGCAACCAATGGGTGCTCGCTCCGGAACGCACGATCAAATCGATCAAGCGAAAGATGGGTGGGGAAGAGAAAGTCGAGTTGGGAGACTCCCGGTATTCTCCGCAGGAAATCTCAGCGATGATTCTGCGATCGCTCAAGGAACGGGCTGAGAAACATCTCGGCCGTGCGGTCTCCAAGGCGGTGGTGACGGTGCCGGCGTTTTTCAACGACGCCCAGCGGCAGGCCACGCGCGAGGCCGGGGCGCTCGCCGGGATGGACGTGGTGCGCATTCTGAATGAACCGACGGCGGCGGCGCTGGTTTACGATCCCAATCAGGAGCAACGTGAACGGTTTCTGGTGTACGACCTCGGCGGCGGCACCTTTGACGTGTCGATCGTTCAGCTCGAAGCGGGCGTGTACGAGGTGCTTGCCAGCCACGGCGACACGCGGCTCGGCGGCGATGACTTCGACGAGTTGCTCCTGGGGCGAGTCGCCGACGATTTCCGCGACGCGTTCGGCGTGGACCTGCGCGAGAACCGCGTGGCCCGCGCCCGGCTCCTCCGCGCCGTCGAGGACGCCAAGAAGAAACTCTCCGACCATCCCTTTGCCCGGATCGAAGAGGAATTCATCGCCGAGAAAGACGGCGTACCGCTTCACCTGAGTGTGGAGATCGAGCGATCCGAGTTCGAAGAACTGATCGGTCCGCTCTTGAACAAGACCATGGAATGCGTGCAGAAGGCGCTCGACGACGCTCGGCTAACGGCGTCGCAGATCGGGCGAGTCGTCCTCGTCGGCGGCAGTACGCGGACGCCGCTCGTCGGCCAACTGCTCGAAGACCGCTTCGGCCAGCCGCCGCACCGCGAGATCAATCCCGACCTTTGCGTGGCGCTGGGTGCCGCCGTCCAAGGGGCGATCCTGGGCGCGGAAAAGGTGGATTCCGTACTGGTGGACATCACGCCGCATTCCCTCGGAATCAAGACTCTCGAACGCCCAGTTGACTTCGCCTACGTGCCCAACGAATTCCGTTTCGCGCCGATCGTGGAGCGGAATACGCCGCTGCCCGCCATCCGAAGTGAAGTGTTTTGTACCGTCGCGGACAACCAGCCGCGCGTGGACATCGAAGTGTACCAGGGCGAAAGCGCCGATGTGCGACGGAATCATCGCGTCGGCAAGTTCACGATCGAGGGGCTGGCACGCGTGCCGGCGGGCAACCAACTCGTCGTCGAGCTGAACCTGAACCTCGATGGCGTGCTGAAGGTGACGGCGCGCGAGAAATCGACCGGCCTGACGAAACAGATTACGATCGAGAACGCGATGGCTCGCTTTGCGGTCGAGGAACGCGGTGCGGCGAAAGAGCGGTTGGAACGCTTGTGGGGGCCATCGGAATTCGTACCGGACTTTGAGCCGGTGGAAGAGGTCAATCGCGTCTTCGGGAACTCGCCGGCGCTGGACCCCGGCCCGCAAGAAGGCCAGCGGGAGTCGGTGCAGGCGCGGGCCTTGCTGGAGAAGGCCGAACGGATCATCGCGAAGGCGGCGGATCCGGATAAGGTGGAACTGGAACGGCTGGCGAACGATGTGCGTGCGGCGCTCGCCGATCGCCGGTGGGGCGATCTGGCGACCGCGACGGGGAACCTGAGCGACGTGTTGTTCTACCTTGAAGACGTATAAACGAAGAACCCGCAGGATGACCCGCGGGTTCACTTGTTCCCGAAGGAAACAATTCGGTTAGCAGCCGCCGCCGCAGCTCTTCTTCGCGAAGAGGCCGCGGAGCAGGCCGCCGCGAGCCTTGCCGCAGCTGGTCGCGCATCCGCTGTCGCACGACGAGCCGCAGGGAACCTGAATGGTCTCCTGGTAGGGCGTGCAGGTCGTGTAGGTTTCGGTCTTCATTTCGGTGACGGTTTCGCAGTGGGCAACCTTGCGAACGCCTTCCTTCTTCACAGTCTTCCAGGTGCAGGTCGGCACGGTGAATTCCTGCTCTTCCGCCACGACCTTGCAGACCTTGCGGGTGGCCTTCACAGTTTCCTGAACGAGCTTCTGCACGTTTACCATGACCTGCTTCGGCTCATGCACGACCTTGCAGACCTTGCGGGTGCCGGTCTTGGTTTCCGGCTTGCAGGTCGTGACGTTGACCATCACGTCCTTCTTCTCCTCGACGACCTTGCAGACCTTGCGGGTGCCGGTCTTGGTCTCGGTCTTGCAGGTGACCACGTTGACGGTGATTTCCTTCTTCTCCTCGACGACCTTGCAGACCTTGCGGGTGCCGGTCTTGGTCTCGGTCGTCCAGGTGGTCACGGGAACCTTGACGGTTTCCTTCTTCTCGACCTTCTCGTAGACGGTCCGGGTGACGGTCTGCATTTCGGTGACGGTGTTACAGACCGGGGCACACGCGGAGGCGGTGGCGCAACCGGAAGAGGAGCCGCCGCCGCAGAGACGGGCGAACAGGCCGCCACGGGACTTGCCGCACGGGGAGCAGGACGCCGCCGGGGCGCAGCCGCCGCACGCCGTCGCGGTGCCGCAGGTCGTGGCGGGGGCACACGCCGGGGCGCACGGTACGGTCTTGGTGACGGCCACTTCTTCCGTCACGGTCTTCGGCACGCATTCCCACCACGTGCGGACAACGTCCTTCGTCGAGTGCACCGGTACTTGAACGGTGTAGGTGTAAGGCTCATCGGTCCAGACATGCTTGCATTCCACGACGGTCCGCTTCTCCGGCGTCGTGACCGGAACCGTCACGGTGTAGCTGTACGGCTCATCGACCCACACGCGCTTGCACTCGGTCACGGTCCGCTTTTCCTGCGTCGTATGCGGCACCATCACGGTGTAGGTGTACGGTTCGTCGCTCCAGACTTGCTTGCATTCGGTCACCGTTCGCGGTTCCTGAACCGTCACACACTTGTTGACCTTGTATTCGTAAGGCTCGTCGCTCCACACATTCTTGTGGACCGTGACCTTCTTCTTTTCGGTCCCCATCTCGGCGACCTTTTCCTCCCAGCTGTACTTCTCGTCCTTCCAGGTGGTCTTTTGGACCTGGACGGGCACTTGCCGGGTGTGGGTCTCGGTCTTGTACTTCGTGACGACCTTGGTCGTCATGGCCGGGGCGCAGGGCGCCGCCGGGGCACACGGGGCTGCGGGCGCGGCGCAGGGCGAAACAGTTGCACAGCTGCCGCACGGGGCGGGCGCCGCCGCGCAGGTCGTGGCTTCGCCGCCACAGCCGCTGCGGAATTTACCGCCGAATGCGAAACTCGTACCGGGAGCGGTCGCCAGCCACGCGGCGGCGCCGAGCACGGACGCCAGGAACAAACGGGATTTCATTAGAGACTCCGTGAGACAGAGGGTAATCGGACTGGCCCGAATCCCCCACGCGGGGCTGGGCGACAGGTAAACTCCTCCGTCATCCGTGACGACACCGAAAAACTTCTTGCCCAGACTGTGCAGAATTTCCAGATATCGCAAAAGCTATGGATTCGCTAAAGATTCGACAACTCAAACCCGTCACGATCAAACCGTTTTTCCCATTTTCCTGACCGGTCATAAGGGGTTTGCGTATTCGTTCTGGCATCACCGGCCCGATCTAATAGGATTTGATAAGTCCAACTCAAGTTTCTGCCGCAAAACCAGTGTCGAAACTTCTCCCCTCGGAGCACACTCCATGACCAGGATTCGCATCGGGTTCCTCCTCGCCGTCCTTTTGGCCGCCTCATCGTTCGCCGTTGCCCAGGACAAGAAGGAGAGCAAAGCTGAAGAGGGCTGGGTACAACTCTTCAATGGCAAGGACCTCACCGGTTGGAAGATTCCGAACCCTCCGAGCGGCGAGTTCGAGTCGGTATCGAAAAAAGAAGTCGACGGTAAGGTCGTCGCCTTCGTCGGCAAGACGAAAGCCAAGAAGGGTAAGGACGGCAAGGAAACGCCAAGCAAGGAAATCACCCTCTGGCAGGTGACCGACGGCGTGATCGTCGGCGGCGGGCCGGCCAGCCATATCTTCAGTGAGCGCGGCGATTACGAGAACTTCCACTTCCGCATCGAAGTAAAGATCAACGACAAGGGGAACAGCGGTCAATATTTCCGCACCGAGTTCGGCCCCGGATTCCCGAAGGGATACGAGTGCCAGATCAACGCCACGCACGGCGACGCCGTGAAGTCCGGCAGCCTCTACCCCGCCAACGGCATCGACCGCGACGAGAAGCATCTCGTACGCAAGGCCAACCACAAACCCGACGAATGGTTCACGCAGGAAGTGATCGCGAACGGCCCGAAGATCACCATCATCACCAACGGCAAGACCGAAGTCGACTACACGATCCCGGGCGACAAGTGGTTCAAGAAAGGCCACTTCGCGCTGCAGGGCCACGACCCTAGCTCGATCATGATGTTCCGCAAGATCGAGGTGAAGGAAATCAAGTAATCTTGGGCGAAGCCCGCGGACGACAGTCCGCGGGCTTTAACCAAAGGCCTCACACAGTCGCAGATGCGTCGCGATGTCCAGGGATTCCGCCCGCACGTTCCCGTCGATTTCCAACGCCTCCAGCTTCGCATCCACGATGCTTTTTTCGATCCGCCCCGTCGGAAATCCGGCGAGTGCACCGCGCAGGTTCTTCCGCCGGTGAACATACAGGTTCCGTGCAAAGTCTCGGAACTTCGCCACATCGCCAACGAGTTTGCGCTTCTCCGGATTCGACTTGATGAGCACGATGGCCGAATCGACCTTTGGCTGCGGATAGAAATTCGTCGGCCCGACTTTTCGAACCGTTTCAACGTCGGCGATTGACTGTACGATGACCGAAAGCGCGTTGTAGTCCTTCGTATTCGGTAGTGCCTTCAGCCGCTCGGCGATCTCCCACTGCACCATTACCACCATCCGCTCGATGTCGGCCCGTGCCACCAGCAGATTCACGATCAGCGGCGTTGCGATGACGTAGGGTAGGTTCGCAATCAACTTTTTCGTCCCCGGTACCGCGTCCCACGCGGCCATCATGTCCGGGTTCAACACGCTCTTCTTCGCGAGGCAATCGCCGTGGAGGAACGTGACGTTCGGCCGCGGGCCGACGACCTCGCGCGCCACCGGCGCCATCGACGAATCGATCTCGACCGTGACGACGTGCCCGGCCGCCTCGGCGAGCTTGGCGGTGAGCGAACCGGTTCCCGTGCCGACTTCCAGAACGCTATCCTCCTTCGTCAGTTCGCCGGCGCGGACAATCAGATCGATCAGGTTGATGTCGATGAGAAAGTTCTGGCCGAGCTTGCTCTTGGCCTCGAGGCCGTGAGCGGCGAAGAGTCGGCGCAGGTACGAAAGCGTCTGTCTGGGATTCGGTGTATTCTCAGTTGTCATCCGGCGATTATAGAGTTTTTCCAGCCGGCCGCTTCCTCGCCGTCGAGCCGCAGCGTAAGACACTTGGCACTGCCGCCGGCCTTCAGGAACTCGTCCAACTCCACTTCGATCGACCGGTAACCCCTTGACATCAGCGATTCCGCCAACGTCGGACATCGACTGTTGTGAACGACGGTCTTTCCGACAACGACCGCATTGCAACCGAACCGATGGGCCTCGTCTTCCACGACAGGTATCAGATTCGGCACGTGGGTTTCGAGAACTCGGCGCCCGTACTGATCGAAGGCATCGGGGAAATAGATCGCCTCCGTCGGCGAGAGTGGGCAGAAGCAGGTGTCGAGGTGATAGAAACGCGGGTTCACCAGTTCAAGCGGGAGGACACGCGAGCCGAAGCGTTGGCCGACCCACTGGTGGGCGTTCGCGTCCGATCGCTGGCGGTAGCCGGCGAAGAGGATGTCGCCGCAGAAGAGCGCGTCGCCGGCCCCTTCGTGGAACATGCCGTCCGGGAGATGTTCGACGGTGAAGCCGTGCGAGTCGAACCAGGCGTCGAAGACCGGCGACTCCTTCGCACGGACTTCGTGCCGGAACGCACTGCTGAGGAAGAGATTTCCGAAGATAAGCCCGGCGTTCGCCGTGAAGACGAGGTCCGGAAGGCCATGCTGCGGTTCGAGGAGTTCGATTGTCGCGCCGAGACCGGAAAGCGTATCACGCAGGGTGCTCCACTGCTGAAACGCGAGTTGGCGGACCGCGCCGAGCGAGCGGTTCATCCACGGGTTGATTTCGTACTCGATCCCGTAGTGATCCGGCGGACACATTAGTATGCGGGGCATGGAAACACCACTTACGGGAAGCCCACGCACGATCGATCGTGCGTGGGCAGACGACAATCACTTCCCGAACGCCTCCTTCAACACCTTCTGCATCGAGTCCCACGACTTCTTGTCGGCCTCGGCGTTATACTCCAACCCCTTCACGGCCTTGTCGTCGATCCCCTTCACGGTGAAGCTATGCTTCGCGCCGGGGTAGCTCTCGAAAGTGTAATCGACCTTCGCCTCGTTGAAAGCGGACTTGAATTTTGCGATCGTCTCCTCCTCGATGAAGCTGTCGTCCGCGCCGTGGCAGACCAGCACCTTGCACTGGATCTTCTTCGCTTCCTCGACCGTCGGCGTCGGCAGGGCGCCGTGAAAGCTGATCGCCGCCTTCACATCGGGGTGGCCGGTCATCGCGATCTGGAGCGAAGTCGAACCACCGAAGCAATAGCCCATGATGGCGATCTTGTTCTTCTCGACGTTTTCGTGCGACTGGAGCTTTTCGATGGCGGCCTTCGCCCGGCCGCGCCAGGAGTCGATGTTCTTGCGCACGGCGCTGGCCATCTCTCCGGCCTTGGAGGGGTGTTCGGTGAGCGCGCCATCGCCGTACATGTCGGCACAGAGCGCGACGTAGCCGAGGCCGGCGAGCATCTTAGCGCGGTTTTTCGCGTCCTCGTTGAGGCCCCACCATTCGTGTACGACCACAACGCCCGGCCGCTTTCCTTGAATCGCGTCGTCCCATGCAACGAAGCCCTTGCAGGTGACGCCGTCGGCGGTGTAGTCGACCGCCTTCGTTTTGATTTCGGCGGTGGAGAATTGGGTGAGAAGCAGCAGACAGCCGAGTGAAGCGAGACTTTTCATGGGAAAATCCTTGGTGTGACGGGCGAACAATGAAATTGTATGTCACTTTGCGTTCAAGATGCGCACGAGTAGCGCGTACATCGCCTCCGCCGAATCCTCTTCTTCACGTAGCCGCAGATAGCAGCTCTTCTCATCGACCAACTTGAATCGCCCCCCCGAAAGTTTCCCAAGTTGTTCGGCCTTGGCCTTGTTCTTGTAGCCGAAGACGAGGTCGCGATTGTCGCGGTTTACGCTGCCGATCTGCCAGCGGACGCAGAGCAGGCGGATCTCCGTCGTGCGGAGGAGCCAATCGGTTTCCTCAGGGATCGGTCCATAGCGATCGATCAATTCCTGGCGGAAGTCGGCGAGTTGCTTCACCTCGCGCAGTCGTGCCAGGCGTCGATAGACCTCGATCCGCAACTTCTGGCCCGGCACGTAGTCCCGCGGCAGATACGCCGGCCATGGGAGATCAACGTGCACTTCAACCGACACCTTTGGCGGCAGGTTCTTCAACTGCCGGACCGCGTTCTCCAGCAGCGAGCAGTACATCTCGTAGCCCAGCGCGGCGATGTGCCCGCTCTGCTCGTTGCCGAGGATGTTCCCGGCCCCACGGATCTCCAAGTCCCGCATGGCGATCTTGAAGCCGGAGCCGAGTTCGGTGAATTCCTCGATCGCCTTCAGCCGTTTCTGTGCTGTCGGCGTGAGCATCTTGATCGGATTGACGATGAGATAGGCCGACGCCCGGATCTTAGTCCGTCCGACGCGGCCGCGAAGTTGGTGCAGGTCCGCGAGGCCGTACATGTCGGCGTCGTCGATGAAGATCGTGTTCGCGTTCGGGATGTCCAGGCCGCTCTCGATGATCGTCGTCGACACCAGTATATCTGCTTCCTTATTTAGGAACGTGACCATCGCTTTTTCGAGTTGGTGCTCGTCCATCTGTCCGTGGCCGTGGACCACGCGGGCTTCCGGCACGAGCGACTTCACTTTCGTCACCACATCGAGAATGTCGAAGACACGGTTGTGAACGAAATATACCTGCCCGCCGCGATTCATCTCGCGCAAGATCGCGTGGCGGATGAGTTGGTCGTCCCAGCGGATGATCCGCGTCTCGACCGGCTGCCGGTCGGGCGGCGGGGTTTCGAGGTTCGAGATTTCCCGGATGCCCAGCAGCGAGGCGTGCAGCGTCCGCGGGATCGGCGTGGCCGTCATCGTCAGGACATGCACCATCGCCCGGAGACGCTTCAGCTTCTCCTTGTGTTCGACACCGAAGCGCTGTTCCTCGTCGATGACGACGAGACCGAGGTCGTGGAACTTCACGTCGTTGCCGACGACGCGATGCGTGCCGACGACGACATCGACTTCACCGGCCGAAATGCGTTTCACGATATCCCGTTGCTGAGCCCCGGAGCGGAAACGACTCAAGCACTCGACGACGAACGGATACTCGGCGAATCGCTGCTTGAAGGTGCGAAAGTGCTGCTCGGCGAGGATCGTGGTCGGGACGAGGATCGCCACCTGTTTGCCGTTGTCGATCGCCTTGAATGCGGCCCGGATGGCGATCTCGGTTTTGCCGTAGCCGACATCGCCGCAGATCAGGCGATCCATCGGCTTCGGCTTCTCCATGTCCCCCTTGGCCTCGTCGATGGCGGCCTGCTGGTCCGGCGTCTCCTGATAGGGGAATGCGGCCTCGAATTCCTTCTGCCATTCCGAATCCTTCGGGAACGCGTAGCCGGGCATCGCCGCGCGCACCGCCTGGATCTGGATCATCTCGGCCGCGACATCGCGCAGGGCGTCGGAGATTTTCTTCTTCCGATTCCCCCACGCCGCACCGCCGAGTTTCGAGAGCGGCGGCTCCGCCTGCGTGCCGCCGAGGTATTTCTGGATCAGGTCGATCCGCGACGCGGGCACGTAAAGGAAGACACCGTCCTTGAATTCGAGGATCAGATTCTCCTCGACGGCGTCGCGGGCATGCTCCTGTTCGTCGGCATACGCCTCCGGAGCATGCAGGAGCGCCGAAGTCTTCTCCAGTATCTTCATCCCGCGAAAGCGGGCGATACCGTGGGCGACATGGACGACATAGTCGCCTTCGTTCAAGTCGAGAAAGGTGTCGATCGCCCGCGATTCGATTTTCCGCGAACTGGCCAACGCGGGCGCTTTCACGCCCGGCGGCAGCAGGTCCTTATGGAAGAGTTCGTGGCTGCCCAGGACGACGACGTTCGGACCCACCAGACGAAAGCCGGTGCGGACGTGACCCGTGACGAGCGCGAGCCGATGCGACTGGGCGAGGTTGCCGGATTTGAGCACCTCCGTGAGGCGATGGACCTCGGCGTCCGACTGGCACGCGATCAAGACTTGACCATCGGCTCCAACGGCGTCCAGTTCGTCCCGCACGCGCTGGACGTTTCCACTGAACCGCTCGACCGATTCCACGTGCAGGTGGACGCTGGCCTCGACCGACGCGCGCGGCATCGCGGTCAGCGTCACCGTCGGGAACTTCAGGAGTTGGGCGAACACCCCTTCAACGGTAAAAAGCCCGGTGGGGTCGGCGACGCGTTCGAAGAAGAATTTTCCCTGCTCCTTCAGGTCGTTCGGCTCGAGCAGCACGACCCAGCTATCGGCCGGCAGATAATCGGTGAGGAAGCCCGAGGACGTCCGTTCGCGAACGGTTCCCGTCTCGACACCTAAAATCGTTACCGATTTCTTCTTCTCCAGACTGCGTTGGGAGCCGGCTGCGAAAAGGCGGATCGATTCGAGTTCGTCGCCAAAGAATTCGAGCCGGACGGGATCCGGCGTATCGGGTGGAAACAGATCGAGGATGCCGCCGCGCTTGGCAAACTCGCCGGGATACTCAACGGCCTCGACGCGTTTGTAGCCGTTGGCGACGAGCCATTCGATCAGTTCGCCGACGTCGGCGACTTCGCCCGGCGTGAGCGAGCGCCCGCGACTGGCGAGGTCGGTCCGGATAGGCACGGGCTGCACGACGGCCGCCATCGAGGTAATTACGAACGGCGGCGATTCTTCCGTGCCAAGTTTCTGGAGGATGCGAAGGCGTTCGGCCGTCTCAGGCGCGAGCCGGCCTTGATGCGTCGGTGCGGGCCAGGATTCCCACGAGGGGAACGGATACGGTTTGCGGCCGAGAAAACTCGCGAGGTCTTCGGTCACCGATCCTACCTCGGCAACCGTGGGAACGACGACCAGCAAGCCGGCGGGCTTCTCCTGAGCCAGCGCGGCGATCGCGAGCGACGCCGACGATCCCCACGCTCCATCAATCGTGCCGCTTTCGAGTTGCCGGAGTGCCGCGCGCAGTCCCACCCAGCCGTCGGCCGTTCGGAGCAGGGCCGGCAGGTCGGATAGCAGCAGGGGCGTCTCGTCCGTCTTCAAGCCGGGAAATTGTAGCCGGCAGACCCCGATCTGTACTCATCACTCGGAACTCGCGACTCACAATTCATTTTGAAATCCAGTCATGAGTGCAGAGCCACAAGTTGAAGCATCATGAACGGTGTTGCAACTGTTTCCATTTTCACCGGATGTCGCGTATCATCGATCAACCTTCGGAGCCTCGCCATGCCCACCTTCAACCGTCGACAACTCCTCGCCGCGGCTGCCGCGGCTTCGCTCCCGTCCGTCGCTTCGGCGGCCAAGCCGAACCTCATTCAGGAGGAGAACGCCAAACCGGGTACGACCGACTGGCAACTGACCTATGCCAAGTTCGACGCGAAGGCCAAGTACCGCTCGTCGCTCATCGAAGGATATTGCAACCGTACCAGCGTCACGGTCGGGGACATTCTCTCGTTCCAGGTCAGCACGCAGCCGGCCACGCCGTTCCGCATCGAAATCTACCGCCTCGGCTACTACCAGGGCCTCGGCGGCCGACACATCCAGACGTTCGGCCCATTCGCCGGGAAGCCGCAGGAAACCCCACCGGTCGGCGAGAAGCGTCTGCGCGAGTGCAAATGGGATCCCTGCGTCGGTATCGCCATCCCGAGCGACTGGCCGAGCGGTGTGTACCTCGGCAAGCTCGTCGCCGAGAAGCACCGTTACCAGAGCTATGTCATTTTCATCGTTCGCGACAATCGCAAGGCGGACTTCCTCTTCCAGTGCAGCACGAACACCTGGCAAGCCTACAACAAGTGGCCGGAGACGCACTCGCTTTACGACAACGACCACCCTTCGAAGAAGCCTCTCGTCAGTGGCGTGCAAGTGAGCTTCAGCAGGCCGTACGCGAAGTATCCGCAGGTCGTCGATCATGCCCTCTCGCTGGGCAGTGGCGAGTTTCTGCTCTGGGAGTTCCCCTTTGCCCACTGGATCGAACAGCAAGGTTACGACGTCACCTATTGCGCCAACGACGACATCGACGACCGGGGGGTCGACTTCATCACGCGTGCGAAAGCGTTCCTCTCCGTCGGCCACGACGAGTACTGGACGCGGAAGCAATACGACACATGCATCGATGCGGTGAAGAAGGGCGTGAGCATCGGCTTCTTCAGTGGCAATTCCGTCTGCTTTGTCGTTGAACGTGAAAATCCTTGGCGGCTGGAGCGTGTCGGCCGCTACGGCGGTATCCGGCCCGGCGAAGAGAGGTACATGGAAGACCTGCCCGTGAAGGCGCCGAACGAGAACCTCTTGATCGGCGCGCAGACCGTTTCACCCTTCAATGGCTCCGGCGACTGGATTTGCACCAAGCCGGAGCACTGGATCTTCGAAGGCACGGGGATGAAGAAGGGCGACCGTATCCCCGGCCTCGTCGGCTGGGAATTCCATGGTGACCCGGCCGACATCAAAGGGTTGGAAGTCGTCGCCGCCGGAAAGACGATCAACGGCGGCGAAGCCGAGTCGCACTGGGAGGCAACGATCTACCCGGGGCCGAAGGGGAACACGGTCTTCAACGCCAGCACGATCTTCTGGGCGATGGGCCTGAGTTCGCCACCGGGCTTCATCTTGCCGCACGTCCACAACGGCCGTCCGCATGGCGTGGACGCCCGCGTGCAGCGGATCACGAAGAACCTATTCGAAAAGTGGAAGGCTTAGACGGTCTTTGCGGGACGGAGGACGCATCCCGGCGTGTCGACAGGTACCGGGATGTTTCCGAACGGGGCATGAACCATTGGGGGCGTCCACCCGTTAACGGGTGATTCCGCTCATCCGTTCGAGTGCCATGAGCAGGGCGTGCGTGCCTTTACGGCCGAAACCGATCGCACGTACGCTCTCGTACAATTGCTTCGCAAGCGCGAGACCCGGAAGGCTCAGGTTCATGCGTTCGGCTTCCTTGAGCGCGATCCCCATGTCCTTGATGAAGTGTTCGACGTAGAAGCCAGGCTCGAAGTTGCGGGCCATCATGCGCGGTCCGAGGACCTCGAGAGCCTTGCTACCAGCGGCACCGACCGAAACACTCTTGAAGACTGTCTCCAGATCCAGTCCCGCCTTGTAACCGTACAGCAGGCCTTCGCAGACCGCGATCATGTTTGAAGAGATAAGGATCTGATTGACCATCTTGGTGTGCTGCCCGGCGCCGGGTCCGCCCTGATGAACGATAGTCTTGCCCATCGCTTCAAAGATCGGCGCGACGGCATCCACGACTGGCTTGTCTCCGCCGATCATGATGGACAGGGCGGCATTCTTCGCGCCGACATCTCCCCCGCTGACCGGAGCGTCCAGTGCCGCGACACCCTTGGACTTGGCCGCAGCATGGATCTCCACGGCCAGACTCGGCTCGCTCGTCGTCATGTCCACGAGCACCACACCCGGCCTGGCACCCGCCAACGCCCCATCGGTCCCTAGAAACACTTCACGCACGTCTGCGGGGAAGCCCACGATCGCGAACACCACGTCGCTATTGGCCGCGACGGCTTTTGGCGTATCCGCGAAGGTCGCTCCGAGATCGAGCAACGGCTGTGCCTTCTCCCGGTTACGATTGAAAACCGTGGCCGCGAAGCCCTTCTTCATGGCGTGTTCGCACATCCAACGCCCCATGACGCCAGTGCCGATCCAGCCGATGCGGGTCTTTCCGGGAGTCGCGGTCGAAATCTGCATGTTGAAGTTCCTGGAAGAAATCGCGGTCATCCTACGAACGCGGAACGGGTTTGCAACGAACACAGAGTCCGGTTGTGCGAGGTGTACCGAGTGTACCGTCGATCCGACGGGAACAAGTGGTTCGCACGGCACAGCCGTCGCGGTCCCGCCGATCGCCGCACCCCATACGCCGGGTGGATTCCGAACCTGAACCGTGGCCGGGATGCGCTTTTTCGACCTCGGGCCGATGGACGCCAAAGCGCTCCGCCGATGCTGGAAGAGCCGCGAATCCCGGATGCGGCCCCTCCAATGAAAGGAATCTCCGATGCGTCACGGATGGATGGTGCGGACCCTCGCGGCCGCCGCGATGATCGTCGCGATCGCCGGCTCGACTCGCGCAGCCGATGGTTGCAACAACTGCGCGCCGGCGGTTGTCCACGGTGTTGGTCAGAAGGCCGATTGCGGCCCTTGTGAAAAGAAGTCGATTCTCAGCAAAGTGAAGTCCAGCGCCGCATGCTGCGATGCCAAGTTCATCTTCGGTAGCTCGCGGTCGTTCTTCGGTGCCTGTGGCACGGGTTGCAGCGACCTGCCCATCAGCGCTTGCGGTCGCGACCGTCAGCGTTGCGACCTGCCCAAGTATGGCGCAGGTATCGGCCAGCCAGCCAACAACTGCGCCGGTCCGTTCACGTTCCTGAATCGCTGATATTTCGCGACTGGACCAACTTGACGGTGTCCCGATGGCATTCGCAAACGATCGCGAACGCCATTGGGACACCGTCTTCATGCGCGTGGCTCAACGTGGCGAATCTCCGACTTCGCTCCATTCGTGCGATCAGGTGGGCACGGCGCGAGGGTATCGGCTCACGCGAACAACTTGTCCACCACCCGGCCGGCCACATCGGTGAGTCGGAAGTCTCTTCCCGCGTGTTTGAAGGTCAGTTTCTCGTGATCGAGGCCGAGCAACGCGAGAAGCGTAGCGTGAAGATCGTGAATGTGGACCTTGTTCTCGGCGGCATACCATCCGTAGTCGTCGGTGGCACCGTACCGGAAGCCAGGTTTCACGCCGCCTCCGGCCATCCAGACGGTGAAGCCTTCGGGGTTGTGGTCGCGGCCGTCGTTGCCGCCGCCTTCGACCGTGGGCGTGCGCCCGAACTCGCCGCCCCAGAGGACGAGCGTGTCCTTCAGTAATCCACGCGATTTCAGATCCTTGAGCAAGCCTGCGATCGGTCGGTCCACTTCGCGGGCATTCTTGGAGTGGCCTTTACGAAGATCGCCGTGCTGGTCCCACTGGACGTGGCCGTCGCTGTGCGTGACCTGGACGAAACGCACCCCGCGTTCGGCGAAGCGGCGCGCGAGCAAACACTGCCGGCCAAAGGGCGCGGTGATCGGATCGTCGAGGCCGTAAAGTTTGTGAGTCTCCTTCGTTTCCTTCGCGATGTCCTCGGCCTCGGGCATCGTCGTTTGCATCCGATACGCGAGTTCAAATGCGCCGATGCGTCCTTCCAGCGCGGCTTCGGGGCCTGCGGCTTCGAGGTGCGAGCGGTTGAGTTCCTTCAACAAATCCAATTGCTTCCGCTGCACGCCTCGTGGGAGGTTCGTGTTCGCGATGTACTTCACTTTGGCTTGCTCGACCGGCGTGCTGGCGTTGCCGATCGGCACGCCCTGCGTGGAGGCCGGGAGAAAGGCGGATCCCCAGTTGTTGACGCCACCGTGCGCGAGGGTGGGGCAGATGGTGAGGAACGCCGGCAGGTCGGCGTTTTCGGTGCCAAGGCCGTAGGCGATCCACGCGCCCATGCTGGGGCGGACGAAACTGTCGCTGCCGGTGTGGAGTTTGAGGGCGGCGCCGCCGTGGGCGGGATTCGTGCCGTGCAGGGAGTGAACGAAGCAGATATCGTCGACGCATTGCGCGACATGGGGGAACAACTCGCTGACGGGACTGCCGCTTTGACCGTACTGCTTGAACTTCCAAGGCGACTTGAGAAGGTTGCCGGTCTTGGCAAAGACGACGCGGGGGCGCGTGCCAGGGTACGGCTTGCCGTCGTCGCGATCGAGTTGAGGTTTCGGCTCGAAGGTGTCGATGTGCGACGGGCCTCCCTTCATGAAGAGGAAGATGACCCGCTTGGCACGCGGCGCGAAGTGTGGGGCTTTCGTGGCACCGTCGGCCGCGTGAAGGAGGTTGGCGAGTGCGAGCGAACCAAATCCAAGCGCAGTGGAACGCAGGGCCTCGCGGCGGGATAGTGCGTATGGTCGGTTCATGGTGTCTTACTCTATCGCACGTAGATAAATTCGTTGGATGCGAGCACGGTCTGGGCGACGGCGGCCCACGCCTTGCGCGTACGCTTGGCCGCGTCGGTTTCGTTCGCGTACGCCGACTCGAACTCGGCGACGTTCGACAATAATTGCTTTCGTTCCGTCTCGCTCGGCGGCCGACCATAGGCTAGTTCGACGAGCGATTGCACGCGTTCCACGGGGTCGTGCTTCGCGAGGATTCGGCCCGCCAGTGAATCGGCTGCGTGGCTCGCCAGGTCGCTGTTCAGGAAGAAGAGCGACTGCGTGGGCACCGTCGTCGTCGCCCGGTCGCCGTTCGGCACGGTCGCGTCGGGAGCGTCGAAGAGTTGGAAGACGTCGTACAGATTGTTCCGTACCACGGGCAGGTAGATCGATCGCCGGGCCGTCGCGTAGCTCGTCAGGTCCTTTGACGTATGGTCGAAGAGATAGCCTCGGTTCTTGACATGCGCCAGAGACGGGCCGCCGATCGTCCGGTCCAGATCGCCGCTTACGGCCAGCAACGAGTCGCGGATCGCTTCGGCTTCCAATCGTTGAACATTGGCGCGCCACAACAAGCGATTGTCGGGATCGGCGGTCGCCGCGGCCGAGTCGAACCGGGAACTCTGTCGGTACGTTGCCGAGAGCATGATCCTTTTGTGGAGTTTCTTCAAAGACCAGCCATCCTTGATGAAGCACCTTGCAAGCCAGTCGAGCAGTTCCGGGTGGGTAGGAGGTTCGCCGAGCAGCCCGAAGTTGTCGACGGAGCGCACCAGGCCCTTGCCGAAGTGCCAGCGCCAGACGCGATTGACCATCACGCGTGCGGTGAGCGGATGCTTCGGATCGACAAGCCATTTGGCAAGTTCAAGCCGGCCGCTGCGGTATTTCGGCAGTTCGCGTTGCGATTCTCCGGCCAGAACGATCGGAAAGCGGCGCTTGACAAGTTCGCCCGGCGTTAGATGATTCCCTCGCTTGAACACCGGCACGTCGGTCGGTTTCCCTTCAGCAACGGCTAGCGCAGACGGCAACTCCGGAGCGGCCTTCTCGAGCGCGGCAAGTTTCTCTTTCAAGGTCTTGAGCTTGGCCTTGGAATCGTCGTCGGCCTTTCCGGTCAGGGCTTTGATCGCGTCCTTGAGTTTCGCAACCGCGGCGTCGTGATCCGCCTGCCGCTGGAGTTCGCTCGGCGTCGCGAGGGAGACTTCGTGCCACCGGGCCACCTTCTTGAAGTGCTCCATGGTTTTGGTGCTGACGAAGACGCCGGCCAGTCCGTAATAATCGGCCGCGCTGATCGGATCGAACTTGTGATCGTGACAGCGGGCGCAACCGAGGGTCAAACCCATCACTGTCCGGCCGAGAGTGTCGACCTGCTCGTCGACGATGTCGTACTCCATCTTCTTCTCGTCGACTTCCGCAAGCACCTTCGGCCCGAGGGCCAGAAACCCGGTCGCGATCACACCATCGGTTCCGGCATCTGGTAGCAGGTCGCCGGCGATCTGTTCCATCAGGAAGCGGTCGTAAGGCTTGTCGGCATTAAACGAGCGCACGACATAATCGCGATAGCGCCACGCGTTACCAAAGGCGACGTTTTCATCGAGTCCGTTCGAGTCGGCATAGCGGGCGACGTCGAGCCAGTGACGGCCCCAACGCTCGCCATAGGCCGAAGACGCCAGCAAGCGGTCGATCACGTTCTCGAACGCAGTTCGGGACTCGTCGGCGAGGAAATCGGCGATCTCTTCCGGGGTCGGCGGCAGACCCGTAAGGTCGAACGTGGCCCGTCGGATCAGAGTACGCTTGTCCGCGGAGGGTGCGGACTTCAGGCCGGCGGCCGAGAGTTTCGATTGAACAAACCGGTCGAGATCCGAATCGTTTTCGGATCGAATCGGCTGGAACGCCCAGTGTCGGGATTCGATCCTGCGCTCGAATTTTGTTGCGGCGGGGAAGGGTGCTCCGCGGCGGACCCACGATTCTAGGTCGGCGATCTCCGCGTCCGTCAATTTGCCTGACGGCGGCATCTTTGCAACGCCATCGGCATGTCGAACCGCCCGCATCAATGTGCTCGATTCGGGTTTCTTCGCATCAACAAGCGGTTCGCCCGAAACGCCACCATCCGCGATTCCCTCAGCTCGATCGAGCCTCAAACCGCCCTTCTGCTTTTCTGCCCCGTGGCATTTGAAACAATTCTCCGCAAGCACCGGCCGGATTTTCATCTCAAAGAACCGGAGGTCTTCAGGCTTCGGTTCTGCGGCCACGATGGATCCTGCAAGTGCGCACCAAGTGGTGACGACGAGAGGTAGAGAGGATTGGAGGAAAGTCCTCATCGGTGGCAACATCCTCGAGAAGTTATCAGTCGCGATGGTCCCAAAAAGGACCGGTAGGCGGGTGGGAGCGGGCAGTTTGTTCGGAGTCTCGTGGCAGGCTAACTCAAGGTATTCTAATCGGCCAAGGTGTCTGAGGACTACCTCGAAGCGTATTACACAGAGCAGGTATTAGGAGTTACGCAGTTGGCAGTTGGCAGTTGGCAGTTGGTAGGTCGGGTGCGTGAGGAAGTTGCGCACCGCTTCGCGGATGATGGCAAGTTTGGCGGCGAACCAGGTGACCCCGGTGCTGAACCGATGCCATTCCAACCGGAT
>JALHPZ010000008.1 GCA_022842245.1 Gemmataceae bacterium
GTCGCGGACCTCCAGCAATACCTGGGCGTGGCGCTCGATGCCTTCTCACCCGCGGAGTGCGCCAACTACTTCCGTAGCTGTGGCTACCGAGCCGCTACGGCAACCTGAGAACCGCTCTAAGGTGTATGGTCTTTGCTCCGGCCGCACCAGCGATCCCGGATTGGCTAACCCGTATTTGTTGACCTGTCGATCGCTTCGATGGCGGGGCGATATCTGTGCGGGGTTTTGCTCAGGTTTTCCGGGATTCGGGCCACGGGCCGCATCCGTTGAGAATGCCATAAGCGGTAGCGGGGCCATCGGTCGAGTTGGTTCGGCAGTATGAGATTGCTTTGCTGTGTTGAAGACATTTAGCTCGGCGGGCCGGGCTTCGGTTACACCAGGGCGATGAAGTCATCCGAACGGAATCGGCTGGTGGTGGTGGCGGAACTCGCCCTGGCCGTGGCGGCGGACGAGCTGCCGGCGTACTCGTGCCCGAAGAGCCCGCGGCGGTTCACCCAGCCACAACTGCTCGCCTGCCTGATCCTGCGGGCGTACCTGAAGCAGACGTACCGCGGCATCACCGACCTGCTGGCGGCGTCCGACGACCTGCGACGGGCGGTCGGCCTGGGACGGGTGCCCGACTTCTCGACCCTGCAACGGTTCGCCGACCGGGCCGTCACCCCCGACCTCATCGATCGGGTGTTGGGACGGGTGGTCGAGCGGGTCGGGCCGGTGATCGAGGACGTGGCGATGGACGCCACCGGGATGGAGCCGTCGAACGCCAGCGCCTACTACACGGCCCGCCGGGGCACCCGGCACAAGGGGTACGTGAAGCTGTCGCTGGTGGTCATCTGCGGGTGCCTGCTGCCGCTCGGCCTGGTCGTCAGCCGCGGCCCGCGGCACGACACCAGCGAGGCGGCCGACCTCCTCGACAAGGCGAGTGACAAGGCACGGCCGAAGCGACTGTTCGCCGACAAGGGGTACGACGCCGAGCGAGTGCATGAGTTCTGCTACCGGGTGTGGAAGGTGCGGAGCTACATCCCGGCGGTGGTGAAGCGGAAGGACGGCGGCATCGGCGGCCACTTCCGATCGCGGATGGGGACGGTCCCCAAGGCCTACGGGAAGCGGTGGCACGCCGAATCCTTCATGAGCGGACTGAAGCGGACCACCGGGTCGGCTCTGACCAGCCGGAAGGACAACACCCTGGACGCCGAGGCGGCCCTCCGCGTGCTCGCCTACAGCGTCCGCCGCTGATCCCGGATGTCTTCAACACAGCAAGCCGGAGTTATTGGCCAGGTCAATTCGCGTGAAACGATACGCCGGACCTCCCGAGGACCAACAACGACCTGGAACGACCTGGAGCAAGCTTTCGGCAGCCATCGGTGTCACGAACTTCGCATCAGTGGTCGCAAGGGGACCAGTCCGTTGTGGGTGTTGCGTGGCTCGGTGAAGTTGCTTGCGGGACTACTGCCAATATACTGCCAATGGCCCGGATATTGGCGGACAGGGGCGAACGGGCGAATAGCGAAAATGCTGAAAAACAAGGCGAAACGGACAACCGCGGACACCGGCGGAAGGGGCCGAACGCATTGTGGATCTGGAAGTCGCGGATTCAAGTCCCGTCAGTTACCCTGTCCCTACTTGCCGGCAACTTACGATTCATTGGATCGCGATTTTCAATATCCGGAAATGCGATGATCGTTGCCGATTTGACCGATCAAGTCTTCTCCCGCTCCGATCAGTTGCTCTGGCTCTGGAATTTCTACGTGGCGATCGTGGTGGTCGCCTTGGCGGCCGCGGCTTGGGTTCCTGCGGTCCGCGCCGATCGTCGGGCGAGAATCGTATTGATGGTCTTTTTCGCGTTCCTCGCTTATGCAAACCTGGAGTCGATGCGCTGGGTCTTGAAGCAATGGCATACGCTCGTCGAGTCGAATCGTTCCGCCATCGTTTCAGGGCCTCTTGACTCCGTGCGGGAAGCACCTCATCCGCTATGGGTCTTTCCGTTCCACCTCATTCTGGATTTTTCGGTTCTCATCGTGATTTGGCGACTGGCCCGTTCTGCGGAGCCACCCGTTAGCGCTTCCGCTTCGAGTACTGGTCGAACAGCCGTCCCTCCTGATCGAACGCCTTGAAGTTCAACGTCCCGCCTTGCACGGACAGGTAGCAGTAGTGGTAGTCGACGCGGCACTCGGCCTTGAACCAGGTCGGTGTCGGGCCGAAGTCTTCGAGCCTCCCGCCGCCTCCGCCGCTCGTGATGTGCGTCACGCCGCGCTCGGCGTCCACCTTGCCGCCGCGCACGGGCCAGCTGCGCTCGTACAGGTGGATATGGCCGTTGAAGACCAGGTCGACGTCGTGCTTCTCGTAGAGCTTGCCCAGTGCGGTGAGGCGGAGGTCGCCATTCGTGGATTTGGCCTTGGACGTGTTGCCGTAGTCGTCGGCGTCGGAGGAGTAGACCGGATGGTGGTGGAAGACGATCTTCCAGGCCGCCTTCGAGTTCGCTAGCGCCTTGTCGAGCCAGTCGTACTGCTCGCCGCCGGGTTGGATGCTAATTGACCGCAGGGTATTGGTATCGAGGCTGAAGAATTCGGCGTTTCCATAGCGGAAGGAATAGTAGTACTCCGGCTTTGGCAGCGCGAAGTACTTGTAGTAGTTCGCGTGGTTCTTCTCATGGTTGCCGATGCAAGGGTAGAGCGGCACGCGGGAGAAGAGCTTGTTCCCGGCCGCGAAGAGATCGCCAACCCACTGGGCCTTGTTGGCACCGTCGTCCACGACGTCGCCGCAGTGGATAGCGAAGTGCGGCCGGCGCTCCCACATCAGCTTGGCGATCTTCGCCGTGACGGCCGGGTTCCGTTGCGTGTCGCCGATAACGGCGAAACTCCACGCGTCGTCCTCGCCGACGGCCGTTTGGAACGTGAGAATTTCCCCGGCGATTTTCGCCCCGTCCGCCGTCGTGCAGGTGACGCGGTAGAAGTAGTTCGTGCCCGGTTCGAGCTTTTCGAGTTTCAGTTCGTGCATCGTGTCTGGCTTGTCGGTCGCCACGGACTTCGCCATCGGCGTGAGCGTGTCGTACTCGACGACGCAAGTCGCCGGCTGCGCCGTCTCGGCCATCACGACGATTGAATCGCGAGTGGCGAATTGCAGGTATGGTGCGACGACGAACCCCGCCGTCGGGATCGGCTTCAAGTCCGGTTTCGCTTCGGCCTTCGGTTCACCTTGCGGAGCTGCTGAAGTCGGAGACCAGAGCGCAACACCTGCCACGAGGACAACGCTGCAGAAGGCGAACAATATCCTGAGTTGTCGTTCGTTCACGATCCACCGCTGATTTCGTACGATCTTTCGGGATCCGACCGCTGCCGCCGTGTATGATATTCGAAACAACCCGAACCGTGGGTTCACCCTCCGCCACGCGAAAAACAAGGGAGTCCGCCATGCCGGCCGTCCTCGACGACATTTCCACCGAAATCCTCAACCTCAAGAAGAAGATCGGTGCCACGATCCTCGCCCACTATTACCAGGAGGGCGAGATCCAGGAACTCGCCGACATCACCGGCGACAGCCTCAAGCTCGCCCGCGAGGCCACGAAGGTGGATACGCCCGTCATCGTCTTCTGCGGCGTGCTCTTCATGGCCGAGACGGCCAAGATGCTGAACCCGACAAAGAAGGTGCTGCTGCCCGACTTGAAGGCCGGGTGCAGCCTCGTCGATTCGTGCCCGCCGGACAAGCTGCACCGCTATCAGGAGATGCTCCGCGAGAACGGCCGGAAGTTCCAGACCGTCACTTACATCAACTCGAGCGCCGCCGTGAAGGCCCTCTCCGATTGGGTCGTCACCTCCGGTAATGCCGAGGAAGTCGTCCGCAAGATCCCCGCCGAGTACGAGATCCTCTTCGTGCCCGACAAACACCTCGGCCGCTATCTCTCCGAAGTGACTGGCCGACAAATGATCCTCTGGGACGGCTCGTGCATGGTCCACGAAATCTTCAGCGTCCACGATCTCGTCCGCATGAAGAAGCTCCACCCCGGTGCGCAGGTGATCGCGCACCCCGAGTGCCCGAAGAACATCCTCGAACACGCCGAGTTCATCGGCGGCACCGAAGCGATGATCAAGCACGTCGGCAGCTTCAAGGACCCGGTCGAGTTCATCGTCGCAACCGAGCCGAACATGATGTGGCAGCTCGAGAGCCGCTTCAAGCAGCACAAGTACCTCCCGGTGCCGGGCATCACCTGCGCCTGCAATAAGTGCCCGCACATGGCGCTGAATACGCTCGAGAAGATCCGCGACTGCATGAAGACCGGCCAGCCGGAGATCCTGTGGCAGCCGGAATTCGACAAGGCGAAAGAAGTGCTTGCAAAGAGCCTGCTGAACCCGCCCGCAACGAAGCCACACCCCCAGGGGGACTGATTCTCCTGCAACTTGGCATATCTATTTTCCTACCGCTCAATCCTCCCGCCGCCGAGGACCACCTCCGATGCACCGCGCCCTTATCGTCCTTCTCTTCGCGTCCACCGCATCCGCTGCCGATTGGCCTGAGTTCCGCGGCCCCAACGGCACCGGACTCTACAACGGCCCGAAACTCGTCACGGAATTCGGACCCGCCAAAAATCTCGCCTGGTCTACGCCGATCCCTGGTAAGGGCTGGTCGTCCCCCATCGTCGTGAAGGGAAAGATCTACCTGACGACCGCCGTGCCGACCGACGGCGGCCAATCCCTCCGTGCTCTCGCCATCGATGCCAAAACCGGAGCGATCGACTGGAACAAGGAACTCGCCGCCGTCGACGCTGCCACCGCCGGACGACAGCATGGCAAAAACACCTACGCCAGCGCCACGCCTGTCAGTGACGGCGAACGCCTCTTCGTCCACTTCGGCCACATGGGCACCGCCTGCTACGACTTCGCCGGCAATCTTGTCTGGAAACGCACCGACTACAAATACGCCCCCGTCCACGGCACCGGCGGATCCCCCATTCTTGTTGGCGACACCTTGGTCTTCAGCGTCGACGGTGCCGACAAGCAATTCGTCTGTGCCCTCGACAAGAAGACCGGCGACGAGAAATGGAAGACCGACCGACAGTCGAAGGCCTCGAAACGATTTTCCTTCACAACCCCACAGGTGATCCGCTCCAGCGGCCGCGACGTCATTGTTAGTACAGCCAGCGATTTTGTCGCTGGCTACGACCCCGCCTCCGGTGCCGAAATCTGGCGCGCCAAATACCCCGCCGGCGGCTACTCCCTGATCGCCCGCCCCGTCGTCGTCGCCGGCAAACTCATCGTCCAGACCGGTTACGATACCGCCCACCTCTTCGCCCTCGATCCGTCCGGCAGCGGCGATATCTCCGACAAGATCTCTTGGGATTCCAAGAAGGGCGCCCCGCACACCCCCTCGCCCATCGGCTTCGGCGACGAGGTCTACACCGTCACCGACGCCGGTTTCCTCACCTGCTTCGACGCAAAGGCCGGCACGATTCACTGGTCCGAACGCCTCGCGGGCAAAGGCTATTCCTGCTCGCCGATCATTGCCAACGGCCTTCTTTACATCGCCAGCGAGGACGGCGTTTGTTCCGTCGTAGAGGCCTCGAAAACCGGCTTCAAACTCATCGCCAAGTCGGAGTTGAAGGAAAAGACGTTCGCGACCTTTGCCCCGTTCGACGGTGCCCTGTTTATCAGGACGGAATCGAAGCTGTACCGATTTGAGGGGAAATGAGTTCGCGCGAACCTCGTTCGGCGAAAAAGAGTCTTGCCGAAGGTGGGATCGGGAAGTATCAAAAAGAGTCCTGAGGGGGCGTAGCTCAATTGGTTAGAGTACCGGACTGTCGATCCGGTGGTTGCGGGTTCGAGTCCCGTCGCCCTCGCTAGTGCAAGTCGATGCGGGCCGGTGCTGAGAAGCGCCGGCCCCTTGCATTTCAAGGCATTTCTGCGGACCGTCCAACATTCCGCCGAAGATACCGAAAGTGTACTTCGGTGCAGATAGATGCCCCCCGATGCCCCCTGTTGGTGCACCCGGTGGTGCACCCGGCGCGATGCCATTCACCAGAATCGGCCCATCGGTCCCGGTCATGCGAAGAGGGACTTCCGACGTCCCGGCGTTCGGTCCGTCGATCGGCACGAGGTTCGGCAGCTTGTCCACGGCTCCAGCTGGGTCGTACAACCGGCGGTGCGAATAGCGGGCGGTGAGTTCCGGCTTGGAGTGCCCGGCGAGTTCCTGCAGCGTTCGCAGGTCGATTCCCGAACGGCCGCCGAGCGTCAGGTACGAATGCCGGAGTGAGTGGAAGTCGGCGTATTCCGGCCCTTCCGGTCCTTCGACGGCGCAGGGGATGCCGGCGGTTTCCAGATCGCGGCGGAACATTTCCGCCCCGCGCTTGTCCCGTGCCCACGTCCCCGCCCCAGGTCGGCGCGTTGGCGGGCTTGCCGTCGATGTACGGCTGAAGGGACTCGGTCACGTCCACGGGCAGCGGTTGCACTTTCGTCCGTCGGTTCTTGGCAAACCGGGTCGGTAGCGAATAGCTCTTGGCCGACAACGGATCGGATGTGCGAGCCGTCGGTCGAATTCTCCCACCATGCCCATTAAGCCATGCCCATTAAGGCCGCGTGACCACCCGCACACCGTCCTTCAACCGGTCACTCGGATGGAGGACGACGGTGTTGCCTTCGATTAGCCCACTCGTCACTTCCGTTTCCAACCCGTTCGTGCGACCGACGCTTACCTCGATCAGCTTTGCCCGCCCGTCCCGCACGGCGAAGCACGCCCAGCTCGTGCCTGTGCGGAAGAGTGCCCCGGCCGGCACCTTCACCGCCTCGCTCTCCGAGATGACGATGCGGGCCTCGACCCGGTAGGCGTCGCCCAGTGGCTTCCGCTTCTCCAGCGGATCGGTGAAGTCGGCGATTACGTTCACCCGCTGCTCTTCCACCCCGAGCGCCGACACCTTCAGGAACCCGGCCGGTTCGACCACCCGCACCCGTCCGGCGAGCGCCTCCGGCCCACCCCAGTGGTCGACGATCACCCGCGCCCCCGGTTTCATCTTCACGGCGTCGGTGGAGAGGACGTCGATTTCCATCTCCAGGTCCCGCGGGTCGCCGAGTTCAAGCAGCCTGGTTCCGCCGATCACCACGGCCTCGCTTTCCTGGAACACCCGAAGCACCAGTCCGCCAATCGGCGCACGAATGTCCAGACGATCGGCCTCCGTGTCCGCGCTGAGGCGCGGCTGGGTGCGGACGCGGGCCGCCTTCGCCTGTTCGTGCTCGAACTCGGCGACCCGCACGGCGAACTCAGCCGCCCGCACCTCGTCGGCTGCTACCCGCTCCTTCGCTTCGGCCGTCTCCCGTTCGTCCACCGAGACCGACGGCCCCAACCCCTTCACCCGCTCCCACTGCTTACGGGCCAGGTCGTGAGCCGTCTTCGCCCGCTTCAGCCCGGCGTCGGCCAGCTGTCGCGCGGCGTCGGTCGCCTTCACACGGGCGTCGATCTCGGCCCTCGCGCGGGCGTCTAGGAGGCTGGGGTCGCTCGGCTCGATGATGGCGACGACCGACTGTCCCGCCGTCACCTCGTCGCCGGGGCGGTGGCGGATACGGAGGAGTTGGCCGGCAAGCGGGGCGGAGACGACGTACCGCTCGCGAATCCGGGTTTTGCCCTCCGCGCTCACTGTCACCACGAGCGGGCCGCGGGATACGGCGGCCGTGTCCACCTCTACCGGCACCGGGCGAAAGGCGTAGACGAGCAGGCCGACCACTACCACGGCGGCCACGATCCAGCCCCAGTTGCGAACGATCGCACGCACGGTTTCACTCCCGGCTTTTGAGGGCGGCCACCATATCCAGTTCACCCAACCGTCGGCCGACCACCAACCCGGACACCACCCCGGCGACCAGGGTGATACTGGCGGCGAACCCGAAGGTCCAGTCGGAGACGACCAGCGGCAGGCGGAACAATTCCGTATCGTACACCGCTTTGATCAAAGCGAACGCCAGCCCATACCCGCACAGCAGACCGAGCGGGATAGCGGTGAGGGTGAGCAGAGCCAGTTCGCCGAGTAGAATCTGCGCGATCTCCCCGCGCGTGAACCCGAGCACGCGGAGTGTGGCCAGCTCACGTCTCCGTTCGGCGAGGGCGATGCGGGCCGAGTTGTATACCACCCCGAACGCGATCACGCCGGCAAAGATCACATTGAACAGCCGCATCTTCAGGATGTTCTCGCCGATCGTTTTCTGGTAGCTGTCCACCACGTCCCGCTTGATGATGACGCCGCTGACGCGTGGGGTATTCTTCACGGCGGTGTACAACTCGGTGCGGCGGGCCGGGTCCGCGAGCAGGTGTGCGCCGGTCACCACGTCCCCCTCCCGCATTAGCCGGTTGACGGCAGCGAGGTCCATGAATGCGGTTGTACCGGCAAAGTCGTCGACCAATCCGGCCACGACCGCCGACCGCACCGGGCGATCTTCCTCCATCACTTCTACCTCGAGGCTGTCGCCCGGTCGCACCTCCAGCAATTCGGCCAGCTTCTTTGAAAGGACCAGTCCATCCGGCGGCACCGGCACCGGATTCGTGTGAATGTCCATCACCCGCACCAGCGAGGCGTCCGCACGCACGCCGATCAGGCCGACCCGCCGCGAGCGATGGGTCGACCGCAGTCGTACCGCCACGGCTCGCATCGGCTCGACGCGGACGACGCCCGGCAGGTGTTCGAGTTCGTAAAGGGCGGCGCGGGACGTCGGCTCGACGAACCCGACCGTCACGTCCTGCCGCTGGGCGACGCTGAACTGGGCGACCATGACGTGGTCGATGGCGTCCTTGCCAAAGGAACCGAGAATGACGACAGCCACGGCCAGGGCGATACCGATCGTGGTGAGGGCCGTCTTCAGCTTCTGTCGTTCGATGTGCCTCACCATCATTCGCATGGCCGGCGACAGGACACGGTGCAGACCAAGCCGCTCGACGAGGGTGCGGGAGTATGTGGCAGGTGGCTCCGGCTTCATCGCCTCCGCCGGGGGCAACGCGGCCGCCCGCCTCACCGCCGCGAACGTGCCGAGTACCCCTGCGCCAACCGAGATGCCCGCCGCCAGCGCCACTACCTGCGGGTCGAGCTGGAAGTCGAACTCGGGGAAGCGGAAGAAGGCGGAGTACATCTCGGTCATCCCGCGGCCGAGCCACGATCCCGTCACGACGCCGACTGCCACGCCGGCCAGTACGATTGCGGCCACGAACTTCAGGTAGTGCAGCGTCACCTCCCAGCGTGTGTACCCGAACGCCTTAAGCGCCGCGATCTGCTCCCGCTGAGTCCCGACGGTGCGGCTGATGACCACGTTCAACAGGAACGCGGCCACCCCCAGGAAGATGCTCGGCACCACCAGGGCCATCCCCCTCAGTTCCTTCAGCTCGTTATCGAGGAACTCGTGGGACTGCTGATCCGCCCGGCCGTACGCTCCCAGCCCGCCGTAACGCTCGGTCAGGGCGTCCAGCCGGCGGATCACCTCCGGTTCGGATGCCTCGGGCGTGAGGGTCAACGTCAGGTCGTTGAATGCCCCCTTCATATCGAACACCCCGGCCAAGTCAGTATGCCCCATCCAGAACACGCCGAACCGCCGGTCGTCGGGCAGGATTTGCCCCGGCCCGAGCTGGTACACGTACTCTGGCGAAAGCGCCACGCCGACGACGCGGAGCGTCTGCTTGCGGCTATTCAGGATAGCGAACACGGTGTCGCCGGGTTCGAGGTGGTGGGCCTGGGCGAACCCCTCGCTGATGAGCACCTCGCCGCGGTTGCCGGCCTCGATGTATCGCCCCTTCCGCAGGAAGAGCCCGTTGAGCATCGGGGCTGGACGGTCGGGAATGGAGATGAGCCGGGCGGAAGCCGGTTCGACCATCCCCGGCACATCGAGAGTGGCCGGCATGACAATGCGGGTTTGCACTTGAGCCACGCCGGGGATGTCCGCCACCCGCCCGGCGAGCGAGTCGGGCGCCCGCTTGAGGTGGGCAAAAACGTGGGCGAAACGATACCGATCGTAATAACCCTGCTGGGTGCGGCGAAGCGAACCCAGCGTGTTCACCGCCATGACGAACGCGGCCACCCCGCACGCCAGCACCAGCGTAATGGCCGCCGCCTGCCCCCACTGGCCGCGGAGGTCGCGGAGCAATTTGCGGTTCAGGGCGGACACGATCACCACTTCAACTCCTTCGCTGGCACTTTCGTTGCGTTGGTCCTCACTCCGGCGATGCGGCCGTCACGCAACGAGATCACCCGGTCGGCCATGTCGGCGATGACGGCATTGTGGGTGATGACCGCCGTCGTCGTACCCAGGTCGCGGTTCACCTTCTCGATCGCCTCCAGAACGAGCACCCCGGTATTAACGTCCAGTGCCCCGGTCGGCTCGTCGCACAGCAGCACCTCCGGCCGCTTGGCCACCGCACGGGCAATAGCTACCCGTTGCTGCTCGCCCCCAGACAACTGCGACGGGAAGTGGTCCATGCGGTCGGCAAGCCCGACCAGCTTGATCGCCTCCTCCGGGGTCATCGGATCGCGGGCGATCTCGGTGACGAGGGCGACGTTCTCGCGGGCGGTGAGGCTGGGGATGAGGTTGTAGAATTGAAACACGAACCCGACGTGCTCGCGGCGGTAGCGGGTGAGCCGCCCGTCGTCCCCATTCGTCAGGTCATGATCGCGGTAGCGGACCGTGCCTTCGCTCGGGGTGTCCAGGCCGCCGAGGATGTTCAGCAGGGTGGACTTGCCGCTGCCGGATGGCCCAAGCAGCACCACGAATTCGCCAGCGAATAGGTCCAGATCCACGCCACGCAGGGCGTGAACGGTCACCTCCCCCATGCGGTAGGTTTTCGTCAGCCCGCGGGCTTGGAAAACCGATTCGGGTGGGGGGGCAGTCATGCGATCAGCCTGTTCTCTCGTAGTCGATCCCGCACCCGCTGGGTGGCCGGTTCGACCCCCGCGTCGGTTGCCACCTGCAACACCCGGCCTTGCCACGACTGGGCGGGGCTGGTCCACCGTTCTGCCGCCCAACGATTCACCTCCCACCCGGCGTCCGACGCATCTCCGTGGCGGGTGGCCAGCCGCTCGCGGACCACCTCCTCCGCGGCCTCGCACACCACCAGCAGCCGGGGCACCGCCAGTCGGTCGGCAAGTTCGGAGAACGGCTCGCGGGTCGCATCGTCACGGAAGTTGGCGTCCACAATCACACGTCGGCCGACCAGGAGTTCGGCCTCGGCCCGCTTCAAACACTCGGCGTACACACGCCCAGACAGCTCCGCTGAATAAGTCCCTTCGCCAGGTGCGGACGGGGCCGTATCGGGGAACACTTCACGGCGCACTTCGTCCGACCGAATAACGACGAACCCGTCCCTCGCCAACTGTCGGGAGAGCGTGCTCTTTCCAGTACCGGGCAGGCCCCCGACGAGCACCAGCGCCGGGCGGCGGTGCGGCTCCTCCAGACTCCCGAGCGCGAGCAGCCAGTGTCCCCGGGCGAGCCGGCGGTTCGCCTCCCGGTCGGCCGCCGGCACCTCCGCCTCTCGCGCAGTCAGCCCTTCCACCTTGGCCCGAACCACCGCCCGGTACGCGGTGTAGAACGGCAGTAGTCGACGGCCCTCGTCGTCTCCGGTTGCTCGAAAGTAGGCGGTGGCAAACGCGGCGGAGAGGTCGGCTCGGCCGCGAAACGTCAGGTCCATCGTCAGAAACGCGGCGTCGGCGACCGGGTCACTCGCCCGGAACCGCTCCGCGAACTCGACGCAATCGATCACGACCAAGTCGTGTGGCGGCGGGCGGTCCGGCAGCAGGTAGACATGATCCAGGTGCAGGTCGCCGTGTCCGTCCCGTGGCAACCCGCGAGCGGCCCTGGCATCCATCAGAGGGCCGAGCAAGTTCAGGTGCTGCTCGGTCAATTCACGCACACGGTCGAACACGACTCGCTCGACCGTGACCCCCACCTCCGGCTCGGCCTCAGTGAAGTTCGCTCGAGCGTTGCCGGCCACCACCTCGAACCGGCCAAACGCCGCCACCCTCGGCCCGCCGTCCGCCTGGCTGTGGAAGTTGGCCACCAGTTCGGCCACCCGCGCTACCTGCGTAACGGTCAATTCATTCCGCCGCAACCGGTCGAGCAGCGTCACCCCCTCGGGCAACCGCCGCATTTTCACCGCCCACTCGACAGCTTCGCCGTCGCCATCCATCCGCAACCCGTACTGGTGATCCGTCACCGCGACGACGCCGAGGTAAACGTCCGGGGCGAGGCGGCGGTTCAGCCGTACCTCTTCCCGGCAGTCGTGAAGACGGCGGTCGAGTGTCGAGAGGTCGACGAATCCGAGTTGGACAGGTTTGTGGACTTTGTACGCGAACTCGCCAGAAAGGAACACAACCGAGATATGCGTCTGAATCATCCGCACGTCGGTGGACGGGTGCGGGTAGGCGGTCGGTCGGGACAGGCCATCGATTAATCGGGGGAGGTCCATGTTCCGTGCGGTCTTTCCCAGTTGACTGGGAGCGGAGAGCTTCGGTGCCAGTTTCAGTCCGCACTCTTACCTGGTCAAGCACATTCTCCCGTCCATGATTCTTTTGGTACCTTTCAGTGCAGTGCCCCGAACCCACTCGGACCGCCTTAACAACCCGCTCCAAGCCCGATCCGGCCTCAGGAACTGCATTCGGTCCATATTGCCTCAGCCGGCAAGTCGCCCGTACCGGATTTGGTACCGATCGACAGAACAACGTTCGACAAAGCGTCCGCCGCCCAGGCAAGTCGAGTGGTCTGCGAACGGCCAATCTGATTGCTTAGCGACCAAACGGTCCGGTTTGGGGCAAAATACCAACGATCGACACGTCGAAGTAAAGTCGAATTCTGTGCGATTTCTGCTTACAGCGTCCTCCTGATCCGGATTGTGGCGCGCGATTTGCCTCTCCATCCAAAGTCGCGAACGTCCATGCCGCCAAGCGATTCGCCATCCGCGTCGTCCAAGAAGTTGGTCACGTTACGTCGTGGCTAACGTTCGAAGTTCCAACCCGAAACCGCCATGCACCATTCTTCGATCCCCACGATTGCAATTGGGGCGATTTTCTGCCTTGTCCTGCCCGCCTGTCAGAATCGTCGGGAATCGAATGAACATCACGAGCACCACACCATCGTGGTGACCAACCCGCTGGTGAGGGATGTCGTGATTACCCAGCCCTACGTCTGTCAGATCCGATCTCGGCGGCACATCGAGGTTCGTCCGTTGCAGGAGGGCTACCTTGAGAAGATCGAGTTAAAGGAAGGCCAGGCGGTGAAGGAGGGCGATGTCCTCTTCCGGATCCTGCCAACCCTTTACAAGAAGCGGATGGAGGCGGAACAAGCCAAGGCCGAAGTGGCTCAGATCAAGTTCGAACAAGCCAAGCAGTTGGCTCGGAAGAACGTAGTGTCTCAAGTCGATCCGCAACTGGCCGAGGCCGAGTACAACGAGGCCAAAGCACGGGCGTTGCAAGCGGAAGCCGAAGTGGACTTCACCGTCATTCGGGCGAAATTCGATGGTATCGTCGACCGGCTCTTCATGCAGGAAGGTAGCTTCGTCGACAAGAAAGACGTTCTCACCACGCTGTCCGACAACGAAGTCATGTGGGTTTACTTCAACGTCCCGGAAGTCCGCTACTTAGAGTATCGGGATCACGAAAAGACACATGATGTCTCAAAGCTCACGCTCGCGGACTCGAAGATCGAACTGAACCTCGCGGATGGTCGCAAATTTTCGCAGCCCGGCAAAAACAGCCTTACGGTCGAAGGCGATGTCAACTTCGAGACCGGCAACTTCAAACTGAGGGCGGACTTTCCGAACCCCGACCGGATGCTACGCAACGGGCAGACCGGCACCCTGCATGTTCACCGAGAAATCCGACAAGCGATCGTCATTCCACAGCGGGCCACCTTCGAGATTCTCGACAAGATGTACGTCCGCGTGATTGGCGAAGACAAGGTGGTGCACCAGCGCGCGATCACGATCGCCCATGAACTGGAAGACAAGTTCGTGGTTTCCGCCGGTCTGGATCCGAAGGACCAGATCATCCTCGAAGGGGTCAAGCTGGTCAAGGAAGGCGAACACGTGGAGCATTACGAATTCGAGAAAGCGGAAACGGCGATGGCGCACCAGAAGTTCCACGCGGAATAATTCGCGTTTCCCCCGTATCCCGCCAAGACCCCGACGAGATCCGCCACCGGCATGTTCACGAAAATCCTTTATCGCCCGGCGCTGGCGATTGTCATTTCCATCATCCTTCTGTTCCTCGGCGTGATGGGGATCAAGACGCTGCCGATCGCACAGTTCCCCGACATCGCTCCGCCGACCGTCTACGTGTCCATAGCCTATCCCGGCGCCAGTGCGAACGTACTGGTCGATTCGGTGCTCATTCCACTCGAGCAGTCGATCAATGGCGTACAGAACATGCGGTACATGGTCTCGGACGCCACCAGCGCCGGCGAAGCGACGATCCGGATCTTCTTCGAGCCGGGCACGGACCCGAATATCAACGTCGTAAACGTGCAGAATCGTGTCAACATCATGTTGAGCCGTCTGCCGCCGCTGGTGGTGCGGGAAGGGATTCTCGTCAGCCAGGTGGTCCCGAGCATGCTGATGTATGTGAATTTATACAGCACCGATCCGAACGCGGACCAGAAGGACCTTTATAACTTCGCCAATGTCTACGTCATGCCGCGTCTGAAGCGGATCCAGGGCATGGGTCTGCCGTGGAATCTCGGCAACCGTTCCTTTGCGATGCGGATCTGGTTGAACCCCGATCGGATGCGGGCGTACAACATTTCCGTCGAAGACGTGATGAAAGCTGTCGGGGAGCAGAGCATCATCGGCTCGCCGGGTCGCCTCGGCCAAGCCACCGGGATGACATCGCAATCAAAGGAATATGTCCTGACCTATATCGGGCGATTCAACAAGGCCGAGCAGTACGGCAACATCATTCTGCGAGCCAGCCCGGACGGCGAGATCCTCCGCCTCCGAGACATCTGCGTACCTCCAACCGAGCAGCCGGTACCGGTGGCCGCGGCAAAAGATGCCCCTCACGCGCCGGCGGGCGACGGTCACGGCGCGAAATCGGTCGTCCAGAAAAAGCATAAGGGCATCGAGCTCGGCTCGGAGTTCTTCGACATCTATTCGGACATCAACGGCCATCCCGCGGCGTCGATCGTCCTCAAGCAAGCGCCGGGTTCCAACGCCGCCAAGGTCATCGAAGAAATCAAGAAGGAACTCGAAACGATCAAGAAGGAGTCGTTTCCGCCGGGGATGGATTACGAACTCGCCTACGACGTCTCCCGGTTTCTCGATGCCTCGATCGAGAAAGTGCTTCACACCCTGCTCGAAGCGTTCATTCTGGTCTCGCTCGTCGTTTACATGTTTCTCGGGGACGTGCGGTCCACGCTGATCCCGATTCTCGCGGTCCCGGTGTCGCTGGTCGGGACATTCTTTTTCCTGCAAATGATGGGCCTGTCGATCAATCTCATCACGCTCTTCGCGATGGTCCTGGCGATCGGCGTCGTGGTGGACGACGCCATCGTGGTCGTCGAAGCCGTCCATGCGAAGATGGCCGCGAAACATCTGCCGCCATACGCCGCAACGAGAGAGGTGTTGCACGAGATCAGCGGAGCCATCATCGCCATCACGCTTGTGATGACGTCCGTCTTCGTCCCGGTGACATTCATCCCCGGGCCGATCGGGCAATTCTATCGCCAGTTCGGGATCACGATGGCCACGTCCATCGTCCTGTCCGGCTTGATCGCACTGACGCTCACCCCGGTGCTCTGTGCGATGATTCTTCAGCCTCACGGGCATTCGGCGAGCAATCACGCCTCGAACCACGCGAATGGTACGAAGAAACGCGGGTGGGTGAAGACGGTCTTGTTCGCGATTGCCGGGCTGGCGATTCTGGCGGGCATCACCTACCTCGCCTATGAATTGTGGGGGCCGATCGGTTTTGGTCTGATCCTGATGCCACTCGTACGGAAGTCGTTCGACCGAGCGGTTGAAAAGGTCACCGGGGTTTATGCGGGAATCGTCAAACGCGTCGCGGTTCGGCGACTGTTCACCATTATCGTCGTTGGCGGATTTATCGCCGGCACCGTCGGCGTCAACCTGAAGCTTCCCACCGGTTTCATTCCCGGCGAGGACCAGGGGATCATCTACGCCGTTCTCCAGACCCCGGCCGGGTCCACGCTCGAGTACACCAATGCCAAGTCCCAGGAATTGGAGCATATCGCGAAGACGGAGTTTCCCGACGAAATCGTCTCCGTGACCTCGCTAGCCGGTTACGAGATCCTGACCGAAGGTCGCGGTTCGAACGCCGGGACCTGCATCATCAGTCTGAAAGACTGGAAGGACCGTAAGCGGACCGCACGGGAAATCATTGCGTCGCTGGAAGAAAAATGCAGTCATATGAGCAGCGTGAAACTCGAATTCTTCGAGCCGCCGGCCGTCCCCGGCTTCGGCGCTGCCGGCGGGTTTTCGATTCGAATCCTCGACCAGACGCAGTCGAGCGTCGCGGACTACAATAAACTTGGCGACGTAACCGATACGTTCATGGCGGCCTTGAAGAAGCGCCCGGAAGTGCAAAACCTGTTCACTTTCTACACGGCCGACTATCCCCAGTATGAGTTGATCATCAACTACGACATTGCCATGCAGAAAGGCGTGTCGATCGAGGCCTCGCTGAACAACCTCAATATTCTGGTGGGCAGCACCTACGAACAAGGTTTCATCCTCTTCAACCAGTTCTACAAGGTCTATGTCCAGGCCTGGCCGCAGTTCCGTCGGATGCCGGAGGACCTCGGCAACATGTTCGTCAAGAACGAAAAGGGCGAGATGGTTCCGTATTCGGCGTTTATGAAGATCCAGAAACAACAAGGCTTGAACGAAATCACCCGTTACAACCTGTACCCGTCCGCCGCCATTCAAGGCGCTCCGTCGCCGGGGTTCAGCAGTGGGCAGGCGCTTCAAACCATCCGCGAAGTCGCCGCGCAGACCCTGCCCCCAGGTTACGGCCTCGGCTGGGAAGGGATCTCGTACGATGAGTCGAAAAAGGGGTTGGAAGTCGAGGTGCCAAAACTCGGACTGATCGAGGTCAGTCAGGCGATCGCGATCTTCATGATCGTCGTCGTCTTCGTCTACCTCGTTCTCGTCGGCCAGTATGAGAGTTTCATCCTGCCGCTCGCCGTGATACTGTCATTGCCGATCGGGGTCTTCGGCGCGTTCGTCTCACTCCAAGCGATGGGGTTGTCGAACGACGTTTACGCACAAATCGGCCTGATCATGCTCGTCGGATTGCTTGGCAAGAACGCGATCCTGATCGTGGAATTCGCGGTTCAGCGACGTCACGAAGGGCAATCGCTTCTCGATTCGGCCGTCGAAGGCGCCAAACTGCGATTCCGACCGATTCAGATGACGTCGTTCGCCTTCATCGCCGGTCTCATCCCGCTGGTTGTTGCGACTGGAGCCGGGGCGATTGGGAACCGCACCATCGGCACCACGGGCGTCGGCGGCATGCTCTTCGGCACGGTCCTGGGAGTGCTTGCCATCCCTGGCTTGTACTATTTCTTCGCCAAGATTGCGGACGGACGAAAACTGCTCCAGGACGAGACGGACGAACCGCTCTCGGAAATGCTCGAACATCCTTCAGAGCCGATTCTGCTCTCGAAAGCCGAACCAAGGGAAACTGAGCCGAAACGAGAGAATCCGCACTGACGGGATGGTTTAGGAAAAACCCAATTGGTGTCCGCGATCTATCTATCGGCGGAGGACAACTGCGCATCCTTCGAAGAACACCCAGACCCGGCCTTTCCCGCAATCTCATCCCATTTCGTCTGTTCTCCATTTAACGGATATGCCGATGGTAGGGATACCGCCAAGCGCACCTTTATCCAAGGATGAGGTCGATGAACGTTTTCGAACGTATCATTCTCGCTAATCGTGCGCATCGTCGGATCGGGCGAGCGGCGATTTGTGGACTCGTTCTCGGTTTGCCGGCGTGCCACATACCGGCACAGCGCCAGGCCGAGGCCGGGCCGGAACTGCCGGCCAGTTTCTCCAATCTCGCGTCCGCTCCAAAGAGCGAGGCGATCCCTCGCTTGGGCACCAGTGCGGCCACGACGGCCGCAAACCCCGAGTCCGGCAACCCCATCAGCGGGGCGGTGCTGATTCTGGCCGGAGGCACCGTGGTGGGGTCCGTTGCGGGTGCGACGCTGACCCCTGCGAGCGCGACCGCCGTGGAGGCCGCCGGCTCCGCACCGGGCAGCGTGCCGCGTACCGGCAGTTCGGCCCAACTCCGCGTGGAAGATTACTACAGCGACCCCCTCCTGCTCGATCTGATCCAGAAGGCAGTCGCCGGAAACCGGGAATTGAAATTACTGGAACAGGAAGTCCAGATTGCCAACAACGAAGTCCTGTCCCGACGGGGAGCGTATCTGCCTTCCGTCCGGATCGGCGGAGGTGGTGGTGTCGAGAAGACGAGCCGTTTCACCCGGAACGGAGCGGTCGAGGAACAACTCCTGTTGCCACCCGGTCGGACATTCCCGGACCCGCTGCCGAATACCCGAATGGGTCTGGATATCGACTGGCAACTGGATATCTGGCGGCAACTGCGGAACTCCCGGGATGCCGCCATCCAGCAATTCCAAGCGGCAATTGAACGCCGGAATTTCTTCGTGACGCGTCTCGTGGCCGAGGTGGCTCAAAACTATTACGAGTTGATGGCGCTGGACAAGCGGATGGAGAACCTGAATCAAACCATCAAGTTGCAGGAGCAGAGTCTGGAACTGGCCAAGGCCAAGAAAGACGCGGCCCGCGGCACCGAATTGGCGGTGCAACGTTTCCAGGCGGAAGTCCGGAAGAATCAAAGCGAACGGCTCGTCGTACAACAGGATATCCTTGAAGCCGAGAATCGCATTCATGTGCTACTCAACCGATACCCGGAACCGATTGCCCGCGCCTCGGCGACGTTTTTTGACTTGAATCTGCAATCGTTGAACGTGGGCTTCCCGGCGCAGTTGCTCCAGAACCGACCCGACATACGCAAGGCCGAGCGTGAGATGGCGGCGGCCGGGTTAGACGTGAAAGTCGCCCGTGCCCGTTTCTACCCGTCGCTGTCGATAACGGCCGGCGTCGGATATGAGGCGTTCAATCCCCGTTATTTGTTCCGTCCGGAGGCCTTCGCCGCGGGCGTCGCCGGCAATCTTGTTGCGCCGCTGATCAACAAGAAGGCCATCCAGGCGGATTACCTCACGGCGAATGCCCGGCAGTTGCAGGCGATCTACGAATACCAGCGCACCGTTCTCAACGCCTACACCGAGGTCGTCAACCGCGTCTCGATGGCCGACAATTATCGACAAAGCGTCGAACTCAAGCAGCTGCAATTGAAGGCGTTGGAGGCGTCGGTGACATCCGCGACGGATCTCTTCCAGAATGCGCGGGCCGAGTACATCGAGGTCCTCTTCGCCCAGCGCGACCTGATGGAAGCGCGAATGGAATTGATTGAAACGAAACGGCAGCAACTATCCGCCATCGTCACCGCGTTCCAGGCGTTGGGCGGTGGTGGAACCTATGCCCCGCCCCCGACCCTCGCGACGGCGCCCTCGCTGGGGCAACATTTCCATCGGCATTGATTTGTTCGAGTCGAACGGATCGGCGCAAGACGAGTCCCCGAAAGTCCCCGCCGTGGCAGACCATCTTCAATCCGCTCGACATCCGCCAAGACTGAGCGGACCGACGATTTTCGCACGGCGGGGGCTTTCGAGGACGTTTGCGTCGATGAAGCGTGATGCACGCGGGATGCCAGCCGGCAAAAAATCGTCGACCGTCGAAAATGACGGGAATTCGGGATCGGGTCCGACGAAGGGTGTGGTCGTTTACGCGCCAGTCTGGTCGTCGTCCGACCACACCGTTTGCTCGATGGTGATGCCGAGGAGTCGAATTTTGTTCCGCAAGCTGCCCCGGGTGATACCGAGGATGCGGGCGGCCTGTAGCTGGTTGCCGTGCGTATGCTGGAGCACGCGAACGAGGACCTCCCGCTCCATTCGTGCCAGGGCTTCGGCGTAGAGGGTTTCCGAGCCGGCGGCGATCTGATCGCGGACGAACGCGTCCCAGTCGAAGACGCTCCGTGTGTCGTCCGGTATGGCGGCGGATTTCGCCAGGACTTGCGCGGGGAGAAAATCGGCGAGCAGGACCGGTCCGCGGGCCTGCAACATGGCTTGCTTCAAGACGCTTTGCAGCTCGCGCACATTGCCGGGCCAGGTGTATTGCCGCAAGGCGGCAAGCGCCGCCGGCTCGAGCTGCCGAACCGGACTGCCGAAATCGGCCGCGATCCGCCGGATGTAATAGTCCACCAGCAATTCGAGGTCGTCTCCCCGTTCGCGGAGCGGCGGCAATCGCACGGCGAACACGTTTAATCGATAATACAGGTCCTTGCGAAACTGCCCGTCGGCGACCATTCGTTCCGGATCGACGTTCGTGGCCGCGATGACTCGCACGTTGGTGTGGACCGTTTCGTTCCCGCCGACCCGTTCGAAGCACCGCTCCTGCAGGACGCGGAGCATCTTGACTTGGGACAACGGCGGCAGTTCGCCGATTTCGTCGAGGAAGATGGTGCCGCCGTTGGCCTGTTCGAACTTGCCGATGCGCTTGCGCTCGGCCCCGGTGAAGGAGCCACGCTCATGGCCGAAGAGTTCGCTCTCGATGAGCGTTTCCGGTATGGCCCCGCAATTGACCGCCACAAATGGTTGCTCGGCGCGATGGGAGTGCTGGTAGATCGCCCGCGCGACCAGTTCCTTGCCGGTCCCGCTCTCGCCCAGGATCAGCACCGTCGCATCCGTGGCCGCGACCCGGCCGATCGCCTTGTAGACCTCTTGCATGGCCGGGCAACGACCGATCAGCAGGTCCCCCTGCGGCGGCGTCGGTTCGACCTCCGGCATCGCGGCCGGCACCCGCATCTGCTGGCTGGACCGGACCGCCCGATCGATCAACTCGCGGACTTCCTTCAATTCCAAGGGCTTGAGCAGGAACTCGAAGGCGCCTTCCTTCATCGCCTCGATCGCGAGGTCGGTCGTTCCATGACCGGTGATGAGGATGATCGGCGTGCGGGCATCGAGCAGGCGCGCGCGGCGGAAGGTCTCCAAACCGGTGGCGTCCGGCAGGTGGACGTCCATCACGACGACATCCGGCCGCGCGCCGGCGAGGGCGGCCATCGCCTCCTCCGCCGTAGTCGCCACGGTCAGCGAGATCGGTTGGTCGCGAAACGCCCGACGGAAGGCATGGGCAATCGCCGGTTCGTCGTCAATCAACAATACGCTGGCCATCGCCGAGCACCTCCCGCGGCAGTCGTACGATAAAGCTCGCCCCGCCGCCCGTCCGGTTTGTCGCCGTCAGCGTGCCGCCATGGTCTTCGATGATTCGCTTCGAAATCACGAGACCCAGTCCCAGTCCGGTATCCTTGGTGCTGGCGAACGGCTGAAACAGCCGTGGGATTATCGCCTTGGAAAGACCGCCGCCCGTATCAACGATTTCAATCCCGACTCCGTCCCGTTCCCGCGAAACTTCGATGCGCAAGGTTCCGCCGGTGGGCATGGCGTCGAGGGCGTTCAAACCGAGGTTCACCAGCACCTGCCGCAGTTGTTCCGGATCGACGGTCGCGATGACCGACGCGGCCGGGGCGTCCAACCGGAGCGCGACCCGTTGTTTGTCCGCCCGCGGCCGGAGAAGGCCGAACACGTCCTCGATCAGGGCGTTCAGCACGACCGGTTTCCGTTGGAGCTTCGGCGGCCGGGCGAAATCCAGGAAGGTATTGAGCGATTGCTCCATTCGCCGGACTTCGCCTTCGATCACGCGCAGGTCGTCTCCGGATACTCCGGCGGCGTCTCCTTGGGCCGCCTGGACGAGCAGTTTGATCGCGGTTAGCGGATTGCGGATCTCGTGGGCGACCCCCGCTGCGAGTTGCCCAACCGCCGCGAACTGCTCGGCCCGGAGGATCTCCCGCTCCCGTTCCTGCAGGTTGCGGACCAAACGCTCGATCCGTTCGCTCAACTGGTCGATTTCCTCATGCAAGCGGCCGAAATCGCCTTCTTCCGTGAGAACGATCTCCGGCAGGTTCGGGCCGAGTTTCCCGGCCGCGTCCCGAACCTGAACGCGCAACCGGCGGATTGACCGTGCCAGCCCCCGAGCGACGACGAACCCCAGCAAGACCCCGGCACCACCCCCCAGGACACCGATCCCCGCCAGACCCCAGGCGAGTTGCCGCAAGACTCGCTCGTGTTGCGCGGCGGAGTCTTCGACCCGATTGGCGTAATACTGTTCGAACTCCTGACAGGGTTTCAGGACCGCCGCCTCCAGATAGCGCGTGGCGTTTCCGCGCGCGACCTCGTGGCGGGCATCCGTCGCCGGTGGCATCTCCCGCCACCGACTCAAATAATCCTCATATGCGGTCGAAACGAGTCGGAAGCGTTCCTGCTCGTCTTCATGGCCGGCGGAGTCGCGTACGGCGGTCAGCAACCGGCGGACGCGTTCATGGAGAACGGCGACGCGCTCGACCCGGTCGTCTTCCAGGGCGATCAGGTCGCGCAGGCATTCCTCCAGTTCGATCGCCGCGCGCTGACCGCTGACGCTGTTGCGCAACAATCCCGCGATCGTGCTCTGCTGGATGAACAGGGAGACGGCCACGATCGTGCATAGGACGATCAGGCTGACGCCCATCAGCAACATCGGACCAAAGTAGCGAACGCGGTATCCGTCCATCCCATCACCCCCGCGTTTTTGTAGAAGCTATTTCCCGACAGGTTTTCCCATTGCAATGTATCGCAGGCCGGTTGGTGGGTGGTTTCGGTTCGGTTGCATGAGCTCGCGTCGGAGTGGCCGTGACGACGAAATGACGAAAGAGATGCGTGAAGAGCATTCGTCCGAATCATGGGGATTCGTTGGTTTCTGCCCATGAAATGTCTGGAAACAGTATCAAAATCAACGGCTCGGCATGGGACTGCTCCGATGGGTGACAAATTCGGGAGACCGAAATGCTGCGTTTCCGATTCCTTCCCATTCTGATCCTGGGCCAACTGTTCGCGACGGCCGGACAGGCGGAGGACGGCGTCGCCATCTCCGCCACCAAGCCGGACGGTTCCGGTGTGCTTGTTCACGAGGTCCGCTCGCCGTATCAGGCAAAGCCCACGCGGCTGCGCGTGCTGCTCCCGGATCCGATGGAGAAGGGTCGGACGTATCCGGTGGTGTATGTTCTGCCGGTCGAAGCCGGGATCGAAAACCGCTACGGCGATGGGTTGGCGGAGATTCAGAAGCAAGAACTCCACAAGAAGCACCGGGCCATCTTCGCGGCACCGACGTTTTCCCACCTGCCGTGGTACGCCGACCATCCGACCGACCCGGCTCTCCGTCAGGAGGGTTACTTTCTCAACGTGATCGTGCCGTTCGTCGACAAGACCTACCCGGTTCGGGCCAAGCCGGAGGAACGGCATTTGCTCGGGTTCAGCAAGTCGGGCTGGGGCGCGTGGTCGCTGCTGCTGCGGCATCCGGAGCAGTTCGGCAAGGCGGCCGCATGGGACGCGCCGCTGATGATGGACGGCCCCGGCAAGTACGGCAGCGGTGCCATCTTCGGTACGAAGGAGAACTTCGCGAAGTATCGGATCACCACGCTGCTTGCGGACCGGGCGGATCGGTTTCGCTCCGGCAAGCGGTTGCTGCTATTGGGTGCCGGCAACTTCCAGTCCGAGCACGAGCAGGCCCACGCACTGCTGAACCGCTTGAAGATCGACCACGTTTACACGGACGGTCCGGTGCGCAAGCACGACTGGCACAGTGGCTGGGTCAAAGACGCAGTCGAACGCCTGCTTGCGGAGTGATTCCGCTCACGCTTCGGATTTGCGCATCGAAGGAGCCGCGTTCTCCTCCAGCGCCTTGACGGCGTTCGGGACGACCAGCACGCGTGTTGCCCGCCAGCCGTCCTCGTCCACCAGTTCCGAAACGGCGAGATTCGCCACGCGCCCGAGCGCATGCCAGCGAGACGCATCGCCTTCTTCGAGCAGATCCAACAAGAGGACTTTGCAGACGACGCCGTGCGAGACGAGTACGATCCGTTCGCCGGCGTGCATTCGAACCATGTCGTCCCAGGCCGGTCGAAGCCGGGAGCGAAGGGCATCGAACGACTCCGCGCCGGGCGTCGTGTAGCCGGTCTGCCGATTGGTCCAGGCCCGCAGCGTGTCGGCCCACGGGCCGTCGGTCGCGGAAAACTTCACGCCGCACAACTCACCGACGATCCGTTCGTGGAAGCGCGGGTCGACGAAATGTCGGATGCCACAGGCTTCAGCGATGGGACGGGCCGTGTCGACGGCGCGGCGCTGCGCGGACGACACCACGAGCGTGGGCCGCATGTCCCGAAACCACTCCGCGGCCGCGTGCGCCTGCCGGTGCCCGAGGTCGCTGAGGGCCACGTCGGACTCGGCGCCGTGGAACACGGTGGGGTCGGCCGACTCCGCGTGGCGCACGAGGAAGACGCGCGTCGGTTCGGCCGGAGTGTGGATTCGCGGGTTCATGGTCGGTTAGAATACGAATGCCCGCGCATCCTCCGCACGGACGGGCGACAAGATGGTTTCGATTCTCGTGCTCGCCGCCGCGTTGGCCGCGCCTCCACCGGTCGCCGCACCGATGCCGGGGCCGCCGGCCGACCGCCAGACGGCCCGATTGTTCGCGGTCCGGATGGCGCGGATGATCCCTTCGATCCAGTCGATCTACCTCAAGCCGGTTTCGCAGGGGGAACTCGCGTCCGCCGGCATCGATGCGCTCTACAAGGCCGCGCATCGGCCCGTCCCCGCCGAATTCCGCGGCCTCTCTGGGAATGACATCGACGCGCAAGACCTTTTCGAACGGGCGCGCCGCAAGCTCGGGAACCCCGACGAAGTCGCCGGTCTCCGGGACTTCGTCCATGCCGCCAACGGCTTCGCCAAGACACTCGACCCCTCCTGCGTGCTCACCCTCTCGCACGGCGGGCCGTTCTCCATGAGCGAGCAGGAATGCCTCGGCGGCTTCGAACTCGACGGTATCATTCCGGTCGAATGGATCGTCTATCGAATCGAAAGCGGACCCGAAACGGGTTGGCGTGCCTCGCCGCCGATCCCCATCCCGTGGACGGTGAAACGCGTGACGCCGGGCCTCGCCGCCGCGGCCGCCGACCTGCGCCCCGGCGACGAGATCGCGTCGATCAATGGCGTGACCGTTTCGAACGAGACCGCACCGAAACTCCTGCCGCCGATCCTCGTACCGCTACTCGGTCAGGCATCGGACGTTGTGGGCACCGCGGCCGGCCATCGTTTCAAACTCGTCGTCCGCCGCGACGGGCGCGAGGTTCCGCTCACGCTTGACATTCCGAAGGAGACCGTGGATCAGGTTACGCGCGAGTCGGTCTTCGGATACGCGCGCAAGTCGGACGAGGAGTGGAACTATTTCCCAAATCCCACGGATCGGATCGCATATCTGCGGCTGACCGGGTTCGACGACCAGACGCCGATGAGCCTCGCGCGGACGCTGAACAAACTCGCGGAGGAGAAACCGATCGGGCTGTTGCTGGACCTGCGCTGGTCGCCGGGCGGGTCACTGCAATCGGGCGGTCGGGCGACGTCGCTGTTCTTCCGGGACGATCAGGAGATCGCCAAAGTGGCGTGGAAGGACCCGCGCCGGGCCGGCGAGAAGCTGCCTCGCATTCCTAATGGGGTCGTGGACGAGATGTGGCAGACTCTGCCGCTGGCGGTGCTCATCAACGCGGAGACGTTCGGCGGCGGCGAGACGATCGCGGGGGCGGTGAAGGACCACAAGCGCGGCATCGTGATGGGCCAGCGCACCTCCGGCCGCGGCCTGTTCTACATCTCGACCGACACCGGCATCCCCGGCCTGCGCTTTCGCGTCACGTCCGGGCGGATCGATTACCCGAGCGGCAGGAGCCGCCACCGCGCGGAGAACCATGGCCCATTGGACGAGTGGGGCGTGCGGCCCGATCCGGGCTTCGAGATTCCGGTGACGGCGGACTTCTCGAAGCGCCTGCGCGACTGGCACGACCGCGCGACGATCCGCCCGGCGGGCGAGTCGAGCGCGATCGCATTGGATGACCCGCTCAACGACACTCAGCGCGTGCTCGCGTTCAAGATGTTCAAGGAAGCGCTGAGCAAGAAGCGATGAGCCTCACCCCGTCACGCCGGCGGCGTCGAGGATCGCTTTCAGCTTCGCTCGCTTATCATCGGAGAGCGGGGAGATCGGCATGCGGTTCGGGCCGGCGGGGCGGCCGAGCAGCGCCATCGCTTCCTTGATCGCGCCGTTGCCCGTGCCGAGAGAGAGAGCGGTGCGGATCGGGTGCAGCCGCGACTGGTACTGCTTCGCGGCGGACCGCTCCCCGCGGACGAACGACTCGTAGATGCCGACGCACAATTCCGGGGCGATATTGCAGGACGCCGGGATCGCTCCCTTCGCGCCGAACTCGAGCGCGGCCGCGATGAGTGTATCCCGGCCGTTGAGAACGGAGAAAGTTTCCGCCGGCACGCGGCGGATGATCTCGATCGTGTTCTGCAGGTCGCCGGAGGAGTCTTTGATGCCGACGATGTTGCGGACCTCGGCGAGCTTCGCGACGGTGTCGGGTTCGATGCTGAGGCCGCCGCAGGTGGCCGGGTTGTTGTAGAGCACCACGTCCTTCGTCGTGGCGTCGGAGACGCGGCGGAAGTGCTCGATCAGTTCCGCCTGTGTCGGCTTGAGGAAGTACGGCGTGATGACCGACACGCCGGCGGCGCCTTCCTTTTCCGCCATCTTCGTGAGTCGCACGACTTCGCGCGTCGTTTCAGCGCCGGTGCCGACGTAGACGGGGGCCCGCCCCGCGACGTGCGACATTGTCGTCGCGACGACGGCTTGCTTCTCGGCCTCGTCGAGGGCGTAGAACTCGCCGGTGGTGCCGAGCACGAAGATCCCGTGGACTCCGTGGCCGAGGAGGAAGTCGATGTGCTTCTTCAGGCCGGGCAGGTCGAGCGATTCGTCCGCGTGAAACGGCGTGACGAGCGGCGGGATGATGCCGTGGAGCATGGGGAACCTCGACGAAGGAATTCGATTCCTTCGATTTAGCGATCATTCGTTGCGAATCACTCAGATTCGGTGATCGAAGATGTCGTAGAGCGGCGTACCGGTGCTGAGCGGCTTCGAGAGACCTTGTTTGGAGAGGCGGGCCTCGAAGGGGACTCCGAGGGCGTGGTAGATCGTCGCGCTCAGGTCCTGCGGGCGGACGGGGCGGTCCTTGACATAGCTGGCGGTCTTGTCCGATTCGCCGTAGACGATGCCGCCCTTGATGCCGCCGCCGGCGAGGATGGCGGAGTAGCAGTGCGGCCAGTGCTGGCGGCCGGGATTCTCCCCCGGGATGATGCGGGGTGTGCGGCCGAACTCGCCGGTGACGACGACGAGGGTGCTGTCGAAGAGGCCGCGGTCCTTCAGGTCCTGGAAGAGCGCCGCGAGCGCCTGGTCGAGGCGCGGGAGGCAGAAGCCCATGCCGTAGCTGCCGTCGCCGAAGGCATTCCCCATGCCCATGTTGCTGCCGTGCATGTCCCAGCTCGAGCTGGGCGGTCCGCCGAGTTTGTCGGTGGGCGACCTGCCGGTCCAGCCGTTGACGGTGACGAACCCGACGCCGGCCTCGACGAGTCGGCGGGCGAGGAGCAGGTTCTGGCCGAGGGGGTTCCGGCCGTAGCGATCGCGGACCTTCGGGTCTTCGCGGTACACCTCGAACGCGCGGCGCGGGCCGTCGGAGTTGGACATCTCGAAGCCGCGGCGCTGGAGTTCCTGCCAGTCGCGGCCTTCGCTGGTGTGGGGGTTGAGGCGGTCGAGCAGGTCCCAGCGGCCGTTCATCCGTTCCGGCGGATCGGTGGCGAGGAGAGAATCGGGGGCTTTGAAGTTCGGCAGCGACGGATTGTTCTCGGCGGTGCCGACGAAGAGCGGGGCGTACGGGGCGCCGAGCGAGCCGCCGGTGCCGATGTTCGGGGCGCAGAAGACCGGATCACCGATGCACTTGATCAGCCAGACGTAGGAAGCAATGGTGCGTTCGCTCGGGCGGATCTTCGCGAGGACGGACCCCATGTAGGGGGAATCGGCGGGGGCGTCCGACTGGCCGCTGAGGCAGTTGTGCATCGCGTCGAAGTGGTTGCTGATGTTGCCGGGGTGCGTCATCGATCGGATGAGGCAGAACTGGTCCGTCATCTTCGCCAGTTGCGTATGCAACTCGCTGATGCGCATGCCTGGTACTTTGGTGGCGGCCGGCTTGTACGGCCCGCGGATCTCCGCCGGGGCGTCCGGTTTCAAGTCCCACGTGTCGACGTGGCTCGGTCCGCCGCAGAGCAGGACGAAGATGCACGACTTCTCGCGCGGCTTGCCGGAACCGGAAACGGGTACGCTGGCGGCGACGGTGCCGGGAAGCCCCGCGGCGAGGGCGCCGACGCCGCCGAGTTGCAGGAGCCGCCGACGCGTAAGCTGGGCGTTCATGGGACAGGTCCGGGAAAGGGAGAGCGCGGTGGGATTCCGCCAGCCTACCCGGACGCGGGTCGAAATGCAAAACGAATCGGACCGATCAGTCGTCGCCGTCGTTTTCGCCGCTGTCATCGAGGTCGAGCGTGGCGCGGAGGCATTCCGAGAGTTGCTTCATCGTTACGGGGCGCACCAGCACATGACTGCCGTCGCGTTTGCGCACCGTCTCGGCCCATCCCGCCTGCTCTTCGTTCAGGATCAGCATGCCGGCGAAACGGAGGTGCAGGAGTTCGGCTTCGCGCATCACCTTCTCGTACCATTCGACGCCTTCGCGACCAACGGTGCCGGCATCGATGATGAGCGCGTGGTACGGTTGTTGCTTGAACCGGTTCAAGGCCTGCGCGGGATCGATCGACATGAGCACGCGAAAGCCGAGTTTCTTGAACTGCTTGCGGAAGACGTCCTGCAATTTCTGATGGTCTTCGGCGATGAAGATCGTGAGGGGACCGGTGGCCTGGAGCGCCTTGGAACTCGTACTGCCTCCACCCTTCAATTCCGCCTGAACGGCCTTGAGTCCTTCGTGCATCAGGGCCGGGGTCTGGAAACGCGCGTTGGGGTCGAAGGCGCACATCTTCAGGAGCAGTCCGATGACCGACGAAGGCAGGTCGTTCTCGATGCCCAGCCGGCGGATGGTGTCGTCCAGTTCGTAGCGCTGGCGCATCTGCATGACCTGCTTGTCGCGGGTGCGGGGGAGCAAGCCGATGCCGGTGAGCACTTCGAAGAGCACGATGCCGAGGAAGTAGATATCGCTGCGGGGATCGCCCTTCTTGCAATTCGTGAGCTTTTCGAGGCCGGCGTAATCGACGGTGCGGTCGACTTCGGCATCGTCCCCATGGCCCGGTTCCTTCAAGCTCATGACGGCGGCACCGTGGCTGATTTCCGCCAGGCCGAAGTCCACGAGTTTCGCGATCTTATCGGTCGAGATGAGGATGTTCGTGGGCTTGATGTCGCGGTGCGTCAGCCCGCGCGAGTGCGCGTACGCCAGGCCGGCGGCGCATTCCTCAAGAATGTGCAGGCCTTCCGTCAGTTCGACTTTCTTCCGGATGGACAGGATGTCGCGGAGGTTGCCCCCTTCGACGAACTCCATGACGATGAAGTACTGGCCCGTTACCTGATCCTTGCTGACGGCGAGAATCTGGACGATGTTCGGGTGCTGCATGCTTTGGCCGATGCGGCCTTCACGTTCGAAAAGCTCAACCCGTTTCTTGTCGTCCGTCCAACGTCGCCGGAGTACCTTGATGGCCACGATCTGTCCGGTGCGCGGGTCGTCGCCGCGGTAGACCCGGCCGAAGCTGCCGGAGGCGATCTTGTAGAGCAGCCGGAATCCGCCGAGGATGTAGCCGTCGGTCTCGCCCTTGAGCAGTTTGGAGGTTTGCAGGGGCGTGATCAACCCCTTGCGTTCCATCAGTTTGCCGAGTTCGCTGGCGGGGCGTGTCTTGTCTTCCAGCTCGTAGAGACATTCCTTGGCGACATTGTCTTCCACGAGGCCGACGCGGACGGCCAGCTGGGCGAACTCGGCGGCATCGGCAGGCAAGGACATTCCCGGCTCCGGTGGGCGGGGCGACTCGTTACGACTGCATCACTTTAGCAGGTTCCGCCATCGACGCAAGAAAGGGAGCCGATCGTCGGGCATCGCTTATTTCTTTTCATAAAGCTTCAACGAATCCTCGACTTTTTTCACCAGTGCGGGGTCGTTGCGGCGGATTTCGGCGAGATACGCCTTCGCCGCGTCGTCGGGGCATTGCAGGGCGTAGCGGAGAATGCCCCGGGCGACCGCCGGCGCCTTGTGGGTCGGCTTCCCCGCCTGCGCCAGAATCGTCGCCGTGAGGTCCCACCATTTCCAGCGGCGGAGGTCGTCGATGGCGAGGTCCGCCAGGTCGCCGTTCGCGATCACGACGGCATAACAGGCGAGGATCCGGTCTCGCGATTCCTTCGGCCGCGCGGCCTGGAAGAACCGCACGGTTGAGATCGCGTTCAGCTTGTCGGTGAAATTCCGCTTCGGGTCGGCGAGCAGGTCGGTCGCCGTTTTCCAGCCCTCCGAGGGCGCGAGCAGGATCGCGCCGCCGAGCAGGCCGCCAAGGTTCGCGGCGGTCCGCTCGTCGGCGGAATCGGCGCGGAGGAGCCGCAGGAGTTCGCGGGCGTCGTCGGCGCTGCCACACAATCCCAGGAGCAATCCGTAGACGCCAAGCCGTTCTATGGGCGTCTTTGGATCGGCGATCCAGGCGCGGAGTTTCTTGCGGTCGAACGCGGTTGTCGCGGCCGCGAGTTCGGCATCGGACGCGCGGGCGAATTCCAGGAAGGCCTCGCTCGCGACGGTCGAGTCGGTGGAATCCAATCGCGTGAATGCGTACGCGAGGCGGGCGGTGGCCCCGTCCGCCTTCGCCATGGCGGCCAGGTACTCGGCCAGCGCGGCGGTTCCCGGAACGCCGTGCTGCGGCTCGATCCTGCCCTCCACGATCGAACAGAAAAAGACGAAATCGGGCGGCGTGTCCGCGACGACGGGCAGATAGCGAGGCACGACGAGTTTCGTGATTCCGTTCGCGTCGCCCTTGAGGACCTTCGAGATGTGGAAGTCAGTGGTTCCCGTGCCGTCCGGGTTGGCCACGGCGTTCTTCAGTTGGCCGGCGAGAACCAACTTCGCTTCCGCGTAGCGTTCGCGCAGCGGTTGACGACGCGCGAACGAGTCTCCGCAGAAACTGCACGCTAGGAGCGGCGCGGCGACGAGCAACAGGGCTAGGATCGATGCGGTACGTTTCACGAGGACTCCCCGGTGGTCCCCGCGAGTAGAACCGATCCCGGCGGCGTTCGTCCAGTCCGAACGCGCGATGCTCAACCGACGAGGAGGGCCGACTCCGGTTGGGCGTGCCACTGCGCCGCGACGGCTTGGGGCGAATAACTGCCGGGCAGCCGCACGAGCCGCTTGGCGTAGGCGGCGCACAACCGGCGGATGTCGGCGAAGGCGTGGCCGGCCCAACGAACAGAATAAAACACGGCGGCGGTATCTGGATCGGCGATCGCGCGTTCGACCTCGAGCAGGTCGCGTTCGGGTTCGATCCAGTGCAGGGCCGTCAGGTCGAACGCGCGAATCCAGTCGTCGCGGTCGTGGGGACGAATCTGCCCGCCGATGAGGACGACCGAACGGCCGCGAAGCGGTTCCAGTGCGATCGGCGGGGTGGGCGGGCGACCGTTCGCCGTCGCGCCGGCAAGATGGCGATCCAGTTCGCGAATGATCGCGGCGACCGGCACCGGGACCATGACATCTTCCGGGATGACCTCGACGACGGGCAGGAGAGCGTCGCGCAATTCAGGATGACTGGGCGCGATGCCGCCGCCGACCGCTTCATCCAGGAGTTCCATCACGCGCGGCCATTCGTCGAACCGGTCCGGGTTCTCGGCTGCGGCGGCCCGTTTCAATTTGAACTTCAGGTTCGCCAGCACCTTCTTGGTATTGCCGGCCTTTTTCTGGAAGGAGAGGAACGGCTCCAGCAGGGCCGCGATTCGTTTGCGGAGATCCGGCCAGGTTCGCGGATCGACGCGGTCGTCGCGACGCAGATAGCGATGGATGTAGGTGTTCCGGGCCGCCGCCAGCTCGCGCACGGTCACGTAGAGTTGAATCTGGTCGGCGTCGGGGCGGGCGTTGCCGGTGTCGATCACGGCCGAGAAGAGCAGCGACTGCGCCTCGGCGGCGAGGTTGAGCGCCGCGAGGATTTGCTCCGGGTCCGCCTTGGCGGCCGGATCCGTGACGACTTGCAGGCAATCGGCCGCATCCGCCGCCGCCAGGTAGCCGCCCGCCAGGTCGTCCCACACCGCCGCGGCCCGGCTCAGGGACACCATGTCCAGCATCCACAAGGAGCACTTCGGCCACTTGTCCGCCGCCGCACGCGCCTCCGCCATGCCGGTGGCGAACTGCGTGTCGTCATACGTGCCGGCAATCTTTTTCGCGATCAGCTTGCAGGCCTCGGACTTCGCACGACAACGGCCCGCGATGACGGACGGCTCTTGCGGCATCCATCCGCCGCCGTCCTCGGTGTGCGGTCCGGAGACCGACACGGAATGAAACGTGGCCGGTGCGGGAGCGGGTGCCGGTGCCGCGGGAGGCTCCTCGAACCGCTTGCCGTATGTGGGTGCCGGCGGAAGCGGGGTCGGAAAGATCGGCGGCAGGGGCGTGATCGGCGTGGGCTTCGGCTCCGGTTTGGGTTCCGTGGCCGGTTCGCCCCACGCCGCGAGCGCCTTGCCCAACGCCGCGACCTCCGAACGTAATTTTCCATCGGACTGCACGATTTTGTGCAGGCGATCCAACAACGGGGCCAGCGCGGCGAGTAGTTCGGCGGACATGGGAAATATCAGGTCCGGTACGGGATAACCCGAATCGTACCCGCCGCCGCGCCGGATGAAACAAAAATCCGGCGGAAATCCGCCGGATGGGAAAGGGAGGGTCCGTCGAAGCCTCAGGCGCTCTTCTTCCCCGGCTTCTTGTCGAACAGCCGCCGATGGCCGTGGACGACGTCCGCGCTGACCACGTGCGTTCCCTTCTGTTCGAGATCCGGCAGTTCGAACATCACGTCCATCATGATGTCCTCGACGATGGATCGCAGCCCCCGTGCGCCGGTGTCGCGCGTCTTGGCGAGTTTCGCGATCTCCTTCAGGGCCGCCGGTTCGAACACCACCTCGGCACCTTCCATCTCGAAGAGCTTCTGGTACTGCCGCACCAGGGCGTTCTTCGGTTCGGTGAGGATGCGCACCATCGCCTCTTCGTCGAGCGGGTCGAGCGGCGCGAGCACGGGCAGCCGCCCGACGAATTCCGGGATCAGGCCGAACTCGATCAGGTCGTCGGCGATGACCTGATTGAGCAGTTCGGACTCGGTGCGTTCCTGTTTTTCGGCGGTGCTGGCGGCGAATCCGATCGACTTGCGGCCGAGCCGGCGGCCGATGATGTCCGTCAGGCCCACGAACGTCCCGCCGCAGATGAACAGGATGTTGGACGTGTCGATCTGGATGTATTGCTGTTCGGGGTGCTTGCGGCCGCCCTGCGGGGGCACGTTGGACACGGTGCCTTCCAGCATCTTCAGGAGCGACTGCTGCACGCCCTCGCCAGAGACGTCGCGCGTGATCGAGACGTTGTTGCCGGTCTTGGACACCTTGTCGATTTCGTCGATGTAGATGATGCCGCGCTGGGCCGCCTCGACGTCGAAGTCGGCGGCATGGAGGAGTTTCAGGAGGAGGTTTTCCACGTCCTCGCCGACGTACCCGGCTTCCGTCAGCGTGGTGGCGTCGCCGATGGCGAACGGCACATCCAAAACTTTGGCCAGCGTCTTCGCGAGGAGCGTCTTGCCGCTGCCGGTCGGGCCGACGAGCAGGATATTGCTCTTTTCGATCTCGACGTCGGACCGGCCCTTGTCGCCGTGCGCCAGTCGCTTGTAGTGGTTATGGACGGCGACGGAGAGCACCTTCTTGGCGCGGTGCTGACCGATGACGTACTGGTCGAGCTTCTCCTTGATCGAGCGCGGGCTGGGCGTTCCGCTGGCGGAGGACTTGGACGAACCGCCGCCGCGGCGCTTCTTCTCCTGCTCGATGATCGACTGGCACAGTTCGATGCATTCGCCGCAGATGTAGGCGTCGCCGGGGCCTTCCACGAGCGGGCCGACGTCGCGATGGCTGCGCCGGCAGAAGGAGCAATAGGCGTTGCGGTTGCGGCCGGTGGAACTGGTCGGCCGGCGGCCGCCCTCGGTGGTTCGGTCTGCCATCGACGCCTCGGAAGGAGGGATTTGATTGCGGGGGAATCGGTGCGGCGGGTGGGCCGACCGTAGCCGTACTGTATCGCGTCCCCATTTTCGCCGGGACGCCGCTTGAGTCCATTTCCCCGATTCCGCCGGATTTCCAGCATCGGGTCTGCCGATTGTATGCCGCGTAGTGTCCGGTCGATGCGCGTAATTTTTTCAACTCGGATTTTCGGGTGCGGCCATCGTTCCCTCGGGGCCGACGGACTTCGGACCGTCCTCCGCCGGCAGTTGGAGATTCAGGCCGCCCTTCATCTTCGCCGCCATCCTGTCGCGGATCTGCCGGTACTCCTCTTCGGTCAGCTCGCCGTTCTCGTACATCTCGCGATACGAACCGAGGCTCATCGACGAATGGTCGCAATCGTCGGCCTGCCGGCGCACCCACCACTTCGCGATGGCGAAGAAGATCCCGAAGATCGCGACGATGGCACCGAACAATGCGATGTTGAGGACGAGATCGGTCCGCGCCTGGCCCTTGTCCAACGGTGCCCGCGGGACCGGGCCCGGCACCGGTTGGCCGACGACCGCGCCGTCGGGGCGCGGGATCAAACCGTCGCCGGCCGGCGGCATCGGTTCCACGGGGGGTGGAACGGGAGGTTCGGCTTTCGGGTCCATGCCGGGATCTTCCAAACGGATGGTACCGACAGAATAGTTCCCCCGACCGACGCCGGGAAGATTTTCCCCTTTCCCGCCGCCGCCGACTCCCCGCCCGCGCGGCGATCTGTTCAAATACGAACATGTCCGAAAGCGAGTTGATCCAGCGGCTGCGCGACGGCGATTCCGCCGCCCTCGCCGACCTGTTCGCGCTCCACCGCGACAAGCTCCGCCGCATGGTGCAGGTGCGCATGGACCAGCGGCTCAACGGCCGCGTCGCCCCCTCCGACGTGCTGCAGGAGGCCTATATCGACGCGCTGAAGCGCTATCCGCACTTCTTCGACAAGCCGGACCAGAACTTCTTCGGCTGGCTGCGGCTCGTCGTCGGCCAGCGCCTCACCGACCTCCACCGCGAGCACCTTCTGGCGAAGCGCCGCGACGTGCGGCAGGAAAAACCGCTGGACGTGCCCGCCGGCCCGGCGACATCGGCGTGTCTCGCCGCCATGCTCGTCGCCGGAATCACTTCGCCCAGCGGCGCCGCCGACCGCAACGAGCGTTACCTTCGACTCGAAGCTGCCCTCGAAGAACTCGAACCGATGGATCGAGAAGTCCTCGCTTTGAGGCACTTCGAAGAACTGTCCAACTCCGAGACCGCCGACGTGCTCGGCATCCAACCCGCCGCCGCCAGCAAGCGCTATGTCCGCGCTCTGACCCGCCTCAAGCAGATCCTCGAAGGCATCGGGTAGAAGTTCACCCCACGACGGCATGCTTCGCGATGATCGCGCGGGCCGTGCGCAGTCCGTCCACGGCCGCCGAAACGATGCCGCCGGCGTAGCCCGCCCCTTCGCCCACGGGATAGAGGCCGGGGATTCCCGGCGACTCGCGGCCCGCGCCGTCGCGTTCGATTCGCACCGGCGAGCTGCCACGGGACTCGGGGCCGAAGAGCATCGCCTCGTCGAGGAACTTGCCCCGCCAGCGGCGGTCCATCTGCGGCAGTCCGTGGCGCACGGCGTCGGCCACCACCGGCGGAAGCAGGCTCGCGAGGTTCGTCGCCACCGTCTCGCGCGGGTAGCTCGTCTTCGGCAACGTCTCCGTCGTGCGGCCGGCGAGGAAGTCCTTCGCGCGCTGCCCCGGTGCGGCGTAGCGGCCGCGGCCGATTTCGTACGCCAGCTTCTCGTACTTCTGCTGGAGTCGGACGCCGGCGAGGATATCCGTGCCTTCGAAATGTTCCACCGGCACCGTGACCACGAGGCCGCTGTTCGAGAACGGCGAATCCCGCTTCGAAAGGCTCATGCCGTTCGTGCAGAAATAGCCCGTATCCGACACGCTCGGGATGATGTACCCGCCGGCGCACATGCAGAAGGTGAACAGATCGTGCGCCCCGTGCGCCACGAGGGAATAGTCGGCGTTGCCGAGGAGTTCTTCGTAGTGCTCGTGCCGGTAGCCATACTGGGCCTCGTTGACGACCGATTGCAAGTGTTCGATGCGCACGCCGAACTGGAACGGCTTGAGCGCCATCGGCACGCTCCGTTTCGCAAGCATCTCGTAGGTGTCGCGGGCCGAGTGGCCGATGGCGAGCACGGCGACGTTCGTCGGGAGGAAGCCGGAGGATGTCGCGACGCCCTTCAACCCGGCGTCGTCGAAGACGAGGTCTTCGACTTTCGTAAGGAAACGCACTTCACCGCCGAGTTCTTCGATCTTGCGGCGGATCGCCTTCACGACGGCGGGGAGGCGGTTGCTACCGAGGTGCGGGCGGTGATAGTAAAGGATGTTCGGCCGGCCTGCCTGCTGGCCCTTGCACTCGGCGAAGAGTTCGAGCACGCGGTGGAAATCCGGTCCGCTGCCGCGGCAGGTGAGCTTGCCGTCGGAGAAGGTACCCGCGCCGCCCTCGCCGAAGAGGTAGTTGCTGTTCGGGTCGAAGTCACCGCCGTCGTCGAATCGCTTCACGTCGCGGATACGGTCGCTGACCTTCGTGCCGCGTTCGAGGACGATCGGCCGGTAGCCGTGGAGCGCGAGGAAGTAACCGCAGACGAGGCCGCCGGGGCCGCTGCCGATCACGACCGGCCGATGCGGAAGTGGAGTCGGACCTGGCTCGGGCATCGCAAAGGGAGGTTCGTCGAACGGCTCGATCCGCGCACCGCTCTGACCCGACGGATGCGGAGTCGCATCGGGATCGGCGAGTCGGACTTCGAAGTTGTAGACGAACTTCAACCGCGACTTGTCCCGGACATCGAGAGCCTTGCGCAGGATGCGCCATCCGGCGATGTCGTCGGCCTTCACGCCGACGGTCCGGGCCAGCCGGGAAAGCAAATTCGCTTCCGGCTCGTCCACCGGAAGCGAAAGATTGGTCACGCGAAACGGCATGACCTTAAGATAGGGACTGGCTCACTTCTTCGGCACGGTCCAGACGTGCAGCGTGTACTCGTCGCCGTCGTCGCCCATTACGTTCACCGTCTGATCGGGCTTCCAGTCGCCGAGCGTGAAACGGTGCGACACGACGCGGGCACCCGGCTGGAGGAGCTTCTTGAGGCGCGGTTCCAGCAGCTTGCCCAACTCGTCGCTCATGTAGAGCATCACGACGGACGCATCCGCGAGGTCCTTGATTTCCAACACGTCACCCTGACGGATCTCGACCTTGCCTTCGAGGTTCGCCTTCTTCACGTTCTCGCGGGATTCCTTCACGCGCTCCGGGTCGAGGTCCACGCCGATGCCGGCGAGCGCCTTGCCGTCCCGCACCGCGGCGATCACGATGCGCCCGTCGCCGCAGCCAAGGTCGTACACCACGTCGTCCTTGCCGACCTTGCCGAGTTCCAGCATCTTCTTGACGATGTCGTCCGGCGTCGGAACGAAGCGGATCACCGCCTTGTCGTCCGGCTGGTCCTTCGAGAGGTCCGCGACGATTTCGGCCTGCGACCCATTGAACACGACGGTCTTCTTCCGCGTGATCGTGGTGTAGTTGTTCGGCTCGAATTTCACGACCAGTTCGTATTCGTATTCCTTCTTCGGATCGAGGCCGACGACGTCGAACTCGCGCGACTTGCCGACGGTCTTCATCACCTGGTTGTCGATCTTCAACTCGGCCGTCTCGATGGGGACCGTCACCTTGAGTACGGCCTTGTTTGCCGCCGGGGCCTTGGGCTTCTCCTCGGCCTTCTTCTTGTCGTCCGGCTTCGCCTTTTCGTCCGCCTTCGGTTTCTCCTGTGCCACGGCCGCCATCGTCAGTCCGGCCATCAGCGCCAACGCCAGCAATCGAAGGTATCGCGACATGTTCGATCTCCCATGGGGAACCCGCTCATTCTCGCACGGTCGACGGAAAACGGCAAATCCGACGCCGATTTTTCATCCCGCCACGTCCAGCCAGAGACTGCTCATCCCGGTCGCCGGCGTTATCCGTGCCCGGCGAAGGGCCATCGGCAGCGACCGTTCCAGTTCGCCGCGATGTCGGGCTTCGAGGTACGACGGAAACAGCCGGATGCGATAGCGTGCGCTCCCTTGCAGCAGCGCCCGCACGAGGTACGCCTCGTTCCACGCCCAGCCAAGGTCGTACCACGCCTTCGGGTACTCGAACGGCCAGAAGATGTCGTGGATATGGACGACCACACCGGGACGCAATCGCGGGAACACCTCGAAAATCAGGAAGTTCACATCCGATCCGATCTTCGACACGTGCGAGGAATCGACGAACAGCACATCGTTCGCCTCCAGCGACTCGAAGACCGACAGCGGCACCGCCTGCACCGGCGATTCAATGAGCGTCGCGTCGTCGCTCGGTTTCAACAGCGACTTCAACCGCGTCGGGTACGGTTCGATGAAGGTCAACTCCGGCTTCCAATCCGTCCGATCGCGGAGGTCGAGCATGAGCGCCGAGGAGTAGCCCGAACCGACTTCGACGACGCGCCGGGGGCGCTGGTGCTGGAGCATGCCGGCAAGAATGAGGGCGTCGCCGTAGGTGAAGAAGTCGTTCTCGAAGTGGTAACGGAAGCCGTCGGCCGGCTCCATCGGGAACGGAATGCGCGTCGCGTGCGGCGCGAGGGTCTTCAACAGTTCAAGTTGCTCCAAGACGCGCAGGTCGAGGCCTGACAGGGAGTCGGCCGCGATCAAGCGGGGATGATCGCGTTCAATCTCCGCGTGGTCCGGCAGGGGGGACGCGAAGTGCCCCGGAGGGTAGGCGAGAAATCGGCGGTTCGGGCTGCGCCAGAGGGCGATCAACCGGCGCAGCCAGCGGAGGGAATAGCGAAGCCGATGGATCATCGGGGCAGTTTACGAATCCTCGTCGCGCGGCCGACGGCGGCGCGGCGCTTCGTCGTCGCCATCCGACTGCAAGTCGCCATCGTCCGCTTCGCGGCGGCGTCGACGCGGGGCGGCATCCGGATCGGAATCGGTCCGCTCCGGCGCGATTTCCGGCATCTCTTCCGCCTCGGCCCGGGGGGCCGGTCTGCGGCGGCGCGGTGGTTCCACCGGCGATACGAAATACGGTGGTGTGCCGCCCCAGCGGAACAGGAAGACGTGGATCGCCATCGAGGGGAGCCAGACGGCGAGGGACGCGAGGGCGGTTTCGTAGATGCCGCCGGGCGGGATGTCCTTCTGGAACTGCATGGCGACGAGGAAGGTGAACGCGAAGGTAACCATGAGCCCCGCGAGGGCGATCCGTCCGCCGGTGAAGAGGCGGCGGACCGCCGGCCATTCGCGATCGCGCGTGCCGAGCGTGCCGACGAGATAGAAGGCGAGCGCGAGGAACAGGCCGGCGGTCACCATCGCCCAACCGGTGCGCGACGCCTGACTCCAGGAATCGTTGCCGCCCATCCCGGCCCGACCGAAGTTGCCTCCGCCGAAGCGCGCCGGTCCGGTGAGTTCGAGCGCTTCGAGCCAGTGCGCGAAGAGGATGGTGAGGCCGAAATGGAAGATCAGGACGCCGAGCGTGTACAGCAGCCAGTAGGCGGTCTTGAGTCCGAGTTCGGGGTCGGGGTGTTCGGCCTTGGCGTCGCGGATGCGCAGGCCGACGTAGATCAGCGCCACGAGCATGAGCACGGCCGGCAGCAAGGCCATGAGCAAGAGCGTAAAGCCGAGGCCCGCGAAGAGCGCGCCGGCGAACGGATCCATGATCGGACTCCCGGGAGGTGGCCCGATGCTAACCGCATCCGGCCCGGGAGCCTAACGAAATGCGGACGATTTATCGCGCCCCGGTCACGGGGATGCCGGCCTCGTAGGTCCGGCCTTCCTCGCTCTTCGTCCGCAGCGAAAGTTGATAGAGTTGTTCACCCGTCGGCGTCGGATACTCGCGCGTCAGGCAGGCGCGGCAGAGGCTCTCCGGCGGCTTCTCGAGGCAGTTCGCCACCGATTCCACCGGCAGATACAGCAGCGAATCGGCGCCCAGTTCCACCGCCATCGCCTGCTGCTCCTCGAGCGTCGGCACCGCACCCGCCATGCGCGAAGGCGCGTACAGTTCCGTCACCGTGCTCATGTCGATGCCGTAGAAACACGGCGCGATGATCGGCGGGCAGGCTACGCGCACGTGGATCTCACGCGCCTTGCCCACGTCCCGCACATAGTTCAGCAGCGTCTTGAGCGTCGTGCTGCGCACGATCGAATCCTCGACCAACAGCACGCGCTTCCCTTCGAGCACCTCGCGCAGCGGCGTGAACTTCAGCCGCACCTTGTCCGCGCGGTTGCCCCCCTCGATGAACGTCCGGCCGACGTAGCGGTTGCGGATCAACCCTTCGCGCGACGGAATTCCCAGTTCGAACGCCATCGCGTCCGCCGCCGCCTTGCCCGTATCCGGCACCGGCACCACGATCGTGTCTTCGGAATCGATCGGGAAGAGGTTCAGCCGGCGCTCCTGCTCCGCGAGTTCCTTGCCGAGCGCCGAGCGCGACAGGTATACGCTGCGGCCGTCGAGCGTGCTGCCGACGTTCGAAAAGTAGATCCACTCGAAGAAACAATGCGCCGTGCGCTTCGATTCGGCGTAGGTGTGCAGGCTGAACTTGCCGTCGCGCACGAGCGCCAACTGGCCAGGCGCGAGCGAATGGATCTGCGAGGACGCGAAGCCGAGGTTCTGGAGCGGGATCGACTCGCTGGCGGCGGCGAAGAGCCGGCCGTCGAACGCGTAGCACATCGGCCGGATGCCGAGCGGGTCGCGCGAGACGACGAGGTCCCCCTGCGCGTTCAGGAAGACGATGTTGTACGCCCCGTCGAACTTCTCGCTGAGGTTCCGGAAGACGGTGACCAGATCCGGCCGTTCGGACGCCTGCATCTCCTTCGCGAGGTAATGCAGAATCACTTCCGTGTCGTTGTCCTTCCGGACGATGTGGTAGTCGGGGTGCCGTTCGAGGAGTTCGCGCTGGAGATCGCCGAAGTTCGCGAGCTGCCCGTTGAACGCGAACGCGAACCACTTCGACTTCTGCGAGTGCTTCCGTTCGAACGGCTGGGCGTACTCGCGGCTGTCCTGGCCGCAGGTGGCGTAGCGCACGTGGCCGATGCACGCGCGGCCGCCGTGGTTCTCGAGGATGCTCGCGTGCTTCTCGGGGCGCGCCATGCGGAACGCTTCCGAGACGGGGCCGAGGTCCTTGTAGGTGTCGAGGAGTTTGCCGCGGTCGGGCCGGTAGCCGCTCATGCCGGCGGCGAGTTGCCCGCGGTTCTGCAGGTCGAGGAGCATGCGCGGCATCAGCCGGGCGACCTCGTCCGGGTCGCCGTTCCAGACGCCGGACCGGTTCCCGCCGAGGTCGTAGAGTGCGGCGACGCCGCACTCGTGCTGGAGTTCGTCCATGCTTTGCCGCCGGGTGGGAAAGGCCGCGAGTACCGCAAGGTCAGGATAGGACGCGGAGAGGCGGAAGGAAAGCGAAGCTGTCCGGCGAACCGTGCGGCGTCGGCCCGCCGGTGGTTGCCGCGTGCCCTTTTTTCCCTTTTCGTCGAGTTCAGCCCGGTCGGTCCCGCGGCTCACCGCGGTCGCACTTGACGCAGTTCAGCCGGAGGCCGAGCCGGCTCTGGCGGCCCTCCGGGGTGACGACCCACGGGCGGCACTCCCACGGCGGATCGTGGCGGACATGCTGGCCGTGCCCGCACTCCAAATCGGCCACCCAGTGCCCCTCTTCGTCTTGATGGAAACCGACGACTCCCCGATCCATGGTGCACCTCCGTCGACCCGACCGATCGAGGTCGGAGATCGGGGAAGGTCGGCGAATGACCTTCATGAGTGCGGGGCCACGTCGTGGACTTCGAAGATGCGCCTTCGCAAACGGACCCAATCATCCGCCGTGAACGGTGTCGCCGGGCCGTGGACCATTCCTTCGAGCAGCAGTGCTTCCAGTACCGCCTTGATTCGGACGGACGGATACGGCTCGTCGCGATCTATCAGATCTTGGAGATAGGCTTCGATGGAATCGAAGCCGTGCGACCGCGCATGGCGTTCGGCCTTGTCCAGCAGCGGGTCGGGCACGGCTCGAATCTTGGCGTAATCCGGTTTCCGCCATTCTGTCACTGGTTGAACAGGAATGCCTTCGTGTTGAGGAGCGCCCAGACGATGTTCTCGTAGGCCTGCTTCTTGTCCTTCGCGTGCTTGTCGAGGTGCTGCTTCGCCATCGCGAGCTGTTCGGCCGTGGGTTTCTTCCCGATCGCGGCGACAAACAGCTCGGCCACCTTCTCGTCGTCGGGGCGGGGATCCTTCGCCAGCTTGTCGGCGCGGGCGCCGCCGCGGGCGATCTTGTCCTGCACTTCCTGCGAGTTCAGCATGTGCAGCGTCATCGCCAGGCTGGCCTCGTTCACGCGCTCGCACTCGCAGGCGCTGATGCGCTGCGGCCGGCCGAAGACGTCGAGGAAGTACGACGTGAACGATTCGTCCGGCAGCATGATCGCTCTCTGCGGGGCGTTCTTGTCCGCCGGGAGGCCGCCGAACTGCGAGGGGCTGTCAGTCAGCTTGCAAACGGCGTCGAAGACCACCTCGGCCGCAAGGCGCTTCGGGTAGTAGCGGGCGAACGACTGCTTGTCGGACTTGTTGAACTCGGTCGGGTTCGCCGAGAGCGAATAGGTGCGGCTCTTGCAGATGAGCTTCACGAGCGACTTCAGCGAGAACTTGTTATCGACCAGCGACTTCGCGAGGGCGTCCAGCAGTTCGGGGTTCGACGGCGGGTTGGTCACGCGGAGGTCGTCGATCGGGTCGACAATGCCACGGCCGAAAAAATGCGCCCAGTAGCGGTTCGCCACGGCGCGGGCGAAGAACGGGTTCTTCGGGTCGGCCATCCAGTCGGCGAGTCGTTCGCGCGGGTCGTCGGTGCCGTCCACGTCGAGCGGTTCGGCGTCGAGCGGCTTGAGCGGCGCGGCCTTGTTGGTCCGCTTGTTCGTCACGCTGCCGTTGGATCGGACATAGATCAATTGATTGCGGTTCTGCCCGTCGTTGTTCCGGCCCGGGGTGTTCAGCTGTTTCTTGCCCACGCGGCCGTAGAACGCGGCTAGGCCCCAGTAGTCGTCCTGGCTCCACTTTTCGTAAGGATGGTGGTGACAGTTCGCGCACGACAGTCGCTGGCCGAGGAAGACCTGCGACAGGTCGTCCACGAAGTTCTCGGCCGAGGCGACTTCCTTATACCAGACGGTCGGCGGCGACTTCAGTTCGTCGCCGGTGGCGCAGACGATCTCGCGGACGAACTGGTCGTACGGCAGGTCGTTCGCCATCGCGTCGCGGATCCAGGTATGGAACGCGAAGGTTCCGGTGGCGCGCCCGGCCTGACCGCGCCGCTTCACACGCAACACGTCGGCCCATTTGTTCGCGAAATAGTAGGCGTATTCCGGCGTCTCGACGAGCTTGTCGACGAGCTTGTCCCGCTTGTCGGCGGACGTGTCGGCGACAAAGTCCAGAACTTGTTTCGCATCCGGTAGCGTGCCGGTGATGTCGAGATAGGCGCGGCGGATGAACGCCGCATCGGTCGCGGCGTCCGACGGGGCGAGGCCAAGCTCGCGCCATTTCTTCGCGGTCATCTCGTCGACGACATTCTTGGGTGGGAAATCGAACGCCTTCGCCTGCGGCTGCGGGACGACGGCGCGGAAGACGGTGACCTGCCCGGAGAAGCGGACCATGATCGCCGCCTGCCCGGTGCTGGAGAGCGTCTGCACGAGGCCCGCGCCGTCGACGACGGCGACTTCGGTCTCGTTGCTCTCGAACTGCGTGCGGCGGGTCACGTCTTCGATGGAGCCGTCGGAGTAGTGGGCATGCACCGCGAGTTGCTGGCGGCCCTGGCGGTCGATTACGCGGGACTCGGGATGGACCGTCACTTTCACGACCGTCGGATCGCTCGGCTCGCCGTAGGGCATGCCGGCGGCGATCCAGCGGCGCAGCACCTTGTACTCCTCGCCGTTGGGTTCGAGCTTCTTGCCGCCGCCGTGAGGGACCTTGCCGGTCGCCTTCGTGAGGAAGAGCGATGCATCCGGCGACGCGGGCATCAGCCGCCGGCCGCGGGATTCCTTCAGCAGCGTCATGTAGTCGAGTTCGGGGTCGAAGCCGAGTAGCGAGAGACGGAAACCGTTCTGGCCCTGGATCTTCCCGTGGCAGCCGCCGGAGTTGCAGGCGAGTTTTGTGAGGATCGGCTCGATCTGGTTGGCGAAGTTGATCGGCCGCGGTGCCTCCATGCCGCTGACGCTGACCGGCACCGTCACGCTCTGACCGTCTACGGTGGCCGTGATCGTCGTCGCGCCGTTGGCGAGCGGGAAGACGCGGCCGGTCTCGTCCACGCGGCAGACGCTCGCGTCGGCGACGGCGTACTTCGCCTTCGCGGTGGCATCGAGTTCGCGCGTCGGCGTCTTCGCTGTGAGGAGCAACTGCGGCGCATCGTCCGCGCCGCGGATTGCGAGTTTGGCCGGGAACGCCGTCAGCGACTGGGCCGCTGAGACAGAGGCCATGAAAAGGACAATGGCAATCGAAGCGAGTGTGCGCATGAGAAAGTGTCGAAGGCGGGAGGAATGGCCACAGATGAACACGGATGAACACGGATCAAATCAATCAATTGATTTCATCTTAATCTGTGTTCATCCGCGTTCATCTGTGGCTAATTGAATTCAAACCAGCTCTTTCACCGGGTCGCGGTCGTCGAGGATATACATCGGGCGGCCGCTGCCGTTGGGGAAGGTCATGGCGGGGTCGATGCCGATGGCGCGGTAGAGCGTGCTCATCAGATTCGGCACCGTGTACGGGCGGTCCTTCGGGCGCTCGCCCTTGGCGTTCGTCTCGCCGACGGCCTGGCCCATCCGCAGGCCTCCGCCCGCCACCAGCGCGCTCATCGCCGGCGACCAGTGGTCGCGCCCGGCGTTGCTGTTCACCTTCGGCGTGCGGCCGAACTCGCCCCACATCACCGTCACCACGTCGTCTTGCATTCCGCGATCGTGCAGGTCCTGAATCAGGTTCGCGATGGCGGCGTCCACCTTCGGCAGTTGTTTCTTGAGGGTCACGAAGTTCTGGCCGTGAGTATCCCACCCGCCGATGGAGAGGGTGACAAAGCCGACGCCCGCTTCCACTAACCGGCGCGCTGTAAGGAACTGCTCGACGCCCTTGTAGCGGTCGCGCGTGGCCTTGTCTTCCTTGTCGAGGTTGAGCGCTGTCCGCACCGCGCCGCTCGACACCATATCGAGGGCACGCTCGGTATAGCTGTCGATCCCCTTCATCGCGCCGCTGGCGTCGATCTCGCGGCGGGTATCGTCGAACGAATCGAGCAGGCTCTTGCGGTTGTCGAGCCGTTCGCTCGTCACGCCATTGGCGAGCTTGAGGTTGGAGATGGCCGATCCGCTCGGCGTGAACGGCCGGTGCGCAACGCCGAGGTAGCCCGGCTCGGTACCACGGGACATGCCCCGCAGCGAGACGAACGGCGGCACCGACTCGGACGAATCGCCACGCAGCTTCGACACGACCGCACCGAAGGATGGGTGCCCCGCCGTCATATTCACGCGATCCGGGTAGCCGGTCATCACGAGACCGTCGCTATGCTCATCGACGCTCGTCAGCGAGCGCACGACGGCGAGCTTGTCCCACATCTTCGCCTGCAACGGGAAGTGTTCGCTGATCTGCACGCCCGGCACGTTGGTTTTGATCGGGCTGAACTCGCCGCGAATCTCCTTCGGCGCGTCCGGTTTCAGGTCGTACATGTCCAGATGGCTCGGCCCGCCCGGCAGGTAGATGAAGATGGCGGACTTCATCGATTTCGACCGCGTGCCGTCGGACTTCGTGGCCGCCTGCGCCCGGTAGGCGTCGGCGAGCGTAAGGCCGGCACCGAAGGCACCGATCTGGAGGAAGTTTCGTCGGGAGACGCCATCGCAGAAGTGCCCGTTGCGGGAGCCGAGGAACGAGAGCATGATTCACCGAGGAAAGTGGGGGGCGGGAGGGATAGTCTCAGTTTCTTCTCATTTATTCCACCAGTCAAGAAGAAAAGCAATCGAGATTTCAAATGTCCGGTTCCGACGTCAACGCCCTTTCAATCGAAGTGCTCATCCTGAGGATTGAACGCCGGCACGCCGAAGACGATCGTCTTCACTTCGCCGTCGGCTACCAAACGGTGGCGCGTGCCGGCGGGAATCCAGATCATCCGGCCCGGTTCGATGGCGGTCCACTCGCCGTCGAGTTCGATGCGGCCGGTGCCTTCGAGGATGTAGTACACCTCGGTCGTGTCGCGGTGGTAGTGGCGGACGGAATCGCGGATGGTCGTGATGTGGAAGGAGCAGGGCGCGCCGTCGGCGGCGGTGAGCACGCGCGTGCTGGAACCGCACGGGCACGGCACGGTCGGCGCGTCCGCGACGCGGCGGACCAGATCGGCAGCGGTGAACATAGGATGATATTCTATGGCCGAACCCTGCACCTATACCGCCCGCTGGATCGTTCCGGTTTCATCCGCGCCGTTGGCGAACGGCACGATCACGATTGATGGAACGACCATCGCGGCCGTCGAGCCGAAGGGCGTGCGAACGCCGGACGTGGAGCTCGGCAACGTCGCGATCATTCCGGGACTTGTGAATTGCCACACGCATCTCGACCTGAGCGGGGCGCGCGGAAAGATTCCGCCGACCGATCCGGAGCATTTCACCGACTGGCTGAAGGGCGTGATCGCGTATCGGCGCGGCAGATCGCCAGAGCAAGTTCAGGAGGACATTCGCGACGGGCTGGCGGTGTGCCTGCGGTTTGGGACAACGCTGATAGGCGACATCACGGCCGGCGGGGCGAGTTGGGATGCGATCGTCGAGGCGAAGTTGCGGGCGGTGGTGTTCGAAGAATTGATCGGGCTGAACGCCGAGCGAGTCGATGCGTCGAAACAACAGGCCATCGCATGGATGACGGGATCGGAATCGGAACTCCATCGACGCGGGCTGAGTCCACATGCTCCGTACAGCGTTTGCAAGGAATTGATCGTCGATGCCGGGCAACTCTGCCGTGACAGGAAGCGTCCGACGGCCATCCACCTGGGCGAGAGCCGTGACGAGATCGAGTTGCTACATCGGAAGCGCGGTCCGTTCCGCGCGTTCCTGCAATCGCTCGGCGCCTGGAACGGGGACGGACTGGCCGACGATTTCCATTCCATCATGTCAATCATCGACTTCGGCCAACCGAAGCTTTTCATCCACATGAACCACGTCGCGCCGTCGGCGCGGATACCCCGCAACAGCACCTGCGTCTACTGCCCCCGCACGCACGCGGCCTTCGGCCATTCGCGACATCCATTCCGCGAGTTCCAGGCCTGCGGCGTCCGCGTCGCGCTCGGCACCGACAGCCTCGCGTCGAACCCTGATCTCGACCTGCTTGCCGAAGCGCGATTCCTCCATTCGATCCGGCCGGAGGTGCCGTGCGACGAACTGCTGCGGATGGCGACGCTGACCGGGGCCGAAGCGCTCGGCTGGGCCGACCAGACGGGGAGTCTGGAGGTTGGCAAGTCGGCCGACTTCGTGGCCCTGCCGCTGCCGGATCGAGAGGACGATGTGTACGGGCTGATTTTCGAGGAGTGGTCGAATCGCGACCGGCGGACGATGTTCCGGGGAGAGTGGCGAACAGCGTCCGCCGCGTCCGGCTAATCCTTCGAAAACACGATCACGGGATTCAGCTTCATCAACCGCCGCCATACCGTCAACTGCCCGTAGTGGATCATCGTGTGCGTCATCAGCAGGTTCTCCAGGATATCCCGCTGCGTCGGCAGCTCCTGCGTCATGAACTTCAGGGCGTTTGGCTTCGCGAGGTCCTCGTCCGTTAGCTTCGGAATCTCTGTCAGGACCGACTCGTACACGGCGCTCAACTGATTCAACAGCGTCTCCTTCGTCGGCGTCGTCGCCGGCAGGTTCTCCAGCTTCGACGTTGGCCCGAACCAGACGAGATACTCCTTCGGCACGATCGACACGTTCGCGATCACCTTCGGCACGACCGAGATCGTCGTCACAATGTGGCCGAGGATCCAGACCGGCGGGTTGATCCCTGACACTGGCTGTGCCCGCATCTGCTCTTCGGGGATGTCGGCAAAGGCCTTGCGCACGAGGCCGACGACGGACCGGAACAGCGTGAGGTTGATGGCGTTGGCCATGATGAACTCCGATGGGAACGAACGCTGGGATTCTATCGTTTACGGTGACGACAGCTTGCGATGCCGACTGTACAATCGAATCGGGAGGGACCATGCCACTTCGCGATCACTTTCATTCGCCAGTCAACGACAAGCACCGATGGGACGCAGTTCACGGTCAGTGGCCGGGCGAAATCGTTCGCACCTTGTTCGACGTACTTCCGCCGGGTTATCAAGCGGAACCGAAGATTCATCACCCGGCCCCGTTCGAAGTGGACATCGCGACGATTCGGGATGAGGAATACGACGACGACCGCCAAAGTGACGGCGGCACAGCCACCCTGACAACCAAAGTACCAACGCTCACCGTCGAAACCGATCTGACGGAAATGGACGAGTACGAAGTGCTCGTCTACGACGAGACGCGGTTGCGCACGCTGGTGGCCGCGATCGAACTTGTCAGCCCCGCGAACAAGGACCGACCAGAAACTCGCGAGCGGTTCAACAACAAGGTCGCGGCCCTGCTCCGCCAGGATGTCTGCGTGGCCGTCGTGGACATCGTCACGCTTCACAACGCGAATCTCTATGCCGAGTTGCTCGCGCAGCTCGGCCACGCCGATCCGTCGCTTGCGACTCCCCACGAAACCTACGCCGTCACGCTCCGGGGCCGGAAGCCGCCAAAGAAGAGAAGTTTGCTGGATGCGTGGTATTTCTCGTTGACCCTCGGTGAACCGCTTCCGACGATTCCGCTCTGGCTCTCGCCGACCTTGCGCGTCGAGTTTTCACTCGAGCCGAGCTATCAGGAAGTCTGTCGACTGCTGCGAATCCGCTAGGTCAGTCGATCCCATGCCTGCGCTGACGATCTTCGCACCATCCATAAAATGACGAACGGTACACGGTACGCCCTCTCCCGCGACCGGTGTCGTTCGTTTTCTTCACTCTCTCGAGATTCGGCCAACAATGACCAAGCATGTGTACTCGTTCGGCGGCAAGACGGCGGACGGCGACGGCAAGATGAAGGAACTGCTCGGCGGCAAAGGCGCCAACCTCGCCGAGATGTGCAAGATCGGCATTCCCGTGCCTCCGGGCTTCACCATCACCACGGAAGTCTGCGCCGCGTACTACGACGCCGGCAAGAAGATCCCCGAAGCAGCCATTCCCGAGATTGAAGCCGCCATCAAGAAGATGGAAGCCGACTTCGGCGGCCGGAAGTTCGGCGACCCGGCCGACCCGTTGCTCGTGTCCGTCCGCTCCGGTGCCGCGCTCTCGATGCCGGGGATGATGAACACCATCCTGAACCTCGGCCTGACGGACGCTTCGGTCGAGGGCCTCGCCAAGAAGACCGGCAACCCCCGCTTCGCCTACGACAGCTTCCGCCGGCTCATCGACATGTTCGGCTGCACCGCGATGGGCTGCGACCACGAGGATTTCGAGCATGAAATCCACTCGATGAAGCAGAAGAAGGGCGTGAAGCTCGATACCGACCTGACCGCCGACGATCTGAAGAAACTCTGTAAGCGCTACGAGGCCGTCTACAAGAAACATGTCGGCGAGGACTTCCCGCAGGAGCCGAAGAAGCAACTCTACCTCGCCATCAACGCCGTCTTCAACTCGTGGAACGGCAACAAGGCCGTCGAATACCGCCGAATCGAACGCATCAGCGGCCTGAAGGGCACCGCCGTAAACGTCCAAGCGATGGTCTTCGGCAACATGGGGAACAGCTCCGGCACCGGCGTTGCCTTCACCCGCGACCCGAACACCGGTGAGGATGTCTTCTACGGCGACTACCTCATCAACGCGCAGGGCGAAGACGTGGTGGCCGGCATCCGCACTCCGGAGCCGATCTCGCAGCTCGCCCAGGAGATGCCCAAGGTCTACGAGCAACTCGTCGGCATCCGGGCGGCGCTCGAGAAGCACTACAAGGAGATGCAGGACATCGAGTTCACGGTGCAGGAAGGCGTCCTGTACATGCTGCAGACGCGCTCGGGCAAGCGGACCGGCACCGCGGCCGTGCGCATCGCCGTCGAAATGGCGAAGGAAGGCCTGATCTCCGAGACGGAAGCCATCAAGCGCGTGCCGGCCGATTCGCTCAACCACCTGCTCCAGCCGCAACTGGACCCCAAGAGCAAGATCAAGCCGATCGCACAGGGCATCGCCGCCAGCCCCGGCGGCGCCAGCGGCAAGGTGATCCTCTCCGCCGAAGCGGCCGTCGAGTTCGCCGCGAAGCACCCGAACGAGCCGATCCTGCTCGTGCGCAAGGAGACCAGCCCCGAAGACGTGGCCGGCATGCACCTCGCAAAGGGGATCCTCACCAGCACCGGCGGCAAGGCGAGCCACGCGGCCGTCGTCGCCCGCGGCTGGGGCAAGCCCTGCGTCGTCGGCTGCGAGGCCGTCAAGATCGACGAAAAGAACCAGACGATCACCATCGCCGGCCAGACCGTGAAGGCCGGGGACTTCCTCACCATCAACGGCACCACCGGCGACGTGATGATCGGCAAGGTCGAAACGATCGCCCCGAGCATGACCGGCGACTTCGCCACGCTCATGACCTGGGCCGACAAGGTGCGGAAGCTCAAGATCCGCACGAACGCCGACAGCCCCGCCGACAGCCTGAAGGCCCGCGAGTTCGGCGCCGAAGGCATCGGCCTGTGCCGCACCGAGCACATGTTCTTCGGCGAGGACCGCATCGCCGCAGTCCGCGAGATGATCCTCGCGACTACCGAAGAAGGCCGCAAGAAGGCGCTCGCCAAGATCGAACCGCACCAGAAGGCGGACTTCGTCGGCATCTTCGAGGCGATGGCCGGGCTGCCCGTCACCATCCGCCTGCTCGACCCGCCGCTGCACGAGTTCCTCCCGCAGAAGGACAACAAGGCCGGTGCCGAAGCCGTCGCCAAGCAGATCGGCACGACGGTCGAGAAGATCTTCGAGCGCGTCGAAGAGCTGCACGAGATGAACCCGATGATGGGCTTCCGCGGCTGCCGGCTGCCGGTGGTCTTCCCGGAAATCGGCGACATGCAGGTGCGGGCGATCATCGAGGCCGCCATCGAAGTGCAGAAGAAGGGCAAGACGGTCCTTCCGGAAATCATGATCCCGCTCGTCGGCGTGCTCGAAGAACTGACGGTACTGAAGAAGCGCGCCATCGCCGTCGCCGAGGAGTGCATGAAGAAGGCCGGCGTGAAGGTCGAATACCAGATCGGCACGATGATCGAGCTGCCGCGGGCGTGCATCGCGGCCGACAAGATCGCCGAGGAGGCCGAGTTCTTCAGCTTCGGCACCAACGACCTCACTCAGATGACGTTCGGCTTCAGCCGCGACGACATCAAGGGCTTCATGCCGACCTACCTCGCCAACAAGATCCTGCCGATCGACCCGTTCCAGACGATCGACTTCCACGGCGTCGGCGAGTTGATGAAGATCGGCATCCAGAAGGGCCGCGACAGCCGCAAGGCCAAGCACGGCACCCACCTGAAGATCGGCATCTGCGGCGAGCACGGCGGCGACCCGGACAGCGTCGTCTTCTGCCACACCATCGGAATGGACTACGTCAGCTGCAGCCCGTTCCGCGTGCCGATCGCCCGCCTCGCCGCCGCCCAGGCCGCCCTCGGCGAAGGCGCGAAGCGGGACAAGTAACTCTCGTTCTGGCATATTCGAACACCTGCGGAGGTCTCTTCCGCAGGTGTGTTCATTTCACGAACTCGGTTTTCACGTCCCTTTCGCTCGCGTGACGGTCAGAATGCGGCGTGTCCCCTTCGGAGCCGACGCCCATGAACGAACGTGCCTTGTCGCGGGTCGCGCCGCTCGCGCCGAAGTAATCATCGAGGAGTAGACGAGAGGCGTTTTGGCGAGCGGGGGGCGTCAGCCCCCTGTTTCTGTTCTGGCCCTCACGAGAAACAGGGGGCTGACGCCCCCCGCTCGCCATTCGATCGTAAATACGCTTCGTTGACCCAGATCAGCAACGGGAACTCCTGATTCCGCACGTACTCGATCGCCGCCACAATCTCCTCGCGACCCTCCTTCTTCCGCTTCGACCCGCCCTCCGTCCACCAGGTCCCGCTCGCGGGTTTTCCGCGCAGACGATTCAAGCAACGGCTCGCGTAACTCTTGAAATCGCGCAACAGCGATTCCGGCTCCGGATCGCCGGCTACTCCGACGACGACATGGATATGGTTCGCCATGATGCCGACGGCCAGCAACGTCCATCCGCGATAGGCTGTCGTCTCGTGAAACTGTCCCAGAACAGGTGCTGCCAGTTCCAATTCGAGATAGATGGGGTCGCCGACGAGTTTGGCTTGGGCCGCGAGTTTCAATCCGCGTTGCTGGCCCTCAGGTACCGTGCCCGGAGTGTTGTGTCGCCGTCCGGTTCCATCGGCCGATCGAACATTGCTGACGTGTCCGCGCTCGTCGCCGGGCAGCCAGGTGCCGTAGGTGGTCCACGTGAGCAGCCAGACGCGATCCATGTTCGAAACACCATGGCGAGCGGGGGGCGTCAGCCCCCTGTTTCTGTTCGTATCTTGGCGAGCGGGTGGCGTCAGACCTCAGTTTCCTGTTCGTATCTTGGCGAGCGGGGGGCGTCAGCCCCCTGTTTCTGTTCTGGCCCTCACGAGAAACAGGGGGCTTACGCCCCCCGCTCGCCGGGCGGCGGCGTGATCGGCATGCGTGGCGGGCCGTCTGCCACATCAGCGCAATCTCTTCTTGTGTCAGGCCGAACGCGGCGTTCTAAGCGGTCTTGGCGAGCGGGGGGCGTCAGCCCCCTGTTTCTGTCTTTGCCCTCACGAGAAACAGGGGGCTGACGCCCCCCGCTCGCCCGGTGCCGCGATCGGCATGCGCGGCGGGGCCGTCTGCCACATCAGCGCAATCTCGTCGGGCGTCAGGCCGAACGCCTCGTTCACCAGATCGGACACGCGTCGTTCCAGCCGCTCCAACTCGCGCAGGTTCTCCTGCAGCGGCACGACGGACGAGCCGTGCTCGTCCCGCAATCGCTTCACCTGCGCGACGGAGAGCGTCGATTTCCGCCCGCGAATCTTCCGCACTTCCTCGATCAGCGCTTCCGGCGACAGGTCCACGAGGGCGGCCAGCTTCTGCGTCGGCTTGTCGATGCCGAACTCGGCCCGCAGCCAATCGAGAACCGCCCGGATTCCGCCGGTCCGGCCGGCTTTCAGGTCGATGAGCTTCGCGACCAGCGTCTCGGTCTCGGCGCGGGCTTTAGGCGAGCGGGGGGCGTCAGCCCCCTGTTTCTGTTCGTATCTTGGCGAGCGGGGGGCGTAAGCCCCCTGTTTCTGTTTTGGCTCGCACGAGAAACAGGGGGCTTACGCCCCCCGCTCGCCAAATCAGTGCTCCACTTCTCGCTGCAAAAGCTGAATCTCGTCCTTCGTCAGGTCGAACAACTTGTAGACTCGGTCGTTGATCTCGGCCTCGGCATCCGCGAGTTTCCGCCGCAACGCCTCCACCGCGGCCCGCTTTTCCTTCCAGTACGGCTCCCACTCGTCGGCCGTCTTCGGTGCGGTCAGCGGGTTCTGCTTCCGCTTGAAGCTCTTCTTCAACTGCTCGCCGAGTTCACGGAAGTCGAGGTTCCACCACTCCTCGGCCTTCTCGTTCAGTTTGTGTTCCGCATCCACGCGAAAGCTCGTCAGCAACCGATGCCGCACGTTTTGCTCAATCCGGTACCGCTCGGTGCCGAGCGTGTTGCAGAGTTCCGCGAGTTTCGCGATGGCCTCCCGCTCCGACGGCGGAGCATCGGGGATCGGGACGTTCTCCATGTACTGACCCTTTAAACGATATTGCCAACGATCCGAGCGTAGGCGAAGGGGCTGTGCAGTCTTGCTGATGAAGAACCACGATGCCCACGATGAAAGCACGGCAAGTAAATAGTAGTCCGAAGTTGGAATAACAAAGCCTGTTGCACCGACGTAGACCCCGCCACGCAGTTGGCTAAATCTTGGATAGTTTGTGATATCAGGCCAGACCAACATAGGTTTTTCAAAGACTTGCCAATAAGCCGTCACGTCTTGTATCTCGAACCATTTGTAGGTACCAGCTTTTCGTCCTATCGACGGACAGCTTCCGTCATCTCGATGGTTTCGTGGCTCAAGCTCATCACGAAACTGTTGAAGATGTTCTTTGACAGCCGGGTATTGTTCAATGTCGATACCGCGGCGAGCGAAAATCAGCCATTCAGAGGGTTCCTCAACATACCACTCCCTAAGCGCGCCGCCCTGCACAAATGGCTTTATGATCTGTTCGCTTCTTTTGTCTTTATTAATCAGTTGTTTTGCCTGATCTTGAGAAATCACGAAGGCCGAATCCAAACCTGTCGTAACACCGCGAAACATACTGATTTTAAGATCAAGCAAAGATTTTCCACGATCGCAGAGTTTTTTTCTGAGCGATATCACCTGGTCTGTTTCCAGCTCCCAAGTCTCCCGCGCCAATCGATCCGTGCGCATCATCGGAGCTTTATCGATCTGGCTAGACAAGTTCTCCGGCGGCTTGCCGCCGGTCAGCCACTTCCACAACTTCATCTCGCCGCCCGGCGGGCGCTTGCTCGCGATCAGGATCGTCGGACGAATCATCTCGGCGTCTTCAAACGGCTGATATTCTCCGAAGTCGATCATCGAATCCAACCCGGCGTTCTTCGCCAAGAAGCCTCGGATGCCCTCACCATAGTTCCCGCGTACCCAACCGCCGGATGTGATGTAGCCCAGCCGGCCACCGGGCTTGAGTAACTTCACGGCCAGTTCGTAGAAGTAGACGAAGAGGTCCGCCGAACTCGCGTAGCTCTCGAATTCCTTCTCCCAGTGCGGCTTGTATTCCTTGATCCACTCCTGCCGGACATAGGGTGGATTGCCCACGACGACGTCGAAACCGCCGGCCGCGAAGACGTGCGGGAACGCGGCGCGCCAGTCGAGCGCCTCGGGATGCACGGCCGGGTCGCTGACGACGCTGTTGCCCTGCTGGATGTTCCGGTCCAGATTCGTCAGCACCTTGTGCCGTTCGGCCGTCTTGATCCAGCACGAGAGCCGGGCAATCTCCACCGCCTCGCCGTTCAGGTCCACGCCGAAGAGATTCTGTTCGAGGATTTCCCGACTGATGTCGAAGAGGGTCGCGCCCTTGTTACCTTCCAGTTCGTTGATTCGCTTCTGAGCGGTGTCGTATTCGCGGAAGAGCTGGTCGAAGGCCTCGATGAGGAACGCCCCACTCCCGCAAGCCGGGTCGAGGAGCCGGATCGTTTTCAGCACGTCGTGCCAGGCGCGCCAGAATTCAGCGAGCGTCTTCTTTTCGTTCCTGTTCAGCGATTCCAGTTCGTAGGCGGCCGGGTCGTTCAGGCATTTTTGCAGGGCTTTCGGGGCGTTCACCTGCGAGTGGGCGCGTAGTTCCTCCCGTCGCCGGTCGAGCACGCCGCCGAGGGCCTGCTCGACGATGTAGCGGGTGATGAACGCCGGCGTGTAGAACGCCCCCTTCTCCTTGCGGGAGTTCTTGCGCTGTTCCTTCGGCTTCGGTTCCGGGATTCGACCCGCGAGGATGTTCTGCATTTCCTCCAGGTCCGATATCGACTGCTCGAAAATGTGACCGAGGATATCGACATCGATGAGCTTCTTGTCGGCGTCGCCGGAAGTCCCGTAATGGTAATCGGCTATTTTCTTGAATCCTTCGCAGAGATCGTTCGGGACGCTCAGGGAGTCGATGAACACGTCTGGCTTGAAGAGGCCTCCGTTGTAGCCGGGAATGTCCTCGTCGTCGTTTCCGACGTTGACCCATTCGAAGAGCGATTTGAAGTTGTCCCAGACCGGCCGTTTGGCGTACTTGTCCTTGAATTCGTAGGCCTGCTTGATCGAGTCTTGCGGCAGCAGGCCCCGGTCCTCGCAGAAGGCGACGAACAGGACGCGGTCGAGGATCTTCTGCGTGGCGGCGAGCAGTTGCGCGGGGTCGCGCTCCGGGTTCTCACGGCGGAGGGCGTTGAACGTTTGCTCGCGCAGGACGCGGTATTCGCCGTAGAACTCGTTTGTCAGTTCGCGGCCGATGCGGGCCGATTCCGTCAGCAACTTGTCGAGGTGGTTCCCGCCGGCGGCCAGCACCCGCTCCGCGCCCAGCAGGTAGACGAACCGCTTCAACTCGGCTTCGTCCTTCCCCAGGCGCGAGGTCTCGAAGGCCTCGAAGGTGAAGGTGTTGTTCCCCTTGTGGTAGAGCCGCGTCTCGACGAGGTTGGTGACGATGTACCAGTCGGTGCGCTCCTGCACGGCGTACTGGAGCGCCTGCTCCACGGCCGAGCGCTTCCGACCGGCGAAGGGCCGGTCCAGCGGGTCCTTCGGGCCTTTCCCCTCGAGCATTATGAGGCATTTCGAGTCCTCGCCCTCAAACCGCCCGATCGCGGCGTCGGCGAACTTGCCGTCCACCTGCACGAGTGCCTCGCGCTTGATCGTGTAGGGCACGGCCGGCGGGGGCACGTAGCCGAGCGCGTCGACGAAGACGTCGCGCAGGAAATCGGGGAGGAGTTCCGTTTCCTTGCGGCCCGCGCCGGACTTCGAGGCGAGGAGCTTCGCCCACTTGGCGAACGTGGTTCGGGCACGATCGAGGCGGTCGGGGTCGTGGAATTTCGCGAGTTGGGGCCGGACCGCTTCCGGGCGGAAGAGGGGTTTGACATCGACGGCCATCGGAGGCACCCCGTCCGGGAAAGGTCAAGTTTCCATTCTAGCGACCGGTCGAAATCCCACGATCTCGGAAGGTGGTTTTCAAGCGAGCCGTGGGCGGAAATTGACGTAAGTCCTTACGGGGCTTGAGTGGACCGGAGTGGGTCCGGAAAACGCGAGTGGGTCCGCCGGGGGGTGGCGCGGCGGCGGCGGACCCATTCTTACGGCCTCGCCGCTCACTTCATCGGCCACGGCTCCACGCTCGCGCGCTTCGCCCAGGCGTCGTACTTGGCCACCATCGCCGCAACCCTTGCCGGGTTCTCCTTCGCCAAATCCTTCGATTCGATCCGGTCCTTGGCGATGTCGTACAGCTCCCAGGGCCCGCCGTGCTTGGCGACGAGCTTCCAGTTCCCCTGCCGCACGGCGCGGTTGCCTTCGTGCTCCCAGTAGATCGCGTCCCGGTCCAGCGGCTTCCCGGCGAATACGGGCGCGAGGCTCCGGCCTTCCAGCTTGTCCGGCTTCGCGCCGGCGAGGTCGGCGCAGGTGGCGGCGATGTCGATGAGGTGGCCGGGCTGCGTCCGGAGTTCGCCCTTCGCGGCGATCCCCTTCGGCCAGTGGGCGACGAGCGGGGTGCTGATGCCGCCCTCGTGGACCCAGTGCTTGTACTCGCGGAAGGGGGTGTTCGACACGTTCGCCCAGCCGCGGCCGTAGGCGACGTAGGTATCCGGTCCGCCGGGCATCACCTTCGGCCCCATGCGAACGGGGTAGCCGTCGCGCGTCTGCTTCGGCACGCTGCCGGCGGCGGCGAAGTCTTCGGGTTTCATGACGGGCAGCGTCGGCTTCGCGGGGCGGAGGATGTTCGGGTGGTCCTTGTTCCCGGTGCGGCCCTGGAGTTCCGCGCAGCCGCCGTTGTCCTGCAGGAAGAGGATGAGCGTGTTGTCGAACTGGCCGGTGCGCTTCAACTCGGCGACGAGCTTGCCGATCCCCTGGTCCATCCGGTCGACCATGGCGGCGTAGGCCTCCATGCCGGCGGCTTCCCATTTCTTGTCGGCGACCTTGTTCCAGTCGCCGGCCTGCGTGGCCATCCCCTGCGTGGGGTCGACGAGGCCGAGCTTGGCCATCCTGTCGAGGCGGGCCTTGCGGATCGGCTCGTAGCCGGCGTCGTACTTCCCCTCGTACTTCTTCACGTCCTCTGGCAGCGCGTGCATCGGCCAGTGGGCGGCGGTGTAGGCGACGTAGAGGAAGAACGGCTTCGCGGCGTGGTCCTTGGCGTGGTCGCCGACGAAGCGCACGGCGTGGTCGGAGATGGCGTCGGTGTAGTAGTAGGTGGCGGGTTTGTAGTGCGGGTCGGCGTAGGGGGAGATCATGGTGTCGTCGCGGACGAGCGAGGACGGATCGTAGAAGCTGCCGGCGCCGTGGATGGTGCCGTAGAAGCGATCGAAGCCGCGGGCGAGGGGCCAGTTGTGCTTGGGTCCGTCGGCGGCGGCGTGGCGGGTGACGTGCCATTTGCCGACGGCGTAGCTGCGGTAGCCGGCGGGCCGCAGCCGTTCGGCGATGGTGAGGGAGGCGTTGAGGTTGCCGCGGTAGCCGGGTTTGTTTTTGTCGTCCATCATGTGGCCGACGCCGGCCTGGTGCGGGTAGAGTCCGGTGAGCAGGCTGGCGCGGGTGGGGCAGCAGCGGGCGGTGTTGTAGAACTGGGTGAAGCGCAGGCCGCCGGCGGCGAGGGCATCGAGGTTCGGTGTGGCGATCTCGCCGCCGTAGCAGCCGATATCGGAGAAGCCCATGTCGTCGGAGAGAATGACGACGACGTTCGGTCGCGGGGCGGAAGCTTGGGCGAGCGCGGGGAACAGGAGCAGGGCGAGAAAGGCTTGACGCATGGCGGCACCGGAAAAGTGGGAAGCCGGCGGATCCACGGTCGAAGTTACGAGACGTGCGGGAAAAGGAAACGCCGGCGACGGGGGAATCGTCGCCGGCGTGGAGCGGGGGGTTCACCTCCAGGGGGATTCGAGATCAGGCCGAGACAATGTTCAGTTCGCTTTCCGAGTTCGGCCGTTGGCCTTTCAACTCGGCGCGGTCGGCGAGGATCGATTCCTTCACTTGCTTCGTCATGCGGAGGACGAAGGCGATCTCGTGAAGCATCTCCTCGACGGAGCGGGCGGGGCGGGTGGCGGTCTTCATATTCTTCGCTTTGCGGGGGATCAGGCACATGGTTCAACCTCCAGCGGGGGAGAAGGACGAAAGGGATAATTGCACTCGTCGTGCCAAACCGAAAAATCCCGAAAGTGATCGCTCGGGGTTGAAGATGGATGCGATGGGGCAAAGCGTGACGGTTGACCGGCTGCAAGCTTTACAACTTGAACGATTCTCGACAATCGCGGCACGCCATTCTTGGAAAGAGTTCAAACGCGGCGAACGCCCCAGGCCGTGTGTTTTGCCGGCGTTTTCAGGAGGGTGAATCCCGGGCGCTTCGCGAAGGCCGCAAAGGTCGCGGTTTCGCGCGCCGCATCTACTCCGCCGCGATGGGCGTGCAAGAGATAACGCAGTTGGAGCGGCTCCGTCTTCGTGATGATGCGCGGGCCGGAAAAACACGCGGAGGCGCCCATCCAGCCGTCCTCGCGGACGTGCCACGCGGTCGGGTGGCCGGGGTTCGAGGGATGATCGAAAAAGGCAATTCCCTCCTTTTGCCCGCCGGGTTGCGTACCGGAGTAATCCATCCACTTCGCGGGCTTACCGAAGATCGCCGGCTCGCCGATTTGTCCTTCGGAGTTCGTCAGCGTGCCGCCACCGAAGAACGCCGAGATCGCCTTCGCCACGCGCACGGCGAGGAAGCCGAAGTTCGTCTTGCCGAACTCGAGCGTCTGCGCCGTCGGTAGGAATCGCGTCTGGATTTCGAGGAATGTCTCGTCGTTTGGTCCGGGAAGGATCGCCGCGATCAGTTCCTGTTCGAGGAGCGGTTTCGGGTCGTGGCCGTCGAACCAGCCGAGCCTGACGGCCATCGTGGCTTCAACGTCGCCGTCGTCGTAGGCGAGCCAGTCGAGTTGGCGGATGCGCGGCGGCTTGCCGTCGGCCCAGAAGTCGTGGCCGACGACCTGATTGTGGGCGAACCAGATGGAGCGATGATGGTCGTGGTTCGGCGCGCCGGGGTGGCCCATGCGTGTGAGCGATTGCCCGGAGGCCGGGCCGAGGAGCGGGTAGAAGAACGGCCGCGGGTACTGCGGGCCGTGGTGCCAGCGCAGACGTTCGCGGCCGTCGACGAGGAACGCGACTTGATGATCGGGCAGCGGGAGCAGCGTGCAGCGGGGCATGTCCAGTCTCAAGTTTTGCATTTTTCATTTCTCGATTTGCATTGATCCGATTGTGGACCAATCCAAAACGAGAAATGAAGAATGCAAAATGACGATCACACCTTCGGCTCGAAGCCGGCGGCATATTCCTTCGTCCAGAGTTTCATCGCGTCGGGGTCGTTCTGGATCGCGCCGGTCTTCGGATCGCAGTGCAGCGTGCGGCCGGTGCGGTGGGCGATGTTCCCGAGGTGGCAGAGCAGCGTGCTCGTCGCGCCGAGGGCGATCTCGCTATTCGGCTTGGCCTGCCCGCGCACGGCCGAGAGGAAGTTCTCGATGTGGACGACATCGCCGCCTTTCACCGGCTCCTTCGACACTTCCTTCCCCTTCGGGTCGAAGATCGTGTACGCGCCGTCGCCGAGGACGAGCGTGCCGTTCTCGCCGTGGAAGAGGCAGTCGAAGGCCTTGCCGCCGGGGCCGCGGTTGCAACTGAAGCCTTCCCACGTGGCCGTCTTGCCGTCGGGGAAGTCGTAGCTGACGATGTGCGTGTCGGGCGTCTGCTGGTCGTCCTTGAAGCGGTAGCGGCCGCCGGCGCTCGTGACCTTGATCGGGCACTCGGCACCGAGGCCCCAGCGGAGCAGGTCGATGGTGTGGATGCCGTTGTTGCCGAGTTCGCCGTTGCCCCAGTTCCAGAACCAGTGCCAGTTGTAGTGGAGGTAGTTGGAGCGGAACTCCTTGCGGGGACTGGGGCCCTGCCAGAGTTCGTAGTTTAGGCCGGCGGGTGGTTCACCGGGCTTGCCTTCGCCGATGGTGCCGCGGTCGGCCATGTACCACGCCTGCGCGAAGTAGACCCGGCCGATGACGCCTTCGTGCAGTTTCTGGATCGCCTCCTGCACCTTCGGCCAACTCCGGCGCTGATTCCCCATCTGAACGACGCGATTGTGCTTCCGCGCCGCGGCCACGAGCATCTCGCCTTCCCGCGGCGTATGACTGCACGGCTTCTCGATGTAGCAGTGTTTCCCGGCCGTGCAGCCGAGGATGCCTGCCGGCGCGTGCCAGTGGTTCGGCGCTGCGCAGACCAGAACATCCACGGACTTGTCATCAAGAATCCTGCGGAAATCCTCGACGATGGTCGGCTTCGGCTTGTTCGCCTTTTCCAAGCCCTCGGCCGCAGCACCCGCGCGCTTCGGGTCCGGGTCGCAGACGTAGGCGACGTGGACATTCGGCTGCGCCGCGAACGTCCTCGAGAGGCCGGTGCCGCGGCCGCCCATGCCCATCACCCCCACGACGATTTTGTCGTTCGCGGCGGCGCGAGTCGTTGAGGCCAGGGCTGTGGTCGCAGCGGCGGTGGCAAAAAAGGTCCGGCGAGGAAGGTCGGGCATGAAGACACCTGGAAAAGGAGCCGGGCGGGATGTTCCGATAGTATCCCGGATCGGCATCGGGTACAACAGTCGGCCTGGAATTCCCGCCGGAGCTTTTATGTCGTCCGAGTCCACCGATACCGGTCGCCGATGGGCACTCGGCATCATCGCGGTGTGCTCGATCGGATTCTCCGTCGGTCCTCTCGTCAATGCGTTTCGCCAGCCGGAGTACAACAAGGACTATTCCGCGTGGTACGGCATCGGAATGGAAGTGCGCCGGGGAGCGCCGCTCTACGCCGCCGGTACGAATGGCGAAGTCCATTACATGTACCCGCCGCCGGCGGCGGTGCTGGTGTTTGCGCCGCTGACGTGGCTCGGACCGGTGGGTTTCACGGCCGTTCTGGCGGCAACAACGTCGCTGGCCTGGGCGGGTTGTGTTGTGCTCGCGGTCCGCGCCGCCACGGGGCGCTGGCGGGGGCATCCGCGATGGTACTACCTGCTCGTCGTTCTTCTCGGCGGCCTCCACGTCTATGATCTGTTCCTGCTTGGCCAGGTGAACCTCATCCTGCTCTGGCTGGTGCTCTTCGCGATGCAGTCGCTGCGCAACGGGCGATCGTGGCTCGCGGGGTTCAGCCTCGCGCTCGCGATTGTCATCAAGGTCTTTCCGCTGCCGATCCTCGTCTACTGGGCCGTGCGCCGAGAGGACCGGGCGATCCTCGCGACGATCATCTTCGTGGTCCTCTTCGCGTTCCTGCCGGGTTTGGTTCGCGGAGCGGGGCGGAACGCCGACGAATGGAAACAATGGTTCCATCTGATGGTTGGCGACCAGTCCGGCACGACGATGTCGGCCCGGTCGAGCACCGGCTTCACCCGGCGGAATCAATCGCTTGTCGCGGTCGCGCATCGGCTCACGCGCAACGTGGACGGCGGCGGGGTCCGTGTGAACATCGCGAACCTGGAGCCGGCCCAGGCACAGCTGGTCGGCCTCACCGCGATCGGCCTTCTGGGGCTGGTGCTGCTCGCCGCCACCCGGTGCCGGTTCTCACCGACCCCGGAAGCCGACTCGCTCGAAACGGCGATGGTCCTCATCCTTGCGATACTCGCCTCGCCGTTGGCGTGGACATACTTCTTCTGCTGGCTCCTGCCCGCGTGGGCCGCGTTGTTGCATCATTGGAGAACTCAGGCCGCGATCCGGCTCCCGTTCGCGCTGGGTGGACTTCTAATCGTCTCCGCGTTCTCGGAGCAATTCGACCCGACGCTGCAAGCGCTGGGTGTGACTTGCTGGGGAAGTGTGGTGATGTTTTTGACCCTTGCCTGGGTTCGGTTGCGATTCGATTTATCACCGATTTGATGATGTATTTATTGTTGAGATTCCATTGGAAAAGTTGACTCAGGATTAATCTTTAATATGTCGATAATGATAGTGCTGTTTTAGAATGGATGGTCCCGTGCTGCGTAAGGTCGGCGTTCTCCTGCTGGTTTCGTATCTCGGCTTCGCCGCGTGGTGGGTGATCGCCGCCGGCGTTGTCCGCAACGACGGCCCGGTTGAGTTACTCAACGTCGCGTGCGATCCAACACGCGAGTTGTGGCGCGATCTGAACGCCCGCTTTCTGGACAAGTATCAGCGCGAATTCGGCCAGCCGCTCTCGATTCGTCAGTCGCACGGCGGGTCCGGCAGCCAGGCCCGTGCCGTGATTGACGGCCTCGATGCCGACGTCGTCACGCTCGCGCTCTTTACCGACACCGATGCGATCCGCAAGGCCGGCCGCATCGACGAAAACTGGGAAAACAAGCTGCCCAATCGATCGCTCCCCTACGTTTCCACGATTGTCATCGTCGTGCGGAAGGGGAACCCGAAAGTGATCCGGGACTGGCCCGATTTGCTGCGCGACGACGTAAGCGTCATCACGCCGAATCCGAAGACGTCGGGCAACGGCAAGTGGAGTTTTCTCGCGCTTTGGGGAGCGGTGGTCACGCGCGGCGGGTCGGACGAGGAGGCCCGGCACGCGGTGACCTCGATCTATCGCCGCGTGCCGGTGCTGGATCCAGCCGCGCGGGGCGCGACGATGACCTTCGCCCAGAAGAAGATCGGCGACGCCCACCTGACCTGGGAGAACGAGGCGCACCTCGAAGTCCAGGAGGCGAACGGCGAACTGGAGATCGTCTACCCGCCTGTGAGCGTGCTCGCCGAGCCGCATGTGGCGATCGTGGACGCCGTCGTGAAGCGGAAGGGAACGAAGGCGGCGGCCGAGGCGTACATGAAGTACCTCTATACCGACGAAGCGCAGCGGATCATCGCGAGTCACCATTACCGACCCACCAATCCGGCGATCCAGCGCGAGACGGTGGATCGCTTCCCTCCGATCCAACTGTTTCCGGTCCGCGCACTCGGGCCGGAATGGGATGCGATCAACAAACGATTCTTCGCCGAAGGCGGCGTGTTCGATCAGATCTACCTCGGCGGGAGGGCGAAATGACGCCAACCTCCCGCCGCGTGCTGCCCGGCTTCGGCCTCGGCCTTGGCACGACGATCCTCTACCTCGCCATCCTCGTACTCATTCCGCTCGGCGCGGCGGTCTGGAAAGCCTCCGACCTCACCTGGTCCGAATTCACCGCCGCGGTCTGGAGCGAACGCGCCGTCGCCGCCTACCGTCTGACGTTCTCGGTCTCGTTCCAGGCCGCAGCCATCAATGTCGTGTTGGGGCTGATCGTCGCATGGACCCTCGTACGCTACCAGTTCCCGGGCAAGCGACTGGTCGATGCACTGGTGGACGTACCGTTCGCCTTGCCCACCGCCGTCGCCGGTCTCGTCTACGCCAGCCTCTACATCCAGGACGGCTGGCTCGGCCAGTTCCTCGTTCCACTCGGTTTCGAAGGAGCGTTTTCCCGCACGGGCATCGTCCTCGTCCTCGTCTTCACCGGTTTCCCGTTCGTCGTGCGCACCGTGCAACCCGTTCTCGAAGAACTCGATCCCGAGTCGGAGCAAGCCGCCGAAACTTTGGGAGCCAACCGCTGGCAGATCTTCCGCCGGGTGATCTTTCCCGTACTCGTCGCGCCGGCGCTCACCGGCTTCACGCTCGCCTTCGCCCGCTCCATCGGCGAATACGGTTCGGTCATCTTCATCAGCAGCAACATGCCCTTCAGCACCGAGATCGCCCCGGTGCTGATCGTCTCGCGGCTGGAGGAGTTCGCATACCGCGAGGCGTCGGCGATCGCCACGGTGCTGCTTGGCGTCTCGTTTCTCCTGCTGGTGGCGATCAACCTGCTGGAACGCTGGAGCCAGCCAGACTCGACGCCGCGACCGTTGCGGGCGACGTTTGCGGTTCTCGGCTGGCCCTTCGCCCGCCTCGTCCGCCTCCTCGACGGCCCCGCGGTCCGCGATCCGGCACTGGCATCCCCGGCCCTCGCCCGGATGATTCGCGTCGCCCCGCGTCTGTTCTCCGGCCTCACCGTCGCCATCGTCGGTCTGCTGGTCCTCGTGCCCCTCGCGAGCGTCTTCGTCCAGGCCTTCTCCGGCGGCGTCGGCACGTACCTTCGCAACCTCACGGCCGACCCGGACACCCGGCACGCGATCTTTCTGACGCTGATCGTCGCTCCGCTGGCGGTCGCGATGAACACCGTCTTCGGCATCGCCGCCGCCTACACCATCGCCCGCTTCCGCTTCCCTGGCCGCGCCCTCCTGACCACGCTCATCGACCTCCCCTTCAGCGTCTCTCCCGTGGTCGCCGGCTTGGTCTTCGTACTACTTTTCGGACTCCAAACGCCGTTCGGCGCCTGGCTCAAGGATCATGGCTACCAGGTCATCTTCGCCCCGCCGGCGCTCGTCCTCGCCACGGCGTTCGTCACCTTCCCGTTCGTCGCGCGCGAACTCATTCCAGTGATGGAGGCGAACGGACCGGAGGAGGAGATCGCCGCGTGCAGCCTCGGCGCGAACGGCTGGCAACTGTTCTGGCTCGTCACGTTGCCGAACATCAAGTGGGGCCTGATCTACGGCGTCATTCTTTGCAACGCCCGCGCGATGGGTGAGTTCGGGGCGATTTACGTCGTCAGCGGGCGCATCGGCGGGCGAACGGACACGATGCCGCTTCGCGTGGAAAAGCTGTTTCAGGAATACAACCAGCCCGCGGCGTTCGCGCTGGCATCCGTGCTGACGATGCTCGCGCTGGCGACGCTCGTGATCAAGGTGGCCGTCGAACACCGGCTCCGTGCCGAGCGAAAGGATCGGCCGACACCCAACGATTAACCATGCTTGACGAGGAACGCGAGTTGTTCGAACTGAATGGCAAGGTCCACATTCACGACCTGCACGTTCGCTGGAACTCGAACGACGGTCGGCGCAAAGCTGAGTAAACCTTTCACACCGGCACGAACCAAGGCATCGGCGACCGATTGGGCCGCTTCCGACGGAACCGAGATCACCCCAAGTTCGGCTTTCAACTGCCCGACGCGCTCGATCAATTCGCGGACCGGGTAAACGCGCAGTCCTTCCACATCGTGATCGATCTTCTCGGCGGCGATGTCGAAGAGGCCGACGATTTCGAAACCCTGCTCGCGGAAACCCCGATAGCGCAAGAGTGCTCGAGCAAGGTTGCCGACGCCGACGAGGACGGCGCGCCAGCCGCGATCGGTGCCCAAAGTATGGCGGATGGCGGCGGCGAGGGCGGCGGGGTCGTAGCCGACACCGCGTTGGCCGAGGTGCCCAAGCGCGGCGAGGTCGCGGCGCACCTGGGCGTCGCTGACGCCGACTTCCGACGCGAGGCGCGAACTGGAGAGCGGCGATCCGGCCGGATGGTGGATCGCGCAGCGGAGATAGTGGCTGAGTCGCTCGGCGGTGGCGCGGGAGAGTTGGCCCGACGGTTCGACGGCCCGTCGTTGGGTCACGGAATGCGTCCTCGCTCGGCGGAAGTCGGACCGGTCATGCGGATAACCTAGATTTCGTTCGGGAACCGGTCAACCGATCTCGAAGCGGACGGCACCGCCGCCGACGCCGCCGCGGAGGTTGCCGGTCGGCTTGCGGTTCTGCATCCGTTCGGCCGCCGCCGCCTTGTCGGCCTCCGCTTCAGCCTGCGCCGCCACGTCCGCCGACGCGGCACTCGCCGCCTCGGCTTCCGCCGCCATCGCCTTCAGCGAGAGCGCGATCCGCCGGGCTTCGGTGTCGATGTTCAAAATCTGAACCGTCACTTCCTGGCCTTCGCTCAGGATGTCCCGCACGCGGTTCACGCGGCCGGTCGCCAGTTCGGAAACGTGAATAAGTCCCTCGATACCGGGCGCGATCTCGACGAATGCGCCGAAGTCCATCAGGCGCGTCACCTTGCCGGGGACGCGCAGTCCGGGGCGGTGATCCGCCGCGAACGTCTCCCACGGGCTGGTGCTCAGCGCCCGCAGGCTCAGGCCAATCTTCCGCGACTCCGGGTCCAGCCGGGCGATCTTCACCTCGACGACCTGACCGATCTGGAGCACTTCTTCGACCGTGCCGACGCGCGACCAGCTCAGTTCGCCGATCGGAATCAGGCCGTCGGCTCCACCGAGGTCGACGAATGCGCCAAACGGCTTGATCGACTTCACAACGCCCTTGTGGGTCTGCCCCTCGGCGATCGTTTCCCAGAACGCGGCCGCCTTCTTTTGCCGTTCCGCTTCCTGAATCGCGCGGTGGCTCACGATCAGGTTTCGTTCCTGCGGATCGAGTTCGACGACCTGCACCTTGAGCTTCGAGTTCACGAGGCTTTCCGGCTTTTCGATCCGGTACAGATCCGCTTGGCTGAGCGGCATGAAGCCGCGGATGCCGTTCACTTCCACCTGGTAACCGGTCTGATTCTTGTTCATTCCCGTGATCTTGGCTTCGACAATCATGCCAAAGGAGATACTGGACCAGTCGGTCACCTGCTTGACGGCACCTTCGCGCGTGAGCACGAGCAGCCCATCGTCCGAGTCGTACCGTTCGATGAGGACTTCGACGGCGTCGCCGACCTTCGGTTTCGCATCCTCGAATTCGTCGAGGGACATGCGGCCCTGGCTGCGACGGCCGGGAATGTCCACGAAGACGTCCTTGCCGCGGATGCTGACGATGGTGCCCTTGAGGCGGCCGTTCTCGGATTTCGGCCCCATCGGCTTGTCGGCGTCCATCGCCGTGACGTCGGTGCCGGCGAATGCGGCAGCAATCTCGTCTTCAATGGTGGCGTCGAGCGCGCGCTTGTTGGGTTTGAATTCGCCGAACTGGCGCGGGCCGAAGTTTTCGATGGCGGGCTTGTCCTTCTTCGGCGGACCGCCGCGCTGCCATTTGTCGGGGATCGGTTTGCCGCCAGCACGCGGGGCACCGGGTTTTGGCGGCTGAGGTGCCGGGGGATTCGGCGCGGGGGCCGGCGCGTCGGGCTTCGGGGCTTCGGCGGCGTTCTCGGCGGACATCCGATTCTTCCTCGTTGGGCCGGTGTTTCCGGCCAGACAGTCAGTCTAGGCTGACAACCGGGATCGACAACTCGATTGCCGTTGCGGGCGAAGCCGATTGCACGGTATACCGGGCCCGATTCCCCGCACAAGGACTTGCCATGACGGCAGCCCGAAAGCTCCCGTTCGAGACGCTCGCGTACGCACGGCAGATCCTCCTCGCGGAGGCGGAGGCGCTGCGGACCGTTGCGGACCGGATCGGCGCCGATTTCGAGTCGACGGTTAACCATCTGGCTGCCTGCCGGGGGCGCGTCGCCGTGGTCGGAGTTGGGAAATCGGCGGATGTCGGCCAGAAACTGGTCGGCACATTCAACTCCACCGGCACCCGCGCGTATTCGCTCGACGCCACCAAAGCCGCGCACGGCGACCTCGGCATGGTCGCGCCGGACGACGTGGCCCTGTTGCTTTCGCACAGCGGCGAAAGCGCGGAGATCGTTCGGCTCTTGAATCCCCTTCGCGAATTCGCCAATCGAGTTCTTGCCATTACGGGAAACGCCGCCGGCACGCTCGCCCGGTTCGCGGACGCCGCCATCATCTACGGTCCGGTCGCGGAGGCGTGCCCGAACCGGCTCGCTCCCAGTTCCAGCACCACCGTGATGCTTGCACTGGGCGATGCGCTCGCGTTCACGCTCAGCGAGCGGCGCGGATTCGGCCCGGAGGACTTCGCCCGGTTCCACCCCGCCGGCAGCCTCGGCCGCAAACTCGCCGGAGTCGAGGCCTTCATGCGGTCCGGCGACGAGTTGCGGGTCGCGCCGATGTCAGAAAGCGTCCGTTCCGTGTTCGCGAAGACCCATCGCGACGGTCGAAGAACCGGCGCCATTGTTCTCGTCGACGCCGAGGGAGTTCTCGCCGGCCTCTTCACCGATTCCGACCTCGCGCGGCTCTTCGAACGGAACGACGATGCCGCGTTCGACCGCCCCATCGCGGACGTCATGACCCGTACGCCGTTCACCATCCGCCCGACCGCCAAAGTCGCAGACGCCGTCGAACTGATGAAATCGCGGAAGATCAGCGAACTGCCCGTGGTCGACGAGCGGGATCGTCCCGTCGGCATGATCGACATCACCGATCTGATCGGTCTGGAACCGCCATCCGTTCCGGGCGCTCCGCGACCCGCATTGCGGTTGCTCGCGCAGCCAGCCGAGTAAATTGTGATGCCGTTAATTGATTCCAACGAATTGAATCTCCGAGCCGCACGAATCGAGTTGCTCCTGCTCGACGTGGACGGCGTGCTGACGGACGGAAGCGTCCTCTACGCCGACGACGGCACGGAACTGAAGCGGTTCCATGTGCGGGACGGGTCGGGGTTGAAGTTCTGGCGGGATCTGGGTAATCGGGCGGCGATTGTCTCCGGACGAACGTCGTCGGCTGTAGACCGCCGCGCGAAGGAATTGGGCATTGCCCCGGTGTTGCAAGGCCGTTCGGAGAAGTTGGCCGCGCTGGATGAAGTCTTGACGGCGTTGGACTTGCGGCCGGAACAGGTGTGCGCGATCGGAGACGATCTTCCGGACCTGCCGGTGTTGAAGCGGGTCGGACTTGCGGTGGCGGTGGCCGACGCGTGCCCGGAAGTGCGGGCCGCGGCCCACCATGTCACGGCGGCGCCCGGGGGCCGCGGTGCCGTCCGCGATGCGATCGAGTGGCTGCTGAAACTGCGGGGCGAGTGGGGCACCGTGTTGGCGAGTTATTCCTGACGGTGGGGGATTTGGATTTCGTGTGGACGCCGCGCCGGATCCTGATGCTTGTCGTCGGCCTCTTCGCGTTCGGGGCCGCTTACGCCGGGTACGCGCAATTCCTCGGTGCGATTGACGGCCTGCCCAACCTTCCGGCCAAGTATCTCGAAGCCGTCGATGGTCCGCTCCCGCCGCTGACCTTCAACGAATCGCCGACGATCCAACGGCTGAAGGACGCCTTCGGCGAGAATTGCGTCGAGATCGAATCCAACTACCCGACGCGGCTCGAACTTCGCGATCAAGGGATCGTCTTCGCCGCCGGCCGGCCGGACCCGATCGACAACCCGTCCCGCTTCGTGCGCCTCGCCCCGTTCAGCATGGCGCAGTTTGGCAAGCCGAAACCAGGCCAGATCACCGAAATCACCACCATGCACGGCGACGAGGCGATCCTCGAACTGGACCGCCCCATCGGCAACGAACGCGAGATGATCGGGGGCAAGGCGAAGATCGTCGGCATGGAACTCCGCGCCGTCCCGAACACCACCGCCCGCACCGATCCGCGCAACGGCCGCATCTTCTTCACCAACAACCAGCAAACGAACGACCCGAACCGCTACTTCGTCTTCAAGACGCCCGGTCCGGTGCATTACCGCACGGCCGATCACCCCGACGTGAAAGCCAACCCCGACTCGCCGCATATCTGGACATCGTCCGTGGTGGAGATCGTGAACCGGGACAACCAACCGCGACCATTGCGCGGGGCCGGCCTGCCGTCGGTGCCCCTGACGGCCGACGAGGTGCTGAACGGCAACGTGCTGGCGGATATGACGCTGGGCCTACACACGCCGCCGCCGACGATCACGGCGGAAGGGCTGAAGATCCACCTCAAGCCGCGCGATCCCGCACCGCCGAAGCCAGGCGCGAAGCCGTCGGGCTTCTCCGGCATCGGCCGGATGGTGTTGCAGGAAAACGTCGAGTTCAACCTGTGGAGCGACGGGAAAACCAGCTTCCTGGCCGAGCCGGGGGCGAAGCCCGCGCCCGGCGCGCCGATCGCCGTGGATCCGTCCTTCGGCCAACTTGCGGCGATCGGCGGCCTCGCCGACGGTTCCGCCATTGCCCGCCGGCTCGCCTCCAAGTCGTTGATCCGCATCCGAACTCTCGGCCCGTTCCACTACGACTGGGAAAAGCACACGGCGAAGTTCGAGATCGCCGTCGGAGCGAACCCCTTGCTGCCGAACAACGTGGAGGTCACGAGGCTTTCGCCGCTCGGAGGCCGCGACCACCTCGTCTGCCAGTTGCTGGAGATCGAATTCAACGGCCCGATCGCCCGTTCCGCGCCCTCCAACCCCTCGGCACCGCCCACTAGCCAGTTCAAGAACCTGCGAGCGACCGGTCCCAGCGTCTACCTCTCCGCCGAGGGCGACGGCTTGCAGGCGTTCGGCACGGCGCTCATCCACGAAACCGATCCGGCCCGGCGGATGGTCCGTTCGACGCTTCGCGGCGCGCCGCTGGTCGCCGTGCGTCAGGGCAACCGGCTGGTGACCGGCACGGCTGCGACGCCGACCGCGCCCGTGTCCACGGGCCAACTCGTACTCGAAACGCTGGACCCGCCGCCAAACTCGAAGCAGCCGAAAACGACTCGGATCGAGGTGCTCGGACCCGGCAAGGTCGATCTTTTCGACGAGGCAACGAAGACCAACACCATGACGGCGAGTTGGTCGCGCTCGCTGAACCAGACTCGCGAACCGGTCGGCGGCAAGGATTGCGATCTGCTCGTGTTCGACGGCGACGGACGATTCACCGACCCGAAGACCGGTTTCGACCTGAAAGCCGACACCCTGAAGCTCTGGCTGGAGTCGGGCGCGAAGGGTGCCGGCGAATCCGCCAAACCGGCAAGGGTACAAGGGATCGGCCACGTGCAGGGGCGATCCGATGACACGATCATCCGGGATACGGACCTGTTCAACGCGTTCTTCGTGGACGTGGCCAAGCCGATCGGCGTAGCCGCCTCGACGGTGCCGACGCCCGCCCCGCTCCCACCGCCGTCGCCGAATCCGCCGAAGGGCCTGCCGTTTGCCGAACCGGTCGCAAAGGTGCGGGTCGAACCGCCGAAGAAGAAACCATTGGAACTGTCGGCCCGACTCGTGGAAGTTCGCATCGCGCGTTCGCCCTTGCCGGCCGGTCCGAAGGAAAAGCCGGGCGTCCGGCAGGAATTGGATACCGCGCGGTGTGAAGGCCGCGTGGTCGCCCACCGGGACGCGGCCGACGTCGGTCAGCCAAACGCCCTGCACATCGAGGGAGATACGCTGAACATCGACCACCTGCCGGCCGGTCACGCGATGAAGGTCGTCGGCACCCTGGCGAAGCCGGCGTTCGTGCAGTTCGAGGAGACGACAATCACCGGTCCGGACGTGGACGTGAACCAGCCGAACAATGCCGTGGTCGTGAAGGGCCCGGGCCGGCTGCGCATGCCGAGCGCGACCGACCTGGCGGGTACCCCGCTCGCGGAAAAATCCGACATGCAGGTCGACTGGCAGCAGGGGATGACCTTCAAGGGCGAATTGCGGACGGCGGAGTTCACGGGCCTCGTGCAGGCGGTGCAGACGCCGCCGGAGCGGAAGCCGAACACCTCCGCCAAGTCTCCGATCAACGCCGGCACGTGGCAGCGGTCCTACGTCATCTGCCACCGGCTCTCGGTCGTCTTCGATCGGCCGGTCTACTTCAACACGATGAAACGCACGGCGAACGCGCCGGCGCCGGCGCGGCCGGGCGAATCGAAAGAGGCGGCCAAGATCGAACGCGTCCTCTGTGAACCGCAGCCCGAAGACGACGCCGAGAAGAACGCGGCCCGCCCCGCGAACTACGTCTATTTCGCGGACGAAACGATCGACCGGAAAACCGGCAAGCATACCAAGGCCCAGCGCATCACGGCCAAGTTCCTCGACGTGCAGGTGCAGGAAGCACGCACGCTGATCCATGCGACGGGTCCGGGCGAAACACGAACGCTCCAGATGGGTGCCAAGGAACAGACAACCACTCCCGGCGCGCCGGCCGCGGCGCCCGCCGCCAACGCGAAGGCTGAAGAGGAAATGAAACTCACCGTCGTGCGATTCGCGGAGCGATTGCAGATCGAGGACAAGAAGCAGATCTTCTCGAAGGCGGTCTTCACCAGCAACGTGCGGGTCTTTCACATCCCGACCGACCAGTTGGACCTCTCCGTACAGGAACACGCCGCCCCGGCGCGGTCGATGGTATTGAAGTGCACCGACACGATGACGGCGACGGAGTACCGCGCTAAGGCCGGGCAGGAGGAACGCCGCACGCTCGAAGCCGTCGGCGATGCCCGCCTGCGGACCGACGACTACGATGGCGTCGGCCACGTGGTCAAGTACGACGGCAACCTCGTCATCCTTGAAGCATTCGGCGATGGCCAGGCCACGCTCTACCGCCGGCAGGGCGGCGTCGGACGGGAAAAGGACTACAAGAGCGGCAACCCGCTGACGTACAACACGAAGACCGGTCAGGTCAGCGGCGCCGAAAGCTCCGGCGGCACGTTCTCGAAGTGAACGCGAACGGGCCGGGGTTCCACCCCGGCCCGCAGTCGATTCACTGGTCCCGTCTCAGTTCAATTCGTCGTCCGTGAATTGCTCGAGTCGGCCCATCCGCGTGGGCTGGCGGAGTTTCAGAAGCCCGCGGGCTTCGATCTGGCGGATGCGCTCCCGCGTGATGCCGTAGTGCTTGGCGACGTCATCCAACGTGCGCGGCGTTCCGTCCTTGAGTCCGTAACGCAATTCGATCACTTCCCGTTCGCGCGGCGCCAGCGATCGGAGCACTTCGTGAATCCGCTCCTTCAGCAATCGCTGGTCGACGTTTTCGCCGGGGTTGGTCACCTGGCCGTCGGAGAGGAAGTCCTCGACCGAGCGCTCGCCGTCGCCGCCGATCGGGTCGTGCAGGCTCATGGGCTGCCGGCCGACAAGCCGGAGCGAACGCGTCTCCTCCTCCTTCACGCCGAGCGCCAGCGACAGTTCCTCGTTGGTCGGCTCCTTGCCGAGGACGAGCGTGAGTTCGCAACGCTTCCGTTCCATTCGAGCGAGGAGGCCGATCTGATGGCACGGCACGCGGACGGTGCGGGCGTTGTCGGCCAGCGCCCGCTGCACACCCTGTCGGATCCACCAAGTGGCGTAGGTGCCGAACTTGAAGCCGCGGCGGTGCTCGTATTTGTCCACCGCCCGCATCAGCCCGCGGTTCCCTTCCTGGATCAGGTCGGCGAACGGCAGGCCTCGATTGCGGTAGTTCTTCGCGATCGACACGACCAACCGGAGGTTGGCCTCGGCGAGGTGGCGGCGCACTTCGCGGTAGGCGGCGCGGCGCTTCACGAGCAGTCGGACCGCCCGCGCCAGTTCCGGCGCCGTCATGTGGATCTTCGACTGCGCCTCGGCGAGGCGGCGGACGGCATCGGCGTTCCCGCACTCCGCGGCTCGGACAAGATGCTTCATCTCGTCCGCCATGTCGACCAGTTCGTCGGTCCAATGTTCCAGGAATTCGGTCCGCGGGGAGAGTTCCGCAATGAGCCGATTGAGCTTCAGCAGGCGTCGGAAACGCAGGCGGCGCCAGATCGGGTCGTCCGTCGCGCCATGTTCCAGTCCGGCGACGAACGCCACCGATTCCTCGTGCAGCAGGCGGCGCACCAGCGGCAGGTTGTGCGGCATCCGCGAGAGGATCTGCGGGCGGCTCATCCGCATTTCGGGGCTGGAATAAACGTCGATCGTCGGGTCGACCGGCGTGTTGCCCGCCATCACGCGCTCGAAGGTGAACATCGCACGGCCGACGATCCGCGTGCAGAACAGCGCCGCATGACGGAACCGCGTCCGCGCCCGCTCCAGCCGTTCCGCGATCGCCAGCTCTTCGTCCCGCTTCAGGAGGCGGATCTCGCCCATCTGGCGGAGGTACAGGCCCAGCGCGTCGTCCACGCCGCTGGTCGTTTCCTCGGCCATCGATTCGAGCGGCAAATCGTCGGCGGTCTCGAGGTCGGTGTCGTCCTCGCCCGGTTCATCCAGGTCGTCGACATCGTCCTCGTCCGGCGGCAGCATCGTGTCGCGCGGCGAGTCGATCAACGCATCGGGGCGGGCAAATGGCGTGCGGCTCATGAACGCGGATACCTCGAAGGAAACCGCTACCTCCCGCGCGGCGCGGCCGAATCGGCCGCCAGCATCGGTCGGGGCGGACGTCATCCGTGCGCGGGTGGGGTATGGCAGCAGGCGGTTCCGAACGCCTGCCGCGGGGGACCAACAAGAAATTGTACGGTCGGAGGGTCGCCAACCCCAACCGTCAAACCAGACTCGTGGCAAAACCGGCAGGTTCGGTGCGACCGGGTCGTTCAGGGGGACAGGGATAATATACCCCCGCTTTCCAGCGGGGTCGGATCGAAAAGTTTTCGGGTCGGGAATCCTGCACAAGATGGGCCGAATGTGCGCCCCGACGTTTACCATCCGAACGACCGTTGCAACCGGACACCTTTCCCCGGCCAGCGGCTCGCCCGCAAACTCCTCAATTTGCCAATCTTACGACGACGAAGTCGACGAACCGGCGGCGATCAAACCCGCCAGAAACGTCACCGCGTCCCCCTTCTCCTTGGCCGCGTCCGCCACGGCGGCGAAGTCGCCCACCTGCCGCGCCAGTTCCATCGGGCCGGGGCACGACAGGTTCCGTTCGTCCGCGTGCTCCAGATAGCGGCGCGCCGCCGCCAGCGCGTCCGCCTTCCGATCCAGTTTCAACAGCAGATTGACGAACACCTCCGCCGGAAACGTGACCCCCTCCGCCAACTCCCCGGCGATCTTGTCCTCGAAATGCTTCAGCCCGCTCTCCGTGTCCCGCCCCAACAATACCCGCAGGTACGCCGAATAGTCCGCGTACGAGTTCTCGAACGGGCAGTCGCCCCCGCCCTGGAACTGCGGCGAGAGCCGTTCGCCGTATTCGCTCAGTTCGAGCGCCCGCTCCAGCGACTCCCGCTCCGTCGGCGGAAGTTGGATCGCCATCTGCACCACGCTCGACAGGTGCGAGACGTCGATGTGGTACGCGTCCTCCCCGAACAGTTCATCCCGGAGCATCGCGCGCACGCCCTCGCCGACGGGCAGCCCGCGATGCTCGAGGTCGTTGCGCAGCCGTTCCGCGAGTTGCTCGTAGAGCGTGCGCACGAGTTGGCCGTAGCAATGGTTTCGCAGGTCGGGGTGGGCGCTCAGGTCGGTGCTGCCGACCATCGTGATGGTCGAGCAGATACCGTGGCGGGAGAGGTAGATGTCGAAGCCGCGCTTCGGGTGGACCTGCTGGTGCCAGGCGATGTCGACGATCGGGTAGGTGTCGTCGTCGGGTCCGGGTTCGTACTTGTCGAGGGCATCGCGGACCGGGCCGGGTTCGCCGATGAGGCGGAAGTAGCCCCATGCCCGGGGGAAGTCGTTCTGCGCGAGCAGCGCATGGCCGACCTCGCGCGCCGCTTCCCGGATCGCGGCCTCGTACGGCTCGTGCGTCGCCGCCGGCAGATCGCTCGACGGACCGGACGGGAACGGCGACACGCCGAGTTCCACCCGTTTGCGCAGCAGTCGCGCGTAGAAGTACGAGTGCCAGTCGCCATCGGCCTTGAGGCGCTCGCACAGGCGATCGGCCGCGGCCAGCGGACCGGCCGCCGCGAGTTGATCGCGAATCGAATCGAGCGGGCTGGCGTCGGTCGGCGGGGCATCCATGGATCGGCTCCGAAGGCGGGACGGATTGTTCTACGTTCGGCGCGGCGACCCGCCATCGGGCGGGCGGTCCCGGGTCGCCAGCCGCCGGTCCCGAATCCGCTCCAGTACCATCCGCCGGGCCGTCTCGTTCGCGAGCAGTTCCCCCTCTTCGCCGTCGATGCCTTCCTCCTTCAAACGCTCGCGGACGGTCCCGACGATCACGGCAAACCGTTTCGTTTGCGCGATCCGCTCGGCCGCGGCGTGATCCTCCGGCAGGAATTCCGGATCGCCTTCGTCCGGTACGTCATCGTCTTCCGGTTCCTCGACCGGTTGGGGGTCGAAGGCCGGCGGCTCCGGGTACACCGGGCCGACGGTGCCGGCCATCGACTCCACGGTGCCGGCGAGTTCGCGCCCGTGGCGCAGGCGGGTCTTTTCCAGTTCGAAGATCGCCCGCGCCGCCCGCTCGGCCACGCGTTCGTCCGGGTGCGCCAGTTGGGCCTGGTAGAACAGCACCGCCGCGAAGACCGCATCGCCCCACGCCGCCTGCTTGTCTTCGGGCGTGGCCGGCACGGGAATCGGCACCGGCGCGATGTGCCCGGCGATGCGGTTCTGGATTCGAGGCGCGGTGGCGAGCATGGGAATTCCCCGGAAGTCAATTCCGCGGGAGAATTCGATACGAGTGGACAAAAGTCAAGTAAAACAATGGGGATGCAGAGAACTCGATTTCACGAGCGTCGCGGCGTAAGCCCGACGTGTCTTCGTTGATCCTGAACGCCACGATAGGCAGCCACGTCCCGCTGACGCCGGGACGCTCGTGTTCGCCGTGTTTTTGTGTTGCACCCGCCGCGTTCGGCGGCCAGAACGGGGCGCATCGTGTCCGTCTCGCGGACGTCGCGCGTGTGAACCCCGCGCCGGTAGCATTCTTCCGTGGCCGGGGCGAAATTCATGGTCCGGCAGGCGACGACGAGTTGGTCGAGGACTTTCATGGGATTGTCCCGATTGCGATAAATCACTGTGCAGATAGCCACATCGCAACGCAACAGTATTCCGGGCGGGGAGTTGAATTCGATTGCGGCAACGAAGTGTGGGCGGTAATATCGCAATGCTGTTTGGTTTATCCCAATGGCGTGATTGGGATAAACATCTGTTCGCTGAAGAAGAAAGAGGCGTCCATGAGCTTCGATCTCGGCGTCTGGAAAACCAAGAAGCGGCTCACCGATGAGGAAGCTGGCGAGTTGTACGTTCAGTTGTGTGAATCGAAGTTCGACGGCGTGACACCACACCCGTCTGTTGACGCCTTCTATGAGGAACTGATTTCAAGATACCCTGAGATTGACACAATCGATGAAGACCGCATCGATGATCACGATTATTGTCCGTGGAGTTGTGCACTTGATCGTTCGCCAGGTTCCGTCATCATGCCGTGCGTTTGGCCTCAAGCTGAGAACGTCGAGAGGACGGTGAGTGCTCTCGCGAAAAAGCACGGGCTCGCGATGTACAATCCCCAAGAGGGCAAAGTGGTCTATCCTGACTCATAAGAAAAGACAGCGAACCAAGTGCTGCTCCAGACGGGCCGCAAAGCCGCCCCGCTGGAGAGCGATCTCGTTCGGCCACAGAGGACTTGCGGGTGGCGAAGCGAAAGAAACCACCGCCGGCCGAGTTGGTGCCCGCTCTCGAGCCGGACACGCGGCAGCGACTGTGGCAGAACGGGTGGGGGATGACGATGGCGGCGCTCACGCTGGCACCGCTTCGACCCGACGGCACCGAGCCGGTGGCCGAGGGCATCCGCGTGTGGTTCGAGCCACCCCGACACGGTTGGCTCTTCCCGCACGTCGATCTGGTGGATTGTGGGGAGTTCGTCTGCCGGGCCTCTGACGTGGAGAACGACTTCCTGGGTGACTTGATCGGGGCGTTACGCGGTGTCCTTAATGGCACCGAGCCAACGCGGGCCGAGGCGTTCGGCGAGCCGCAGTCGTTCGAGTTCCGCTTTACGCGGGCCGAAGGGGTCCGCTGCGACATCGTGGCGTACAACAAGTTCGCCGCGTCACCGGTCGAGGAGCCGATCCTGTCACTGGCAGCAGGCGAGCATGGTGTCTGCCGAGCTTTCTGCTTCGGCATCCGAGAGCTTCATCGGGCGGTGGCGGGCGGGCCGTGGGGGTACTCGCATCCGTTCCCGGCGGACGCACTCGCGGCGCTGTGCGCCGAGTTGGGTGGGGAGTTCGCAAATGGCCTTGCGTAGGCCAGATGCCGAACCGCTCTCATGGCCCACCGACTTGAGTGAAAACGAAAATCCCTGAACGGCCGGTAGGCCGTTCTCTCGCGTTTCCCGGCACCCTTCGGTTCACCCCAGGCCCCACTCGAAGATCACACGGCTGCGTCGGGATGGTTCGTTCGTCGGCCTCCCTCCATCCGTCCAAAGGACGAAGTGGGGCCAATCAGCTCTACGGGGATCGGCCTGTCGGTTTGCAGGGTGAGTTCCCGTCGCAGGTCGTCCGGCGCGGTGCCGAAGGTGCGGCAGCGGAGTTCGCCGGTTGAAGTGTGGAACCAGCACAGAACGGAGTTGAACTTGCCGAGATCGACGGCGAGAATGGGGAGCGTCGAGTCCATCGCGTGCCTCCGGTCAGGAGAAGCGGGCGACATCGGCTAGCGTAGCCGACGCACCCGGCATGCATGGATTCTTTCGGCGGCGGATGGCGTATGCCCGGCGCGGTACTCCACATCGACGGCGAACGGCTCGACCCCGATGACGTGCTGCCGTCGCTGTCGCTGCGGCCGTACCGCGTATGGCGGCGGGGCGAGGCGGTCGCCACCACGGGCCCGCGGGCTGGGCGGGTCTACGAGTCCGGCGGGTTCTGCTGCGATGTCAGCGACGCGGACGGCTTGCTGTCCGCCGAGGCCGCGGACGCCCTGGCGTTCTTGACCGCCCACCGCGCCGACCTCGCCCTGCTCCGCGATCACCCGGCAGTCGATGACATGCGGATCGACTTCGGGTACTATGCCCGTATCGATGGCGAGCGGGTCATGGTGCAGTGCGACTTCCTCGGCCCCGAGTTGCTCCAGCTCGCCGGAGAGTTGGGCGTCGGCTTCGAGCTTTCGCTTTACCCTGCTCCGGGTGCCCCAGACGCCGAACCCGGATAAGGTTTTCCAAGTCAAGAGAATAAGAATCCCACCGCACGGCTGATGCTCCCGCAATCAGCGTGTCCGGTCGGGGGCGGTGCGTTCTCGCGGTCCTTTCGGCGGCCGGAGGCGAGGTTGTGACACCATACGACACCGAAGCGCAGCGGGTGAGTGCGGCCATCACTTTCGGCCCTCGGCTGGTGGTGATCGGGAGTACGTCGTTCTGGGGAACCGACAGCCGTCAGTTGTGCGAAGCCATCGCCGCCAATTTGGCGGAGATGGAAGGGCTGGTGGCGCTGACCGGCGGGATGGATGGGGTCGGGCTCACTTTCGGCCGCGCCTTCGCCGACGCGCGCAAGGGTGCGGGCCAGGCCGAGGATCTGTTCCACATCCTCCCTCATGGCATGGGGCCGTGCGACTGCGGCGTCACCTTGGGGGCGGGCATCGACTACCACGAACGGCGGGAGGTGCTTGGCCGGATCGGGCACGCGTACCTGGTCATCGAGGGCGGTCCGGGGACGGAGCACGAGGCGGCGGTGGCTGCCGGCCGCGGGCTGACGGTCATCCCGCTCGGCCGCACTGGGGGCCACGCCGGCGAGTTGCACTCCCGGGCCAGTTGCCCGCCGGGCCTGCCGAGGGCCGACTGGGCCCTGTTGGCCGACGCGGCTGCTCCCCACGGTCAGGTCGTCGCTGCGGTGGATCGGCTCGTGCGACTCGCGCTGGCCCGGCCCGTCGAACCCGGATAAGGCCTTCCCATTCAAGTGAAAAATCCTTCTCCCCGCCCGGCTGACGTTTCCGCGATGAGCGAGTCCGATCCGGGCCAGAGGCTCTCGCGGACCCGATGGCTTACGGCGATCGATGGCCATGGCGAACGGCGCGACGTCCGTCCGCCGGTCCGGTTACAGGCCCTCCACCGGCGGGCTGACGCCGCGCCGTTCGCCGGGAATCGGTTTCGTCGTTGAACTGGCCGAGATCGACGGCGAGAATGGGGAGCGTCGAGTCCATCGCGTACCTGCGGTTGGGAGAAGCGGGCGACGAAGGCTAGCGTCGCCGACGGCGCGGCATGCCATGGATTTGTTCGGCGGCAGATTGCAGAGGGGTTGCGATGTGGGACGAGCGTTATTCCCAACCTGGCTTTGCGTATGGCACCGAGCCGAACGAATTCCTGGCCGCTGTCGGCGGGACCATCCCTCTCGGCCCGGTGTTGACGATCGGCGAGGGCGAGGGGCGCAACGCGGCATTCCTTGCCGGCCTCGGGCACCGGGTGGTCGCGGTCGATCAGTCGGAGGTCGGCCTCGCCAAGGCCAGGAAACTGGCCGCCGAGCGCGGTCGGACCATTGAAACCGTCTGCGCGGACCTGGGCGAGTTTCCCATCGAGCCGGGTGCATGGGCCGGCATCGTGTCGATCTTCTGCCATCTTCCCCGGCGCATCCGGGTTCCCCTCTACGCGGCAATCGTCCGGGGTCTGCGGCCGGGTGGCATCCTTGTGCTGGAGGCGTACACCCCGAACCAGATCCGACGCGGCACCGGCGGCCCGCAGGATGCTGACATGCTGATGACACTGGCCGGGCTGCGCGAGGAGTTGGCCGGTCTGGAGTTTCTCCAGGCGTGCGAACGGGACCGCGAGGTTCGCGAGGGGTCGTACCACACGGGTGTCGCCTCCGTCGTGCAGGTCGTCGGACTGCGACGGCTTGCTGAACCCGAATAAGGATGTCTCAGCGACGAGCGGCGCCCCCTTTTCACAGGCCGTGTGCCACGTGCACGACGTCTCGCACATCCTGACGTTCAACGTGGGTCAATTCACGACGCTGGTGAAGTTCGGGCCGGGCGTGGCGGCGATGGATCCGAGAGCGGTGTGAAACCCAATCTGGTTGCAGTTCAGGATCATTCTTCTGCGACAGCTTCGCGTGCAGGACCGGGCTGCTCTTCGGCTTGTCCGGATTGCGGATCATCGCCAGTTTGGTCGCGTGTTTGATCGGAATACCAACATGCGAAAGGATCGAGTACAATCTTCTATGAGGTGTCGCCATGATCCAAATTGACGCTATCTTCGTGAACGGGGTTTTCCGGCCGGTCGAACCGATCGACCTGCCGGAACAAACCCGCGTTCAGGTTGCCGTGCCTTTGCCGAGTCACAAGCGGAAGCCCGATGTTCGCGAAATCCTTGCCAGACGGCATGCCTCGGGTGAGACCGACACGGCAGCGCGCCACAATGAGCACCAGCCGTGAGGACCGTCTTTCTCGACACGGTCGGGCTGATCGCCCTTTGGGACAATTCGGATCAATGGCATCCGGCCGCGGAGGCCGCTTACCAATTACTCACGGCCTCTCCCGTACGATTAGTAACGTCCACGCTGGTTCTGTACGAATGCGGGAACGCCGCCGCGAGACGGCCATATCGAGGCGATGTATTCGACCTGTGGGACGCCCTTGACGCGTCCGGCGACCTTTTCGTTCCTTCACAGGATCAGACTCTTCGGGCATGGAATGCTTATGCGGCCGGTCAACCGGGTTCTGCCGGTGCGGTTGATCATGTCTCGTTCGTGCTGATGATCGATGCCGGGATACTCGAAGCATTTACCAACGATGTGCACTTTCGAACCGCAGGGTTCGTCACACTCTTCTGACAAGCTCGACAAAACACTGTAGCCGGCGAGTTCCCCCGCCGGCCCGTTCACTTCTACTTCAACTCCACGCTCCAGTAGGCGTTGTCGAGGAACGACTGCCACGAGCGGTACTTCTTCTGCGACAGCTTCGCGTGCAGGACCGGGCTGCGCTTCGGCTTCTCCGGCTTGCGGATCAGCGTCATGTTCGCCTGGCGCGGCGTGCGGCCGCCCTTGCGGACGTTGCAGTCCACGCAGGCGCACACGATGTTCTCCCACGACGTGCCGCCGCCCTGGCTCCGCGGGATCACGTGGTCCAGCGACAGTTCGCTCGTCGGGAACTTCTTCCCGCAGAACTGGCACTGGTTGTGGTCCCGGGCGAAGATGTTCCGACGGTTGAACTTCACCGTCTGCTTCGGCACGCGGTCGTATTCCAGCAGGCGGATGACGCGGGGCGCGCGGATGTCGGCCGTCGGCGTGCGCACCCAGTCGTCCTCCTCGCCGCGCTCGAAGGCGGCCTTGGCGGCGCTGACCTCCAGCCACGAGGCGAAATCGTACGAGGTGTACGCGCCGTCGTCGGTGCAGATGACTTCCGCATCGTCCTTGCAGAGCAGGCAGAAGGCCCGTCGAACCGAAATGACGTGCACGGCCATGAACATCTTGTTCAGGACCAGAACGCTGGAATCCAGGGCCGTGTACGAAGCCGCGTGCATGGCAGCCGTCCCTCCTTTGCCGTTGGCGCAGCGGTCGCCGCGCCGTTCAGAACGACGCCGGTGCGTGGGGAAAGGTTCATCGACTGTGTAGACATTCTACCCGGCAGAGCGGACGGTTCGCAAGCATCCAGCGGTGTCGGAAGGCCGGAACTTCACGAAAAGTTTGCAATGACGAAAGGGTTGAGATCAAAGAAGCCCGGAAGAGCGAAAGGCCGAAAGAAACCCAGATCTGTAACGGGATTTTGTCTTTTCGGGGTTTCGTGATTTCTGATGAATTGAAACGCGAGAAGTGGAAAAGTGTCCCGCCGCGGACCTCTTCAGCGTCGCCCAGTCACCAAAGCTGCCACACGGCGGGACAATCGACAATAACACGGGAAGCGATTGGGAACAATATTCCGCGCCGGTTTTTCTTTCAGGCGTGTCGGACGCGCCGGTCTTTCGGACATTTAGCGGGCGAGGGCGCGATACAAGTTGGCCAGGTGGTGCCAGCCGCTCGTTTCGGGCAGAAGTTTTGCGGCCTCGGCGAAGGAAGCCGCCGCCTCGGCGGAGCGACCGGCAGCCAGTGCCGCGACTCCGCGATTGAAAAACGCCGGTGCGCTCGCGGGGAGTGTGGCCCAGATTGCATCGGCCGTGGCGCGGTCGCCGCGGGACCAGGCGAGTGCGGCTCGCTCGTTGGCGAGCAACGATTCGGAGACGCCTTCGGCCTGATTCAACAGTCGTTCCGCTTCGTCGAACCGCCGGGCCACGCGGGCCGCCGCAGCCGCGAGGATCGCGTCTTTCGATGTCCAGCCGAGTGGTTCCGCGGTCGCGGGAATGGGTTTCTTCTGAAGGAGGATCGAGACGTCGCGGACCTGTTGGGGGAAATTTCCGAGCGCCATCGGCAGGAAATCGGCGTCGGTGGACTGGCGCACGCAGGCGGCCCAATCGGCCGGCATCGGGCCGGGTTTCGCTCCGCCGCCCAGACCAGCGAGGACCGCCGTGGCTTCGCTCCAAGCGGTACGCGGGTCGGTCGCAAAACTCGCGGGCATTTCGTGAGGAGTCACCGCGGCGTCGCCGGCTTCGTCCACGGGCCGGGAGACGAAGCGGGCGGTCAGATCCGCCAGGGTCGGCTGGGCAAACTTCGCGGCCGGGTTCATGGTCAATGCTCGCACGGAGGTTGCAGACTCGACGAGGGAACGCCCGCCGTTCCGCCGCTTGCGCCGGTTCGCGCGGGTTTTTCCCGACATCGTACCGCACTTGCGGGATCGGGCCGGTTCACGCTACTTTCCCGGTCATGGAAGAACCACCGGGATTTCGGGAGAAACCAATCTGGTTGCTGGCGATCGTGGCCCTGGCGATCGGTCAGGCCGGGCTGGCGTACCAGTTGTTCGGCGGACCGGTGGGCCTGCGGGACGATCGTCCGGTCGTCGCGGGCCGGCATCCGCTCCATTTCTATCACGGCATGCTGGGGGCGGAAACGCTGCGCCAGCGGGCGGGCACCTCGTGTTACGATCCCAATTTTCAGGCGGGCTATCCGAAGACGCCCGTCTTTGACGGCGGTTGCCGGCCGGTGGAGTTGTTACTGGCGCTGTTCCCGGCCGACGCCGGGCCGCGTGCCTACAAGCTCGGCCTGTTCTGGGGTTGCGTTTTGGTGCCCTTCGTCTTTGCGATCGCCGCCCGAGGGGTCGGCCTGACGGTCGCGGGATCGACCGTCGCCGCCGCGCTCGGTTGTGCCGTCTGGTGGTCGCCCACGGTCCGAGACCTGCTGGACGACGGGCATCTGGACTTTCTGATTGCCGGTCTGGCGTCGGTCTGTTTCGTCGCTTGGCTCGCGCGATACCAGCGCGATCCCGGCCTCACCGCGTGGTGCGTCGTCGCCTTCGCTTCGCTCGTCGGCTGGTTCGGACACCCGGTCGTCTGGATCGGCCTCGCGCCGATCGTCGGTCTGTACTATCTCGCCGCCGCGCCACGGCACGGTCTGGCGTGGCATCTGGGCCTCTTCGGCACCATACTCTTCGGCTTGCTGCCCAATCTGAACTGGCTGTGGGATTGGAGCAAGTTCTGGTGGCTGCGGCAGCCCTCCGTGGACGACATCGCGCCGCTGCCGACGTGGGGCGCGGTCGTCGATTCGTGGGCCGGCCATGCCAAGCTTCTCGGCCCCGCGCCGTTTGGCTGGCCGCTCGTCGCCGTCGGCTTCCTCGGCTGCGTCCGCTGGCTGCGCGAGGGCCGCCGCGACGTCGCGGCGTTGTTCCTCCTCACGGCCTCGTTCGCATTCTTCATCGCGCGGCTCGGCACGGTCTGGTCGCCGCTGAGCAACGGCGAAGCCGACCGCGCCGCCGCGCTCGTCGTCGCGCTCGCCACCATCCCCGCCGCCGGTTGGTTCGCCGCGTGGGGGCGGAAATCCAAGATCGAAACGGGTCTTGCGCTGGGTGCCGTCGGCGCGGTCCTCGCGTTCGGCTGGGGCGGGCCGGCGGTTGACCCCGCCCGCAAGCCCCTGAACCTGCGCATCGAGCCGCTCGCGCTCGGCCTCTCGGCCGATCAGCAGGAACTGGTACGCGGCCTCATGGACCGCACAACGCCCGCGGCACGCATCCTCATGGAGGAAACGCCAACCGGCGAGGCCGGCTGGAACTGGACCGCGCTTCTGCCCTGGCTCACCCAGCGCGCCTACCTCGGCGGGCTGGACCCCGACGCGAAGTTCGAGCACGCCTTCTGCCGGCTGCGCGGGGACACGCTCAACGGCCGCCGGCTCGTCGACTGGACCGACGCCGATCTGGAGGAGTTCGCCCGCCGCTACAACGTCGGCTGGGTCGTGGCACGATCCCCCGCCGCGCGCGATCGCTGGCAGCGCGTCCCCTTCGCCCGCGAGGTCGCCCGCTACAAGGACGGCGGCGACGTGCGCCTGTTCGAGCTGGATCGCCCGCGGAGTTTCGTGCTGATGGGCCAGGCGAACTGGGACCACGCCGACCGGCGGAAGATCGTGCTGACGAACGTGGTGCCGGTGGATGCGCCGAACCCGGACGGCGGACCGGTGCCGGTGAAGGTGATCGGCTTGAGCCTGCACCATCAGGCCGGGCTGCGGGCGGGGCCGGGCGTGATTTCGATCGAGCGCGATCCCGACCCGTACGATCCGATCCCGATGCTCCGCCTTCGCGTCACGGGGCCGCTCTCGCGCGTCGTCATTTCGTGGGAGAACCCGTAACGGGCGGCCGCGTCCGCTTGTCGCCGCGCGCGCCCGCCCTAACATACCGTCGCACAGGAGTCCCTTACCCGGGCGATGGATACACCCCCGATGGTTCAGCCCGCCATTCAGGTTCAAGACCTCGTCAAGAACTACGGCCCCGTCGTCGCGGTGGACCGGATCAACTTCGAAGTCGGCCGCGGCGAACTCGTCGGCTTCCTCGGCAACAACGGCGCCGGCAAGTCCACCACCATGCGGGTGCTCACCACCTTCATGCCCGCCAGCTCCGGCTTCGCTCGCGTCGCCGGCTTCGACGTCATGTACCAGTCCGACGACGTCCGCCGGAACCTCGGCTACCTGCCCGAAAGCGTGCCGCTTTACCCCGAGATGCGCGTCGAGGAGTACCTCCAGTACCGCGCGAAGATCAAGGGCGTCGAGCGCACCGGGCGGCCGAAGCGCATCGACTACTGCCTCGAACGCTGCCGCATCAAGGAGGTCCGCCGCCGGACGCTCGGCACGCTCTCGAAGGGCTACCGCCAGCGCGTCGGCCTCGCGGATACGCTCCTCGCCGATCCGCCCGTGCTCATCCTTGACGAACCGCTCTCCGGCCTCGACCCGGTGCAGCAGGAGGAGACGCTCAAGACGGTCAAGGAACTCGGCGGCCAGCACACCGTCCTCTTCAGTAGCCACCACCTGCCAGACGTCGAGAAGGTCTGCGATCGCGTCATCATCATCCACCGCGGGCGGATCAAGTTCGACGGCCTGCTCTCGCAGATCGCGGCGAGCGTGCCGACGGTCGTGGTGGAGGCGCACGGCTCGGCCGACCAGGTGCGGCCGGTGGTGCTGGGCGTGAAGGGCGTATTGGAAGTGAAGGACCTGCGAGCGGACCCGCCGGCCGATGGCTGGAGCGCGTTCGAGATTCTTGCCGAACCGGGGCACGACGTGCGCGGCGCGGTCGCCGGGGCGATCCACAAGGCCGGGCACGCCCTGCGGAAGCTGGAACTGCGGCGCGAAAAGCTGGAAGACATCTACATGCGGACCGCCCTGCGTGGCGAGTAAAGGCGAGCCGGGGGCGTCAGCCCCCGGTTTCTCAAGACCTGGGCACGAGAATCAGGGGGCTGACGCCCCCCGCTCGCCAGGAGCGGCGATTCGATCGAGGACTCCATGAGCGAAGAGCGGCCGGTGGAAGTGGCCCCGTCGAACGTGCGGGCCGACGAGATGGGTGCCACGCAGTTGGTCGGGTTGACCGGCATGGGCCTCGCCGCGCTCGGCGCGATCGTCGTGGTGGCGAACCAGTTCGGCCCGCGCGTCCTCACCGCCGGTGCCGGCTACCTGCTCGCGGCGTTCGGCCTCGTCGCGATGTTCTACCACGCCCTGCGCGATGCCTCCCTCGAGATCCGCCGCGCGTACCTCTTCTTCGGTGCCGGCCTCGTCCTCCTCGCCATCGTCTCCGCCATCGTCCCCGGCCCGCTCTTCGGCGATGTGAAGGACAAACAGCCCGGCTACCACTTCCTCCCGTGGTCGCCCCTCTTCGGTTTCCTTGGCCTCGTCTTCCTCGTCACGCCGCTGCGCCACGAAACCGATTCCAACGTGCTGCGCTACGGCCTCACGGCGCTCCTCGCCGTCGGCGGCACGCTCTCGATCGGCGCCGTCGGCTTCGGCATTGCCAAACCCGACACGCTCGTCGGCCCCGGCATCCTTATGGGCATCCTCGGCCTCGGGTTCCTCGCTGCGTTCCTCTCGCTCGTTGAGACCGCCGACGGCCCCGGCCACCTCGTCGCCAGCCTGCTTGGCGTCCTCGGTGCCGGGGCGCTCCTGTACGCCTTCGGGCGCTCCGTCTTCCCGACCGTCCTCTTCGAGGGTCCGCAGGCGCTCAAGAACGCCTACCAGTCGTTCGACACCTGGAAGCTGCTGGCGCGGGCGGGCATCGTGCTCGTTCTCGCCGGAATCGGCGGCTGGGGCGCTCGCAACAAAAATTGGCCCGGCTGGCTCCGCGCCGGCTTCGGCGTCGTCGGCCTCGGCTTCGCCGCCGTCTTCGTTGTCGCCGCCGCCACGCCTGTCGCCCTTGAATCCCCCAAGCCGTTCTTCGTCCCCAACGGCCTACTCCTCGCCGCCCTCGGCCTCGTGTACCTCGCCGTCTCCGTCGGCATCGTCTCCGACAGCCCGTTCGTCGCCATGACCCGCCGCGAACTCGCCGGCTACTTCTACTCCCCCATCGCCTACATCGTCCTGCTCGGCATGGCCGTCATCCAGTTCGTCGGCTACTGGCTGTTCCTCAGCCTCGTCGTCCGAACCGGCGCCACCGGTGCCCGCTCGTTCCCCGAACCGATCCTGCAGGCGTTCGTCCCCGGTACGTTCATCGGCCCCATCGCCGTCATCTTCCTCGTCCCCGCCCTCACCATGCGGCTCTTCAGCGAAGAGCGCCGCAGCGGCACGATGGAAGTCCTCATCACCGCGCCGGTCAACGAATGGCAGATCGTCCTGAGCAAGTTCCTCGGCTCGTGGCTCTTCTACATGCTAACGTGGGTGCCGATGGGTCTGTACCTGCTCGGCCTGCGATTCGAGGGCGGCGCACCGTTCGACTACCGCCCGCTGCTCGGCCTCTACATCGCCATCGGCGTCACCGGCTTCGGCTTCATCGCGATGGGGCTGTTCTTCAGCAGCCTGACGAAAAACCAGATCATCGCCGCCGTGCTGACCTTCATGGCGATGCTCCTGATGCTCGCACTCTACTGGAATTCGTACTTCGCCCGCGTTGGCGAAGGGTTCATCCGCGAGCTGATGAACGCCCTGTCAATCGGCTCGTACTGGACAACGTGGGAAACGGCGGCGGGCGGCCAATTGCCCGTGCGCGACCTCGTGCTGCACGGCTCGCTCGCGGTCTTCTGGCTGTTCCTGACAGTGAAGTCGCTCGAAACGCGGAAGTGGGGATGATCTCCGTCGGTCGTTTTTTGAAGTTTTTCTCCCTCCCCCCTTGAGGGGGAGGGCCGGGGTGGGGGGTCGGGGATACCGGTAAGCTGTTCGTGCGGGCTGTCACCCCCACCCTAACCCTCCCCCTTCGAGGGGGAGGGGACAAAACCATGCTCGCCTCGGACCGGCGACCGAACTGTCGAGGTTGGAATTCCTACTTCGAATTGAGATGGGGTTGAGATGGATTCGACACCGACGGAATCGGCAACGACGGCGAAACCTTTGAACGTGGCGGCGATCCTGTTCGTCCTCGCGGCGCTCTGGGTCGTGCCGGCGGCGTGGTGCGGCTACAAGGTCTTCAAGGTCGGCCCCGCCGCCACCGAGAAGGACCCGGCCAACCCCGACGCGCCGCCGAAGGAGATCGTCTCGATCGACGAGAACCGGCCGAGCTACGTTGTCACGCTCGTTCTCGCGGCTTTCGGCGCGATCGCCGCGCTCGGCGGCGGACTCTGGCTGTCCAGTACCAAGCCGACGAGCGCCCCGGAACAACACGCCCGCATCGGTTCGATCCTGCTTGCGGTGATCGGCGGCGTCGCCGGTCTCCTGCTCGCCGGCCTCGCCGTCTGGTTCCTCATCGCCGACTATCAGCTCCTCGCCGATTGGCTCACGAAGAAGGACACCAAAACCAAGGATCTCTGGCGCGTCCTCGTGCCGGCGCTAGTCTTCGTCGCCGGCGGCGGCCTCGCCTTCCTCGCCGCCCAGCCGGCGCGCCGCCTCGAACGCCACGACCAGACCGCCCGCCGACTCGTCTACGGCACCAACTTCGCCGTCACCGGCGTGCTCCTCTTCGCCGCGCTCATCGTCCTCAACGGCTTCGTCGCCCTGCGCGTCCCGCAACGCCTCGACACCACCGCCAGCGGCTACTACTCGATCGCCCCCTCCACCGAGGAATACGTCCGCAACCTCGCCGAGAAAGTGACCGTCTACAACTTCGGCGCGCCGAGCGATCAAGGCTCCGCCGAGACGCAGGTGCTCCTGCAGGCATGCCAGGACCTGAACCCGTCGAAGTTCGTCGTCCGCACGCCCGGCCGCGGCATGAGCGCCGCCGAGTTCCAGAAACTCCGCGCGAAGTTCCCGAGCGTCGATTACAGCAACGTCGCCATGATCGTGGCGCTCGGCGAGGACGAGACGCGGTATTCGTCGATCCGCGATACGGAGCTGATTCGCAGCGAAGGCGAGATGGGCGAGGGGCCGCCGCGCGTCTTCTACGAGGGGGAATCCCGCTTCGTGCGCGAGTTGCTGTTCCTCTCCGAGGGGAAGAACAAATCGACGGTCTACTTCACGCAGGGGAGCGGCGAGCTGTCGCTCGGGCCGACCGGCGGGCAGCGCCCGGCGAAGGAGCGATCGATCGGCGAGCTGAAGGCGTTCCTGGAGAAGCAGAACCTGAACGTGCAGCCGCTGCCGTTCGACTCGAAGGCGCCGAAGCTGCCCGACGACGCGGCGGTGATCGTGGTGGCGGACCCGACGCTGCCGCTGCCGAAGGAACTGGTCGAAGAATTGTCGAAGTTCATGACGGTGGAGAAGGGCGGGAAGAAGGGGAAGCTGATCGTGCTGGCCGGCCCGCACGGCACGCCGCGCGGGGACGCGGTGATCTCGACGGGGCTGGACGAACTGCTGAAGTCTTTCAATGTGCAGCTCGCGCCGGGGTTCCTGTTCAACCGGCCGAACGAGCAGTTCCCGGCGGAACTGGTGATCGGGCTGGCGTCGCCGGAGTTGCAGGCGAGCGGGCATCCGGTGGCGGGGTCGCTGCCGCCGGCGCGGCAGGGCCGCCCGGTGCCGATGCCGAACGCGCGCGCCATCGAGATTCTCCCGAACCCGAACCCGGCGCTTCAAGCGACGGCGCTCGTGCAGACGCTTGGCGGCGAGTTGTTCACGTGGCAGGAGCCGGACGCGCAGGTGGACACGGATGCGACCTTTAAGAAGCTGATGGCGCAATACAAGGCGAACCCGCGCGACACGGCCCAGAAGAAGAAGATGTCCGCGGACCCGGTGGTGCTTGCCGCCGTAGTCAGCGAGGGGAACACGCCGCGGATGGTGGTCGTCGGCAACGGTGAATTGTTCAACGACGCCTCCGCCGCGCTCCAGAAGGAGAACATGGGCTTCAAGCTGGTGCACGCGAGCATCGACTGGCTGCGCGACCGGCCCGTGGTCGACGTGGCGAGCAAGCAGTTCGGTTTCTACACCCCGCAGGCGAAGATGGACCGGATGCGGTTGTTGTTCCTGCCCTTCGGCCTCGCGGTGCTGGGCATCGTCGGCCTGTCGGCCGGCATCTGGGTCATCCGGCGGAAGTAGTTCCATTCGAGATCGGCGGAGTCCGCGATGAACTTCAAACTGGCCTGGATTCTCCTCGCCGTGCTGCTGCTCGCCATCGGCGGGCTGCTCGTCACGACGCTGCTTGATGGCGATACCCCGGCCGCGGGGGAACTGCTTCTGCGCCCGCTCGCCGGCGTGAAGGAGGACGAGATCGACGCCGTGGAGATCGTGCGCGCCGATCCAGCGGACGAAAAGATCGCGTTCACCCGCGCGGGCAAGGACCGCTGGGACATCGTCGAGCCGGGGCGGAGCAAGGCGGACGCGTTCGCGGTGAAGAAGATCATCACGGACCTGATGATGCTCAAGCCGGTGCCGTCGCCGGATGTGACGCCGAGCAAATCGGCGCACGGGCTGGACAAACCGGGTTTGCGCGTGACGTTGAAGTCCGGCACGAAGAGCGGGACGCTGAACCTGGGCGACACGACGATCGGCCGGAACGCCGTGACGTTCGTGACGACCGGCGACCGGCCGGACGTGCCCGTCGCGGTGCTGCGGTCGGATATCGACGGTCTCTTCCGCCCCGACGCCGCCGGCGCGGCGGGTAAGTCGTCGCAGAAGGCCAAGTGGATCGGCGACTTTCGCCAGAAGGCGTTCTTCCTCGGCTCCCAGGACCTCGGCACCGAGACGGAATCGATCACGATCGCGAAGGGGGACAAGTCGACGAAACTCGTCCGCAACGCCGCCACCGGCGAGTGGACCTTCGCCACGCCCGCGTTCGGCCTCGCGGACACGGCCGGCGATCCGCAAGCGCCACCGGCCGCGTTCACCGGCGTCCGCCCGCTCGTGTCGGCGCTCACGGCGCTGCAGGTGCTCGCGCCGGACGACTTCCTCGAGAATCCCGAATCGGTTGAGAAGTACGGCCTCGCCGCCAACGACAAGGAAGTGATCCGCATCGAGGTGAAGCCGAAGGACGGCCCGGCCGAGGTGCTGCTCGTCGGCAAGCGCGTCGACGACAAGTCGGACAAGTTCTACTGCAAGCTGGCGACCGATTCGATCGTAGCGAAGGCGACCGCCACGCCGGAACGCATCGCGGCGTTCGCGAAGGTGGCGACCGATCCGAGCGACCTGCGGGACCGCTCGCTCATCCCGGATGCGAAGCAATTCTCCGTGGATGCGATGGACCTGATCGTTGGGAATTCGACGGCGAAGCTGCGGCGCATCCCGACGACGGCGGACGCCCGCTGGACGCTCTACGGCGGGCCGAACGATCCGCAGACGGCCGGCCTGGCGGCGCAGGACCTCGTGAACGCGCTGGCGAAGCCCCGCATCGCCAAGGAGGTGCTGGCCGCGCCGAACGACGCCGCCTTCGCCGAAAAGCAAGTCGAGGTGCAGCTCTGGTACAACGGGCTGGAGACCGGCGCCCCGGCCGACCCCGATAAGCTGCCCGCCGAAGCGAAGCTGAAAGGCCCGCCGTCGCTCACGCTCGTCTTCGGCAGGAAGGACGGCGACAGCGTGTTCGTGCGGCGCACGACGGCCGACGGCATCAAGACGGACATGAAGGTGCCGGAGAACCTGCTCCTCTCCGTGAAGAAGGACCGGCTCGCGTTCCTCGACCCTAAGTTGAAGTCGTTCCCGACGAACGCGGTGAAGACGCTGACGCTGAAACGCGGCGCCGAGACGATCGCGATATCGAGCGACGGCAAGGCGCACGCCGACCAGTGGAAGTTCACTTCGCCCGAGAAGCTGAAAGGCCAGACGGCGGACGCCGGCAAGGTGGGGGAACTCCTGAATCTCGCGGCGATCATGGTACCGACGCGCATCGCGGCCGAAAACGCCGCGGATGCGGACCTGGCGAAGTACGGCGTCGGCGCCGCGGCCAAGACGACCGTGACGATCGCGTTCGACACCGACAAGGAACCGGCACGCGTCTACGAATTCGGCGGCGAAACGGAGGACAAGACCGGGGTCTTCTTGCGTGTCGATACCAAGCCGGTCGTCCGGGCGCTGCCGAAGGCGATCGCGGAGCGATTCCAGACCGACGACCTGCGCGACCGGCTGGTCTGCACGATTGACCCGAAGAAGATCAAGGCGATCTCGCTCATCGGCTGGAAGCAGGCATTGAAGAAGCCGACGAAGTATCGCTTCGAGCGCGCCGGCGACGGTTGGAAGCTGACGGAACCGGCGGACGAGAAGCGGGCACCGGATCCGGCGCGACTGGAGGTGCTGCTGGCGTCGCTGTCGGCGCCGCGCGCCGTCGCGCTCTACGCCGGCGGGTTCAAGCCCGAGATGGGGTTCGACCTTCAGGCGGCGGACAACAACCTCGAAGTCCACATGGAGATGGAGGACAAGTCGATCGTGTCGTGGCACTTCGCGAAGGAGACGGACGGCGGCGCAAACTACTTCGGCTGGACCAGCGCCCGCAAGGACGACGTGTTCACGATCTCGTCGGCAGTCTTGCGGCAGTTCCGGGAGAAGCCGGATTCGCTGCTGAAGTAGGCCGGATCAACGCGGCGGGGTGACGAGGAGCTTGAGGATCTCGTCGCCGAGCGGCGTGGCGAAGCGGGCGCCGATGAGGCAATCGCCGTTCGTCACGGGCGTGACGTGGACGACCTTCAGGCCGATGCTCACCATCACGCCCGCCAGTTCCGCCTCGAGCGTCGCGGCGAGTTCGTCTCCGGGCCGCAGGTGCGTTGCGGTCAGCATGCTCAATCCCGTCGCCGAGACGTTCCAGACGAGTCCGTTCACCGGCTTCTTGTATTCCGCCTGCGGGGCGATCCGGCAGGTGGTGGCAATGGCGGGTTCGTAGCGTGGGCTGACGCGGCGTTCGGCGTTCGAAACGGTGCGGCTCATTGCGGACTCCCGGTGCGAAGTTCCGCCAGTGTAACGCGAACGGTTGCCCGATGCCAGCATTCCGTTCCACGTTAGTTTGAGCGGCCCGCGCGGACGCCGGAGAAGAGTTGGAGGAACCCGCGCCACCGCTCGCGGAATCCTCGGCCGTGGACGAGTCTGAGGTAGCCGCGCGGCACGTCGGCGGAGCCGCCGGGTTCGGCGTGAGGGCGGAACGTACCGGATCGGTTGGTGATCACCTGGTGTACGGTCATTTCGAGTAGTCCCTCGATTCCTTGGGTCGAACCCCAGCCGCTGGCTCCCCGGCCGCCGAACGGTGTGCCCGGATGCGCCGTCGGAACGATCACATCGTTGATCGTGACGCATCCGACCGGGAGCCGGGCCGCGAGAGATTCCGCTGCCTGGCGGTCGGACGTGACGATCGACGCGGTCAGTTTCAAGCTGGTTTCCGTATCTTGTGAAATCGCTTCGTCGAGGGAATCGAACGGCGTGACCGTCACGAGCGGGGCGAAGAGCGCCTCGCGATTCGCCGCGAGATTCCGTTCGCCCTTCGCGTTTACGATGACGGTCGGATTCCCTTCGACGACTTCGCAACCGGCTGCCCGGGCGTCGGCGATGAGTCGATCGCGGCGGTCCGCTTCGCCCGGCATCGCGAGGTCGGGCCGATCCGGTGATGCGAGCAAGCGAAGGCGCTCGAGGAAAGCCGCGAACACGGGGCGTTCGACAAGGACGCGGCGCACGGCCATGCAGGTCTGACCGTGATTCAAGGTCGATCCGTAGCGGGCGAGCTTCGCGGCAAGATCGAGGTCGGCGTCCTTCAGCACGATCATCGCATCGCAACCGGAAAGCTCGAGCGTCGAAGGGATTAATCGTTCGCCGAGGCGGCGGGCGATGTCACGACCGACGGGTTCGGAGCCGGTGAAGTGGAGGAAGTCGATGGCTGATTCGACCAGCGCCGGTCCGGCATCGCGCGTGGCGGGGAGCCTCTGGACGAGGTCCGGCGGGAAGCCGGCGTGAAGGAACAGTTCGTGCAGGATTTCGGCCGAACGCGGGGCGAGTTCGCTTGGCTTCCAAAGTACGGCGTTTCCGGCGGCCAGGGCGTGGAGGATCGGCACGGCGTTCAGGAAGACGGGATAGTTCCAGGTGCCGATGAGGCCGACGACCCCGCGCGGGCGGCGGTGGACCGTGTCGCGGCAGCCCCAGAGCCAGAGCGGGCGGTCGCCGACGCGGCGCGGGGCGAGGATGCTCGCGGCGCGGTGTTCGAGGAACTTCGCCGCCGACGCCGTCGGCACGAGGTCGGTGGCGACGAACTCGTCGGGATCCCGCCGCACGTCGGCCTGTGCCGCCGCACACAGGGTGTCGGCCGATTCAACGAGCCGGTGGCGGAACTCGCGGATCGGACTTGATCGTTCGCGGATCGGCAGCTGCGACCACGCGGCCTGTGCAGCCCGCGCCCGTGCGCATTCGTTCGAGAATCGCGTCATGGATTCAGGATAGGCACGCCGCACGAGTTGACCGATCGATCGAGTCACCCGCTCCCGTTACCGGATCCATTCATCAATCTTCAAATGTCGATAACCACCGTAACTGGAGAGCGGCTGATAATACTGGCAGCCTTCGAAGAAATAGTGCGTCACCTGGCTGTGCCGGGTTCTCGATTTGTCGATGTGCGTGCCGCCGCCATGCAGCAGGTTCGAGGCCCAGATCAGCGCCTGCCCCTTTTTCAAGATGGCGTGGCTTGGTTCGAGTTTGCGATCCCGGACGATTTTCTCGATGTAGTCTTCGTAGAGCGGGTAGTGAGACGGGCCGGGGCCGGGGGCCACGTCCTCCATCGTGACGACGGGGAGACGGTGGCTTCCAGGATAGTAGACGAGTGCGCCGTTGCCGCGGTCGATGTCTTCGAGCGCCACCCAGACGCCGCACATGTAGGTTGGCGGATCGGAGGCGAAGTGGATCACATCCGAATGGACGCGCTGTTCGGTTCCGATGGGGAAGTTGAGGGTCTGGAACGGGCGGGGCTTGCGGCCATAAAGTTGCCGGAGCGCGCGAAGCACACGTGGAGCGAGCGCGATTGATCGGACCGCCCGGCTGATTTTCCAACCGTCGAAGACTCGGCTCCCATGGTGCAGGTTCGATTTCATGTCCGGGTGGTCCGCGAGTTCCGCGATGGCGGCGTCGAGGTCCCGCTCCGGGATGCCAGGGTCAATGATCAGGTGGCCGGAATCGTGGAATTGGCCATACTCGGCGTCGCTGAGGACCGGCCGACTCCGCCGGGAAAAATCGAGGAGTCTTTGTACACCCGGTAATTGTCGGATCGCCCCGCGCATCCGGTGGCGCAGGCCCAGCATGGCCATCGACATGATCGTTCCCCCCAACCCGCTTCGATACCCCCTTCGGCCAAGTAGCCTTGAATCCTTGATGTGTCAATACCACCCAAACAAAGCTTACGTCTCCCGTCGCATGGCCCACTCGGTCAATGATTCCAGTATGCTCCGGCACTCGCCCGGCGGCAGACAGTCGAGTTCCGACCGTGACCGCTTGGCGTGGTCCGCAGCCACTTTCGCGGCACTGTCGATCGCGCCGGTTCGTGCGATCGCGGATTGGATCACCTTCCGGTCGCCGCGCGTGATTGCGTCGCGCACGGTTTCCGGATCGGGGTGCCGGGCCAAACAGTGGATCAGGGGCAGCGTAAGCTTGCGTTCGTCGAGGTCGGTGCCGAGCGTCTTGCCGGTCTTCGTCTCGTCGCCGGCGAGATCGAGGATGTCGTCGGCGATCTGGAACGCAATGCCGAGGTGCCGGCCGTAGCTGGCGAGTTTGTCGGCGACGTACTCGGTGGCACCGGCATAATGCGCCCCGAGGCGGCCGGCGACTTCGGTCAGCGCGGCGGTCTTGCCGTCGACGATGGCGTAGTAGTCGGCTTCCGTCAGGTGCAGGTTCCCGCGTTCGCTCACCTGCCGCAACTCGCCGGCACAGACGCGGGTCGTCGATTCGCCGATCCATTCACACGCCCGGCGGTCGACGCGGCTGGCCAGAAGGTACGCCTGCGAGAACAGCATGTCGCCCAGCAGGATGCTGATCTTGTTCCCCCACTGAGCATTGATGGTGCTGGCGTGGCGGCGGACGGCGGCCTCGTCGAGCACGTCGTCGTGGACGAGCGTGGCCGTGTGAATCATCTCCAGCGAGGCGGCGAGGATGTGATGGCGTTCGTTCACGGGGCCGTTCGCCTTCGCGGCGAGCAGGAGGATCGCAGGGCGGAGCCGTTTGCCGCGATAGTGCTTGAGGTGTTCGATGAGCGTGGCGAACGGGGTGCGATAGCCATCGAGGGCGGAGTCGAAGATTGCGTCGGCGGCGTCGAGGTCCGCGATGATGGGCACGAAGTTCAACGCAGAGGATTTGGCCGGCTTGGCCGGACGGACGGCGGTCATGGCGGTTCCGGGCTACTCGGCGCCGCGTCGGAAGTCGCCGGACTGGCCGCCCGACTTCGCTTCCAACCGCACGCGCTCGATGGTCATCCCGCGATCCACGGCCTTGCACATGTCGTAGACCGTCAGGGCTGCCACGGTAACCGCAGCCAGGGCCTCCATTTCAACACCGGTGCGGCCGAAAATCCGCGCCGTCGCCGTGATGGCGAGCAGGGCGGGATCGTCCGGCCAGGAAAAATCGACCGAAACGGACGAGAGCGCGAGCGGGTGGCACAGGGGGATGAGATCGCCGGTCTTCTTGGCGGCCTGGATGCCGGCGATGCGGGCGACGGCGAGGACGTCGCCCTTCTTCGACGCCGTGCCGGCCTGGATTTTCGCGCGGGTGGCGGGGTCCATGCGAACGAGGGCGGCCGCCGTCGCGGATCGCTCGGTTTCGGGCTTGCCGCCCACGTCCACCATGCGGGCCGCGCCGGCGGCGTCGAAGTGCGTGAAACCGTCAGGCACGGTCGGCTCCGGCGGAGGGCGAGAAGGAACGGCGATCGTCCGACATCGAAACCACCAGGTCGAGTAGGAGCCGGTCTTCGTGGGACACGAGTTGTCGGAGTTCGCCATCCGGTACGGCGCGGACGAGGCCGGACCAGGCGTGACCGATCCGGTCGCCGAGTTCCGGCGGAATCGTTGTCAACAGGCCGGTCACGGCGCCAAGCCCTTGGGAATCGTGCACGTAATCGTGGATCGCGGGCCGAAACGGATCCAGCAATTCCATCAGCGTTCGGACCGGGTTCGCATGCGGCAACGTCATCCGCGTCCCTCCTGGAACGGATCGTCACGATGGGGCGAGTGGCGTGCGGACTACGATAGCCGGGCCGTAGCGGGCGGACAGCCTGCATCGCCGATCAAACTGGCTTCATGGTCGGAAAGTTCGACGCGGCAGGTGGCGAGATCGGGTCGTTGTTCGGGCGTTGCGGAATGGCAGAACGATGAGTCTTGGGGATTTTCCGTTAGACGCGACGGCTCGGAATGTGATAACCTTGTACCTGCGGGCACGGAGTTCCATTTCTTCTCGCCTGCAATTTCCTTTTTCCATTCTTCGTAGGTACACTGATGTCCTCTCTCTCTCCAAATCGACGAAAGGGGTTCACACTGATCGAACTCCTGGTCGTCATCGCGATCATCGCGATCCTGATCGGTTTGCTGTTGCCGGCCGTGCAGAAGGTGCGCGAAGCGGCCGCCCGTGCGAAGTGCACGAACAACCTCAAGCAGATCGGTCTCGCCCTGCACTCGTACCACGACTCGAACGGGTATCAGGTTCCCGGCACGACGCAGGACCAGCAGCCGTGGGGGCCGGGCGCTTCGAACTGGGGTGCGTCATGGATGATCTACATCCTTCCGTTCATCGAGCAGAATGCGCTGTACGGCCAACTGGTCATCGGCGGCGGCACGGGCTACGGCAACACGGCCAACGGTGCCCGCTACAATAACGTCAAGATCCCGATCTATCGTTGCCCCTCGTCGCCGTTGCCGGAAACGACCACCAGCACCGTTCCCGGCGGTACGGCAGGCCAGATGATGATGCCGACCTACGTCGCCATCGCGGGTGCCGCGAACAACGTCATCCCAACCGCGCTCTTTAATGAAATCCGTTACCGCACCCCTGGCACGGCCGCGGGGTGTTGTTCCGGTGGCATTATCGGCGGCGGCGGACCGATGCCCTCGAACATGAAGCTCACTTTCGCGAGCATCACGGACGGCTTGAGCAACACGATGTACATCAGCGAACAAGGCGATTTCATGTACACGCTTGATAACTCCAAGCAAGCGTGGAATGCCGCCGGGCCGCATGGCTGGACCATCGGCTGGGGGACCACCTTCCAGGTGAACAGCACGACGGCCGGCTCCGACAATCGCGCGTTCAACACGACGACCGTTCGCTATCAGATCAATCAGAAGCGAGGCTGGCCGAACGCGCCGGGCAACTGCGGCACGACGGGCGTTTGCGACAACGCCAGCCACAACGTCCCCCTGAACTCCGCACACAGCGGCGGCGTCATCGGGCTGTTTGGCGACGGCAGCGTGCGGTTCCTCCGCGATTCGCTGCAACTGCAAACGCTCGGTCAGATCTCCACGCGGGACGATGGCGGAACGCCGTCGGATCTGAACTGACCGCGACACACTCCTACGAACGGCCGCGTAGACCTCGTGTCTTCGCGGCCCCCTTTTTTCACCCCTTCAACACTCGGATCACTCGAATGCGCAAGTTCCTGTCTGGAATGGCCCTCGTGGCCCTGTCGACGGTTATCGTTGGCTGCGGCGGCCCGCCGGCCCCGAAAATGGCCACGGTGAAAGGCAAAATCAACATCGACGCCAGCCCGCTCGCGTCCGGCAAAATCGCCTTCGAAGGCACCGATGGCACGCCGCCGATCATTCTCGACATCAAAAATGGCGTCTACGAAGGGCAGGTCACCGTCGGCCCGAAAACCATCCGCATCATGTCCTACAAAACCGTCGCGATGCCGAAGACGGGCATGACCGGGCCGGAGTATGACAACCAGAAGATCGAGGAGAACATCATCCCCGCCCGGTACAATACCGAGTCGAAAACCGTCAAGGAAATCGTGGAAGGTACTAACGAGATCGATCTTGGCGTTACCGCCAAGTAATTGCTTCGTCGAACTTCCACCGTCGGCCGGTCTTTCACCCCAACCCGCTCGCCATGGCTCGACGACCGTCTCGCAGAATCGTCTTCGGATCGATCCTCGGCATGGTCGTCCTGCTCGGCGGGTTGGCGGTCCCTTCCATCCAGCGATTTCGACGGCTGGACTCGATTCGTGATGCCTTGCAGGCTCGCGACCTCGCGACAGCTTACGCCTTGCTGAACGATCACCTCCGCCGCGAACCCACCGATTCCGAGGCCGAACTCGACGCCGCCCGAACCGCGCGTCGACTCGATGACTTCGACGCCTCCGACCGCCACTTGAAGCGGTACGAATCGTTGGGGGGATCGAGCGAGGAAGTCCGGCTCGAACGCCGCCTTCGCGCCTCGCAGTCCGGCTCCATGGACGGTGCTTCCGGTGCCTTGAAGTTCTGCGCGGACCACCCGGACCATCCCTCCACGTCGTTGATGATCGAAGCCCTGTCGCGGGGATTCCTGGCGGCCGCTCAGCCCGTGCGCGCCCGTGAAGCGATCGAATTGTGGTTGAAGCGCGACCCCCCCATCGCCGACCGGGCGTACGCGATGGTCCTGCGCGGGCGATCATTCGAGATGCAAGCCGACGTGCCGTCCGCCATCGCCGACTATCGGGCCGCGCTCGCGGTGGACCCCCGTTCCGACGACGCCCGGTTCGCGCTTGCGGAAATCCTTTCGCGAGAGTCACCGGCCGAAGCCAGACCGCTCTATGAGTATCTGTTGAACAAAGACTATCGTTCATTCGAGGTCAGATTGGGCTTTGTTCGTTGTCTCCGTCAGTTGGGGGAATTGGACCGCGCCGCGGCGAAGGTGGCGGAATTGAAACGGGAGCGAGGCGAGTTCGTGCCGATCCATGTCGAGGCGGCGCGAATCGCACTTGAGCAGGGTCGCGCGGCCGACGCCGAACCGGATCTGGTCTTTGCCTTGGAGCGGGCGCCCCGCGACCGGGATGCCCACGTGCAAATGGTCCGGTGCCTGCGCGATCTCGGACGCGAGGCCGATGCGCGGAAATGGATCGAACGACTGACAGCACTCGACGCCGAACTGTTTCGAAACCTTCCGTCCACCGGGACGAAACCGTGACGCGATACCGAGGACCACTTGCCGCTGTCGTTGTACTCGCCCTCGCGGCCGGAGCGGTCGGATGGTTTCTCCTGAAGTCCAATCCGCCGAGCGGACCGGCGCCTGCCCCGACGGACGAATCTGCCACCGGTCCCGACTGGTTTGTCGACGTCACCGCTCGCACTGGCATCGCATCCACTTACCGCAACGGCGAGGATGCCAAACTCGCGACGATCCTGGAATCGCTCGGCGGCGGCGGCGCGGCGTTCGACTTCGATGGCGACGGACGCCTCGACCTCGCCTTCACCGGCGGCGGCTCGCTCGACGGGAAAACCGTTCGCGGCCGGCCCGGCAAACTCTACCGCAATCTTGGCGACTGGAAGTTCGAGGATGTCACGGAGCGGACTGGCTTCGGCGCGGCCACGGACTTCTACACCCACGGCTTCGCCGTCGCCGACTACGATCGCGACGGGTTCCCCGACCTGCTGGTCACGGGGTGGAACCGGCTCGCGCTGCTGCGCAATGTTCCGGGCCGCGATGGCGGTCGGGCGTTCCTCGATGTCTCGGCTGCGGCGAAACTCCCATCCGATCGCTGGCCGACGGCGGCGGCGTGGGCCGATTTCGACGGCGACGGATTCCCCGATCTCTACGTTTGCCACTACCTTGACTGGACCTTCGCGAACGATCCCCATTGCCCCGGCACCGGCGAACGCGACGTCTGCGCCCCGCAACGGTTTCAACCGCTGCAACATCGGATCTACCGCAACCTCGGCAATGGAACCTTCGAAGACCGCACCGCTTCGGTACCGTTGCGCCCCGACGGCAAGGGGTTGGGCGCGCTGGCGCTGGACCTCGACGGCGATGCACGACCCGACCTGTATGTCGCGAACGACGCCGGCGACAATTTCCTCTACCACAACCTCGGCGGGTTCCGCTTCGAGGAGGCCGGCACGTTCGCCGGCGTCGCCGGCGACGACAACGGCTTGCACAACGGCAGCATGGGCGTCGACGCGGCCGACTTTGACGGTACGGGGCGGCCCTCCGTGGTCGTCACCAACTTCCAGGGCGAAATCCACGCGCTGTATCGCAATCTCGACGGTCGGCGGTTCCGGCACGTGTCCCAGGCCGCTGGCCTCGGCCGTATCGGTCGATCCTTCGTTGGCTTCGGCGTGTCGTTCGCCGACTTCGACCGCGATGGCTGGGAAGATCTCGCGATCGCCAACGGGCACGTGCTGTTGCGGCCCACCGGTTCCACGCACCGCCAACGGCCGCTGCTAATGCGGAACGAGGAGCACGAGGGCCGACGACAGTTTCGCGGGGTTCCCGGCGCGGGCGGTGAATACTTCCGCTCGCTCCGCCCCGGTCGCGGTCTCGCGGTCGCCGACCTCGACGACGATGGCTGGCCCGACCTCGTCGTGGTCCACCAGAACGAACCGGCCGCCATCCTGCGCAACGTCGCCGGGGATTCGCACGCAAAGGGCCGGCACTGGCTGCGGTTGAAGTTGGTTGGGAAGGGCCGGCGCGATCTCGTCGGAACGACTGTCTCTCTCGAAGTGAACGGCCGCACGCTCACCCGGTTCGTCAAGGGAGGCGGAAGCTATCTCTCCACGTGCGATCCGCGCGTCGATTTCGGCCTTGGCGATGCGACATCGGTCGGAAAGCTCACGGTGAAATGGTCCCACGGTGGTCAGCTGACGCTGCAAGGACTTGCCATCGATCAGGAACACGCGATCCGGGAAGATGAGCCGAACGCAAAGTGAGGATCAGCGAGAGCCTTCGGATCGGACTTGCTCGAGGAGGTCCTGTGCGGCAGCGGCTGCCGTGCGCCCGGAGCCCTCATAGCGCCGGCGGATCGATTGGTCGACCCGTTCACCCCGCAAGATGAATTCATCGCCTTCGCGAAGCGGTTCACCGACGGTCACGCCGAGCCGTTTCAGCTCGTCGATCGTGCGTTCGAGCGTGGAGGCGTTACGCGTGTCCTGGAGATAGACCGGTCCCCCGCGTGGTCGTCGGTCGTCGATCGGTTCGTCGGCGCGGACGGACATCAGCGGATCGGATTTTCCCCGGGCGAGCCCGGCAGCGGTGGTGTTCGGCCCGGTGCGGAACGGGTCGCGGCGATCGCCGGCCGGCAGGTCCGAGGAGAGTCGGTCGTCGTCTTTGCCCGGAGGTACGAGCAGTGGATCCGGGCGGCCGCGGGCGTTCTCGCGGCCGGTCGTCGGCAGATCGGTGGCGGGGATGCGATCGCGGCCGAAGAGCGGGTCGCGCGTGCCGTTGCTACCACCCTCGCCCTTGAACAGCCGACAGCCGGAACCGAGGCCGGCGAGAACCGCCAGCCCGCAGAACCATACTCGGCAGTAGCGGCGAACGGACATCGCGGCGGCGGTCCCCTGAACTCTCGGACACGAATCCCTAAATTCTTCCCGGTGCCCGTTCGGGAATCCAGCCGACTTGAGTGTTTCGGCGTGTTTGTTTCCCGTGCCAGCGCGGGATCGTTCCCGACGTAACGACCCTGCGGATCGGGCAAGCTGGGCGCTATACCGACACCTGAGGACGGCTGCAATGGCGGTTCATTCGATCGCGGTGATTGGCGGGGACGGCATCGGGCCGGAGGTTATCGACCATGCCATGCGGGCGGCGCAGAAAGCCGCCGTCAAGTTCGACAATGCCGAACTGAAGTTCAACGTCCTCCCCTGGTCGACGAACTACTACAAGCAACACGGCCGGATGATGCCCGTTGACGGCTGGGAGATCCTGGCGAAGCACGAGGCCATCCTGTTCGGCGCGGTCGGCAGCCCGGACGTGCCGGACCGGATCACGGTGAACGAACTCCTCCTGCCGATGCGGCGGAAGTTCGATCAATACGTGAACCTGCGGCCGAGCATCCTGTACCACGGCGTCCCGTGCCCTCTCGCGGGAAAGAAGCCCGGCGACATCGACATCGTCGTCTACCGTGAGAACACCGAGGGTGAATACGCCCCGGTCGGCGGGCAGCTCTACGTCGGCATGGAACAAGAGATCGCGGTGCAGACGGGCGTCTTCACCCGCAAGGGGTGCGAGCGCATCCTGCGGGCGGCGTTCGAAGGGGCGCGGAAGCGGCGGAAGAAGCTCACGAGCATCACGAAGTCCAACGCACAGGTCTTCAGCATGGGTCTGTGGGACGAGGTGTTCGCCGTCGTCCGCAAGGACTATCCGGACGTGGAGTCGGCCCCGCTGCTCGTGGACGCCGCCGCGATGGACCTCGTGCGCAAACCCGAGACCTTCGACGTGATCGTCGCGAGCAATCTCTTCGGCGACATCCTGACCGACCTCGCCGCCGCCGTGACGGGCAGCATCGGCCTGGCGTCCAGCGCGAACATCAACCCGACGAAGCAGTACCCCAGCATGTTCGAGCCGGTGCACGGTTCCGCGCCCGACATCGCCGGGAAAGGGATCGCGAACCCGCTGGCGGCGATCCTCTCGGCCGCGCTGATGCTGGATCACCTGGGCCTGGCGCGCGGGGCGCGGATGCTTCGCGAGTCCGTGGCGGAAGTCCTCAAGGACGGCCGCGTGAAGACGCCCGACCTCGGCGGGAAGGCGACGACGACGGACATGGGCGACGCGGTGGTGGCTGCGCTCTAACGGGGAGGGGACGCCGTGCCGATCTGGGGCTGGGTCTGCATCGGGTTGACGGTCGTGGCCGTCATCCTGATTGTCGTGCTCAATATCAAGATGTCGAATGCCCGGAAATACACCCTCGAGAACGGGGAGCCAGTGATCGGCTGGCTGGTGCAGGCCAACAACAACCTCTTTGAAAAAGGGATTCAGGACTATCCCGCCGTGGTGTTGATTTCTCCCGATCCGAAATCGGCCGACGACGAGGAATACATGACCGAACTGGCATCGGACATCATGTCCTTGAAGGGGGAGGACTGCGACGACGACGATGAGGAGTTCGTTTCGAGCCTCGTGACCGACGAAGCCTATGTGGAAGGGAAACGGACGAAGCTGCCGAAATCGTTCGCCGATCGCCCGAACATCTACCTCTGTCACGTTTACATTTACCGGGACGACCTCCCGAAGAAGCGGTTGACCCAGAATTACGTCTGTTGTTCGATCATCTGGGACGAACCCGGTACGCTGATCTGCTCGCGACCGTGGAAGGGTCGCAAGAAGTCCAAACGCCGCGACGACGAATACGACGATGAGGATTGACGGAAAACCATGCCGAACATCGACGATCTGACGCTCGCGGACCTCCAGGCCGAGGCGGACGAACTGCGCAAGCGGATCGGCCGTTTCCGGCAATCGCTGGGTCGATTCTTCATCCAGAAGCAGGAACTGATCGACCTGATGACGATTGCGGCAGTCGCCCAGGAGCCGCTGTTGCTTGTCGGGCCGCCCGGCACAGCGAAGTCGGATCTGGTGCTCAAGTTCAAGGACGCACTCGGCCTCGCGGAAGAGGATTATTTCGAGTACATGCTGACGCGATTCACGGAGCCGAGCGAGATCATCGGCGCCATCGACATCAAGGAACTGCGAGACGGGCGATACATCCGCAAAAAGGAAGGCAAGCTGCCGACGGCGACGCTGGTCTTCCTCGACGAGATCTTCAAGTCGAATTCGGCGATCCTGAACATCCTGCTGACCATCATCAACGAGAAGAAGTTCTACCAGGAAGGCAAGCCCGAGGCGGTGCCCCTGCGCGTGCTCTTCGCGGCGACGAACGAAATCCCGGAGCAGGGGGAACTGGCGGCGCTGAAGGACCGGTTCGTGCTGAAGGCGATGAGCTGGCCGGTGCAGGAGACGCACTTCGCGGAACTGATCGACGCGGGTCTGCGCGGCGAGGCGGACAAGGGGCTGAACCGGAAGCCGTGGGTGGAGGGGCACGCCGCGCTCGCCGACTTCCTGAAGGCGAACCGCTACCTGACGCTCCTGTTCGCCCGGCGATCGACGGACAAGAACGGCGACGAGGTCACCGACCGGCAGCTCTTCTTCCCGGACGACGTGTTCCGCGAGTTCCAGCGACTCGTGAAGACACTCGTGCGAGAGGACAAGATCTTCATCAGCGACCGGAAACTCGTGAAGCTCTACAAACTCCTGCGCGTGCGGGCGTGGCTCTTCGGCGGCGGCACGGTTGGTCGGGACGACCTGCGACTGCTCGCGTACCTCGGCGAATCACACCGGGAGATCGAACTGCTGCGCGAGAAGGTGCCGCAGTTGCTGGGAGAAGGGTGAGATGATTCGATTCCTCGCACTGGCGTTCGTCGGCATCGTCTGTGCGGACGCGTCCGCCGCTGGGATTCGCTTCGAAGTCACGGTCGATCCTAAGCAGGCGACCGACCAGCCGGGCCGCTTGCTCGTCGGCATCGCGTCAAAGGGGCGGACGCCCTCGCTCACGTCGACCGATCCGTTCGCGCTGCCGGTGCTCGGCGTGGACGTGGCGAAGTTCGCGGCCGATGCGACGGTGATGGTGGACGAAACGGCGATGACCTTTCCGAAGGATTCGCTCGCGAAACTGCCGAAGGGCGAGTACTCCGTTCAGGCCGTCTACGCCACCAACCGCGACCTGAGCGTGCCCGGCGCACCGGGCAACCTGACGAGCAACCTCGTGACGTTCACGCACGATCCGGCCGTCGACGCCACGGTAAAGATTCAGCTCACAAAGCCAATCGTGGAGGAGATACCGAAGGACACGCCAACGCACTTGTACGTGCGGATGCCCTCGAAACTGCTCTCGGACTTCCACGGCCGGCCGATGGTCTACCGCTTCGCCGTCGTGCTGCCGACGAACTTCACGAAGGAAACAAAGAAGTACCCGCTCGTCGTCCACATTGGCGGCTTCGGCACGCGCTACACGAGCGCCCAGCGGATGCGGCCCGACGACCGCTTCGTGCAAATCCTCCTCGATGGAGCCGGGCCGTTCGGTGACCCGTATCAGGTGAACTCGGCAAACAACGGCCCCTACGGCGACGCGCTCGTGACGGAAGTCATCCCGGCCGTCGAGAAGGCATACCGCTGCATCGGCACGCCCAAGGCCCGCTTCACCACCGGCGGATCCACCGGCGGATGGGTCTCGCTGGCGCTGCAACTCTTCTATCCCGACTTCTTCAACGGTTGTTGGTCGCAGTGCCCCGACAGCGTGGACTTCCGCGCCTTCGAACTGATCGACATTTACCGGGATGCGAACGCTTATGTGAACCGAACTGGATTCGAACGTCCGGCGAAGCGCACTCTTGACGGCGATACGGCGTACACGGTGCGCCATGAGTGCCACCTCGAGCGTGTTCTCGGTCGCGGAGGTTGCTGGGAACTGGCCGGCCTTGATTGGGCGAGCTGGAACGCGACCTACGGCCCGCGCGGCGCGGACGGACTGCCGAAACCGCTCTGGGACGGCGAGACCGGCGCGATCGACAAGTCGGTCCTCGCCCACTGGGAGAAATACGACCTGCGGAAACATCTCGAAGCGAACTGGCCCACGCTCGGCCCGAAGCTGGCCGGCGGCAAGGTGCGGATTTGGGTCGGCGACGCGGACGATTACTTCCTCAACAACGCCGTGCATCGGCTGAAGGCGGCGACGGCGAAGCTCGCCAACCCGGCGTTCGACGGCGTCATCGAAATCGCGATGCGCAAGGGCCACACGAACGGTTGGAATGCGAAGCAAGTTCTCGACGAGATGGCCGAACGGGCGAAGTGATCAGCGGCGCGGCTTGCCGGCGAAGGCGGCGTACCGCTTCTCGGCGTCGCGCTTCAGCTTCCCGCAGACGATTTCGCACAGTTCAAAGATCGCCGGCTCCCGGATCGAATAAACCACGCTGTTTCCCGACCGTTTGCGGTCGAGCAGCCCGGCATCGAACAGGATGCCGAGTTGCTTCGACACGTTTGCCTGCTTGGCCCCCAACGACTCGACCAGTTCATTAACCGTGCGCGGATTGCGACGGAGTTCCTGGAGGATGGCGAGGCGCGTCGGTTCGGCGAGCACGCGGAAAAAGCGGGCGACGGCGTCGAGCTGATCGGGCTTGAGGGCGGCCATTCCGCTTTCCGTTGATTGTATCGCTGATTGGCAATATAGTGATTGAGTACAACACGACTATCATAGCACGCCGGTGCGGGAGAACAATCATGGCACGTCGGATTCTGATCGTGGGCGGCGTCGCCGGCGGCATGTCCGCCGCCACCCGCCTCCGAAGACTCGACGAGTTCGCCGAGATCGCCATCTTCGAACGCGGACCGTACGTCTCCTTCGCCAACTGCGGCCTGCCCTACCAGCTCGGCGGCGAGATCCCTGACCGCGGCAAGCTCATCGTCCAGACCCCCGAACGTCTCGCGGCCGTCTTCCGACTGGAGATTCATCCCGGGCACGAGGTTGTGGCCGTGCGTCCGGTCGCGCAGGAAATCGATGTGAGGAACCTCGCCACCGGCGAAATTCGGGCGGAGAAGTACGACGACCTGATCCTCTCGACCGGTGCGTCGCCCGTCGTGCCGAACATCCCCGGCATCGACCGGCCAGGGCACTTCCCGCTGCGCACGATTCCGGACCTTGAGCGGACCGACGACTGGATTCGCACGAAGAATGCCAAGACGGCGCTTGTCCTCGGTGGCGGATTCATCGGCCTGGAGACGGCCGAGCAATTGCACCGGCGCGGGCTGACGGTCACCGTGGTCGAATACGGTTCGCAGGTTCTCAAGCCGTTCGATCCCGAAATGGCGGCGCACATCCATCGCGAGATCCGCAAACATGGCGTCTCGCTGCGGCTCGGCCAGTCGGTCGTGCGGTTTGAAGCGGGCGACGCGGCGGCGTCCGTGGCCGTGCTCGCTGACGGCACGCGACTGCCGGCGGATCTCGTCATCGTCGGCGTGGGCGTGAAGCCCGAAGCAAAACTCGCCGCCGACGCGGGGCTGAAGATCGGCCCGACCGGCGGCATCGCCGTCGATGCATCGCTGCGAACGTCCGACCCGCACGTCTGGGCGGTCGGGGACGCGATTGAAGTGACACACGGCGTCACGGGCCAGCCGATGCTCATTCCGCTTGGCGGCCCCGCAAACCGGCAGGGCCGCACCGTCGCGGACAACATCTGCGGACGGGCTTCTCGCTACGAATCGACCATCGGCACCGCCATCGTTCGCGTCTTCGATCAGGTCGCCGCCGTCACCGGGGCGAACGAAACGTTAATGAAGAAGGCCGGCATCCCGTTCGAGGTCGTACACCTGCATCCGAACAGCCACGCGGGGTATTACCCCGGCGCGAAGCCGATTGCGCTGAAAGTGCTCTTTGCACCCGACGATGGTCGGATCCTCGGCGCGCAGGCCGTGGGCGAGGACGGCGTCGACAAGCGGATCGACGTGATCGCGACCGCGATCAAGGCCGGGATGACCGTGCACGATCTCGCCGACCTGGAACTCTGCTACGCCCCGCCGTTCGGCTCGGCGAAGGATCCGGTGAACCTCGCGGGAATGGCGGCGCAGAACGTGCTCGCCGGCGATGTCGCCGTGGCGCAGTGGCACGAGGTGCCGGGGCTGATCGCGTCGGGTGCCGTGGTGCTGGACGTGCGCGATGCCAAGGAGCGCGACGGCGGCGTCATCCCTGGTTCGCTCGGCATTCCGCTCGCGCAACTGCGGGAGCGGCTCGGCGAACTCTCGAAGGACAAGCTGATCCTCGCCCACTGCGCGAGTGGTCAGCGCTCCTACAACGCGTGCCGGGTGCTGGCGCAGCACGGCTTCCGCTGTCGGAATCTTGCGGGCTCGTTCAAGACGTGGAAAGCGGCCAACGAAGCTTGAATCACAAGGAGATCGTCATGAGCGTTTCGACAATTGCTCCGCGGGAACTGGCGGAACGGTGCGCGAAGGAAACGGTGGAGATCATCGACGTGCGCACGCCGGCGGAGTTCGGCGAGGTCCACGCGACGTACGCGCGGAACGTACCGTTGGACCGGCTAGACCCGAAGGCATTCGCGGGCAAAGCGTGCGTCTTTGTCATCTGCAAATCCGGCGGGCGTGGGAAGATGGCCTGCGAGAAACTGCTGGCGGCGGGGATCGCGAATGTCGTGAATGTCGAGGGCGGCACGAGTGCCTGGGAGGCGGCGGGACTGCCGGTCGTCCGCGGGAAGAAAGCCATGTCGATCGAGCGGCAGGTTCGCATCACAGCCGGCTTGCTCGTCGTGCTCGGCGGCGCGCTGGCGCTCGCCGTTCACCCGTACTTCGTCGGCCTCTCGATCTTCCTCGGTGCGGGCCTGGCGTTCGCCGGCATCACCGACTCCTGCGCGATGGGCATGCTCATGGCGAAGATGCCGTGGAACCAGCGGACGCCGACGTGCGCTACCACGCCAGCGGCACCAGCTTCGGCCGCGGCACCACCGTCCCGGTGAGTCGCGAGAAGCGATGGAACAGCTCTGCCGTGCGGAAGCGGAACGGCTCGTAGACCTCCGGCCGCGGATGGTCGGCGAGGTACGGCCGCACCAGTTCGAGCATGTGCCGGTCGTACGCCGCCTTCGAGTGCGAGTGGGCGTGGCAGCGGCCCGGCAACCGGCGGATGTCGCCGTCGAACGCCGGGCTGATGTGGAACAATTCGTGGAAGACGGTGCTGATCTTCTCTTCGAACGGGTTGTCCAGGAACCGCGGCAGGCTGAAGCTCATCAGGTAGAGCATCTCGCGATCGTCGACGTAATACCGCTGCACCCCGTACAAGACTCCACGCCGGCGTTTCGTCTGGGCGCCGGCCTGGAAGCGCATCGGCGTGACGCGGGCGTGCGTGCCGAACTTGCTGCGGTTCCGGCACGGCGTGAACGTGATCAGCACGCGGTCGAGGTCGATGGTCGCAAACGTCGGGCAGCGGGCAACGATGTCCTGGCAGAGCGTCCGCATCGCGCCGGTGAAGTCGAACGCCGGCAGCGCCGGGTCGACCTTCCGATCGACCATCGAATGCACCGGAAGTCGCGCCGCCGTCCAGCGGCGTTCGAGCGGCCAGCGCGACCGGCGGACGGTGGGAATGGAAGTCGTGTCGAACATCGTGCGAGTTCGCGGGTGCGGGAACCGCAATCGTAGATGCTCGATCCGAAGCCGTCAACGACGAGGTGGACGATTCGCGGACGAATCGACTTTCGGTGAATGGGTGTCGTGGGTAAATTGGAATCAATGGTTGAGGTTGACTCATGAATCCGAATCCACTGACCTCCGAACCACCGCCGGAATTCGAGCCGGACGAGGACGTCGTCCTCGAGTTCGACGAGGAAGGCCGCAAGGTGATGGCCGATTGGAATTGGATGGTCGAACAACTAACTCGCCGCCGATTGAAAGAATTCGGCGGCCATTACATCGGCGTGTACAACCTCGCGGTTGTTGGCCACGATAAGTCGCTGAAGAAACTCCGCGAAGACGTGGAACGAAACTTGGGGATTCCTTCCACGAGGCTCGTGACGACGTTCGTCCCGGACAGCAAGGGCCGCGGGGCGGGACGCATTTGGCTCGCTTAAATCTTGAGACGCTACCGGCATTCGCGATCACTTTTCAAGGTCCGAGCGATCGGCCCGGACAGGTGACTTCGATTGCCGCATTCAACCTGGGTATCCGGCTCGTCGTGGCCCCTCGCAACTCGACGGACGACTGGAAGCACGAAGGCCCATTAACGAACTGGTCGTTCTTGGCGATTGTCGATACCGGGGCACCCGTCACGGTGTTGCCTTTCGACATCTGGAATCCCTTTGCCATCGATGTCGAGATTTTGGCCCAGCCCGATTCGGATTCCGATTTTCTCGTCGCGGGTGGTGCGCAAAAGGGTCAACTCGGTCGAATCCGTCTCGGTGCAATCGACGGAAGACGGAATTGGATGCCGGCTCGCTGGACGTTCGCGTTGTTGCTCGACGAAGTGGATGCGCAGGATCAATCGGCTCTAAGGTTGCCGCTGTTGGGACTCCAGTCCCATTTCTTCAACGGAATCGTCGGATCCGCCATGTTGGCTCGATTGTCGGCGACGACTTGGAATCGATCCCCCAATGGCGGCTCGAAGACCCGCCGCGCTGGCGGCCATGGTGAGCGTTCCGTTTGCCGGTCTGCATGCTACACTGTCCCCGTAGCGATCCCGCCGATTCTCCGCTTCCGGAGCCTCTCCGCCATGCCGCGATTCTCCTGCGCGCTTGCCGCCCTCCTCGTGTCCGCTTCGCTCGCCTCCGCCCAACTTCCGCCGGACAAGGCGCTCGCCAGCATGAAGGCCGGCGACGGCTTGCAGGTGGAACTGTTCGCCAGCGAGCCGATGCTCATCAACCCGACGAGCATCGATGTCGACCACCTCGGCCGCGTCTGGGTGGCGGAGGCCGTGAACTACCGCCGCAAGAACTTCAACCGGCCGATGCTCCGCGAAGAGGGCGATCGGATCGTCATCCTCACCGACAAGGACGGCGATGGCAAAGCGGACGACTCGACCGTCTTCTATCAGGGGAAGGAAGTCTACGGCCCGCTCAGCGTGCTCGTGTTGCCTCAGGCGAGCGGGGGACGTAAGTCCCCTGTTTCTGGGGGAGTCGAAAAGGAAAACAAGAAACAGGGGGCTGACGCCCCCCGCTCGCCAGTCCGCGTGCTCGTCGCGCAGTCGCCGGACATCCTCGAATTCTGGGACAAGGACGGCGACCTCAAGGCCGACGGCCCACCAACGAAGTTCCTCACCGGCTTCGGTGGCTTCGACCACGACCACGGCGTCCACGGCCTCACCGTCGGACCTGACGGCAAGCTCTACTTCACCGTCGGCGACTCCGGCGTCAACGGCCTGCAATCGAAGGACGGCAAGGGGCCGAAGTTCGTCAGCAACACGACGACCATCCAGAAGGGCACCGTCTGGCGCTGCGATCTCGATGGCAACAACGTCGAGCTGATCGCCCACAACTTCCGCAACAACTACGAGGCCTGCGTCGATTCCTTCGGCGAAATCTGGCTCTCCGACAACGACGACGACGGCAACCAGCAGACGCGCATCTGCTTCGTCATGCCCGGCGGCAACTACGGCTACGGCCCGCGCGGCCCCGGCCAGAGCCACTGGCACGAGGAGCAGCCCGGCATCGTCCACAAGACGATGCGCACCGGCTTCGGCTCCCCCACCGGCATCTGCTTCTACGAGGGGACGCTGCTGCCGGAGCAGTACCGGGGCGACCTGATCCACGCCGACGCCGGGCCGCGCGAGATCCGCTACTTCCAGCGCAAGCCGAAGGGTGCCGGCTACGAGTTGGAGAAGCACGACATGTTGACGAGCACGGACAACTGGTTCCGGCCGAGCGACGTCTGCGTGGCCCCGGACGGCAGCGTGTTCGTGAGCGACTGGTACGACCCCGGCGTCGGCGGCCACGGCATGGGCGACTGGACGCGCGGCCGCATCTACCGGCTGACACCGACGGGGCACAAGGGGTACAAGGTGCCGGGCGTGAAGTTGGATACGAAGGAAGGATTAATTGCCGCATTGGGGAATCCGAACTTTACAGTTCGAGAGATGGCGTCAGGAATCATTAAGTCATCGACTTTTGAGAAAATCGAGAATCTAACACAAACGGTATTAGGCAATGGCACGCGAGAATTGCAAGCTCGTTATTTCTGGGCAATGGGTGAAATAATTAAACGTGTATCGGCAGGCACAGAAAAAGAAGCAGAGGCTACTGCGATCGGTTTCGCCATGATGCTTCGTGACAAGAACTCCGACTTGTTCATGCCGACGGCAATGAGGATGGATCGTGTTTTCTTCGGTCGGTCATTCTTAGAGCTTCCGCAAATGGCTGATTGGCCTGGTGAAGAAAAAGGCAAGACACACTTTGATCTGGCGATTGCTCGGGAAATGTTAGTGCAGGCCAGATATGTAAAAGCCGAGCAATTGAAGCGTGTATTTCCATATTTTGCCAAACTCTACGACGGCAAGGACCACTTCTACCGTGCTGCCCTGAACATCGCCTGCGGCACCGACCCGGAGCGGCGAGACAAGATCCTCGCCGACTTCGAGAAGCACTTCCCCGAGTGGAACGACAAGGTCGCGGACCTCGTGTGGGAGCTGCGGCCGAAGTCGATGCTGCCGAAGATGGAACGGCTGATGACGGACGACAAATTGACGGCGGCGCAGAAGGCCCGCATCGTCGACATCCTCGCCGTCAACGACGACCCGGCCGCCGGCAAGACGATGCTGGCGCTGCTCAAGGGCGGCCAGCCGGCCGAGGTGAAGGCGCGGGCCGTCGAGAACCTCAAGCTCTTCCTGCCCACGAAATGGAACGGCCTCGCGAGGGGGGATGAGGTCAACCAGACGGTGGGAACGCTCCTCGGCGATTCCAAGACGGCGATGACCGGCCTGCAACTCGCGGCGGCGGCGAACGCCGTCGGGCGAGCGAAGGCCATCGGCGAACTCGTGTTCAACAAAGAGACCCCGGCCGACCTTCGCAAGGAAGCCCTGAAGACGCTCGGCAAGCTGCGGTCTCAGGCGTCCATCGATGTCCTCGCGGACGTGATGGGCGAGCGGGGCGACCCGCTGGCCGCGGACGCCGCGGCCGGACTCGGCGGATTGATCACCGGGCAGGGCAACGACGAGATCAGCAAGGCGGCGCTCGCCGACCTTCAGAAGAAGCTGATGAAGAACGACGCGGAACCGAAGCCGCTGATTCAGGCGATCCTCTCGGCCCTCGCCGGCACGCGGGCGGGGACGCAATGGCTCCTCCAGCAGCAGGAACAGAAGAAGCTCCGCGCGGAACTGATCGCCGACGCCGGCCGACTGCTGCGCAACAGCCCGTTCGCCGGCGAACGGAACAAGGCGATGATCCTCTTCCCGGCCCCCGGCAAGCTCGACCCGAAGAAGCTCCCGCCAATCGCCGAACTCGTGAAGCGTGCCGGCAGCGCCGCGAACGGCCAGGCGATCCTGTTGAAGAGCATCAACTCCGAAGTGCAGTGCCTGAAGTGCCACATGGTCCGCGGGCAGGGCGGGCAGATCGGGCCGGACCTCAGCATGATCGGCAAGAAGGCGAGCAAGGAGAACCTCTACGATTCGCTGCTAACGCCGAGCAAGGCGATCGCGGACCAGTACCTGAGCTGGACGCTGACGGGCGAGGACGGCCAGAGCATCACCGGCCTCGTCGTCGGCGAGACGGAAACGACGATCACCGTCCGGGATGCGAACGGCAAGGACTACGCCTTCCCCGCGAAGGGAACGGAGCGGAAGAAGTCGCTGACCTCGATCATGCCGGAGGGACTCGTCGCGACTTTGACCGAGGACGAGTTGGTGGACGTCGTCGAGTACATGACGAAGCTGCTGACCCCGTCGCTGACGCCGGATTCGTGGATGGTGATCGGTCCGTTCGCGTCGCCGAACGGCAACGCCGGCCTCGACACGGCCTACGGCCCCGAAAAGGGGTTCGACGCGAACGCGAAGATCGACGGCAAGACGTGGAAGCAGGTTCGCCCCGAAGCGAACGGCTACATGGACCTGGCGAAGCTGCACGGGACGAAGGCGAACAATACCGTGTCGTTCGCCTACCGTGCGATCGAATCGCCGGAGGACGTGGAAGCCACGATCCTGCTCGGCACCGACGACGGCGCGATCCTGTACGTGAACGGCGTGAAGGTGTGGAAGGACGAGAACACCCGTGCCGCCGCCCCGGAGCAGAACACCGTGAAGCTGAAACTCAAGAAGGGAACGAATACGTTCCTTCTGAAGATCGCGAACGGGAACAACCCGCACGGGTTCTACTTCACGATCGAGGGGATTCCGGAAGCTGTGAAGAAGTGACCGCCGTTTAGCGGCGAGGCGGAGTCTTCGGAGCCGAGCGCGGGGCGAACGTGACGCGCTCGGCTCTGAAGACACCGCCTCGCCGTTAAACTTTATTCCGATTCCGACTTGGCGCGCGATTCGCCTTTTCCCACCATAACCGAACCGTTTCCCACCAAGGCTATTCACCATGTCGCAGCAGACGCTCATCCTCCTCAAGCCCGACGCCGTGCAGCGGCGGCTCGCCGGCGAGATCATTGGCCGGTTCGAACGCAAGGGCCTCCGCCTCGCCGGATTGAAGCTCGTTCAGGCACCGCGCGAGCTGGCGGAGAAGCACTACGCCGTCCACAAGGGCAAGCCGTTCTACGAATCGCTGCTGGCGTTCCTGACGAGCGGCCCGACGGTGGCGATGGTGTGGGAAGGCCGCGAGGCGGTGGTGGTCGGGCGGAACTTGATGGGCCTGACGGACGGCGCGAAGGCCCCGCCCGGCACGATCCGCGGCGATTTCGCCCTGAGCGTGCAGAACAACCTCGTCCACGGCAGCGACAGCCCCGAGAACGCGGCCCTCGAGATCGCGCTCTGGTTCGCCCCGAACGAACTGGTGAAGTACGAATCCGTCGACGGCAAGTGGGTCGGCTGAGCCTCGTCACCGCCGGTTGACGGCGGCGTCGTGGTTCAAGATGGCGAGCGCGAGCTGCGTCGCCGCGGCGAGTTCCACCGGGTCGAGCTTCGGGTCGGCCTTCGCTTCGCCGACCGCGAGCAGTTTCGCGGCGGCGGCCTTGTCCTTCGCGTACTCGGCCCGCTGCTCCTCGAAGAGTTTCGATAGAACCGCCAACTCCTTCTCGTTCGCCGCGCGGCCCGTCGCCGTACGGAACGTCCACGCGATTTTCGCTTCGCTCGTCGCGCCGCCCTCCGTCAGCATGCGCTGGCCGAGGAAGCGGGCGGCTTCGACGAACTGCGGATCGTTGAGCAGCGCGAGCGCCTGGAGCGGCGTGCTCGTCGATTGACGTTTGACGGCGCAGTTGCTGCGGTCGGCGGCGTCGAAGGTGGTCATCTGCGGGTGCGGGGCGGTGCGCTTCCAGACGGTGTAGAGACTTCGGCGGTGCAGGTCGTCACCTTTCGATTGCGGGTAGTGCGGCCGGCCCATCGCCTCGTTCCAGAGGCCTTCGGGCTGGTACGGGTAGACGCTGGGTCCGCCGATCTTCCCGTTGAGCAATCCCGACACGGCGAGCGCCTGGTCGCGGAGCATCTCGGCGCTCAGCCTTCGGGCCGGCGCGCGGGCGAGCAGGTGGTTGTAGGGGTCCACGGATTGCGGATTGCGGAATGCGGAATTCGGAATGAAAGGCGCTTGTTCGTTCGGCATCTTGGAGGATTGGCGATAGGTCGCGGATAATGCGATCTGCTTCAGGGCCCGCTTCACGTCGAAGTCCTTGGTGAAGTCGCGGGCGAGCCAGTCGAGGAGTTCGGGGTGGGTGGGAGGTGTGCCGGTGGTGCCGAAGTTGTCGCTGGTTTCGACGAGTCCGGCGCCGAACATCTGCTGCCAGAGTCGGTTGACGGCGACGCGGGCGAAGAGCGGGTGGTCGGGGTGCGTGAGCCAGCGTGCGAGGCCGAGGCGGTTGCGCGGGAGGTCGGCGGGGAAGGGAGGTAGGGCCGCGGGCGTGTCGGCGGTTACGGGCTCGCCGGGGGAATCGTACGCGCCGCGCTTGAGCACGAAGGCCGGCTTCGGCGCGGGCATCTCCTGCATCACCATCGCTTCGGGGATCGGGTTCACGAAGTTCGCATGCGCCCGCCGCGCCTCGCGCAGGGCCGCAGTCGCTTTCACGACGGCGTCGGACGTTGCAAGGTAATATGACATGAGCGCCGCTTCGTCTTTCGACTCCGTTCCGGCAAGGCGGGCGATCTCAATGGCAGTGAGTTCGCGATCGAAAAGCTGGAACTCGTCGACCGCACCGCCCTTGAAGCCGTTGTCGCGGAAGCGATAGCCGACCTGCAGGCTCGGTTCGCCTCCCTCGTAGGTGATGTCCTTGCGCAGCCCGTCGCGAACGACGTCCGTTTTCGCTTCCGATCCATTCACATAGATCTTCAGTCCGTCGGCCCGGCTGGAGCCGTCGTAGCTCATGGCTACGTGGGTCCACTCGTTCGCCGCGATCGCCGACTTCGTCGCGACCTTCAGAGAGTTTCCGGGCCACATGTGGTGCAGGCCGAACGCGACTTTGCCGTTTTCCAAGAGCAGTTCGTAGCCGCGGCTGCCGGCGTCGACGGGGGCCTTGCTATGGTGCAGTACGACGGCGCGCGGCGTGTGTTTCGACGACTTGAGCCAGAGGGAAATCGAGAACGGATCGCTGCGCGAGAAGTGGCCGACGCCGGGGATGTCGAAGCCGTTCTCGCCATTCAATTCGACGGCCTTGCCAAGCTTGCCGTCGACGAGTTTTGGGCCGTCGTGGCCGTTGGCGGTCTGCTTCGCGTTCACCGCATTTGGGGACTTGTTGCCGGCGAGTTCGTCGAACGGGAAGTACGCGACGCGGCCCGTCGACAATACGGGGGGCGTCAACGCGCCAAACCTCTTCCTGGATTCGGTTCGCGCCGCTTCCCGGGCCGCCGACAGCGCGGCCTCCTTCGTGCGCACGGCGTTCCAGAGTTCCTCGATCTTCCGATCTTGTTCCTCGGTGCTCAGCAGTAGAGTCGGCACCGGCATCGCGCTCGTGAAGTAGCTCGTCTGCCCGGACTCGTCGATGTTCTGGAAGAACGCGAAGAGGCGATAGAAGTCCTTTTGAGTGATCGGGTCGTACTTGTGGTCGTGGCAACGGCTGCACTCGAAGGTCTGCGCGAGGAAGGCGGTGCCGAATGTGGTGACGCGATCGACGACGTACGCGACGCGGAATTCCTCCTCGACCACGCCGCCCTCCTCGTTCTGCATGTGGAGGCGGTTGAACGCCGTGGCGAGGCGCTGGTCCTTGGTGGCGTTCGGGAGCAGGTCGCCGGCGAGCTGTTCGAGGGCGAAGCGGTCGTAGCGCCGGTTCTCGTTGAAGGCCTTGATGACCCAATCGCGGTAGGGCCACATGGCACGGAAACGGTCGGACTGGTAGCCGTGGGTGTCGGCGTAGCGTGCGGCGTCGAGCCAGTCGGCGGCCATGCGCTCGCCGTAGCGAGGCGAGGCGAGGAGGCGGTCGACGACTTTCTCGTAGGCGTTGGGTGTGGTGTCTTTCTCGAAGGCGTCGATTTCGGCGAGCGTGGGCGGCAGGCCGGTGAGGTCGAATGTCACGCGCCGCAGCCAGACCGCCTTCGTCGCTTCGGGAGAGGGTTTGAGTCCTTCCTTCTCCAATCGGGCCAGGATGAAGGCGTCGATTGGACTTGAAACTCGATACTTGGAACCTGGAACATTCGGCACCGCCACCGTTTTGGGCAGCGGGACGTAAGCCCAGTGTTGCCCCCATTTCGCGCCCTCGTCCACCCACTGCTTCAGGGTGGCGATCTGCTTGGCCGTCAGCTTCCGGTTGGAATCCGGCGGCGGCATCATGGCCTCCGGGTCGGCGCTCGCCACACGCGCGATCACCTCGCTCTCGGCGCTCTTGCCCGGCACGATCATCGTCCGCTCGCGCTTCTTCTTGAACGCCCCCTCCTTCGTGTCGAGGCGCAGGCCGGCCTTGCGGGCGCCCTCGTCCGGCCCGTGGCAGTGGAAACAGTTCTCGGAGAGGATCGGCAGCACGTCCCGTGCGAAGTCAACTTCGGCGGCGCGTACCGTGTCGGTTGCTAAGAAGACCAGAAGCAGGACCGTCATTCGTTTCATCGCCGGCTCCGAAAATTGCGACCGCTGTGAAAACAATCTTCGCCATCAACCCTTACCGCATGCCGCCGAATGATCCGCAACGTCGTTTCTTTCGACTCATCCGGCGGCTTCTCGTGTTATTCTAGAGCGAATCCGTACCGCACGATCGCCGCCATGACCGCGACCGAACACACTGACGTTCCGATCTTCGATCCGACGATTCCGCAGGAGTTGGCGAACCACCCGCGCTATCGCGTGTTGAACCAACTCGGGGCGGGCGGTATGGGGATGGTGTACCGCGCCGAGCACGTGATGATGGGCCGCACCGTGGCCGTGAAGGTAATGGCGCAGAAGTACACGGCGAACAAGACGGCTGTGGAGCGGTTCCGGCGCGAGGTGCGGGCGGCGGCGAAGCTCGCGCATCCGAACATCGTGACGGCGTACGACGCCGACGAGGCCGACGGGCGACACTTCCTCGTGATGGAGTACGTCGAGGGGGTGAGCCTGGATCGCGTGGTGAACCGGCGCGGTCCGCTGCCGGTGGCGACGGCGTGCCACGTCGTGCGGCTGGTGGCGCTCGGCCTCCAGCACGCGCACGCCAAGGGAATGGTCCACCGCGACATCAAGCCCCAGAACGTGATGGTGAACAAGAAGGGCGTGGTAAAGGTCCTGGACTTCGGCCTGGCCCGCCTCGCGACCGATGCCGAACTGCCCCGGGACGAGTCGACGGGCGCGACGCAGCCGGAGAACGTCGCCGTCACCGGGACGAACATGGTGCTCGGCACGCCGGACTATCTCTCGCCGGAGCAAGCGAAGAGTACGCGGGACGTGGACCACCGGTCGGACATCTACAGCCTCGGCTGCCTCTTCTACTTCGCCCTCGTCGGCCGGCCGCCGTTCGCGCATGCCAAGACGGCGTTCGACAAGGTCATCGCCCATACGACGGAACAGCCCGAACCCGTGACGAAACTCCGCGACGATGTGCCGGACGAAGTCGCGTCGATCCTGCTGCGAATGATGGCGAAGGATCCGGCCGAGCGGTTCGCGACGGCGCAGGAGGTCGCGGCCGCGCTGCTGCCGCACACGAAGACTTCGACGGCGGCGACGAACGCATCCGGCTTGGTGGCGGTTCCGATCCTCGAAGCGATTCCTCTCGCGGACTTCGAGATCGTCGAGGACACCCCGTCGGTCGAATCGCGGACGCAGTTGGAGCCGTCGCCGCCCGTGCGCCGGCCGAAGCGGCCGAAACGGAAATCGGCAGGGAACGGGAGGCGCTACGCCGGATACGCTGCGATCGCGGCGGGTGTGCTGCTCGTCTTGGCGATCCTGGGCAATCGGAAGGACGACTCTTCGAAACAGCCGGTACCCATGGTGGAGGGCGAGCGCAAGTCGCCCGAGGTCGCGGCCGTAACACGTTCTCCGCGGGTCCTGTTTCTGCTTCCGAAGCGGGGATTGGTGCTCGATGATTACCTCGGCTCGCGCGATCGTTTCGTTGAATCGGGCGCGACCGTGACCACGGCGGCCCGAACCCGAGGGCCATGCGGATTCGTCGGCCTGGCCAACGTTCCGCAACCCGTGGCCGAACTGGCGTTCGCCGAAGTCCGACCGGAGGATTACGCGGCCGTCGTCGTGCCCGGGTTGCAAGTCAATGAGTTCGTTGACGAGGACGTTCGACGGGAGATCGAGCGGATCGTCGGCGCGATGTCCCGGTCGGGAAAAGTCATCGCCGGGATCGGCTTGGGGCAGATACCGCTCATGAACCTGGACGTGTTGAACGGCAAAACGGCCGCCGTGATCGACTTTCCCGGGAAGATGGAACGCCAGCGCCCTCGAATGGACGCGCTGGCCGGGGTTCGACGCGATCCGTTCCGCAGCGTGGTGACGGACGGCACGATCGTGACCGCCGGTGCCACCCGCGATGCCCGGGCGTTCGCCGATGCCGTGCTCGCCGCGATGAAAAAGTAATCAGCCATTGCCAACGAATGGATTCGTCCGCTTTTCATGGCCGATGGTTGTGACCGGGCCGTGGCCGGGGTAGACCACCGTGTTATCCGGCAACGGCCAGAGCTTCTCGTGGATGCCCTTTTCCAACACCTCAAAGCTTCCGCCTGGGAAATCGGTCCGGCCGATACTACCACGGAAGAGCACGTCCCCGCCGAGCACGATCATCGGCTTCGGGTCGCGAACGATGTAGACGACATGCCCCGGCGAGTGGCCGGGAATCTCTCGCACGAGCATGGGGATGCCGGCGATTTCGATCGTCTCACCGTCAATGACGGTGCGGTCCGCCGGCGGGCTGACGACGGGCATGCCGTAGAACGCGCTGCGGTTGAGGTTCGCGTCGGTCAACCAGTCCTTCTCACCGATGCCGATGAGGATGGGTGCGGAGGGGAACGCAGCCTTGAGCGCGGCGTTGCCGGCGATGTGGTCCAGGTGCCCGTGTGTGTTGATGATGGCGGCAAGGTTCAGGCTTCTCGCTTCGATCTGTTCGAGGATCAATTCCGGCTCGAAGCCGGGGTCGATCACGAACGCGTCGGCGCGTCCCTCGATCCAAACGAGATACGAGTTCTCGCCGAACGGCTGCGATTCGATGGTCTCGATCTGGATGCGCACGGTTGTTCCCTTTGCTCACTGTCGGTCTCTGTCTTTTGAATGTATAATTTCCTCACTCCCGCCGGACCCGTTCCGAGGTCGCGCATGCGTTCGCTGGTTGTCTCGATTCTGGTGTTGATCGGGTCGCGCGTGGTCGCGGCCGAGCCGAAAGTCGATGTCGAATACTTCGAGAAGACGGTTCGGCCGTTGCTCGTCGAGCGCTGCCAGAAGTGCCATTCGGCGAAGAAGGCGAAAGGCGGGTTGGACCTCTCGACGAAGGCTGGATTCCTTGCCGGTGGGGACACCGGACCGCTCGTCGACAAGGCGAAGCCGGAGGCGAGCAAGTTCCTCGCGGTGATCCGGTACGACGGCGACGTGAAGATGCCGGAGAACGGCAAGCTGCCAGACACGGAAATCGCGATCTTCACGAAGTGGATCGCAGGCGGCGCTCCATGGCCGGACGACGGAACGAAGTCGGTCGAAAAGACTTTCGACTTGCACGGCCGCGCGGCGAAGCACTGGTCGTTCCAGCCGATCGTTCCCGGCAACGCCGACATCGATCGCGCGATCCGTATTCCGCTCGAAGCCGCCGGGCTGAAACCCGCGCCGCCGGCTCTGCCCGAAAAACTCCTGCGGCGACTCTTCTTCGATGTCACGGGCCTGCCGCCAACGCCGGAAGATCTCGCAGCTTTCAAGATCGAGCAGTATGAATCCATTGTCGACAAACTCCTCGCATCGCCGCAGTACGGAGTGCGCTGGGCACGGCACTGGTTGGATCTGGCCCGCTATGCCGAGACCCGCGGCCACGAGTTCGATTTCGAAATCCCGGACGCCTGGCGCTATCGCGATTACGTCGTTCAGGCGCTGAACGACAACCTGCCTTACGATCGCTTCGTGAAGGAACAAGTGGCCGGCGATCTGCTACCCCCACGTTGGAACCAGGTTGGAAAGTGGAACGAATCGCTCATCGCCACCGGTTTCTGGCATCTGGGCGAAGGTGTGCATTCCCCCGTCGACGTGCGTCAAAACGAAGCCGACCGCATCGACAACATGATCGATGTGTTCGGCAAGACGTTTCTCGGCCTGACCATTTCGTGCGCCCGATGCCACGATCACAAGTTCGATCCGATCTCGACCGCCGACTATTACGCCCTCTATAGCATCCTCGGCAGTTCGCGCTTCAGCCAGCATTATGTCGGCGATCAGTCCGAGGTCGACGCGGTACTGAAGGAACTCCGGGAATTGCGTCAGGTGAAGGTCGATCCTCCGAAAGACATTTCCGATGCCAAGGCCGATCCGGTGCTCGCGACGGAAGGCGTGTTGCGGGAATTGGGCCAACCGATTCCGGGCGGAGCCGCGGCCGTCGCGCAGTCGGAAACGTTTCGCGGCGATTGGAACAAGACCTGGTTCGTCGATGGGCCGGCTTTCCGCACCGCCGCCGGCTATCCGCATAGCGGGCGGGACTCCGCGAATCTGGTCGGGGCACTGCGCTCGCCGACATTCGCGATCCCGTCGCGATATCTCGCGGTGCGTGTCGCGGGGAAGGGGGCACGGCTGCGATTGATCTTGAATCATTTGCAACTCATTCAAGATCCGATCTACGGTGGCCTCCGCCGCACCATCGATCACGGCGACGAGTTCAAGTGGGTCGTCTTCGATCTGAAGATGTGGCCGGGACAATCCGCCTATCTCGAAGTGCTCGACGAAGGCCCCGGCTATGCGGCCGTGCGTGAATTTCGGTTTTGCGATGCGCCCCCAAAGGACGGGGCGAAGGAATCGTGCGATCCGGTTCCGGAGATTCCCAGGAACGACAAGCGGATCGTGGAACTGGAATCGAAGCTGGCGGGTTGGGCGCGCTTGCGTGCCGCCGCAATGGTCGAGGGCACCGGTCGGAACGAACGCGTTTTCATCCGCGGCAATCCGAAGACGCCCGGCCCGGAAGTCGAACGGCGGTTCCTCGAAGCGCTGGCCGAAGGGAAGCTAAAGTCCCCGGAGACCGGCAGCGGGCGCAAGGAACTGGCCGAGGCGCTCGTCGATCCGAAGAATCCGCTCGTGGCGCGGGTGTTCGTGAACCGTGTCTGGCAGCATTACTTCGGTGTCGGACTCGTGCCTTCGCCCGATGATTTCGGCCAACTCGGCATGCCGCCGACGCACCCCGAATTGCTGGACGCGCTCGCGGCCGAGTTCGTGCGAGATGGCTGGAACGTGAAGAAACTGCACCGGAAGATCCTGTTGAGCGAAACCTACCGCCAGTCGGCGCTGCCGCATCCGGACACGGCCGCGAAGATGGCGACGGCCGATCCGCAGAACAAGCTGCTCCACCGCGCGAACGTCAAACGGCTGGAAGCCGAAACGATTCGCGATGCGATGCTGGCGGTGTCCGGCCGTTTGAATCCGACGCTCGGCGGCCCCGGCGTGATGCCGCACCTGACGGAATTCACCATCGGCCGCGGTCGACCCGGTGCCAGCGGACCCGTCGATGGCGACGGACGCCGCAGCCTTTACCTGCAAGTCCGCCGGAACTTCATCAACCCGTTCTTCTCCGCGTTCGATTTCCCGACGCCGTTCACGGCCATCGGCCGGCGAAGCGTGTCAAACGTGCCGGCCCAGGCGCTCGTGATGCTGAACAATCCGTTCGTCGTTGCGGAAGCCGAGCGTTGGGCCAAAGACGAGTTGAAATCGCCCGACCACGCGCGGATCGGTCGAATGTATCGCAAGGCCTACGGCCGCGCGGTCACGCCGGCGGAACGCACGGCGGCGGAGGAATTCCTCCGCGAGCAAATCCCGTCGATCGGCGAGGCCCGCGCCTGGTCGGAACTGGCGCACGCGCTGTTCAATGCAAAGGAATTCGTATTCGTGGAGTAGCGGCGGCTGTTCGTTTTCCGGCGCGACGGTTAGATCAACGGTATCTTCGTCGTGGGGCCGACACGCATGATCCTCGTCGCGTTCCTCAACACGCTCCGGCTTGCAAAGCTCATCGAGGGCGCACTCGCCACGGTGGGCGCGTTTCTCGTCGGCTACGTCCTCGTCACGCTGCTCGGCTGGTGGTTCGACAAATACCTCCTCAAGCGCAAGTCCCCGGAGTTGCTACACCGCGTCTGTCGCCTGCTAGGCGGGTTGATCCTTGCGATCCTCGTAGCGTTGATGCTCTTCGGAGGCGGGGGCGGCAGCGGCGACGGCACGGGCGACGGCGCGGGCGCGGGCAAGGCCTCGCCCGGCCCGGCGTCCGATGCCGAATCGACCGACCCGAAAGCCGTGGCGGCGAAGGTGACCCCGCCCGTCGAGGTGCGCGTCCGCGTGCTCGTCCTTGGCGGCACGGACGTGAAGGACCAAAAGTTCTACGTGGTGGACGACGACTCCGCGCCGCTCGCCTTCGCCGACGCCAAGGCCGCGATTCAAAGGAAGAAGGACGCGACGGCGAAATCGGTCGGCCTCGAAATCCGTTTCCCGGTGCAGAACGCCCTGCCGCGGGATCACCCCGCGGTCGCTCAACTGGCGCGCTGGGCCGGCGAGGTCGCGGGTCTTACCGTTTCCTTTCCGGCCGAGGCGCCCTGACGCGCCATGCCCGCCTCGCCGCGAATCGTGTTCTTCGGCCTGCCGCTCACCGGCAAAACCGGCCTCCTGCATGCCTTCGCCGACCCGGAGGCGCCCTTTCCGCTCTCCAAGTACGGCGACGAACCCAAAGCCGACTTGTGTCGAACCACTCCCGACGGCATCGTGCTCTGCGATGTCGACAGCCCCGCCGCGAAGGAATTGATCGACGATCCGAACCGGATCGATCGGGATGACCGTACGGCCGCCGCCGTGCGCGGGGCGAACGCCGTCGTCCTCGTCCTGGATGCGTCGGCCACCGACGACGCCACGCTCGGCCTGTTCCAGTCGTTCGCGACTTTTCTCGATGGCTTCGAGGGCGCCCGCCGCCGGAATCGCGACGTTGGCGGACTGCCGGTCTTCCTCACGCTCACGAAATGCGATCGGCTCGCCCGCCCCGGCGACGGGCCGGACGAATGGCTGCGCCGGGTCGATGCGCGGAAGGCGACCGTACGCACCGCCTTCGAGGATTACCTCGCCGGTCGCGGTGGCGCTCCGTTCGCGTTCGGCAGCGTTGAGGTCCACGTCGCCGCGACGGCATTGCAATTCCCGAAAGAACCGCGATTCGACGCCCTTGATCCGCCATATGGTGTCGAAGATCTGCGCGACGCATGCCTCGCCGCCGCCACGGCACACCTACGGAGATCGGAAGGTTCGTATCGCCGGCTGCGCTGGACGCTCGCCGGAGCCGGTTCGATCGTCGGCGCGATGGGACTGGCGTTCGCGGTCCTCGTCGCGCTCGCGCCGAATCTTGACGACGATCGGCTCGGGAAGCGCGTGCGGGCCTACCGCGAACGGGAAGGACCGCCGGCGACACGCCTCGCCGATGCGAGGCTCGACCGGAACCGGAAGGAGTTGATTTCGATCCAGGCCGAAACCGGTTTCGACGCCCTGACCGAAGATCTCCGTCGGTTTGTCGTCGAGCGACTGGAAGAGTGCGAACGGTATCAGCGGTATCGCGACCGATTCCACCCGCCAAGGATCGGGCCGGCCGAGGTGCGCACCTCGAAGGAACTGGAGCTGCTCGAATCGGAATTGAACGGAGATTTATCACCGCCTGTCGAGTATGCGGAAGAATGGGCCGAGACGGCGGCGGTGCGATTGTACCGGAAGTGGAGGGGCGACACGGAGCTTTTGCGATTGTCGCAATCCACTCTCCACGATTGGTATCGTGGACTGATCCGACGGGGCACGGCGCTGCTGGTGTCCACACCGCCGGATGGAAGCTGGCGAGCCTCGGCCGATCGCCTCGTCGCGGACGCCGCCATGCCGCCCTACGACGCCAACGCGGTTATTCCGGGATCGGTGAAGCTGTCGGTTCCCCGGGGCGCGCCGCTTCGTTTCGCCGTTGCTTTCGAGTTCGAGCGTGTCGAGCAGGCACGCGCCGATTGGGAGGACACGCAGTCTCGTGTCGTGGCCTTGCGTGACATTGCCAACGCTCTCGGGATGACCGGCGTGGCCAACGCTCCGCTCGTGTTCCCCGAACCGCCGGCCGATCCGAACGCAACGGCAGGTCTGGCGAATGCGGTTCTGGACAAGCTCCCGAACGTCAATGGGTCCGTGTCCCAATTCCCCGATCCGTCGCGGTCCGAGTTGCAGCGTCGGCTTCAGCTTGCCCACGAGGCCGGGGCGAAGCACGTCCGCGCGGTCGTCCGTGCCCGGCTCGGCAGCGAGAGCCGCGAGGCGTGGGCCGTCGCCGCGAAATGGTTCGACGAGCCGGACGCGAAGGCATGGGGGCGATTGCTGCGGAAAATCGGAACCTGGGGCGAGTTCGCGCCGGGCGATCCGCTCGCGGATGCGATCGCGTTCCTCCGGAAGGACGCCTTCGAGTCGGACCTGACGACGCTGGAACTGACAGTGCCGAACGATTTGCGCGAACGCCGGCCCATCCCGCGTGGCCCGCTCGCCATTCGCGTCCGGCTCCCTAATGCAACCACGCGGGAATTGCCGTTCCGCTCCGTTGGCGAACCGACCGTGACCGCATCGGCGACGATCCATCGGTTCGTGCCCGACGGGCACGACGGCAAGCCTTGGTTCGCGCCGGGCGAACCGCTGACGGCGAGCCTGACGATGAAAACGGGCGACGCCGAGTTCGTGCTGGAATGGGACGGCGGCGCGGCCGTGTACGGCTTCGACGCGCTCGGCCGCGAACCGACGATGAAGGCGACCGCCGGCCCCCGCGAACGCGCGACCGGCGTGCGATTGACGGCGCCGAACCTCCCGCGATTGCCGACACTCCTTCGACCGAACTGACACGGAACCCGAATCGATGCACATTCGAGACATCTTCAGCGACCACAAGACGACCTTCAGCTTCGAGTTCTTCCCGCCGAAGACCGACGCGGCGTGGGAGGAACTCTTCGTCAATATCGCGTCGCTGCAATCGCTCGCCCCGTCGTTCGTGTCCGTCACCTACGGCGCCGGCGGCTCGACCCGCGACCGCACACACGACCTCGTCGTCCGCATCCAGAAGGAGACGAACCTCACGGCCGTGTCGCACCTGACGTGCGTCTGCCACTCAAGAGAAGAGATGGCCGCGATCCTGGACCGCTACGCCGCTTCGGGCATCGAAAACGTACTCGCGCTCGGCGGCGATCCGCCGAAGACGATCGCGAACTATGACCGGTCGAAGGACGGTTTCCAGTACGCGAATCAACTCGTGGAATTCATCCGATCGCGGCCGAACGTGCCGGACACTCGCGGCTTCGGCATCGGCGTCGCGGGCTTCCCCGAAGGGCACCCCGGCTGCCCGAACCGGCTCCTGGAAATGGATTACCTGAAGAAAAAGGTCGATGCCGGGGCCGACTACATCTGCACGCAGCTCTTCTTCGAAAACCGCGATTACTATGACTTTCGCGAGCGGTGCGACCTGGCCGGGATCAAGGTGCCGATCGTCGTGGGGATCATGCCGATCACGAGCAAGGCGGGGATGACGCGCATGGCGGAACTGGCACTCGGGGCGCGCATCCCGGCGCGGCTGCTCAAGGCCGTGGGACGCTGTGAAAACGACGAAGCGGTCAGCCGAGTCGGCATCCACTGGGCCACGGAACAGTGCCGGGACCTGCTGGACAACAACGTCCGCGGCATCCACTTCTACACGCTGAACAAGTCCGACGCGACGCGAACCATTTACGAGAACCTCGGCGTCCGCGACTCCGCGGCGCTGCGCGCGGGGTAGCAACTATGTCGAATCAAGATGCCTCGACCGACGTCCGAGATTTTCCTCCCTCCCCCCTTGAGGGGGAGGGCCGGGGTGGGGGGCGGTTGGTTCAAGAGACTAAGTTGGCGGCCCGCCGTACCCCCCACCCTAACCCTCCCCCTCAAGGGGGGAGGGGACAAAACCCCGAACCGCATTTCAACCCGACTTCGATCTTTGCTAGCATCTTCGTTATTGCCTTTGCTTGCCTTCCCCTCGCCGCCCAGACTCCCCGCGCGCCGGTCGAAGGCAAGAACGGCATGGTCGTCTGCGTCTGCCCGATCGCGGCGGATGTCGGCGTCGGTGTGCTGAAGGCCGGCGGCAACGCGGTGGACGCGGCGATCGCGGTAGCCTTTGCGGAAGCGGTCACGTGGCCCGAGGCGGGGAACATCGGCGGCGGCGGGTTCATGCTTGTCGCTAACGGTTCGATGGCGACCTTCTTCGATTACCGCGAGACGGCCCCGGCGCTCGCCACGAAGACGATGTTCGCCGACGGCAAGGTCGATTTCCGCTCGCATCAATCCGCTGGCGTGCCGGGTACCGTGCGCGGTATGGTACTCGCCCACAAGCGGTTCGGAACGAAACCGTGGAAGGACCTGCTGGCACCCGCAGTGAAACTCGCGGCCGGCTTTCCCGTCGACGCGCCCCTCGCCAAGCGAATCAACGATGTGATGAAGGACCCGAAGACGATGAACGCAGAGTTCAAACGTATCTTCGGCCGCGAGTGGAAGGCCGGCGACACGCTGAAACAGCTCGAACTCGCAAAGACGCTCGCCGGGATCGCGGATCACGGGGCCAACTGGTTCTACACGGGTCCACCGGCGGAACAACTCGAAGCCGAGATGAAGGCAGGTGGCGGCCTCATCCGCAAAGCCGACCTCGCGGCCTACGAAGCGAAGGAACGCAAGCCGCTCATCGGCACCTATCGCGGCTACGAGATCGTCGCGGCTCCGCCGCCCAGTTCCGGCGGCACCGCGATCCTCCAATCGCTGAACATGCTCGAACAGTTCGACCCCAAGAAACACCCGCGCCATTCGCCGGAGACGGTCCACCTGCTCGCCGAGGTCCAGCGGCGCGCCTTCCGCGACCGGGCCGAGTTCCTCGGCGACCCGGACTTCACGAAGATTCCCGCTCACCTGACGTCGAAGGACCACGCGAAGAAACTGGCCGCGACGATCGACCTCGCGAAAGCGACGAAGAGCGAATCGCTCGCGGGCGCCATCCCCATCGCCGAGAGCGGCGGCGACACCACGCACTTCTCCATCGTGGACAAGAACGGCCTGTGCGTCTCGAACACCTACACGCTGGAAATGAACTTTGGCAGCCGGATCGTCGTGCGCGGCGCGGGCTTCATCCTGAACAACGAGATGACCGACTTCAACCCGATCCCCGGCACGACAACGCGCACGGGGAAGATCGGCACGAACGCGAACCTCGTCGCACCCGGCAAGCGGATGCTCAGCTCGATGACGCCGACGATCGTGCGCAAGGATGGCAAGCCGTACCTCGTGACCGGCAGCCCCGGCGGGCGGACGATCATCAACACGGTCCTCTGCGTGCTGGTGAACACACTCGACTACGACATGACCGCGACGGAAGCGGTGGACGCACCGCGGCAGCACCATCAATGGTTCCCGGACCGGATGAGCTTGGAGAAAGGACCAAAGGATTTAGTTGAGAAGTTGAAGGCGATGGGCCACGCCGTGACCGAAGCGCGGCAGGGCGACGCGCACACGATCCGCATTGATCCGAAAACGGTTCTGTTTCAAGGTGCTGCCGACATGCGACTCAACGGCAAGGCGAGCGGATATTGAATCGCGAATGGAAATCGCTTTCAATCGATGGCTCCTTGCCACTATGATTGGCGGGAGCCAACCCACCAGCCGGGAATCCCCTCATGAATGCTCCGATCACCCGTCGCGACTTCTTCAAGGCGTCCGCCGTCGCCGGGGCCGCCCTCGCAATAGACGGTTCCGTTCCGGCTGCTTCACCGGGCCAGGCGAAGAGTTGCATCTTTCTCATGCTCACGGGCGGCCCGAGCCAGCTCGACACATGGGACCCGAAGCCGGTCGCGCCGTCGGACGTTCGCGGCCCGTTCTCGCCGATCCGCACGACCGTACCGGGAATGCACGTCTCGGAACTCTTCCCGAAGATGGCGGCGATGGCGGATAAGTTCAGCCTCATCCGCACGATGCACCACGAGTACGCGCCGATCCACGAGAACGGATTCCAGTTGTTGAATACCGGCCGGCGGTTTGGTGATGGAGAAGCGTGTCCAAGCGTCGGGAATGTGATGAACTTCCTCCGCGGCAGCAAGACGGAACGGGGAAACACCCGGCATTACGTGTCACCGAATACGACCGTGGAAACCGGACTCGATCTCGCGAAAGGTTTCGAACCCGGCTTCCTCGCCGACCGCGTCGAATTCCAGGAAGCCGGCACCGGCCGCAACTTCAGCAACGAATCCCCCGCCGACTGGTTGCGCACGTTTCATACCGACGCGCGCGACGAGCGATACACGATGACCGGCTTTGGCCAGAACTGCCTCCAGGCGATGCGGAGCGTGACGAAGGATCGCGGACGATTCGTGACCGTAAACATGTTCTCGACGGTGTTCGATCGGCCGTCGTGGGACTGCCACGCTTCGCCGGGATCGCTGCGCTGTTCGCTCTCCGACTACGCCGATTCAGTTGCACCGATCTTCGACGCGGCCTTCTCGTCTCTCATTCGCGATCTCGATGCCAGCGGCCGATTGAATGACACCCTCGTCGTCGCGGTCGGCGAGTTCGGTCGCACGCCGAAGCTGAACTGCCACGGCGGCCGCGATCACTGGGCGAACTGCTGGACGGCCATCGTCGCCGGCGGCGGCACGCAGGGTGGCCGTGTGATCGGCACATCGGACGCAGTCGCCGGTGAGCCGAAGGACCGGCCGGTGCATTGCTCCGAACTCGTCGCGACGATCTATCACGCCATGGGCGTTTCGAATGCGACGACGATTCCCGGCCCCGACGGGAAGCCGGTGCGCGTCGTCGACGCCGCGCCGGTGATGGAACTGTTCTGAGCCTCCATTTTGCGTTTTCCGTTTCTCGTTTTGCATTGGTCCGAACATGTCTGGACCAATGCAAAACGAGAAACGAAAAATGCAAAACGACGAACCCGCCGCCCGCCATGTCCGCCTACTTTTCCCGAGGCTTCCGAGATGCGATTCCTTGCGTTGCTCTTCGTTTGCGGACTGGTTCACACCGCATCCGCCGATCCGCTTCCGAACACGAAGCCGCTGACGACGGAGGGCGACCTCGCGAAGCAGATGGTCGATGGCATCCACAAGTACCTCGATCGCGAGTTGGAAGCGGCACAGAAAAAGCAGGGGGGGACGAAGCCTGATCGTGAGCGATTGAAACACATCCTCGGCGTCGTCGATCCTCGTGTGCCGCCGAACCTGGAATATGTTTCAGGACCCGACAAACCATCGCTGCTGGCGGAACGGGAAGGTTGCAAGATCCATGCGGTTCGGTGGGCTGTCCTGAACGGCGTCGATGCCGAGGGATTGCTGATCGAACCGAAAGAAAAGCCAAAGGCGAATCTCGTCGCCATCCCTCACGCCGGCCAAAGCCCCGAAGAAGTGGCCGGTCTCGCGAAGGGTGATGACTTCGGATTCCGATGCGCTCACTACGGATGCCGGGTCCTGATCCCGACTCTCATTGATCGCGACGACAAATACTCGGGCAATGCCCGGCTCGGTCGTCGCACGAACATACCGCACCGCGAGTTCATCCATCGCATGGCCTACGAAATGGGCCGCACGCTAACGGGATACGAAGTGCAGAAGGTCCTCGCGGCCGTCGATTGGTTCGAGAAGCAGGATGCCAAACTCAAGATGGGAGTGCTCGGATACGGTGAAGGTCGTTTCATCGCCCGCTATGCCGGCGCGATCGACGAACGGATCGCCGTAACGGACATCCAACAGGAGATCGTCCGGACCTTTGATCCAAAGCTGATCGATCAACCAATCGATCGGAATGTATGGGATCTCGTGTCGGCGAGCCGATCGTTGACCGCGGACGGTTACTTCGCCGGCCGGAGCCTGACCGGTTACAACGGAGCGCTGGAGCCGACCTGGCCGGGACCGCGGATGGGCCAGGGGCTGTTCCACGCCGCTCCCGGAAAACTCGTCGGAATCGAAGCCGATCCGGGACATCCGTTGCGGAACGACAGGAAGAAATTCGTCGAATACAACGTCTTCCTACCGCTCCTCAAGTTGGGTCCCCAACCGACTATCGACCTCGCACCGACCGAAATCAATCTCGACCACGTCGAACCCCGCCACAAGCGCCAGTTCGACCAACTCGCCGCCTTCACGCAAAACCTCTGGCGGCTCTCCGAGCCGGTGCGAAAGGACTACTGGAAGAAAGCCGACGCCTCCTCCCCCGAAAAGTGGGAGCAATCCTGCGAACCGTATCGCAACTACTTCCACGAAGAGGCCATCGGCAAGCTGCCGGAGCCGACGATGCCGCTGAACCCGCGCTCGCGGCCGATCTACGACACGCCGAAGTGGACCGGCCACGAAGTCATGCTCGACGTGTACGACGACGTCTTTGCCTACGGCATCGTGCTGCTGCCGAAGGACCTGAAGCCCGGCGAGAAGCGGCCCGTCGTCGTCTGCCAGCACGGCCTTGAAGGCCGGCCGACGGATGTCTGCAACCCGAAGGAGCGCACCAAGTACTACAACTCGTTCGCGGCCCAACTCGCCGACCGCGGCTACATCGTCTTCGCGCCGCAGAACCCGTACATCGGCGACACCCACTTCCGCCAGATCATGCGGAAGGCGAACCCGCTCAAGCTCTCGCTATTCAGCTTCATCATCCGGCAGCACCAACGGATCATCGACTGGCTCGAGACGCAGCCGAACGTCGACCCGAAGCGGATCGCCTTCTACGGCCTCAGCTACGGCGGCAAGACCGCCATGCGCGTCCCGGCCGTAGAGAAGCGCTACTGCCTCTCCATCTGCTCCGGCGACTTCAACGAGTGGATCGGCAAGATCGTGAGCACCGAGCTGCCGATGAGCTACATGTTCACGAAGGAGTACGACATGCTCGAGTTCAACCTCGGGCACACCTACAACTACGCCGAGATGGCGAACCTGATCGCACCGCGGCCGTTCATGGTCGAGCGCGGCCACGACGACGGCGTCGGCATCGACGAGATGATCGCCTACGAGTTCGCGAAGGTCCGCTACCTCTACGAGAACCGCCTGAAGATCGGCGACCGAACGGAACTGGAGTTCTTCGTCGGCGGCCACGAGATCCACGGGAAGGGAACGTTCGCGTTCCTGGACCGGCACCTGAAGTGGACGCCGAAGTAGGGAACTTTTTCCCCGGAGACTTGATCTTTCGCCCGTCGATGCGAACATTATGGGTACGGACGGCCGGTGCGGCCCGCGCGGAGCGCGGGTCGGGCGGCGGGGGCCGCTCTCGCGTGCCGCCGATTCCGGAGAAGGATTCACCTGCGTAGGAGATGCAGCATGTTCGCACGTCGTACGCTGGCCCTCGGGGCCCTCGCTTTCGCCGGGTTCGCCGGCACCGCTTCGGCCGAGACCCCGGTCGCCAAGCCCACCACCACCCCGACCGTCACGGCCCCGACGACGCTCCCGACGACCGTTGTCACCCAATCGACCCCGGTGAGCACCGAACGCACCCGCCGCTTCGGCCTTCGCCGCACCCGAACGACAGCCGCCCCGGTCGTGACCGCCAGCTATGTGGCCCCGATGACGACGACCGAAACCAAGACCGAACCCGCCAAGCCGGCGTCCACCACGGCCGCGACCACCACGGAAACGGCGCCGGTCATGACCGCGACGACCACGACCACCACCGGCCGCACTCGCACCGCGCGCACCGGGCTGTTCAGCCGCCTGATGGCGCGCCGCTAACGCGATCCGATGTCGGAGAGGGCCCGCGGCATCGCCGCGGGTCTTTCATTGCGCCGGCGGTTCCTTCATCGCCTTCCGTTTCGCATTCGGTTTCGGGGGCGGATTCAACGGTGCGGCCTGCGCCGTCCGCGTCCGCTCCAGCATCCGGTCGCACACGTCCACCAGTTCCGCGAACAGCGTCCGCCCTGCAAGCACGAACGCCCGCTCCACTCCGCTGAGCACGCGAGGCTCGCCCGACTCGTGCAGCACGCGCAGGATGGCGAGGATCGCCGTCTCATCCGAGTTCGTGCGCTCGAATCCGGCCATTTGCGGCGGAATGCCGGCCGGTCCGTCGGCCGTCGGGCGGATGGGGACGGCGCAGTCGAGGCGCGGGGCGCAGGCGACGCCGGGAAGCGCGGGGTTCGATTCCATGTTCGCAGCCCTCACAATTCGAGCCAGGCCCGGATGACGGGCCGAATTCCGTCGTCGTAGATCGCGACGGCGCTCGCGAGCGGTCCGTTCGCGAAGCCGACCCAGGACGATTGCACGCCGACGGCGAGGACTCGCCCGTTCGCGTCGCGGATCGGCATGCCGTTCTCGTCCATGCGATAGGCCGGGCCCCCGCTCATCCCCTCGATCGCGGTCGGGGGCAGATACATCGGCGGGTAGTAGAGCCGGTAGGCGTAGTCCGGGTTGGGGCAGGCGACGATGCCTTGGTTGAACGCGCCAATCCATTGGAACAGCGCACCGGAGGAGGCCGCCTTCGGGTAGCCGACGACCGCGAGGCGCCGCGGGTCCTCCGGTTCCTCGAGCGAGAACGGCCGCAAGGCCGGCGCATCCCGCAACGCGACGATGCCGAAATCGTAGGCGGAGAGGTGGCCGAGGTTCGTGAACGCGTCGGGCTTCCAACTCGGGTGGACGTCGATGGCGGTCGCCGGGATGACAATCGGTCCGATGTCGGGGCCGGGTCCGGGGAAATAGGCGAGGACGTTCTGCGACCAGTGCGGGTACGGATTCACCTTCGGATCGAAGAGGTTGTGACCGACGGTGAGGACGTGCCGGGGACCGATGAGGAAGCCGGTGCCGACGCGCTGGCCGTTGCCGCTGGACCAGAGCAGGCCGCAGATGTTCGGGAAGTCGTATTTGTTGGCCATGACCGCCGTCGGACGGATCGGTGTACGGTGGTTTTACCGTCGTGATCCGACGAAGCGAATCGAGGTCGGCGAAATCGTGAAATGAGTTGGAAGCCGTCCGCGCTGCGACCGGCGCGATCGGGAGAACCGGCACGGTTTCACTGGTCGCCGGTGCCGCCGGGCGTCGGGGCTTGTTCGTTCGTCTTGGTTTTCGGCGGCGGTTGCAACTGTCCACCCGGCGCGGGTGCGGATGTGTTCACGCCCGCGGCCGGGAGCGTCACGCTGCGCGTGACGATCGTGGGGCGCGGCTCCGGTGCCTTCTTTTCGCGGTGGAAGCTGAAGAGACTGAACGACTTCCCCTTGTGGCACGAACCGCCGCCGTCGCAATCGACCTGGATCTGGTTGACGCTTCCAGCCGCGGGCGTGCCGATCGCGCCGGACGTGCCGCCGCCGGGCGAGGCGGACGGTCCGCCGAGGCCGATGCCGAACACGGCGGAGAGCGCGGCCTTGCCGACCTCGCTGTTCACGCCGTTGAGCTTCTCCAGGTCCGCTGACGACGTACCGCCGGGCGGTGGCGTCGATGCTTTGGGTTGTTCCATAGGCTTGTCGGCGGGTACGACGAGGACGCCGGGCGCGGCCGCGCCGAGGTAATCGCGGTCGAATTTCAGGTTCACGATCTCGCACCATTCCATCCGCCCGTCGGGCGTGAGGTGCGGTTCGTAGACGTGGATCTCGGCGAAGTTCTCGATCTTGCAGGGCGTGCAATTGAGGGGTAGGGCGGCGAGCGTCTGGCCCATCTTCGCGACGGCGGGATGGCTGGCGTCGAGCAGGGCGCTGGAACCTCCACCGCCGGGCGCGGCCGGGAAAGCCTTGGCGAGGTTGGCGGAGGCGTTGAGGACGTCGGCGGCGGCCTGCCCGCCGAGCCGCGCCGAGATGCCGCTCGCGAGCACGTTCTGCGCCGTCGAGGAGTCCTTGAGGTAGAACGGCCCGAGGCCGGTGAACTGCCAGCCGTTCACGAGGTTCATGGCGGCGCGGATTTCACCAGGACCGCCCTTGATCCGGAGTCCATACTTCTGCGTCATGTCGGGGACGAAGACGACCTGGTAGGTGTAGAACGTGGCGGGCGAGAGGCCGTCGGAAGGGGCGACCCCGGGGCTGAGCGGGGCACCGTTCGCGGAGTGGAGTCGCGGTTCGGATTTCACCGCGCTGCCCGTGCCCGGGGTGCCGGAGGTTCCACCACCTCCGCCGCCTTCGGACGGGGCAGCGGGCGTTTGCAGTCCGGCGAAGTTGGTGCGGGCGTTCAGATCGGCGTATTTCGACTGGTCGTCGAAAGCCTGCGGGATCGGTGCGGAATCGGTCAGCCCGGTGCGGGCCTCCTCGATGTTGCGGAAGTTCTTCGACACGACGAGTAATGGCTTGGGCAGGTAGAACGGAATGCCGGCGTCCTTGCCGCAGTGCGGATCGCACGCATTCAGGGAGACGGCCGTCACTTCGGCGTGTTTATGGGCCCACAGAATTCCGCAGCCGGTCTGCGCCAGCGAAGCGGCGGCCAGCAGGATGAGTCCGACGGCGCGCATGGCGGTCTCCGAAGCGTCGTTCTCCTATCGGCCGGAATGTTCGATCGTCTTCAACGAAAGCGCCGATCGCGCCGTATGGAACGGAAAAGAATTGGAGAAAATGGGGAACGGGATTCAAGTCAGCGCTGCGGTGCGCCGAGCAGCGACGCGGTCTCCGGCCGCAGCCGGGGCCGCGGAAGGTCCGACGGCACGTCGATGCGCCAGCCGGCCACCGTCGCCGGTACGAGTTCGATCGGTTCGTCGTCGACCGGGGCCGGGCGCTGCCGCAGGCAGTGGACCGCGATGATGAGGAAGCCGCCGTACCAGAGCCAGGTGAAGCGGAAGAGATTGTGGCCGAACATCCCCATCACCAGCAACAGGACGAGGCTGGTGCCGATGGCGGAGCCGAGCTGCGTGAGGAAATCGCCGGGGTACTCCGGGTCGCGGTATTGGCGGACGCGGCGGAGATTGGCGACGTAGCTTCCGAGGAGGAGGAGGAACGCGCCGAGGCCGGCGAGACCCGTCTCGCCGACGAGCTGACCGTAGAGGTTGTGCGATTCGATTTTGCTCTTGGTGGCGGGCCGCCAGGCGCCGGGGCCGACGCCGGTGAGCGGGGAGGAACTCCAGAGGTCAAGCCCCTTGAAGAAGCCTTCGATGCGGCCATCGCCCGATTCGCGGGCCGATTCGGGTCCGGCGTCGGGGTTCACGATCGTTTCGAAGCGATTCTGCAGCGACTCCGGCAGGGCGAGGAAGGCGACGGGCGAGAGGGCGGCGGCAACGAGCGCCCAGAGCCAGGCCCGGCGAACGCGTGCGAGCAGCATCAGGCCCCAAACGATCATGCCAAGCAGCGACGAACGCGAGCCGGTAAGCAGGATGCAGAGCGCGCAGAGACCGGCGAAGCCGAGAAGCAGGAGCTTGCCCGGTCGGCCTCCGACGCCGGCACGCCAGAGCGCCGGGATGAACGGCAGCACGAAGACGATACTCGCGCCGAAACTGTTCGGGTCGCCGAGCGTCTTGTCGACGCCGATCATGCGGGCGATGCCCATGCGGTAGGTATGTCGTCCCCCGAGGTATTCGCGGAACGAGTGCGCCAAGTAGAGGCCCATGACCGCGACGAAGCCGACGACCACGATCTTCAGCTTCCGTTCGTCGTTCACCGTCGTCGTGAGCAGGACGTAGAAGACGACGATCTTGAGCCAGTCCTCGACGACCGGCTGCCCCTGTTCGTTCCACGGGCTGGCGATCCAGGCGAACAGTACGGCGAGGGCGAAGGCGGCGTAGGCGGCCTGCTGGACGTTTGGTAGGAACCGCTTGCCGGGCGCAACCATCCAGACCGCGAGAGTGAGCAGCATGTAGACGCGCTCGACGTGGAGGTCGCCGAGCCAGGGCCAGACCTCGAACGGCCGGTCGATGAACAGGAACATGTACCCGATCAACAGCCAGTGCATGGGACAAGAGTAATCGGTTTCGCGTCGACTCGAAAAGTCCAACCGCACCGGTTGCACCGGTCGGGAAGGGAGGGGGAAATCCGAGTTGGCGGATCGATGGCCGGTCGCGGTCCGGGGCGGGGGGCGATGCGATAAAACAACCGGAGAGCGAGGAGTGGGTATGTCGCGGAATCTTCACGGAAAACGGGCGGTCGTGACCGGTGCGTCGGGCGGCATCGGCCGGGCGATCGCGGTCGAGCTGGCGAAGGCGGGCGTGAGGGTTGCGCTGGCGGCGCGGTCGGCGGACAAACTGGCCGAAGTGGCTGACGCGATCGGCGGCGACGCGCTCGCCGTGCCGACCGACGTGACGAAGCCGGCCGATCGGGAAAACCTGATCCGCGAAACGGTCGCGCGGTTCGGCGGGCTGGACCTGCTCGTGAACGTCGCGGGCGTCGGCTCGTGGGGCCACTTCGCCACGTCGACCGAGGCTATCAACCGCACGGTCATGGAAGTCAACTTCTTCGCGCCGGTCGAACTGATCCGGCTGGCCGTGCCGCATCTGACGAACGGGAACGACCCCGCGATCTGCAACCTGACGTCGATGTGCGCCCGGCGCGGCATGCCGGCGTGGCCGGAGTACAGCGCGAGCAAATTCGCTCTCGTCGGCATGACCGAAGCGCTGCGCGGCGAAATGGCCCGTTACGATATCGATGTCATTACCATCGTGCCGGGGCTAACCAAAAGCGATTTGAATCGGAATCTGCTCCGCAGCGACGGAAAGGCGACGATCCCGTACGACAAAGGAATGACCGTCGAGTACGTCGCGGCACGCACCGTCGATGCGATCCGGCGGAGCAAACGGGAAATCGTCCTCGGCATCGAAGCGAAGAAAATCCTGACAATGAATCGGCTCGCACCGCGATTCGTGAACTGGCTGATCGCCCGCAACGTGACCAAACTCTATCGCGAGAACTAGGCACCGATGGCCACGGCGACCACGACTTCCGTTCGCACGCTCTCCGACCCGGAACTGAAAGCCAGGCTCCAGGAACTCCGACGTACGGACAACGTCGTGAACTGGTGGTATATTCTGCGGACCTATCTCTACTTCGCAATCGTCATCGGCGGCGCCGTTGCCGGCTTCGAGTACCTGCGGCTGAACGATCTGTCGTGGCTGTGGGGCATCCCGATCGCGCTCGCCGCCATCGTGTTCGTCGGCGCGGGCCAACACCAACTTGGCGGTCTCGCGCACGAGGGCGTGCACCATATCCTTTTCAAGAACCGCAAGCTCAACGACCTCGCCTCCGATTGGTTCGCGATGTTCCCGATCTATGGGGCCACGCACCTGTACCGCCTGCAACACCTCGCTCACCACCAGTTCGTCAACGACCCCGACCGCGACCCGGACGTCTCGCAGCTCCAGACCAGCGGCCACTGGCTGAAGTTCCCGGTCGGCAAAAAGCAGTTCCTGTGGACGTTGGTCAAACAGCTTTGGATTCCGAACCTGATCCGCTTCATGCGGGTGCGGGCGCAGTACAACGCGACGGGCACCGACAAGAACCCGTACGCGAAGAAGGGGAAGCAATCGAAGGCGGCCGTGCTCGTCGGCGTGGCGTACATCGCGATCCTGTTCGGCTCGCTCGTCGGCCTCGTCCTGCACGGCGACGCGCTGCTGCTCGCCATCGTGCCGGTTACGCTCTGGCTCGCCATCTGCGCCGTCTTTTGGCGCATGCCGGCGGAGAAGTTCAACCAGAGCCGGCTGCACCCCATCATTCCCCTGCGCTACATGACGATGCTGCGCCTCGGCCACATCACCCTCGTCTTCGCCATCCTCGCGAACCTCACGCATCACACCGGCGCCCCGGCGTGGCTCTACTACTACCTTCTCTGGCTATTGCCGCTCTTTACGTCCTACGCGTTCTTCATGATCCTCCGCCAGATCGTGCAACACGGCAACGCCGACCGCAGCTGGCTCACGAACACGCGCACGTTCCTCGTCGGCCGGTTCATCAACTTCGCCGTCTTCCCGATGGGCCAGGAGTATCACCTGCCGCACCACATGTACGCGACGGTGCCGCACTATCGCCTGAAGGCGCTGCACGATTTCCTGATGGACTATCCGGAGTACGCCGAGGAGGCGGTCGTCGTCGAGGGGTACTTCCTGCCGAAGAGCCATCCTAAGACGCGGCCGACGGTGCTGGACGTACTCGGCCCCGAATACGCGCGCCGCAACGCCGACATCTACGTCGACAACAGCGTGATTGAAGACGACGATCTGGACGAGAAGGACGAAATCCTGAAGCAGGAAGCGATCGTGAAGGTGGAGGCGAAGCAGGCCCACGGCCAATAGACATCGCCTCGCATTCTTCACTTTCCCGCTGGCAACGAATCCGTTCCGGGTTCGAAGACCGTGACGATCGGATCACAGTGAACCGTCAGACGGGTATCCCGCGGAAGAGTTTCCACATCCCCTCGCCCATCCGTTCGAGCGTGAACTGCGAGACGCGTTCCCGGCCGCGGCGGATCAGGTCATTCCGGAGGGCCTCGTTCGTCAGCAGCGCCGTCATCCCTTCGCGGAATTCGTCGCGGCGGTCCGGGTTCACGAGCAAGCCCGCATCGCCGGCGACTTCGGGGATACTGGTCGCGCGGCTGGCGAGTAGCGGGACGCCGAGCGCCATCGCCTCGATCGCCGGGAAGCCGAACCCTTCGTACCGCGACGGGTAGATTACGGCACGGGCGTGCGCCATCGCGCGCAGGAACGGGGCGCGGTCGAGGTTCGGCAGCACGCGGATGCGGTCGTCGGCGCTGTGCCAGGCGCCGGCCACGATCCCCCCGCCGGCCCATTCGCGAGCCGGGAGCAACTCGCCCAGCATTCGTTCGTTCAACACACCCGTGCTGGCGACGATCAATTTTACCCTCGGGTGCGTTCCTTCCAACTCGCGGAAGGCCTCGATGGCGATCGGCAGGTTCTTGCGGACGCGGTTGAAACCGGTGGCGGCACCGACCGGCGAGAAGAGGTATTCGCCCCACTCGGCGATCCGGTCGCCTTCGCTCCAGAGCGGCTCGTTCGATGGGTTGCGGGCCGTTGCAAGGTCTTGCGGGGAATCGGCGAGTCCGTGCCAGACGACGGCGGTTTTCGCGGGGTCGAAGGGCAGCAGCCGGCAGATCCGTTCGCGGGCGTCGGCGGAGATGCAGTGGAGCGTGGCGATTCGGGGGCCGACGATCGCGAGGGCTTCGCGGCGTTGCCTGGCGGTGTCGCCGAAGACGTGGGGGAAGTCGAGGAAACCGGCATCGTGGAAGGTGACGACCTGCGGGGCGGGCGGGTCGACGAAACCGGTGTAGTAGGAGGCGTAGACGATATCGGGTCGGGAGTCGCGGACGGCGGAAGCGAGTGGCCGGTCGAGCGGCAGCGCGAGCGGGTGGACGGTCGGCCATTGGACCGGGACGAACGCGACGTGGGGATGGCTTAGCAGCGGTCGGGCACCGTCGTCGAGGCCGGAATTGGGGAAGAGTTGTTTCGGATCGGCCGGGGCGAGCACGGTCAGGCGGTCGTCAACATGGGCGGTGCGCAGCAGGGCGTCGAGCAGGCACCGGCAATGCACCCCCAACCCGCCGGTCACGGCGAGGTGCGGCAGGAAAAGCGTCAACCGCACGAAAAACCTCCTGAGACCTCACGTTTAGGCTACGCGGCATCCGCGGAGGGTACAAGCGGAACCCTGCCGGATGTTCCGGTTCTGCCGGCATTTGCGTGCTCGCCATGCCTGCAGATCGTGCCCAATCGTAACGCACGACGAATTCGACTGCGGTTCGATGGTAATTTGTGCCGGGGGTAGTGGCGGAGTTCCGCAGGTTGCCGATATTCCCACGGTATCAATCTGCTCGTTTTCACGGGTTCCGACCGAAAAAGGGGGTAAGCCGGACGAACGGATGTACCGGTCTGGGCGGGATGCCCAAGAACGTCACTCCTCTCAGTTAGGAAGACACGCATGTTGACCACGATGCTGTTGGGCTCGTGGCTGGCGGCCGGACAAGCCCCCGCCCCGATGCCCATGCCGATGGCGAAGGCCGCTCCGATGACGGCGCCGATGGCCATGCCGGTGGCCGAAGCGGCCCCCTGCACGACCTGCGCCCCGGCCGAGGAACCCGCGCCCGAAGTGACAAAGTACTTCGTCGAGAAACTGCTCGAAGGGACGCGATTCGGCCAGACACTCTCGGATCGCGGGGTCCGAATCTATGGCTGGACGCAGATGAACTACACGGCGAGTTCGGCCAGCAAGACGAATCTGCCGACGACGTTCAACGACCGCGCCAACGAGTTCCAGATGAACCAGACGTGGCTACGCATCGAAAAGGCGATCGACCCCTCGAAGAAGGAATTCCAATTCGGATACCACGTCGATGCGTTCGTCGGTACGGACGCCCGGTTTACCGTTCCTCGCGGCGCGTTCGACAACCAGTTGCGGAACGGGAACAACGGCGGACCGCGGAACTACCCTTCGGACATCTACGCGGCCTACGTCGAAGCGTTCTTGCCGAGCGTCGGACCCGAGGGCACCACGGTTCGCGTCGGCCGCTTCGCCACGCACTGTTCGTACGAAGTCGGTCCCGGTGCCGAAAACCCGTTCGTCAGCCGATCGTACGGGTTCCAATACAACCCGTTCACCCACACCGGCGTCTGGGCGATCACGCCACTCAACGATACCTGGACGATGAGCAATGGTATCGCCGTCGGCTCCGACAACTTCATCGACCCGAGCAACCGGGCCACGTATCTGGGTCAGCTCAAGTGGGCGCCGAAAGACGGGGACACGCAGGTTCTGTTCAACACGGTGATCACGAACCCGCGGTACAATGTCCGCGAAGCCTTCAACATCTACAATACCTACAACCTCCAGATCATTCGCAAGATCAACGAGGACCTAACCTATGTTCTGGATGGCACGTACTCCCACCAGGACAATTTCCCGGGCGTCGGCTCGGCCAACTGGTACGGCGTGGTGAACTATCTGTTCTTGAAGCACAATGACAAGTTCACGTCGCAGTTCCGGACGGAATTGTTCGTGGACTCGCAAGGCATTCGGACCGGTACGGAAGGCCTCTACACGGAAGTGACTTACGGATTGAAGTACCAGCCGAAGGATTGGCTGATGTTCCAACCGTTCGTTCGCTATGACTACAACGCGGACGGTCCGGCCTTTGAAGGCCGCGATCGCGACCTATTCACCGCCGGCATCGAAGCGATCATCCGTTGGTAAATCGAACGACGGAATCGGAGGCCCGCGGACGACTGTCCGCGGGCCTCTTTCATTTCAACAGCATGCCGACGATCTCGGACCATTCGTTGAACGCGCGGAACGGTTCGCCGCGTTCCTTCAAGCGGGCGGCGAGGTACCCGGTCGCAAAGCGCAGGCCCGGCGGTACGAGCAGCACGGGGGCGATATCCGTGATGCCATCGCCGGCGAACGCGACCTCGCGGCCGTCGTCCTGGAACGACTTCACGACGGCGGCCTTGTCGATCCCGGCGTGCGGGTGGAAGAACGGCGACTCCGTCGGCAGTTCCATGACGAGCCGGCCGTCGACGATCCGGCCATGATTCGTGTGCACCGGAAGCGAGACCCGTTCCCGCGCCAGCAGCCGTTCGATGTACCACCGGCTGCCGGCGGACGCGATCACCACCTCCCAGCCGGCGGCGCGCAGCGATGCGAGGAGGGTCGGGAAGTTCGGCGGCAGTTCGATCTGATCGAGGAATCGTTCGAGGCCTGCTTCGCCGACGGGGACGTGCGCATAAATGTTCCGCAGGCACTCGAAGTGCGTGATTTTGCCTTCGCAGAACGCGGCCCACTGGTCCGGCGCGTCGGCGGGATAAAGTTGTTCGAGGAAGAGGTTGTAGAAGTCCTGCCGCGTGAGCGTACCGTCGAAGTCCGTGACGAAGGTGCGGCGAAGCGAGGGGGCATTCATTCCGAGATTGTACGTTTCAGTGCCGTCATCCCCAGTTCCGCGACTTGCGTCGGCTTCGATTGTCGAATCATCGGATTCATCACCTCCAGCGAGACGGCAGCCGTGTAGCCAATCCGCTTGAGGGTGTCCACGATCGGTGCGAGGCGGAAATCGCCCTCGCCGGGGAAGACGCGGTCGGAATCGGTCATCAACTCGCGCGGCACGCCGGGCACGTCGCACAGCTGAACATGCGCGAGGTTCGCGTTCGTCAGGCGTTCCAGGTCTTCGGGTTTACTCGGCCCTTTGTGGTAGTGGAAGGCGTCGAGGCAGATGCCGACGTTCGGCTCGCCGGATTGTTCGACGAGCAGCAGCGCCGTTTCGAGGTTGGTGCAAAAGGCGTCGGAACCTCGGAATTCGAGGCCGAGGCGGACATCGAAGCCGGCGGCCCACTGCGCCGCCTGCGCGAGCGAGACGATCGCCCGGCCGAGATCCGATTGATCGGGTTGGCGCTGGAAGTCGGCGGCGACGAGGAGCGTCGGGATTCCAAATTGCTGGCAGAGTTCGAGGCGGCGCTGGAAGTGATCGAACGCGAGCCGACGGGCTTCGCCTTGCGAGAGCAACAGCCCCCCGTGGTAGGCGGCCGCGAGGAGTTCGACGCCGCGATCGGCGAGGAGCCGTTTCGTCGAATCGACCGATTCGCGTTCAAGGTGTTGTTCGAGTTTGGTGAGCCAGACTTCGATGGAATGGCAACCGCCGTCGGCGAGGCCGGCGATGTCGTCGGCGAACGGCGTGGCGAGCGTACAGGTCTGACTGATGCAGAGTTTCATAGGGGCACTTATATTGATGGAATGAACGCGGAACTGCGGGAGCGATTGCGGACGATCTACGCGGAGGTCGATGCGGCGATCGCCGGGGCGGCGCCGAAGTGCGATGCCTCCGGGCGTTGCTGCCGGTTCACGGAGTACGGGCATACGCTCTTTTTGAGTCTGTTCGAAGCCGAGATCCTGCTGGAGGCGGGCCTGCCGTACGAGCAGCCCGTGACGCGGGACGGCTGTCCGTTCCAAATCGATAATCGTTGCACGGCGCGGGCGCACCGGCCGCTGGGCTGCCGCATCTACTTCTGCGATCCCGCGTTCCAGGACCAACAAGGTCCATTGACGGAGGCCGCGATCGCGAAGATGAAATCGCTGGCGGACGAATTCGGTACCGGATGGCGATACGCGCCGCTACACGTATTTCTGAATGAAGCGGAGCCGCCCGCCCCCGCGCCGTCGTCGCGGCGGTCGTTGCCCCTCCTCGCGTGAGGTTCTCCATGCGTTCGTTCCTGGTATCGGTCGCGGTTTTGATCTCCGCCGAATTCCTGCGGGCCGACTGGCCGCAGTTCCTCGGCCCGAAGCGCGACAGCACGACGAAGGAGACAGTCGCGCCGTGGACCGGGGCGCCGAAGTTGCTGTGGAAGAAGCCGGTCGGCCATGCCCACGCCTCGCCGGTGTTCGCCGATGGACTCGTGTACGCCTTCTACCAGCCCGACGGGGAAAACGCCGATGCGCTGGCGGCGTACGACGCGAAGACCGGCGAATTGAAGTGGGGCAAGGGCTACGAGCGCGAGGCGTACACGCCGCCGTTCGGCAAAGGCCCGCGCGGCACGCCCGCCATCGCCGACGGGAAGGTCTTCACGCTCGGCAGCACCGGCATCCTCGCCGCGTGGGACGCGAAGACCGGCAAGATCCTCTGGAAGGTGGAGACCCTCAAACAGTTCCAGACGAAGAACCTCTTTTTCGGCGTCTCGACCTCACCGACGGTCGTCGGCGACACCGTCGTCGTCATGGTCGGTGGGAAGGGGCGTGGCATCGTCGGCTTCGACGTCGCGAACGGCAATGTGAAGTGGAAGACCACGGACGACGCTGCCAGCTACTCCACGCCGCTCGTCTACGGCGAAGGCGACCGGCAGAAACTGGTCTTCCTCACCGGGGCGAACCTCGTCGGCCTCGACGCGAAGGGGACGAAGGAATGGTCTCTCGGCTTCAAGGATCTGCTCAACGAAAGCTCGACCGCGCCCGTCCTCGCCGACGGCTTGCTCATCGGCAGTTCCGTGACCGCCGGCAGCGTTGCCCTCAAACTGGTGGAGAAGGACGGAAAGATCGCCCCGGAGAAGGTCTGGAGCAAGCCCAAGCTGACCTGCTACTTCTCGACTCCCGTCGCGGTCGGAAAATACCTGTTCATGATCAACGGAGCGGCGACGCTGACGAACCCGACCGTCACCCTGCGTTGTGTCGAGATCGCGACCGGCGAGGTGAAGTGGGAGAAGGAGAAGGTCGGCCGCTATCACGCGGCGCTGATCCGCACCGGCGACGACAAGCTGCTGATGCTGGACGACAACGGCTATCTCTCGTTGTTCGAGTCGAGTGAGAAGGAATACAAGGAACTGGCGCGGTCGAAGGTGTGCGGCGTGACCTGGGCGCATCCGGCGCTCGTCAACGGCGTGGTCTACCTGCGCGACGAGAAGAACCTGATCGCGCTGGAATTGCCGGCGAAGTGATTCGGACGGTTGCGGATCGCGCCCGGCCCGTCTACACTGTCCCTCACCGGTTCGCCGGTGCCCACCCGTACTTCCCCTTGTCCTCTCCGGAACTCCTTCCATGAGCGCGCGATTGAATCGTCGACGATTCGTGCAACTCGGCACGGCCGGCAGCCTCGGCTACCTTTTCACCGGCCCGGCGTTTTCCGTCACGAAGGCGTACGGCGCCAACGACCGGCTCCGCGTCGCGGGCATCGGCGTCGGGGGCAAAGGCTCCAGCGACATCGACCACGCCGGCAGCCTCATGGAAGTCGTCGGCCTGTGCGACGTTGACAAGGACTACCTCGGCAACAAGCAGAAGAAGTGGCCGATGGCGAAAGCCGTCCAGGACTTCCGCAAGCTTTTCGACGACGCCCAGTTCATGAAGACCGTGGACGCGTTCACCATCAGCACGCCGGACCACATGCACGCCCTGCCGGCCGCCATGGCGATGCGGGCCAAGAAGCACGTCTACGTCCAGAAGCCCCTCGCCCGCACCGTGTTCGAAAACGACCTGCTCCGCAAGGTCGCGAAGGCCAACGGCGTCTGCACCCAGATGGGCAACCAGGGCACCACTCTGCAGGGCCTCCGCCGCGCCGTCGAACTCGTCCACAACGGCACGCTCGGCCACGTCAAGGAAGTCCACGTCTGGACGAACCGCCCCGTGTGGCCGCAAGCCCCGACCGTGATGAAGCGTTACGAACCGGTCGACGCTCCCGCCTACCTCGACTGGCAATCGTACCTCGGGCCGGCGCCGGAACGGCCCTACGCCCACGGCCCCAACAAGGGCAAGCGCGGCTGCTATCACGATTTCAACTGGCGCGGCTGGTGGACCTTCGGCACCGGCGCCATCGGCGACATGGCCTGCCACACCGCCAACATGGCCTTCATGGCCTGCAAACTCCAGATGCCCGTGAAGGTCTCCGCGACCGCCACCGACGTCAACGACGAAACCTGCCCCAGCTCCGCCCACGTCGTCCTCGAGTTCCCCGCCCGCGGAGATCTGCCGCCCGTCACCGTCCACTGGTACGAAGGCAAGGGCAAGGACGGCAAGAAACTCCAGCCGCCCGAAGAATGGGTCAAGAAGGCGCTCGCCATCGACACCGACGAGAAGCGCAAGAAAGCCCTCGTCAACAGCGGCAGCATCATCATCGGCGAGAAGGGCTACATCTACTCGCCGAGCGACTACGGCGCGGAAGTGTTCTTCGGCCCCGAAGAAGCGTTCAAGGGGATCAACACCAAGACCCCCGAGAAGTTCAAGGCCTGGAGCGGCGACTTCGACCTGAACAACAAGAAGGAATGGGTCGAGGCGATCAAGGCCGGCAAGCCGGACCACGCCCTCTCGAACTTCGACTACGCCGGCTATCTTGCCGGGGCGTTCGTGCTTGGCAACGTCGCCATCCGCACCGGTCAGGCGTTCGAATTCAACGCCGAAACGCTCGAGTGCAAGGGGAACAAGGACGCGGCCCAGTACATCAAGTACGAGTACCGCAAGGGTTGGGACATGCTCGAAGAGAAGGCGTAAGCAATGCGCCGAATCTTCAAGCCCGGGGACATCGTTCCCCGGGCTTTTTTCGTTGGCGTCCTGCTCGCACCGCTCGCATGCGCCCTGCGGGAGGCGTTCCGCGTTCCCGGCGCGTGGCGCGTCGGATTTGAGATCGACCGGCTCGCGGCGCTCGCGGGCCACAGCCTCACGCTCGCGCTGCTCGCCATGCTCGTCGCCGTGCCCGTCGGCGGTTGGCTCGGCCTCGTCCTCGAACGGAGCGATCTGCGCGGCCGCCGGCTGTTAGAGTTCGCCTTGCTCGCGATGCTCTTCGTGCCGCTTGCCGTGCAGGCCGTCGCGTGGCAGGTCGTGCTCGGCTCGTGGCTGCCACCGTTCACGGCGGGGCCGGGGACGATCGCCTGGCGGCCGTGGAACGAGGGCCTGCTGCCCGCGGCGTGGGTCCACGGCTGGGCGGCGGTGCCGTGGGTTGCGGCGATCGCGATGGCGAGCCTGCGCGCCGCCGATCCGGCGCTCGAGGATCAGGCCTTGCTCGAAGGCGGCCCGCGGTTCGTCCTGCGCCGCGTCCTCGCGCCGCGGCTCGCGCTTGCCCTCGCGGCCGGCGGCGGATGGATCGCGGCGCAGACTGCCACCGAAATCGCCGTCACCGACACGATGATGGTGCGCACCTTCGCGGAGGAGACCTACGCGCGGATCGTCGGCGATCCCGCCGGCGTCGGCGCCGCCGTCGCCGCGACCGTACCGGTGTGGTTGTTGGCGGGCACGGGCGCGACCCTGCTCGCGCGGCGGATCGAACGGCGGTTCTGGCCGCCGGAATCGACCACGATCGAACCACGGAGCCTGCCGATCGCCGGTTCGCCTCTCGCTGTTCCTCTCGTCGGTTTCGTCGTTCTCGTACCGCTCACGGCGCTCGTTTGGAAGGCCGGCCTCTCCGCCGACGGCTGGAGCCTCGCAAACCTCGCCTCGCAATTGCGCCGCACCTTCCTCGTCTCGGGAACGACCTTCCCGGCGAATCTCCTCGCGGCCCTCGCCACCGGTCTCGCGACGGCGTGGCTCGCGGCGCGCCTGTGCTGGAGCCTGCGCGATCGCTCCGGCGCGCTCGTCGCGGCCGCCGTGGTCCTCGCCTTCGCCCCCGCGCCGATCGTCGGCCTTGGGCTGAAAGAGTGCATCGACCTGCTGCTCGCACTCGAAGAAGGGGTATTCGCCGCCATCGGCGTGAAGCCGGGTTTCCCGCCGTTGCGGTCGCTGCTGTACGACCAGCCATCGCCGTTGCCGGGGATGTGGGCGTCGGCGATCCGGTATTTTCCGGTGGCCGTGGCGATCCTTCTGCCGGCGATCCGGGCGATTCCGAAGGGGTTGTACGAACTGGCAGTGCTCGACGGGGCGGACGCGTGGACGATGGTCGGTCGGCCGCAGACGGCGGGCGCGATGGGGCTGGCGGCGGCGGCAGTGGCGGCGCTCGCGCTGGGCGAAGTGGGCGCGGGGAAACTGGTGGTGCCGCCGCAGTGGCCCGTGGCGGCGCTGGACTTGTTCAACCAGATGCACTACGGGACGGAGGCCGGCGTCGCCGCGATGGCGCTTGTGCAGGCCGGCCTCGCGCTCGTCCCGTTCGCGGTGTTCTACTTGCCGATCGGGCCGGGCAGGCTCGCGGCCGGCGGCTGAACGCCCGCCGCCGGTTGAACCTGGGGATCGGTCGTCGGCTTCGTCTTGAGCTTGTCGATGGTTTCGCCGGCCTTGTTCACGCCTTCCTGGAGGTCGGTGCCGACCTTGTTCCGGTCCACGCCGATGTTCACGTTCGTTTTGCCATCGGTTCCCGTGGACATGTTGAACGTGTACCAGCCGCGGAAGTAGCCGACGGTGAAGAACACGACGATGATGAGGCCGAGCAGGGCCAAGAGGTTGCGCATGGGTGAATCCTCCTGCGTGTGACGAAATCCGTCCCCGTACTGTGCCGTGCCGGGCGTTCCGCGCCAAGGTCAACTCGCGCGGTTCGCGCTTGTCCCGCGCCGGGCCGCCGGTTAGGATCGAAGAACATGTCTCGGAGCTTCAACATGGCTCGCAAGGAACGCCCGCGGCTTTCGCTCCAATCCCAGCGCCGAGTCTTCGGCGGGTCGATCCTCGCGGTGGCGCTCGCGGTGGGCTACTGGCAGTTCCTGTCCGACGGTCTGCCGGTCTGGTGGGGGCCAAGCGCCTCCGCCGCCGAAAAGGCCGCCGGCCGCGAACTCTTCGAACACGAATGGGCCGCCAACGATCCGCTCGCCCACGGAGATGGTCTCGGACCGGTCTTTAACGCCAAGTCCTGTGTCTTCTGCCACTTTCAGGGCGGCGTCGGCGGCGGGGGCGAAGTCGGTCACAACGCCACCCACTTCGAAATTTTACCCCGGCCGGGAATGTCCGATTACAAGACCGGCGTCCTCCACGATTTCGCCGTGACTTCCAGCGACAAGGAATCGATCAAGCTCCTGCAACTCCAGCACCCGACGGTGAAGTTCCCGCCGCCGCCCCCACCGCCTCCGCCGCCCCCGGGCCACTGCGGCTACGTCCCCGGTCCGCCGCCACCGCCGCCCCCCTTCGACCCCGTGCGCACCCACGACGTGCAGTCGACCGCGCTCTTCGGCATCGGCTGGATCGACCGGATCTCCGAGAAAGCGATCCGCGCCAACCACCGCGACCGCAGCGCGTCCAACATGCTCCGCGAAATGAAGTTGGACTTCGATCACGTACCCGTCGGCCGCATCCCCGTCACCGACGACGGGCGCATCGGCCGGTTCGGCTGGAAGGGCAACGTGGCCTCGCTGCGCGATTTCGTCGCCGGGGCCTGCGCGAACGAACTGGGCCTCGGCACGTCTTACACCAAGCAGGCGAAGCCGCTCCACAAGCCGGACGCCGCCGACGCGCCGCCCGACCTGGATAAGACGCAATTCCGCAACCTCCTCGCGTTCGTGGATACGCTGCCCAAGCCGATCGAAATGTCCACGACGGAATCGGAGCACGGCAAGCAACTGTTCCGCGAGATCGGCTGCGCGAAGTGCCATGTGCCGGACCTTGGCGGCGTGAAGGGCGTGTATTCGGATTTTCTGCTCTACTCGCTGGAGGATCCCAGTCCGAGCGGAACCTTCGACCGCTACGGCCCGGAACCGCCGGCGGAGTTCGCGAGGCCGAGCCACGTCGCCGAACCGCAGCAATGGAAGACGCCGCCGCTCTGGGGCGTGGCCGACTCCGCGCCGTACCTGCACGACGGCAGCGCCCCGACGCTCGCCGCCGCCATCGCTGCACACATGGGCGACGCGAAAGGGGTGACCGCGAAATACCAGAAGCTCGCGCCCGCCGACCAGACGGCCGTGGTGAGATTCCTCGAATCGCTGAAAGCGCCGCCGGACGCGATCCCGGTGCCGACCAAGTCCCGGACGAAGGGTCAGCGTTTGGCGCAGAAGTGAGTGCGGAACGCGCGGATCGTGGCCTCGGCCGCGCCGCGCGAATCGGGGTGCGGGAACGCCTCGGCGGAGACGAACCCGGCGTAACCGATCTCGTTCAACACGCGCCCGATCGGCGCGAAGTCGGTGTGGCCGTACCCCGCCGGGCGGCGGTTCGAGTCCGCGAGGTGGACGTGCCCGATGTGCGGCCCGGCGGCGCGCAGGGCGTCCGCCAGGTTCGTCTCCTCGATGTTCATGTGGAACAGGTCGGCGAGCAGTTTGAGCGATTCGCTCTTCACCATTTCCAGCAGTCGAACGCCGTCTTCCAGCCGCGTCGCGAAGTTCGTCTCGTACCGGTTGAGCGGTTCATAGAGCAGCGGCCGGTCAGCAAGGGTGCGCAACGATTCAATGAGATTCGCCATTCCCGTTTCGCGGTCCATTCCGTCGCCCCAGCGGCCCTGCATCGAACCGATGATGGCGGAGGCGCCGAATGCCGCGCCGTAGTCGATCATCGACTTCACGAAGTCGACCGCCTTGCGGCGTTCCCCCGCGGAGGTGTTCGAGAGCGTCAGCTTGTGCCGTACCCAGCCCGCCCCCGTTCCGACGGCGGCGAGCATGAGACCGTGATCGTTGAGGATTGTTCGCAACTCGTTCTCCGGCACCGCATCCGGGCCGGGGGCGAACAGTTCGATCGCATCGAAGCCGAGTTCCTTCGCCGTCCGGCACGCGCCCGGCAGGTCGTCGTGGAACACGAACGGCCCCGACTTCGCTTCGGGTACGAGGCTGACGGTGACGGCGGATTTCATTCTTTGACTCATAGATTGAGTTTTGCATTTTTCATTCCTCATTTTGCCTTGATCCGAACATGTATGGACCATTGCAAAATGAGGAATGCAAAATGACAGATTCACTCGATCTCCACGACGGCCTTGATGACGCCCGTCTCCGGTTTCATCCATTTCGGGAACAACTCGATCATCTCGTCGAACCCGGCATGGTGCGTGATCCACGGCTTCGTATCAATCATTCCGTCTTCGATCTGTCGGATGATCTGCGTGAACTCCGCCGTCAGGGCATTCCGGCTGGCGAGGAAACTCATCTCGCGCCGGTGCATGAGCGGCTGCGTGAAGGCGATCTCCTGGTTCGTGATGCCGACGAAGACCAGCTTGCCGGCGAAGGCGACGAAGTTCATCGCGTTCACCATCGACTTGTTGCTGCCGGTTGCGTCGATGACCACATCGGCCCAGTTGCCGGCGGTCAGGTCCTCGATGCGCTTCAACTCCGTGCCGTCGGCGCGGACGGTATGTTCGATTCCCATCCGTTCCCGGCAGAAGGCCAATCGCTGTTCGTTGATGTCGAGCACGATCGTCCGGGCACCGGAGAGTTTGGCGAAGACGATGGCGCTCAGGCCGATGGGGCCGGCGCCGATGACGAGGATCGTCTCGCTCGGCTTCGGGGCGGCGCGGTTGACGGCGTGGCAGCCGATGCCGAGCGTCTCGACGAGGGCGAGTTGGTCGTAGGTGAGCTTCGAGCTGACGTGCAGTTTGCGGGCGGGGATGGTGAAGAGCCGTTGCAGGCCGCCGTCGCAATGCACGCCGAGTGTCTGGTGGTGCATGCAGCAGTTCGTGTAGCCGCGCACGCAGGAATAGCATTTCTGGCAGTTGATGTACGGCTCGATGCTGCAGCGGTCGCCGGGCTTCACATTCGCCACACCGGGGCCGACGGCGACGACTTCCACGCCGAGTTCGTGGCCGGGGATGCGCGGGTAACTGAAGAACGGCATCTTGCCGAGGTAGCCGGAAAAGTCGGTGCCACAGATGCCGACGCGGTGAATGCGCACGACGGCGTCGCCGGGGCCGGGTGCGGAGGGTTCCGGCACGTCGATAACTCGGAACGCTTCGGGCTTTTCCAGTTGGATGGCTTTCATGGTGGGACTTTATGGTTGGTGGCGACGGCGGCCAGAATCCGCCTACCATGATTGGCATGTTCACCAGTCAGTCTTCCTGCGCTGGTCTGTCCGGCGTGCCACCAATTCGAGGATGATGAACCGATGCCCGTTCCGAATGCCGAAGACGTGATGGCGCAACTCCGCTGGCGATACGCCTGCAAGAAATTCGATCCTTCAAAACGAATCGACCCGGAGACCTGGACCCGGCTCGAAGATTCGTTGGTTCTTACTCCATCGTCCTACGGCCTTCAGCCCTGGAAGTTCTTCAACGTCGTCGATCCGGCGACGCGCGAGAAACTCCTGCCGTTCACTTGGGGCCAGAAGCAGGTCGTGGACGCATCCCATCTGGTGGTGTTTGCCGTCAAGGCGAACGTCGGTCCGGCCGACGCTGAGAAACTCGTCGCACACAGCGCGTCGACCCGGGGCATCCCCGCCGCGGCGCTGGAGGGATACAAGAACATGATGATCGGCTCGCTGACGCGATCGACGCCGGAACAGGTGCGCGAGTGGATGTCGCGCCAGTTGTTCATCGCGCTGGGCGTCTTCCTCAGTACGGCGGCGATGCTGGGTGTCGACGCTTGCCCGATGGAAGGGTTTCAACCCGACAAATATGACGATATCCTCGGTTTGCCGCCGAAGGGGTATCACAGCGTGGTGCTCGCAACGGTCGGCTATCGTGCCGCCGACGATGCCTACGCAGGCCTTGCCAAAGTTCGTTATCCGAAGGCCGAACTGATCGAGGCCATTTGATGCGCTGTTACGAGTACGCAAAGGATGGCGACGCCTATCGAATCGTGCCGACGACGCGGCCGGATCCGATACCGGGGCCGGGACATGCCGTGGTGCGTGTGCGTGCGGCCTCGCTCAATTATCGGGATCTCATTCAGTTGAAGAATCTCGCCGGTCGCGATGTCGCGGGTCGGATTCCGCTCTCGGATGGCTCGGGCGAGATAGTCGCCGTCGGTGCGGGCGTGACGAACGTGACCGTTGGCGACCGGGTGATGCCGAACTTCTTCACGGGCTGGACCGCGGGCCGGTTCGCGATGGCGCATCACGCCACGGCGCTCGGTGGGCCGGGCTGCGATGGCATGCTCGCGGAACTCGTCGCGGTGCCGGCCGATGCGCTGGTGCCGATTCCCGAACATCTCTCGTACGAAGAAGCCGCGACGCTCCCGTGCGCAGGCGTGACGGCGTGGCAGTCGCTTGTCGTCCGCGGACAGTTGAAGCCTGGCGAGTCGATCCTCGTCCTCGGTACGGGTGGCGTCTCCGTCTTCGCGCTCCAGATCGGCGTCGCGATGGGTTGCCCCGTGTATGTGACCTCCGGCAGTGAAGCGAAACTCGAAAGGGCGACGAGACTCGGCGCGGCGCATACGGTCAATTACCGAACCTGCCCCGATTGGGATAAGGAGATCCTCCGCTTAACGGCGAAACGCGGCGTCGACCACGTCGTCGAGGTTGGCGGCGGTGGCACGCTGGCGAAGTCGCTCGCATCGGTCGCGACCGGGGGGCAAGTTGCGTTGGTTGGCGTATTGACCGGCTTCGGGCCTCCCACGGAAAGCCTTTTTCCCGCGATTGCCAAGAATGCCACGCTCTCCGGCATTTATGTCGGCTCGCGCGAGCACTTCCTCGGGCTGGCGGCATTCATCGAGCGATTTCGAATCCGCCCGGCGATCGACCGTGTCGTCCCGTTCGACTCGGCATCCTCCGCATTCGATCATCTGGAAGCGGCGGGGCATTTCGGGAAAATTGTCGTCGCGATTTCCTGAGCGTGTAGTCGTGTCCCCCGTTGGACTTTCCGCCTAGAATGGCCGACATACCATCGCGGACGGGATTGTCCGTGTTAGATGGCCACACCAGGACGGTATCGACTAGGGACACGCATGGCCGAGCCGCCGTTAACGCGCGCGACGCTGCTCGCCCGAATCCGGGACGGTCGGGACGAGGAGGCCTGGCGGGAGTTCCTGCACCTCTACGGGCCGGTCGTGTACGGCTTCGCCCGGAATCGCGGCCTGCAGGACGCCGACGCGGCGGACCTGATGCAGGAAGTGCTCCGCAGCGTGGCCCGCAACGCCAACAAGATGGAGTACGACCCGAAACGAGGGACATTCCGCGGCTGGCTCTACACCGTCACGCGGAACAAGGTTTACAATTTTTTGAACGGTCAACGGAATCGCCCTAAGGCGGTCGGTGACTCGGCCGCCCAGGACCGCCTCGATAGCATCCCCGACCGCAACGGCGAACCGGACGACTGGGAATTGGAATATCGCCGGCAACTCTCCGCAAAGGCGATGGACCGGGTGAAGAGTGAATTTCAAGACTCGACGTGGAAGGCGTTTTGGGGCACGGCCGTGGACGGCCGCAGTCCGCAGGAAGTGGGTTCGGAGTTGAAAATGTCGACCGGGGCGGTGTATGTGGCCAAGAGCCGCGTCATCGCCCGCCTGCGGGACGAAGTGCAGAAACTCGAAGCCGAGGCCGAGCAGTGGTGAGGATCGCCGCCGCCGCGCCGCCGGAGTGAATGACCATGCCTGTCGAAACCGGAACCGAGACCGCCTGCCCGAACGACGAGGAGTTGCGCCGGTTGGTGCGCGGCCACCTCACCGACGCCCGGCAAGGCGTGCTCTGCGATCACCTCTGCGGCTGCCCCGAATGTCAGGCTCGGCTCGAAGAGATTGCGTCCGACGGTGACAAGCTCTTCACCGGCTGCATGAAGGAACTCAAGCGCCCGCCCGTGCCCAAGGAATCCGCCTACTGGAGCGCGATCAGCCAGGTCGAAGTCAGCATCACCGGCACGCATGTCGATTCCGACGGCGACACGCTGCCGCCGCAGCCGGCCGACCGCAACCTCGACTTCCTCGAACCGACGAAGACACCGGGCCGCATCGGCAAGATTGGTCCGTTCGAGGTCATCGAGGAGGTCGGTCGGGGTGGAATGGGCGTTGTCCTTCGCGCGGTGGATGCCTCGCTGAAGCGTGAAGTCGCGGTCAAGGTTCTCGACCCGGGGCTTTCCAAGCAGTCGGTGGCGCGGGAGCGATTCTGCCGCGAGGCGCAGGCCGCGGCGAAGGTGGCGCACGAAAACATCGTTGCGGTTCACCAGGTCAGCGGCGAGACTGCCGGCGTGCCCTACATCGTCATGCAGTTGGTGAAGGGCAAGACGCTGGAATCGAAGTTGAAGGAGAGCGGCAAGCTCTCCGTACCGGAAGTCGTGCAGATCGGCATGCAGGCCGCCGCCGGCCTCGCCGCCGCCCATGAACACGCTCTCATCCATCGCGACATCAAACCGGCCAACATCCTCATCGAAGACGGCACGAACAAGGTCAAACTCACGGACTTCGGTCTGGCCCGCGCCGAGGAGGACGCCAAGCTCACCCGGACCGGATTCGTTGCCGGTACACCCCTTTACATGGCACCGGAGCAGGCTCGTGGCGAAACCGTCGATGTCCGCTCGGACCTTTTCAGCCTCGGTTCGGTCCTCTACGAATCGCTCACGGGCAAGCCTGCGTTCGACGCCAAGACGCCGCTCATGGTCCTGCGCCGTCTGACCGACGAACACCACGAACCGCTACACGTGGCCGTGCCCGATGTGCCCGAATGGTTCGAAGACATCATCGACAAGCTTCTCGAAAAAGATCCTTCCAAACGCTACCAGAAGGCCTCGGATCTCGCGGCCGACCTGAACGCCAAGTGGGAATGCATCAAGGGATTGTCTCAGGAGAAAGTGGAGGCGTGCCCGATCCAACCCTCGCGGATGATCCGCGGCCTGACGCGCCGAGGGTCCTCCCGCCGGTTGATTGCCGCCCTGGCGGCAATCTTCCTCCTCGGTGTCGGACTCGGCGCATTCGGAGCTTGGGCTGTTCTACCCCGAGGTTCTGCTCCCCAACCCGATCTCGGTCACAAAGAACTCGCGATGACCTCGCGTCTGACGGGACCGGTCTGGTCGATCTCCTCATCGCGCGACGGCAAGACCGTCGTCGCGGGCCTCGAAGACGGACAGGTCGTCATTTGGGATGTGGGTAACGGCGGCACCGTCACCAGTTTTCCCGCGCACGAAGGCACCGTCTGGTCGGTGGACCTCTCCGAAGACGGAGGCATGCTGATCACGTCCAGCGACGATGGAACCGTCAAATACTGGAACATCAGCTCCGGACAGCCCGTTCGAACCATCAACAATGACCGTTCGGTCCGTTCGGCGGCCTTGAACCGCTCGCTCGACAAGGTCGTTACCGGCGACCGGGTCGGTGCGGTCCGCTTGTGGAAACTCGCGGACGCCAAAGTCCCGGTCTTCGACTTCATGCACAAGGGTGTTATCAACGCCGTGGCGTTCGCACACGAGAAGCCGCTCGTGGCTTCGGCCAGTTCCAACAAGACCGCAGTCTTGTGGAACATCGACGAATCGGTCGAACTCAAGACCGACAAACGTGCCGTGCACAATCTGCGCGGTCACGAAGGGCCAGTCTACAGCGTGGCCTTCTCGCCCGACGACGAAATTCTGGCGACGGCGAGTTGGGACCACAGCATCATGCTCTGGAATACGTCCACCGGCAAGAAGATCGCTACGATCAAGGACGCCCACGAAGAAGGAATCTGGTCCATCGCCTTCGCGTGCTGCGGCAAGATACTCGCGACCGCCGGTCAGGACGGACTCGTGAAGATCTGGAACATCGAAAAGCTTCCGTTGGACGGGAGTGCCGAGAAGGCCGCGCCGATCCTCACGCTGTCCCGCCATCAGGGGACGGTCCACGCGGTCCACTTCACGGCCGACGGCAAACACTTGCTGACGGGCGGCCGCGACGGAACCATTCGCCTCTGGAAACTGAAAGACTGATGCCCATGAGCTCGCGCTTCGCGGGGCTGATCGCAGCCCCGTTCACGCCGTTCCACGCCGACGGTTCCTTGAACCTCGCCCGCATTCCCGACCTGGCCGCCTCACTACGCGATTCACGCGTTGGCGGTGCGTTCGTCTGCGGCACCACCGGCGAAAGTGCGTCGTTGACCCAGACGGAACGCAAGGCCGTCGCCGAAGCATGGAAGGCGACCATCGGTTCGCTGAAGATCATCGTGCACGCCGGGCATACGAGCGCCGCGGAAGCGCGCGACCTAGCCGCCCACGCCGCCGCCATTGGTGCCGCGGGTGTCGCCGTGACGGCCCCCTACTACTTCCGGCCCTCCGGCCCTGCGGAACTGGTCGACTACCTGGCCGAAGTTGCCTCCGCCGCCCCGTCGTTGCCGTTCTACTATTACGACATACCTTCCACGACCGGCGTTCTGATGCCGACCGCCGACGTGCTTCGTCGTGCCATCAAGCGGATCCCGAACTTCGCCGGCGTCAAGTTCTCGAACCCGGACCTGCTCTCGCTGCAGGAGTGCATTCAACTCGCAGGCGGGAAATACGAAGCGATGTTCGGCGTGGACGAGTATCTGCTCGCGGCCGTTGTGCTGGGGGCGACCGGCGCCGTGGGCAGCACCTACAACTACGCTGCGCCAAACTATCACCGCATGCTGGATGCGCTCCGCGCGGGCGACCTCGACGCCGCTCGCCGGCATCAATTCGCCAGCGCACAACTCGTGCGGGCGCTCATCGACTTCGGCGGCCTGCGCGCCGGCAAGGCGATCATGGCCATGATCGGCCTGGATTGTGGTCCTGTGCGTACGCCGCTGCGGAAAATGACACCCGACGACGACGCCAAGCTGTTCGACCGTTTGAAGGGACTCGACATCTTCTCCGCACCGCTTCGCGAACCGAAGAAGTAGGGCGGGTCAAGGCTTTGCACCGACCCGCCGAGTTTGCAGGCGGGTCGGCGCAAAGCCTTGACCCGCCCTACAAACAAAATCGCCACTACCACTCTCCGCCGTCCATTCCTTCGCCGACCCATACCGCCATCGCCGGTACTGGATCGCACCACTCGGCCTCGACCGTTTCGGCGGCCACCGGCGCGGTCGATTCTTCGAACTTGGCCGGTTCGCTCAATTCCGCTTGAGCCGGTATCAGTTCGATCGGGGCTTCCAATTCGAATGCGGACATCAACGCCGTGGCGGGCAAGGCCTCTCCGGAGATCGCTTCGCCATCGCGCATCCCGAACATCACCACCCGCTGCGTGCCGTTGGTGCCGGTCACGATGAGCGAGAACGCCGTGAGACTGCCGGTGTCCTGCCGGGCCATGTCCTGAACGGTGAGGGACCAGGTCCCGCGGGCGTTGAGGCCGTCGAAGGTGGTCAGCGTCGTTTCCGGGCGGTAGGTGCCGGAGAACGGCGCGGCGCCGTTGGCGATCGACGTGGCGGCTTCGTCGTCGATCGTCGTCGCGTTGAAGTTGTTTGCGCTCCCGCCGCGCCGGTTCACGAGCGTGGACGATTGCCCGCCCGGGCCGACGAGCCGGATCACGAGATCGCTGTCGTAAGTGTGCGAGATGCTGAACCGCACGTTGACGTCCGCGATCGTGATGTCCTGGTTGATCGCCAATTTCGCGGTCGTGGTAGTCAGGTCGCGGATCGCGAGAGGCAGCCCGCCGGCCGAGAATGTTTGCGTCGTTGTCGTGACCAGCGTTCGCGTGAGCGTGAATCGGTCGCCGGGGTTCTCGCCATTCACGCCGTTGGCGTTCTGGTCCATCGGATTGCCGGCGAGGTCGCGGATGTCCGGGCCGAGCACGAGTGTGTAGACGCCGCCGACGGATTGCGTGGCGAAGGTCAGATCGAACTGCGTGCCGTTTGTGCCCGCCACGGGGGCGACACCGGTGACGGTGAGAGCGCCGCTTGGCCCTGTGAAGCTAACGATGTCGCCGGTCGTGAAGGTCGTCGGATTGATCGCTTCGCTGAAAGTGATCCGGGCGCCGGTGAGCGTCGTCGTGCCGTTGAAGGTTCCGGCGGTGACGCGGGCACCGGCGAGGTCCGTGGGCGGGGGCGGTGGGGGCGATGTCGTGGCGATCAGCGCGCCGACGTTGAGCCGCTTGCCTCCCTGCACGACCGAGGTGAGGCCCGACACGGTATCGGCCGTGGATTTCAGCAGGTCGATTACCTCGGTCGCCGTCTTGCCGGGGTTGGCGTCCCAGTACAGGGCGATGGCGCCGGCGACGTGGGGTGCGGCCATCGATGTGCCGCTGAACGTGCTGTAGGTGTTGTTCGGCGTCGTGCTGAGGATGCTCGATCCCGGCGCGGCGATGTCGACGGTGACGTCGCCGTAGTTCGAGAAGCTCGATCGAGAATCGGTGCTCGTTGTGGAAGCGACGGCGACGACGTTCGCGAGGTTGTAACTGGCCGGATAGCTGGGCGAAACGTCGATGTCGACGTTCGAGTTCCCGGCCGCGGCGACGAAGATGTGCCCCTTCGCCTGAGCGGCCTGGATGGCGTTGAAAAGCGTACTGCTGTACCCGCCGCCGCCCCAACTGTTGTTGGACACCTTCGCGCCGCGCGCGACCGCGTAGTTGAGCGCCTCGACGGCGTCGCTGGTGGAACCGCTGCCCGTCGCGGAGAGGAACTTGAGGGCCATGATCTTCACGCCCCAGTTCACCCCGGCGACGCCGATGCTGTTGTTGCCAACGGCACCGATGGTGCCGGCGACGTGGGTGCCGTGACCGTTGTCGTCGAACGGATTGCCGGAATTGGTGCCGATGAAGTTCGCGCCGAAGTAGTCGTCGACGATGCCGTTGCCGTCGTTGTCGATTCCGTCGCCGTTGATCTCGCCCGGGTTCCGCCACATATTGGCGGCGAGGTCCGGGTGGTTGTAGTCGACGCCGCTGTCGATGACGGCGACGACGAAGTTGCCGGAACCGGTGGTGGTGTCCCACGCGGACGGTGCGTTGATCTTCGCCATCCCGAAGAGGCTCGGATACGAGGGGTCGTTCGGGGTGCGTTGGATCTGGATCGTGTGATCGGGTTCGGCCGCGACGACGCCGGGAAAGCCGGAGTAGTAGGTGATCGCTTCGCCGGACGCGATGCCGGTGTCAAGCGTGACGGCGTAGATGCCGAAACCGACGTGGCGGACCTCGGAGGCGAACGGTGCGGAGAGGATCGTCGCAGCGGATTCGCCGAGCGTGGTGACGACGTTGATGCGGTCGGCCGGGGATTCGACGATGGCCAGATTCGCGGCGAAAGGGTCGGCGAATCCGGCGGGGGTGGTCCGGTCTTCGAGGTGCTCGATGGCCAGACGGGTGCGGCGGAGCGCGGACCTGCGGGTGCGCATGCGGTCATCCTTCTTGGAACGAGATGGTGGACGAACCGGGCGAGTCAACAGAGCGATTGGTGAGTGAGATAGTAACGGTACGCAGGCCGTTTCGAAATGGATTTCGGGCGGTTGGCAAGAAAGAATGGAATTTTCCGCCTGGCTTTACGGTTGCCGCGAGAATTCTCCGATGTCGTGTTATGCGCTGCGGAACGCTATGCGGAAGCCGAGGATGTTGACCGCCCGTTCCGGTTCGTAGCGGTTTCGGTACGATGAGCGGCAGACGACGGCGTTGTTCGACCCCGATCCCCCGCGGCAGACCCGGTGGGTGCCGGTCGCGTCGTTGACCGGATCGACACGCGGGGAGCGGGCATAGTAGGCCGCATCGTACCTGTCCGCGCGCCACTCCCAGACATTGCCCACCATGTCGTACAGCCCCCACTCGTTGGGCGCGAAGCGGGCGACGGCCGAGGTGAAGACGTAATCGTCTGCGAATGTCGGCGTCGGCGCCGCACGCCGGGCAGGAGCCGCGACGTTGGAGTGCGCCGTCATGCCCGATGGCGCGTTGCCGGAGATGTAGCGCCACGTCGTGCCGGCGCGGCAGGCGTATTCCCATTCCGCTTCGGTCGGCAGGCGGAACCCGTGGCCGGGTCGGACGTCGTTGAGCCAGTCGAGGTAACGCTGGCAGTCGTACCAACTCACCGCAACAACCGGGTGGTCGTCCGGTTGTCGGAACCCCGGCCATCGCCAGTTGATCTCGCGGTCGACCCGCCATTCGCCATCGCGAAAACAGAACGCACCGGCACCGCGTTCGGCGTCCGTGGCGTAACCGGTTTCATCGGCGAATCGGGCGAACTGCAAGCGAGTGACGGGATGGGACGCGAGGAAGAACCCGGTGCCGAACGCGACGGGATGTTGTGGTCGCTCGTCGGCTTCGCCATCGTAGTCGTTCGCGCTCGCCCCCATCATGTACTGGCCGCGCGGGCACCACGAGAACGGCATCGCGGACTTGTCCGGCAAGGCGAGGATCATTCGATCGCCAGGTTCCCGCGAGACGGGCGGCGGCAACGGTCGCGGGAATGGCGGTGTCGTGCCGCCGGAGGGGCGGAACAGACAGGCATCGAGGTCCTCCGCAAACTCGTGCATGGTGGCGTAGCGGTCGGCGGACTGCTTCGCCATCGCGCGGGCGAGAATCTCTTCGACAGCATCGCTCACGTCGACGCGCAGGCTGCGGATGTTCGGTGCGGGATCGGACAGCAACTGTGCGATGATGTTGACGGGAGTGCCCACGAACGGCGTCCGACCTGTCAGAAGTTCAAACAGCGTCACGCCGAGTGAATAGACATCCGACCAGGGGCCGATTTCGTGCAGCTCGCCGCGCGCCTGTTCGAGGGACATGTACGCGGGCGTTCCGAAGATCGCGCCGTGGTAGGTGAGAGTCGTTGCACCTTCGAGTTTCGCCAGGCCGAAATCCATGACGATGGGTGAATCATCGTCGTTCAGGATCACGTTCGCCGGTTTGAGATCGCGATGAATCACCCCCTGTTCGTGGGCATAGTGCAGCGCCCGCGCGATGGTGGCCACGATGCGGATCGCGCGCGATTCGTCCCAGGGCTTCCGCGGGGAGACTTCGCGAGAGAGCGTTCGCCCGGCAAGGAACTTCATCGCCAGATACGGCCGGCCCCCCTCGTCGCCGATGTCGTAGACCGGACAGATGTGGGGGTGATCGAGGATCGCGGCGGCGCGCGCCTCGCAAAGGAATCGCTTGGTCTGTTCTTCACCGGTGAATCGCGTCGGGATCTTCAGCGCGATCTTGCGTCGGCCGAGCCGCAGGTCCTCGGCCAGGTAGACGGCCCCCATCCCGCCCCCCGGCCCAGAAGGCTGACGATGCGAAAACGGCCGAAATCGATCGGCAGTGACGGGAACGGATCGCCGGTCGTCATGGGTGCGCTCCCCCTCCACGGCTCCGCCGTTACTTCGTCTTTCCCTTCGTCCACGCGAGGTGCACCTTGGCGACGTCCCACATGTAGTGGCTGATGACGTATTTCTCCACGGCCGGTGTCAGGTGTTCGATCACCTTCTTGTCGTTCCCCTCGGATTCGTACCAGAGCGCGACGTAGAGGTGGCCGTAGAAGCGGGCCTCCTTGCCGGCTTCGGACTTCTCGTCCACCTTGTTGGCGGCGGCCATCACGTCCTCCGCCTTCAGCTTGCCGGCGAACAGTTTTTGGATCTCCGCCATCGGTACGCGGGGATCCTTTGTCACGTCGATCAATTCCTTCGCAGCTTTCTCCTTGCCGATCACCTTGGCATTGCAGAGATAGTGCCACACCGCGTTCTCCACGTCCTGCGGGTTTACGGTCTTGTGGGTCTCGAACTGTTTGACGCCTTCCTTGTGCTTGCCAGCGTAGTAATAGGCGATGCCGCGCCGCCAGTGTTCCGGCTCGTGCTTGGGGTTGGCTTTCAGGTAGACATCGAAGTCCGCGATGGCTTCGCTGAACTTTCCGAGCTTCAAATACGAGTCGCCGCGGCGGTCGAATACGAGAGGTGTATTGCCGTCGGCCTTGATCGACTCGGTGAACGCTTCAACGGCCTTGTCGTGTTCGCGCTTCGCGGCGTGGGCGACCGCTTTCTGGAACGCGGCCTCGGCGGCCTTTTCGTCCGCTTGCGCCATCGGAACGGACAACGCGATCAGGGTGATGGACATGGCGATGCGCACGGCGGGTTCCCCGGAAGATGAACCGCTCCCGGAGGACACTCGCCCCCTCGCGGCTACAATGGAACGATCCTTATACGCGGAGCAGTCTATCCATGAGCGATCGGCCCAACAAGGAACAGATGATGAAGATCGTCGTTCCCGCCCTCGCGATTTCGGTGGCCCTCGTGATCATTGGCCTCTTGATCGGCATGCAAGGGGATAAAGACGAACCCAAGGCTGGACCGGCCAAACCCAACGCCCCGACAAACGCCGGGGTCTCCGCGCCGGCCGGTAACGACGACGGCATGGTCGACAGCGTCCCGCCGGCCGATGCGCCCGAATGGAAGGACATCGGCAACGGCCTCAAAATCTGGGACGTCAAGGAAGGCGATGGGGAACCGTGCCGGCCGGGAGCCGACGTGACGATGCACTACGCGGGATGGTTGCTCAACGGCACCTTGTTCGACAGCAGCCGCGCCAAGCTCAAACCCGATCGCGGCCAGGCGTTCTCCGCGTCACTCGCCGGCGGGTTGATCGAAGGCTGGATGAAAGGGGTTCCGGGCATGAAACCGGGTGGCATTCGCCGACTCTACATCCCGTTCCCGATGGCCTACGGCGAAAACGGCCGACCCGGCATTCCACCCCGCGCCGACCTGATCTTCGAAGTCAAACTGATTTCTGCCCGATAACCGTTGATACCTCCGAGAGGACACTTGATGCTGCGCACTCTACTGGCGTGCTCCGCGATGCTGATCGCTGGCGCGGCCTTCGCCGAAGACAAAAAGGTCGCCCCGAAACTCCCGCCCCTCGATGCCAAGGAGTGGAAGGAACTGAAAGACGCTGACGGCCTGAAAATCTGGGACGTGAAGGAAGGCAAGGGCGACGCGACCACGGCCAATGCCCTCGTCACCATCCACTACACCGGCTGGTTCACCGACGGTGCGGTATTCGACAGCAGCGTCACACGCGAGAAAAAAGCCACCTTCCCACTCTCGCGGCTGATCCCTGGCTGGCAGAAGGGGATTCCCGGCATGAAGCCCGGCGGGGTGCGCCGTCTGCACATTCCGTGGAAGCTCGCATACGGCGAAGACGGCCGGCCGCCGCGCATCCCCGCGAAAGCCGATCTGATCTTCGAGATTGAACTGTTTGAAGCGCACAACGTGCCGAAGGCGGACGCGAAGGAATGGAAGGCCGTCGCCGGCGTTGAAGGATTGAAACAGTGGGACGTGACCGAAGGCAAGGGCAATAGTGCCAAGCCCGATGCCACAGTAACGATTCATTACACCGGATGGACCCTCGACGGAAAAGTGTTCGACTCGAGCGTTCAGCGGGACGAAAAGGCCGAATTTCCTCTCGGTGATCTGATTCAAGGCTGGCAGAAGGGCATCCCCGGCATGAAACCCGGCGGCGTGCGTTATCTCTATATCCCCTGGAATCTGGCCTACGGCGAAGCCGGTAGCCCGCCCACGATTCCCGCGAAGGCCGACCTGATTTTCCGAATCGAACTGTTCGAATCGAAGTAGTTTCTTCATCCCCGGTGGGCCACGGAGACACGGCCCGCCCTACCGAAAGTACACGCCATGCAATTTCCAACGATCGACGGCCCCGAGTGGAAGGACATCGGCGGCGGTCTCAAGCTTTGGGATGTGACCGAAGGCAGCGGTACCGCCGTGCCCGCCGGCGCGACCGTGACCTGCCACTACACCGGCTGGCTTACCGATGGCACCAAGTTCGACAGCAGCGTCGATCGCGGCCAACCGATCTCGTTCCCGCTCTCTGGCGTCATCGCCGGCTGGCAAAAAGGGATTCCCGGCATGAAGCCCGGAGGCACCCGCCGGCTTCTGATCCCCGGACCGATGGCCTATGGCGCCCGCGGCATCCCCGGCACGATCCCGCCGAACGCCACCCTGGTCTTCGAAGTCACGCTCGTGAAATGATCCGCACCGGGCCGGGCTGCATTCGCCGCCCGGCCCCTCCCACGGCCATCGTCCATCAATTCGGTATCAGCTTTTCGATCCAACTCATCAATGCGGCGATCTCCCAGACGTTCGTCTCGGACTTCTTCAGGCGATGGAGTTTCCCCGCCATGTCCCAGCCATCGTTCGCCGTGTTCAGCAGAACGGCCGTCGCGATCGGTTTCATTCCCGGATACGGTTCGTTGATCGCGCTCCAGAGCTTGCGATTCACGAATTCGCCGACGGATTCCTTCGAGGGGCCGGCGATCTCCAGATCGACCTTGAACGCGGAACCGTCGAACCGGGCGTGGAGCGCAATCCGCTCGACACCGAGTTCCGCGAGGGAAAGCCCGTCCGGTATGTTCCAATCGCCGGAGGCGACGAAGGTGAACGCCGGCCGGTCGGGATCGGCGGGATCGGGCAGGGCCGCGAGGAAATCCTCGGCCAGTTTCGGCTTGCGGTTGGCGGCGCGTCGGGCGAGATCAAGGAGGAACGGTTCGTCGTTCGCGAGCGTGTAGCCGCGCCGCGACGGGGCCAACAGGCCAAAGATCCGGGCCGGCGCGGGACCGAATTTCAGCTTGAGGCCCTCGCCGATCGCCTCCGATTTCATGTCGGGCCACTTCTCGAGTCGTGCGCGCCAGGCCGCATCGAGATGGTCCCCCTCCAGGGTCGCGGCAAAGGAGGTGGAACGGCCGGGAGCGAGGGCGATCGTGTAGCGTTCGCCGGCGCGGGCATCGAACTGGAATTTGGTCGCGAGGTGCTCCATGGTTTTCTGGAGTCGCGTGCCGACACGATCGCGCGCCGCCGGCCACACCGTGCCCGGATGAACCACGATGGCCGCCGCCGTCTGTTCCGGAAGGTTGATCCAGGCGGGCGGCAGCGAGGCTACCACGACGGGGGGCGGCGGTTCGGACGGTTTCTGTTCGACGACCGGAACCTTGACTTCCGGCTTGGGCTTGAACACCAGCCAGCCCGCGATCGCGAGGATGGCGATGCCGGTCATTCCCAGCGCGATCGGGACCCAATTCGTATCCTGACGCCGTTTCTTGTTCGACTGTCGCGACTTCGCAATCCGTTTCTTACGTGCGAGTTCGGCTTCGGTATCCCGGCTGCGCGTATCGTCGCTCGAACCGGGGGCGCTGCGCGTCCCGTCGCCCGACGATCCCTTCCGCCGCGTTGCGATGGGGCTGACCGGCACGGCGTCATGGCTGTCCGCTTCGCGCGGAACGAGCCGTACGGATTTCCGAACCGCAGGTTTCGGTTTGGGGGCACGCGAGACCACTTCCGCTTCCAACACCCGAACCGCCGGCTGAGCGGCCGTGTCCCCGCCCGGCACGGCCGCCGCGCCCGCGGCGGGTACGTGATCCGGCATCGTCAACACGATCTCCGGGACGTTCGCCAGTCCTTCCGCGGTGAACTGGGCCAAGACCTTGGCGACTTCGTCGGCCGTTTGAAGCCGGTCCTCGGGCCGCTTCGCCATCATCTTCAGCATGGCCCGCATCATCTCGTCCGGCACGTCGGGCCGCTGCTTGCGGATCTCCGGCGGTGGATCGAGTTGATGCCGGAGCAGCTTGTCGATGGGCGTGCCGTCGGGGAAGGGGGGCTTGCCGGTCAGGAGGTAATAGAGCGTGCAGCCGAGGGAATAGATGTCGGCGCGGCGATCGACGGTGCTGGAGTTTTTCGCCTGTTCCGGGGCCATGTAATCCGGCGTACCAACGACCGTGCCGTCGCGAGTCAGTTCGGTGTTCGCGGCGTCGTTCTCCTCGATGAGGGAACGCACAAGCCCCATGTCGAGGATGCGCACGATGGCGATGCCGTCGGTACCGGGGAGCGCGCGCTCGCCGCTGACGAGCATGTTGGAGGGCTTGATGTCGCGGTGGATCAGGTCGTGTTCGTGCGCGTGCTGGAGGCCGAGCGCGCCCTGGCGGATGTATTCCGCGGCTTCCGGGAAGGGCAGCGGGCCGAATTCCTTCACCATGCGGGCGAGGTCCGAACCGTAAACGAACTCCATGGCGAGGAAGTAACGGCCCTGGGCCTCGTCGGCGTCCAACAATGAAACGATGTTGGGATGATTGAGTTTCGCGGCGGCGGCGGCTTCGCGGCGATAGCGGCCAACAACTGTCTTGTTGGCCATCAGGTGCGCCCGGACCACCTTGAGGGCGACGAGTTTCCCCGACCGGCACTGGATCGCCTTAAAGACCTTGCCCATCCCCCCTTCGCCGATCTTGTCCAGGACGAGGTAATTGCCGAAAAGGATTTCCGAGAGGCGATTCAGCCGGACCTTGCGCGTCTGGTAGGCGGTGAGCAGTTTGGCGGTCCAGAGCCGGTCGGCGAGGCTGACGGGGTCGGATTTCGCCTCGGCGGGGATCGCATCCAACACGGCGAGTTGGTCGGTGGTGAACTGCCCGCTGGCGCGAATGGCGAGAAACAACTGTTCGGGCGTGAACGGATCCATCGCTGATCGGGCTACCGCCGTGGGAGAAGCCACAGTCGCATCCGGACCGCGGTTCCCTGATTGTACTTCGCAAAGGGGCGCAATGTTCGGGAAAAACCGCCCCTGACGGTTTCACGGACGAAGACTTCACCAACGAAATCGGATAGATTGGTGTTAATTGTTTATTGTAAGCCGATACTATCCGGGATGGTATCGTTGCGTGGGAGAACCGCCATGACCGCCGACACGGATGAGGAGTCCCGATATCCCGGCGGGGCGAGTTCGCCGGCGTATCGGATCGCATTCCAGGCGTGGATCGCCATTTTCCTGCTCGTCATCTGCACCAGCCTCCTCCGATATCTGGGGATGTGGGCCACGATGGCGAACCGCTAGGACGGCCCGCGATTCCCACCGGCCGACCTATCGGTTAGCATGGGAACATGATCGACGCGCACCTTCACGTCGTTCCGCCGCAGATTCCCGGGGCCGGGAGTCTGGCCCCCGTGCTGCGCCTGCCGCCGGAGCGAGTCGCCGGGATCGTTCGCGAAGAGTTGCTGTCTGCCGGCATCAGCCGCGCCTTCGCCATGGGCGAATGGTGCATCACCGGCGACGATCCGCTCGGCGTGAACCGGACCTTGGAAATCGCTTCGCATGTGCCGGAACTGTCCGCGGTCGGCGTGATGGACCCGACCAAGGATCCGGCCGATCGCGATCATTTCGACCGGGTTGCCACCGTAATGGCAACCGGCCGCGTCGCCGCGCTGAAGGGTTATCTCGGATACCTTCACTTCGAGACTACGCACCCGACCTATCGCCGTTATTACGAACTGGCCGAACGCTTCGACCTGCCCGTGATCTTCCACACCGGCGACACATTCTCCCCGTACGCGAAGCTCAAATACGCCCACCCCCTCACCGTGGATGAAGTGGCGGTCGACCATCCGGGCGTCCGTTTCGTGATGGCGCATCTCGGTAATCCCTGGACGTTGGACGCGGCCGAGGTCATCTACAAGAACGTCAATGTCTGGGCGGACCTCTCCGGGATCGTGATCGGCGAGGAGCACGAGCTGACCGGACCCGCAGCGCACGCGGAACTGGTCGATTCGATCGACCGCGTGCAGAAGGCGATCCGCTACTGTGGCCGGCCAAACCGCTTCCTCTTCGGCACCGACTGGCCGCTGGTGCCGATGGCCGCCTATCGCGAATTCATTACCGACATCATCCCCTCCGACATGCACGAACTCGTCTTCCGCGAGAATGCCGAACGGCTGTTCCGGGTGAAGTGAATCACCACACTGCCCACGGACGTTCGTCCGTGGGCTTCCTTCCGTTTTTTCATTAAGGAAACCCTTCGTCGCACGTTGACACTTCGAACGCGATGGAGGGGCCATGACACCGGATCGCGAGTGGATCCTCGCCGCCGTGGCGCGCTACGAACGTCCGCTGCTGGCGTACGTCCGTCGCCTGCTGCCGGATGGCGATTGCGAACGGGACGTGGTGCAGGACGCCTTTCTGCAGCTCTGCAAGCAGCCCCGCGAGGAGCTGGAAGCCCGACTGGCTCCGTGGTTGTTCGCGGTGTGCCGCCGTCGCGTCGTGGACATCCTGCGAAAGGACAAGCGAATGGTCGCCACCCTGAAACCGATGGCCGAGCCGCCCGCCCGCGGCCCGGATCCGAATCAACAACTCGAAACGCAAGATACGGCCCGTGCCGTGCTGGCACATTTGGAAACTCTGCCGCCTGACCAGAATGAGGCGGTGCGACTGCGGTTCCACAACCAGTTCTCGTACCGCGAGATCGCCGAAGTGATGGGGCTGAGCGAATCGCACGTCGGCGTGCTGTTGCATACGGCCCTGAAGACGCTCCGGCAGACGCTGCCGCACCTGGCCTAACCCCCAAAACAAGGAACCACCCATGACTCCCGATATCTTCGAAACGAAACTGACCGCTTACGCGCTCAACGATCCGAGCCTGACGGACGCGGAGCGAACCGAAATCGAAGCCCGCCTGCGGACCGATCCGGCCGCGCGGCAAGCACTCGAGGAGACGCGCCAGATCGGCCACATGCTGTTCAAAAGTCTCGCGGCCGAAGCCCAATCAGTGGAGGCGAAGCTGCCTGCGACCGTGGCGAGCGCGCTGGCGAAGCCGAAACCGTCGTCGTTCAACCGCTTCGCGATCACGATCGCGTCGCTGGCGGCCGTGGTGATGCTCGCGGTCTTCGTCGGCCGGCCGATGTGGGAGCGGAACGCGTCGACCGGAGGCTATGCGGCCAAGGCGGCACCGATCGACGCGGGGTTCGGCGATCGCTTCGAGTACGCCAAGAAGTCGATCGAGCCAAAGATGGTGACCGACCATGATAAACTCGACGCGGCTCTTCCTGAAGCCGTTCGCGAGAAAAATATCATAGACGAAGCGGTGGCGACCACGCCGTCTCCCTCCGTCGGCAGCGGCGGTGCGTCCCCATCGGTCCAGCCGCCGTTCGGCGGCACGGGCTTTGGTGGCGGCGGTGCCGGAATGCCGAAGGGGGCCGGCATCCAGGGCGGCTTCGGCGGCGGCGGGTTCGCCGGCGGCGGCATTCCCGGAAGCGGTTACATCCCCGCGAATCCCGCTGGATCTACCGCCGCGACCGTTCCGGCGGAATATGCGAAGATCCCCGCTCCCCGGATTCCCAACCCGACCCCGGCCAGCCCACAGCCTTCCGAACCGGCGACGACGCCGGCTCCGCTTGCCAAACCCTCCTCGGATGAATCGCCTCCCGCGCCCGACCACACATTCGCTGGTGCCATGTCCGGCAATAACTACCGGCAACTCGTCGAGAACGCCTTCACGCGCGTGCAGGGCCAGGACGCACTCTCCACCTTCGGGGTCGACGTCGACACCGCAAGCTACTCCATCGTCCGCAACTACCTGAACCGCAACGCCATCCCGCACCCGGACGCCGTGCGGCTCGAGGAGATGATCAACTACTTCCCCTACCGCGACGCCCCGCCGGACGGGGACGACCCGTTCACCGTGCGCGTCGAGATGGCCGAGTGCCCGTGGAAGCCGACGCACCGGCTCGCCCGCATCGCGCTCAAGGCGAAGCCGATCGACAACGCCAAGCGGCCGCCGAGCAACCTCGTCTTCCTCGTGGACGTATCCGGCTCCATGAACGAGCCGAACAAGCTCCCGCTCGTCAAGGAGGCGATGAAGCTGCTCGTCTCGCAGCTCGGCGAGAACGACCGCGTCGCCATCGTCGTCTACGCCGGCGCCAGCGGCCTCGTGCTCGACAGCACCAACGCGAGCAAAAAGGACGTGATCATCAACTCGCTCGATTCCCTCGCGGCCGGCGGCTCGACCAACGGCGGCGCGGGCATCCAGCTCGCCTACGACGTGGCCATCAAGAACTACATCGAGAAGGGCACCAATCGCGTCATCCTCTGCACCGACGGCGACTGGAACGTCGGGACCACCGGCACTGACGGCCTCGTCAAGCTCATCGAGGACAAGAAGAAGTCCGGCGTCTTCCTCTCCGTCTTCGGCTTCGGCATGGGCAACCTCCGCGACGAGATGATGGTCCAGCTCGCCGGCAAGGGGAACGGCAACTACGGCTACATCGACACCATCCAGGAAGCCAAGAAGGCGCTCGTCGAGCAGATCTCCGGCACGCTCGTCACCGTCGCCAAGGACGTGAAGATCCAGATCGAGTTCAACCCCGCCAAGATCGCGGCCTATCGCCTGATCGGCTACGAGAAGCGGAAGCTCGCCGCCAAGGACTTCCACAACGACAAGAAGGACGCCGGCGAGATGGGGGCCGGGCACGTCGTGACGGCGCTCTACGAACTCGTCCCGGTTGGCGCGGCGGTCACGTCCGAGGAGAAGAAGAACGAAGGCCCGCGCTACCAGGCGAATCCGAAGGTCGTCGAACAACCGAAGGGCGACGTGGACACGAAGGTGGCGAGCGAGGCATTCGTGGTGAAGCTCCGCCACAAGCTGCCGGACGCGGACACGAGCACGCTCCGCGAGATTCCGGTCGGCGACGTGGCCAAGTCCTACGACAAGGCGAGCGAAGACTTCCAGTTCGCCTCGGCCGTGGCCGCGTTCGGGATGCTCCTGAAGCAATCGCCATACAAGGGTCAGGCGAGCTACGCCCTCGTCGAGGAACTGGCCCAGTCGGCGATGACGCACGACCCAGGCCAGTACCGCGCGGAGTTCTTGCAACTGGTGAAGAAGGCCAAGGCGCTGACGGGACAGAAGTGATCATTTGACAACCACAAAGGACACAAAGATCACAAAGAAGAGAATCAGATTTCTTCTTTGTGATCTTTGTGTCCTTTGTGGTTAATTCGCTTTGATTTTCACGTTCCGGAAGGCCACCGGGTCGTTGTGGCCACAGAAACCGAAGTGGCCCTTGGCCGGGACGCGGCCGGGGTGCTGTTCGGGGTTCTTGGCGACCGTCACCTTGCCGAGGTCGGCGTCGAGAATCAGCGTGCCGTTGAGTTCGACCTGGATCGTCGTGCCCTTAACAGTCACCTGCTCGAAGTTCCATTCGCCGACGGGGCGGGCGAAGCCGCGGTGGGCGGCCGCGAGTCCGTACGCGGAGCCGTTGAACTGGCGGACGTCGAGTTTGGCGTACTTCGGATGCTCGTCGTCGAGGACCTGGATTTCGCACATGGCGTCGACGGACGGCCGACCGGTGCCGGGGAAGCGGATGGCGAGGCCGTTGTTGCCGCCGGGCGGCACCTTGTATTCGAGCGTGGCGACGAAGTCGGCGTACTCTTCGGTCGTGAAGATGAATCCGCCCTTCTTCGGTTTGCAGACGATGGTGCCGTCGACGATGTCGTAGTTCTCGACCGGCCCGGCCCAGCCCGTGAAATCCTTGCCGTTGAAGGCGGGTTTGAAACCGTTGCCGCTCACCTTGCCGAGCCAGTCGGTCGCTTCGGCTGTGCCGATCGTGCGGACGAAGAGGTTGCGCCAGCGGATCTCGCCGCCGTGGGTCTGGAGGAGGATCGGGCCGGTCTTCGGCAGCGGCTTCTTGCGGTCCCAATAGTTCTCCATCCGGGCACCCTCGACGACCGCTTTGCCGTTCAGCCAGACCCAGGTCCGCTCGCCGACCTGCACGATGCGGAACTGGTTCCACTCGCCGAACGGCTTGTCGGCGAGGACGAGCGGATCGCGGCCCGGGGTGCCGGGGGTGTTGTTGAAGAGGCCGCCGGAGCCGAGGTGCGGCTTGCGGTTCGGGTTCTTCGGGTCGAACTTCTGGTTCGAGTCCCAGATCTGCACCTGGGGCGTGCCGCGCAGGTAGATGCCGGAGTCGGCGCCGGCGACGGTCTTGTACTCGATGAGCAGTTCGATGTCGCCGTAGTCGGCATCCGTGGCGAGGTAGGCGCCTTTGCCGTCGTTGACGAGTTCGCCTTTGTCGACCGACCAGTGCTTCTTCGCGTCGGCGGTCCAGCTTTCGACTTTCTTCGCCTGATCGGCGGCCGGGAGTTTCGCAAAGTCGATCGGGCCGGCCCCCTTCTCATGGATGGCCCAGCCGTGCCAGCCGGCGAGGTCCTTGTCGTTGAAGAGGGCCGTGAAACCCTTCGGCGGCTCGGCGCGAACGGATGAAACGGCGAAGAGCAGAACGGCGAGAGTACGAAGCGACATGGCGAAACCCGGTGGGAGGCTGCGGATACCGTGAGCGTATGCGAACAACGTCGTCGGTTCAACTTCCTGGTTGCGTCGACATCGCTAGAACAATGCAGACCGACTTTCCCCGGAGGTTCCGCATGTTTCGCATCACATCGATTGTCGTCCTCGCCCTGGCCGGTATGCTCCCGGCCGCCGAAAAGGAGACCCGCTTGTTCGAACTCCGCGTTTACACCGCCGCCAAGGGCAAGCTCGACAACCTCAACGCCCGCTTTCGCGACCACACCCTGAAACTCTTCGAGAAACACGGGATGACCAACATCGGCTACTGGGTGCCGATCGACAATCCGGACGAACGGTTGATCTACGTCATCGCCCACAAGGACATGGAATCCCGCAACAAGTCGTTCGCCTCGTTCGTCGCCGACCCCGCTTGGAAAAAGGCCGCGGCCGACTCCGAAAAGGACGGCAAGATCCTGGCGCGGATCGACGAGTTCTTCATGACGGCCACGGATTTCAGCCCGGCGATCAAGGCCGAGAAGAAGGACGGCCAGCGCGTCTTCGAACTGCGGACGTACATCACGCCGGCGAACGGCGTCGCCGCCATCAACGCCCGCTTCCGCGACCACACCGTCAAGCTCTTCGAGAAGCACGGCATGACCAACGTGGCGTACTGGAACCTGGCGGCCAGCGATAAGTCGAATGTGGAGAAGGTGCTGCGTGCCTGCTCGCCGTTCGAAAAGGCACAGGCGGATGCCGACGGCAAGGCCGACGCGAAACCGGTGTCGCTCATCTACATGCTGTCGCATGCCTCGCCGGATGCCGCGAAGAAGTCGTTCGACGCGTTCCGGATGGACCCGGACTGGGTGAAGGCCCGCACGGCGTCCGAGGAGAAGGCCGGCGGTTCGCTCACCGTGAAGGACGGCGTGAAGTCATTGTTTCTGAAGCCGACGGACTACTCGCCGACGAAGTGAATCGAACGACAGTAACGCGAAACCGCCGGGGCTATCCCCGGCGGTTTCTTTATCCGTTGTTTATCCGGGTCGGCGTTCGGTCGGCCGCGGCGCTTCCGGCCGTCGTTCACCTTCGCGTCGTTCGCCGCCTTCGGGCCGCGGGCCGTCGGGGCGGCGTTCCATTGGGCGCCCTTCGGGTCGTCGTTCGCCTTCGCGTCGTTCGCCGCCTTCGGGCCGCGGGGCGTCGGGACGGCGTTCCATTGGGCGCCCTTCCGGACGTCGTTCGCCACCTTCGGGGCGACGTTCCATCGGTCGGCCTTCCGGACGGGCCGTCTCCGGTCGGCGATCGCCCGATTCAGGACGCGGGGCCGGTCCACCGCGACCGAACCCCATCGGCCCGCCGGGGAATCCGCCGGTCATCGGGCCGCGGTTGAACGGGGCTGGACCACCAGATGCGAACGGCGGACCGCCGCGACCCATCGGACCGGCGAAGCCGCCGCCCGTGCGGGCACCGGGGCCACCCGGGCCGGGACGGCGGTGAGTTCGCTCTATGGCTTCGATTACTTTCTTCGCGGCCGTGGCACGCGCGTCGTCGGGGCCGTTGGCGAGGTTCCGCAGCATCGGCAGGGCTTTTTCGCCCATGGCCACGAGGCCGGCGCGGGCGCTGTCGCGGACGCTGTCGTGCGGGTCGATCATGTGCTCGGCGAGCATGTGCATCCAGCGTTCCACATGCTCGCGACCGCCGCGTTCGTCGGCCCGGGGCTGATCGCGGCGTTCTTCGCGCGGCTGGTCCCGTCGTGGTTCTTCGCGGGGTCGTTCGCGGTTGGGCGGACCGCCGGGGCCACCCGGACCGGGACGGGGCCGGTCGCCACCAGGAGGTTGTGCGTATGCGGTGCCCAACCCGAGGCTGGCGAGTGTCAGGAGTGTCCAGAGTCGACGCATGGGAGGTGTACCTGAGAGAGGAATCGGTGGGGTTTCCAGAGCCTACAGAATGAAACGGCACAACGGAAGCCGACGCGACAGGCGTCGTCGTGAATTTCCCGTGAGACAGCGTCAGGCGGCGAGGGCCGGGGGTTGGCTCTGCGGGGTGCGCCGTACGACGCGGTTCCACGCCCCGAGCGCGAGGCGCGTGCCCCAACCCAGGCCGGGCGCGGGCATCGGCGGTTCCAATTCGCTCGTACTCGGCCGAAATACCACGATCAGCAACAGTGGCGTGTACCAGAGCACATACAGCCCGCCGCGGTCCGCGTACCAGAACTGCACGCCGATGAGCACCGCCGCAGATAGTGCCGCTACGTGAGTCATGGTGCGTACCGACGGCCAGAAGAACGATGTGAACGTGAACGCGGCGAACACGATAAACACCGGCAACCGGTACGCCCAGTGCACACCCTGCCAGAAACTCTCGGCCAGCGGGCGCTTCCACGGCTGCCAGTCGGCCAGGTGCAACTGCTGAGAGAGACCGTTGGGATAATAGCCCGCCGCCCAGACCAGGCTGAGCGTCACGGCGAGCGCCACCGCGGACGCCGAGAGGAAGCCGAGCAGGAACCGCCCCGCGCCCCGCCGCCAGTAGAAGTGCAGCCAGAGCGGAAGGAGCAGCGCCGGGAAGAAGGTCGTGCCCGCGGCGAGGCCGAGCAGCCACCCCGCCACACGCGGATGCCGGTACGCAAAGATCGCCCACAGCACGAGCGCCGCCGGCAGCACATGGTGCAACTGCGAGATGTGGAACGCCGTGTACGGCAGCAACAAATAGAGTCCGCCCATCGCCGCCCCGGTTTCCGCGTCCCGGAAGTGCCTCCACCCCACGAAGAACAGCCCGACCACCACCGCCGCGTGCCCCACCATCGCCAGCCCGCGCACCGTCCAGTTCCGCAACGAAGCGTAGTCCTGCGCGTCGACCGGTTCACCCTTCGCCACAACGGCCGTCGCCCCTTCCGCCACCCCTTCGATGGCGACGGACTGCTTGCCGACCGGTTCCCACGCGTCCGGCGGCCGCCGCGCCGCCACCGCCGCCAGACAGATGAACAGCGCGATCCCCAGCCACGTCAGCCCCGCCACCGACAGGTTCGAGCGCACCGCCGGCCGATGCACCGCCCCCAGATCCAGAAAGCAGCGCACAAACCAGAACGCCGACGCCCCCAGCAGCCACGCGTAGCCCCACACCCGCTCCCCGGCCGCGATGCTCGGCTCCGCGCTCGCGGTCTGGTTCGCCTCCTGCAACAGCAGGAACCCCGGCACGAACAGGAACAGAGCGATCAGATCCCAATTCCGCAGCGCCAGCGGCCGCGGGAAGTGGAAGAACAGCGCCACGGCCAACGCGAACGCGAAATAGAACCAGGAGGTCGAGTTCGGCAAATGGAATTCGAAGAAGATCGACGCGAACACCGGTCACTCCTTCGAGGGGGACGGGAATCGGGCAGGATCGTTTTACGGAGATTCCCGCCCGCGAACGCCGGAATACGATGTCCGCATCCCCTCCCCGCAGGCGACCGCCATGAACGATTTCCCCACCCGTCGCGCCTTCCTGCGCGACGGCGCGCTCGTCCTCGCCGCCGCTGGCTCCTGCGCCAGCGCTGCCGACGCCCCGGCCACGCGCTTCGGCATCATCACCGACCTCCACTACGCCGACAAGCCCCCCGCCGGCACCCGCCACTACCGCGAGACGATCGCCAAACTCGCCGAGGCCGGCCGTCAGTTCGCCAAAGACAAGCCTGCCTTCGTGGTCGAACTCGGCGACCTCATCGACGCCGCCAGCGCCGTCGAAACCGAACTCGCCTACCTCAAGACCATCAACAAGGAGTTCGCCGCCATCGCCAAGGAGCGCCACCACGTCCTCGGCAACCACTGCGTCGACATGCTCTCGAAGGAGGAATTCCTCGGCGGCGTCGAACGCAAGGACGCCCACTACTCCTTCGACTCCGCCGGCACGCACTTCGTCGTGCTCGACGCCTGCTATCGCTCCGACGGCAAGCCCTACGGCCGCAAGAACTCCAAGTGGAACGACGCCAACATCCCCGCCGCCGAACTCGACTGGCTCAAGGCCGACCTGAAGTCCGCGAAGGGGAAGGTGATCGTGTTCGTCCACCAGCGGTTGGACGTGACCAACGACTACCGCATCCAGAACGCCCCCGCCGTCCGCAAGCTCCTCGAGGAGTCGGGCAAGGTCCTCGCCGTCTTCCAGGGCCACAGCCACAAGAACGACCACAAGGAGATCGCCGGTATCCACTACTGCACGCTGACGGCGATGATCGAGGGGAGCGGCGCGGCGAACAACGGCTACTCGACCGTGGACGTGAAGGCCGACGGCACGATCGTCGTAGCCGGCTTCCGCAACCAGCAGGGGTACGAGTGGAAGGGATGATCCTCGAATCCGCTTGACAATGCGCGGATCGTCGGGTCGGCCGTGGCCGCCGTCTGCAAAGTGATTCCGCCGCTCCCGCGCCACCCCCCGGCGGACCCACTCGCGTTTTCCGGACCCACTCCGGTCCACTCAAGCCCCATAAGGACTTACGTCGAATTCGGTGCCGGCCGCGCCTGCCTCGCTTCGCCGACTACACCATCCATCCCGACGACGCCGACACCCGCCCGCCCAAACCGGTACGCACCCGATCGCAAGCCGCACGGAACGTGACTCCGGCCGGTTCCGCAGAACGGGCATTTCTGTTCTAGATTCTCATATCGACTCGCTTACTCGCCCGGAGCGCCCATGGAACCTGTCGAAGGCGTGCGCAGCCAGAGTGGCTGGCGCACCCTGCCTGCCAAAGAGACGGTTGTTTCCTCTTCAAGCCCGACACCCACCATTACACCGCCCCCCGTATCGATTGCGGCGATCACTCACGACCAGCGATCCTCGATCGATCGATACAAGAGGGCGATCCAGAAGCAGATCGTGGATGCGGTCGGCAGTTCGAAATTGAAGACGCCGAATCCGGAAACGCAGCGCAGCGAAATCCGGTCATTGATCGTCAAACAGATCGCCCAGGACCCTCCGCCGGCTCCTGTCGCGGAGCATGAGCGAATCGCACGTGAGATTCTCGACGATATCCTCGGGTTGGGGCCGCTCGAACCCCTGTTCGCGGATCCCGCCATCTCGGACATTCTCGTCAACGGCCCCCACGAGGTTTATGTCGAAAGGCGCGGGGTTCTGGAATTGACGGACGTGCAGTTCCGTGACGACGACCATGTCGTACAGGTTATCCGCAGGATCGTGGAGCGAATCAATCGCAGGGTCGATGAATCCTCGCCGATGGTGGATGCCCGGCTGCCGGATGGCTCTCGCGTGAATGCCATCATCCCGCCCTTGAGTCTTCGTGGCCCCGCGATCAGTATCCGTCGCTTCGGAAACAAAGCGCGGACACTGGAAGATCTGATCCGGCTTCACATGCTCACGCCCGAGATTGCCAATTACCTCCGGGCCGCGGTGAAGTCCCGTTTGAACGTCGTGATCAGCGGGGGAACCGGTTCCGGTAAGACCACGCTCCTCAATGCCCTGAGTCATTCGATCCCGGATACCGAGCGGATTGTGACGATCGAGGACTCCGCGGAACTGAAACTGCAACAGCGTCACGTGCTTCCATTGGAAGCCAGACCGGCCAACATTGAAGGAAGGGGAGCGATCACCGTACGGGATCTCGTCCGGAACGCGTTGCGGATGCGGCCGGACCGGATTGTCATCGGAGAATGTCGCGGCAGCGAGGCGTTGGACATGCTGCAGGCGATGAACACCGGTCACAACGGTTCGCTGACAACGCTCCATGCCAACACCCCGCGGGATGTGTTGGCTCGCCTGGAGACCATGGTGCTGATGGCGGGATACGATCTTCCTGTCCGCGTGATCCGCCAGCAGATCGCCTCGGCTGTGAATGTGATCGTGCAGACCAATCGATTGATTGGCGGATCGAGGCGCGTAACGTCTGTGGCCGAGATTACCGGGATGGAGCAGGATGTGATCTGCATGCAGGAAATCTTCAACTACCAGCAAACGGGTGTTTCGCCGACCGGAGCGATCACCGGTTTTTTTCAATCGACCGGTGTCCGGACGAATTACTCCGAACAGATGAATACGGCGGGGTGCCATTTGGAGACTGACCAGTTTGCCCAGCGTGTGCTGCACCGCGATTATTGATGCGACGACGCGCCCGGGGCTCTTGGCGTCGGATCGCCGCGTGTCCCGGTGTCTCCCGGGTTCAGGAGTTCCGGAACCGGTTGAGGGCCGTCTTCAAGCGATCCCAGATCGGAATGATCGGCAGGTGGACGGGGAAATGCGACTGTTCGAGGATGGTCGCGGCAAGTGCGCGAATGTCGGTGATCGAGCGGCTGGCGGGGACCACCTCGCGGAGCAATCGGGCTTGCTGGATCGCCGCCTGATGACCCGGACCGTCATCCGCGACGGGCACGACCGGGTTCAATTGCAGTAGATCTTTCAAGGCCGACTTCGAAAAGGATTTCAGCTCGGAATCGTACTGGTTGACGATCAGTCCGATATCCTTGATGCCCTTTGCGTACAGCGCATCCCGGATGACTTTTGCCGACTGGACCGAAGGGACGTTCTGTCGCGTCACCAGGAAGATTTGGTCCGCCTCCAGGAGAGCTTGAAAGTAATCGGGATCGAATGTGTATGGCATGTCCATGACGATAAAGTTGGACACCTGGCGGAGGCATCGCACGACTTTATGCAGTCGGCCGGGAGGCGGCGTCAATCGGTTGAGGCTCTTGGTTTGGCCTGCGAGAACGAGCAGATGCTCGTTGTAGGCGGTCAGCGCCGCCTTGACGGTCGCCAGACTCGGATCGGCGTCGTCGGTCAGTAACTCCTGCGTTGTCATCATCGGGTTCAAATCGAGTTGCGTTGCCAATCGGCCCATTCCAAGCGACATTTCGGTGAGCACGACCGGTATTTCACCAATCGCAGCCAGTTCGGCGGCCAGGTTGATCGAAAGGCTTGTCGCGCCGCACCCTTCAATGACTCCACTGATGGCGATGACGATACTCGGCGACTCCCGCAATCCAAATTGCAGAAGCAGTCGATCCAGCGATTTCTCCAGTTCGAGTGGATCGAACGGAAAGGGGAGAATCTGCGATGCGCCGGCCCGGCTCACCTGAAAGAGCGAGGTCGTATCGACGTCGCCTTCAACGACGGCCAGGACGGGCCAGCCCGGAAAGTGCCCTTCCAGTCGGGAGAGCTTTTCGACATCCGATACGGATCGCAATTGAATCACGATCAACCTCCGTGTCGTATCCGGAGGAGACGGCCAGCGTTGAAGCATGGCGTCCACGGTTGGAAACTCTTCCGCAATGGTGACCGCATTGTCGATCAAACCCAGTCGCAGTGGCTCCGGAGTAGCCTGCGAGTGGTGGACGATCACGGCATTCAGTGGAAACATGGGGCGAACTCCGAATGGATAACCACTCGCTTGCAACGAAAGCTTCGGTAGGGGGATTGGTCGAACTTGCGCGTGGTGTGAATCGATCTTCCGGGCGGTCGTTCAAGATTGCGGTGAAAACGGATCACCATAAAACCGTAGCACAATTTACCGCTGAAAAAACGGCAATGCGCGATCGATCGGGCAAACATCGATCGCGCATGCATTCGTGTTAATTATAGAGTGTTCGGTTTTGCGATGGCCTCACTTCCCCTTCACATCGAAGCAGAGCAGCACGTCCATGTCGCGGACGTAGAAGCCGCCGTTGGCGACGACGGGGTGCGGCCAACCGGTGCGATTCGTTCAAGCATCAGTATCTCGCGAGGGCTTCCGCCCCGCCCCCCCCGCGTCCAGGGGGCAAGTCGATCCGCTCTTAAAACCCATCTTTGCCAACGTGGGCTATCGTATATCATCGCAGCAGGAGGAGCCTTGCATGACCACCGAAACCATCTTCACCGAAGCCCTCGCCCTGCCTGCCGAACAGCGGGCGAAACTCGCCGCCCGGTTGCGTCAGTCTCTGTTCATCGTCTCGAATCCTGTTCAATCGCAGCAGATCCCTGGCCCTGAGGGAAGCCTCGGCGACCATCCGCTCTTCGACGAATGGCTGGCGGCCGTGGCCGCGCAGCGTCGGCAACGGGAGGCCGAAGAAGAAGCAATCGAAGCGACTGGAGGATGAGAGTGGCGATGTACCTGTTCGACACCGACACCCTCAGCCTCTATCAGCACGATCACCCTCGTTTGCTGGGGGCAATCGCCGGTCATGCGAACGACGATCTTGCGATCTGCACGATCACGGTCGACGAACAATTGAGCGGCTGGTTCGCGATGGCGCGGTCCGCACGGACGCCGGCCGAGCAAGCTTCGGCCGCGACTTTCTTGATCCGGTTGGTCAATTCATGGAAACGGTTCAAGATCGTTCCCTACACGATGGGCGCGGTATTAGGATTCGAGCGACTCTTGAAACTCAAACTCAACGTCGGTCGTAACGACCAGCGCATCGCGTGCATCGCGCTCGAACTCGGCGCGACGGTCGTGACCCGCAATCGCCGCGACTTCGCCCGCATCCCCGGATTGACGATCGAAGATTGGTCGCTGTGAAAGCGTCTTAAATCGCTCGCGCGGCCCGGCTCGCCGGGGTGGGGCTATTTCCCCTTCACGTCGAAGCAGAGCAGCACGTCCATGTCGCGGATGTAGAAGCCGCCGTTGGCGACGACGGGGTGGGGCCAGCCGGTCGTCTTCGTCTTGAGGGGCTGCTTGAAGCGGGAGATTTCCTTGTACTCCTTCGGGTCGGGCTGGACGAGGGCGATGTCGCCGGAGTTGTAGCCGCGGACGTAGAGTTTGCCGTCGGCGAAGCAGATCGAGGCGGGGCCGACGGAGTTGTCCTTCCAGAGGATCTTGCCGGTGGCGAAGTCGGCGCAGAAGAGACCGGTGCCGGCGGTGGCGTAGAGGTGGCCGTCGTGCAGGATGGCGCCGCCGAGACTGGGGGCGAGCGCCTTGTCGAAGTAGAGTTCCTTGGCTTCGACGCCGGCGTTCGACGCGATCAGTTCGAGCGCCGCGCCGCCCGTGCGGGAACCGGCGATGAACACCTTGTTGCCCGAGACGACCGGCGTGAGGATGCTCGCGCCCGGATCCTGCGTGCGGCTGTGCTTCCAGAGGAATTCGCCGGTCTTGGCGTCGCAGCCGACGAGCGACTTGCGCAGGTACTGCACGTATTGTTTCCGACCGCCGCCTTCGACGGTCATGATCGAGGCGTACTCGGCGAGGTCGCCGCCGGGCACGGCGCACTTCCAGATCACCTTGCCGTCGGCCTTGTTGAGCTTGGCGAGCGTGGCGGTCGATCCGCCGGGCGTGCAGACGACGGCATCACCATCGATGAGCACCGATTCGGTGTAGGCCCACATTCCGACCTTGCCCTCGAAGTCCTTCTTGAAATTGACGTGCCAGACGACCTCGCCCTTCGTGGTGAGGCAGTTGAGTTCGCCGTCGGAGGCGAGGCAGTAGAGGCGGTCGCCGTCGACGGTGATGGAAGCGCGGGTGCCGGGGTATTGGGGGCCATCGTTCTTGCCGACGGTGCCGATCTTGGTGGACCAGATTTCCTCGCCGGTCGCTTCCTTGAGGGCGACGGCGAATTCCTCCATCCCCTTCGTGGTTTGAATGTAGACGACGCCCTTCACGATGGTGGGCGAGGAGTAGCCGGTGCCGAGGTCGGTGCGTTTCCAGCGGAGGGGCGGGCCGTCCTTGGGCCACTCTTTCAGAAGTCCGGTCTCGGCGGATTTCCCGCTGCGTTCGGGGCCGCGCCACTGGGGCCAGTCGGCGGCGAAGGCGGGCGCGGCGACGGTGAGCAAGAGGAGGGAAGCGAGCGTGCGATTCATGACGGCCTCGATGAGCATGATGCAGAGATCATACCGACGGCGAGGGAGTCGGGAAACGAAAACGATGGCCACGAAACGAGGAGAAGGTGAGGAAGGTGTTAATCGCTTTTTGTGCCGCGAGTGAGTTGTCGAATTTGATGGTGTGACATTTGTCGACTCCGCCGGCCCTCTTCAGTCCGAAGGACTGGGAGTGCTTAGCCCCGGGCGAGCCGTCTTCGGCGACGCCCTGAGTCGCCGCCGATCCAACCCGCAGTCCAACGGACTGCGACAAACCGAGATCCCGTCAGCGTCCTGTCTCAGCCCTTCGGGCTGATGGTTGTCCTCACCCGTTACCCAGGGCGTCGTCGCAAAGCCTCCTCGCCCTGGGCTACGCACTCCCAGTCCTACGGACTGAAGACCGGCGCACTAAACAAGTTTGCCACCCACATCCCTGACGCACACCCTTGTATCGCTTCGTGGCCAAAATTCCCTTTCCCCTTTCGCGTCGAATATGCGATGATATCGGTCCTGCCTGACGACCGATCCGCGTTCATCCCTACCTGCCGGTATGCCCATGCCGTTACCCGATTGGTTTGCCCGCCGGGCCGAAGGTTCCTGGAACCGCCGCGAGTTCGCGCGGCTGGCATCCGCCTCCGTGCTGGGGATGTCGCTGCCGGCGGCACTGGCGCGTGCGGCGTCCGCCAAGAGCGCCGCGGCGAAGAACGTGCTCGTCATCCTCGAGCAGGGCGGCCTGTCGCACCTCGACACCTGGGACCCGAAGCCGGAGGCGGTGGCCGAGCACCGCAGCCCCTTCAAGCCGATCGCGACGAACGTGCCGGGCATCCGGTTCACGGAACTGCTGCCGCACACCGCCCGGATCGCGCACAAGATCGCCGTCGTGCGCTCGATGCACCACGAGCGCGGCGGAGCGGATGCCCACCCGAACGGCACTCAGTACGTGCTCTCGGGTTCGCACCCGTCGAACCCCGGCCCGACCATGCCGGACCTCGGTTCGACCGTGTCGCACATCCTCGGCAGCCGGGCGAAGCACCTGCCGCCGTACGTCATGGTGCCCGGCAACCACGAGCAGGCAGCCGAGACGCGCACCGGCTTCCTGCCGGCTTCAACGCGCGTCTTCAAGACCGGCGGACGGGACCTCTCCGACCCGAAGTGGAAGCTCGACGGCCTGCGCCCGCGCGCGGAGTTCGAAGGCGGCCGGCTGCAACTCCGCCACGACCTGCGCGGCTCGCTCGAATCGGCATCGAGCGACAGCCACGGCATGAACCGGTTCTACGATCAGGCGTTCGACATGCTGACGTCGCCGAAGGTGGCGGAGGCGTTCGACCTCGGGCGCGAGTCGCCGGCGACGCGGGAGAAGTACGGCGCGGGCCACCGCGGCGCGTGCTACCTGCTGGGCCGCAAGCTCGTCGAGGCCGGCGTGCGGTTCGTCACGGTCGACGTGCGCTGGCCGCTGACGAAGGAGACGCCCGGCGGCACGAACATGAACTGGGACCACCACGACCTGATCTACACCGATGGCTGCTGCGGCACGGTGCGCGACAAGGCCGGCGGCGAGGGACGCTACGGCATCGGCCACTGGGTGATGATGGGCAGCACCGACCGCGCGTTCGCCGCCCTCGTGGACGATCTCGATCAGCGCGGCTTGCTGGCAGAGACGCTCGTCTGCTTCGTCACAGAGTTCGGCCGCACGCCGAAACTGAACAAGTTCCAGGGCCGCGACCACTGGACGAAGGCGTATTCCATCGCGTTCGCCGGGGCCGGCGTCCGCGGCGGGCAGGTGATCGGCAAAACCGAGAAGGACGGCGGCCACGTGCAGGACAGCCCGCACACGCCGGAGGACTACGCCGCCACGATCTACGAGAAACTCGGCATCGACCGCACGCAGCCGCTGTACACGGCCAGCAACCGCCCCGTGTACTTCGGCCACGACGGCCAGCCGATCCCGGAATTGTTTTAACGCAGGACGACCTCCCCCATGCTTTCGCTTCGCGATCCCGCCAGCCGCCGCGACTTCCTCCGCGTCGCGCCGTTCCTGTTCGCCGGCACCGCGACCGCCGGGTCGCCGCTCGCCACGGCCGGGCGGCCCGTCACGGACAAGTCCGTCATCTTCCTCTTCCTCCACGGCGGCCCGTCGCAAATCGAAACCTTCGACCCGAAGATGGAGGCGCCCGACACCATCCGCTCCGCGACCGGCGAGGTGAAGACCGCGATCCCCGGCGTCACGTTCGGCGGGACGTTCCTGAAGCTCGCAGCGCTCGCCGATCGCGTCTCCGTCGTGCGCTCGTTCGTCACCGGCGACGGCAACCACGACATCAAGCCGATCGTGGGCAAGGACAGTTTCGGCGCGAACCTCGGCTCGGCGTACGCGTCGGTGGCGGGGTCGAACCACCCCGCGAACGGCCTGCCGCTGAACGTCGCACTCTTCCCGCAGGCGGTCGATCCGAACGCGCAGCCGTTCCAGAAAGGGTTCGGAAACTTCCTCGCATCGGGGCCGTTCGGGATGGCGAACGCGCCGTTCGCGGCGGGCGGCGAGGGGACGTTCCAGAAGAACCTCGCGCTGAACGTGCCGCAGTCCCGGCTCGACGACCGCAAGGCGTTGCTGGGCGCGATCGACGGCGCGAAGCTCGCGTTCGACGAGGCCGCGCACGCCATGGACTCGACGCGGCAGAAGGCATTCTCCGTGCTGCTCGGCGGCGTCGGGGATGCCTTCGACCTGCGGAAGGAAGACCCGAAGACGATCGCGAAGTACGACACGGCCCCGCTCGTGCCGGTCGAAAAGATCAACAAGAAGTGGAACAACCACAAGTTCTACGCCGACAACGTGCGCACGCTCGGCAAGCTGCTGCTCCTCGCCCGCCGGCTGTGCGAGCGCGGCGCCGGGTTCGTCACGGTCACGACGAACTTCGTCTGGGACATGCACGCCGACGCGAACAACGCGACCATGACCGAAGGCATGAGCTACATGGCCCCGCCGCTCGACCACGCGCTCGCGGCCTTCCTGGAGGACACGCGCCAGCGCGGGCTGGACGAGAAGATCCTGCTCGTGGCGTGCGGCGAGATGGGCCGCACGCCGACGATCAACAAGAACGGCGGGCGGGACCACTGGGGCAACCTCGCGCCGCTCTTGCTCGCGGGCGGCGGCCTGAAGATGGGCCAGGTGATCGGCCGCAGCGATGCCAAGGGCGGCTCGCCGAACTCCGACCCCGTGCGCATGAAAAACCTGATCGCGACCATCCAACATTCGCTCTTCGACGTGGGCCAGCTGCGCGTCGCTCGCGGTGTCTCGCGCGAGGTCCTGCAACTCATCGACGCCGACCCGATCGCGGGGTTGTAAGCCGGCGTCGGGCGAACACGCACCGACCCGAGGCTCGGGTTCCATCCGCTTGAACAATGTGGGTCAACCGGGCAAAAGGTCCGGAGCCGACCGCCGTGCGAACCAGCTGTGGATCAGGCCCGATTGGAAGAATCGAACCGGGGTTTCAAATCCGCCCGACGCCACGATCGCCGCCACCTCCTCCGGCGGCAGGATCGCGACATCCCGCTCGTAGGCCGCCCGCATGCGGTCCATCCCCTCCGGGGACGCGTCCGCCGCCCGCATCACCCGCCACCAGACTTCGAGCAGACTGCGGTACGCCGCGGCACCCGTGTCGGCCGCGAGGTCGGAGCTGACCAGCCACCCGCCCGGCCGCAGTCGAGCGCCGATCCCGCGGAAAAAGTCGGATCGGGCCGCCCGGTCGAGGATGAACTGCGACACGAGGAGTGCCGTGGCCGCGTCGAACGGCTCCGTCGCCGGAAGCGAGTCGAGGTAGCCGGCGTGAAACACGCAGCGGGACGCGACGCCGCATTCTTCGGCCTTGCGCCGACAGACATCGAGCATCGGGACCGACGGCTCGACGGCGGTGAAGGTCCAGCTCGGGTGCCGGAGGGCGAGGTCGATCAGTTCCGCGCCGGTGCCCGCCCCGACGCACAGAACCCGCGTGCCGTCCGGCAGGTCGGAGAGCAGCGCGGCGATGAGCAGATGCAGCGCCTCGCGCAGCGGAGCCAGCTTCGACCATTGCCGATCGTAACCCGACGCGCTCTTGTCGAAGACCGCCTCGACTTCATGGCGTTGCATATCCACCCCGGCAAGCCCGCCGGCCGAACGAAGGCCCGATTGGCCGACGGCGCTTCATGCTGCCGTCGCCTGCTTCACCTTGTCGACACGTACTGGACCCGACGCTCTCCCGATCTCGCTATCGAATCCGTGGAAGCGCTGCGCCCAACCCCGAATCGCGGAGGCAACAGCCGTGCAGGTGGATTAGTTTTTCTCTTGACTGGGAAAACCGTATCCGGGTCCGGCGTGCCTTCGCTTCTCAAGCACTACCGCGGGTACGAACCGAGGAACGACCGGATTCGCTCCACAGTGTCAGTACCCGGTTTGGTGATGACGAACACCTCCCGGTCGTCCCACACCACCGGCACACCGGCAGCCGCGGCGAGTTGGCGGTCGAAGTCGTCGAACCGCTCCGGGGCATCTTCGGCCCAAGATGGTGGCATGAACTCGAACACGATGAAGAGGCCGCCGTCGGCGAAGCGGCGCACCTGCGGTTCGCCCTCCGGGTCGAAGCCCGTTAGCCGGATCACCTCGACAGGCTCGTCCACCCGTGCGCCCTCCGCCGCCGAAAGAATTCATGGCATGCCGGGTGCGTCGGCTACGCTGGCCGGTGTCGCCCGCTACTCCCACCGGAGGCATGCGATGAACTCGACGCTTCCCATTCTCGCCGTCGATCTCGGCAAGTTCAACGGGGATATGTCCCGGCGAACGGCGCGACGTCAGTCCGCCGGTCGTGGGCCAAAGACCGGAGGGCTGACACCGCCCGTTCGCCGGACGCCGCACCAAACGGGACATCGCGTTCGCGATGAGCCAGCCGCCTTGAATGGCCCGAGCGGGGGGGAACGCAAGAGCATCGGGACCGGCCTGCGAACCGAGCAGGCCTCGCCGCCGCTGACACCACTGTGTCCGTGGCCGCGTGAGTCCGAATCCGTGTTGGGTGCCGTCGCCGGTCGGTCATCGCGACCGTTCCGGGCGGACACCGAGGCGATCGATCGCCAGAAGCCGTTGGGTCCGCGAAAACGCTCTGCCCCGAATCGGACACGCTGATTGCGGAAGCATCAGCCGTGCAGTGGGTTAATTTTTCTCTTGACTAAAGAAACCTTATCCGGGTTCGGCGTCTGTGGCGCTGGCCAAGGCGGCGAACTCGCGGACCAGGGCCGGCAACTCGGTGGGGCAGAACGGCACCCGGAACGCCACCGCCGACCAGTACGGCTCGCCGGACCCGACGCCCAGCCACCGCCCGACCTGCCCGACCGCTGCCATGTGCCCGGCCCGGTCGGTGGACCGGACCTCGAGCCGCAGCTCGCCCGGCGACATCGACTCCAGCGCCGCCGACCCCTGCCGCCGCTCCTCCAGCACCCGGAGTTGGCCGGCGAACGTGGCGAGCGCAACCAGATCGACCCAGCACAGCGACTCGGCGGTGAGAACCGTGCACATGCCGCTGACGCGGACACGGACGGCGAACCGCGTGTCGCCGGCGTCGTGGACCGTGGCCCCCCGCTCGGCGACGGCGAGTTCCAGGTAGTCCTCGCCGTCACGGACCAGCACCGCGACCTCCGCGGCTCCGGGGCCTTCCACGCCGAACGATCAAGCTCACCTGCCCGGCCGGCGACACCCGCCAGCCACACGGACACCCGGAACGCAATGAAAAACAAGGCACGCGGCCGGGTCAGGTGCAGCGGAAGACCAATAACCCCCGATGCAACCCGCCTTACGCAACGTAACTGCTTGCTGATTCAGATTTTCCGCTTTGGCTACTTTCGGGACAATTGACCGGGTAGACAAAGTGCGGGACAATATCAGGAATAGCGGGTTACGGGGGTAGGGCAATGGAAGAGATGGCGATTCACGGGAACGGCACTTACGACCATGACAAGCAGCAATGGAAAGTACGGACCAAAGAAGTACGGGCATCGGCAACCATTCGCCAGCTTCGGGAGATGTTCAAGGAAGAGATTCCCGCCAGTGAAAGGGAATCCCGCCCCTACTGGCTTCGCTACTTGAAAGCCATTCGCCAGCAACACGCAGTACGGCAAGCCGATGAAGAACTAGAAGCCGCAAAGCTGACGTATGCCGACAGAGAACCGGGGGCTTACTCGCCATTCGAGAAAGACCCGGTAACGGGGGAAGTACGAAGAAAGAAACCCATAGCCGGGGAAATCCTTCCGATTCTGAACGGGACGGCACAAGCCCTAGACCCCAATACAAGCGGGGCCGCAAGGGACATTTTGCTAAACGAGCTACAGCGGAAGATTAACCCGCCAGTACCCGATACCGAAAGCCTCAAGAAAGAAATCGAAACCTACGTTGCCCGTTACAAGAAAAAGAAAAATAAACAGTGGTATGACATTCAACGGGCTTTAGATTTGTTCTTTGAGGCTACGGGCAACATTAGCCTAAAGGAAATCGACGTTCACCATTACCGTAAGTATCTCGAAATCCTTGACCGGGAACAGCAAGAACACAAGTGGACCCAGCGGACAAAGCAGAACCGCCAGCGGGTTATTCATACCTTCCTAAAGAGCATCGAAGCCGATCATAACTTAGTATTTTCATTCATTCGGAACAAGAAATACCGAATTCGGACGGGGCCGATAGATCAAACGAAGTACACGCTAGAGCAAGTGAAACTAGCCCTACAGTATTCGGAAGGGATTACCCGTACTGCCTTGCTTCTGGGGCTTAATTGCGGGTTCTATTGGTCCGACATTATCGAGCTAGAAGCCAAGCACTTCGACGGAACGCACATTACGAAGGCCAGAGCGAAGAACAAACGGGATGGGGTTCAAACGGGCTTTATGAGCAAATGGAAACTATGGCCGGAAACTATCGAAGCCTTGCAATTCGGGCTAAAGCGTACTGCCCTAATGCGGGAATACACGAAGCTACGGGAGAAGTACGACCTTCCCGAACATATGGCACTACGCAAGACCGTAGCCCAATGGGTACAGGAACTAGCCGGGGAAGAGGAAAGCCGGATTCTCTATCGGGCAGAGGGGTACGGAACGCATTACGATAGCTACGTTTGCAACCTTACCCCGGATCAAGTGGGCAAGTTGGACAGGGCTTTAGACAAGGTGCGGGGCAAAATTTTCGGGTAGGCCATTTCTTGAAATCAGAAGCCCCGCTAACCCACAACAGGAACTAGCGGGGCTTCGTCGTTCAACCCCGAAGCGAATCAAGGGCTTTCAGGGCTTCGACCGCCTTACCCAGATTCGAGTATCCGCCTACCAGATCAGCCAGCTTTTCGACCTTCTCCATCGTCTTTGAAAGCTGGTCAAGGGACATTCCCGATTCTTTGATGCCGGTAGCCAGCTTGAGCAGATCGGAAAGGCCGGGTTCCCCTTCCTTGGCCGTTGCCGTCTTCCTCTCCCGTTTCTCTCCGCTTCCGTCCTTGTTCTTTAGCGTCGAGAATGCCGCCTTAAAGCTGTTCTCGTTGAAAACCGCCCCGTATTTCGCTTTTGCCCATTCCGTAGCTTCAGAAGGCGACGTAAGCCCCTCTCCGAGAGCTTCACGGGCTACAGCGGAATTACCGGGATACTCTTTAGCCTTGGCCACTGGATTTACTCCCACTAGGACACGAAAAAACCCCGCAAGGAAACCTACGGGGCTAGGGCTTAGCGGTCAAGTAAATAACACTACTTGTCTACCCGGTATTTCTTGTAATTTATATCATCCCGCAAAATCCGTGAGATATTCGACTGAGAAACCCCATACATTTTGGCCAATTCCATTTGTTGATATTTTCCAGTGGCATACATTTCCCGAATTCGATTTTGCTTATCCTTGCTCAGTAGTCTTTCCCGTTTCACATAATGCCGAACGCTACACCAGTCTTTAGCCTTCTGGTACTCTTCCTTCGTCCAATAGTTCCGCTTCTCAATCTCGATAGACGGAGCGGGAACGTAGCCTTGCTCAACATGATAAGTAATTTGGGCCGGATGTTTCCCCAATTCCTTCGCCAGATCGTAGACGCTATACAGCCCCAGAACTTGCTTAATCTGCCGATGGTTAATCACGGACTGCCAAGCATTCCCCAAGGAATCGAATATCTCTAACTTTTGTTTATCGGTTAATTTCAGTTTCATAGTTACTTCCTCTCAAAGTATTATAGTTAAGTGAATTCAATTTTTCCGAAACAATTCTACTATATAGGGGCATGGTTGAACAAGACGTATACGACAGGATTAAGACTTTAGCCGATGGCAGAGTTTACCCAACAATCCCCACCGAGAACACGCAATTACCATTTCTGGTTTACACTATCACAACGAGCGGAAAGCAAGTTCATACGGAAGGGGATAGCGGGCTAGTAAATTGCATGGTAGATATAGACTGCTGGACGATCAACCTAGACGAAGCCTTAACGATCTTGAACCAAGTCTTATCCGCCCTTCACGTTTATCGAGGGGGCAATATCCAAGGCTGTTTCCTTCAAAGTCAGAGTACGACACAAGAGGAATTCGGCTATCACGGGCAACAAACCTACTCGATATGGGTTAGCCAGTGACAAGAAACGCTGGGAAGCTGGATAGATAAAGGAAGAGGAACAGAAATCGGGCCAGACGCCGAGCAAGTGAAGAGAAAAAACTTTGCTAGATAGGCTTCCTGACCGCCCCGCCTCTCAATCACGAAAAAAATCTGAATTACAATAAGTCACAATGAATAAACCCAAGGAATTAGATCCAATAGCTACAGACTTCTGGAAAAGACATAGCCCCCGATTGAAACGGCAAGGGCTACTGAACGAAGCTACTTACGATTCCTTTGTTATCCTTTGCAAAGCCTACAGCGAATTAACCCAGCTAAACCCCAGAGAGGAAAAGAACGGCTGGATACGGTACTTTGCCCTTATGAAATGGTTCCAGCTATACGCCAGAGGCTTCGGGATGAGTACCGATAAAGCGATCAAGCCAGAACCCGAAGCGGAGAAAGATGAATTCGGATTATAACGAGATTCCGCCACTTGTACCCCAGAAGCCAAAGTATCGAAAGCCCCCGCAACGTAACCGCCACTTCTACGGCAAGACCCATCAAGCGTTAAGGAAAGAGCTACTGGCTAAACGTCCGATTTGTGAATACCAATTTGATGGGTGTACGGGCTGGGCAACGGAAGCCGACCATTTAATTTACCCCGCCAGATCAATTCAAGACTACAAGGCCACTTGCAAGAACTGCCACAATTTACGCCATAAGGCCTAAATAGGGCATGAACGTAAATGATGAAAAGGCAATAGAAGAGGGTTGCTACTTCGATCAGGATTCAGCGAATAGAGCTATCAAGTTTATCGAGAGCTACGTTACCCCTTCCACAATCGGCAAGCCAATAACCCTTCTGGACTGGCAACGGGACATAGTAAGTAATCTCTTCGGCTGGAAAAGACCCGATCATAGCTTCCGATTCCGTAGGGCCACAATCAGCACAGCGAAAAAGCAGGGCAAAACGGTAATCGTATCCGCCCTTCTCGCCTACGGGCTACTTGGCAACCTCTGCCCCTCTCCCTTCGTCGTATCCGCCAGCACAAGCCGAGAGAATGCGGGACAGGTTTACCGGGAACTTGCCTTCTCGATCCGAGCGAACAAGAGGCTAAGCCAAGTTTGTAAGTGTCTGGACAGCCAGAAGGAAATACGCTACCGATCCAAAGACGCAAGGTATCGGGCTTTCTCTGCTGACGCTGGGGCAAGTGAAGGCGAAAACCTCTCCCTATGCGTAGTTGACGAAACGCACGCCCACACAAGCGATAGGCTTTACCGTTCCCTTGAATACTCGACAGTAGCCAGACGGGGCATTTTCGTTAATTGTTCCACGGCTGGGAGCGATCAGGGGCATTTCTGGTACGAAGTCTTCAAGTATGCCCAAGGGGTTCAAGACGGTTCCATTCTCGATACAAGCCTTTTCCCCTTCATCTGCACAGTTCCCGAAGACGCCGACATAGAAGACCCGAAAGTATGGCGACTAGCTAACCCCAGCCTTGGAACCAGCTTCACAGAGGAAGACTTTAGAAGAGACTACGAACGGGCGAAGCAAGGGGGGCAAGCCGATTTACTTAGCTTCCGACGCTACAGGCTTAACCAATGGGTACAGAGCGAAGACAGCTACATTGATCCAATTAAATTTGACCGATGCGTAAGCCCGCTAAGTGAACACGAAATTCAGCAAGCCCCGCTATTCGTTGGCGTTGACCTCTCGCAAGTAGCAGACCCTTGTAGCGTTTCCCTTGTCTTCGCACTTCCAGAGAAGATTTACTACCTAAAATCGCATTCTTGGGTTTGCGAAGAGGGAGTAAAGCGAAGAGAGCAAACGAACCTACCGAAATATCGAGCATTCGCAGCAGATGGAAATATGTCAATAACCAAGGGCAGCGTAAACGACTATCGAAAAATAAAGGAATACTTGCTCAGCCTGCGAACAAAGTACAACCTAAAAGAAATCATTTTCGATCAATATAACGCTATCGAGATGGCAGCACAATTACAGGCAGAGGGGCTAACCGTATATCGACAGCCCCAGAACCACAAGTATTACACTGCCCCAATGAAGGAATTCGAGATTGCCATAACTGAGCAGAGAATAAAGCATGATGGAAAGAATAAACTACTACGCTGGGCATTGGGGAACACGAAATTAGACGTAGACAGTTACGGGAATTGCAAGCCGAGCAAAGATAAGAGTACCGACAAGATCGACCCGACCGTATCAAGCCTTATGGCATTTGGGCGAGCGATGGAAGCGGGGGCAGTGGGGGCCAGAAGATCGGTTTATGAAGGAAGAGGGTTGATAGTGCTATAGGCCAAAATTTGCCCCCAGAAGGCCGAATAGCTCAAAATTTGCCGTATGTCACTTCAAGCCCGAATAGCTCAAAATTTCGCCCAGCCTGACTAAATAGGGCTATGAGCATATGGGACATTTTCAAAAAGAAAGAAACTAAACGGGCTGTAACGTGGGATCAACTCGCAAGGCTGGGGGGCTTCATCGAGCAACCGACCCTAAGCGGAGTCAGCGTAACCGAAGAAACAGCCCTTGGCATTTCGGCTTTGTGGTGCGGGATCAAGGTAATCAGCCAAGACGTAGGCAGCTTGGAACCCGTCTTGTACCGGGAAGTAGGCCAGCAGCGGGAAGTAGCTACCAGTAACCCAATTCATGCCCTTTTGACCGAAAGCCCGAATCCAGAGCAAACAAGGCCAGTCTTCTTTGAAACACTCCAAAGCCATGCCCTTCTCTTCGGGAATGCCTTTGCCGAGATTGAACGCACGAACGCAGGGGAACCCGTAGCCCTTTGGCCGATACACCCCGGAAACGTAACGGTAGGCAGAGACGAAGCGGGCAAGCTGGCCTACGAAGTAACGACAGCCCAAGGCAGCGTAGTCTTATCGGGCTTTGATGTACTTCACGTTCCGGGTTTGTCTGCCGATGGAAGCGTAGGCTACAAGCTGCTTCAAGTGGCAAGGGAAACGCTGGGCTTCGGTATTGCTGCCCAAAGATACGGTTCTAGTTTCTTCGGCAATTCTGCTAGACCAAGCGGAGTATTACAGACCCAAGGCCAGCTAAACGAAACCGCCAGAGATAACCTTAGAAAGTCATGGAACCAGCTACACCAAGGAACGGATAACGTAGGCCGAATTGCAATACTTGAGGAAGGCTTAGTTTTTACTCCCTTCCAGCTAACGAACGAGCAAAGCCAATACAAGGATATTCTTAACTGGTTTGTATACGAAGTAGCCCGTTTCCTAAATTGTCCGCCAAGTAAACTTCATAGCTTGGAAAAGGCAACTTGGGGCAATTTAGAATTACTCAATCAAGACTACTTAACCACAACTTTAAGACCTTGGCTAATCAAGTGGGAAAAGGAACTGGAAAGAAAGCTGCTTAGCGAACGGGACAAGCCTAGCCATTACGTTGAATTCGATACTACTCTCTTGCTCCGGGCCGACATTTCTACCCGCTACTCTGCCTATGCTACAGCCCTTACTAACGGGTTCCTGACAGTGGACGAAGTACGGGCCAGAGAGAACCTACCGCCATTACCAGTACAGCCAGAACCAATACAGGGGGCCAATGAAGAAGCATGAACAACGGGCGATAAGAACCAGCTACGACACGAAGGAAAACAAACTATGGGGCTACGCTGCCATTTTCAACAGCCCTACCGAAATCAGGGAGTACGGTAGAACATTTACGGAAGTAGTGCGACCGGGAGCATTCCAGAGAACACTAGGCGAGAACAAGGATATTCTTTGCTGCTATAACCACGACGTAAACAAGCTGCTGGGCCGAACGAGTAGCCAAACGCTTACGATCAAAGAAGACAAAGTAGGCTTATATTTTGAAGTTTTGCTACCCGATACCCAGACCGGAAACGAAGTAAGGGAACTGGCGCTAAGAGGCGATTTGCTGGGGGCCAGCTTTACTTTTACGATTCCCGATCAGGGGGAAGGCTGGGCCGGTGAAATCAGAGAGCTAACCGATATAGACCTATACGAGCTAGGACCGGTTGTGTTGCCAGCATATCAAGCAACTAAGCTAGGCATGAGAAGTAAGCCGGAACTTTACAAATACAAACTACTATTGAGAGAAAAAATATGAGAGCAAAGAGCATAGATAGCGTTGTATACAAATTCATTCCTATAGGAGATTGATGAAATCACAAGAACTAAGAGAGCAGAGAGCCAAGTTAATTGCTAACGCCAGAGTCATTATCGACCATGCGGATGCCGATTCGAGAGAACTAACGGCAGAGGAAAAAGCCCAAGTAGACGGTATGTTTTCCCAAGCCGATTCGATGGCAGATCAAGCCGAGGACGCCGAGCGGAAAGAGAAGCTGGCCAAAGCGGAAGCCGAGTTAAGGGAATCCCAAGGCCGGAAAACCAAGTCTACCCGATTCAGCAATTCCGATTTGAACCCCGAAGACCGCAAGAAAGCTATCCGAAGCTGGGCATTGGCCGGAACGGGCAAATTCAACGCAGACGACGAGCTACGGGCAGCGAACTACGGAATCAACCTTCGCAGCGGAAGCCTTGAAGTTCGAGCATTGAGCAAGGGTACAAATACGGCTGGGGGGCATACCGTTCCGGTTGCATTCGCCAGCGAAATCGAAAAGCAACTCAAATACTACAGCGAAATACGCAACGTCGCCAAAGTCTTGACTACCGACAGCGGGGCCGATCTTGATTACCCCAGAGTATCGGACATTAGCAACGTAGCAGCAATCGTAGGCGAAGCCGGTTCCATTGCAACAAACGTAGACCCGACATTTGACAAGGTAACGGTAAAGGCTTGGAAATACGCTTCCCCAACAGTTCTAGTAAGCCTTGAATTGCTCCAAGATTCTGCCGTAGACATTGAAGCCCTTCTAGCCGACTTGTTAGCGGAAAGAATGGCCAGAGGACAGGAAGCCCACTTCATCGGGGGCAACGGTACTACTCAACCAGAAGGTTTGAATTCCGTTTCCGCTTCGGTTGAACTGGCTTCAGGTAACGCATTAACCTTCGATAAAGTCATTGATTTGGTTCACTCTGTAGACAGAGCATATCGAAGCAATTCGGCTTTCTTGATGCACGACACAACTTTAGCCCAGCTTCGCAAGGTAAAGGACGATAACAATAATTACATTTGGCAACCAAGCGTACAAGTAGGCGAACCAGACCGTATTTTCGGTTATCCCGTATATGTCAGCAACCAGCTTGAACCTTGGGCAGCGAACATAGACGAAACCGATAAAATCATGCTCTTCGGTGATATGAGCAAGTATCTTATTCGGGACGTTGGGCCAAGTCTTAGCGTAGCCCGTTTGGATCAACTCTACATGGCCACGGGGCAAATTGGCTTCGTTCTCTTGATGCGTACCGATGGCCGTTACATTGGGCATACTGGTTGCGTCAAGGCAATGGCTGGATACAACACTCCATAATTTAGTTTGAGAAAAACGAAGGCAGAACACTATATAAGTATGCCATAATTTTTCTCCAATTATTATGCGTAACTTGACCCTCTTCCCTACACTCTAGCTCCGGGAAGAGGGTTTTCTATTTTACGGAACAGATTACTACACTATTGCTGGGTATCTGTTTCCAATTTCAGAAAGCAAGAGCATAGATAACTAGGCATTTGCTTTCATATCATACCCTCTGCTTAGTGTGTTACTATTCAGAGGGTTTTTCATTTCGGAAGCATAAATACCCATATGTACCAGATTCAAGTAATTACCCCGCCCGAAGAGGAACCAGTAACATTAGCGGAACTAAAAGCCCATTTGCGGCTAAACGACGATAGCGAAGACGTATTGCTATCAGGATTCATCAAGGCAGCTAGGGAATTTTTCGAGAGCTACACGGGCCGAATTGTATTACCTACGACACTTCGCCAGCATGTTTACTACTTGACGGGGCCAGTGTACCTAATGCGGGGCAACGTAACCAGTATCGAGGATTTCTACTACTACGATGCCGAAGACAACCTAACCGAGCTTACCGAGTTCCACGAAGACACAATCAGCCTTCCCGCTTGCGTCTGGCTGGACAGTTACCCCACGACAAGCCCAAGCAAGACGCCAAACGCTTATGTAACCTTCGTTGCTGGCTGGGAAACAATCGAGCAAGTTCCCGAAATGGTGAAAGTGGGAATCAAGCTGCTGGCCGCACACTACTACGAACAACGGAACAGCCATAGCCCGCAAGATTTGAAGACGGTTCCAATGGGTTTCAAGGCAATTTGCGATCAATTCAAGACCGGGCTTGTAGGCGATTGGGGGCAATAATGGCGGCATTTTCAGGCGATTATTACGACAGGCTACAAAGACTCACCAGAAGCGTAACCAAGAACCCGGACAACGGGCAGGAAGAGGAAACCTTTACCCCGTCTGAATACCTCTGGGGCAGGATCGACTACGCCAATTCCAGACGCCAGAAGGATTACGGGAGCGATCAGACCGGGGCAGACGGCATCATTTCCATTCGCAACTATCCCACACTCAGCCCGCTAGATCGTTTGTACTCGCAAGAATGGGGGGAAGTCTGGGTTATCGAGTCAATCAAGCGGGGCAATAACGAGCTAATTTGCGAATGTAGCAAGTTTGATGATTTGGATTTGTAAGGGGGCTAATGATAGCAAAGTTTGAATTCCAGATAGACCCGATAAAGCAAGCCGTCAAGCTAAAATCTGGACTAAGAAATAAGGTTTTAAGAATTGCCCTGAACAAAGCTGCCAGCAAAGTAAAAGCAGCAGTAATCAGCAAAGCCCCACAACGGACAGGCAGCTTAAAGAAGGCAATCAAGATCAAGGTAAAGAACTACAAAGCCCGAAATCTCTGGGTAGCAATCGTAGGGGCTAGTTCCAAGTACAAGCGAAACGTAAAGAAAAAGCAAATTCGGCCTGTCTTCTATGCCAAGCTGGTAGAAATCGGGACACGAAACAGCCCAGCCCAGCCATATTTGAAGCCAGCATTACAGGCAACGAAGCAGCAGTACCTAGAAACACTTCGCCAGAGTATACAGGATCAAGTTAAGCAAATTTTGAGTCAATCGGCATAGATACCCTTGTAATTCTTAAACACTACAAGGGGTTCAATGGCCATAATCGGTTTTACAGCGAAATTAGAACTTGATCCGGGTACAGGCAGCTACGCCACAATAGACGAATGCACGATGATTACACTTCCCGCATTCGAGACAACCAGCATAGAAACAAGTCACTTAAATTTGAGTACGCCAGACCGTACCTTTACACCGGGCTTGACCGATGGCGGAACGCTTAGCTTTGAATGCAACTACAGCAAGGCCACTTTCAACACGCTACACGGGGTCAAGGGCAAGCTGAAAGTAACTTCCCAGATTCCACCGACAGGAAATAACATAAATTGGCGTATCACTTCCCCAGACGAAGACGGGGCAGGAGCGGGAACAGCCCAGACATTCACTTTTAACGGGTTCCTCACCAAGCTAGAAACAGCCTTTGAAACGGAAGCCGTAGTCAAGATCAAGGGAGAAGTGAAGGTAAACGGGGCCATAACCGTAGGAAACGCAAGCTAACGGATTTTTGCATCGGGCAAGGAAGCCCCTTACTTATCACAAAGAGGCTAAATGCTGAAAACCAAGATATTCGATGCGATTGACGTAAAGACGAGAAAGGTAGAAGTACCCGAATGGAACGTAACCCTATTCGTTAAGTCTATGACGGGTACAGATCGGGCCAGATTCAAAGCGATTGCGGACAAGCTGCAAAAGGAAGGAAAGGAAGCCGATGCGGATAGCTGGCTTTTGATCCTGACGGCAGTAGACGAACAAGGAAACCGCATATTCTCAGATGAAGACTTTGAAAGACTCAATTCTAAATCGGCAACCGTTCTAACTCACGTTGCAAGAGAAGCATTGATCGTAAACGGTTTGCTTCCAGACAGCATAAACGAAGCTAAAAAAAACTAGCTACCGATCCAGAATTACAATTTGAATTACGCTTAGCCTTAGCTCTAGGGAAAACTCTCCAAGAACTAAGGCTAACGACATTATCCCACGAATACGCTTACTGGCTTGCCTACGAACAACTCTACGGCTTGCCCTTCTCACGAATTGAAGCAGCAATAGCGATCAGTGGAAGCGCAATAGCTCAGAGTATGGGGGCCAAAGTAAAAGCGAAAGATTTACTCCCACAATTCGAGAAAGATAAACCGCTTCCGTATAAGCAAGGGGCCGAGCTATTCGAGATTTGGGCCAAAGAACACAATAAACGAGCAAGAAAAGCATAAATAGGCATATGTCTACGATTGGTTCAGCCTCATTAGTTTTAAGTACCAATTCCGCCAAGCTAGTTTCTGGTTTAGATCAGGCTGGGAACAAGGTTAAAGGCTGGGCTACGGAAACTTCCAACGCTGTAAGCAGCAAACTAGGGAACTTCAAAGCGGGGGCAGCATTCGGGGCCGGGTTGATTGCCGTTCAAGGCTTGCTGGGGGCCGTAGGTGGGGCAATTAGCAAGTTCGGTGAACTTAACGCCAATATGGACAACGTAGGCAAGGCTTCCCGTTCGCTTGGCATGAGTACAGAGAGCTTATCGGGCTTACAACACGCTGCTAACCTCTCTGGCGTCGAATTCAACGCTTTAGAAGCTGCCCTTCGCAAACTCCGAACCAAGGCAGCGGGGCCACTAGATGAAGCCCTTTACGGCATTGCTCAGCAATTCCAGAGCATTTCAGACCCAGCAGAGCGGGCGAAGCTACTGGTACAGAACTTCGGGGAAGAAGGATTGAAACTAGCCGCAATGTTCGAGGGGGGAGAAGCCGGATTACGGGGCATGGTAGACGAAGCGAAGAAGCTGGGAATAGCTTTCAACGCTGCCGACGCTGCCAAGATCGAAGCTGCCAACGACGCAATAACGAGAGTCAAGGGGGCTATCTCTGGCGTCTTCCAGCAATTCTTGATTAAAGCTGCCCCCGTTATTGAGCTAGTAGGGACAAAGCTAACTTCGGCATTCGAGTACTTACAACCCGTCTTCGATAAAGTCTTTCGAGCATTGGCTACTCATTGGGAAATCATAATCGACGTTCTTTCCGAAGTCTTTACGGCTATCGGGGAAGTAATCGAAGCTGTAGTAGGCTGGATAGGTGAATTATTTAATTTACAGCAAGTCAGCCTAACCGTTGAACAAGTCGTTACGGGAGTCTGGAAGGCAATCGCCATAGGTGCGGCTTACGTCTGGGATACGATCAAGGCCGGGGCCGGGGCTGTAGCTTGGGTAGCTGGCTTGATTGTCGAGGGCTTCGGCTACGTTGTGGAAGCATTCAAGGAAGTAGTAAGTTTGGCCAAAGAGCTACCCGACGCTATCCGCCCAGCTTGGCTTGATTCCTTCGTAGACGGGGTAAATGAATTCGAGGGGGCTGTAAAGAAATCGGGCAAAGACCTTCGCAAGTGGGGAGAAGGCACAATAACGGGCTTCGGGGATTCAGCGGACAAGGTACGGAACTGGTTTGATAGCCGCAAAAAGAAGGAAGACCCGAAAGCGGACGGTAAAGCGGGAGCAGCACAAGCCCCAGCGGAAGAAAAGAAGGCTACTTACTCTGCTGTAGCTGCTGCCTTGAAGGGATCGAAAGAGGCTATCAGCATTCAAGCCCGTTGGACTACGACGAATCGACTAAACCCCCAGTTAGACGCACAGAAACGGCAAGTAATGGAACAGCAGAAAACTAACAAATTGCTTAACGACGTAGTAAAGGCAATCAGCGGAATCGACCTAGGACTAGAAGCGATCTAAAGAGGAACATTGGCTTACGAATATCGAGAAATTAGCAGAGAAGGCGATATAGACGAAAAAGGCATACGGCATTACACCAGAACTTTTCAAATCTTAACGGATAACTTCGCAGACGGGCCGGGTATTGTAGCTGCTTACGTTCCAATCAACCTATACGCCAGCTACGTTACGACAACGGAAACCGATCTATTCGCACTTCTGAAAAAGAAGACCGCAAGACAAGTAGAACCGGGCCATTGGGAAGTAACTTGCGAGTATGATTCCGCCCCGTTCGATACCGGAAACCAGTCTGGAAGTTCAACACCGGGGGGAGCGAATAACCAAGTAACGCCAGATTCAAGACCTTGGCTATTGCGGTTTGGTAGTAACAAAGGAACCAAGCTGCTTACGAAGGATTTGGATAATGTTTGCGTCTTGAATTCGGCTGGGCAACCGTTTGACCCGCCCCTAGAAGTTCCGACCGCATACCCGACAATCCAGATTACAGCGTATAAAGCTACTTTTAGTTTCTCTTCGATTACTCTGTATACAAATGCGATCAATTCCGACGCATGGCAAGGATTTGCACCACGAAAGTTACGCTGTATCGAGTACGCAGCAACGACACAATACGACAATGGGGCTTACTTCTGGCAGCTAGACGTTACGCTAGAAGTTCATCCCGATAGCTTTTGGAATCCCGTTGAAATCCTTGATGCGGGAACAGTCTATATCGAGAGCATGGCCAAACCGCCCCAGCCAATCTTAGACAGTACAGGCAACCCCGTTACAAGCCCGGTTCCGCTTAATGGCAGTGGGCAACCGTTGAACGCTGGGGAACCGTGCGGAGATTTGGTCTATCGAGAGTTCAAAGCCTATCGGGAAGTACCTTTCGCAGCGATCATATAAGGAGCGAATGAATTACGTTTTAAGCCAGAATACAGCGAACGAATTAAAGAAGCTGATAGACGCCAAACCGGGCAGCAATACCGGACACAATTACCAGACCGGGGGGAGACAGGTAGGGTACGTTCTCATTACCGAAGAGCGGGAAGAAGAAGGCCAGTACGGAGGAACGGTTCAGGCTTACGACGTTATTTCCGGTTGGCGTAGTTTCGATTCTTGCCTTGTGTTGAAAGCGAACGATTCCGATTTGATTACCGTAGGCAAAAGATATTTGGGAGTAAGGTACGGCAAGACGACAGTAGACGGCGACATTAAAAGCGTTTGGGTAGTCGGGTACAGTATCGAGCTTGGTTGCGGAATTTGGGTTAATGACGATGACCAATTAGCAACCTACACGCCAGACATAGCCGGACAGGGTTTGAACTTCTCCGAAGACTATTGCCAGCTTTACATTGATCCGGGTTGCGGAATTACGCTTGAAGGGGGAAAGAAAGTAACGGTACGGGCAGACGATCTAGCCGGAACTTGCCTTTACTCCGGGCCAAGCTGCCTTTTGAACGTCGATACCGCCCCCGCCAGTTCCGCCAGCTTCTCAGCGATTACCAGCGCTTACTTAGCTGGCGGATGCCCTACCCCTTCGATCTACTTCACAACGACAGCTTTTGAATTCGACATAAACGCTTGCGGGCTACTTGTAGGCTTCTCTCCATCTTCCAGCAGCACAAGCAGCGTTACTATCCCTTGTTGCTATCCTTGTTCAGACGATCCGCCCCCACCGCCACCGCCCCCACCGCCCCCACCGCCACCCCCGACCGACTGTAGCCAATGCGTCTGGGCTGTAACGATAAACGGGACAACCTATACATTCGAGGATTTGGGCGGATTGATTCAAGTTGCCGTAGGTGATGGAACTTATTTGTACTTGACCAAACCCGGCGAACTATGCACGGGAACCTATCAAGTTAGCCACTACAGCGGAAGTACCGAACTATGCCGATGGGAAATTATAAATTGGAACGGTTCCGGCTGTACGACATTGGAAGCAACGACGAATAACGGGGTTCCTTTCGAGGATTGCTTAGCGGAAAGCGTTACTCTCTGCTGTATTACCGATTGTCAAGGGGCTTGCGTCTGGACATGGAACGGAACAACTTGGGAGCTAACCGCCGCTTGCTATGGTCCGCCCGGTTGCGAAGATTGTCTAGGGGGGCCAATAGGTGACGGCAGCTTTGTAGGCGAAGAGTTTACCGCCCCATGCGAAGGTATGTCTTTACTGGCACAAAGCACGAAGGCAAACGCCAAGACCGAATGGAACTACAAAGAGCTAGTAGCCCCGCCGAAGATCAAGCCAGAACGCTACGAAGTGAACAGCCAATACGCCATTATCACGGTAGGAGTAGGCGAGAAGGGGCAGCAATGGCTAGAACTGTCTGAACCCAGCATGAAAGCCTATGCGGAGAAGATCGGGGCAGACTTCCACAAGCTGACAGATTCGACCATGACCTACCCGCAAGGGGAGAAGTGGCGAGTGGGGCAATTTCTGGGCTGTTACGACCGAATAATTTTCCTTGATGCCGACATTATCGTAAAGCCGACAGCCCCCAGCCTTTTCGAGCTAGTACCGGAAAACATGCTGGGGCTTCACGATGATCTAGGCCATTTGGCTTCTTACGCTTGGTTCTTCCACGAGACGGAATACGTTCAGAAGACCCAAGGCTTTCCCGTTCGCATACTGCCCTATTGCCTGAATACGGGAATCATTGTTGCGGGGCAGCAGCACAAGGATATTTTCAACCCGCCAGAGAACCCCTTTACCGCCCTTCACTGTTTTGAGCAGCATTTAATTAACTGCCGTATATTCCAGAAGAATTATCCAGTCTTCAAATTGCCTATAAATATCCACTGGCAACACTGGATAGATAAATCGAGGAAATTATACGATCAGGGGCAATTTCTACATTTTAGCGGAGAGTTAGACCACAAGGCACGATTAAAAATGATGGCGGATGCTTTGCCCAAAACAAAGAAAGATTGTGGCTGTAAGAAAAAGAAGCTGGCAGACCCACAAAGAGTCAAAGCACTTCTAAATCAAGCAAAGAAATCTGGCTTTACAACATAATTATCAAATTTCATTTTTCTCTATTTTTTTGAACGCTGCCGACTATATTATTTAGTAGTTCAAATTGGAGAAATCACAATGACAAAGAGAGAGAAGCAGCTATTGACACTAAAGAAAAAATCGGAAATAGCCCAGCAAGTTAAAGAAGCCGGGTTTAGAGTTTGCGACGTAAGAAAAATCAAGTCTGGCTACATGATTGACGTAATCGAGCGGGACAGGATCAAGCTAGAAGAGACTTGGCAGAGACTAAAGGCATTCCTAGGGGAGATACAGCCAGAGGGAGAAGAGTACAAAGCAGGGGTTCTAAGCTGGAATTCGGGCATCAAAACCTAACTTAGTATTTATATACAAAAAGTTCGACAAATGCCCCCTTCCAGCCCCGCCCCATTGCTCTACAACCCTACCCCTCTCTTCAAGCAGAATCAGAGGGGACGGGATCACACTTGGACAACGGTAGACGGATGGCTTTATAACTCAAAGGTATTCCGCTTCGCTCTCATTCAAAACTCTTTCCGGGTTCCATACAAAGCTGCTTTTACGTTGTGGTTCCCTGCAAACAAGCCAATCAGCCAGCTAAGGAATGAGCGGGAGAGATTATTCCTTACCTTGAAGCGAAAAGGGATTGTAGCCCATTGCCAGCTAGAAATAACCAAAAGCAATCGGCTTCATTTTCATGGAATTTCTCTAAATGATAAATCAAAATTAAAGGAAGTCTGGAACCAAGTCAAAAGACATTTCCAAGGCTGGACATTGAAAGTAATTCAGAAGGTAAAAAGCTGGAAAAGCTATTGTGCGTATATCGTAAAGGCCAAAGTCGAGACAGAGAGCAGCAAGGATTTATACGCCAGCAAGAGAATATACCCCATCAAGAAATTAGGTTTGAATAAGCATTACACGATAAACGCTAAGCAATTCTGGGCAAAGAAGCCGGAAGAGTATTGGCAGAAGGTAAAAGACCGTAAAGCCGAAATAGAGGAATATAAGACTTCCCTTTCCGGTTACGGTTTGCTGCTGGACTGGTACGAAGACTTAACGGGGATGACTAGGGATTATCTGGAATGGCGTATAGACCCAGAGGCGAGAGTAAACCAAGACTTTAGAGTTAAATTATTGGAACAAAAATATCATGCTGCTGAATATATAGAGCATGGAACAGAGCAATTTAGACCCGCACAACGTACCCGAATGGATCAGGGTAACGGACTGGCTGGAAGTGGAGAAAACGCCAGAATTCAAATTAGCAACGGATATACACAACCGGATAGCGGAAGTCTTCCCACGGATACCCCAGCAGTACTTGGCTTGGTACGATCAGGTTTACCGTTCTTCCGCTTCCGTAGTTCACAATTTCAGCGAAGCGATTGGAAAGGCAATGGGCTGGTACAACTCCGCTTTGATGATTGCACGAGGGGAAGCCTACGAAGTGGCAGCATCCCTAGCGATAGCTCCGAAAGACCTATTGCCCCCAGACACGAAAGAGAAGCAGCTAGAGCTAATCCGCCTCTTGAACCAGAGGATACTAGCTAGTCCACCGAAGCCAGAGAAACAGGGTTGGCGGAAGTGGTGATTATCTGGGAGTAAAAACCCGGTTCCCGATTAGAAGGTAGGCAAACCAATCCGGTAAGCCGAACCTACGGGAGTACGGGACATGACGAAGGCCGAAAACATCCGTCAGATTTTCGAGAAGTACGGGTTACTGGCGAATCGGATTGTGCATGAACACCTAAAGCAACGGGGGTTCAAGAGCGAAAATCGGTTTCCTACCTTGAAGGAAATCAGCGTAATAACCGAAGTCCGCCAGAGCTACCGGGAACGCTTGGAGCAAGAGCTAAAAGAGTTACAGGAACTCGAACAGCACCAGCACTACCCCTACGCCAGTTTGACCATTTTTCGGCGGATTCAGGAAATCAAAATGATCTTGCTTAACGACCCTGAAAGCTACGACGATCCGCCCGTATAAGCCCCGTTCAAGCCCTTCCTTACCCTTTTCCTTTCTTAGGGTTCCAAAGGGGCTAGGAAGGGCTAACGATTTCGCCGCCGTTGTCTTCTTGCCGGGACGTAATGCCGACTGTCTTGTTGAGTAGCTGGGCCAGAAATAGCGTCATGCAACACTGCCTCTAGGAAGCCTTCCCCAAGATCATCGGCACGTTGACGGAACGCATGGTAGATTGTCGCCACCATGTCTTCGAGGGAATAGCCCGTATCTCTTGCCGCAACTTCAAAGGCAGATTGATACAGCCGAAGTAATAGCTGTGGTCCTACGATGCTGCCCGTCAGCTCTTGGAAAGCCGATTCGCCAACGAGTACCACAACGGAAGGGGCCGCACGCTGTACGCCTGCCATTGACCTATGACCCCGGAGAGTATTACCAATTAGTGCAACGTAGAAAGCGGAACCCCCGTAGAGTGTAACGAGCCTGTGAAGTTGTTCTCCCAATCTTCTTCCATCACCGCCCTTCGCAGAACCCGTCTTACTCTTGACTTGGAAAAATCGTAGTTCCCTATTGTTCGTTGGCGGTTGTAGAAGGTCCGCCCCCGGAAAGGGATTGGTCATGGGATTGAGTGTTTCTTGATCTTCCGCCCGTGGTTCGGGAATTCGGACATTGCCCCTCATTGAGCCAATAACATCTTCGTGCAAGTGACCAAGCAGACCTTCGATAATCATCAAAACCTTGTGCGAAATGGTTGCTGAAACAGTCCGTTCAAAATCTCCGGAACACATCAGTATTTGGGCAGCGGCAAGTATGTAAGGGTCCAGCACATCGCCCGGATTGCTTCCGCAACGAATATCGTCAGCGGTCTTAGGGAACCCATCGACTACTTCCTTGACTTTATTGCAAGTATTAGCAATAAGCGTATCAGGAGCATCAAAGGCCCGAAGAAGCTGAATCCTATGAGATAGCATTGCTGCTTGAGTCGCAATGGCTTGAGCGGGTATTCCGTTTGTAGTTAGTAGCTCCTCAAAATAGGAAATAATTTCCTTCGATGGCTTGTTGCCTAACTCGGTAGCTGGTTGATCGTTTAAGCTGGCTGGTACAGCAATGTTAATGCGTAGGTCCGAAAATGCCCTTTGACAGAGTTCGGCAGAGGTTCGGAACGCTTGACTAAAATCGTTGCCTTGAGCCGTACTTATCGCTTGCTGCAACGATGCGGAAATCCCATGTATAGGATTGTTGCTAGGCAGGTGTAGAATGCGATTGTTTGGCACGTTGCTTCCCATCCCGATACTAGAAAAGCGTGGGCTGTTCAGAATCACGCTTCTTTGTTTTTTTGTTTCGTGCGGACGCTCGCAGTCTATTCACGGCACGAGCCAGAGCAGCTTCGGTATCGAATGCAAGAGTTTTACGGGGTGATTTCTTTGTAGCTGCTAGAATCGCAAGACCTATCGCCTTGCCAAGCGGAACAGGCACAGCGTTTCCAATCTGTAAATACTGCCGGTTCATCGCCCCGACAAACTGCCATTGATCGGGAAACCCCTGTAAACGTGCGCATTCTCTAACAGACAGCGGACGGATTGCATCGGGGTGGCACATCGCACTACCCTTCCGATTCGATCTTCCCGTAATCGTCGGAGAAGGCTTGTCCCATGATAGGCGACGAAAAAAACCAGTCTTACCGCCACCAGCAGCAAAAGCAGCTTCGCCAAGTGCAATACGTTGAATGTCTTTCGGTAAGTGTCGCCAATTTCCACCCGGAGGAACTTGGGCGAAGTACTGTGCAACGTCCGGTGTGTATTCTGAATGGGGGCCGGGATTCGTTCGCAAATCAAAAATTGCATCACGAACGGTACACACTGGATCGCCGGACATTGCTAGATCACCATGCGTAGCATCCGGCATTATGGGGGCAGTGCTATCTCTTGCACCCAGCATAATGAAACGAAAGCGATGTTGAGCCGTACCATAGTCGGCAGCATCAACTACGGAAAAACTAATGTTATATCCTAATGCGCTTGCGTCGGTCATTATCTGCCGAATGGCTGACCCAGACAGTTCGTCAGCATCCATCGGGACGGCGGACGAGTCCTTGTTTTTATCGTTGGCACCATAAGCACTAAGATTCCAGTTTTTCCCCGGACGCTCTGCAATGGGGCGATGCCGTAATGCAGCGGTTACGATGTTCGCTACATTTTCGAGAGCGAAGTATCGTGGCCGTATTGCCTCAATCATTCGCAGATAAATGTAAATCAAGTTTCCACGAGGATCGGACAACGCAGCACGCTTTCCCCCAGAGGAAAACGACTGACACGGAGGACCGCCTACCATGAGGAAAACATCTTTTGGGTTCCCGTGCCGTGCCAATATATCTTTGGCGGTTATCTGCGCTATGTCCGCTTCCCAAACATCGAGGTTAGGCCGATTATTCTGAATCGTTTGGCAGCAATGCCCGTCAATCTCGACCGCAAGACTAGTCTGAATGCCAGCTTGTTCGAGTCCCAAATCAAGGCCCATTGCCCCGGAGAATAGGGAGATTACAGGCTTGTCTTCCGACCGTCGTTTTGGCATCTTCGCACTTTCCCACTTCCACGAACTCAGACCATCACTGGCAGTTTACCGCAATCAGCCTGCACCGAACAGCTTAGTAGGTGGGCTTATCCGCCTCTTCCTCTTCGGGTTGCTTCGGGCCAAAGATCGGATTCCAGATTTTCCAATCGGGGTTTCCGCCAAAGACAAGCCCGAAGAAAACGCCGATCATTCCGCCTACTACCCATCCAATCCAGTACCCGCCCCAGCTCTCCGCCCCGAACAAGGCGAATATGGGAGTAAAGAAGGCGAGCGATAGGGCCAGCTTGACGTACTTCACGGGGTTACTTTTCTACGGTAGCTTCTTTCTGCATTCTGCTAGTTCAGCTTCTAGGATTCGGATTAAGCCTTCAAGGTACTCGATACGCTGCTTTACCGGGTTGATCGTTTCCGAGAGGTAGCGTAGCCAGTATTGGCGGGTTCCCTCTTCGGTTGCTTCTAGCGTTACATCGAAGTATTGGGCCAGCTTGCGGACGGTAGCCTTGATCGTGCCTTGCTTCCCCTTTAGCTTCCATTCCTTCTTAACGGCATCGAACGTACCCATTGCAGCAAGCCCCGGACGGGACAAAAGAAGGGGACAATACTTGCCTTTCGTCCTGCCATTTGTCCCGAAGAATGCTATAAAACCCTAGAAATCTGAATGCAAGTCAGGTGCAGCGCCGGGTTAGGCCTGTCTTGCGCCCAGTACCTCGGCTGCTGGGATGTCGTTGGAGATGACGTACACGCCGAGTCCGTGACGGCCACACGCGGCCAACAGCTCCGGCGGGAACTCCAACTCCATCTGGTCCTGATCCATACGGACATCCACGAACAACCGCAGCGACACGCCGGCAGCTCGGATCGCGGCAACGACCTCAGTTGGCCGCCGGTCGAGGAACTGGCCAGCGGCCCGGAACCCCTCCACGACGCCCGCGTAGAAGGCCTCGGACTGCGCCCCGGCGTCGGCCCTCGTATCGATGTGGGCGAACCCACTGTAACGGACGACGGCCAGGACGACCATCCCGGACGCCCACGACCCGCCGTCGGCACGGGTGCCCTCGACCTCACCCGATCGAATGTCCAGCGGCGCGAGGAACTCGGCGGATGTCACTCCGCGGCCGTCCTTGCGGGACGCTTGCAGTCCAATCAGGACCGAGCCGACGGACATCCGGTGCGCCCTTCTGTGGCCTAACTAGTAATTCTGCCACTCCGCGCTAGATAATACCGGCGACACTCTTGGCCGGTCCAGCACTTTCTTGCTTCGCATCGGCGATTTTCCATCACACATCGAGGGAATCCGCTTGCGAAT
>JALHPZ010000009.1 GCA_022842245.1 Gemmataceae bacterium
TGTGGCGACCCGCTACGATAAGAAGGCTCGGAACTATTTGGGATTCGTATGGGTGGCATCGATCGCCATCATGATTGCGTAGCTTCCCAACACGACCCCGCTTCAATCAACACGGCCTAAGGATTTCCGCACATGGATTCCCGTGCGGCGAACATCCGTCGCCGATCCCATCGCAACTTCGAATCGAGAATCGTCGCCGGGGGAATCCGCGACGCAGGAATCGGGAAGCAGGTCCGGCAATGTCCGCCGGGCCATGACCATCGCCCGAAGGGAGGGTATCCACCATGGACTTTCGACCTCTGAGCGAGTTGGAACGACGGCAACTGGTTACGGCACTGCGCGGCAACGCCGAGGGCAATCGCGTCCTGTTGCTGGACCGCAAGGACACGCGGTTCGTCGGCACCGCGGACGACGTTCCCGACGAAGACGTGATCCACGCCATCAAATCGGTGCCCTGCCACTATTGAAGAAATGCGGATTGCGGAATTCGGATTGCGGAATGGAAAGCCATTTCCGAAGCTTCGCCGTTTTCGCCGTCGTTCTCTTTAAATCCGCATTCCGCATTCCGCATTCCGCATCGCGAACATGGGATTGCTCGACACCGAGTTGGGCAAGCGGCGGTTGTTGTCCGTCGAATTGCCCGTGATTGAGAAATACAACGACGGCCGCGATGCGGAGTTTCGGATCCGCGTACAGCGAGTTGCCGGCGCTTTGCTGCTGCGCTACCGACTGATGCCGACGCACAATATCTACGCTGTGGAAACGCGGTTGCTTGCGAGCTATCCGACGGTTCCGCCGGAAACGCGCGTGCTCACGCCCCTGGTGCATTGCCCCCATCTGTTGGAAAGCCAAACGCTCTGTCTTTGGCGACAAGGCTCGACGCGAAGCGGCAGCCGGTGGGATCCGTCCCGGTTCTCGTGTATTTTCGCGGTGCAAGCGGCCTGGCGGTGGCTGGCGTGTTACGAAGTCTGGCGCGACACCGGGGAATGGCCGCTGCCGGAAGCGAAATGATTCCCTCGGCCCTTTTTTGCCGGCCGGACGGTTGTTATAGTGTCCGCACGGTGGCGTCTTTCGACCCTCTTCCCGAGTGCTCCATGGCCGAGATTCTGGGTGAACTGGTTCCGGTGGGCGGCGGCGACGCGATCCCGCTCCTGCGCCCCGTCATGACCGTCGGGCGGCGCCGCAGCAACGATATCTGCCTCGACTTCTCCAACGTGTCGGGCCAGCACTGCGAATTCCTCCTGAAGAACGGCGTCTGGCATGTCCGCGACCTCCGCAGCCAGAATGGCACGAAGGTCAACGGGGAGCGGGTCCAGCAGCGGATCGTCAAACCCAACGATCTGATCTCGATTTCCAAGCACGATTTCCGGATCCAGTACCACCTGTCGCAAACCGCCCATGAGTTCCTCGAAAACACCGGGGACGTGGTCGAGGACGCCTTCGCGCAATCCCTGATGGAAAAGGCCGGCCTCGCCAAGCCGAAGAGTTCGCGGGATGACGATTGAACGGCCGGTGCGATCGGTTCAATCGCGGAAATCCCTCCGATCCCGCGCGGACCGTTTCCGCGCGGGAATCTGTTTCGATAACATCCGTAAAACGCGTGACCCCGCGAACGAGACGAACCCATGCGACGCACCATGCTGAAGTCGAAGATTCATCGCGCGACCGTGACGGCCGCGAACGTCGACTACGAGGGCAGTCTGTTGGTCGACACCGATCTGCTGGCGGCCGCCGACATCCTGCCCAACGAACTGATCCACGTCTGGGACGTGACGAACGGATCGCGTCTGATCACCTACGCCCTTCCGGGTGAGCCGGGTAGTGGCGTCGTGCAGGTCAATGGCGGCGGCGCGCACCACATCAAGCCGGGCGACATCGTCATCATCGCGACCTTTACGGAAATGAAGACGAAGGACGCCCGGAAGCACCGGCCGATCGTCATTTTCGCGGATGCGCAGAACCGCCCCCATGAAAAGCCGGTTGCGGAAGAGACCGCCAAGGCGGCGCCGAAACCCCGCACGAAGAAAAAGTCCGATCCGCCCGCCCGTTGACAATCTCGAAGAATTGCTAGAATTTCCTTTCTTCCTTCCAGGGATTCCGACCGCGCGGTCGGCCCGTGAGGGAGTTTCCTCTATTTTCGTTGGTCGCCAGTCCGGCCGGGGATTCCTCCGGACCGTACCGCCGTCTCCTCCAAAACTATGGTCAATCGCAATCTGATGCGTCTGTTCGACGCGCCGCTGGAAGCGGAAGAGAAGATCCAGAGCGAATTCGAAACCGAAATCGCCGAGTGGATCAAGCAGTCCGACAAGGACTACGAAGCCAACAAGATCGTGACCGGCAAGGTCGTCGAAATCCGCGGCGAAGATGTGGTCATCGACATCGGCTACAAGTCGGAAGGTCTCATACGCATCGACGAGTGGCGCGAGGAAGGCGTCGATCAGACCAGTTACCCGAAGGTCGGGGACACCGTTGAAGTCCTCCTGGAAACGGTCGAGGACGAAAACGGCACAATCGCGCTGTCCTACCGCAAGGCGAAGCGGCAGAAAGAATGGAACGAAGTCCTCGCCAAGCACAAGGAAGGCGACGTCGTGTCGGGCAAGGTGCTCAAGAAGATCAAGGGCGGCCTGCTCGTCAACATCGGCGTGAACGTGTTCCTGCCCGCGAGCCAGGTGGACATCCGCCGCCCGCAGGACATCGGCGTCTACATCGACCAGACGATCGAGTGCACGATCCTCAAGATCGACGAACAACGGCGCAACATCGTCGTCAGCCGCCGCAAGCTCATCGAGGACCGCCGAACCGTCCAGCGCGAACGCCTCATGTCCGAACTGCAGGAAAAGCAGATCCGCAAGGGGATCGTCAAGAACATCGCCGAGTTCGGCGCGTTCGTGGACCTCGGCGGCATCGACGGCCTGCTGCACATCACCGACATGGGCTGGCACCGCGTCACCAACCCGCACGACGTCGTCAAGATCGAGCAGGAACTCGAAGTCTACATCCTGCACATCGACCGCGAACGCCAGAAGATCGCGCTCTCGCTCAAGCACAAGACGCCCAGCCCCTGGCAGGACATCGAGGCGAAGTACCCGGAAAACAGCAAGCACCAGGGCGAAGTCGTCAACATCATGCCCTACGGCGCGTTCGTCAAGCTCGAGCCGGGCATCGAAGGCCTCGTCCACATCAGCGAGATGTCGTGGACCAAGCGAATCAGCCACCCGAACGAAGTCCTCAGCATCGGGGACAAGGTCGAGGTGCAGGTACTCAAGATCAACCACGACAAGAAGGAAATCTCGCTCGGCATGAAGCAGTGCCAGCAGAACCCGTGGGACGAAGTGGCCAAGAAGTACCCGAACGGCATGCAGGTGTCGGGCGTTGTCCGCAACCTCACGAACTACGGCGCCTTCATCGAAATCGAAGAAGGCATCGACGGCCTGCTCCACGTCAGCGACATGAGCTACGTGCGCAAGGTGTCCAACCCCAGCGAAGTCGTCCAGAAGGGCCAGAAGGTCACCTGCGTCGTCCTCAGCGTCGACCAGGAACGCAAGCGCGTCGCCCTCGGCCTCAAGCAGATGGGCAAGGACCCGTGGGAAGGCGACATCCCCGAACGGTTCCTCCCGGGCCAGAAGGTCAAGGGGAAGATCACCAAACTCACGAACTTCGGCGTCTTCGTCGAACTCGAACCGGGTCTCGAAGGCTTGCTGCACATCAGCGAGTTGAGCGAGAACAAGATCGAGTCGCCGGAAGAAGTCGTGAAGGTGGGCGACGAGGTGGACGTCAAGGTCCTCCGTGTCGATACGAAGGACCGCAAGATCGGCCTGAGCATGAAGAACGTGGACGACCCCACCGTGCCGGACGAACTGCCGGACGAACTGATGGGCGGGGACAACAAGCCCAGCTCAGCGAAGACCGAGGGCAAGAAGGACCTGCGCGGCGGCACCGGTGCGGCCGGTCCGCTCTTCTCTTTGCCGGGCCAGGACGAAGAATAACTGGCTCTGCGGCAATGCCGCGAACGGCGGGCTTCGGCCCGCCGTTTTCGTTTTCCCTTGCTCCGATCGATCTTGTTTTCCCGGAAAGTGCGTCCCTATACTACCCCGCAATGACCGGTACCGTTCCCGATTCTCCGTTCGGCCTCGCGGCGCATTTGCGTCGTGCGATCGCATTCGCCCTCATCGGAATCCTCGCGGTCTCGCCTCTCGTCGCCGTGTCGGCCGGCAAATCCCCGCTCGCCCGAACCGGATTCCCCGTCGCCCCCGCGAACGAGACCGAACACGAATCGGAGGAGACCGAAGCGACTCTTTCGCTTCGCGCGAACGTCCGTTGGTCGCCACCGGGCCGGCGATCGATCGTCCGCCCGATTCCGTTTCCGCGCCCGGCCAGTCTGTCGCTTTCCCCTCCCCGCCGTGATATCTCGCCCTTGTCTCCCACCGATGGTCCGCGCCTGCGCTGCTAGCACTTCCGACCGGCCATTTCTTCGCTACGAACTCCGTCCTTCACCCTGACCCTCCGATCAAACCGGCGTGCCCCTTGCGCCCGCCGCACCTTCTCCCGAGATCCCACGCTCATGCCGAACGGAAATGGTAACTTCTCCTCGACCTTCCCGCGCGACCTCGCGTCCGGCGTGGTCGTCTTCCTCGTCGCCCTGCCGTTGTGCCTGGGCATCGCCATCGCCTCGGGCGCGCAGCCGATCGCCGGGTTGCTCGCCGGCATCGTCGGCGGCATCCTCGTCGGCGTTCTCAGTGGCTCGAACACGAGCGTCAGCGGTCCCGCCGCCGGTCTCACCGCCGTCGTCGCCGCGCAAATCGTCTCCCTCGGTTCCTTCCAGGCGTTCCTCCTCGCCGTCGTGCTGGCGGGCGGCATCCAGATCGTCCTCGGCCTGCTCCGCGCCGGCTTCCTCGCCAACTTCATTCCCTCCAGCGTCATCAAGGGCCTGCTCGCCGCCATCGGCATCATCCTGATCCTCAAGCAGATCCCGCACCTGTTCGGCCACGACGACGACCCGGAAGGCGAAATGTCGTTCTTCCAACCGGACAAGGAAAATACCCTGACCGAACTGTACAAGACCCTCAGCGACCTGAACCTCGGCGCGGCCCTGATCGGTCTCGTTTCGGTCGCGATCCTGGTCGTGTGGGGACGCTGGAAACCGCTTAAGAAGTCGATCGTGCCCGCCCCGCTGGTCGTCGTGGTGCTGGGCGTGGCGCTCGCCGAGATGTTCCGCGGCTTCGGTGCCGGCTGGGCGATTGGTTCGAGCCACCTCGTGCAGGTTCCGGTTTCCACGTCGTTGAACGAATTCTTCAACGGCCTGAAGCTGCCCGACTTCACGCAGATCGGCAAGCCCGCGATCTACATGGCGGCGTTCACGCTCGCGGCCGTGGCGTCGCTGGAAACGCTCCTGAACCTCGAGGCCGTCGACAAGCTCGACCCGCAACAACGCGTCTCCCCCGCCAGCCGCGAGCTGATCGCCCAGGGCGTCGGCAACATCGCGTCCGGCCTGATCGGCGGTCTGCCAGTCACGTCCGTCATCGTTCGCAGTTCGGTCAACATCAATGCGGGCGGGAAGACCAAGCTCTCGGCGATCATCCATGGCATCCTGCTGCTCTCATGCGTGGCCCTCCTGCCGGGCATGTTGAACATGATCCCGCTCTCTTGCCTCGCCGCCATCCTCATCGTCACCGGCGCCAAGCTCGTATCCCCGGCGCTCATCCGGCAGATGTGGGCGAGCGGCCGGCCGCAGTTCATCCCCTTCGCCGCCACCGTTGTCGGCATCGTCCTGACCGACCTCCTCGTCGGCGTCATCATCGGTCTAGCCGTGAGTGTCGCATTCATCCTCCACAGCAATCTCCGCCGACCCATCCGCCGCTACGTCGAGAAACACCTCGGCGGCGATGTCGTCCACGTGGTGCTCGCGAACCAGGTCAGCTTCCTCAACCGGGCCGCGCTCATCAACGTCCTCGAAGCCGTGCCTCGCGGCGGCCACATCCTCCTCGATGCCCAGAGCACCGATTACATCGACCCCGACGTGCTCGAACTAATCCGCGAATTCAAGGAACAGTCCGCCCCGGCGCGCGGGATCGAAGTGAGCCTGATCGGGTTCAAGGGCGTCTATCAGATGGAGGACCAGATCCAGTATGTGGACTACTCCACGCGCGATCTGCAAAGCGCCGTGACCCCGGCGCAGGTCCTGCAGATCCTGAAGGACGGCCACGAGCGATTCCGCACGGGGCACCGACTGACGCGCGACCTCGGGCGGCAGGTCAGCGCGACGGCCGCGGGCCAGCATCCCTTCGCCGTCGTGCTCAGTTGCATCGACTCGCGCTCGCCCGTCGAACTCATCTTCGACCTCGGCGTCGGCGACATCTTCAGCATCCGCATCGCCGGCAACGTGACCAGCCGCAAGGTGCTCGCGAGTGCCGAGTACGGTTGCTCCGTCGTGGGGTCGAAGCTGCTCCTGGTGATGGGACACACGCGCTGCGGCGCGGTCGGCGCGGCGGTCAAGCTCATCGGCGACCCGCGTCCGCCGGCCGAGGTCACCGGGTGCCAGCACATCGACCACATCGTCGCCGATATTCAACTGGCGACCGACAAGGCCGCGTGCTCGCAATTCGCGCAACTCTCCCAGAATGAGCAGGAGAAATTCGTCGACGACGTGGCGAAGAAGAACGTCCGACGCGTCGTGCAGGGCATCCGTTCCGAAAGCGATACGCTGCGCGATCTGGAGAAGGCCGGGCGCATCCTGATCGTCGGGGCGCTGTACGATGTCTGCTCCGGGACGATCGAGTTCCTGGAGTGATCGAACCGCGCGGGATACGACGATGAATGTCGCCCTGGCTCCGATGGCGTGCGAATCGGGCGAGGTCGCCCGCAACGTGGCGGCGATGGCGCGGTCGATCCGCGCCGCCGCCGACCGCGGTTGCGACGCGATTGTCTTTCCGGAGATGTGCGACACCGGCTACCACATGCCGACGATCGCCCGCACGGCATCGGCGTGGGATGCCGGGCCGTTCGTCGAACTGGCGGGAATCGCGAAGGACGCCCGCATTGCCGTGATCGCCGGCCTTTCCGAACGCGAGGGGGCGGCCGTCTACAATTCGATCGCCGCCATCGGGCCCGACGGCGCGCTGCTCGCCCGCTATCGGAAAATCCACCTCTTCACCGGACCGCCGGTCTGTGAAGACACCCACCTGGCGGCTGGTCGCTCGCTCGTCACCTTCGAACTGGGCGGATTCCGCGTCGGTCTGATGACCTGCTACGATGTGCGGTTCCCCGAACAGGCCCGCGCGCTGGCGCTGGCCGGGGCGGAGATACTCTTCATACCGGCGGCGTTCCCGCTCGCCCGCATCGACCACTGGCGCACGCTCACGGCGGCGCGGGCGATCGAGAACCAGGTCTTCGTCGCCGCCGTCAACCGCGTCGGCACCGATCACGGACTCGCGTTCGGCGGGAACAGCCGCCTCTTCGATCCAGCCGGATTCGCGATCGCATCGTCCGACGAATCCGAACCCGGCCTGCTGGTCGGCAAGCTGGACCGCGCCCGGCTCGCCGAAGTCCGCGCCGGCCTGCAAGTCTTCCGCGACCGCAGGCCCGACGTTTACGGAAACCTCGGCCCGGTCACTTGAGCCGCGCGGCGAGGAAATCGAACACCGCCTTCGTCGTCGGATCGTCCGGCTGGCCAAGCTCCGCGTTGATCTTCGTGTGCGTCGATTCCCGCGCGGCGTGTACCGCCGCCGGCACCTCCGCCGCCTTCAATGCCGCCGCCAGCCGCTGCGCCTGCGCCGTCACGTCCGGGTGGCCCGCGATGTGCAGGATCAGGAACGGCGGTATGCCTTCGCCCTTCTTCACGTGCGTCACGGCCGAGAAATCCTTGTGCTTGGCCGGGTCGTTCCCGAACTTCTCCCGGTGGCCAAACTTCGCCGGCGGCATCCCGTGCGCCGCCCAGCGAGCCTCCGCCGTCGCGATGATCGCCGGCACGTCGTAGGTGTCGCCGTCCACCGGCACACAGCCCTTCAGCGATTCGATCGGCACGCCCTCCGCCTTCAACAGGCGTTTGTCGATGCAGACGTAGGCGGCGAGCTGAGCCCCCGCCGAGTGGCCCATCACGAAGATCCGCTTAGGGTCGCCGCCATGCTTCGCGATATTCTTGTGCGTCCACCCGAGCGCCTTGCCGACGTCCCCGATGATCGTTTCCATCGGGAAGTCGGGCAGCAGCCGGTAGTTCGTCGAAACGAAAACGAACCCCTTCTCGGTGAAGGCCTTGGGCTTGAGTTGCACATCCTTTTTGTCGCCCGCCTGCCAGCCGCCGCCGTGGATCCAGAACACCACCGGAGCGTCCTTCGCGCCCGGCGGCGTGTACACGTCCAGCACCTGGCGGGCGTGGGGCTTGTCGGCGTAGGGAATGTCGCGCTGGACATCTTGCGCGGGCGCGGCGGCCGCGCTGGCGACCAGCACCGCGGTGAGGAGAAATCGCATGGCTTGGCGGTCCTTTCGAGAAGTGGGGTGGGAGGGTGGAACGAGGGACTTCATTTCGCCGGACTGACGGTGACGTAGAACGCACCGCAGAGGCCGGTGTCGGCGGCGTCGGCGAACCAGGCTTTCAGGGTGGTCCGTCCGGCCGGCAGCTTCATGGTGATTTTCGCGACCGTATCCTTCGGGTCGGCCGTCACGGAGGTTTTCGCTCCGGCGATCTCGACGTGGGCGCGGGCGATGGTGGGGAACCCGACGGTCTTTTGCTTGCCCTTGGGCCGGTTGCTCGGCGATTTCTCGCTCGGCTCGTACTTGTCGCCGAGCGCGGTCTTCGCCTGGACCGGCCAACGGCGCAGGGCGAACTCGTAGGTGCCGGCGGTCTCGACCGTCACGTGCCAGCGACCGCCGGTCGGCCCGCCGACCGCCTCGCGCACGAAACCCGAATTGTCCGCGTAGATGTTTTCCCAATCGCCGCTGTTCAACTCGACGACCGGCTGTTGCCGGGCACCGAGCGAGATCGGCACGAATTCGTCGACCTGCTTTTCCACGCCGCTCCACCACTCCTCGTAATGGTCCCGCATCGCCTTCACGATTTCCGGATGTTCCTTGGCGAGATCGGTCTTCTGGGCGCGGTCGGCGACGATGTCGTACAGTTCCTCGCCCTTGACCAGTCGCCAGCGGTTCCAGATCACGCAACTATCGAATTTCTTGGGCGTCTGGCCGTACTGCACCACCAGTTTCCGATCGGCGAGTTGGGTCGACGTTCCGCGCAGCAACGGCTCGAGATTCCCGCCGCGGTACGCCGAGTCGGTCGACGGCACGGGAACGCCGCAGAGGGCGCCGAGCGTCGGCAGGAGGTCGGTGCCCTGCGTCGGCCAGTCGATGTCGCGCGGAGGGCCGAGGCGGCCGTTCGGCCAGCGGACCCAGCATGGCACGCGGTGCCCGCCGTCGTAGTAGGTCGTCTTGCCCGCGCGCAGGCCGGCGTTGAAGGTGTTCACACCCGCCGTGCCGCCGTTGTCCGTCAGGAAAACCACGATCGTATCGTCCTTCAATCCTGTCTCCGCGAGGAACGTCTCGAGGTCGCCGAAGCGCCGGTCGATGTGCGCGATCATCCCGAAGAACCCGGCCGGCCCCTTACCCTGATAGGGGCGCGTGAATTCCTCCAGTTCGATGTGCGGCGCGTGCGGGGCGTTCGTGGGCAGATAGCAGAGGAACGGTTCCCCCTTCGCCTTCCGCTCCTTCATCCAGGCCATGGCGGTATCGAACCAGACATCGGTGCAGTGGCCCTTGTAGCGGGTCTCGACGCCGTTGAGGAAATACCGGCCGTCGATCAGCGGTTGATCGAACTCCGGCGTGCTGTGCAGTTGGCCCCAGCCGAGGTGGTAGACGCTATGGTGGAAGCCCTTGTCCATGGGTCGATGCGGGTAATGGTCGCCGAGGTGCCACTTTCCGAAAAGCCCGGTGCGGTAGCCGGCCTTGGCGAAGAGTTCGGGCATCGTGGGAAGGCCGGGGCGGAGGAAGGTGCGGCCCGCGGTCACGGACGTGGCGCCGTTGCGCAGCGCTGCGAGGCCGGTCATCAGTTGCCCGCGCGTCGGCGTGCACATCGGTGCGACGTGGAAATCGGTCAGGCGAACCGACTGCTTCGCAAATGCGTCGAGGTTGGGCGTTCGCAAGACCGGATTGCCGGTATAGGAGAAATCGCCAAGCCCTTGATCGTCGGTCATGACGATCACCACGTTCGGGGCCGCCTCCAGCGGCACCGCCACCGCGAGGCTCGCGAGCAGGGCGAGTAGCAACGACGTTCGCATGGGGCACCTCGCGCGGGGTCCGGGGCAGGGCGGCCGGGATTTTTCTACATGTTCCCGCCCGGGTGGACTTGCTACCTTCGCCGGAACCGACAGAATCTTCCGCGGATGCCTCGCACCGATTCGCCCGGGACCGACCCATGCTTCGATACCTGTTCGCCGCCGTCGCGTTGCTGGCCAGCCTGTCACCCGCCTCGGCTCAAGACGCTCAATCGCTCGCCGGCCGGCGCGTCGTCTTCCTCGGCGACAGCATCACGCAGGCCGGCGGGTACATCGGGTATCTCACTCATCACCTGGAAACGAAGTACCCCAAACTCGATTTCGATTTCCTCGGCCTCGGCCTCGCCAGCGAAACGCTCTCCGGGCTGAGCGAAGACGGCCACGCCGGCGGCAAGTTCCCCCGCCCGTGCCTCTTCGAACGACTCGATCGAGTATTGGAGAAGGCGAAACCCGAAATCGTCGTGGCTTGCTACGGCATGAACGACGGCATCTATCTGCCGCTGGACAAGGAACGCTTCGGCAAGTTCCAGTCCGGCGTCGAAAAGCTCATCAAGCAATGCCAGGCGGCCGGCGCCAAGCGCATCGTGCTCGTGACGCCGCCGATCTACGACTTCGCGGCGAAGCCGGGCGAGTTCAACTACGACACGGTCCTCGCCGAGTACGCGAAGTGGGAGCGAACCCTGAAGGTGCCCGGCGTCGAGGTGATCGACCTCCACACGCCGATGCGCGTCGCGCGCGACGCGAGAAAGGAGCCGTTCTCAAAGGATAAAGTGCATCCCGGCGACGAGGGGCAGTTCTTCATCGCCGGCGTGATCCTGAAGGCGTTCGGGGAAACGCTGTCGGCCGATTCCCTGAAAGCGGTGCGCGAAGCCCCGATTTTCAAACTCGTGGAGGAGAATCGCCGGCTACGCTCGACGGCGTGGATGAAGCACATCGGCTACACGCGCGAGGCGACGTTCCCGCCGCAACCGCTGGGAACCACCGAGGCGGACGCCGCGAAGATCCAAGCGAAGATCGATGCGTTGCGTCGGGCGAAGTAGAGGCCGGCGTGCTGAATCGCGTTTATCCTTGGCCAGAGACATTTCACTCCCATCTTGAATCGAATGACTCGGCAACCGCCGCAATGCAGGAGTTGTGCGCGTCGAGCTTGCTATTGCGTTCGTTCGTCCGTTCCCGGATGCTCGGGCCACGGATGAACGGCAAATCTCGGATCGGGAGCGCCGATGGCTTGGCGACTTATTCTGCTCACGGTGGCGTTCGACGGCAATCAGACGTTCCGCGAGGCGGCACTACTCAACCTCGCGAATACACGCGCGGAGGCCGGGAAAATCGCCGATGCCGACAAGTTTCTGCTGGAAGCGACGCAATATCACTTCTCCCGAATTCGCGACGAGGAACTTTGCGAACGATTCGCCAAGTTAATCACCCCTAAGTGGCGTGATGGTAATCGTCACGTGATTGCCGGTCCCTCCAGTGCCGAGGGACACTTGCGCGAGATGCTTCGGCGCGGCGGGCCGGTCATCGAGAAGGCGCTCCAAAGCCACGTCGATCGACAAGTGAAGATCATGCGTTCGCAGGAGCCGGAACGCGGGCGGCAACCCTACAACCTCGAAATGCTCACGACCCTGCGGCGCATCCAGAAACGCCCCGACCCGATTCGCGTCGAGATCAGGGGCGAGTACGAACTGGAATCGATCTTCCCTAACGTGCCGAACTTCGCCGTCGCACTCGCGAACCGGGATGGCGATGCGCTCCCCGTCGCGTACAGGAAAGGCGGTGACTATCGGACCGGCCGCCTCGAGCGTTGGCGATTCGCCGTCGAAACCACGAAGGGAGAGGCCTCGCTCGCCGAGTTCGGAGAGCTATTCCAGTTCGGGGGCGGGCTATTGAGTTACTCGTTCCTCAATCCGGATGAGAAATGGAATGCAAGCTTGACGGCGCGCGATTACGTCGACTTGACTCCGGGGGATTACACGATCCGGATCCAGTACCACGATTCCGACACGATCGCCGATAACACTTGGCTCGGCGGGCGCATCGTCTGTCAGTCGGCTCCGATCCGGCTCCACGTTCAGCCGCGTGTCGTCGACGTAAGCAAGAAGGACCGCCAGACCGTCGCGGGACTGATTGACAAGCTGGAAACGAAAGGAAATGTCAAGGTCTTGGCGGGTGCCTACGGCAAGGGCAGCCACGACTTCATCCCGCCCGATACGCCGGCCGGTAAGCTATTGGCGTCGGGCTGGAAGGCCGTGCCGCAACTGATCGACGCGGCGACGAGCAAGGAAACGCCACCGGTCCGCCGCGCCTGGATCTTGGGCATCCTCTATTCGATCACGTCGCGCAATACACCATGCTGGAAAAGCGGTGTGTTACCCGATCATCTTGTCCGCAATGCGGGATGGGCGATCTGGTACGGGACCGGCGAAGAACTCACGAGCGGCGGTATCGGATTCGCAAGCACTTCGTCCGTCTCCAACACGAAGATCGTACCGGAGACGCAACTCGAATTCGCGCGCCGCTGGGAATCGTTCCGCAAGCACCTCGTCGTTCGCGATGTCGAGTGAAGGCTCTGCACCGGTTCCGGCCGCCGGGAATCGACGCAAGTCGAAATCGGGACAAAGTGGGTCCGGAAAATGTGAGTGGGTCCGCCGGGGGGTGGCGCGGGGGCGGCGGACCCACTCCGGGCGGAGTTCGGCGGTACAGATCCCCCGACGAGCGAAGATTCCGTCACCGGTCCCGGATCGCCCAGAGAATCCAGATCGTCAGGCCGAAGAGGAGCCTTAGCCCCATCTGCACCGAGACCCACCACATGGCCCAACTGACGGTCTGGCCGAGCTGCTGCATTCCTTTCTGAACTCCTTCCTCGACTTGCCGGTCGGGGTTGATCCGGCCGAACGTGATCACGCTCACGGCCTTGGCCTTCCATGTGCCCGACCAGCGTTCGGCCTGGTCGAAGTACTTTTCGGTTTCGGTGCGGTCAAAGCGGCCGACGGCGATCAGGAAGTAGACGTCGACCGCGAGCATCGGCACGAGCGCGAGAACGAAGGGGATCAGGTGCCAAGTGGGGTGTGGCAATTCGCCGAGCGGCAGGCGTGCCTGCGGCCAGATGATACGAGATGCCACCATCTGCACGATCATGAGGATCATCACGAGCACGATCGGGCGGATTGTGGCCCAGTTGACGACGGCCTTGCGGTGCGCGGCCATGCGTTCGACGAGTTTGGGCCAGCGGCCGCGGACGGCGATCAGGATCGCGAAAGTGTCGAGGTAAACGGACCATCGCCGCATCAAGCCGAGTACGAACATCGCGGCGAGGTAGAAGGAATAGAGATTGATCAGGTTCGCGTTGGCGAGCGTCACCGGTCGGCCTCGAGCGGGCAAATCGAGAAGGAAGGCGCGGTTTGCGACCTTCACGGAGTTCGTGACAGATACATCGACGGTTCGGTTACTGCGGGAATTGAGAATTGCGTTCCGTTGAAATTTTTACAAGTTCCATTGCTTTACCCCCGTGTGAATCTTTAACGTAAATGAGCGGTATCCGCAACGGTGTGTGAACACCGACGACGTCAGGCGCGAATTCTCGTTGACACGAAATTCCGAGCGGTTAGTTTAAAGTTACCGTTCATCCCCGAGGATTCGCACCGGCCGCCGAAACGGAACTCGACGCGCCAGCCTGGCATTCCCAGCCACCCCAATCCGGCTGAAGGATGCAATTGCGATGACCACTGTGAATACGACTGTCCCGAACGCGTCCGAGAATTCGGCGGAGCCGGGTTTTCCGAACGATCGCCGCAAGCGGAACATTCCGGTCGCGACGGATCGGCGGCGCGCTAACAACGCGGCGGAGAAGCGCCGCACGAGCGAACGTCGTCGGCTTATCGATCCGACGACGTGCGAGCGAGACTACAACGACGAAGAGACGATCTTCATGAAGGCGATGGACCGCTACAAGCGGGACAATCGCCGGCCGTTCCCGACGTGGAGCGAAGTGCTGGAAGTGCTTCGCGCCCTCGGCTACCGGAAGGTTGCCGAACCGACCGAAATGCCCGGCGAGAAGCGGGCGGAACAACTGGCCGCCGCCAAGGCGATGGCCTGATTCGCACTCGTATCATTCGATTTTTCCCGGCACGGATGCCCCATGACGATCTTCGTTTCGGCCGGAGAACCCAGCGGCGACCTGCACGGCGCGAACTTCGCCCGTGCGGTTCGTGCGCTTCAGCCCCAAGCCCGAATCGCGGGCTTCGGAGGCGACAGGATGTCCGCCGCGGGCGTCGACCTACTTTTTCCACTCACGCGGCTCTCGGTCATGTGGCTGAGCCGTTCGATCGTTAACCTTCCCAAGTTCTTTGAACTCGCCGATCAGGCGGAACGGGTCTTTCGTTCCGGCCAGATCGATGCGGTCGTGTTGATCGACTTCCCCGGCTTTCACTGGCATCTGGCGAAGCGCGCGAAGGCCGCCGGAGTACCCGTCTATTACTTCGTGCCACCCCAACTCTGGGCCTGGGGCGGTTGGCGCACCCGCAAGATGCGCAAGAACTTCGACACGATCCTCACCGCACTGCCATTCGAGGATGTCTGGTTCCGACGGAAGGGGTTGAAGACTCGCTATGTGGGCCATCCGTATTTCGACGAACTCGCCGCCCAGCGGCCCGATTCCGAGTTTGTGACCAACGCCCGTGCCGCGGGACCGGTTGTCGCGTTGCTGCCCGGTTCGCGCAATCAGGAAGTCGCGTCGAATGTGCCGCTCATGTTGGCGACGGCGGCCAAGATCCTTGCAAGCCGGCCGGATGCGCGGTTTCTCGTCGCGTCTTTCAACGAACGCCAGCGCGACGCGGCTAAGGCTCTCACGGTGAACAACGAATTGCCGATCGAGTTCCACGTCGGCCGCACTCCGGAGATCATCGCCGCCGCTGACGTCTGCCTCGCCGTGTCCGGTTCGGTCGGATTGGAACTCATGTATCGTGGCGTGCCCAGTGCGATCGTCTATCGCTATTCGCGGTTCGCACGATTCGTCGCCCGTCGCTTGATGACCTGCAAGTATATCAGTCTGGTCAACTTGCTCGCGGACGAAGAACTGTTCCCGGAATTCCTGACCGACGGCGATTGTTCGAGCGCCATGGCGGATCGTCTGTTGGGCTGGTTGAACGATCCGGTAGCGCACGCCGAGGCAAAGTCGAAACTGCTCGCGCTGCGCGACCGTGTCGCGGTACCCGGCGCGAGCGGCCGTGCGGCGGAGTTCGTTCTCGGGCGGATTGCCGAATCGGGTTCGTCGGCGTCCGCGTCGGTCCGTAAGATCGCTTGAAATCCACTCCGGCGCGAGGATGCCGATGCCCGCACGGCTCTCCGAAGCGGTCCAGGACTATTTGAAAGCCATTCATAGCTTGGGCGGGGCGGACCACCTGGTGACTCCGGCCGAGATCGCCGGCGTGATGGCCGTGAAGGCTCCTTCCGTCACCGCGATGCTCAAGCGGCTCGCCGAAGCCAAATGGATCGAGTACACCCCCGGCGACGGGGCGAAACTCACCCCTAGCGGAGTTACCGAGGCCCGACAAGTCGTTCGGCGTCACCGATTGATCGAACTCTTCCTAACGCAAGTGCTCGGACTGGACTGGAGCGAAGTCGACGCCGAAGCCGAGGCGTTGGAGCACGCGATCTCACCGCGTCTGGAACAGGCCATCGCCGATTATCTCGGTCAACCGCTTGAAGACCCCCACGGGCATCCGATCCCGACCTCGGACGGCGAATTGCACCGCCGGACGCTGCATCGCCTGAACGAATTTCAAGGCGGAGATTCGGTGATCGTTCGTGAAGCCCAAGACGACAATTCCGACCGGTTACGCCACTGGCAGAATCTCGGTCTGAAACCGGGTGCGATCGTCCGCATCCTGAGTTATCAGCCTTTGGATGATGTGTTCGAGTTAACCGTAGGAGGTCGTGTGTTGCGATTGGGTAGCGAAGGGTTGGTCGGTTTGCGCGGCGAACGAATCGAAGAGGTCTCAACCCGTTCCCGTCCTGACTGATACCGGCGTCCGAATCCCCATCATCGGAAAACTCGACGACGTTTCACGAGATTTCCCGGACTGCCGTTTGCCCCCGTTCCGCTCATGAATTAGTCTTCCCGCACGTGGCGAGCCACTCCGGCCGATCGACCGGTCCCGTGCGACTGATCGCGGCCATTCATTCTCTCCCGCCACGGTATTGGGGCTGCGACCGGCATGTTCCAGATGTTTGTCGGGTACGCTTGTGTCCTTTCGGTGGCCGTGCTGTACTATGCATGGCGGGACGGCTATGCGGCCCGGACCCAGCGTCGTGCAAATGTCAACGAGCGGGTCGCATACCTGCTCTGGGTCGCCGCGCAACGCGCCGGTTGACCGTTGTTTTTCGCTCCGCCCACTTCCATTTTTCTGGCCGTTCGTACCTGTTGCTCCTTAGGATTCACCGGGGCGCATTCCCGCCGGTGATCCATGCTTGCCAAACGCATTATTCCGTGTCTGGATGTGAAGGACGGCCGTGTTGTAAAGGGCGTCCACTTCGAAGGCCTGCGCGACGCGGGGAACCCGGTGGAGGTCGCGCGCCGGTATGAAGCCCAAGGCGCGGATGAACTCGTGTTCTTGGACATTTCCGCGAGCCACGAAGGTCGGTCGATCCTTCTCGACATGGTGCGGCAAGTTGCCGAGCAGATTTTCATGCCGTTCACTGTAGGCGGCGGCATTCGCACGTTGGAAGACGCGACGCAGTTGATCCAAGCGGGCGCGGAAAAGGTCAGTATCAACTCGGCTGCGGTCCGGAATCCGGCTCTCGTCGCGGAGGTTTCCCGGAAGTTTGGTCGTTGCGCTACGGTCGTCAACATCGACCCGAAACGGGTTCGGCGGAATGGCGAGGAGTTTTGGGAAGTCCACATCAACGGCGGTCGCGTGCCGACCGGCTTGGAGGCCGTTGCCTGGGCGCGAGAGGTGGAACGGCTCGGCGCCGGCGAAATCGTACTCACATCAATGGACGCCGACGGTACGAAGAACGGCTACGACTTGCCCATGCTGCGAGCGGTGAGTGCGGCGGTGGGTATTCCGGTCGTCGCCAGCGGCGGAGCCGGTTGCCCGGAACACCTGCGCGAGGCGTTCGAGGCCGGTGCCGATGCCGCCCTCGCCGCCAGCATCTTCCACTACGACGAGTATTCCATCCCGACGACGAAGGCCTATTTGGTTAGTCGGGGGATTCCGGTAAGATTGGTTCCATCATTCAGTTCGTAGCGATCATCCCGAGGTGGCCCTGATGTCCGACCAGAAGCCCCGTCCCGCGCAAGCCCTACCGGCGAAGCCGGTGGTCCGTCCGCCGCTACCGGATTCCATGCGGCCGGCTGGGAGCGTGCCGCCGGCGGCACCCGCCGCAGCGGCGCCGATCCCTGTGCCAGTCACCGTCGTACAGGCACCCGCGGCTCCTGCTGCTGGAACGGCCGAACCGGAAGTCCCCCGCGCCGACAAACCCGGCGTCATCCCTGAGGGCAAAGGGTACAACAACCCGCTCTTTTCCCTCTCGCCCAAGCCGGGCGTCAAGGACGGGACCAGCAAGACCGGCCCGTACTACATCAATGAACTCGGCGGGCTGCGTGTCGCCGAAGAAGTACCCGGCGAACCGAAGATCAACCAGCTTTTCCGCACCGTCATGCTCCATGAGGGTTCCGACCTGCACTTGAAGTCCGGCCTGCCCGGCATGATGCGCCTCCGCAACGTCATCCAGCGGATGAACACGCCGCCCATCTCGAACGAGCAGATGTGGAAGCTGTTTCAGGGCATCATGAACGACAAGGCGCACAAGCAGATGGACAACGACGGCGGCGCCGACTTCGCCCACGTCGTCGGCGACGATGAATGCCGATTCCGCGTCAACATGATGAAACAACGCGGCAAGCTCGCCATGGTTGCCCGTCGCGTGAACACCAGCATTCCGAACTTTGCGAACCTCGGCCTGCCCCCCTCCATCGAAAAGCTCTGCCACTTCGACCAGGGGATGATCATCCTCGCCGGCGTCACCGGCTCCGGGAAGTCCACCACGATCGCCTCGATGCTCGAGTACATCAACCAGAACGAGGCGCTGCATATCCTCACGATCGAAGACCCCATCGAGTTCGTCTTCACTGACAAGATGAGCGTGATGAACCAGCGCGAGGTCTACCTCGACGTGGTGGACTGGCACGTGGCGCTCAAGCACGCGGTGCGGGAAGACCCGGACATCATCCTCGTGGGGGAAATGCGGGACCAGGAGACGTTCGAGGCCGGCGTGCACGCGGCGGAAACCGGGCACGTGGTGTTCGGGACGATTCACGCGTCGACCGCGGCCAGTACGGTCAGCCGGATCCTCGACCTGTTCCCGCCAAGCCAGCACCATGCCGTGCGTCAGTCGCTCGCCTTCAACCTCAAGGCGATCGTCGCGCAGAAACTCGTGCCAGCGCTCAAGAAGTCCCGCGTGCCCACGAACGAAATCATGATCATGAACCCGACCATCCGGGACCTGATCCTGAAGAGCAAGGACGACAAGATCCTGGACGCGATCCGGATCGGGTTCAACGAAGGGATGGTCGACTTCACCGAGAACCTGCGGCAGCTCGTGGACCGCGGGGATATCGACAAGGCGACGGCGCTCGAGTTCGCGCCGAACCCGGAGCAACTCAAGATGGCGCTGAAGGGGATCAAGGTCGCCGCGCCAGGGATTCTATAATCCTTTTTTCGATCCGGAGCGCGCGATCGGCATGCTCCGGGCGGTTCGTCACTTTGCCTTCTCGGCCTTGCCAGGCATGCCTTCGCTCAGCCGCCAGTAATTATCGGCTTCGAGGTCTTTCCATTCTTCGGTGGTGCCGTCGGGCCAGACCACTTTAACGGTCGCCGTCTTCGCCGCGCCAAGTCCGACGACATGTCGCGGGTCGGCGGTCGAACCGTAACTGGCACCGCCCTTCTGGTATCGCGTGTTCGTTCCATTGGCCGATTCCACGATTACTTTGGCGCCGACGAAACTGCGATTTCCCTTCGGGGCGAGTTCCAAACCGATCCAATGATTTTCATCTGCCGAGACGTTTTTCAGGACCGCGAGGGGTTCGTTCAAGTGGCTGACGACCGCATCGACCTTGCCGTCGTTGTCGAGATCGCCGAGCGCTGCGCCGCGGGCGTTGTGCTTGGCGTCGAAATAGGCGCCGCCCTGGCCGACCGTTTGCGAGAACTTGCCTTTTTGGTTACGGAGTAGGAGGGCCGCCTGCTGACGCCCGAATTTCGCGGCCGGGTAGCGGATCGCATGGCCGTTGAAGATGGCGAGGTCGTCCCAGCCATCGCGATCGGCGTCGAGGAAGCCGATGCCCCAGTTCACGTAGATGCCGCCGATCTTTCCGATTCCGCTTACGACCGTGGCGTAGTTGAAGGACATCCGTTCGGCCGTCGCGCGGTTGTTGTAGAGGGCCGGTAGTTCCTGCTCATAGTTGGAAACGATGATCGAGCCGCGGCCGGTGCGATCATAGTCGGAAATATCGATGCCCATGCTCCCGTTCGGGGTGCCACGATCATCGCGGGCGCAGTTTGCGAGTAGCGCCACTTCCTCAAACGCCCACTCGCCGACTTTCGTTCGCTTGTTGAACCAGAGGTAGTTGTCGTCGGTGTCGTTGACGACGTAAACATCGGGTTTGCCGTCGGCGTTCAGGTCGGCGATGACGACGCCGATCCCTTTGCCGCCGTTCTTGGCGATGAACTGTTTGGACATGTCGGTGAAGGTGCCATTGCCGTTGTTCTTGTAGACGGAATGGGGAAGGGCTTCGAACCGCTTGGGCTGGCAGACGTCGCGTGTCTTGCCGTCGTAGGTGCAGTCTTCGGGATGGCGGTAGGGTTTGCCATCGGGGCCGGTTCCTCCGAAGCCCCAATTGCCGTAGTGGGCGACGTAGAGGTCGGCGAAGCCGTCGCCGTCGAGATCGCCCCAGGCGGCGGAGGTGCTCCACAATTGTTCGTTCAGCCCGGACTTTGGGGTCGCGTCGACGAATTTGCGCCCGCCCGCGCCATCGGCTTCGTTATGGAGCAGGATCAGGCGATTGTAGCCGGTGACCAGAATGTCCGTGTGACCATCGTTGTCGTAGTCGAAGCAGGCGGCACCGTGAGAATACTGCCATTTGACAGCGTCGAGGCCGACGGCGGTGGACACATCCTGGAACTTGAAACCGCCGAGGTTGCGGTAGAGCTTGGAGGGGTGCCCAAGGACGTTCTTGCCCTCGTAGTATCCACCGGCGGGCACAAAGATATCGAGCAGTCCGTCGCGGTCGTAGTCGATCAGGCCGATTCCACCGCCCAGGGATTCGATGATGGCGAAGTGGTTCGCTTCTTCGCCGTTCCGGTAGGTGAATGCGATACCGGTTTCGGGCGTGACGTCCTTCATCCAGATCGGACCCGTAGAGGCGGCTGATCCCGGTTCATCCTCGATCTTGGGAGGAACCGGTACGTTACCACCGCCGCCAAAACCACCCAGTGCGATGGTCAGGCCGATGCCGGCACCGATCACCAGAAGTCCGATCAACAGTAGACGAATCCGGCTCGATGGCATGAAACTGGCTCCGCACCGCAAGACGGTGCCGATTGGGAGGGGATTGGCTCCGTAGAATTAGCATATCGTGACTTTCCTCAAAGGCGAAAAGACCCGTTCCATGAACTCGGACGTCGTTGGTATCGATCTCGGCACGACCTATAGTCTCGCGGCGTTTGTGACCAATGGCCGGCCGGCGGTCGTCCGCGACGCGGCTGGCGCGGCGCTGGTGCCTTCTTGCATCAGCTTTCACGACGACGGCACCGTGCTTGTCGGCTCCGCGGCGAAAGAACGCGCACTGTCCGACCCCGACCACACCATTTTCAGCGTCAAACGCTTGATGGGGCGAACATTGGCGGAATTGAAGGAAGAACTGAAACTGATTCCGCACCAGATCGCCGAACGCGAAGTCGAGGGCGGCCGCAAGGTGCTGACAGTGAACGTCGGCGGGCGGGAGCATACGCCGGAGGAATTGTCGGCGCTCATCTTGAAGGAAGTACGAGCGCGGGCAGGTAACCCGACCAAGGCTGTCATCACGGTGCCGGCGTATTTCGACGATTCCCAACGCCAGGCGACGCGGGACGCGGGTCGCATTGCGGGCTTGGACGTGCTGCGGATCGTGAACGAACCGACGGCGGCGGCGCTTGCCTACGGGCTGGACAAGCGGGACGCGGGCGTCGTGGCCGTGTACGATCTCGGCGGCGGCACCTTCGATTGCTCGATCCTGCAGGTGGCGGACGGCATCTTCCGCGTCCTCTCCACCAACGGCGACACGTTCCTCGGCGGCGACGACTTCGATCGCGCGATCATGTCGGAAGCCGCGAAGCGCTTCGCCGTGGAACTGACGAACCGCGATTCGGAAACGTTGCAACGTTACCGCGACGAGGCCGAGAAGACGAAGATCGCTCTCTCGTCAAGCGAGTCGGTCGAGTTCAAGGATCGAGGCCGACGCACGACGTTCACGCGAACGGAGTTCGAAGCGATGATCGCGCCTCTGGTGGAGCGGTCGATTGCGAAGTGCCGCGCGGCGATGGCCGATGCCGGGAAAACCGAAGTGGACGAAGTCGTGCTGGTCGGCGGATCGTCGCGTGTGCCGTTGGTGCGCCGGCGGGTCGAGGAATTCTTCCGACGCAAGCCGCATTCCGACCTGAACCCGGACGAGGTGGTGGCGTTGGGTGCCGCAGTTCAGGCGGACATTCTGGCCGGGAATCGCAAGGATTTGCTGCTACTGGACGTCGTGCCGCTTTCGCTGGGGATCGAAACGCTCGGCGGCGTGGTGGATAAGGTGATCCATCGGAACAGCACGGTGCCCTGCCGGGAGACGGTGCGCTATTCGACGGCGGTGGACAACCAGACTGCGATCCTCGTGAACATCTACCAGGGCGAACGCGAATTGACGAAGGACTGCCGGCTTTTGGGGCAGTTCAAACTCGGCGGGATCCCGCCAATGCCGGCCCAACTGCCGCAGGTCGATATCACATTCACGCTGGATGCGAACGCGATGTTGAAGGTGAGCGCGGTGGAGCGTCGCAGCGGACAACAGGCGCAGGTGGAAGTTCGCGCGGCCCACGGCCTGTCGCGAGACGAGGTCGAAGCGCTCGTCTTGCAAAGCGTGGAGCACGCCCACGACGATTTCCGCCAACGGCAATGGATCGAGTACAAGAACAAGGCCGAAGCCGACCTTCGCCATGCCGCGAAGGCGATGGCAGCCAGCGGGGCCGGGCTGACGGCGGAGGAGCGGTCGGCGATCGACTCGGCGACCCGAGTGTTGCAAGCGGCGCTGACGGGCAACGATCCCGCGGTTCTGCAGCGTGCCGTGACGGCGTTCGGCCAGGCGACATCGCCGCTGGCGGAACTGCACATGAACGCGGCCGTGAAGACGATGCTGGCGGGGAAGACCGAAGGAGAATTGGATCGGGCCATCGTGAAATGAAATCGCCCGTCGTATCCGACGGGCGAAGTCGATTCGAATCGCTGATATCCGTTAGGGGCAGCCCGGCACGCAAACGGGCACGCAGCGGCGAACACAGTAGTTCACGCAATACGGAACCATCTCGCACGTCGTCACGGGAACCATCCGGCACATCTGAACCGTATCCATCCGGCAGGTTGTCCGATTCACATATCGCACGCAGGTTTGCGGCACGCACTTCGTCACATAGCTTCGGACCACGCGCTGGTGGCATTCCGGCACCATCCGGCAGGTCGTGAACGGAATGAATCGCACGCACTCCTGCGGCACGTAGTCCACGGTGCAGCGCGTCTCGTGGCGGACATGGTCCTCACGCACCTTCCGGCAGACCGTGTACGGCACGCAACGCACGTGCGTCTCGGGTACGCTGTAGCAGCGTCGCCGCGTTTCGCACCTAACATGGTCCTGGCGGACCATCCGGCACGTCGTGTACGGCACCTGCACGCACTTCGTCTCGGGCACGCTGTAGCAGCGCCGCCGCGTCACCATCCGCGTGTGGCACTCCGGCACCGTGCGGCACGTCGTATACGGGATCGTCCGGCAGTGCACTTCCGGCACGCGGTAGCACCGGTGCCGCGTCACCATCTGCGTGTGTTCCCGGCGTTCCATCCGGCAGGTCGTGTAGGGGATCTGCACGCACTTCACTTCCGGCACACGGTAGCAGTGCGTCTTCGTCACCATCCGCACGTGCTCCTCGCACACCATCTTGCAGGTCGTGTAGCAACGCTGCTGCATCACGGTATACGGAATCATGCGTTTCACCGGCACCTGCACCGTCGTGCACACCGGCTTGCGGACGTAGTGCGTTTCGCACACTTTCCGGCATTCCGTCGTCGGCACGCAGATCGTCCGGCAGACCGTGCGTCCCGGGCATTGAACCTGTTGCTGAACCACCGGACCGGGGCAGTACCGGCTCGTGCAGGTACACGGGTCGAACACGCAGGTTCCCGGCAGTCGCACGCACTTCGTGATCACCGGGCCGGGGATGAACTCCTGCACGGTCTCGTAGCGTACGCCCGGAATCGTGACCATTCGTTCCGTCGTCACCGGCTCGCAGACGTAGCTCGTGCGAGTCTGAGAGACCCAATCCGTCTCTTCCCGGCACATCGTCACCGGGTAGTTCGCCACGTGTTGCTCGTACACCGGCCGTAGTGTGTGGTAGGTCACCGGCACCTGGTAGCTCTGCGTCTCCGTGCGATAGGTCGTATACCGGTGCTCGCGGACGTGCTGTTCGTACACCGGATGCATCGTGAAATGCGTCACCGGCACCTGGTAAGCCTCAACGTGTGTGCGGTAAGTCGTGTACTGCTGCTGGCGGTAGTGCGTTTCGTGCACCTGCCGGTAGGTCGTGTACGTTTCCGGAACCTGGTATTCTTCGACCACCGGGCGGTTCACGGTGTAGCTGTGCGTGCGGACGTGCTGTTCATAAACCGGGTGCCACGTCGAATACGGGATCTGAACCTGGTATTCCTGCGTCACTGGGCGCATGACCGTGTAGGGCACCTGACGAACGTGCTGTTCCATCACGGTGCGATACGTTGAGTACGGAATCGCGACGGTGTAGCTCCGCGGCACCGCCTTCTGGACCACATAGCGCTGTTCGCGGACATGCTGTTCGTAAACCGGACGGTTGACCGTGTAGGTTTGAACCTGGTCCACCGGTTCCACGACGGTGCGGTTCACCGTGTAAGGAACAGCCTCGACATGGTTCTCGTAGATCGGCCGCTGGACCGTGTACTGTTCCGGCTGCAATGTCGTCTTTGGCACGGCGCGGTAGCGCACTTCGCTGTGATTCTCGACGACGGTGCGGTAATGGACGCGAGCTTCGATGACCGGCGCGCATTGCGCGGCGGATAGGCACGCGCCGGGGAAGCGCGAGAATCCGCAATGGGCCGCGGCGGCGGTTCCCGCATTCACGGCCAGGCCGAGCATCGCGATCGCGAAACCAAGCGAGATTCGGGTCATTGTTCCCCCGCGCCTATGGCATCCTGGCGACTTCAGACTCGGAGCGTCCTTCCGAGAATGCAACTCATCTTCAGTTTGCCCGGCGAATCGGGAGAATCCAACGCGGCGCGGCGCGTTCCCCGCCGATTCCCCATCCTCCCCGACCGCGAAACCCGTGCGGTCGTCGTACCGCGTGCGATGTGCCATCGCGCCATTCCCGGCGCATTCGTTCCATCTTCGCATTCGCGGCCGGTTCGGTAACATGGCGGCATGACCGAACCGCTCGACCGCGACGAATACGTCGAACAGGCCTATTTCTTCCGATTATTCCGGGAGCGGATTCTCGAGAACGTACCGGCCCAGGAGATCCTGGGCCGCGCGCACGAGGAACTGCTGTCCACGACCAAACTGCCGATGGCCGTGCAGTTCCTCGCAGCGGAGATCCGGCATGCCGGGGTACTCGGCCCGGCGTTCGGGCGACTTGGCCACTATTTCACACCCTTCCAGACGTTCCTCGTGCGCATGGCCGAAGACGAGAAAAGCAAATTCACGATGCCCGTCGCGCTGCTCGTCCTCGAACGCGAGGCGATCTATAAGGCTCGCAACGTCACACCGCAGGGGCTGTTCGTCTTCCACTTCGAGACGATCGCACGGAACAAGCTCGGCTACGACGAGGGACTGAAAGCCTCGGCTGGCGACCCGCGTTTCGACGAGAATTGGAAACACTACATCGGCCTGGTCCGCCGCAGCGCCGGCACGTTCGATTTCGCGGAGTTGGTGTACGTGCGTTCGGAACTCTACGTGGAGGACGAGCGCCGCAAGAATCCGGATTACCGTCCGCCGGTCGAGCCGATCTTCGGCGTGAAGGAAGGGAAGATTGCTAAGGCGAGCCGGGGCCGCGATCCGCTCTTCCTCTTTGCGGCGTTGCAGCGCCAACTCGACTATCCGGAAGTACCGCGACCGAAGCGTGCGGATAATCTGGAAGGGACTATCGTTCGGCTCGAAGCGAAGGTCCGCGAAATGGAAGCCCGCCTTCGCATTCTGGAAGCCGAACAGCGCGGTACCTTCGACCCGACGCAGTTCGGCAAGCCGGAGATGTTTCGGGACATCACGGATGACGGGCCGTGAACTTCACCCTCACGTCACGCGGGCAAAGACGGCCTTCAGGTACCGGCCCTCCTGCACGTGCGCAAGGAACGGATGGTCCGCTCCGGCACCCGACACCTTGAAGATCTGGAGTTCCCGCCCCGCCTGCCACGAGGCGCGGCGCAGCATCTCAAGGAAGTCCGGCTCGCTCACTAATCCGGTGCACGAACAACTCAGGAAGAGGCCGCCGGGCGACACGACCTGCAACGCCAGTCGGTTCATGTCGGTGTACTTTCGCAGCGCGCCGTCCACGTCCTCGCGGTCACGGGTCAGTTTCGCCGGATCCAGCACTACCACATCGAACCGTTGTCCGTTCGGAATCGCATCTCGCAGCCAAGGGAACAGATCCGACTGTACGAAGCGCACTGCCACGCCGTTGAGCTTGGCGTTCTGCTTCGCGAGTTCGATGACCTGTTCGTCGAGGTCGAGGCCGACCGATTCCGTCGCGCCGCCGACCTTGGCATAGACGGCGAATCCGCCGGTATTGCAGCAGATATCCAGCACGCGCCTGCCGGCGCAGAGGTCGCCGAGGAACTTGCGGTTGTCGCGCTGGTCGAGGAAGAAGCCGGTTTTGTGTTTCGATCCGGGCGCGACGCGGAATTTCAGACCGTGTTCGTGGATCGTCTCGGGCGGGGGAGGCTCGGGGCTGCGGCAGTCGAACGATTCCTGCTTGCCGACATGCTCCTCGGCGAACCAGTAGAAGCGGGCCCCCGGATATTCGCTGGCGAGCAGGTCGTGGATCGTCTGTCGGACGCGGAACATGCCAGCGGAGAAGAATTCGAGCACGATCGTGCCGCCGAACTTGTCGACGACAAGCCCGCTGAGGCCGTCCGCCTCCGAATGGACGATGCGATAGGCGTTGGAGACGGATTCGAGCTTCAGGATATCCCGTCGCAGTGCGATTGCCGCCTGGAGTTTCTTGCGGAAGAAGTCGGCATCGACCGGTTCGTCCTTTTTGGAGGTGAGCACGCGAAGGGCGATGCGGGAGTGACCGTTGTAAAACCCGCGAGCCACCCACTGGCCGGCGCGGTCCTCGATGTCCACGATGGTGCCGCCGGGCAGGCGCGTGCCGGGCTTTTCGACCATCTTTTGGAAGATCCACGGGTGCGACGACCGACGCTCGATCTTGAGCCGGACGACGGGCAACGTTTCGTTCATTCCGTTAGTGTAGGATCAGCGTGCGATGAGATACATGCGAAGGACGTTGTGCAGTTCTTCGCAACGGTCCCGCCAGTCGTCGGCGTCGTCGGGAAGGTAATCGGGATAGGGGCGAAACGCCACGGCAACGGCGACGCGGTTGGAATCGAGGTTATGAAGATTGAGTTGGACTTCGATCGGCTCTTCCCCGGGCTGCACGCCCCGGCCTCGGCGGGATGTGAGCCAGCCGATCACGCCGCTGCGTGTGGCTTTAGAAGGCCCGTTCTCCGGCAAGCCGATGCTGATCTGAATGCGGCCCGGTTCGCTGTCGATCACGGTTCCGCCGACTTCGTCGACGAATCCTTTGATCTTCATCGCGGCGAGTTTCGGAGGCAGCAAAGCCTCGAACCGGTCGCTGAAGGTGTACTGTTCGACTTCCGCATTCGGCACGGGAACGTCGACCATGGTCTTTTCGACCACATCCATAGCCAGCGTTTGTTGCCCGGGGTTGGTGAAAGCGTGGTCGGGCGGGGCTGAATCATACCAGATCTCGCGGCCGATCGCCTGACCGAAGTGCCGCGCCAATTCGCGTGCTGTCGGATGCCGTTCACTCGCGTACTTGCTCAGGGCGCACTGGACGACGGCTTCGACCGTTGGCGGTACATCCGCGATGTTCAACTTCGCGAAACGCGGCGCCGGCGTCTTGGCGTGCGCCAGTACGATCTTGCTCACGGTCGGGTAGTCGAACGGCAAGCGACCCGCGAGCATCTCGAAGAGAATCACGCCGACCGCGTAGAGGTCCGCGCGGTGGTCGACGCTGTCGCCGCGCACCATTTCCGGGCTGACATAAGCGGGCGTGCCCAGCGCCGACACATCCGCGTCGTCAGTGAGTTCCGCCAACGGTACGTGCGTGCGGTCGGTGAATCCGGCAAAGCCGAAATCCATGACCTTCACGCTTTCGGCCGGGGTGTTGAAGCCCGTCACCATGATGTTCGCCGGTTTCAGGTCGCGGTGCACGATCCCCGCGTCGTGGGCGGCCTGGAGCGCGTGACAGAGTTTTCCTACGATGGTCGCCATCCGGTCCGGATACCAACGCGGGTACTTTTCCAGCAGCGTCTCGAGTGTTTCGCCTCGCACGAATTCCATCACAAGACACGGGCCGATCGGATCATTCAGCGATGCATCGAAGAGTTGAACGATGTACGGGTGGTTGAACCGCGCCATCGAGTGGACTTCGCTCTCGAAGAACTGGCGGAACCGAGGGCTTTCCAACAACTGCGGCTTCATCCGCTTCACGACGACGTATTCGGCCGGATATTCGCGGGAGCGGGCCAGGTAGACTTCGCCATTGCTGCCTTCGCCGATGAGTTGAAGCAGTTCGTAATGCCCGAGCGCCAACTGGCCGATGAGGCTGCGATGGACGGCAGCGGCGGGCATGCTTTTGGTCTTGCGAAGCCAAGCCATCGGATCGCCTACGGCGTTCGGGGGATACCCAAACGTAGTTCGGGGAACCGATGCACGCAAGCGATGGTCGCGGATCGGGCCATTCCGCGCGCTCGCGATAGTTGACGGGCTTGCGCCGGGAGTCAGGAAATACGCTCCCGGCGATATTCCACGGTGCCGGTCCAGCGTTTGCCGGCCGGCAACACAATCCAGCCGGCGGCCGTTTTCGCGACGCCCGGTCGATTGGCCGCGTCCGTCGCGCATGTGTACGGTTCGATCGCGACGGCCTTGCGATGCTGGGGCGTGAACAGAAGGAGTTCGCGGAATGACCGATCGACCGCCACGACGAGGCGGAATTCCGAACCCGGTTTATCCAAACTCGCCATTTCGCCCAAAGGGTCCGTCGGAATCATCAGCGACGTGTAGGCCGTGTCGAGTACCGTCGTGCCGATCGATCGACCCGCGCGGAAGTCCAATGGTCCTGCGACCGGATGTTTGGCACCGGTGGGAAGGTTCGCTTCGAGTTCCCAGGTCTCGTAGGCGGGCGCGGTAATGCGCCAATCCGCCACGTCGGCCGAATCGCCCGGTGCGCGGAAATACGGGTGATAGCCGAGGCCGAAGGGCAGTTCTTTTCCGTCGGCCGCATCGACCAAAGCTTCGACCCGCAACGCCGATTCGGTCAGTCGATAGGTGAGCCGCAATCGTGCATCCGCGGGCCAGCAGCCCACCGCGGCCGGTGCGTCCTTCGAGATTTGGAACTCGCCAGTGACGAACGCGGAGTCGGTCGTGGTGCCGCTGTCGATCACACGCCAGGGGGTTCGCGGCGTAAAGCCGTGGATCGCGTGCAGGCCGCTCGCCTCGTTCAACGGCAGTTGCCAGGTCTGGCCACCATGTTCGAACCTCCCGTTGCGTAATCGATTGGGGAAGGGGAAGAGCACCGGGTGGCCGCTACGCGTCGGCACCGGGTTCTGCTCCCAGTCCGGCATCGCGAAGATCAGATCGTCCCAGACGCGATTCGTGTCGGACATCTGCCAGCGCAAGCAGTTGAAGCCGTGTGTGGGCCAGACTTCGGCACGGCAGCCGTCGCCGGACAACTCGTAGGCGGTGCCGAAACGGTCTCCGGCGCGAACGTCCTTCGCGGATACGCGGAATGCCATCGGACGCTCCCCTTTTCGGAAGCCAACGGATCGCTGGCCTCGTAGCACATGATTATCGTCGATCTTCCGGGTGTTCTATGCCGACGCTGCTTGCCGAACCATTGTGTTCGTTCGCCCGTTCGCTCTTCGTCGCCGCGGGCGTTCCCGCGGACGATGCCGATGTTGTCGCCCGGCACCTCGTGGATGCCAACCTCTGCGGGCACGATTCCCACGGCGTGATGCGTGTGCCGCAGTATTTGCAATTCCTGAAGGATGGAAAGTTCCGCGCCGGCGTGCCACTCGACATCTTGAACGAGACGCCCGCCGTAGTCGCGGCGGATGCGAATTGGGGGCTGGGACAGGTGCAGTCGCACCGTTTGCTGGGGATGCTGCTGGAGAAAGTCTCCTCGCTCGGCGTCGCGTCGGGTACGCTGCGAAACAGCGGGCACGTTGGCCGGTTGGGCGAATACGCCGAACTTGCCGCGGCACGAGGCTTCGCCCTCATCGCCTGTGTCAACTCACACGGCGCTGGCCGTCGCGTCGCTCCGCCCGGCGGACGCGAGGGCCGCATCAGCACCAATCCGATCTGCCTTGGTGTGCCGACCGACGCCGAACCTGTCGTGCTGGATTTCGGCACCTCCGTGGCCGCCGAAGGAAAGGTCCGCGTCCATTATCAGAAGAAGGAATCGGTACCGCCGGGCTGGCTGTTGGACGCTACCGGTCAGCCGACAACGAATCCGGCCGTGCTCTATGAGGAACCGCGCGGTACGCTGCTGCCGTTCGGCGGTTCGCAGGCCTACAAAGGCTTCGGCCTCGGTCTGCTTATCGACCTCTTCGCAGGCGGCCTGTCGGGCGGGTCGTGCAGCCATCCCGACGCCCCGCTCGCCGGCATCGGCAACGCGCTCCTCTTCATTGTCCTCAATCCCGAACATTTCGGCGGACGCGAGCGATTCCTCGAATCGACCACTGGCCTGGCGGGATTCGTGCGCAGTTGCCCGACCGCCGCGGGAGTCGAACGGATCCTGCTCCCCGGCGATCCGGAACGTGCGATGAAGGCACGGCGGCTGGTCGACGGGATCGCCATCCCGGACGGTACCTGGACGATGCTGGTGAAGGAAGCGGAACTGCTGAACGTTGTTCTGCCCTAAGACTGTCGCGTCGGAAACGTCTGGGCGCTGTTGGCGGTGGCGTCGTAGCCCTTGGCCTCGTCGTCTCCGACGACATCCAAGAACATCTCGAAATCGGCGAGGTCGTACCACGCACCGTCGGCGAAGTCGATGATGGCACGCCCGCCGTAGTTGACCGTGACAACACGGCCGACCCGGCCCTCGAATCGCTTGAGTTCCGGCTTCGAGCTTGGTTTCACGCGGACGCGCCGGTCGGTCCACGTTTTCTTCAAGGCGTCCACGGTGGAAGTTTCGGGGAACGACACGGTCGAATCCCTCCTAAGACAAAGGTCGGTCGATATTGTCATTGACCGTTCAACGGAACGCCTGGCGCGTGTGCGATGGCGGATCGAAGTCGAGCCGTTTGACAAACTGGCACGCCTCGGCCGCGCCGAACTCGCGGTCCATTCCCGCGTCGTGCCAGTCTACCGACAGCGCGCCGTCGTAGCCAATCTCGTTCAGGCCCCGGATGATCGCTTCCCAATCGATGCCGCCGCGGCCGGGTGAGCGGAATTGGAATCCCCGCCGGGGATCGCCGCTCGGCCAATAGCCCGTCAAAATGCCCGCGCGGCCGTTGAGCGTCAACGCGGCGTCCTTCACATGGACATGGAAAATCCGGTCGGGGAACCGCCGAAGGAATTCGACTGGCTCGATTCCCTGCCAGTGCAGGTGGCTAGGGTCGAAAGTGAAGCCGAATTCCTCACGCCCGTCGAGCGCTTCGAGCGCCATCTCGGCCGAGTGGATGTCGAAGGCGATCTGCCCCGGATGGACTTCGAAGGCGAAGCGCACGCCGGAATCCCGGGCGGCGTCCAAGATCGGGTGCCACTGCTTCGCGAATTGTTTGAAAGCATCGGCGATCAACTCCGGCTTCGGTGCGGGATATCCCGCCACATGGCTCCAAATAGACGAACCGGTAAATCCGCTGACGATCCCGGCTCCAAGCTTCTCCGCCAGTTTGAACGTCGCGATCATCTCCTCCGCGGCGCGCTGGTGTACGCCGGCCGGTTTGCCGTCGCCCCACACATAGTCCGGCACGAGCGACTGGTGCCGTTTGTCCACGATATCGGAAACGCACTGGCCGATCTTGTGGTTCGCGATCACGGGCAGTTGCAAATCGTGGCGAGCGAGGAGTTCGAGTTTCGCGGTGACGGTATCCTCGTCGCCGAGGCTGCGCTGGACTTCGAGGTGATCGCCCCAACAGCACAGTTCCACGCCGTGGTAGCCCCACTCGTTCGCCTTCATGGCGAGCGTTTCGAGGGGCAGATCCGCCCAGGGGCCGGTGAAGAGCAAGACTTGTCGGGGCATCGGCGGCATCCGTGAGCGGGAGATTCCTGTCCATAGTCTTCGTACGGCGGCCCGATTGCGACAAGATTCGCCCACGGAATCGTATCAAGAGAGCGTGAACCCGATCCCCGCGATTCTCGGCGGTCCACCCGCGTTTCCCGACGGCCCGCCCCCGTGGCCCCGGTCGACGGACGACGTCCGGGATGCCGTCGCCCGCGCGATGAACGAAGGGACATGGGGCGGCTATCACGGCCCGCACGTCGAGGAACTGGAGCGGAGGCTCGCCGCACGGTTTCAGGTACCGCATGTGATCACGTGCTCCAGCGGGACCCTTGCGGTCGAGGCCGCCCTGCATGCCGTCGGAGTCGGGCCAGGCGACGAGGTCGTTCTCGCCGCGTACGAATACGATTCGAACTTCCTCACGGTCCACGCCATCGGCGCGCGGCCGGTGCTCGTGGATGTGGCCGCGAACAACTGCAATCTCGATCCCTCTCGGTTGGCCGGAGCGATCGGTCCGCAGACCAAGGCGATTCTCGTCTCCCACTTGCACGGCGGCATCGTACCGATGGACGCGGTCTCGGCGCTTGGCGTCCCCGTCGTCGAGGATTGTGCCCAGTGCCCCGGCGCGGCGATCGGGACGAAGCCATGCGGCGGCTTCGGAGCCGTCGGTACGCTCAGCTTCGGCGGGTCGAAGTTGCTCGCGGCCGGTCGCGGCGGGGCACTGTTGTTCCACGATGAACGCGCCTACCGGCGAGCCAGACTCTGGTTGCATCGTGGAGTCCAGGCTTGGGCGGTATTGAGCGAACTCCAGGCCGCGGTACTTCTGCCGCAACTGGCTCGATTCGATACAGACAATCTCCGGCGTAGCGATGCCGTCCGGCGAATCGCCGCGGAGCGGGTGCCGGGTCTCAATCTGTTCGAAAACGCGATCGAATCGACGCCGGCGTATTACAAGGTCGGATTCCGCTTCGATCCAATCGCGTTTGGGCTATCGCGTGACTTGCTCCTTCGTGCGGCGCGGGCCGAAGGGATCGCATTCGATGCCGGATTCGCCGCTCTACACGTCGGGCGCTCGCCGTCCCGTTACCGCGCCGCCGGACCGCTGGCCGAAGCGGCGCGGGCCGGTGAAACGATCGTGAAGTTGCATCATCCCGTGCTGCTCGCGGGTAACGAGTCGGTCGAAATTGTTGCCCGCACGCTGGCGAACATCTACCGTAACGCGAGCGAGATCTCCGCCGCATTCCCGCCGTCCTGAAAGGACTTCGCATGTTCCGCTCCGTCTCTCTGGCCGCGATCCTCTTGCTCGCGACGTCACTTGCCGCCGCGGAACCACCGGCCGGATCGTGGAAGCTGACCCTTCGCCTCGGCGAGCGGCCTGTGATGTTCCTCCTCGCGTTTTCGCAGGCGGACGGCAAATGGGTCGGCGACATCGTGGACGCGACGGCACAGTTCAAGGCCGAACCCAAGATCGAAGCCGTCGCCGTGAACGGCTCCACGCTGAAATTCTCCATGACCCTCGACAAACAACCGTTCCTAACGTTCGATGGCGTCGCGGCGAAGGACGGCAAGAAGATCGCCGGTTCGTTAAGCCTCGGTGGCGGACCGCTCGAACTGACCGACCTTCGGCCCAGCACGCTCAAGAAACTGACCGATCCCTTTGAATTAACGAAGGAGACTCTGGCGCAATCGGACGATCCGCAGACGGTGTTCGATACCTCGCTGGCGTTGCTCGGTCAGGCGGCGGTGAAAAAGATGAAACCGGACGAAGCCCGCGCGATCGTCGATCGCGCGACGAAGCTCTCGGCGGATTACGGCGCCCGCTGGGAACGCAGCGCGGCCCTGCGCTTCGCGACCGTGCTTCTGGATCAAGCCGGTTTCGAGGACGTGGCACTTGCCCAGGCACGAAAGGCCGAACGCCTGCTGTCGGATGACGACGACGCTGCGGTGCGAATGGAAGTGCTGGAATCCCTGAGCCGCGTCCTGACGAAGGCCGGAAAGGCCGACGATGCGAAAAAGTACGATCTGCAGATCCAACGCCTCGAAGCTCGCGACTACCAGGATTACGCGAAGTCCAACCCCCCGTTCAAGGTCGAGGAGTACAAGGGGCGGAAGGCGAAAGGCGACCGGGTCGCCGTCGTCGAAATCTTCTCGGCCAACGAAGCGGTGCAGGCGGCCGCCTTCGACTTCGCGCGGGATGCTCTACTGAAGGCCTACAAACCCACCGACGTGATCGTGCTGAATTACCACATGAGCATCCAGGGCGGTCCCGATGTCTTCGCGAACAAGGGCGCGCAGGACCGGGTCGAGTTCTACCAGAGCGGGGTCTCGCAGGGGGTGCTGGCCTACGTGAACGGCAAACGCGCGGTTCGACTTCAGAAAGAAACATCCGCGGCGGCGTCGAAGGCGATCTTCGACTCGCTCAAGGAAAAGGTGGACGAGGAACTCGAAAAACCGTCCGGCGCGAAGATCGCTCTTGCCGTAACCTCAGGCGAGAAAGGGTTCGTCGGCAAGGCGACGATCGCGGATCTCGAAAAGGCTGGCGAGCAGACGTTCCTCCGCTTCGCCGTCGTGGAGGAGCGGATCCGTTATTCGGCCAGCAACGGCGTGCGCTACCACCACAATGTGGTTCGCGCCGTGCCGGGTGGAAAGGGGATCGCGCTGAAGCAAAAGACCGCCGAGCACACCGTGACGGTGAACGCGAACGAAATCCGCGAGGGCCTGACCAAATTCCTCGACGAAGCCGCACGGGAAACCGATGCTCCGCGCGGCGAACGCCCGCTCGCGCTCAAGAACCTCAAACTCGTCGCGTTCATCCAACACGATTCGACGGGCGATATCCTGAACGCGGCCCAAGTGGATCTGGCCGCGAAGTGACGGTCATGCCCGCGCGGCGAGCGTTTCGGAAACCACCGCGAAGCCGCAGCTTTCGTAAAGCGACCGGAGCGAGTCCTTGCACGTGAGCATGACATACGGCGCGGCGTGCAGGTACGCGTGGTGCAGGGCGGTGCGTACGAGCCGGCTTGCGATGCCGCGTCCGCGCGCCGACGGCTTCACGACGACATAGTCGATCTGCCAGTTCACCGGTGCGGATACCAGCAGGAAGCCGTCCGCCACGCCCGCGCCGTCCCGGTGGACCGCAACGTGTCGCACGCATGGCCAGATGGCGAGGAACTTGCTCCGCGTGCGGAACTCTTCGGTCACGAGCTTCCATAGCTCTTTGCAGGTCGGCTCGTCCGCGAGGAATTCGGAGACGGGTAGCATCTCGCACAGCTGTCCGGCCGGTTGGGCACCCGTCGGTTTGCAATAACAGTGGTGTTCGGCTTCGGGAATCATTCCCCACCCCTTGGTTCGGTTCGATCCTCCGCCGCCGGGCATTCGGCGCCAATCCGTTCTACCGTGCCCCCGACAAGCCGTGATAGCCCAATCGGGGCCGCGCAAGGGACACGACCCGGAACAAGCTGGCTGATTTGTATAGCGGGTCGGATCAGAGGCTCGCGGTCGACGCAAGCGGTAGTTCCAGCGCACCCGCCAGCACCGGGGTCGCTTTCGACAACAGGCCGTACTTCTTCATCTTCTTGTAGAGCGTCACGCGGCTGACCCCCAGCAATTGCGCCGCCCGCGTCCGGCTATACGAGGCCTTTTCGAGCGCTCGAACGATCACCGTGCGCTCCGTCGTTTCGCGGTTCTGGGCGAGCGAACTCGGATGCCCGATAGTACGGGAATCGCCGGAAGCGGCCGGCGACTGGCGGATCATCGCCGGGAGGTGTGCGGCGGCGAGTTCGTCCATGGTGCACGTGAGGACTGATTGCTGGACGACGTTCTCGAGCTGACGGATATTGCCGGGCCAGGGGAACGCTTCGATCGCTCGCAGGGCGTCGGGGTGAACGGATGCGATGCGTTTGCCGTACTTCGCGCTGTAACGGGCGACCATGCCGCGGACGAGCGGCGCGATGTCGCGGGTACGCTCCCGCAACGGCGGGAGGTGGAACGCGATGACGTGCAGGCGGTAGTAAAGGTCGCGGCGGAACGTCCCGCGTTCGACGGCGTCGGCGAGGTTCCAGTTTGTCGCGGCGATGATCCGGGCGTGGCAGTGGTGCGTCTCGTTCCCGCCGACCGGTTCGTATTCGCCGGTCTCGATGACGCGCAGCAGATTCGCTTGATGATCGAGGCCGAGCGTATCGATTTCATCGAGCAGGAGGGTCCCCCGCCCGGCGGCGGCGAACTTGCCGACCTTGTGCGAATCGGCACCCGTGAAGGCACCCTTCACGTGGCCGAAGAACTCGCTGGCGATCAGGTTCCCCGAGAGCGCCCCGCACGCGACAACGAGACAGCGTTCGGCGCGTCGGTCGGAGCAATCGTGAATCAATCGCGCGAGGTGCGTCTTGCCGGTCCCGGTTTCGCCCTGGATCAAAACCGTCACGTCGTGCGCCGCCGCGATCTGGAGTTGTTCGACCAGCGGTTCGAGCGACGGCGTCCACTCTCCCAGTTTCCGGCGGATCCGCTCCGCGACCGGTTCGTTGGCCGGATCGGCGAACGGAATGCCCTCCGTCAACGTGCGTCGCACCCAGGCATTCAATTCGCGAAGGTGGTTCGGCCAGACCCATCCGCCATCGAGGTAACGGCTTTCGGTTTCAATTTTCCGGGACGAGGCGAAGTCTTCGGTCTGCAGGACGGCCATGCTCGGCGGTAGCTGCTGGAGCCGGATGGTTCGTACGGCCGTATCGATCCGGTCGGCATCTTCCGACTCGGAGGCGAGGAAGAGAACTAGGCCATCGGTTTCCGCCGTCACCAGTTCGGGAATGTCCTCGAAACGCACAACGGGCGCGGTGAGCAGGAAGGTCTTGTGGATGTGGGTTTGGACGTGCTGGCCGAAACGGTGGTCCGATGCGACAATCACGAGCCGTCGGGCAAACGACATACGATTCGCTCTCCTTCGAATACCTGCGCGAGGCAGACGTAGCTGGGTTCCGGCAATCGACGGGACAGGGCCGGACGGGTGGGCCGAGGGCTGTTGGGATCGCGTGGACCGGGAGGGGTGAATCCGGTCGTTGACAAACAGTAGGGCACTGGCGGGTCGGGTGCAAATCTCGGCAACGAAAATCGACACAATCGCTACAGGGCGGAGAATTCAGATTGGATCGTTCGCGCCCCGAAGGAGGATTCAAGCGGGCGTTAAGCGAGAGATGGCATCACGGGATGCCACGGACGATTTCCGGACCAAGCCAGCGAGTGACGCGCACGGGGAGACGTTGCCAGAGTTGGATTGCGCGGCGATAGCGCGGGTTGTCGGGACGTACCTCGCCGACGGCGCCGCCGCGAAGACCATACTGCCAGTGGGCCGGCGACGGAGTCGCGCCCCATTGTTTCTTGAATTTGAAGGTGGGGCCATCGATCGTCGAACGACCGAAGTCGAAGACCGCCTGTCCGCGTTCGACCGCGCGGTCGATCAAGTGGCGGTACATCAGCATGTTCGCGTTGGTGGAGTTGAACTCGCGGAGTGACGAGGCCGTTGGCACTTCGGTGACGCCAGGTCCATGAAACAGCATCGCGGCCGCGATCGGAGTCGCCCCCGCGCGGACGAGACAGATTTCAGCTCGGCCCGGAAAGGCGTCTAGGATTGCGGCGAAGAACCCCGGGCCGTGCGACGGCGTGCCGAGGTCCCGCATGTTGTGGCCGAGTACGGCATGGAAAGCGTCTAGCAGGTCGTGTCCGCCCCACGCGATCGTCAGATCGTGCTTCTCGCCCTTGCGAACCTGATTCCTCACTTTCGCGTCGTAGCCTTTCCACAATCGGTCTACGCACGACGGCAGCGACATCCGCATCTGCACTTTGCTGGTGAGGCTGCCATCGAGTGCGGGGTGATCGATCGGGGTCTCGTGGCGCAGTTCGAGGTGCCGGACGTTCAGTTCGTCGGCAAGCTCCACCGCACGGTCGATCATCGCGGTGCGCACATCCGGCGAATCCGCGATGACGCCATTGCTGTTCAGGTAGGGCAGACTGACGAGGAATCGACCGAAGAGGACGCTGCTGACGTGAGCGAGCGGCAGGAACCCGCAGACGTCGCCGTCGGCGGTTCGCGCTTCCAGCGCGTAGGCGTCGTGTCGGAGAGCCTCCCGAAACACGAGCGGCCAGCGTGGATCGCGTGCGAGCGGGGCGGGGCCCCGACCGGCAAGAAACGTGTCGATGGCCGTCAGCCGCCCGGCGAGCGACGCGGCCGAATGGACGCGGACGGTGTAGGGTGGCACGAGCGGGCGGATCATGGTGCGGGCGACTCCTTCGGATCGAGGAGATCGTCGTAGATCGCCTTGAGCCGGCGCATCCGGGCGGGAAAGCTGTGGCGGACTTCCACGGTCTTGCGGCCGGCGTTTCGGAATACGTGGCGAAGATCGGCGTTGGCAGACATCGCGAAGATCGCGTTGGCGAGCGCCGCCACATCGCCGGGCGGCACCAGCAGGCCGTTACGGCCGTCTTGGACGAGTTTCGGCACGCCGTTGATGCGGGTGGCAACGCAAGGCGTTTGGAGCGCCATGGCTTCCAGTAGCACGTTGGGCAATCCTTCGCGGAAGCTGCTCAAGGCGAACAGGTCCATCGCCTCGAAATAAGGGCGTACGTCGGATTGCCAACCGACAAGTCGGACACGCGGTCCGATCGAGAGTTCGGCCGCCATGGTTTCCAGTCGCATACGATCGCCACCTTCGCCGACGACGACCAGCGAGACGTCTTCGCCGCGTCGGACGAGATCCGCAACGGCGCGGATCAAAACGTCGAAGCCTTTTTCGGGTTCGAGTCGGCCGACGGCACCGACGAGAAAGCCATTCGCGGGGAGGCCCAACTTCGCCTTCGCCTGATCCGGCGCGAGTGACCTCGCGTAGTCATCGAGGTCGATGGCGTTCTCTACCAGTTCGCAGCGACGGGCCGAGACGCCGATCCGGCGGCATTCGGCGTAGAGATCGTCCGAGACGCAGATCACTTTCTCGTAGCGAGGCAGGCAATACTTGTCCACGCGGTAGTACAGTGGCGTTCGGGCCGTGTGGTGGACCCAGCCATGCACTGTGGTAACGAGTTTCATCGGGTGAAACCGCTTCAGAAGCAATCCCAGCGCATTGGTCTTATAGTCGTGGCCGTGCCAGATATCGACACGTTCGCGGCGGCAGACGTCGAGCAGGTCTCGTATGGCACGCCAGTCGAAAGGACCGCGATCGGGGATCGAAACGAGCGGCGCAGCGTAGCGCTCGGCTTTGCTTACGATTTCGCGATAAGCTTCGTCGCCGGGCGGGAACAGGTAACCGCAGAGCATCTTGTAGCCGAGCGGTTCGAGGTACCGCGGCGAGTTCAGGATCGTCTTGTCCGGTCCTCCGCCGGACCCGGTGACGACGCGCGTATCGAACACGACGGGCGTGCGTGCCGTTCGTGCTGGAAGCATTCGGGATTTCGCAGCGGTCGCGATCATACCGGCACCTCCGTCCGTCGAGGCGAGGCCGGGCTTATCGCGGTTTCGATCCGTTCAACAAACGGTTCAAGGCATCGCTCCCAGTCGTGGTGGGACTCGACGAATGCGCGGCCTTCGCGGCCGAGCGCCGCGCGACGCTGAGGATCGGCGAAGAGGGCGAGCGTTTCGTGTATCCAATCGTTGGCATCCTCTGCGCGGAGGAGGTGGCGGCCGGGCTCCACGTCGAGCGCGGCGAGCGCCGGTGGGGCCGCGATCGTGGCCTTGCCCATCGCGAGGGCTTCGAGAACCTTGTTTTGCAGTCCGCGCGAGAGTCGCATCGGGACGACGGCGACGGCCGCCACCGCGAGATGCGGCCGGACGTCCGGCACGCCGCCGACAAGCACCACGCCGGGCACCGTCGCCAGTCGGCGGACACGCGGGGCCGGGTTTCGGCCGATCAGATGGAACTCCGCATCGGGCCGTTGGGAATGGATCGCGGGCCAAACCTTCGTCGCGAACCATTCGGCCGCATCGACGTTCGGCAGGTAATCGAGCGCGCCAACGAATGCCGCGATGGGGCGAGTCGGTTCGGTGGTCGGGCGAAAGTATTCGAGGTCCACGCCGTTGGTCGCAACGGTCGCCGCGCCGTCGCCGGCGATGGCGTCGAAGATGCGGGCTTCGGCGGTGCTGACCAGCGTGGCTCCGGCCGCCCAGTCTGGAAGAGCACGCTCGAGACGACGCACGCGCGAACCTTCAAGCCGATAAAGCCACGACTTCGGTGGCCAGACCGACGTGGCGAAGTCGATCCACTTTTGGCTGTCCACGTCGACGACGTCGACGAACGCCGGGACGTTTTGGAATGCAGGGCTTCGGAGATACGGAACCAGACTCGTCGCGGAGACGACGACGGCGGAGAAGGGCGATTCGGCGTGCCAGGCTTCGGCCTTGATCGCGAGTTCGCGCGACGCGAAGGCGCCTTCGGAGAGGCTGCACCCGCGGAGCAGAGAGGATCCAGCCCGCGCGAGGCGGCCCAAACGCGAGACCGGCACGATCGCCACGCGTTCACATTGCCCGGCGAGTGCGGACCGCGCCGCATCGGTGACCGGTTCGTCGGCCACGCAACCCAGCGAAACGCGAAACCGCCGCGCGAGGGCACGAAGAACGTGCCAGTTGCGGATGCGGTCCCCCTTATCGGGAGGAAACGGTACGCGGTGCGTGAGGTAGAGGATACGCGGGCGCATGATGGTTCGGACGGTCAGATCGGCTGAAGGTTCGTGGCCGCCGCGACGGGAGGTGCGATCTTGGCCTGGAGGACTTCGGCGACGGTCTCGCGGCGGGGGAGCCAGAAGAGCCGGCGCGTCCAGCGTGGATTCACGCCGGCGGCCTTGAGCAGGGTGGCCGCCAGGAGGCGGAGATCCAGCCAGAGACTGTAGTTTTCGATGTAGTAGAGATCGTAGACGACTTTGTGTTTGACGCTGTTCACGTCTTCGTCGGCCGGTAGTTGCACCTGCGCGAGGCCGGTGACGCCGGGGCGAACCAGCAATCGGTGCGTGTACCCCGGCACTTTCCGGTCGAGTTCAAGCTTGTCGACGATCGTGCGTCGTTCCGGTCGCGGGCCGACCAGGCTCATCTGTCCGGCGAGCACGTTGAAGAGTTGGGGCAGTTCGTCCAGGTGCGTTTTGCGGAGGAACCGGCCAACGGGCGTGATTCGGCAATCGCCCTTCGTGGACCATTTCGGTCCGCCGGTCTTGAGTTCGGTATCGTGCGCCATCGTGCGCAACTTGACGATGCGGTACTCGCGTCCGCCGCGGCCGAGCCGGGATTGCAGATAGAACCCCGGTCCCGGCGAGGTAAACCGCACGGCGAGCCAGCACAGCCCGATGACCGGCAAGGCGGGGACGAGGATGATTGCCGCCAGCGTCCAATCGAACCAGGACTTCGTGGCCGAATACCAGTTGATGACCGGTTCGATTTGCACGGGCGTGGCCGGATCGAACGATTCGACCTCCGGCCAGCGGCGCGGCGAATCGGTTCGTTGGGGATCCAATTCCAATTGGGGCGTCGGTGCCACGGGCATCCTCAGGGGAAATCCAAAAATCCTAAGCGGTCACTTTGCGGACAAGCACGCTTGGGCCGCGGGGAAGAATTCGGACAAAAAAACTTCGGTCGGATCGTTGCCTTCGGGGTCCGCCGCGTTCAGTCGTCGCGAGAGATAAAGTTTGTAAAGCGCCGGCTCTCGAACGAATTCGTAGCGGGCGTTGTCGGACGCCACCCATCGGCCATCGACGCTCCAGGCCCATGCCACTTGCAGCGAGGCGGCCGGAAACGTATCAGTGTCGAACCGGGCGACCCAATAACCGCACGGCCCTAACGGTGTAGCTTCCGTCGCGGTCTTCTTAGCCGCTGCGCCGACGGGACGATACCCGGCACCGACATAGCAGCGATTCGGATCGTGGCTGCCAATCTCCTGGGCCGGGCCGGCGAGGATCAGCACCGCGATCGATTCGTTCGTCTTCGCGTTCCGGTACAGTCGATACAGGGACGCGATCGAACCGGTGCGGTCCATCTGCTTCGCGTCGTAGTCGCGGTCTTCGCCGATCCAGTCTCCGAAACTCTTCGGGATCCCGTCGAGCTTCACCTGGACCGCAGCCGCCACCACGGGATCGACCCCGCCGGTTCGCGTCCGGATTTCGTACGCCCCGGCACCGGCGAGCAGGACCAATGCGATACCGACGATGGCCAGTCGCATTTCGTTTTCCTCACGCCGGCAACTGTTTGACGTAGTTGTAACCGTACGCGTGGATGTCGGTCTTGATGCCGTTCACCACCGCGCCGAGCAACGGGATGTTCAACTGCGCCAGCCGCTCGGAGGCGTTCAACACCTTCGGCAGCTGACTGATGTCCTGCAGGATCGAGATCACGACGCCGTCGACGTGTTGACCGATCAACAGCGAATCCGCGACCGGCAGGACCGGACAGGTATCCACGACGATGAAGTCGAACTGCCCGCGCAGGCGGTTGAACATCGATTCGAGCTGATGGCCTTGCGCGAGGGCGGCGATCACCCGGTTGGAACACTGACCGGCCGAGATGACCCAGAGATTCGGCACGGAGGTCGGTTGCACGGCGTCGCTGACGTCGAGTTCCGAGAGCAGGATTTCGGAACAGCCCGGCGCGAGTGCGAGGTCGAAAAGCCGGTGCATCGAGGGGTTGCGGAGGTCGCAATCGACGATGAGTGTGCGGAGGCCGGCGGTCGCCATGCTGGTGGCGAGTTGGCTGGAGAGGGAGGTCTTCCCTTCGCCCTGCATGGCGCTGGTGACCATGATGACCTGCATGCTCTGCGTTTTGGCGGAGTGCAGGAGCATGGTGCGCGTGCTGTTGACCGATTCGTTGAGGATGAATCGCCAGTTCTGGTTGGCGTCGGCCTCGCCGGTCTTGATCGCCTGCCGGGTGGGGAAGGCGGGGATGGTGCCGATGACGCGCAGGCCGATTTCGTTGACGACCTGATCCACGCTATCGACGCGGCGGGACCGCCACTCGAGGAAGGCGACGAGCGTGATCACGCCGAGGAACGCCGCCGCGCCAACCATGCCGCTGTAGAGCATTTTCTGGCGCTGGTTGTGGTTGTACATGATGACGGCTGGCTCGCGGATCTTGATGCGGCCACCGGAGTCGAGCCACAAGCTGATTTCGCTGATCTGCCGGTCGAGATTCTGGACCTGCTCGATCAAAGGTTTGAGTTCCTCGAAACGCGTGGCCACTTCGAGGGAATTGCTGTTTAGCTTCTCGAGGGAAATCTCCAACTGGATAATCCGTTCGCGAAGCGTATCGATTTCGGACTTGATAAGGTCGCGGTCCTGTCGGGCCGTACGCTCGGCTTTTTCCAATTCATCGCGCTTGTCGGCTCGGAGCCGCTTTTCGACCTCCTGTCGGCGTTGCGACGTTACCGAGGCGCGCTTCTCGCGGATTGCTACAAGGTCGTCTTCCGCCTCCTTGATTTTCGGATGCTGCTGATCGACGAATTTCTTCTTCAGGTTGGATAGTCGCTCGTTCGCCGCGTCCTGTTCGAATTGGAGGCCGACGAGCAGCGGGTCCTTGTCCTTGAGCAAAACCGCTTCGATCTCATCGTCGGAAAACTTCTTCTTGGCATTGAGTTCCAATTCCGCCTTGAGGTTCTCGAGTTTCTTTTCCTCGGCCTTCAGCTTCACTTCGGCTTGGTTCAACTGCGCCTTGTCGGAACGGATCTGATCGTTGCAGTGTTCCACCTGGCCCCGCGCGATGTCGGGCGTAATCGCGACCTTCAAGTCGCCGAGCACTTTCGCCTCGTTCTTGCGATCGTCGATCTGCTTTTGGTAGCGCTTGCGGATGAGTGTGAGCTTTTCCTTGTGGTCTGTCCGTTCCTGACGCAGCTTTTCGCTGGATTCAAGCTGGTAGATGGTGATGAGTTCATCGAGAATCGTTTTTAGTTCTTCCGGTTTATCGCCATTCATGGTGACGGCCATGAGGTCGGACGCCTCCCAGCGGGTCCGCATCATGTCTTCGATCATCTTGGCGGGGTCTTCGGTGGTCGCAACCATTGAAAGACCGGCGACTTTGGGTCGCTGGGCCACGCGGTTCAACAAGGTCCGCGTCTTGATGAGGATCATCTGGTTCTGCTTGAAACCCTCGTGATTGTCGTCGTGTCGGACAGCGCCGGGAATCACACTCATTTGTTCGGGGGTGATTTCGAGAAGGGCCTTAACTTGGTGCTTACCCTGCGGAGCGGCGATCCAAAGGCCGATCGCGGCGGCAGCGGCTACGAGTAATCCAAGGAATCCCGCCAGAACCCAGCGTCGTTTGAGCGCGTTCAACAATCCAATGAATGTCGGAACGTTTCGCGCGGCCGGTAGGAGCGGCAATGACATCGCCGGGGCGGGCATGCCGCCGTACGGACCATTCGGGAGTGAATAGCTCGGCGGCGCATACGGCGCAAGGGCCGCGACGGAGCCGGACGATTCACTCTCGGGGGAACGGCGCATGGCAACTCCAGACGGAAACAATCGGAACACAGTTCGGCCGTCGGGAAGCCGGTGGCAATGCCGAGGGGATCGGCTCCCGAATGTGTGCAGATGGCGTGCCGCCAATGCATGGCAGTCGCCAAACCGCACGTTTCCCGCTCCAAACACTGAAAAACACCGACGATACGACGGTTTTCTTCGAGCCTTTAATATATTCCGATTTCGCGGGTTTTGCCGAGAATTCGGACGAGATGCCGAAGTTTACGATGCAATGTTACCTTCCGTTGGCAATTCGTAAAGTTTCGGCTCCCGGGAGCATTGTGAATCGAGTCTAGCTCACACTTGTTCGGCGTGTGAACCCGCAGAGAGGAGGAAGTCGAGTAAAATCAGCCGGTTTCCGGTCGTGCGGGAAAAGCCGGGGAGTTTCGTTGCATCGAATAGCCGGAAATGACGATAAATCGGGCAAGCGCGGCATCGTTTTGCGACGGGTTCGTCCGTCGATTGGCATTGTGGAGGAACGAGGATGTTCCGGACTCGACCCGTGGCGGTATTCGCGACTGTCGGCGTCGTTTTCGTCCTATTGGCCGGCACGGGCTGCCATTCGACACCGAAAGCGGCCAACGAGTCGGTCCCCGATTATCAGTTGCCCAAGGAACTGAACAAGGTCACCCATCCGACCTATACGGTCGAATCGCCGGATATCCTGCTCATCGAATCGACGCGCACGATCCCGTTGCCACCCTACCTTATCCAACCCCTCGACGCGCTTTACCTCTATAGCCCGACGACAAAGGGGGACGAAGACCCGATCCAGGGGATCTACCCCGTCGAGCCAGATGGTACGATCAACCTCGGAGCGACCTACGGAGGTTCATACCGCGTCGCCGACATGACGACTCAGGACGTGCAGAAGAAGCTGACGGCGGACCTGCGCAAGATCATCCGGGATTTCGAAGTCGTGGTGACGCTGGCATCGTCGGGCCGGGGTGTGCAGCAGATCGCCGGGCAGCACCTCGTGCGGCCGGACGGTACCGTCGGCCTCGGCGTTTACGGCAGCGTCTACGTCGCGGGCATGAGCCTCTCGCAGACTAAGGGCGCCATCGAAAGCCACCTTTCGAAGTTTCTCTACCGTCCCGAAGTCAGCGTGGACGTCTACAGCTACAATAGTAAGTGGTACTACGTCATTACCGATTTCGCCGGAAGCGGTGAGCAGGTGGTCCGGCTGCCGTCGACCGGCAACGAGACGGTGCTGGATGCCATCGCGCAGGTCGGCGGGTTGTCGGCCGTGTCTTCGAAGAAAATCTGGATCGCCCGTCCCGCGCCGGCCGGCGTCGAGGATCAGATCCTGCCGGTCGACTGGAAGGGTGTGACCCGGCGCGGCAAAACCTGCACCAATTACCAGGTCCTCCCCGGCGACCGGGTCTTCGTGATGGGTCAACCGCTAACGAAGTTCGACACCTACTTCGGCCGCGTCCTCGCCCCGGCCGAACGCGCCTTGGGCTTTACGCTGCTCGGTACGACGACCGTGCAACAGGCACAGGGCAATGGCATCTTCGGCGGAGGCGCGGCGCGCTAGTCTTAACGATTGCACCCGTCGCGCCGTCCGGCGCGCCGGTTTCGACCCCTCGCCGACGGCGACGGACTCCATCCCGGGGACCGTCGCCGTCGATGCTTTTCCCGGCGGCCATGGATCGGCCGTTGACGTGGGCACCCCGGCGGCTACGCTGTCCGCATTCCCGTCGTCGCTCCGGAGAATTGCGATGCGTGGCACTTCGACGCTGGCCCTGGTCTTGATCGCCGTTGGCGGCACGTCCGCATTCGCACAACCCCAACCCGGAAATAGCGGCGTGCGCTCGCCGTCGTTCAGCCCTTATCTGAACCTCGTGCGCGGGAACAGCCCGGCCGCAAACTACTTCGGCATCGTGCGCCCCGGCCAGCAACTCCAGCAGCAGGCGAACCAGTTACAACAGCAACTCTCGCAAACGAACCAATCACTTTCGTCCGGCCTCGGCGGCATCAACGATCAACTGACGACCGGCCGCGGTGCCACGTTCGGGTACTATTCGCACTACTTCTACAACTCGCCGGCGTCCGGCGGCGGGTTGGGGGGCGGTCGAACCGGCGGTGGCGGCCCAAGCTTAGGCGGCGGTGGCGGCTTCGCCGGCGGCGGCGGAGCAATGTCCGTTCTTGGTCGCTCCGGCGCCGTCGGCGCGCCGCAGGCTCGCAATCGTCCGGCTGCCGGCGGTCGTCGCTGATCCACGCACACACTCCGAAAGGACTCGGAACCATGACCGTTCGCCAACTCGCGTTGGGCCTGTTCGCCGCCGCGTCGATCGCGCCGGCCGCATCCGCCGCCGACAAACCGCTCCGCGACCTGTTCGCCGGAACGAAACCGCCGAAGGCACCGCATCCATACCCGCTCTCGGACCGGCATTACATCAAGCAGTTCGCCGGCCCGACCATCGGTTGCGGCTCCTGCTTCGGGTATCACACGACGCAATGGCGGCCGTGGGCGGAAGCGTGCAACGAGCCGCGAATCGTGGAATCCGCGCCGATGCGGATCGAAGCGCCCGCGGAACCCGCGGCGCCAATGCCGAAGTCGGTGCTGCCTCCCTTGGAGAAGCCGCGCGAGCAGCCACCGGTACCGAAGACCGTGAAGCCGGCGGAACCTGCCAAGCCGATGCCGAAGAAGGCAGAGCCGAAGCCGAACAAGAAGGTGGAGTTGCCGCCGTTGGTCCCCGCGCCGGTGGTGGTCATGTCCCCGGTGCCGGTGTCGATACCGGCACGAACGGATATCGTGGTCCCGGTGCTGCCGGTGGCGAAACCGATTCCGACGTTGCCCTCCGAAGCGCCGACGACCTTGCCGACGATCATCGTGCCGCTGGAATCGAAATAGAATGCGATCGTAACCGTGTCGCGGGAGGGGGTTGCCCCTCCCGTTTTTCGTTTTGGAGCTGACATGTCCGAGTTGTGCGTCGTGACGGGCGGAGCGGGCTTCTTGGGTTCGCATCTCGTGGAGGAGTTGCTGCGCACCGGTCGGCCGGTCCGCGTGTTCGATGATTTCAGCACGGGCTTACGGTCGAACTTCGATGGCTGGGATCGCGCGCCGGAGATCGTGACCGGTTCGCTGGCCGACCGCGAAGCCGTGGATCGCGCGGTGGCCGGTGCGGGAGTGGTCTTCCACCTTGGTGCGATGGCGTCCGTCGCAAAGAGCCTCGAGTCGCCGCTCGATTGCCATGCCGTCTGTGCAACGGGGACGCTCCATGTGTTGGAGGCGGCGCGGAAGCATCGGGTTCGTCGGGTGGTGTATGCCGCCAGTTCGAGCGCCTATGGCGGCGCGGACGATTCGGCGGGGCAGGACGAAGCGACCCCGCTGCATACCCTTTCGCCTTACGCCGCGGCGAAACTGGCTGGCGAGCACTACCTCGAAGCGTTCGCGGCGAGTTATGGCCTCGAGACGGTGCGGCTGCGCTTCTTCAACATCTTCGGCCCCCGGCAGCGTGCCGACAGCCCGTACAGCGGCGTAATCGCGATCTTCGCGGCGGCGATGCTGGCGGGCCGAACACCGACGATCCACGGGGACGGCGGACAGAGCCGCGATTTCACGTACGTCGCGAACGCGGTGCGATCGCTCGTATTGGCGGCCGAAACGCCGGGGATCGCCGGCCGCGTCTACAACGTCGGCACCGGTGTGAGCATTTCGCTGCTGGAACTCATGTCCAACCTGAACGAAATTCTCGGAACGAACGTGAGACCGATGCATGGGCCGGCCCGCGCCGGGGACGTGCGATTCTCGCGGGCGCGGATCGATCGCGTGCGGGCGGAACTCGGCTACGAACCGATCGTGGACTTCCGCGAAGGCTTGCGGCGGACGGTCGCATGGTATCGGTCGCAAGCATGAACCGCCTCGACGTGTTCCCGGGATGAGGGGTGCAGACCGACAATAATTGTTTGGACAACTATCGTCCGAACGGTTATAGTGCGGGTATGGAGCCACGACGGAAATTCGACTCCCCGGAACAAGAGGCCTATCTCGGCCTCTGGCGGACGTACGACCGCCTGCGGGCGCTCGAAGACGAACTGTTCTCGTGGCACGACCTCACCAGCCAGCAGTACAACGCCCTGCGCCTGCTGCGGGCGGCGCACCCGAAGACCATCCGCACGCTCGACCTGGCCGGCCGGCTCGTGTCGCGGGCGCCCGACATCACGCGACTGCTGGATGCCTTGGCGAAACGATCCCTTGTCACCCGCGAGCGACCGGCCACGAACCGGCGCGAGGTCCACATCGGCATTGCCCCCGCGGGCATTGCCTTACTCGACGTGCTCCGCGAGCCGTTGCGAAAGTGTCATGAGCGTCAGCTCGGCCATCTGAACCGCAAGCAACTCCGCGAACTCAGCAAACTCCTGCAAGCCGCCCGCCTCCCCCACGAACCCGCCGACAGTAGTTGGCGCTGACTCTCTCCCGAAAGGACGAACCCGATGGCCCTCGAATCCAGCACCGACGTCGCCGTGGTCGGCGGCGGACCCGCCGGCAGCACCGTCTCAACGCTCCTTGCGCAGCGCGGCGTGAAGGTCCGCCTCTTCGAGCGTGACCGCTTTCCGCGCTTCCACATCGGCGAATCGCTCATCCCCGAGACGTACTGGGTTTTCAAGAAGCTCAACATGCTCGAAAAGATGAAAAAGAGCGCGTTCGTCAAGAAATACAGCGTCCAGTTCGTGAACGCTGCCGGGAAGATGTCCGCGCCGTTCTACTTCCACGACAACAAGGACCATGAGTGCTCGCAGACCTGGCAGGTCATCCGCAGCGAGTTCGACACGATGATGCTGGACAACGCCCGCGAGCATGGCGTGCAGGTCCACCAACCAGCGCGTGTGTTGGAGACGCTCTTCGAAGGGGGCCGCGCCGTCGGCGTGCGCGTGAAGCACGAGGATGGCGGCGAAGAGACCGTGCGTGCGAAGGTCGTCGTCGACGCAAGCGGGCAGAGCACCATGCTCCAGAACAAGTTCAAGCTCCGGCTTTGGGATCCGGTGCTGAACAAAGGGGCCGTGTGGACCTACTGGAAGGGAGCCTACCGCGACTCGGGTCGGGACGAAGGCGCGACGGTTGTGATCCAGACACCGAACAAGCAGGGGTGGTGGTGGTACATCCCGCAGCACGACGAGACAGTGAGCATCGGCGTGGTTGCCCCGTTCGACTACCTCTTCAAGGGTCGCGGCTCGCACGAGCAGATCTTCAACGAAGAGATGGCGCAATGTCCCGAAGTGCAGAAACGGCTTTCGACCGGCGAACGCGCGACCGGATTCTTCGCCACGAAGGACTATTCCTATCGCTCCTCACAGGTGGCCGGCGATGGCTGGGTACTGATCGGGGATGCGTTCGGCTTCCTCGATCCGCTCTACTCCTCCGGCGTGCTGCTCGCATTGAAGTCGGGCGACTTGGCGGCGGATGCGATCGCCGACGGCCTGGCGAAGGGGGACACCTCGGCGGCGCAGCTCGGCCGTTGGGGCGACACCTTCAACAAGGGGATCGACCGGATGCGCCGGCTGGTCTGCGAATACTACGATGGCTTCAGCTTCGGCCGGTTCGTCAAGGAATATCCGCACCTGAAGAATCGTGTGACCGATCTGCTCATCGGTGACCTGTTTGACGACGCCGTGGACGAGGTGTGGGGACCTCTCGAATCGTTGTATCCGCCGGAGAAGAAGGCGATCCCCGCCTGGAGCGCCGGCGACCGCGAAGTGACGGGCAAGGTGAACGAGCTGTATCTGCCGGAGGGGGAGCTGCGGTGAGGCTAGAAATGTATCGGGATCGTTGACTGGACGATCCCGAATGAACATTTGCTTTCGTGCCAACTTCGTGCGAGAATCCACTACCGATTGGGGTCGTACATTCCTCGTTGCGAATATCCGACTTCCAACTCGATGAAGCCTCAGATGGATGGCTCGCACGATGTGCTGTCGCACAGTCTCTCTCTTCTTCGCTTGCCTGCTGATGACCGGCTGTCAGAGGAAAGACATGAAGAACAACACGGACGAAGCGAAAGCCGATAATCCAGCTTTACGATTTGGTGATCTTGTTCTCGAGCCGGCATTGGAAACCAAAGTTCGCGCGGCACTCCTCCCGACCAAGCCATCCGAGGATGCTCGACACGTCCTGGGAAAGATCGATATCAAAAAGTCCGATGTTCCATCGGACGGCAAAAACTACTTGCCCGAATCGGCCGTGAGTTGGGTGTTGGACATTCGATTCAAGGACGCGCCAGAACTCGATCCGGAGAAGGTCGATGCGGAGTTCGACAAGGCGTGGCGAGAATCCTTCGGACGATTTACGTCATATGGAAGAGACATCGACACCGGTAAATGGACGTATCTCGTTTCGTCCGATGGACCGAAACGAGTCGATCATCTCAAATTCGTGTTTGACTATGTCGACGTGTTGAACGACTCGTCCCCATTGCCCACCCCAAGGCAATACGAGCAGCGGTTGCATAGGATTCAAGAGCGATTGACTCGATTCGGAACGCCGATCATCTCGCCCAGTCTGTCGCCCGAACTGGCTTCAAAGCGGTCCGAGAAACTTCGGGATCTGAAACGGACGGCCGATCTGAGTATCGTACTCGTTCTCAAAGCACCGACCGATCGTCAATTCGAAGGCAGGAAAGTCTGGGATACGATGCTCTGCCTCGGCTTGGACTGGGGCGACATGGACTGCTTCCACGGGAAAAACGATACCGAACTCGGAGACGATTTCTTCTTCAGTGTCGAGACCTCGACAGATCCCGGTTACTTTCTACCTGAAGAAGTGGCCGCAGGTCGCGTTTCCGTGGACGACCTGGTATTCGTCTATTCGGTGCCGAGATGTGCCGAGCCGATCAAGGTGTTCGAAGTTATGACGCGAGCCGTCGATTACTGCAAGGGTCGAATGGGTGGTACGGTCGTCGATTCGCAGGGTAACAAGATCAATGTCGACCGAATGAGGAAACAAATCGAGAATGCAGTTGAATCACTGAGGAAAGAAGGATTTAAGCCCGGAGAAAGCGCGACTCTTCAACTGTTTTGAATGAGAATTTACGCGATCCTCAGCCCCCGGCACGTGTCTTCGTACGTCGCCTCCAATTCCAGCGGCACCCACAGTTCCTCGGTTAACCAGAGCGGCAGCGTCGGCAACGGCGATCCCACGGTCAGTTCGTGTTCCCACGATTCCACGCGCCAGCGGCCCCGGGCCGATCGGCTCCGGCACGCGACGGCGTAAATCGCACTTTCGGCCGTCCGGGGCGGCGCGGCTCCAAGCCGATCCGCCAACTCCGCGTACAGATTCGCCGAGCGTCCCGTCACAGGATCAACGATCGCGACGCAGACGCCCTGCTGCAAAAGAGCATGACACTTCGAAACGAACGCTTCGCGACTGTCCGGTCGGTCCTTGTTGCCCGGACTCACAATCTCGACCGCCGCGACGAGGCGGCGCCCATGCTTTTCGTCGTAGACAAGTACTTCATACTCTGGCGGCGCCGGAGTTTCCGTTTCGAGCAGCAGCGTCGGACCGGCTGGCTGCCAAGACGTGGCTTCACCGTGGGATCGTTCGAACAACGGGGTCGCCAATTCATTCTCGAACGTGCCGATGTCGACTTCGATCGCCGTTCCGACATGCACGCGAACCCCGCTCCGAAATTCCTTGGGCAGAATCGAATTGAGCCGGAACGCGATCGTGCCCGGCCACGCACCGTGGAGTTCTTCCCACGAAGCGAAGTCGGCGAGTGGTCCGTGAAAGTGATCGCGCAGCGGCATGACGTTGACCTCCGGTTCCAGTCTAGCATTCGGCAGCGATCGGTTCAGTCGCCGAAGATGTCGCGTTTCTTGAAGATGTTGTTCGGATCCCGCTGTAGATCGTCGGCCAGTTGATTGACGGGGTCGATGTAGGCCGTTTGCACGACGCGGAAAATACACACGATGACGAGAATCGCGATCACCGCGTAAACGATGCCAGACACCATTCTCGTCAGGATTTTCATCCCTCGAACGCTGGCTTCGCGATATCGGATGGCCTCCTTCTGCATCACCTCGGCTAATCGTCCGCTTTCTTCGCCAACATGCACCGCTTGAATGAATTCATCCGGGAACAACGTGGGTCCGAGTTCCTGGAGTGCCTCGATGATCTCGCGACCCTTCCGGCACGATTTGGCCGCCTGTTCCGCATGTTGTTGATATGCTCGGTTCGCAGTCGCTCTCAGGCTGAATTTCATTACGCGATCGGCCCGCAATCCGGCTTCAATTGTCATGTGCGCAGCCATTGCGAATCGATTGAGTGCAAACGCTCTCGCGATGGGTGCCAAGCCGGGAACTTTCAAAGCCAAAGCTTCCGCTTTAGCACGGGCATTTGGAGTTCGAACAACAATGACGACCGAACCGACCACGAATGTTGTGAACATTGCGGAATAAACGAAGAACCAGAAAGCTCCACCCGCGCCCGTCAAGCCTAGACCGAGAGGGTCGAGCTTCGTACCGAGACTCCCCAGCACGAGTATGAGCAGCGTGAGGACGCCGATGGCGCCGCAGTACATCATCGCGGGCCAGACGAGCGCGGTGAGGAACTGCCGGCGGGCGGTCTGCACTTCCTCGTAATGGCGTTCGAGTTCGGCGAAAACGGTGGGCAGTCGGCCGGCCTGCTCGCCAACGGCGACGAGTTCGACGAAGAGCAGGGGAAAGCGCCAGGCTTCGGGGCGCAGGGCGTCGGAGAGCGTGTCGCCGTCTTCGAGGCGCTTGGCCATGCCGGCAGCGAGGGGGCGGAACACGGCCGGGCCGGACTTCGCCTGCTGCGTGAAGATGCGCACCGGGGAGAGGCCGATGTCCAGCCCGTGGTGCAGCGCCCGGCACCAGAGGATCAGCGCGGGCAACGGGCACGGCGACGAGAACATGCGGCGACCTCGACGGTCCTTTCACCCTATCAGTTTCCGCGCGCCGCCGCCATCGCGCCCCGCCGGCCGTATCATGACTTGGTCCGAAGAACCCACCACCAGGAGTCCACCGATGTCGCGCGCCAACGCGGTCACGTTCAAGGGTAATCCCGTCACGCTCGCCGGCGAGGCCGTGAAGGTCGGCCAGAAGGCCCCGGATTTCAAGTCCGTCAACAACGGCCTCGCGCCGGTCTCGCTCGCGGACAGCGCCGGCAAGGCGCGGCTGTTCAGCGTCGTTCCGTCGCTCGATACGCCGGTCTGCAGCACGCAGACGAAGAAGTTCGAGGATGGCATCAACGCCCTCGGCGACAAGGTCGCGTGCTACACCGTCAGCCTCGACCTGCCGTTCGCCCAGAAGCGGTTCTGCGGTGCGGAAGGCGTGAAGACGATGCAGACGCTCTCGGACGTGCACGACCATTCGTTCGGCAAGAACTGGGGCGTGCTGTTCGAACAGTCGCCGCTGCCAATCAAGCTCTTGGCGCGGTCGGTGTTCGTGGTCGATCCGGCGGGCATCGTTACCTACGCGGAATATGTGCCGGAAGTGACGAGCGAACCGAATTACGCGGCCGCGCTGGAAGCGCTGAAGAAGGCGGCGGGGTAAGCGCTACGGCTAGTTCTTTCTCGAGCGGAGTGCGGACAACCCGCACTCCGCTTCGCGTTCCACCCGCTTCTCCGGCTTTCGTCAACTCGCAGGGCTTCCCATTCCCCGCAAAGTGCTTGAAACTGGCGAAAACGTGAAGGATGGGCCGGCTTTGCCGGTTGTGCGGCGGGGTGTCGATCGCGACGATTCTCGGAATCTTGAATTTCGGTGGTGCGCCGGGATTGCAAACTTAGTCTAAAGTGTGGGGAGGAATGCCTCTGGAGTCGACATCATGAGTTTCACCTTCCGATCCCTCTTCGCCGCCCTCGCGATCGCGTCCGGAGCGTCCGGCGCGTCGGCCGGTTGGGACAACGTCTTCCAGCTCACCTGCAACAACGAGCGACGGTCGTATTACGTTCGGGACGACTGCCCGAAGCCCGAGCGTCGCGTCGAGTATGTGCAACGCAGCTACTACACCCCGGTGACGGAGTGGAAGCGCGAGACGTACAAAGTGCCGGTCCGTGAGACCGTGAAGTCGTACTACTGGGAGCCGGTGAAGAGCTACACGTACAAGTCGTACTACGACCCGTGCTCGGGCGCGTGCCAGGAGATCGCGGAACCGCGGACGTCGTACGTGCTGCGGGAGCAATGCAACTCGGTGGAGCGATTCGTCGAGAAGACCCGGCTCGTGCCTGTGCGCTGCTACCGCGAAGTGACGGAAACGACGCCGGTGGTGACGTACTACTACCCGCCGACGGTGCGGCAGTCGTATTACACCGTGCCCGCGCCGCCGATCGGCTCGCCGCGTCTGGACGAGTTCCGTTCGGTGCCGAACGGGACATCCCCGGAGACGATCGCTCCGACCGACCTGCCGACGACGGGCACGAACTACCCGCGCCCGATGCCGCCGGCGAAGCCCTCCGCCAGCCGCGCCGTTCCGGCTCCCGCCCACACGGCCAGCCATGCCCGGCTTCGCGGCGAAGTGGTCGCGAACGACCAGATTACACCGAAGGCTGGCTCGAAGCTCGTGTTCGTGAATGCCACGAACCACGAGGATCGAAAGTACGCCACGGCGAACGCGTTCGGCGAGTTCGACACGACCCTACCCGCCGGCGACTGGTACCTGTACGTGGATCGCGGCGATGGCCAGGCGGTCCGCTACAAGAAGCTGACGATCGCGGCGAACGACCAACGCGAGTTCAAACTTGTCAGCCGCTAATGCACGAACGTTGGCGAAAAATCATGACCCGGTCCGCAAGGGCCGGGTCGCTTCATTTCCCGGACTCTCTAGAACAACCCATCGGACTCGACCTCAATGCACGGCTCCATGAAAACGAACATCCTCGTCATAGGCAAGGGCGGCCGCGAGCACGCCATCGTCTGGAAACTCTCGCAATCCCAGCGCGCCGGCAAGATCCTCTGCGCCCCCGGCAATGCCGGCACGGCCCTCGACGGCGCGAACATCCCCATCGACGGCACCGACCCGAACAACTGGGACCGCCTCGCCCGCACGGCCGACAAGGAAGGCGTCTCGCTCGTCGTCATCGGCCCGGAGGACCCGCTCGCCAACGGCTGTGCCGACTTCTTCCGCGGCCGCGGGTTCAAGGTCTTCGGTCCGTCGAAGGACGCCGCCCGCATCGAGGCGAGCAAGGTCTTCGCCAAGGAACTGATGCGCCACGCCGACGTGCCGACCGCCGAGTTCCGCGTTTTCGACCACCCCGCCGCGGCGCGCACGTACATCGAGACGCGTGACTATCCCGTGGTGGTGAAGGCGGACGGGCTGGCGGCGGGCAAGGGTGTGGTCGTGTGCAAGGATACGGCCGAGGCGCTCCAGGCCGTTGAGCGGATCATGGTCCGGGAAGAATTCGGCGCGAAAGCCGGGCGTCATATCGTTGTCGAAAAACGGTTGGACGGCGAGGAGCTGTCGATGCTCGCGCTCGTCGCGGGGCGTACGATCCTGCCGCTGCCGCCGACGCAGGACCACAAGGCGGTCTTCAACGGCGACAAGGGCCCGAACACCGGCGGCATGGGAACGTACTGCCCCGCGCCGGCCGGCACGCCGGAGCTGGTCGCCGAAACGGAGACGAGCGTCTTCGTGCCGACCGTCCACGCGATGAAGCGAGGGATGAAGGACGAACGCTTCCCGTTCAACGGCGTACTCTTCGCGGGGCTGATGCTCACCAATCAGGGCCTGCGCGTACTGGAGTACAACTGCCGCTTCGGCGATCCGGAGACGCAAGTCATCCTGATGCGTCTGAAAACGGATCTCGTCGATCTCTTCGAGGCCGTGGCTAACGAAACGCTCGGCGATTTCGAGGATGGGAAGCTCGTCTTCGATCCGCGACCGGCCGTGTGCGTGGTGATGTGCAGCGGCGGCTACCCGGGCAAGTACGAAACGGGCAAGCAGATCCTGGGGCTGGACGAAGCCGCCAAGCTGTCCGACGTGAAAGTCTTCCACGCTGGCACGGCGATCAAGGGCGATCGTGTCGTCACCGACGGCGGGCGCGTGCTGGCCGTGACGGCACTGGGCGACGACCTCGCCGCTGCCAAGGCGCGGGCTTACGAGGCCGTGAAGCTCCTCTCCTTCCCCGGTGCCCACTACCGCACCGACATCGCCGACAAGGCGCTCAAGAAGAAATGAATGCCGACGGCTTCCTCGTCGTGGACAAGCCCGGCGGCATGACCTCGCGCGACGTGGTGAACGTCGCCCAGCGCTGGTTCCCGCGCCGGACGAAGATTGGCCACGCCGGCACGCTCGATCCGCTCGCAACTGGCGTACTCGTGCTTGCCATCGGCGCGGCCACGAAGCTCGTCGAGCGCGTGCAGGCGATGGGGAAGACCTACCGTACGCGCATCCTGCTTGGTTTCACGAGTGACACCGACGACGCCGACGGCAACCTGTCGCCCACCCCGGCCGGTGCGATCCCCAGCGAAGCCGCGATCCGCGATCTCCTGCCGCGGTTCGTCGGCGAGATTCTCCAACTTCCCCCGCGAGTCTCGGCGCTCAAGATCGACGGCCGCCGGGCATACGACCTCGCCCGGCAAGGCAAGAACGTGAAACTGGAGCCGCGCCCGGTGCGCGTGGATGCCATTCGGCTGCTCAGCTACGAATGGCCGCACCTCGATCTGGAAATCGACTGCGGGAAGGGGACGTACATCCGCTCGATCGCGCGGGACGTAGGGGAAGCGCTCGGCTGCGGCGGCCTGGTGCAGACTTTACAACGGACACGAATCGGCGAGTTCACGGCCGAAATCAGCCTTGGCATCGACGTATCGCCCGAATCGGCTCGTTCGAATCTACTGCCGATGACATTCATCCAAAGCCGATGAAGCCCGGCGACGAACGTCGCCGGGCAGGGCGAATTTAAGATTCGCTCAACTCCGCAAGGTTCGCTCGCAGTACCTTCAACTGTCCATCCAACTCGACTACGGAATTCCGCTGCTGCTCCACCACATCCGGCGGGGCACCCTTCACGAAACTCTCGTTGCCAAGCTTGGCGACGGTCGTGTCCAACAGTTTCTGCTTCTGAGCGATTTCCTTCTCGAGCTTCTTCGACTCCGTCGCGTTGTCGATCAGCCCCGCGAGCGGGATATAGGCCTCGAAGTCCGGCCGCACGATCGAGCCGGACTGCTTCGGCTTCTTCGTCGTCGGTCCGCAGTCGAACGACGACAGGCCGCCGAGGAGCTTTACGAACGGCACGAGGGCGTTCAACTCCGTCGCGACGACATCGTTGCACTTCACGTGGAGTGCGAGCGGGGTCTTATCGAGCAGGTAGCGGTTGCGGATTTCGCGGATGCCGCGCACGAGTTCCTGCATCCGGGCAATGCTGCCTTCGGTCGTGTCGTCGATGAATACACCCAGATCGCTCGGCCACGCGGCAATGCACACGCTGTCTTCGGCCGGCTTCGATTCAAGGAGGCCGCGCGTCGGGGCCACTTCGTTCAGGGCCTGCCAGAGCGATTCCGCGAGGAACGGCATCACCGGCTGGATGAGCCGCACGATGCCGTCGAGCACGCCGACGAGCACGCGCTGGCACGTCGGGTCGGAGCGCCGGCCCTTGCTCATCTCGATGTACCAGTCGCAGAATTCATTCCAGGCGAAGTCATAGACGAGGCGTGCGACTTCGCTGAACTTGTAGCCGTCGAGCGCCGCTGTCACGGCCTTCGCCGTGGTGGCCAGCCGGCTGAGAATCCAGCGGTCCTCCACGGCCAGTGCCTTCGAATCGATCGGCGCGGCCGTGTAGCCTTCGAGGTTCATCAAGATGAACCGTGTCGCGTTCCAGAGCTTGTTAGCGAAGTTCCGGCCCATCTCGAAGCGGTCGGACGCCGCTTTTGCCGTCGGGAACTCGGGGTCGTCCTCGGTCCACGGACCGCTCGGGCGGAACGGCTTGCCGCAGGTGATCCCCGCCGGTTTATCCCCGGGGCAGACCACCTTGCGTGTCCGGCCGCTCTGGTGTTCCTTCTTCTGAGGCACGAGCGTGCCGCAATGTGGACAGACGTTCGACACCGGCAGCCGGCTGTCCTGCGTTTCGGTGGCGAGCGACACCACGCCGAAGCGCATGGCGTCGGCCCCGTACAGTTCGATGATGTCGAGCGGGTCGACGCCGTTGCCCTTGGATTTGCTCATCCCCTCGCCGAAGCCGTCCATGATCTTCGGGTGAATCACGACGTGTTTGAACGGCACCTCGCCGGTGTTGTAGAGGCCGGTCATCACCATGCGGGCCACCCAGAGCGTGATGATGTCCCGGCTCGTCACGAGCGTGCTGGTGGGATAGTATCGCTTCAGTTCCGGCGTCTCTTCCGGCCAGCCGAGCGTGCTGTGCGGCCAGAGCGCGGACGAGAACCAGGTGTCGAGAACGTCGGGGTCTTGGCCCAGATTGTCTAGGTGATTTTCTACGGCATACGCCGCGTTACGCATTTCAGTCATCGAATACATTGAAGACCTGCGAGAATCCGAAGTTGAACCATCGCAATACTCAGAAAGCAATTGAAGAGCGGACTCGACTTCTTTCGTGCGAGCGCAGCATCGAATCTCAAACGGGTCATCGTCGTTGTCGAAGTTGATCTCATAGTCCGATTCGGGAATTCTGAACATATTAATATAATCAATCAGTGTCGACTTTGCATCATTTGCATCTTCGATGACACGAGCCTTGTACGAATCTGTCACAATTCCTTGGGCATTCTTAGCCCTGATCTTCGCACTCCACACCGGTATCCGGTGCCCCCACCACAATTGCCGGCTCACGCACCAGTCGCGTTTCTCGCCGAGCCAGTCGAGGTAGGAATTCTCGTAGCGCTTCGGGAAGAACTGCACGCGGCCGTCCTTCACGGCGTCGATGGCCATCTGGGCGAGGCCGGGCTTTTGTCCCCTCCCCCCTTGAGGGGGAGGGTTAGGGTGGGGGGTGGCGGAACCCGATAGCTGACTGGACTGCCCGTCACCCCCACCCCGGCCCTCCCCCTTCGAGGGGGAGGGAGAAAGAGCGTCGAAGTCGCTCATCTTCACGAACCATTGATCGCTCAGGTACGGCTCGATCGGCGTCTTGCTGCGGTCGCTGTACTTCAGCGGTATCACGCGGTCTTCCTTGCCCTCGAACAAGCCCAACTCCTCCATCGCCTTCACCACGGCCTCGCGCGCCTTGTCGCGCGGCATCCCGGCATAGGAGCCGCCGTTCGCGTTGATCGTGCCGTCCGGGTTCAGGATGTTCAGGATGCCGATCTGCGGGTTCCGCTGCCAGCAGGCGTAGTCGTTCGGGTCGTGCGCCGGCGTCACCTTCACGCAACCCGTCCCCAACTCCGGGTCGGCGAGCAGGCCGTCGGCGATGATCGGGATCTCGCGGTTCACCAGCGGCTGCAGAACGTTCTTCCCAATCAACTGCTTGTAGCGCTCGTCGCTGGGGTGAACGCAGAGGGCCGTATCGCCGAGCATCGTCTCGGGCCGCGTCGTGCTGAAGCGGATGAACGTGTCGGGCTGGCCCACCACCTGGTATTTGAACGTCCAGAAGCCGCCCTTGGTGTCTTCGGTGTAGGTTTCGTCGTCGGCCACGCTCGTTTGCAGTTGGGCGTCCCAGTTCACGAGCCGCTTGCCGCGGTAGATGTACCCATCCCGGAACATGCGGAAGAAGGTCTCGCGCACCGCCCGCGCGCAGGTGTCGTCCAGCGTGAAGCGCGTGCGCTGCCAGTCGCAGCTCGCACCCATCTCCTGGAGCTGACCGAGGATTCGCTTCTCGTACTTGTCCTTCCACTCCCAAATCTTCTCGACGAGCTTCTCGCGGCCGAGGTCGCGGCGAGTCTTCTTCTCGGTGTTGAAGATCAGCCGTTCCACCACCGCCTGCGTCGCGATGCCGGCGTGGTCCGTCCCCGGCATCCAGAGCGCGTTGTAGCCCTGCATGCGCCGCCAGCGGATGAGCACGTCTTGCAGCGTGTTGTTGAGGGCGTGCCCCATGTGCAGCGCCCCCGTCACGTTCGGCGGCGGGATCACGATGGCGTACGGCTCCCCCGGCTTGGCGGGGTCGGCATGGAAGTAGCCGCGCTTGTTCCAGAACGCGAGCCACTTCTCCTGGGCCGCTTTCGGTTCGTAGGCCTTAGGCAATTCGGTCGGCATATTAGTGTTTCCCTTCCTCGTCCTTGAATAGCTTGTACTCGATGGCATCGCTCAACGCGAGCCAGCTCGCCTCCACCACGTTTTCGCTGACGCCGACGGTGCCCCACATGTCCTTCGCGTCGCGCGATTCGATGACGACGCGCACGCGGGCGGCGGTACCCTCCTTTGGGTTCACCACCCGCACCTTGTAATCGACGAGCTGCATCACGTCCAAGGCCGGATAATACTGCACGAGCGCCTTCCGTAGGGCCGCGTCGAGCGCGTTCACGGGGCCGTCGCCTTCGCTCACGGTGTGCTCGACGGAGCCGGCAATGCGCAGCTTCACCGTCGCTTCGGTCTTCGGCGTCCCCTCGGCTCCCTGCTCGATGTTCACGCGGTACGCCAGCCGTTCGAACCACGGCTTGTAGGTGCCCACGGCCTTCTTCACGATGATGTCGAAGGAGCCCTCGGCCGCCTCGAATTCGTACCCGGCGTTCTCCAGGTCCTGCACTTCGTTGAGAATCTTCGCCATCACGGCTTTGTCGTGCGCGATCTGGTACTTCTGCGTCTTCGTCAGGATCGTCGATTGTCCCGACAGCTCGCTGACGAGAATGCGCCGCTCGTTGCCGACGAGGGCCGGATCGATGTGTTCGTAGCTGGCCGGGTTCTTGGCGACGGCGTGCGTATGCATCCCGCCCTTGTGGGCGAAGGCGCTTTGGCCGACGAACGGCTGGTTGTTGCGGAAGTTCATATTCGCCAGTTCGTAGGCGTAGCGAGATAGCTCCGTCAGCCGTTGCAGGCTGCCCGGATTCAGTACGTCGTACTGGTATTTGATCGCGAGGTTGGCGATCGTCGCCACGAGGTCCACGTTCCCGCAGCGCTCGCCGAAGCCGTTTAGCGTACCCTGCACCTGCGTCGCCCCGGCGCGCACGGCCGCGAGCGTGTTGGCCACGGCCAGTTCGCAGTCGTTGTGGCAGTGGATGCCGATGTCGGCCTTCAGCTCCTTTTTCACCGCCGCGACGATTTCCGCGATCCGTTCGGGCATCGAGCCGCCGTTCGTGTCACACAGGATCAGGCAGGTCGCGCCGCCGGCCTCGGCCGCTTTCAATGTGTTAATTGCGTATTCCGGGTCCAGCGTATACCCGTCGAAAAAATGCTCGGCGTCGTAAAAGACCTCCGGCCCCTGACTCTTGCAGAACGCTACCGAGTCGCCGATCATCTTCAGATTCTCTTCCAGCGTCGCGCCAAGGATCTCTTTCACCTGGAAGCTTGACGTCTTGCCAACGATGGTGACGACCGGCGTCTTCCCTTCGAGCAGCGCGCGGAGTCCCGTGTCGGTTTCGGCGGCGATGTTCTTCCGGCGCGTCATGCCGAAGGCGACGACCTTCGCGTGCTTCAGGTCGAGGTCGCGAACCGAGCGGAAGTATTCGGCGTCCTTCGGATTCGAAAGCGGGTAGCCCCCCTCGATGAAGTCGACGCCGAGGTCGTCCAGCCGGCGGGTGAGGAGCAGCTTGTCCTGGAGGGAGAAATTGACCCCTTCGCCCTGGCTGCCGTCGCGGAGTGTGGTGTCGTAGATGGCGATGCGCGTCATGTCAGGTTCCGTGTATCAATGAAAAACCCCGAAGCGAAGGCTCCGGGGCGCGAAGTTGTTTTCGTACGCCCGGGGTCAACTCGTGCCGACGACGACGCGCACTCCCTGCGCGGCGGTAATCGCGATCGCGACGACCAGTGGCAGGGTGGAATGCGGCACGGAACGCTCCGGGGTATTCAGAAACTCTATCTTCGAATTCGACAATGTCAACGCCGGGCGGGTTCGGGCGGATAAACTCTGGGGAACTTTCCACTGTTTCGCCGGAAGCCGCCGATGACCCGCACGCTCCTCGTCCTGCTCGCATTCGGTCTGCCCGTTTCCGCCGCGGACTGGCCGCACTGGCGCGGGCCGACGCGCGACGGACACTCGCCCGAATCCTCCGGCTATTCCGACGGGCGTTGGCTCGCGGACAAGCCTGCTTGGTCCACCTCCGTCGGTCGCGGCGCGAGTAGCCCGATCGTCGCCGGCGATCGCCTCTACCTCGTCGGCTGGCAGGGCGGGAACGACATCGTCCGCTGCCTGAACGCGAAGGACGGTGCGGAACTCTGGAGTGTGAGGTACAAGTGCCCGCAATATGGCCGGCACGCCGTCGGCGATGAAGGCCTCTATTCGGGCACCACCGCCACGCCGGAATTCGATTCGAAGACAGGCCGGTTCTACTCGCTCTCCTGCGACGGCGACCTGAACTGCTGGGACGCGAACGCGAAGGGTGCCACCGTCTGGAAGCGGAACCTTTACGACGATTACCGCATGCCGCGCCGGCCGCGCCTCACCCGCGCGCCGCAGCGCGACTACGGCTACACCTCCAGCCCGATGGTCCACGGCGACTGGCTGCTTGTCGAGGTCGGCGGGCCGACCGGCACCTTCGTCGCCTTCGACAAGGCGAACGGTAAGGAAGCTTGGAGGTCCGATCTCGCGGACGAAGCCGGGCACACGGGCGGGCCGGCGCCGATGACCATTGAGGGGATTCCGTGCGTGGCCGTGCTGACTCAGCGGAACCTCGCCGTAATCCGGCTCGACAAGGGATTCGAAGGCAAGACGCTGGCGAAATTCGAGTGGATCACCGACTTCGCGAACACGATCGCCGGGCCGGCGGTGCAGGGGAACCATGTCCTCGTCACGGCGGCGTACAACCAGAACGCTCTCGTCAAACTCAAGGTGACGTCGAAGGGGATCGAGGAGGTCTGGAGGAAGAAGTTCCCATCAAAGGTTTGCACGCCCGTCATCGCACACGGCTCGATCTACGTCGCCTGGCAGACAGTTCGTTGCCTCGACTGGGAGACGGGCGAATTACGCTGGCAGGGCGGCACGGTCAGCGATCCCGGCTCGTGCATCATTACGGCAGACGACCGGTTGATCGTATACGGGAAGTCCGGGAAGCTCCTGCTCGTGGAGTCGGCCAAGCGCTCGCCGAAGGCGTACGTCGAACTGGCAAAGCGGGAGGACATTTTCGGTTCGCTCGCCTGGCCGCACGTCGCTCTGGCGGATGGCCGCATCGTCGTGCGTGATCGCGATGGCCATGTCGCTTGTTTCGAGATGGCGAAGTAGCACGTCAGAAAGCGATGTCGCGAACCCGTGCGGCGACTTCGTTCAGAGTCAGCAACTGGCCGATGAAGACCAGTATCAACGCATATTTCAAAGGAGAATTCAGCCGTTTCGAGACAAATGGGATCAGCGCGAGCGCCCAGCCGTAGTGCGGGGAATAGAGGAAGAATTCGTCGCCCCAGAGGTTGTGGAAGATCAGATTCCACGCGATCCAGATTGCGAGCCATTTCACTTCGGGCGTGCGGACATCGCGGAGCGACCATCCAAGGGCGACGAGCCAGATGATGGCGGCGATCGTGCGGTAGGGGTCAAACGGCCATAGCGGTATCGCTTCGGCCGGTTCGAAGGTCAGCATTGGCACGGCATGCAGGTTGTTCGTATCGATTTCGGGCGACGGCGCGACCGCGGGGTCAATGATTCCGCGACCTATGCGAAGAAGGGCGTCGGCCGGGGCCTCCACGAGTCGCAGGTGAAGCCAATGTTTCGCCTGCCAGGCGACCGGCCAGCGGTGGCCGTGACGTTCGATCACTTTCACAAGCACGGCAAAACCAACAATACCAGCGATCGCGAGCGGCACGGCGAATCGCCAATCGATTCGACGGCCTTCGAGTATCAGTCCGGCGATCAGCAGCGCGGGCCAGAGGGCGTTCGTAAGACAGATCGAGGCGGCGAGGAATGCCAGGCCGACGAGCCAGCGAAGGGCGGTCTTTTTGGAAAGGTGAGTGTGGATTGTCAGGAGGTACACGCCGTAGCACGCGGGGAGCAGCCCGGAGCTGAACGCGAAGTGGTCCGGTAGGCACGCGATGACCTGATAGCTCGATGCGAGGAGGAAGGCGAGGGCCGCGAGTCGTTTCCGTCGGCTCCAGCCGATGCGGGCGAGGCAACCAAAGAAAAAGCCGAGTCCGACACCCGCGCCGAGCGCGGCGGTGATTCTGGAAACGTAAACCGCGGCGACGGCTGGGTTCGGGAATTGGCGGTTGAAGAAGCCGAGGACGTGAGGCCAGGTCTTCCCGATGAGAAAATGCGTGCCAATGCCGAAGCTGTTCGTACCCGTCAGCGTGTCGTCGATGCGCTGGCCGGCGTCGCATTGAAAGATCACATCGCTGCGCAACGCGGCGGGTCGGCCGGGTTGGACGCCCAGCCAGCCGGAAAGGAGGAAGAGCCAGATCGCCGCGCCGATGCCAGCGGCGAGGCCGAAACGGACGGCGGCACGGCGATTATTCGACGATTCCATTCAGCAACAAATGGTACTGGCGGAGCGTATGCAGGGCCGCCCCTGCGACGACCACAATTGAAGGATAGAACACATGGGCCGGGAGTGCGCGGAATCCGAACGCCGCGACCATCATCAGCGGAAGCGCGAAATGCGGCGTGTACAGGAAGTATTCGTCACCCCAAACGTTGTGAAACGCGGCATTCGCGAGGGCCCAGCCGAGCGCGCCGACCGTGGCGGGACGCAATTCGGTATCGCGCCAACCGCTGCGGATGCCCCAGACGAGCAGCCCGAACCAGGCGAGCGCACCCGCGGTCTGGACGCCGTCGTGCGGCCAGAATGATCGCCGTCCCGCATCCGATTCGTAGGTGAGCATCGGCATTCGATCGAGGTTGTTCCGCAGCACGCGCGGCGTCGGCGCGACGGCGGCGTCGACGAGTCCGCGAAACGAATAGCCAAGCGCCGAAATCGGATTGTCGACAAGTCGCAGGTTCAAGTAGAGCGAGACGCGCTCGCGTACACGGGCTTGTATTGCGGGTATCGTCACGATCTCCCGGACCACGCAACCGACGGCGACGATTGTGAGGACGGCCGCGACGACATGCCAGCGTCGGATTGAAGCGCGGCGGTCGTACACGACGAGCACGGCGATCAGGCCGAGCGGTAGGAACACGTTGGTAATTGTGATCCCGAACGCAAGCGGCGCGAGGATCGCGAGCGCGATTGCTCGGAATCGTACGCTTCGATCGTCTAGCAGCGTCGCGAAGGCGAGGCCGATGACACCGACGGAAAAACCGAAATGGTCCGGGATGGCGGCAAGCGTGTGACCGTTGGCAACGACCGCGAGCAGTGTGAACGCGATCGTGCGATCGGGACGATGGCCGCGTGCGACGAGCGCCCGCGCGGTCGCGCCGATGCCCAGGCCGGCCGCGACCGCCACGAGCAGGCGGCTGACGAACGTCGCTGTCGTGGCGGGGTCGAAAGTCGGCGAAATCCATCGAGTGAGCGCATGCAGTGGCCGGGTCCAAAGCGGGTAGATCAGGGGATGTGTTCCCCGCGCGCGGTTGTCCCGGTTAAGGACCGCGTCCTGGATCAGGCCGCCGGCGTCGGACTGAAAGAACACATCGGTCCGCTCGGCGATCGGGTGGCCGGGGCGAACGTGTAGGGCGTGAGAGACCGCGAGAAAGCCGGCGGCGGCGAGTAGCCCTGCGAGCCAGCCGGTGCGGCGCGGCGTCATTTCCACACCAGGATCGCGAGGACTGCCGATACCCAGAGCAGGCCGCAGAGGACGAAGACCGGGTCGGCGAAGAGGATGGAGGTCGGCCCGTCGCCGCGCGCCTCCATCGCCTTGAATGTGTAGCGGAATAGGCCGTACGCCACGAGTGGGACGGTGTAGACGAGATTGCGCGTGCCGTGGCGGGCGACGGTGTCGGGGGCGACGGTGTAGAGCATGTAGGACATCAGACAGACGGCGGTGCAGGCGGCGAGAACGAGGACGAGCTTGTCTCGGGAATAGGCAATCAGTGTGGCGCGATGGGCGGCGGTGACGCCGGGAGCTTCGACTTCGGCCAGGCGCTTACCAAAACCGAGGACGAGCGCGAGGGAGAACCCACAGACGAGCAGCCACGGGGAGGGTTCGACATGCACCGCCGCGCAGCCGGCGAGGAGGCGGATGACGAACCCGCACGCGATGACGATCACATCGACGAGGACGCGGTACTTGAGCCAGGTGATGTAGGCGAGTGTGTTGGCGGCGTAGGCACCCATGAAGAGAAGGAACCGGCGATCGAGTTCGATGAGGGACCAGACGACGGCGATCGCGGCGATCAGCGCCGCGAAGGCGATCGCCGTTCCGGGAGACAATCGGCCAGAGGCGATCGGGCGGCGGCGCTTGCGCGGGTGGGCGGCGTCCTCATGGCGATCCTTGACGTCATTGAGAATGTAGAAGGCGCTGGAGAGGAAGCAGAAAATTCCGAACGCACCAAGGGCGTCGCGGAAGACCGCCCATTCGAAAATGCGCTCGGAGAAGAGCGCGGGCGCGGCGACGAAGACGTTCTTTAGCCAATGCTTGGGGCGCAGAACGCGCACCAAGGCGAGGACGAACGATTCGCGATTGGCGGGAGCATTGGCGGATGCCTCCATCGATATCATCCTATCGACTCGCGTTGGGTCTGACCGCCTCACTTCGGCTTGACACCCCACCGGGCCACCGGCATATGCTCCGCCCGACTCGGGTACGGACGGGTTTCCCGCCCGTACCAGATATCGCCCGGGAACGAGGGTCCTGATGAAACGATGGATGCGCCGAATTCTGATCGCGGGCTTCGCGCTCGCCGGCGTCGCGGCGGGGAACACGGCCCGCGCGGGATTGCTGCCGGTCAATGTCAGCGTCCTGCCCGAGGGGAACCAGTATCGCTGGACTTACAACATCGTGCTGCCCACCGATTCGCAACTGCGCGCAGGCGATTACTTCACGGTCTATGATTTCGGCGGACTCGTGGCGAACAGCAACGCCCAACCTGCCGACTGGCTTTTCGAGACGAATGCGCCGATCCCGCCCGGCGTGATGCCGGTCGACGACCCGTCGTTGCCGAACCTGACCTGGCGGTACACCGGCCCCACGATCGCGTCCGGACAAACCGGCCTCGGCAACTTCTGGGCGGTCTCGTTGTTCGAAACGCCGACCGATTCGTTCTTCACCGCGACGACGCATCGCACGACCGATGGCCGTGTCGACACGAACATCACCGACACGACGGTGCCCGTGCCGACCGGTCCGACGAATCCGAATCTGGTGCCGGAACCGGCCACCTTGCTGCTCGCGGGCCTCGGCCTGCCCTTCGCCGTGCTGCTCCGCCGCCGCGCGTAGCGGTTGCGGTTGACACGAATTTCGGGTCGGCCTATCGTGCCGCCCGTCGATGACCCCAATGCCCCCCGATCGCTCGTAACTGGAGAGATATCCCATGCTCGGTCGAAAGTGGATCTCGCGATTCCTGCTCGCCGCCCTCGTCGCCTGCTCGGCTTCCAGCGCCCAGGCGGGCCTGCTGCCCGTCTCCGTTTCGGTTCTGCCGGAAGGTGGAAATTACCGCTGGACCTACGCCATCGTCCTGCCGACGGACAGCAAGCTCCAGGCCGGCAACTACTTCACCATCTACGACTTCCACGGCTACGTCGCCGGCGGCGAATCGGCCCCGGCCGATTGGGTCTTCGAGGGCGCGATGTCCGGCCCCACGCCAGCCCTCCTCAACCCGTCGGACAATCCCGACGTGATGAACCTCACCTGGCGCTACAACGGCCCGACGATCCCGAGCGGCCAGATCGGCCTCGGCAACTTCTGGGCGATCTCCACGATCAGCGAGTCGCGCGTCGATTCGTTCACCGCCATCACTAACCGCACCTCGGATGGCGTGATCGACAGTAACATCACTGAGACGGATGTGCCGGTCGCCCCGACCACGCCGACCGACCCGAACCTCGTGCCGGAACCGACGACCCTGCTGCTCGCCGGCCTCGGCCTGCCGCTCGTCGGTCTCGCCCGGCTCCGCCGCAAGTCGGCGTAAGGGGATCCGCCAAAATGAACACGGCCCGCTCGAACGAGCGGGCCGTGTTCATTTTGAACGAATCCAACGTCGTCTTCTCCCCGTCAATCTGGCATCAGGCTACGCCAACATCTCAAGCGCGAACTGCGACCAGGTTTCGAACTGCTCCCGCTCGCTCGACAATGTCGCGATCGGTGCGAATCCCGCGTCGGCGAGCGCCGCCTCGTTCGACCGAACCTCGGCCCGATCCAGATTGAACAAGTGCACGATGCCGAGGTGCACGCTGCCAACAGGCGTGCGGTCGTCGTTGATAAAGCCGAGCAAACGCTCGGTCCAGTTCGCCGCGATCGTCACTTCCTCCATCAACTCTCGCATCGTTCCGTTCGCGTATGGGTCGCCGGGGCCGGCGGCGTCGGTTTCGGAAATGTGGCCGCCAATGCCAAGGGAACGCAGCGAGCGGAGGCGTGTTTCGGTGCCGGTGGCACCGCGGCGGTAGTGGAATAACGAATCGTCGTGGCGGAGCAGGACGTAGGGAATCAGTTGCTTGAACGACGGATCGGTTTCGACCTGCGATCGCGCGTGGAACGAAAATCGGGCCGGATCGAGCAGCGCCGCGCGATAGGCTTCGTCGGTGCGGCGGCCGCCGTGGAAGTAGCCGAGGGCATGAAAGTGCGAAGTCGGGATACAGAGCACGCGTTCATCGGCAGGCATGGTCGTCTCACAGGAACTTCAGGATCGCGGCGACGAGGAACGCGAAGAGCACCATCGCGGCGGCGAGTTTGAGCACGGACGTCGACGATTGGCGATTCAGGAGCCTCGTCACTTCGGCCTGGTCGCCGGATTCGATCGAGACCTGCATTGCTAGCTCGTATCGGCCTTCGGGGTAGTCCTTGCATTGTTCGTCCGTGAGGAATCCGGGCACGGGCGAGGGCAGGGCGGCGGCGTGGAAGTTCAATTCGTTGCAGAACGCGAACGACGCGGGCCAAAGTTCACAGCGGACCCGGTCGGGCAGGAGTCGCCAGAGATCGCGGATCGTCGAGTCGTCGGGCGGCCGAACGATCGCGAGACGGGCGCCATCCAAAAGGGCCTGCGCGGCACCGAGCAGAAATTGGGAATCGCCGGCCTTGAGGATCTCGCGGAGGTCTTCGACCCGTCGCGGCGGGAACGGGTCGAACGTCCAGTTCAACTCGTCGAGCGTCCCCCGAGCGTCGAAGTTCGCAGGCAGACGGTCCGCGATTTCGAACGGATCGCCGAGGTAAGCATAGATGTCCCGCGAGAAGATCAGGAATCGAATCGCGAGCGGCGGGTTGACCGAGCCGTCGGGTCGGTCGGCGACCTGCGCGACCGCGACGCGGGCGCGGTCGATCTCCTTCGCGAACACGGCCGACGGACAAACCGCACCGTCGGGGCGGGCGCCGTACTTCACCGCCATCCTGACGGCGGCTTCTTCCAGCTCGAAATCGACGTTCTGGGACTTCGCGACAATCTTCGGCTCGCCGCCGTGGCGGATCACGAGGATCTGTCGAATCGCCATGTCGGGGAAGGGCATCAGCGGTCTCGCAGGATTTCGCGGGCGGCGTTGTATCCGGCGGCCCCCATGACGCCACCGCCGGGGTGCGCCGCCGCACCGCAGAGGTACAGGCCGCGGATCGGCGTGCGGTAATTCGCGTAGCCCGCTGCCGGACGAAGGCTGAACATGTTGGCGAGCGACATCGTTCCCTGCATGATGTTCCCGCCGGTGATGCCCCATTCGCGTTCCATGTCCGGCGGGGCGTAGATGCGCCGATCGAGTACACTCGAACGGAAATTCGGTGCATAGTCATTGAGGATTTCGAAGCAGCGGTCGGCGAAACGGTCCCGTTCGGCGTCCCAGGTCGTGCCTTTGAGTTCGTAGGGCGCGTACTGGATGAACATGCTCATCAGGTGTTTTCCGGGCGGCGCGAGCGTGTTGTCGAGCGCCGTCGCCATCGTGCATTCGATCATCGGATTCGTCGCGGGCTTGCCGTATTTCGCGTCGTCGTAGGCGCGTTCGATGTATTCGATGGTCGGTCCGATGTGCATGGTGCCGTGGTGATGGGGGCCGTAATCGTTCGAGGGCAGGCACCGGAAACTCGGAGGCTCGGAGAGCAACACGTTGATTTTCACCGTGGCGCTGGAATAGTCGATCTTCCGGATTTCGCTGCGGAAATCGTCGGGCAGTTCTTTCGCGTCGAGCAATTTCAGAAACGTCACGTTTGCGTCGGCGCAGGAGGCGACGGACCGGGCATGAAACTCCGTCCCGTCCTTGAGCGCGACGCCCGTGGCGTGGCCATCCTTCACGAGAATGCGCTCGACCGGGCTGTTGGTGCGGATCTCCGCGCCGTGTTTCCGGGTGGCGGCGGCGATGCTGTAGCTGATCGTTCCCATGCCGCCGCGGACGTAGCCCCAGACGCCGCGGACGCCGTTGCATTCGCCCATGACATGGTGGAACAGGACATAGGCCGTGCCGGGGTGGGACGGCGGTGCGAACGCGCCGATGACGGCGTCGGTGGCGAGCGTGACCTTCAACTGTTCCGATTCGAACCAGCGGTCGAGGATCGGTGTGGCGGCGCCGGTGAGCACTTCGATGGCTTCGCTCGCGGCGGCACGGCCGAGTTTGCGGAAGGCGAGACCGATCTTTCCGGTCCGCCACAGGTCGCCGAGGCCGCCGAACGGGTCGGGTGGCGTTTGGATCAGCAATGGCTCGAGGAAGTCTGCGACGCGCGTGAGCATTGCTTCGTACTTCGGGTAGTTCTCGGCATCCTTGGCGGAGAACTTCGCGATCTCCCGGTGCGTGAGGTCCTTGTCGGGCCCCATCAACAGATAGCGGTCGTCAGGAAACGGCGTGAAGGACGACGGCGAGCGGGGGATCATTTCGAAGCCGTGCTTGGCGAGTTCGAGGTCGCGGATGATCTCCGGACGGAGCAGGCTGTTGACATAGGCGGCGCTCGAGACCTTGCAGCCCGGCCAGACTTCCTCGGTGATGCAGCAACCGCCAAGGATGTCGCGGCGTTCGAGGACTAGGACTTTTCGTCCGGCCTTTGCCAGATAGGCAGCCGTGACGAGGCCGTTGTGGCCGGCACCGATGATGATCGCGTCGTAAGTCTTCGGCATGGCGGTCGCTCGAGCGGACTTATTTGGAATAGCGGGGCGCAACGAAAAACCCACCCTCGCGGGTGGGTCGATCGTTCATTTTCCCTTGTTTCGTTGGTGTTCGCGGGGCGGCGGGGCCAGAGGACGTTGCGGTTCCGGTTTCGGCTCGGCCGGCTTCGGATCGGGTTTCGGTGCCGGTGGTTGAGGCGGAGGCACCGGCTTCGGTTCGGCCGGTTTCGGAGGCTCCGGACGCGGGGCCGGCGGCAATTCCGGCTTCTTCGCCTCCGGCATCGGCTTCATCGGTGGCTTCGGCTCGGGTTTTGGTTCCGGCTTCGGCTCGGGCTTCACTTCCGGCTCCGGCGGCGGAGGCGGCTTCACTACCGTTTCACCTTTCGTCAGGTCCAACGAGATCGATCCGCCGGCCATCACTTCGATGCTTGACTTCTTCGTCACCTCTTCGCCGTCCCAGGTGTAGGTCGCCTCCAGGTTGTACCGGAATCGTTTGCCGACAACGAGTTCGGGCGTTACGAACCGCCGAACGGCCGTCATCTGCTGCGTCGGTTGCCCGTTGATGAACAACGTAGCGCCGACGGGAACATGGATTGTCACGGCCGCGGTGCCGGTGGGTTCGGCGGCAGGAAGGTCGAAGGCCGTAACCGCGAGGAAGACGACTGCGCAAACCGATCGCATGAGGGGCTTCCGGGAACGGAGCGAAAATGTGCGGTTCATACCGTACAGGATACCACCCAACCTGCGGTTAGCACGCTGGAATCGTCCACGGCACGGCACGACCGGTCGCGCGATTCGTTACCTTCGACCCAACCGGTATCCAACGAGCGCAAGAACGGTACCCAGCATTGCGGCGACATGGAAGTCGCGAATCGGTTCCACGCTCGGAATCGCGGCCAATCGGTGCGCGAACACGCACACCGCGGCACCCGAGAGCACTAGCACCGACATCCACGGCCCCCGATGGAAGAGCGACGCAATGAGCAGGATGCCCGCCCATCCGACCGTCGCATTGTCGATCCATGCCGTCCAGACGGGCGGAAGATACGGAAGTTGGAGCGGTTGATAGATCGGTCCGGCCGCGTTACAGAGGTTTTGAATGGCCCAGACGCTGCCGCCGGACAGAAGCAGAATGGCGAATGCGAGACGCACATGCGGTCCGCTAACGGCCCAGATGCCCCAGCCCAGCCAGTCGGTATTCGCCTGAGATTTCGCGGCCGGTTGCCCGGCGATGAGTCGGCGGACCGATTCCACGGTGCCGGACGTTCCTGTTGGCTCGCCGTTCACTCCGAGTCCGCGGCGGTGTTGTTCGGCCACGCGGATGGCGCTGACGTTGTTCAAGAGGTCGTCGGCGACGGCCTCCGCACGGGATCGCGCAATCCGTGCTCGCAGACCGGTCGCGGCAAGGCGTGTGGTTTCGATTTGCACGAAGAGCGTGCGCTCGCGCTCGCGCCGGCGGGAATGCTCGATCCAGTCGATGAGTTGGAAGATCGGCTCGCGCCAGGCCGCATGGCGCTCGCGCTGACCGGCGCACTCGCCGCGGAGCAGTTGCGAGCGGGCGGCGAGTTTGGCTTCATAGCCGAAAAGCTCTTCGAAAAACTCCTCCCACTGGCGGCCGGCGTATTTCGCCACGAAGAGTCGAAGTTGATCTTCATCCTGTCCGTCGGCCCGGAGCCGGCGAAGGAGACGGTCGCACTCGGCGCGCGCCGAGCGGCGGACGGCTTCGAGGGGACGGTCGAAGGCGGTTCGGAAGGCGATCGCCAACCCCGCGCCGATGACACCGAAACCGACCCAGATCCAGAACAGCTTGAGCATCCAGAGGAGGATGCCGAAGAGTGCGACGCAGCCGAAGCAGACCAGCCAGTCCCCAATCGAGAATCCGGCGACCAGTTGACGAACCCGACGGAAGAGGTGGGTGCGTCGTGCGAGACCATTCAGGACGAAATAGACGGCCGCGGACTGGAGCACCATGCCGGCGAGCCCGAAAGCCCAGCCAAGACGGCCGAGAAACGTCAGAACGACGGCGGCCAGCAGACAACCGGTCAGGAAGCCGGTAAGCACTCGAGTCCGCTGGATGGCGACGGGAGCGAAATTGAATCGCTCGACGGCGCGTTCGAGCACCGCGATCTGCTCTTCCCGCGCGGAAACCTGTTTCGTGGTGTGGATGCCGAGCCATTGCTCGAGTGTGCGAACGACTTCGCCCATCGACTGAAACCGCTCGCCGGGGTGCTTCGCCATCATTTTTTGAATGACGCTCGAAAGCTCTTTCGGAACGCGATTGGCGATCTCCTCGGGCGGAACCAGCGGCTTGTATGCGTGGGCGGTCATGAGTTCGACGGCGGTATCGCCGTCGAAGGGCTGGCGGCCGGTGACCATCACGTAGAGGGTGCAACCGAGGGAATAGATGTCGGCGCGGTGGTCGACGGCGGCGGCGTCGCGGCATTGCTCCGGAGACATGTACGCGGGCGTGCCGAGTGCCATGCGACAACCGGTCATGTCGTTCGGGATCGTATACAGGCCACTGGGGGAAGCGGCATCGGAATCGAGTTTGTCGGCATCGTGAGCGAGGTCCGGCGTCTTGACTAGCCCGAGATCCGCGACTTTCACCAGTCCGTGGGAATCGACCAGGAGATTATCCGGTTTGATGTCGCGGTGGATCATGCCGCGATCGTGGGCGAGTTTCAGTCCGCGGGCTGCTTGGAGAATGTACCCGACGGCCGTTTCCGGATCGAATTTGCCGTCGTCCCGGATCATGTCGGAGATCGAGCGCCCAGCAACGAACTCCATGCTGAAGAACTTCGTGCCTTCCACTTCGCCGATGTCGTAGACCTGCACGAGGTTCGGGTGGTTCAATTGCGCGGCGGCGAACGCCTCGCGGGTGAAGCGGGCGACGAAGACCGGGTCGTTCGCCCAGCGGCGGCTCATGACTTTCAGCGCGACTGGCCGATCGAGCGACAACTGACGGGCGAGGTACACGGTGCCCATGCCGCCGCGGCCCAAGACTCGCTCTATCTGAAAACCGGGCACTTGCGGACCCCCTGTGGGGCCGGGCGTGAGGAACGATGGCGGGTAGTCCGCGATGGCCGGTTTGCGAGATGCCAACGACCGACCGCGCATGATCGGCGTTCGCGTCGAGGGATCGGCGGCCACTGCCACCTGTGCTACAGAGGAGGAGGTCGCGGTCGCAACGGAGTGGGAATCGTTCAGTTTCTTGGCGCGGCTTGCGGAGGGGAAAAACCGGTTGCAGGTCGGGCAACGATGAAACGGCAAACCGTGCGTGGACAGCGCGCCGTCGTGATGAGCCTGACAATAGGGGCAATCAATGGGCACTTCGACATCCCCGGCGGATCGACGCGTAACAGGCACCGTACCCTAGTTCACGGTCGCATCGATTGGGACGATTTTCCCCGCCAGTCCATGAACGCCGATTGCGACAGCGTCCGAATTTCCGTCCCCCGGCCCAACTCCTCGTCAAACTCACAACTTCGGCTTCCGCAGATTTTTCCCATCTGCTACAAGTTCTCCGATTCGGGATACGACGTCCGCGGGGTCTCGCATGTACAAGTTTCTTCTCTGCCTGAAATACCTCCGGACACGATATCTGGCGTTCGTCTGCATCGTCAGCATCATGTTGGGCGTCGCCACGCTCATCGTGGTGAACAGCGTCATGAGCGGCTTTTCGAACAAGCTCAAGGACCGCCTCCGCGGCGTCCTCGCCGACGTGATCGTCGAGACCGACAACTTCTCCGGTTTCGACCTGCACCCCCAACTTCTCGAAGACCGCATCCGCCAGTCGTCGGCCGGGAAATACGTCGACACCGTGGCACCCACCGTGGAGGTGGTCGGTACGATCCAGTTCAACTTCCGGGGCATGAACGTCGTCAAGCCGATCAAACTCATGGGGGTCGATCCAGCCAAGCAGACAAAGGTGGGCGGGTTCGGTCAGTATCTCACACGGCAGAAGAACTCGATGCATCCGTCGTTCGAACTGACGCCTGACGCTCTCGCGTTGTTCGAGAAGAACGTGAGGTTGGAAGCGATGGCGCGCGAGCCGATCCCCGTCGCGCCGCCTGCGGAGGACTTTCTCGGCCAGGGGCCGAAGATCGTCGACGACCAATCGGCGATCCCGTTGCCTCCGGTGCCGGCGCCGAACCTGCCGCAATTCGAGGCACCGAAGCCGACCGGGATTATCGTCGGGCATTCCCTGGCGCACTTCCGCTACAAGAATCCGGAGACCGGGCAGGTGGAGGAAGTTCCCGGCCTGCGCCCCGGTGACCACGTTATGATCGCCACGCTCGCCGCGAACGAGATGCGGCCGGTCTGGGGCACATACGTCGTCGTGGACTATTTCAAGTCGGAAATGAGCGAGTACGACAGCCAATTCATCTACATGGACCTGCCGGACCTGCAGCGACTGCGGAAAATGGACGAACGCGTGACCCACCTGCAGATCAAAGTGACGGAAGACTGCCCGAGAGGCTATTCCTTCGTGAAGCCGCACGTTTCGAACGAAATTCAGAAGCTCTTCGGCAAATACGAGGCCCGCGCCGCGACTTGGGAAGATCATCAGGGGCCGTTGCTCTCGGCCATCGATATTGAGCGGGGCATCCTGAACCTGCTGCTGTTTTTGATCGTCGGCGTCGCCGGTTTCAGCATCCTCGCGATCTTCACCATGATCGTCGCCGAGAAAATCCGGGATATCGGCATTCTGAAATCGCTCGGCGCCTCGAATCGCGGTGTGATGGGGATTTTCGTCTGGTACGCGTTCCTGCTTGGCGTGGTCGGTTGCGGAGCGGGCACGGCGCTGGGGCTCGGCATCACCTGCAATATTAACGAGATCGAGACGTTCGTGAACGAACAGACCGGCCAGCAACTCTTCGATCGATCGGTTTATTACTTCGACAAGATTCCCACGAACGTGGAAACCACCACAGTCCTGATCGTGAATGCCGGGGCGATGCTCGTCGCAATCGGCTCCAGTTTCTTGCCCGCCTGGCGCGCCGCACGGCTGCGCCCGATCCAGGCCCTCCGTTTCGAATGACCGGGAGCGTCGATGTTAACGGCCGAGAACCTCACGAAGACCTATCGCCGCAATGCTGACATCGTGCGCGTGCTCAATGGCGTGTCGCTCGCCGTGCGCGACGGCGAGTTCATGAGCATCGTCGGCGCATCCGGTTCAGGCAAGAGTACGCTCCTGCACGTGCTCGGCACGCTCGACGCGCCCGATTCCGGGACCATATCACTAGACGGGAAACGGCTCGACAATCTCTCGAACCGCGAACGCGACGCCGTCCGCAATCGTACGTTCGGCTACGTCTTCCAATTCTATCATCTGTTGCCGGAACTCTCCGCGATCGACAATGCCCTCATGCCGGCGTACATCTCAAACTCGTTCCTCGGCTGGATGCAAACGCGCCGGCAATGGCGCCGGCGGGCCGATGAACTCTTCGAACGCGTCGGTTTGTCCCATCGTAAAACCCACAAACCCCGCGAAATGTCCGGCGGCGAGATGCAGCGCTGCGCCATCGCGCGGGCGCTGCTCCAGCGGCCCCGTGTTCTTCTTGCCGACGAACCCACCGGCAACCTCGACGCCGAAAAGGGGAACGAGATTCTCGAACTTCTGCACGATTTGAACCGCCGAGACCGCGTGACGATCGTCATGGTCACCCACAACCTGGAGATGGCCGGGACAACGCACCGCACGATTCGGCTCGCTGGCGGGCGTGTCGTGGAAGAAAAAGGGCCGACCTTTCGCCCCCGGCTCCTGAGCGCGGCGGTGTGAGGCCGTCATGGCGAAACCGTTCGATGCCATTCTCAAACAGATTCTCGACGACTACTCGCCCGATCTAGTGGCTTGGCTGGCGGCCAGGTTCGGTCTGCCGCCGGGCCGGCCGGAACCGATCGCCCCCGACCTCTCGACCGTACAACCGACCGCCGACAAGGTCTTCCGCCTCGCCAGTGACGCCGGGTTGATCCACCTCGAATTGCAATCGACGTGGGGCGGTTCGTTACCGGATCGCATCTTTCTGTACAACGCCCTCCTGAACGACCGATACGGCGTACCCGTCCGATCGGTCGCCATCATGTTGCGGCCCGACGTCGAGGCGTGGAGTCTGACATGGGAATTCGAACGCCGCCAGGTGAACGGCGAGCGTTTTTTGTCATTCCGTTACGAACTCCTTCGCATTTGGAAGTTGTCAGCCGAGGAATTCATGTCCGGCGGACTGGGGTTGGCTCCGTTGGGACTGCTGACGAACGATGCGGCGTCGAGGCTGCCGGAACTGGTGCGGCGACTGGCCAAGCGGTTCCGAAACGAGGTGCCGGACGAAACGATGCGAGATCGGTTGCTCGCCAGCAGTTACATTCTCATGGGACTGCGGTATGATGAATTTGTGATCAAGTCGCTGTTTCGGGGAGTCCAGGAGATGGAAGAATCATCGACTTATCGGGCGATCCTTTCGAAGGGTGTGGAACGGGGCCGGGCCGCAGGGCGCGTCGAAGGGCGCATCGAGGGCCTGCGATTGTCCCTTGTTGCGTTCCTCGAACAACAGTTCGGAAGCATTCCGCAGGAGCAGGAAGCGGCCATTCGCGAACTCGCGGACAAAACCCGACTGAACGCCGCGATCCGACAATTGCCCACCCTCGGTTCGCCGACCGATCTCAAACTGTAAACATCGAATTCCGGAGCCTGCGAATGTCGACCCGCGTGTGGATCAACGGACAACTCTTCGACAAGTACGACGCCAAGATCAGCGTTTACGACCACGGACTGCTCTACGGCGACGGCGTCTTCGAGGGCATCCGCATCTACGCCGGCAAGGTCTTCAAACACAAGGAACACATCGAGCGGCTCTACGAGTCGGCCAAGGCGATCGCGCTGACGATCCCGCTCACCCCGGAACAGATGACGACGGCCGTCGAGGACACCGTCGCCGCAAACAAGAAGGTCGAAGGCTACATCCGCCTCATCGTGACGCGTGGGCCGGGCAGCCTCGGCCTCGATCCGCGCAAGTGCGAACCGAACGTCATCGTCATCGTCGACGACATCAGTTTGTATCCGAAGGAACTGTACGAGAACGGTCTCGAAATCATCACGTCGTCGTATACGCGCAACCACCCGAACGCGGTGAACCCGCGCATCAAGTCGCTGAATTATCTGAACAACATCCTCGCGAAGATCGAGGCCATCCGGGCGAACTGTCTGGAAGCGATCATGTTGAACCACAAGGGAGAAGTCGCCGAGTGCACGGGCGATAACCTCTTTATCGTGAAGAATGGCGTGCTGAAGACTCCGCCGATCGACGCCGGCATTCTCGAAGGCATCACGCGGAACTTCGTGATCGACCTCGCGAAGGGAGACGGCGTACCGTTCGCGGAGGCGACGCTCACCCGTCACGACATCTACGTCGCGGATGAACTCTTCCTCACCGGGACAGCGGCGGAAGTAATTGCCGTCACCAAGGTCGATGGCCGCGTCATCGGCAGCGGGAAACAAGGACCTATCACCCAACGACTCCGCGAGCGGTTCACGGCCGCCGTGCGACAATAACGAATGGACGATCTCTCTGATAAACGGGACCGTCTGCTGGCCGTGCTCGCGAGCCTCGGTCGCGTCGCGGTCGCATTCAGCGGCGGTGTCGACAGCGCCGTGGTCGCGAAGGCCGCGGCAATCGCGCTCGGTGTAGACGCCGTCGCCGTGACGGCCGACAGCCCCAGTGTGCCGCGTGCGGAACTGGACGACGCCGTCGCGCTGGCGGCTTCGATCGGGATTCGACATCTTGTCGTCCGCACCGCCGAGTTCGACAACCCGGCCTACGCCTCCAATGACGGCGCTCGCTGCTACTTCTGCAAGTCCGAACTCTATAACCGCATTGAATCGCTCCTGCCCGAACTCGGCATCGATACTATTTGCTCCGGTGCGAATCTCGACGACGCAGGCGACTATCGGCCGGGACTGATGGCGGCCGCGGAGCACCATGTCCGTCATCCGCTTCAGAAGGCCGGGTTCACGAAGGCGGACGTGCGCGAATTGGCGAAACAATGGCGATTGCCCGTGTGGGACAAGCCCGCGTCCCCGTGCTTGTCAAGTCGGCTCGCGCCTGGCCTCGCGGTCACGCCCGAACGCACGCTACGCATCGAACGGGCCGAGATGTTCCTTCGCGAACTCGGGATGCGAGTGTGCCGCGTACGCTATCACGAGGGCGATCTCGCCCGGATCGAAGTGGAGTCCGAATACCTCGAACGCCTCGCCCGGCCGGACACGCGCCGGAGGATCGACGAGGAATTCCGCCGGCTCGGTTTCCGCTTTGTCTCGCTCGATCTCGCCGGATTCCAATCCGGCAGTTTGAATCAACTCGTTCCGCTTGAACTCAAGATGAAATTCGCCGCAATCCCCGGAGGCCGGCCATGAAACCGCTCCCCGCGCCCGACGCACTCGAGAAATACTACTTGGAAGCCCGCTGTCGCCTCCTGGACCTGGCGGCGATTCTGGACCGCGTGGACCGCGGCGGGGGCGCAGCGGCCGACCCGCGCGTCGCACGCATTCGCGAAGCGCTCGGCACGCTCGTCGGGGCCGGGCCGGGCCGGGCAGAACGGATCCAGTCGCTCTTCTCGCTCGAGTATGATCCGAATTGGAAACGGCCCCAACCCCGATAAAACGATTGCAACGCCGACCGCGAACCCGTCCGCGAGGTCTTTCATGCCCATCAAAGTGACCTGCAGCCAGTGCGGAGGCGTCCTGCACGCGCCGGACGACTCTTCCGGCAAGCGCGGCCGTTGCCCGACGTGCGGCACGGTGCTCACAATCATCGGGGAGTTCGTCGGGCCCGCCGTGCCGGCGCCGCCGCAGTTCGGCGCTCCGCCGGTTTCTCAATCGCCACGCCCGACAACGACGCCCGTCACGAATCCGTGGGGCAGCTTGCCGGGTGGACCGGAGCCGTCGTCGGTCCTCGCCGGTTCGGGCGGTGCACCGGCCCCGCTACCTCGGCCAACATACGACCTTGCGAAGGAGTCGCCGCCCGCCCCTCGACCGGCCGCGTTCCCGGCTCCGTCGGAACCGGTACCGAGTTCGCGCGGTAGCCGATTGCCGCCCGACCCGCGCAAGGTGTCGGTACAGGATCCGTTCGCGAAGCCGGGGAAGCCCGCCGATGCCGGCGCGGAGACCAACGCCCAGTGGGCACGCGCCTATCGCGGGCTGGGATGGGTGCGCTCCGGTCTGCTCTTCTGCCTGCTTGGAGTGCTCGCGTACGCCGCAATTCCCATCGCGCTATCGTTCAACTTCCAGCTCCCGAACCAAAGCCCCGGTTGGCTCAACGTCGCGGATTACTCCCAGACCGACGAAATCCGCCTGTTCGCGACCGTCGGGCCGATGCTGCTGGGCCTGCTCTGCGTGGCGATCGGCCGTATTGGCGTTTCCGGCGCCCCGGCGGCGGCCCATGCCGGGGCCACGGCCGCCTTCGCTTCCCTCGCGACCATGATCGCCCTCGCCGGATTCGTCGCGCTCGGTGTCATCTGCTGGCTTGGCATGAAAGATTCCGGGTTCGTCCCGCGCTTCACGCCGCAGATGTCGAAGCTCGATGCGAAGCCGACGCTTGCCGAAAAGTTCGAGGTCTGGGGCGAGGGCGTGTTCCTTGCGAAGGACGATGTTACCGGTCAGATCCAGGGCTTCGGCGCCGCGGCACTTGTCGGTTTCGGACTGCTCGCCGAAGTCTGGTTTGTCGCGACGCTCGGTCGGATCGGTGCTTCGCTTCGCAGCCCACGCGCGACCGGTCGGGTCAACCGCTTCGTCATCCTCGTCGGTCTGTTGTTCGCGATCAAGATCGTCGTGCTGCTTGCGGCGCGGGTCTATTACCGAGCCTGGTTCGAATCCAAAATCTGGTCGAACTGGCAGAATCTCGAAGAGAAATTGAAGACAATCGGCCCGCTGGCAGTCATCGCTTTTGTCGCGTTGGCCTTCGCGTTGCTCTACTGGCGGATGATCGGCGGTGTCCGCGAGGCCATCCGCGAGAACGCCGACGTGGCGTAAGACAATCAAGCGAACCCGTCGCGCGACGGGTTCGCTTCGAGAGTTACCGAATTGTCGCTTCCGTGGTCGCTTGACCAGTAAACAGCCCATCGATTCCTTTTGGCGCTGATACGTTATCGGAATGCGCCTCGGCCTTCGCTACCGTCTGTTGATCCCTCCCGTACTTCTCCTCGCCGGAACGGTCGCGGCGACGGCTTGGGCCGCCACGCATGCCGCCGCCAACGTCGACCGACAAATCGAGGAACGATTCCGCGACCTCGAACGGACTGTCCACGGGCCGCCTAGCTTCCGATTGAACGAGCCGATTCTCCGACAGATGCGCGGGCTGACCGGAATGGAACTCGTTTACTTGGGAACGAACGGCAAACGGATCGCCACGCTCGCCGACGGCTACAACGAGGCGGACTACCACCGACACGGCATCGAGATCCGCCCGCCGCACCCGAACGAAGGGGGGCGTCTGATCGCGTTGTTCCCTGAGACATTCCGCCGGTCGGCGATCGCCGAGGCCGTGCGTCCGGCTCTGTGGTTGGGCGGCCTTGGTGGATTTGTCGCGTTTGCACTCGCGGCGATCACCGCGCGCCGGCTCGTTGCCCGAATCCGGGACATCGAGGCGCGAACGCGGGACATCGCCGCCGGCACATTCGAACCCATTCCGCTCCCCGCTTCCGACGACGAAGTCCGCGACCTTGTGCGCTCCGTGAACCGGATGACCGCGACGCTCGCGGACTATCGGGAACAACTCCGGGCGACCGAACGGCTGCGAGTCCTAGGCCAGTTCTCCGGCGGGCTCGCGCACCAACTCCGCAATGCCGCGTCCGGTGCCCGGCTTGCAATTCAACTCCATCTCCGCGACCCCGACGGCGATCGCGAACCGCTCCTGGTCGCGCTGCGGCAACTGGAGCGGATGGAATCGAACCTGAGGCAGTTCCTGAACCTCGGCCGACCCGACTCGATCCGCCGCGAACCGTTGGATCTCGCGGCCGTGCTTGATGCGGCAGTGGCGAACTTGCGACCGCAGGCCGCGCATGCGGTCATCGCTCTCGAATGGAAATCCGGCGATCCGCTCCCCGTTCGGGGCGATTCCGAACAATTAAGTCACCTCGTCACGAACCTATTGGGGAATGCACTCGACGCGGCCGGGCCCGGGGGGCGCGTCGAAGTCACGGCGGTCCGATCGGGAAACACAATAGTTGTCCAAGTTTGCGACAACGGCCCCGGTCCGTCCCCGGAAGTGGCTCATCGGTTGTTCGAACCTTTTGTGACCGGCAAGAAACAGGGAGTCGGTTTAGGCCTCGCAATTGCCCGGCAGGTCGTGGATTCGCACGGGGGGAACATCCGTTGGCAGCGACGGGGTGAAATGACGGTTTTCACGGTCGAACTGCCATGTGAATTTGGCCCGGCGCAAGTCTTACGATCCTCGTATAACGCAAATCCCGCAGATTCGTTTTGAACCGCAAGGTTGTGCCCCTTCGGTAATACCGTTCCGGATTTTCGCCGATTTGCTGCAGTTTTTCCCGGCTTTTCTTGAACCGCGATCTAGCGTTGTGGAAACTTCACCAAACCCCGTCGGCGAGTGCGAACCATGCTCGGCTTGACCCTCCTCGCGACCGCGATTTTCACCTTCGGCAGCGCCGCGATCCTTTATGCCGTTACGACAAGCGATTCGGCTCTCATGCCCGCGACCGTCAATCCTTTCAGCACGCCTCACACCGGGGATTCTTCGGCCGATACCTTTGAACTCGCGAGCGCTTCGGCCGCGACCCTGACCGGCGACTGGCATACGAACGAAGTGAAGACGCTCCGCGAAGCGGAGGACGTGATGGACTGGCTGGAGAACCACAACGTCCGTCACGCTGAACTGACGAACGCGAACGGCCTGTTCCAGATCCGCTGGCGTTGAGCCGGACAACTCAGATGCTGATGACGGCCGGGGGAACCCCGGCCGTTTTTCGTTGCCGGTCGCGGCGTGCGTCCTTACATTCGTGAATTACCGCCCTGGTGCCCGCTTGGAGCAATTCCGCCATGTCGAGCGCGACCGACACGCCCATCGCCGCCCCGCCCGGCCTGATGTTCAAACTCTCCCTGATGATGTTCCTCCAGTTCTTCATTTGGGGCGCATGGTTCGAAATTGCCTTCTCGTATATTCCCGGCTTGAAGTTCCAGGACGCGGAATGGTGGATGGAACCGCTGATCTACGGTGCGTTCAACATCGGCGCGGTCGTGGCGCTCTTCTTCAGTACTCAGTTCGCGGACCGCACCTTTGCGGCCGAGAAGTTCCTCGGCGTCAGCCACTTTATCGGCGGCCTCGCGATCGGCGGGCTGTACTTCCTGCACCCGATGCCCGGTGAAACGATCAACTTCTGGCCCTACTTCGGCCTGATGCTCCTGCATTCGGTCTTCTACGTGCCGACCATCAGTATCACGAACGCCATCGCCTTCAATGCTTTCACGAACCCCGACAAGCAGTTCGGCCCGGTGCGTCTCTGGGGCACCATCGGTTGGATCGCTGCGAGTTGGCCGTTCATCTTCATTCTCACGAACTGGGCCAATGTGCCGGCGTTCGGGTCCGTCGGCGTCGGCGAATGGCTCGGCAAGGTCTTCGCCTCACCGCTCGAAGGCGATGCGGCCCAGAGTGGCAAGAGCTACGTCTTCCTCGTCGCGGGCATCGCCTCGCTAGTGCTGGCGTCCTTCAGCTTCAGCCTGCCGCACACTCCGCCGAAACCGGCGACCGGCGAGGACTCGCTGGCGTGGCTCAAGGCCATGAAGCACCTCGGCAAGCCGTTCATGTTCGTGCTCTTCATCGTCACGTTCATCGATGCGGCCGTACACCAGAGCTACTTCATTTGGACGTTCGATTTCCTCGTGGGGCAGGTGGGCATTCCGGCGAACTGGGCCGGTGCGACGATGAAGATCGGCCAGATCGCGGAGATCGTGACGATGTTGGCGCTTGGCTGGGCGCTCAAGACGTTCGGCTGGCGTGTGACCATGACCGTGGGCGTACTGGGGCACGCGGCTCGGTTTGCGGTGTTCGCGTTCTTTCCGGAGCAGACACCCGTCATCGCCGTCATCGCCCTTCACGGCGTCTGTTATGCGTTCTTCTTCGCGACGGTGTACATCTTCGTGGACAAGTATTTCCCGAAGGATGTGCGCAGCAGCGCCCAAGGGCTGTTCAACCTGCTGATCCTCGGCGTCGGGCCGTTCGTCGCCGGCTTCGCCTGCAAGAAGCTGCGCGTGACCTACACGGCGGATGGCAAGCTGGATTACCCGATGGTGTTCCAGTGGTCGATGGGCGCAGCACTTGTCGGCGCGTTGCTGCTCCTGCTGTTCTTCCACCCGCCGAAGGAAGAACCGAAAGCGACCGAGTCCGAAGACTCATGACTCGGCTTGACTTAGAACTCACGACTCTCAATTCGATGCGAATCGAATTCGATTCGAGTACTGATGTCGTGAGTTCCGAGTTTTGAGTCATCAGCGAACATTCCTTTCTGCGGCCTCGATCGCGACAATGGCTGAATGTCGAAATTGAAACAACTGCTCGCCCCCGGCGGTCTTCTCGCCCTTCGATTGCCGGGGTTCGAGGCCCGACCGCAACAGGTTGAGATGGCGACCGCCATCGAAGCCGCGATCGCGAAGGACCGCACGCTGATGGTCGAGGCCGGCACCGGCGTCGGCAAAAGCTTCGCGTACCTCGTGCCCGTCATCGCCGCGCTCGCTGCCGACAAGGACCTCCGCGTCGTCGTCTCAACGCACACCATCGCGCTCCAGAACCAACTTATCGAGAAGGACATCCCGTTCCTTCAAAAGAACCTGCCGTTCGAGTTCCGCCCCGTGCTCGTGAAGGGCCGGAGCAACTACCTGAGCCTGCGGCGGCTCCAGGTGGCGCGGCAGCGCATGGGCACGCTCTTCGCCGACCCGTCCGCCGCCACGCAGCTCGCGCAGATCGGGCAATGGTCGCGTTCCACGACCGACGGCAGCCGGGCCGACCTGCCGCTGGTGCCCGCGCCGCACGTCTGGGACACGGTCGAGTCGGACAGCGGCAACTGCCTCGGCCGCGCGTGCCCGCGCCACGGCGAGTGCTTCTATTACAAGGCGCGCAAAGCCGTCTTCGGCGCCAATCTGTTCGTGGTGAACCATGCACTGTTCTTCAGCGATCTCGCCCTGCGGCAGGTCGGCGGCGGATTGCTGCCCGACTATTCCACCGTCATCTTCGACGAGGCGCACACGCTCGAAGATGTGGCCGCCGACCACCTCGGCTTGCAGGTGTCGCAGGGGGGCGTCGACTACCTGCTCAACCAGATCCTCACGCAGAAGGGGAACCGCGGCGTGCTGGCGGCACACGGCGACGCGGCGAGTTTCGTGCAGATCGAGAACGCGCGGCTCGCTGCCGACCGCTTCTTCGCCACCGTCCACGACTGGCTGCGAGTGCAGGGCAAAACCAACGGCCGAGTGCGCACCGCGGGCATCGTGCCCGACATCCTCTCCGAGGAACTCGACAAACTCGCCGCCATCTTGAACGCCATCGCCGCGAAGCTTTCGGCCGAGGAGGAGAAGATCGAGCTGACGAGCAAGGCCACGCGACTCGTGGCGACGGCGCAGACGGTGCGCGAATGGCTCGGCCAGTCGGCGAAAGGACACGTCTACTGGATCGACCAGAAGACCTCGATGGGCCGCACGCGCGTCGCGCTCGTCAGCGCGCCGATCGAAGTCGGCGCGGAGCTGAAGAAGCGCCTCTTCGACAAGGTGCCGAGCGTCGTGCTCACGAGCGCCACGCTCAGCGCCGGCGGCCGCGACGGCTTCGCCCACGTCCAGAAGCGGCTCGGTTGCGACGGCGCGCAGTCCCTGCAACTCGGCAGTCCGTTCGACTACGAGAGCCTGGTTCAACTGCACCTGTTCCGCAACACGATGCCCGACCCAGCCGGCCGCGTAGCCGAGTACGAGGAGCAGGTGATCGCGAAACTCCCCGAATACTTGGAGAAGACCGAAGGCCGGGCGTTCGTGCTGTTCACGAGCTATTCATTCCTGTCGCGCGCGGCGGAGCGGCTGCGGTCGTGGATGGCGAAGCATCGCTATTCGCTCTTCTGCCAGGGCGAGGGGATGGGGGCGGGGAAGATGCTCGAGCAGTTCCGCGCGACGCCCCGGGCGGTGCTCTTCGGCGTGGACAGCTTCTGGCAGGGCGTGGACGTGCGCGGCGAGGCGCTCTCGAACGTGATCATTACGAAGCTGCCCTTCGCCGTGCCAGACCGGCCGCTGACGGAGGCGCGGCTGGAGGCGATCCAGGCCGACGGTCGCAATCCGTTCATGGAGTATCAGTTACCGCAGGCGGCGATCAAGCTGAAGCAGGGCTTCGGCCGCCTCGTCCGCACCGCGACCGACCGCGGTATCGTGGTGCTCTTTGACCCGCGTGTGCTGACGAAACCGTACGGCCGACAGTTCCTCGACGCCCTGCCGGACTGCGAACGCTACGTGGATGGGGAAGCGGAACGGCTTTGATTTTCTTGCATTCCAACTCGCATTCTGGTAGAAGTTGAACATCCCGCCGAAGCCTCGCTTTCCCGCCGTCGTGACTCGGTTCCTGATTTTCCTGCTGATCGCGATCCCGACCGCGCCCCGCGCGGCCGCGGAGCCGTTGCATTTCGAGAACGACATCGCCCCGCTGCTGGCACGGTACAACTGCAATTCGTCCGGCTGCCACGGCAAGGCCGAAGGGCAGGGCGGGTTCAAACTCTCCGTGTTCGGCTTCGATCCGGCGGCCGACTACGCCAGCCTCGTGAAGGAAGGCCGGGGCCGGCGTGTCTTAGCTTCAGCGGCGGAGGAGAGCCTTCTGCTTCGCAAAGCGTCCGGCCGCTCGCCGCACGGCGGCGGCACGCGATTGAAGGCCGACACGCGGGACTATCGCACGCTGCGGGACTGGATTGCGGCCGGCGCGCCGCTCGGCGACCCGAACGCGCCACGCGTCGTCGGCATCCGCGTCGACCCAACGGAAATGTTGATGGCGCCGCGCGGTTCGGGATCGATTCGGGTGTTCGCGACGCGATCCGACGGGCGAGAGCAGGACGTGACCGAGCACGCGAGGTACCAGACGAACAGCGAGTCGGTCGCGACGGCGACGGCGGAGGGTCGCATCGAATCGCACGACGTGCCAGGCGAGGCGGCCGTGATGGCGGCGTATCGCGGGCACGTGGCGGTGTGCAACGTACTCGTACCGAGGCCGGGGTCGATGGTCACGCACGCCGCGCCGCGGTTCAACGCGATCGACGAACACGTGGATCGCAAGCTCGCGAAACTGAACATCGCGCCGTCGGGCGTGTGCGACGATGCGACGTTCTTCCGCCGCATCCATCTCGACCTCGTCGGGCTGTTGCCGGAGCCGGACGCGGCACGGGCGTTCCTCGACAGCGCCGACAAGGATAAGCGGGCGAAGGCGGTGGACTCGCTGCTCGCGCGGCCGGAATTCGCCGACCTGATGGCGCTGCGCTGGGCGGACCTCCTACGCGTGGATCGACGGTTGCTCGGCCACGAGCGGGCGTATGCCTATCATCGCTGGATCCGAGATTCGTTCCGAGAGAACAAGCCGTTCGATGAGTTCGCCCGTGAACTCGTATCGGCCGCAGGGCCGCTCGCGGATGTGCCGGCGGCGAACTTCTTCAAAGTGGTGACGAAGCCGGGCGAAGCGGCGAGCACGGTATCGCAGGCGTTCCTTGGCGTGCGCATCGCGTGTGCGGAGTGCCACCACCACCCGACGGACCGCTGGACGCAGACGGACTACGCCGGCATGCTCGCGTTCTTTTCGCCGGTGGGCGTGCGCGGGGACGCCGTGCTCGCGTCGGGCGATCCAATCTCGAAACACCCTCGCACCGGCGAACCGGTCTTCGCCCACTCGCTCGGCACGACGATGCCGTCGGCGAATCCGCCCGGCGATCGGCGCGCCGTACTCGCCGGCTGGATGACCGACCCCGCGAACCCGTACTTCGCCCGGAACTTCGCGAACCGCATCTGGGCGTTCCTATTCGGTCGCGGCATCGTTGATCCGGTAGACGACGTGCGCGCGACGAACCCACCGAGCCATCCGGAACTCCTCGACCTTCTTGCGAAACGCGCGATCGAAACGAAGTACGACACGCGGGCGATGGTGAAGTTCATCGCCGCGTCGCGGGCCTACCAGAGCGATTCGAAGCCGAATGCGAGCAACGAGAAGGACGAACGGAACTTCTCCCGGGCGCTCTTGAGACGACCAAGCGCGGAGGTTCTGCTGGACATGATCGGTCAGGCGACGGGCGTGCCAGACCGCTTTGCGGGGCTACCCGCCGGCACGCGCGCCGTGCAGGTGTGGGACAGCGAGACGAAGCAACCCTTCCTGCGGCTTTTCGGCCGGCCGATGCGCGCCACCGCCTGCGAGTGCGAGCGCAACGTCGAACCGAGTTCCACGCAGGTGCTGCACCTGTTGAACTCGCCCGATTTCCAGCGTCGGCTTTCGCATCCCGAGGGCCGCGTCGCGAAGGTCGTCCGCGCCGTGGCGGATGACGTGAAGCTGACGGAACATCTGTTCTTTGCCTACTATTCCCGCCGCCCGACCGCAGCCGAGACGAAGAAGGTCGTGGAATTCCTGGCGAACAAGCCCGACCGCCAAAAGGCTGCCGAAGACCTGGCGTGGGTGCTGCTGAACTCGATCGAATTCACGTTCAACCACTGAGGGCCGCCATGGCGCGCTCCCGATTCTGCGATGGTTTCTCCCGGCGCGATAGCATCCGCCTCGGCGCGGCCGCGCTCTTCGGCCTTCCTTTCACCACGCGGAACCTGCTCGCTGCCGACGCGAAGAAGGACGTCTCCCTCATCTATGTCTTCCTCCACGGCGGCCTCAGCACCATCGACACGTTCGACCTGAAGCCCGGCGCACCCGCCGAATTCCGCGGTGATTTTGCACCGATCCCGACGAAGATCCCCGGCCTGCAGGTCTGCGAGCACCTGCCGAAGGTCGCGAAGGAAGTCGACAAGTTCTCGCTCGTCCGCTCCTTCACGCACCACAACTCGGACCACGGACCCGCCGACCACTACATGCTCACCGGGTACTTCCCCGGTCCCGGGTTCAACGGCGGGCTTTCGCCGAACAACCACAAGCCAGCGTTCGGCGCGATCCTCTCGAAGAAACTCGGCCCGCGCGGCTCGGTGCCGCCGTACGTCTGCCTGCCCAAGATGCACCCGAGCGCCGGCTCCGCGTACCTTGGCGCGGCCCACGCGCCGTTCGTCATCGATGGCGATCCGAGCGCGGCCAACTTCTCCGTCCCCGACCTCGCGCCGCCTCCGGTTGTCGCGTCCGATCGGCTCGACGACCGGCGTAAACTGCTCGATACGGTCGACCGTTTCCAGAAATCGGCCGAAAGCCGCGCCAACACGGCCGCCGGCGCGGTGGAAACGTTTCGCGGCAAGGCGTTCGACCTCATGACTTCTGCCGACGCGAAGAAGGCCTTCGACATCGCCGCCGAGCCCGAGAAACTGCGCGACGCCTACGGCCGGCATTCGCTCGGTCAGTCGTGCCTGCTCGCGCGCCGGCTCGTCGAGGCCGGCGTCCGCTGCGTCACCGTCGACCACAGCAACTGGGATACGCACGACGGCAACTTCCGCACGCTCAAAGATTCGCTGCTGCCCCAGTTCGATTCCGCCATCGCCACGCTTTTCCGCGATCTCTCCGAACGCGGCCTGCTCGTCAGCACGCTCGTCGTTGTCACGGGAGAGTTCGGCCGTACCCCGCGCATCAACAAGAATGCCGGCCGCGACCACTGGGGGCCAGGCTTCACCGTGCTAATGGGTGGAGGCGGCCTCAGGAACGGCATCACCGTCGGCGCGACGAACGCCCGCGCCGAACGGCCCGTCGACGCGCCGTACGGCCCCGAAGACCTCGCCGCCACGCTCATGGGTCGGTTCGGCATCGATCCGCAATCCGAATTCCACACGCCTGACGGCCGGCCGATCATGGTCGTCAACAACGGCAAACCGATCCGCGAACTGCTCTGAGGCCCGCCGATGCCGCGCTTCCCGATCGCCGCGCTCGCCCTCCTCGCGACGGCGTCCGTCGCCGACGCCGTGCCGCCGACGCTCTCGTACGTCTTCCCCGCCGGCGGCCAGCGCGGTTCGAGTGTTCCGTTGCGCGTCGGCGGCCTGTTCCTCCACGATCGCAGCCAGCTCGATATCGATGGTTTGAAGTTCACGGAATCCCTGAAACCCATCCCGCGCATCTGGTTCGAGGGGCCGATTCTGCCACTCCCCGAATCGCAGCAGGCCGAAGATTACCCCGTCGACCGCACGGCGACGCTATCGATCCCGAAGGACGCGCCGCGCGGCCCGCACCGCGCCCGCGTCTGGACATCTCAGGGTGCGCACACCGGGCCGGCGTTCGTCGTCGGCGACCTGCCGGAAGTGGTGGAAGCGGAGATCGACGGAGACCCGATCCCGGTGCCGGTGATTCTGCCTGTCACCGCGAACGGCCGCATTTTCCCCCGCGAGGACATCGACCTCTGGTCCTTCGCTGCGAAGAAGGGGGAGTCGATCACTGCTTTCGCGATGGTCACCGCGATCCGGTCCCCGGTCGTTCCACTCCTGGAAATCGTGGATGAAAAGGGTCTCGTGCTCGCGGAGCAGCCGCGACGGCCGGGCTTTGGGCAGGATGCGGCCGTCCGCTTCGTCGCGCCGGCCGACGGGCGCTACGCCGTGCGCGTGCGCGACGCGCGGAACGCCGGCGGACAGTCGAACGTCTATCGCCTCACGATCACCGCCGGGCCGGTCGTGGATCGCGTCTTCCCGCTTGGCGGCCGTCGCGGAACGACGCTGAAGCTAGAACTCGTTGGCCAGTCGGTGCCGGGTTCGCGCGAGATCGCCATCCCCGCCGATGCGCCGGCGATGTGGAACCTGAACATCGCCAGTGCGAACGCCGTCGCGCTCGACGTGGACGACCTGCCGGAATTCGTCGGCCCGAAGAAGGACGAAATTCCCGTTCCCGCCACGCTCAACGGCCGAGTCGGTCGGCCGACCGTGCACGACCACTGGCGACTGACCCTCAAGAAGGGCGTCAAGTACGAAATCGATTTGCTCGCGCGCTCGCTCGGTTCGCAACTGTGCGGTAGCATCGTCGTCCGCGATCCGACCGGCAAGGAACTCGCGCGCGGCGAGTCGCCCGATCCTTCCGCTGATCCGAATCTCGCATTCACTCCGCCGGACGACGGGGTTTATTCAATTGGCGTCGTCGAACGATTCCGAACGGGTGGCGATTTCCCTTATCGATTGAAGGTCCAAGACGCGACGCCGCCGAAGCCCGGCGTGCGCCTCGCGGTGGCCAACGACATCGTGATGGTGCCGCGCGGCTCGACGATCAAATTGAAGGTGACGGCCCATCGGTCCGGCGGCTTCACTGGTCCAATTTCACTCCATTTACAAGGCCTACCCGCCGGAATCACTGCGACCGCGGCCACGATCGGCGAGAAGCAATCTGCCGCCGAAATCGCTCTGACCGCCGATACGGTCGCGAAGGTCCAGCCCGGTCGCGCGTCGCTTGTTGGCATCTCCTCACTCGGTACGCATGCCGCGACGGCTAACGATTCGGATCGGTTCTTCATCCTCGCGACGGTGCCGACGCCGTTCAAGCTCGCCGGCGATTACACGATGGGCAACGCCCCGCGCGGCCAGCCGTATTCGCGCAAGTACCGGCTCGAACGGAACGGCTTCGACGGGCCGATCACGGTTTCGCTGGCGGATCGGCAGGTGCGGCACCTGCAAGGTGCGGACGGCGACGCCCTGATCCTGAAACCCGGCACCACGGAGTTCACCTTTTCGGCCCGGCTACCAGCGTGGATCGAAACGGGCCGCACCTGCCGTGTGACTCTCATGGCCGTCGGGCGAGTCCGCGACGCCGACGGGACCGAACACGCGGTCGCCTTCACGTCGACGGAGCAGAACCATCAGTTGATCGTGGTACCGGAGCCGGGGCGGCTGGGTGTCGAAATCGCCGGCGATGTCTTGGTCGCCGCGCCGGGCCGGACCCTGCGCGTGCCGGTCCGAGTGGTACGGGCGAAAGGTCTGGCCGGCGCGGCGAAGGTCGAACTCGTATTGCCCGCGCACTGGCGTGGCGTGACGGCCGACTCGATCGATCTGCCGGCCGATTCGGAGCACGGCATTCTGGTTATTCGATTTGCCCAAGGGGAAGTTGGTCCGTTCAACCGTTCGGCCTCGTTGCGCGCAACCGTCGGCGACGTCGTTGCCGAGGCGAAACTCGAAATCCTTGCGCCGCGTTGAGGCGGATTGGCGAATTGCCCTTTCTTCCCGCCAACGGATCGCATACACTTCGCGAACGGATGCCCCTTCGACCGGGACGGATTCCCATGGCCGCGACGACCTCCAACGATCTGACCCGCCACCAACTCGAGGAACTGGACGCGCTGCTCCAGCGGATGCTCGCCGCACCCGCGCAGACGCAGCAACCGCACCGGACACCGCCGCCCGCCGTGCCGCCGGTGGTCGAGAGTTGGCGTATTGACCGTGCGGAAATACCGATGCCGCGCCTGCAACTCGAACCGCCGGCCGCGGCCCCGGCACCCTCGCCTGCTTCGATGCCGACCGTCGCCTTCGTGCCGGCCGAGCCGCCAATCCCTCCGCTTGCTCCGGAACCATCGTTGTCCGAACCGCTCGAGGAGGTCTTCGCAGCGGTGCCAGTGACGCCGTCGCAGCCGTTCGCTCCACCCCCCGCGCCTGAGCCGATCCCGGAACCGATCGCGTTGCGCCCTGCCGATCCGGCACCGCGCGCGATCGAAACCGATTTCGTGATTCCACCGGTGGTGGAAGCGTCGAGAATGCCTCTCTGGATGCGGCCGGTGCAGGCCGTGAATTGGGTGGCAGAGGAGACGCTCGTGGCCCTCGGGGGCGAATCGCTGACGCGCCCGATGGCGAAGTGGGCGCTCGGTCTCGCCGGCCTCGCGATGATCGGTGTCGCCGTGGCGTGGGTCGCGACGGGCGGGCGCCTCGTCGCGTCGTTCCGGTAATCATTTCGTGCGGAAACCGATCACTTGCACGTCGCCTGGGTGGACCCGAACGCGCACCGTATCGTCCCTCAACTCCATCGCGCGTCCTGAGGTCCACTCCGTAGCTGCTTTCGCGGCGAATTTCGATTTCAGAATCACGTCCACGAATTGCCGCCGGTCGACGCGGGCCACGCCGGATGGGGTCTTGTCCACCCCCCGGTTGTTCATGAGCAAGACGAGATACCCGTTGGCGGTCGCGTTCACCTGATAAAGGATCTCGCCGTTGGGCCGGTCGCCGTTGGCGAGTCGCGCGTCGACAGGGAGCAGGCCGTCGGTCAGGCCGTTCACGAGCCAGGGCAGGGCGGGGTGGGCGCGTTCGTCCTGCCCGATCGTGCCGGGAATGAGTGAGACGATGACCGCCCCCTCGCCAATGTCGTGGCGAGCGAGGATCGGCGAGCCGTTACTCGCGGTAGCCAGTGCCGTCGCCGTGTGCAACTCGGCCGATTCGCACTCGTAGGGTACGCACGCACGGACCGCGCCGTCGGCGGGTTTCCATTCGTCGTTCACCTTCCGAGTGCTGGTGAGTTTCAAGCCGAGCAGGGACTCGGGCAGTTGACCCCGCGCGGCGTCGGCGTTGACGACGAGCGTGCCGCCTTTGCGAACGTAGTCTTCGAGAACCTTCGGCCAGAGACCCGATAGATCCACATTGCCGGCCGCGATCAGCACGGGATAGCGGAAGATCGCATCCGCCTTGTTCGGTCGGTCGACGAGTACGTCGAAGGTATTCCCGTAGCGGCCGCTCGGCAGGCTCTGCGCGTCCGGCGCGGCTGGCTGGCCTTCGACGATGCCAACGGGGTGCCAGAGCACGTTGAACAGTTCCCGCAACTCGCGGTCGGCGGTGTTCTCGGGGAAGTGGTGCAGCATCTTGCAAGAGTAGTTCACTCGCTCGTAGCCGTGTCCGGCGGAGAGCAGCACACCGACCGGCGCGATCGGTTCGCCGCGGTCCGGCAGGCGGGACGCGAAGGCTTGGAACTCTTCCGTCGCGCGGCCGAATGGCGAGAGTTGAATCGGGTGCGTGCCGGGGCCGGGCTGCATCCACTGGTTGCCAAGGCCCTGTTCCCAAAACGTCGCGGCCACGCCGGAAAGGTAGTTCAGGTAGTACATCTTGCGATACCAGCCGACGCTGACGCCGTCGGTGATGGCGTACTTACTGTGGAACCATCCGGGGGCGCCACGCGGCACAACGGGGTTCTGCGTGAAATAGTTACATGCGTCGCCGAAGTTGCCGCTGGCGTAGTTGATCCACGCGCCGCCGTATTGCCGCGCCGCCCCGCGCTCGAAGGCGATACGCATCGGCGCGTGCACGTTCGTGGCATCGAGTTCGTAGCCGACGACCTTCGCGCCCGACTCGTGATAGGCGTGCACCAGCGCGATCGAATCGACTGACAAGCACGAGATCCCCTTCGCCCAGTGATCCTCCGCCACAGGCGTCTTGTAAAACTTCGTCCACGCCGCCGCCTGTTGCTTCTTCAGGTCCGCCATCATCGCGTTCAGGTGCTCGCGGCGCGTGGGTGACAGCGGTTTCGCCGGCATACCGATACCCGACGTCGCGAGCGCCTCGCCATGGATGTAGCCGAGGAATTGCTCCTTCAGTGGTCCTGTTAGTGATTGATAGGTCGCGGGGCCGGATTTCTCCGTGTAAGTCGGGCTGGCATAGTTCGTCATGATGTAGAACGGCGTCTTCGATTTCTCCAGCCATGTCCGCAACGGAGTGCCCGCGGACAGGTCCGGGGATGCACCGAGGTACAAGCCTGGCACGAGGCCCGGCCACGAGAGGATCGGTAGGTCCTTGCGGCCGGCATACTGCTTCGCGAACTTCTCGCGGATGTCCGTCGGCGTCGATTGGTTGAAGAAGACATCGTATTTAGTCAACGAATCGATCTTCGTTTTCTCCCACGTCTTCGCGTCCGCCTCGATACCGCCCCACATCGTGTAGTCGCGCCCCGCGAGGGTGGGTCGTTTCCAATACATCGCGATTCCCTTCGCCTTGCCACGCCAAGCGGCGCCGTTCTTCGGCTGAAGCGAAAACGAATCGAGATAGGCAAACGGTGGCTTCTCCCGGCCGTTGGGCAAGAAACTCAGGTCGTCCGTGAGCAGGACCGCGTCGACCTGCCGCCAGCCCTCACCGGGTTTGTCGATTGCTAGTTCCAGCCGCGCCGGCCCGGCCGAGAGATCGCCCTCGATGGAAGCCCAGCCGAACGAGAAGCCCCAGTAGAGTTGGTACTCGTCGTTCTCCGGCACGATCGGTTGCGTTCCCAATTCGCCACTGAGGGCCGCCTTACCGTTCTGCTTCACAGCGATCGTGATCGGCTCGCTCTTCCGCCGATGATCGACGTACCGCACCCACGCGCGATACTTCCCCGCGCGCGGCACAACGAATTCCCGCCCGCAACTCGCCTTTGTTTCGCTGGCGGCCGCTCCCATCGAGTTCCATTCGCTCTCGCCGCCCTGCGTCCACTCCGCCGAGATGCCCGGCCCCGCCACGCCCCACTTGCCCGTCGGCTTCGCTTCGCCCGTCCAGTATGCGAACGACCCCTCGACGCCGTCGAACCATTCCGGCTCGTACCAGAGATACACTGGCGGCTTGTCGGCGGCGACAACGGGAATGGCCAGGAAGAGCAGAATCACAACGGAGCGAAACATTGCGATGAGTTCCGGATGAAAGACAGAATGGCCACCAGGAGGCACAAAGAGACACGAAAAGTAAAGACAATTCCCGTCTTCTATTCGTGTCGCCATGAGACGACATGGTTTGGATTCGTCGTATTCGCACGACTCGTGGTTGTTGATTCACTTCTTCCCGGTCAACTGCTCGAAGCTCTCGTTCTGGATGCCGTACTTCCGCCAGTCGGCGAAGTCGAAGTGCCACCACTCGGCCTCGTAGACCGTGAAACCTTCGGCCTCCATCGCCCGGCGGAGTCGGTCGCGGTACCAGCGCTGGCGCGAGGTGCCACCGAGGTAGTCCGGGTACGCGCGGTCGGAGAACTCGTCGTAGCCGCTAACGACTTCGATGACTTTGCCGGTCTTGAGATCGTAGAGGCCGAGATCGACGGCGCAGCCACGATTGTGCCGCGAACCCTTCGACGGATCGGCGACGAAATCGTGGAATTTCTCCGGCGTCGCGTCCCAGAAGATCTTCGTAACGGACCAGGGACGATAGGCGTCGTAGACCCACAGACCCAGCCCTTCCTTGGCGAGCGATTTGCTGACGCCCCCTAGCGCTTCGGCGGCCGGCTTCTGCATGAAGGCCTTCGCGGAGGTATAGACCGGCGTGCCGAGGAAGTTGTTAGCCGTCGCATAGCGGATGTCGAACTTGATCGTGGCGTCGATCGTCGCGAGGTCCACGAGGTCCGACTTTCGAAACTCGCCCTGTTCGACCGGCGGCTTCGCCGCGAGGGCCGTCTTGCGGATCTCGTCGATCGGCTTCACGGGCGTGATGCGGAACGTCTCGCCGTTCTCGCCGTCCACTTTGCGGCGGTTGAACGTCACGCTCGCGGCCTCCACTTTCGTTGCGCGGCTGGACTTGTCGCGCGTGAAGACGAGTTTCTCGCCGTGGTAGAGACCGAAGCCGGGGAAGGCGAAGACGTTCTCGGATTCTTCCGTGAGCGGGTAGAGGAAGACCCATTCGATCAAGGCGTTCAGCTTGCCGTCGCGTTCGAGGATAAAGAGCGTGTTGTGGTCCCAGCCATACTCGCCGATGAGGCCGAGCCACTTCGCCGGCGGCGCTTCGGGTTCCGGCACGGCGACCTTCTGGTAAACCCGATCGCCGACTTTAAGCCCGTCCGCGACTTCCTCGATAATCGGCCCGAACGACATGGCGTCGTCGCCGCGGAGCCTTGCGCCGTCGGCCCGCAGTTCCGAGCGAAATCCTCCGCGGCCCGGCGTCAGAATCACCTTGCCAAAGAGTTCGTGGATGTCCAGATACCGGTCGCCGGCAGCGTAACGGCCGACGAGGTCCTTCGCGACCACCGGCTTCAGTGGTTTCGTCTCGACGAGTTCCGGCAACGGCTTCCCGGCCTTCGCCGCGAGCATCAGGCGTAGGGCGTCGTCGGCGATGTGCGTCGTCACGGCGTTCGTCACGTCGCGCGAGGAGACGACCACGACACCGAGTTTCTCGGACGGAAGCGCGGCGAGTTCGGTCGAGAAACCGTAGATCGCGCCGCCGTGGCCAATTCGTACCTTCCCGTCGAGTTGGCCGAGTGCGAAGCCGATGCCGAAGCCGTCCTTCGCGTCCGCCGGGGCGAACTGCGGCGTCAGCATCGCGGCCAGCGTCTCGGGTTTCAGCAGTTGACCGCCTTCGACTTTCCCATCCGCGAACAAGCACGAGAGGAACTTCGAGAGGTCCGTCACGGTCGAGTACATGCAGCCGGCCGGGGCCATGCCCAGCTCGAATGTCGGGGCCGGGAACTCGCGGCCGTGGTATGTCCACATCGTCGCGGCGGCGAGATTCGTCTTCACGAACGGCTTGTCCGGTGAAAAAGAACTCGATGTCATGCCGAGCGGACCGAGCACGGTCTTCTCGACCGACTTCGTGAACTCTTCGCCGCGCACCTTCTGCACCGCGAGGCCGACGGCGGCGATGGCGGCGTTCGAATACTTGATCTTCTCGCCTGGCGGATACACGAGCGGGATTCCATTCACGCTCGCGACGGTGGCTTCGAGCGTGGGGCCGTCGGGGTCGAAGTAGTTGCCGACGGGCGATTCGCGGATGAGGCCGGAGCGGTGTGACATCAGCATCCGGAGTGTGATCGGCTTGTGGTTCGCTTTCGCGGCGGGCTTGAAATCGGGCAGATAGTTCGTCACCTGCGCGTCGAGGTCGATCTTTCCCTCTTCGACGAGCTGCATGATCGCGATGTCGGTGAACAGCTTCGACACGGACCCGACGCGATAGATCGTTTGATCGCTGGCGGGAACTTTCCCTTCGCGGTCCTGCTTTCCGAAGCCTTTCGACCAGACGACTAGCTGGTCATCGACGAGCGAGATCGACATCGCGGGGATCTTCTTGTCCTTCGCCTCGCGCTCGACGAGCGCCGTCAGCTTCGCAACGGCATCGGCGTATCGGTCGGGAACCTGTGCCGAAGCGCGCGGAACGAATACCAGCGCGAGCAAGAGCAGTGCGCGGGACATGTCGGTTTCCTGTGGGGAATCAAGCGATCAGTTGGTTCACGACTTTACCGGCCACGTCGGTCAGGCGGAAATCGCGGCCTTGGAAGCGGTACGTGAGCTTCTTATGGTCGAGGCCGAACTGGTGCAGGATTGTCGCGTGCAGATCGTTAATGTGGACCGGATTCTCGACGACGTTCCAGCCGAGTTCATCGGTCTTGCCGAGGATCGTGCCGCCCTTGATGCCGCCGCCGGCCATCCAGATCGTAAAGCAGAACGGGTGGTGGTCGCGGCCGGTGACGTTCGGGTTGCCGTTGCGGTTTTCGCCGAGCGGCGTGCGGCCGAACTCGCTGAGCCAGAGGACCATCGTGCTGTCGAGCAGGCCGCGGCGCTTCAGGTCCTTGAGCAGCGCCGCGACGGGTTGGTCGGCCATCAGGCAGTTGTGCTTCAGTTCGGCGTCGAGGTTCGAGTGGTGGTCCCAGCTCGCGTGGAAGAGCGATACGAACCGCACGCCGCGCTCGACGAGCCTGCGGGCGAGCAGGCAGTTCGTGGCGAACTGGCGGAATTGCCCCTTACCGCCGCCGCGGCTGGCCTTGATCTCCGGCTCCTCGCGGTCAAGGCCATACTCTTCGAGCGTCTTCTTGTCTTCCTTCGAAAGGTCGATCAGTTCCGGCCCGGCCGACTGCATCTTGTACGCGAGTTCGTATGCGGCGATGCGGCTCTCGATTTCGGGGTCGCCGATGGCGGCGTGGCGGATGCCGTTGAGGTCGCGCACGGCCTCGATGGTCTTCGCCTGCATCGCGTCGGTGAGACCAGCCGGGTTGGATAGGTTCAGCACGGGGTCGCCGGTGTTGCGAAAGAGCGTGCCTGCGTAGCTGGAGGGGAGGAAGCCGCTGCCCCAGTTGGAAGTGCCGCCCGAGGTGCCGCGGCCGGCGGAGAGGACGACGTAGCCGGGCAGGTTCTTCGCGACGCTGCCGAGGCCGTAGTTGAACCAGCTACCCATGCTCGGCCGGCCGAACATGGTGCTGCCGGTATTCATCAGCAGTTGGCCGGGATGGTGGTTGAACGCCTCGGTGTGCATGGAGCGGACGAACGCCATGTCGTCGACGCAGGTGGCGAGGTGCGGCAGCAGGTCGGAGAGGTCCATGCCGCACTGGCCGTGCTTCTTGAAGGTGCGCGGGCAGCCGAGGATGGTGGCCGTCTCCTTCTGGAGGAACGCAAATCGGACGTTTTTCGTGAACGATTCGGGCAGTTTCTGCTTGTGGAGTTCGTTGAGTTTCGGTTTCGGGTCGAACAGGTCGATTTGTGAGGGTGCGCCTTCGAGGTAGATGCAAATGCAGTTCTTCGCTTTCGGTGCGAAGTGAGGCGGCTTCGGATTGTCGGCTTCGAGGCGGCCGTCCTGCATGAGCATCGACGCGAGCGCGACGAGTCCGACACCGTTGGCCGACGTGGCGAGGAAATCGCGGCGGGAGCGAGCGAGCGCATGGGGTAAATCGTTCATCGTCACTCCCGGGTCACGAATTCGTCCAAGTTCATGATTGCACGGCAGACGCCGACCCACGCGGCGGCATCTTCGGCCGGTACGCCATCGATCTTGAAGTTCGCCAGCTTGGGGTCGGCTTTCGCGAGCGACCGCAGCTCGGCGAACAACTTCAGTACGGCCGATTCCTCGCGCCCAGTCCAGGTTCGCCCGAGGGCCAAGCGGAAGGCGTGAGCGGCGATCGCGTCGCCTTTCGCTTCCGTCAGCACGCGATTCGCGAACGCCTGTGCCGCTTCGACGAAGACGACGTCGTTCAGCACAGTGAGCGCCTGCAAGGCGGTGTTCGATCGCTCGCGGCGGACGGTGCAGACGTTCGAGTCGGGTTCGTCGAAGGTCATGAGCATCGGGTATGGGCTGGTGCGCTGGAACCAGATGTAGAGGCCGCGCTTGTAGCGGTCGGGGCCTTTCGATTCGGTCCAGCGGGCACTGTTGGCGTAGGTGAGTTCGGAGATGCCCGGCGGCTGTGGCGGGCGGATCGACGGCCCGCCGACAGTGCGGTTGAGCAGGCCGCTGACGGCGAGTGCCGCGTCGCGCACGATCTCCGATTCGAGCCGCAGGCGGGATTGGCGCGCGAGCAGGACGTTCAAGGGGTCGCGTTCCAGGAGGTCCTTTCGCTGGGCCGACGATTGCCGGTACGTCGCGGACATCACAATCGTCTTCTGCAGCTTCTTGAACGACCAACCGCATTCGTCGCGGAAGTGGATCGCGAGCCAGTCCAGCAGTTCCGGATGGCTAGGCTTCTGGCCCTGCGTGCCGAAGTCCTCCGGCGTCGCGACTATCCCCCGGCCGAAGAACTTGCCCCAGACCCAGTTCGCGATCACGCGCGGCGTCAGCGGATTCTCCTTCGAGACCAGCCAGTTCGCGAGGTCGAGCCGGTTCGCCGATTCCTTCGCCTTCGGCAGCACGCCGGGCGTGCCGGGCTTCACCTCCACGCCCTTGCGAAGGAAGTCGCCGCGGATGAGCACGTTCGTCGAGCGCGGCTTGCCGAGCGCGAGCGTCGACACCTTGGACACGCTCGCCTGCTTCTTCTCGAACGACGCCAGAGCCGTCTCGCGCTTCACCAGTTCGGAGGCCGAGAGGTTCTTCTCCTTCGCCTGTTCCACTGCCGCCTTCAGCTTCGCGCGCTCGGCCTGCGTGACTTTCGTACCCTCTTTCACTTTCTCCAGTTCGCCCGGAAGCGGCGCGTCGAGATCGACTTCGCGATCCGAGTTGAAGTACGCGAAGAGTTGATAGTACTCGCGCTGGCTGATCGGGTCATATTTGTGGTCGTGGCACTGGCAACAGCCGACGGTGAGGCCGAGCCATGCGGTCCCGGTGGTGTTCACGCGATCGATGACTGCGGCGACGCGGAACTCCTCCTGGTCGGCGCCGCCTTCCTTGTTTGTCAGCGTGTTCCGGTGGAAACCGGTAGCGGTCTTCTGCTCGATCGTCGCGTTCGGGAGGAGATCGCCGGCAAGTTGTTCGCGCGTGAACTGGTCGAACGGCAGGTCCTTGTTCAGCGCCTGAATGACCCATTCCCGGTACCGCCAGGCAAACGGCCGGCCGGTGTCCTTCTCGTAGCCGTCGCTGTCCGCATAGCGGGCGATGTCCAGCCAGTGCCGCGCCCAGCGCTCCCCGTAGTGCGGGCTGGCGAGCAGGCGATCGACGAGCGTCTCGTAAGCGCTATCGGATCGATCTGCAAGGAAGGCGTCGATCTCCGCCAGCGTCGGCGGCAAGCCGGTCAGGTCCAGGGATAAGCGGCGAATCAGCGTCGGTTTGTCCGCTTCGACCGACAGAGCCAGCTTCTCCAAGTTCAGTTTCAATCGGATGAAATGGTCAACAGCGTTAGCACCCGACGGTACCGTCGGTTTGCGGATCGGCTGGAACGACCAATGATTCGACTTCGCGCCGACGGTCTCGAAGGTCGAGCCCCACTTCGCCCCCTGATCGATCCAGGCTCTCAGCGTCGCGATCTCCGCTTCACTCAACTTCTTCGCGTCGCCTGGCGGCATCACCTTTTCGGAATCCTTCGAGCCGACCGCATGGAGCAACACGCTCTCGCTCGCCTTACCGGGCTTAATCACCGCACCGGAGTTGCCCCCGGCGATCGCGGCCTTTTCGGAGTCCAGTCGCAGGCCGCCTTTCTCCTTCGATCCGTGGCAGTTCAGGCAATGTGTCTTGAAGATCGGTTGCACATCGCGGTCGAAGTCGATGGTTCGCGGCGGTTCGGCCGATCCCGTTGCGGCGAGAAGGAGCAGCAGGGCAAGGGAGCGCATGTGGTGTTCGCGGTGAGGAGCCGTTGGCGGTTTTCCTCACTTTACCCGCACTCGGATGCGAATTCAATTTGCAAAGCGGTCGGGGTCAGGCGCGCCAGAAACGGACGAGGTCGTTGACGAGGAAGTGCCAGAGTCCCACGGCGGCGAGGCGGCTTTTGGCGGCGCGGTCGCGGTCGCCGCGCAGCCAGCGGACGCCGGCCTGGACGAGCTTGGCCGCGCCCTGGACCGGCGCGTCCAACGTTACGAGGAGCTTGTACAGCCATAGCCGTCCATTGCCGACGCCGCACTTGCGGAAATAGTGCACATACCCGATGGCGACGTTCGGCGATGCGAAGGAAACGTTGGCCCGGCTGGCGACGCGGCCGAAATGGACGATTTCGACGTCGCCGACGTACACGAGGGGCTTGCGTCGGCCGACCTGCGTGGAGAGGTCGAGATCCTCGCCACCGAAGCGATAAGTTTCGTCCCAGCGGCCGGCAGCCTCGAAGAGATCGCGTCGGAGGAAGACGGCGGCACCCATGAGTACGTCGACGGTGCGGACGCCGTCGGCGACGAAGGAATTTCGGCGGTAGTCGTAGTAGGCGTTGCGGAAGAGTCCGGTCCACCGCAGCAGTCCGACGCGGTGGAGCAGGGCACCGAGCGTCGGTTTTGCGCGGTAGGAAATCTGGTCTTCGCCGTCGCCGCCCCGGAGCCGCGGGCCGATCATGCCCGCTTCCGGATGGTCGGCGCAGTATTCGAGGAGTTCGGCGAGCGCGCGGGGCGGGACGAGCGTATCGTTGTTGAGGAAGAACAGGTAGTCGCCCCGCGCCAGATCGGCGGCCTGGTTGTTCGCGGTGCTGAAGCCACGATTCTCGGCATTGCGGACGAGGCGGACTTCGGGGAATTTCTCGGCGACCATCTCGGCGGCGCCGTCGGTGCTGCCATTGTCGACGACGATCACCTCGAACGGAACCCCCTGATTGCCCTCGAAAAGCGAGACGAGGCAACCGTGCAGGAGTTCGCAGCAATTCCAGTTGGCGATGCAGACGGACACGACGGGCCGGATGGCCGCGGGCGCGGTGGCGAGTGGGCACAGTTCGTTCGTGAGCCGCATGAAATCCGGTGTAGCACGGCGTCGGAGACCCGGTCAAGGCCGACCGAGGGGCCCGCATCGCTTGTAATCCCCGCGCCAACGACGTATCATCCAGTAACGTTTTCTTTTGCAGCAACCCCGCCCACACTCTCCGCCGGGAGCCAAGCCATGCGACGACGCCTGTTCCTTTCGTTCGCGTTCACCGCGCTCGCCGCCGCCATGTTCCTCCAGAGCGCCCCGACCGGCCGGACGCAAAACCCGAACGACCCCACGGACGAACTCATCGAAACCGCCGATGGCGTGAAACTCCGCGGCATCTTATATAAGGCGACGAACAGCAAGAACGGCTCTTGCGTCATGCTCATCCACGAACCGTTCACCGATCCCACGAAGGGGGATTGGGACGGCCTGGCGCGGACCCTCGCCAAGAAGGGCTACCACACCATTCGCTTCGATTTCCGCGGCCACGGCAAGAGCAAGGACATCATCCCCGAAAAATTCTGGCGCGAGCAACTGAACTCGACGCTGCCCGGAGCCAATCGAAAGCCCCCCCGCGACACGATCGACGAAAAGGACTTCAAGACCAAGTCGAGCTATTACCCGCAAATGGTCTACGACCTCGCCGCCGTCCGCAACCATCTGGACAAACTCAATGACGACGGCCAGGTTAACACCAGCTCGACGTACCTGATCGGCGACGGCGACGCCGCCACGCTCGGCATGCTGTTCCTCGCGACCGAATGGCACCGCGAACAGAAGAAGCCCACCGGATTCCTCAATACCCAGAAATTCTGGGTCGCCGCGAATCAGTCCATCGCCGCTGGCAACTCGCCCGCCGGTCGCGATTACGGCGGCGCCGTCTGGCTGTCTCCCAAGACCATGAAAGGTTTCAGCACTTCCGCGATGAAGAACTGGGTTTCCACCCACGGCCGCGGCATCGACGGCGACATGCGCAAGGAGACCCCGATGCTCTTCGTCTACGGCGAGAAAGACAGCGAAGGGCAGAGGAACAGCAAGTACTTCAACGATCAGATCATGGTTTCGGCCGGGCGGGGTAAACTCGAAAAGCTCGATTCCACCTACATCCGCGAACGAAAGGGTACCGACCTGAAGGGCGTGGGCCTGCTCGGCAAGGACGACACGCTCGGCACCGAAAAGCTGATCGTCGAGTTCCTCGACAAGATGGAGGAGTTCCGCCGCAAGAAGGTCCGCATCACTCGCGAATACACCGAACCGCTGAAGATCAACATCGCGTCCTTCGGGAACTGACGGACGCCGTACTCATAGGGCCCGCGGATGATCTCCGCGGGCTTTTTCGTTCATCCGCGCGGATGGAATTTCTTGTGGAGTTCCTTCAGCCGTTTCCGGTCCACATGGGTGTAATGCTGCGTGGTGCGGATGGAGGAATGGCCGAGTAGTTCCTGGACCGTCCGCAAGTCGGCGCCTCCCGCGAGAAGGTGCGTCGCGAAACTGTGGCGGAGCGTGTGCGGGCTGACGCTCGTCGGAAGCCCGGCACGACGGCAATGCTTCTTGACGAGCATCCAGAGGTCGATGCGGCTCAATGGCCGACCACTGCGGCTGACAAAGACGAATTCCTCGCCGTCCCGCGCGGTGGATCGGCCCTCGTCGAGATATCCTCGGAGGGCGGTCACGGCGGGCCGGCCCAGCGGTACGACGCGCTGCTTGTTGCCTTTCCCCGTGCACTTGCAGAACGCCGAATCCAGATACAGGTCGCGAATCCGCAATCCAACGACCTCGGATGCCCGGCAACCGGTGGCGTATAGGGTCTCGAGCATCGCCCGGTTCCGCAGGTGGAACCGGTCGGCCGCACGCGGGCTGGCGAGCAAGGCGTCGACGCTCTCCGGCGAAAGCACCTGCGGCACGCGCTCCCAGAGCTTGGGCGAGCCAAGCAGTTCGACCGCCGACGGGTTCGCCCGCTCTTCGAGCCGAAGGAAGCGATAGAACATCTTGAGCGAGACCAGGTGCCGGGCAATGCTCGGTGCGGCGAGTCGTTCGTCGTGCAGGAAACCCAGATAGCGGGAAAGGTCGGAAAGCGTCGGGGCCGTGTAGTCCGCGAGTCGGACAGTCGCGGCCCACTCGGCGTAGCGGTCGAGATCGTGACTATAGGCGATCACGGTGTTCGCGGCCATTCCCCGCTCGGCGCGGAGATAGGTGCGGAACGCCAGGATATCCGATACCAGTTCCGATAGTGCCATGAAGACCTTTCCGGGGCGACGATCCATTCTTCCCGTCGGTCCGGTTGGGCGAAGAGTCCCGGGGCGAATCCGCAGTCATTCCCCGCGTCCGACAACGACGCAATCCGAAAATCGGTTACAATGAATCGGAACGTTCAACCTTCCCGTCCGGGAGAGGCGCGTGGGACTGTTTGGCAATCTCTTCGGCGGCAAGGCCAAGAAGCCCGGTATCAACACTAAGGGGATGAAACGCGCCGACTTCGCCAAGCGATGGGATTTGCGCGGGCGCACCGGCCAGGGCAGTATGTCGAAGGTTTTTCAGGCCTACGACAAGACCCTCGGCCGCTCCGTCTGCCTCAAACTCATGGACAAGGAGAAGACGCTCCGATTCGAACAACGCTTCACGCAACTCGGCCTCGTGAAACCGCCCGAAGGCGAGATCTGCATGGCCCTGAACCACCCCAATTGCGTGCGCAGCTATGAGTTCGGTCTAACGACGACGGGGGAGCCTTATCTCGTCATGGAGTGGATCGACGGGTTGGGATTGAACTATCTGATCGAGACCAAAAACATCGCGCTCAACGGCAATCGCATCCCGTACCTCGCCCAACTCTGTGATGCCGTCCAATACCTGCACGACTCGAAATACCTCCACCGCGACCTCTGCCCGCGCAACGTGATGGTGGACAAGGAAGGCGTCGTCAAGTTGATCGACTTCGGCCTGACGATTCCGTACACCCCGGCATTCTGTCAGCCCGGTAACCGAACGGGCACGGTCGACATCCTCGCGCCCGAGATCGTCAAGCGCAGCCGGACCGACCACCGGGTAGATCTGTTCGCATTGGGCGTGACCGCCTTCGAAATGATCACGGGGCATCTGCCCTGGGAGCGGTCGGTTTCGTCCGAGGAGAATCTGCGTCGTCGTCTCAACACTCCGCCCCGCAAGCCGAAGGAACTGGCCCCGCATCTCGACGACGATATTTGCGAAGTGCTGACGAAATCAGTGGCCCGCGAACCCGTCGATCGGTTTTCCACGGCCAACCAGTTCAAAGAGGCACTTCTGTCAGTCAAGAATCAGACGCTTTGAAGGCTTGCGACGGCGATTGCCGCCGTTTCGATCCGCAGGATTGTCGGTCCCATCCCGGTTCGTTCCCAACCTTCTAAGGCCAACTCCGAATCCGTGAAACCACCCTCGGGGCCAATGGCCACCACGGTGGGCAGCGATGATTTCGAGTATGAGGATTCCGAGTTCGGGTGCAGGATCCGCTTGCGTTCAGGCAGATCGAATCGCTTGGCGAATACCGGCCAAGATTGTGGTGCGTCGGCCGCCATGAGCACATTTCGGCCGCACTGCTTGCAGGCTTCGATGACCTGACGCGCGTATTTGTCCACGACATCCGCTTTGGGTCGTACGACGCTGCGCTCCGCCACGATCGGAGTCCACCGAGCCACACCCAATTCGACGAGTTTCTCGATGAGGAAATCAGCCCGGTCGCCTTTGGGTATTGCCGAGGCGATCCAGAGCGGAACAGAGCGTTCTCGATTGACGGTCCGTGGCTCGCTTACGAGCAGTTGGATCGATTTCTTGCCAACCCCAACGACTTCCGCAGGATATTCGCGGCCGTCGCCGTTGAACAGCACGATCGAATCACCGACACCGATGCGGCGCACGGCGGCGAGGTGGTGCGCTTCAGGGCCGGCCAGCGTGAAGTCGCCAGTGGTTATTGCATCGGGTGTGAAGAATCGATCGGCCACCGGGTCGTTGTACGAATCACGCCGCGGCGCGGAGTACGCCGCCCGCGCGCTCCCATCGGCCATCGCGCCAGAACATGACGACTTCCTCTTGGCCGCGCCAGACCACGCAGTAGGAGCCGTAGACCGATTTCACGTTCCAGCCGTCGCGGCGGAGGAGTTCCGGTTTTGGATCGTCCGGGACGGTCGCGTTCGGGAGCATCATCGAGTGGCTCTCCAATAAGGGACATCGTGAGGTTGGTGGCTCCTTGAGAACCGACCAAATGGAGAGATGGCAATTATCGGGTGCGGATCCGTGTCACGATGAACCGACCTTCGCTTGAAGTGACGTCCGAGGGGCACGGCCCCCGGACAATCGTCATGGCTTCGCTATTTCGCCAACAGGGGATGGAATATTGCCGGTGCCGTTCCCGCAACTCCCAACACTCCGAACGGGACCGGTTGCGGCGGGATGGGTTCGTCCGAATTCGCATAGCGTTGCATCGTATCGGGCAATTGCTTCGGTTCGTTCGGGTCCGTTTTCGTGAGTGGATTCGGAGACTCCTCTCGGCCGATCAGCGGAATTTGCGGTAGTTGGGGAAGCGGCGGCAGCGCTTCGCCGGCCAGTTCCGTACTGCGGAGGATCGAACCCGAACTGTAGGGTCCGCTGCCCAGCACCCAACGATCCTTCAAGCGGCTGACATCCTCGACGAGTCCCGACTGCCAGACGGCACGACCGGTCACGCGGTTGTACGCGAAGACCGCGAGTTTCGCGACGCCCTTCTGATCCGTTCGCTTGTAGAGCGCGATCTCCGGGATGCTGGTGGGAATACCCGGAACAATGGCGGGCACCGTGATTTGTGGCGAGCCGAAGAGCAACGAGTGGCGATCGGTGCCGACGGCCCCGACGCGCGCCTCCACGACATACGCCGCGTCGCGCTTGTCCTCCATCACATGCGCGCCGTAGGCGAGCAATTGCTGGCGGATCGAACTGATCACGTATCCCTTGTCGACCGTCGTGGAGTCGATCATGGACACATCCAGATGGACGGCCTTGCCTTTGAGAGGTGTGAAGTCGATCCGGCCGACCGCCTTGTCGACGGCCTGCGAGACGAGCAACATCTCCGTCGCGGCACGGGTCGTGTCGGTCGTGCGCGTGGTGCCGCACCCCGCCAAACCCAACACGATCAAACCGATCCAACTCGCCCGCATTCGGTTCCCCCGCAATCAACGCGGGACTATAACGGAACTTATTGTCCCGTCAATTCGACTTCCGAGGCCTCTCCCATGCGCTCGCTTTCCCGCCGCCGGTTCCTTTCCGCGTCCGGCGCCATCCTCGCGCTGCCCGCGCTCACCTACCGCAACGCCTTCGCCGAAACGCCGCCGAGCGAATTCGTCCGCGTGGCCGCCATCGGCGTCGGCAATCAGGGCACCGGCAACCTGAAGGCGTTCGCCAAGAACGCCGTCGCCGTCTGCGAAGTGGACAAGGCGCGGCTAGCGACCGCCGCGGGCATCGTCGAGAAGGACGGCAAGCGCACGCCCGTCGCCGCCGAGAAGGACTACCGCAAGCTGCTCGAACGCAAGGATATCGACGCCGTCATCATCACCACGCCGGACCACTGGCACGCCTTGCAGACGATCCACGCCTGCCAGGCCGGGAAGGACGTCTACTGCGAGAAGCCGCTCTCCCTGGTGATCGAGGAAGGCCGCGCGATGGTGAAGGCGGCCCGCGACCACAAACGGATCGTGCAGACCGGCAGCCAGCAACGCTCCGGTAAAGAGTTCCACAAGGCGTGCGAACTCGTCCGCAACGGCGCCATCGGGGCGATTAAGGAAGTGCTCGTCGGCCTGCCCGGCCCGAACTGGATCGACCGCGCCAAGAAGCCCGTCCCCGACTCCGCACCGCCCGAAGGACTCGACTACGAACTCTGGCTCGGGCCGGCGCCGATGCGCCCCTACAACGAAAAACGCGTCCACTACCTCTTCCGCTTCTTCTGGGATTACTCCGGCGGCCAGCAGACGAACTTCGGCGCCCACCACCTCGACATCGCCCAGTGGGGCCTCGGCATGGACGAGAGCGGACCCGTGAAGATCGAAGGCACGGCCACCTACAACAAGGACGGCTGGTTCGAGACCCCCGAAACCGCCCGCATCACCTACACCTACGACGGCGGCATCCCCGTGAGCTGCACGCTCGGCGCGAAGGGGTACCCCGGTGGTACCACGTTCCTCGGCGAGAAGGGCAAGGTCTACGTCACGCGCGGCAAGATCGAAGTGACACTCAACGGCGAGAAGGTCAAGGATCCCTACGCGCTCGAAACCGGGCCGGTCAAGCTTTACGTGAGCACGAACCACCACAAGAACTGGCTGGAGTGCATCAAGAGCCGCAAACTGCCGATCTGCGATGTGGAGATCGGCCATCGCTCCGCCACGGTGTGCCACCTCGGGAACATCGCGCTGCGGACGGGTCGGAAGATCGCGTGGGATCCGTCGAAGGAAGTGATCGTCGGCGACGCCGACGCCGCCAAGATGGCCGGCAAGCCCTACCGCGAACCGTGGAAGCTGGGGTAAAACCTACCGCGACAGCGACGGCAGACTCAGCATCGAGTTTTCTGTCAGGTTGTCGACGATCGATTCAATGGCGTGGAACGCCGACTCGCCGATCCCCTTCTGGTAGATCGGCGGGTAGATTTCGTGTCGGATCGCCATGAAGGCGCGGACGACGACCGGGTCGAATTGCTGCCCGGCCTCGGCGGTGAAGACCGCGTCGATTTCGTACGGCGACCGCGCGGAGCGGTAGCGTCGCGGCGACATCATCGCGTCGCAGGCGTCGGCAACCGAGAGGACGCGCGCCAGTAGTGGAATCTTTTCGCCAGCGAGGCCGTCCGGGTAGCCCTTCCCGTTGAAGTGTTCGTGGTGGTTCCGCACGGCGGGGCGCAACCGATCGAACGGCTTGATGCTCGCCACGATCCGGTCGCCGAGAATCGTGTGTTTCCGCATTTCCTGCATTTCCTCGGCGTTCAGCCGGCCGGGCCGCTGAAGCAGTTCGTCCGGCAGGCCGATCTTGCCCACGTCGTGCAGCAACCCCGCCAGGAATACGTCGCCCTCAATCGCCGGCGACAGCCCCATGGCCTTCACGAGAAGCACCGCGATCCGTGCCACGCGTTCGCTGTGCCCGGCCGTGTAAGTGTCCTTCGCGTCGATGATCGTGGTGAGGCAGTGCAGAAGCCCCAACAATAGGCTCTTGGTGCTCGCCTGGCTTTGTGCCCGCTGCGCCAGCAGCATCTTGAGCGCCATGCGCACGGCCTTCGTGTCGCCGTCGTCGAACCGCCGGGTCGCGTCGAAGTTCAGGACCACGATGCAGCCCTGCGTGCGGGCATCGGCGCAGATCACGGCCGAATCGGGGATCGCGTCCGACGGCGCGTCCGGATTGACCCAGCGAAGCGTTTCGTGGCCCGCGGGCAAGCGCCCGAGAAGCTGCCGCGCCAGGCTTGCCGCGCGGTCCGTCGGGTACTCGCGTGGCCCGCCCAGCGCCGTGACTTTTCCGCTGTTCCGCGAGTACCAGTACGCGATGTCGGCATCGACGGCGGCGCGCGCCGACTCCACCGCGTACGAGACCGATTGATTCGTCGACGTGGCATCGCCGAGCTTCAGCAACAGCGATTCCAGCACGAGCCACGGGTCTTGCATCGCGTTCGACAGGGTGTCGGTCATGGTCGGCTCGCGGACGATGCGGGCGAAGTGTGGTCCCGGAAAGTATAGCGTTCGGATTAGCATTCCGGATCCGATGGAAACCGGGTTTTACCGGTTTTTCTCGAGGTTGCCGTTTCCATCCGGCAACAAATCCGACTAAGTTATCGGAAACACGGGAATCTTGAGCCTGCCATGCCCCACGCCCCGATCACTTTGGCGAAGATGCGCGAGCGGTTTACGAGTGCGGTGGTTTGCGACGCGCTCGACGCCGCCGGCTTTCCGAACCAGTCGCCGCGAATCGCGTTCCGACAACTGACGGTGCCCGGCGTGCTTATCGGCCGGTGCAAGACGACGCTCTGGGCCGACATGGCGCACGTCGACCCGAAGCCGTACGAACTCGAACTGAAGGCCGTCGATACCTGCCAGCCCGACGACATTCTGATCGCGGCCGCCGGCGGATCGATGCGCTCTGGCATCTGGGGCGAACTGCTCAGCACCGCCGCGCGCAACGCCGGTTGCGTCGGCGCCATCGTCGACGGCGCTGTCCGCGACGTGCGCCAGATGGCCGCGATGGGCTTTCCCGTCTATGCCCTCGGAACGATCATTTACGACAGCAAGGACCGCCAGCGCGTCATCGACCTCGACGTGCCGATCGAGATTGACGGCGTCGCGTTCCACCCCGGCGACCTCGTGATTGCGGACCTCGACGGCATCGTCGTCGTGCCGCGTGCGGTCGAAGCGGACGTCGTTCAGGCCGCTTGGGCGAAGGTGAACGCCGAGAACGAAGTCCGCGACGCAATCAAAGCCGGTATGCCTGCCACCGACGCCTTCAACAAGTACGGCGTGCTCTAAGTTGGCCACGGATAAACACGGATGAACACGGATAGAAGCCAACAATTGATTTCTTCCGATCTGTTTTGATCTGTGTTCATCCGTGGCTAACTGATTTGGAGGGAATCCAGTGCTCATTTTCGATTCGCACCTCGATCTCGGCCTCAACGGCGTCGACTGGAACCGCGACCTGCGGATGACCGTCGACGATATCCGCGTTCAGGAGAAAGTCCTGAACATGACGGATAAGGGCCGGCAGACAAACACGCTGAGCATGCCGGAACTCAAGCGGGCCGAGTTGGGCGTCGGCGTCGCGACACTGCTGGCACGGCTGGAGAAGGACTTCAACCACCCCCTTGGCAAGAGTAGCCCGGAAGCGTGCTACGCGATGTGCCACGCCCACCTCGCTTACTACCGCGCGATGGAACGCAGCGGCTGGATGAGACCGATCCGCAACCGCAAGGACCTGCAGAGCCATCTGGACGCCTATCACGCCGACCCGGACGGCACTCCCTTCGGTTACATCCTCAGCATGGAATGCGCCGACGCCGTGCTGGACCCGGACAACATCCGCGAGTGGTACGACCACGGCCTGCGCGCCATCGGCATCACGCACTACGGCCCGAACCGCTACGGCGGCGGGACGCGATCCGAAGTCGGCCTCGCCGCCGACGCGATCCCGCTGCTCGCGAACATCGAACGCCTCGGCATGGCGCTCGACCTCACGCACCTCTCCGACAACGCCTTCTGGCAGGTTACCGAACGCTTCGGCGGCCGCGTGCTGGCGAGCCACCAGAACGCCCGCAAGTTCTGCGACTGGCAGCGCCAATTCTCGGATGCCCAGTTGAAGTGGCTCTTCTCGCGCGGCGGCGTCGCCGGCATCGCCTTCGACGCCATCATGCTCCAGCCCGGCTGGGTCCGCGGCGTGACGAAGCCCGAAGTGACGATCGAGCGGGCCGTGGACAACATCGATCACATGTGCCAGCTCGCCGGCAACGCGAAACAGGTGGGCATCGGCAGCGATCTCGACGGCGGCTACGGCAACGAGCAGACCCCCGCCGACCTCAACACGATCTTCGACCTTCAAAAGATCCCCGACATCCTCACCCGCCGCGGCTATTCTTCCGCCGACATCCAGGGGATCATGCACGGCAACTGGATCCGCTTCTTCAGCGAAGTGCTACCCGCCTGATTCCTATGCGGAATGCGGAATTCGGAATGAATTCAATGATCAACCCCGCCCGGTTTCTGCGTCTTTCTTAATTCCGCATTCCGCACTTCCCCACGCACTGGCCAAACCATGTCCCAAAAAGCCACGCCGCAACGCTACGCCATGGTCGGCTTCGCCTCGATGGCGGCGCTTTGGATGTACATCGACCGCGTCTGCCTTTCGACGCTCGCCGACCGGATCCAGAAGGACCTGCAATTCGATGGCGACCAGAAGGCCCTCATCCTCGGCGCGTTCTTCCTCGCGTACGCGCTCTGCCAGATTCCCACGGGTTCGCTCGCGGATCGCTTCGGCCAGCGGAAGGTGCTGACGGCGTGCATCGTCGGCTGGTCGCTCGTCACGGCCATGACGGGATTCGTCGAAGGATTCCTCGGCCTGCTCGCGGTGCGGCTCTTCCTCGGTATCGCCGAGGCGGGGGCCTACCCGGCGGCGGCGGGCCTAGTGAAGAACTGGGCGAAGCCGACGGAACGCGGGCGATTCAGCAGTATCGTGGCGTTGGGCGGCCGGTTGGGTGGAGCCGTCGCGCCGTTTGTGACCGCGTTCCTCGCCGTCGCGTTCATCGGCTGGGGTCCCTCGCACTGGACGTACGAATTCGAAACGAGGCGTGTCGTCGATGGGGTCGAGATTGCCCACGTGGAAATCCTGAACTGGCGGGCCGTGTTCGTTTTCTTCGGGCTCTGCGGGCTCCTAGTCGCCGCGCTTTTCTGGCTCGTGGTGCGCGATCGTCCGGCGGATGCGGCCAAGCCGACGGTTGTGAATGATGGGCCACGTCCGTCGTTTCTCTCGCAGCTTTCGATCCTTCTCTTCGATCGAAACATGTTTCTCTTCGCGACCGTTCAGTTCGGGGCGAATGTCGGCTGGGCGCTGCTCGTCACGCTATTGCCGACCTACCTCAACGAAAGGTTCGGAACTCCTCTGAATGAAATCGGACAGAAGCAAACCGTCACCCTTTTGATCGGATGCGTCGGAATGATACTGGGCGGTTTCGTGACCGATTTTCTCCACGGGAAACTCGGGCCGCGCTGGGGTCGTTCGCTGCCGATCTGTTTCGCGAAGGCGGGATGCGTCGTCTGTTGCTGCCTCGTTCCCCAGTTCGATTCGGCCTGGACCGTGATCCTGATACTCGGCGCGATGGCGTTCCTCGTTGATCTGGGCAATCCGTCAATCTGGTCGCTCGCCCAGGACGTGGGTGGAAAAAACGTCGGGGCCGCCCTCGGCTGGGGGAACATGTTCGGCAACCTCGGCGCGTTCGCGTCGCCGATCGTGCTGACGGTTGTCAAAGACTGGTACGGCTGGAATGTCGCATTCTTCGTATGCGCCGGGTTCTATGCCTCGGCGTCGATCGCGGGATTCCTTCTCAATGCCGGTCGACCGATCGCTCAGCCAGGGGAGTCCAAATAGCCCTGCAGGATCAGCACGGCCGCGATCCGGTCGCGCTTCCCCTTCCGCTTGTCGCGCTTCACGCCGCCGGCGATGAGCGCGTCCTCAGCGATGCTCGACGTGAAGCGCTCGTCCACGAACGCGACGGGAAGACTCGTCACCTCCGCCAGCCACTCGGCGAAGGCGCGGGCCTCCTTCGCCTTCGGGCCTTCGGTGTCGTTCAGACTGATCGGCAGGCCGATCACCAACCCGACGGTCTGCTCCGCTTTCACGATGCGCTGGAAGTAGGCCGCGTCGGCGTCCGCGTTCTGACGCGTGTAGGTGTCGAACGGCGACGCGAGGATGCGGTCCGGATCGGAGACGGCAAGCCCGACGCGGACGGTGCCGAAGTCGACGCCGAGCAATCGGCCCTTCGCCGGAAGGCTCACAGGTACTGCTCCCCATCCTTCTTCAGCCGGTCGACGATCTCTTTCACGCGGCTCTCGTCATGCTTGCGGCAAACCATTGTGGCGTCGGCGGTCTGGATGATGACGAGGTCCGAGACGCCGAGGGTGGCGACGATGTGCCCCGGCTCGGCGGCGATGACGCAGCCGGTGGTGTCGATGCCGACGTGCCGGCCCTGCACGGTGTTGCCGGCGGCGTCCTGCGGGTTGTGGCGTTCGAGCGCGAGCCAGCTGCCGACGTCGTCCCAGATGTACGGCGCCCGTAGCACCATCCGCAGCGGGGCCTTTTCCATGACGGCGTAGTCGATGCTCGTGCCCTTGATCGCTTCGTATTCCTTGCGGAAGATCTCCTCGCGGTTCGGCGTGCCCCAGCCGTCGGCGATGCGGATGCAGGCGTCGTGGATGTCGGGCCGGTTCGCCTTCAGTTGGGCAAGGATCGTCTTCGCCTTCCAGACGAAGATGCCGCTGTTCCATTCGTAGTTGCCGCTGGCGACGAACTGCTGCGCGACCTCGGCCTTCGGCTTCTCCTGGAATTCCCTCACGCGGAAGAGCTTGACGCCGTTGCGTTCGCCGGCCGGTTCGCCGCGGTGGATGTAGCCGTAGCCGGTGGAGGGGAACGTCGGCGGGATGCCGAAGGTGAAGAGCGCATCCGGGTATTCGTCCGCGAACTGGGCCGCCGCCATCGCGGCACGGTGGAACTCGCGTTCGGGTTCGATGAGGTGGTCGGCCGGCATCACGATCATCGTCGCGTCGGGATCCGCCTTCGCGATCAGCGCCGCGCCGAGGCCGACGCACGGAGCCGTATCCCGCCGACACGGCTCACCGACGACCTGATCGCGCGGGATCTCCGGTAGTTGCACCGCCGATTCGTGCGTGTAGGCTGCTCCCGTGAGGATCCAGGTGCGCTCCGGTGGGATGACGGCCGCGATCCGGTCGGCCGTCGATTGCAGCAGCGTACGCTCGCCAGCGAAGGCAAGGAACTGCTTCGGCCGGGCATTGCGGCTCCGCGGCCAGAACCGCGTCCCGCCGCCGCCGGCCATGATCATCGCATGGAACATCCTTGCCGTCCCTCAGAGTGGAGAGTGATCACGAGACGTCACAAAGCGGCACGAAAATATGGTCGAAATTCTCGTACTGCTTTCTGCCGTTTCGTTGCCGTCATCTCAGTAATACTGGTTCGGTGATATTCATTCTCGACCGGATCTTGCCTCGCAGTTCCTCTTCATCGATCGCGTAGAGCGGGCTGATCTCCAGCGGGAACTTCGATTCGCCGTTCGCGCGGGGCACCGTCACGCCGGCCGATTCCAACCAGCGCGCCACGCGGTCGACCAGGAGCTTGTGCACGGTCGCCGGCGAGTCGGCGCCGGTCGCGTTCTTCAGCGGGGCGAACTCGTCCTCGCGCCGCACTTCCATCACGATCCAGCGATCGGCCAGCGGTAGGGCGTCGAAGATGAATAGCTCGAATTTGAGTGCGTTCTCGACCGTCGGCGCGAACGGTTTTCCGGCGTCGTCGAGGCAGTTCACCTTCTTCTTCGCCAGGTGGAAGTCGAGCCGCGTCGGGCCGGTCGTGATCCGTTCGAGGAAGTCGAGGGCGAACAGGTGGATGGCGGGGCTGCCGGCGCGGAAGACGAGTCCGCCGTCGGTGGCGCGTTCGTTCGCCATCGCGTGCGGGAGGTCGGAGTATTCGAGGATCGAGCACCGGCCGTCGACGAGGCCGAGGACACCGACCTTCTCCGCCGGGTCGGTTTTGGCGACGACCTTGGAGGACACTTCGGAACCGGTCTCGATGTGCCGGCCGACGAACGCGGGGTCGGCGACGCGGACGAGCGGGTTATCAACCTGGAAGTAGAAGAGGTGGCGAATGCCGTCGGCTTTGAGCTTCGTGAGCAGTCCCGAATCGGCGAGCGCCGTGAGGCAGCCCCCATGCCCGTTCGGGCTGAGGCACAACCGACCGGGTTCTTCCAGCAACAGTCGACCCGTTGCGAGGTCGAGCGCCGGCATCGTGCCCTGTTGGAAAAACGTTACGGAGTCCGATGGCAAGCCGAAGAATCGGTTCTTGTTGAAGAATTCGATCGTTTCGTCATGCGTCGCCGGGCTGGTCATCACAAGGAACGGGATGTTGGCAGAGTATCGCCGGCGCAGGGCCAGCACCTTTTCGGCGTGGATCTGGAAGAGGCTCGCGCCGCTGACGGGGCCGACGGGGTACACGCCCTTCGGGCGGTCGGTGCCGAGCCGCGTGGCCTGCCCGCCGGCGACCAATAACACGGCCACCTCGCCGGCGCGGATCGCCGCCTCGCCGAGTGCGATCGACGCGGCCGTGCGCGGCTCCACCGGTACCGGTGCGATCCGGTCCCGCGACGGTAGCGCGGCGTGCGGCTCGCTCCGTCGGCGATAGAGCCGCTCCAACTCCGCAAAGTCCACGCCCGCCAGTTGTTCGACCAAGCGCTCGCGCTCGCTCGCGTCGAGCGCGGCCCAGCCGGCGAGCAGGTGCTGCTGGCCGTGCGCCCGCAATCGCGCGGCGAGGTTCGGCGGCGGTTCGCCCATCGGTTCCGGTCCTCAGAACTCGAACGAGAGGCCATCGTACGCCAGTTCAACGCCATCGGGCAAGGCCGGCGGGTTCGCGTAGTCCAGCTCGTGCGACATGTGCGTCAGGTAGGTCTTCCGGGGCCGGATGCGTTCCACGGCCTCGAGCGCCTGCTCGAGGTTGAAGTGCGACGGGTGCGGCCGGCCGACTTTGAGCGCATCCAAGATCAGAACGTCCAGCCCGTCGAGCAGCGGCCAGCTCGCGTCGGGGATCGCGCTCACGTCGGTGCAGTAGGCGACGTTCCCGATGCGGAAGCCGAGGACGTCGAATCGTCCGTGGACAAGCGGCACCGGCGTGAGACGTTCGCCGAGGACGTCGAACGGATTCGCGTCGATGCGTTGGAAGACGAGTTTCGGCAGCACACCGGGCGGCAGATCCTCGCTGCCGGGGTGGAAGGCGTACGAGAAGGTTTTGCGGATCACTTCCTCGACGTCGTCGGTGCAATAAATCGGCATTGCGCCGCCGAGATGGCGCGGGAAGATGCGGGCGTCGTCGAGGCCGAAGACGTGGTCGACGTGATAGTGCGTGTAGACGATGGCGTGGACGAGTTTGATCTTCTCGCGGAGCAGTTGCAATCGCATCTCCGGCGTCGTGTCGATCAGCAGATTCCCAGCCGGGAGTTTGAGGAGGACGGACGACCGGGTGCGCTGATTGCGCGGATGCGGCGACTGGCAGACGGCGCAGTCGCACCCGAGCATCGGCACCCCGACAGAGGTGCCGCAACCGAGGACGACGAGGGTTCGGGAGGCCATGCGGGAACTATATGGGAACGCGAGTGATTCCGGCGACTGCGCCACCCCTCGGCGGAATCACTCTTCATCGCCGGAACCATTTTGGAAAACCGACGCAAGTTTATATCTAGGAATATGTTAATTCGTTTTTATACGGTTCGAAATCACTCGGCTGCCACTCGAAACGAAAACGCGGGAGGGTGGAATCCTCCCGCGCATGGCGAATCAAGTCACGACTAATGTGCCGCGCTTGGCTGGCCGGCACCCAAATCGACAGGTTTATAGCCACCCTTCGACTTGTAGTACATCAACAACAAGACGTAGCAGACGAACATGCCAATCGGGAAGAGGGCGACGGTTTTGAGGGCGTTCTTCTTCGCAACGGCCTGCGTGTCCGTGATGATCTTCTTTTCTTCGTCCGAAAGCGATTTTTGTTTCTCCTCGTCAATCGGCTGGTATTCGCCGAAGAAACTGGTCTTCTTGGCACCGGCTACCTTGGCGTGCAAGGCGCTGTTCGCCGTCGTTAGCGACTTGTCGACTTCCTTGTCTTGCACGTTGCCGAGCAAAGGTGCACCGAGGATACCGACCGCAAGCATCCCGAGTCCACTGATGGCGTTCAGAGTTAAGGCCCCGCCCTTCGGAAACTGCTCTGCGACCACGCCGAGCATCGTCGGCCAGAAAAAGGTCTTACCGAAGCCATAAAGGGTCGCTGCGGCAAGAATCATGATGCCAGTAGCCATAGACAGGGCGAACAGGCCGACGGCCGCAATCGCCGCGCTGAGCGCAAGTAGGCCGAGCGGCGAAAGCTTGTGAATGATCGGCCCGGCGCAGAATCGCAGGATTGCCATGATGAGCGAAGTGTAGATGAGAAGGTACGGACCCTTCAATTTCATTTGTTCCATTTCCGGCTGGGCCAGCGCGGTGATCCAGCTATCCGTGCCAAGTTCCGTGATCGCAAGCGGCATCATGATGATCATCAGAAACACGAAAATGACCCGGCCAAGCGACATCGTGTAGAGTCCGAACAACAAACTGATCGCCGTGGCGACTCCGAATTTGATGGCGAGTTTCTGACTGATGTCGATTCCACCGACGTTCGCGATGACGGCGTCGTACGCACTCACCTTCGTCGCCTCGTCGGGAACGAAGATCACTTTGGCTTGTTCGAGAACGTTCGAGATTTCAAACACAATGAGAGTGCTGACGAGCAACGCGCCGAAGAAACCAACCTCCTTGAGCATATCTCGGAACGATACACCGGCGGCAACACGCTCGTTCGGAGGGAAGTTGCAGGAGAAGAGCAGTACGCCGTAAAGGATGACCGGAATGCCGACTAGGCCGATCTTCATGCGCCAGTCGCCGGTATCACCGAGGGCCAGCGCTAGGAGACCGCCCAAGACGAGGCCGCCGGGCCAGCCGGCGTGAAGGATGTTGAGCCACTTCGTCTTGTCTTTGCTGAACATCGTGGCAACGACGGGGTTGATCACCGCTTCGACCGTGCCGTTACCGAGCGCGCCGATGAAACTGCCGATGTAGAGGACCCAATAGCCGGTCTCGCTGTCACCCTTCGCGATGCTTGGGGCGGCGATGACGATTCCCATGTATGCGGCATGGCAGAGGAAGGCGATGAGCAGCGCAAGCCGATAACCGATTTTATCGATGATCAAACTGAACAGAACGATGCTGATGGCGAACGGCCAGAGGCCGACGCCGAAGATCTGCCCTTTCTGCGTTTCGCTGAGATTGAATTCCCGCGCCCATGTATCCATGAGGTCGACACGGACGATAAATCCGAACGAGGTGGCAATGAGGGCGATGAAACACGTGATGAACAGTTTCATGTCCCGCTGGTCGGTTCCCATTTGAACGTCACTCCGGTGAGAGAGGGTCCGCAGAGTATCAAGTCCCGCGATCTTATCCGCGCAACTTCCACAATGTCTAGGAAAAACGGCGAATCCCCGCAACGGGGCCAAGCGCGCGGAATCGTGAAATCGGGCGATCTGGGCCGACTTCCCCGATCGGAACGCCGTTGACGCCGCGCCGAGGCGCCGTTCGATTCCACCCGACCGGATTCCGTTCACATTTCCCGCCGCCCCGGTCGATGGAATACGGACGTGTCCAGACCGGGGAGACCGACCGTGACCCAGGAACTGAACGTGCTCGCGCTGTTCAAGGGGAACGAGCGGTACATCTTCGTATACGACGACGACAGCCGCGACACGCTGATCGACACGATCCGCGACTCGGCCGCCGACCCGCGGACGCCCATCAACTGGTTCGACGCCGCCGTGCTCACGGAACGTGCCCGGCAACAGGGGAAGGACTCTCCGGAACAGCATTCACGACTGTGAATGCGGGACCCGAAGTCCACCCCCGGAACTGCCGCGTGAACCTCGAAGCGAAACTCGCCGAGTTCCTGCAACATCTCGGCCTCGAGATGAACTCGTCGCCGCAGACGGTCAAATCCTATCGCGAAGACCTCGCGCAGTGCCTGCATTTCATTCGCGACCACGCCCGGAAATCCTCCGTCGAACCCCGCGACTGGAACACGCGTTCCCTCCGCGCGTTCGTCGCGTGGATGCACGAGCAGGGCTACGCCAAGACCACCATCGCCCGCCGGCTCGCCGCCACGCGCACCTTCGGCAAGTTCCTCCGCCGCGACGGCACGCTGGACACGAACCCCGCCGAAGCACTCCGCGGCCCCCGGCCCGGCCGCACGCTCCCGCACTTTCTCACCGTCGCGGACATGAAGAAACTGCTCGCGACGCCGGATGCGAATCCCGTCTTCGGCCGCCGCGACCGCGCCATCCTCGAATCGCTTTACTCCGCCGGCCTGCGCGTCAGCGAGGTCGTCGGTTTGGATCTCGACGACCTCGATCGTTCCGACGGCGTGCTCGTCGTCCGAGGCAAGGGGAAGAAGGAACGGATCGCGCTCCTTGGCGACGCAGCGCTGCGTGCCGTCGAAGCGTGGCTTCCCGAACGCGCCGCACTCCTCGCCGGCCTCGGCCGGGAGACCGACGCGGTCTTCCTGAACAAGAACGGCGGCCGCCTGACCACGCGCAGCGTCGGCCGGATGCTCGAACGCTACCTCGCGCTTGCGGGCCTCGACCCGCGCACCAGCCCGCACACGCTCCGCCACAGCTTTGCGACCCACATGCTCGACGCCGGCGCGGACATCCGCGGTGTCCAGGAGTTGCTCGGCCACAAGAGCCTGGCGACTACGCAGGTCTACACACACGTCACGACTCAACGGCTCCAGGACGGCTACCAGAAGGCTCACCCGCGCGCCCACTAGCGCCGCGGGGCCGGACGACTCGATTCGCACCGCAGGGAACGACACCATGTCCGTCTCACCGCCGCGCGCCTTCGCGCTGTTTGTCCTCGTCGTCGCGTTCGGTCCGCCGCCCACCAGCGCCGCCGACCCCAAGATCGACTGGCGCACCGACTACTACACCGCCCGCAAGGAATCGCAGGAAACGGGACTGCCGATCCTCGTGCAGATCGGCAGCGAAGACTGCTTTTACTGTAAGAAAATGGAAGCGACGACGCTGAAGGACCGCGGCGTCGCGGCGATGATCGGGAATTTCATCCCGCTCAAACTCGACGGTGCCAAGGAGGCGAATCTCGTCCAGAAACTCAACGTACAGCTCTATCCGACGACCGTGCTGGCCGGAGCGGACGGTACGATTCACGCCTTTGTGCAGGGCTACGTCGAAGTCGATGCATTCAAGGATCAGTTGAAGCGAACGACCGACCTGGTGGCCGCCGACGTGAAGGCGGGTCGGGAACTGGCCGAGGCGGCGACGGCGATCAAGGCCGGTGAATACGGCCGGGCGGTTCCGATCCTGCAACGGCTCGCAATGGTGGCGAGAGGGAAGCCGACCGAGACGAAGGCGAAGGCCATGTTGGCGGATGTGGAGAAAGCCGGGGGCGAGCGATTGCGGAAAGCGGTCGCCGCGCTAGACGCTGCGGACCGCGAGCCAGCCATCAAACAGTTGGACGAAATCACTCGTGTGTTCGCCGGCACCGAGCCGGCCAAGCTCGCGGAAGCACGGCTGGTCGCGCTTGGCGTCGACCGGCTCGATCGCGTGGCGCTCGCGCTGCGGGCGACGGCGTTGCTGACGGCGGCGCGGGATCTCGCCAAGGCCGGTGCCCACGCCGAGGCTCTCCACCTCGCCGAACTGCTCGACGGCACGGCCGAAGCGAAAGCCGCTGCCGCGCTCGCGGCCGACATCAAGGCCGATCCGCACAAACTCGCCGCGTCGGCCCGGCGGGCGAACGAATCGGCCGCCGAACTGCAACTGGCGCTGGCGGACTCGTTCGCGGCCAAAGGCCAGGCCGACGAGGCGGCGAAGTGCCTTGAACTCGCGGCCCAGCTCGCGCCGAACTCGGCGAAGGTCAAGAAAGCCGAGGGACGGCTGACCAAGCTCCGCGGTGCCGTCCCCGCGATCCCGGCCGTGCTGATGAAGTGAGCTTTACTTCGCGCCGATGCACCAGAGGTGCTGATAGGTCCGGATGAAAATGTCGCCGTTGGAAATCGCCGGCGACGCGTTGCAGTGCTCCCCGAGCTTGTTTCGGGCGACGAGTTCGAACTTCGGCTTCGCCTCCAGGACGAACGTGTCACCGTTCTGGTCGGTCGTATAGAGCTTGCCGTCGGCAAGCACGAGGCTGCCCCAGCAGGCGACACCGAGCGTCTGCTTATCCCACAGGTCCTTGCCGGTTTTCACCTCGATGCACTGGATGGTGTTCGCGCCGGCATTGGCCATGTAGAGGTGTTCACCGACGATGACTCCGGAACCGATACGCTGCGGGTTCGATTTGTTGTGATGCCAGAGGCGGTTCGTTTCAGTCGCGTCGCCGGACCCGCCGAGTTTGAATCCGATGGCCGCGCCCCCGTAGCCGGACATCGCGACAGCATACTGGCCGTCCGTCACGGGCGAAGTGTAGACGAGTTTGGTCAGCCCCTTGCAACTCCAGAGCACGTCGCCGGTCTTCGGATCGTGCGACTTCAGCACATTCGGCCACGACATCAGCAGTTGGTCCTTGCCGTCAACCTTCACGACGTGCGGCGTACTCCACGAACCGATCCAATCGGCCTGACTCGTGCCCGCCTTGCCGCCCGGTTCGGGCACTTCCCAGGCGTCCTTCCCGGTCTTTTTGTCGAAGGCCCGCAAGGAGGTGCGATCGCCGGGGCCGCAGTTGAGGATCACGAGATCGCCGTATAGGATCGGCGACGCGGCGGTGCCCCAGATGTGGATGAACAGGCCGAGGTCGCGGTGCCAGAGTTGGTTGCCCTGAAAGTCGTAGCAGACGAGGCCGGCCGAGCCGTGAGAGGCGATGACGCGTTCGCCGTCGGTCACGGGCGTCGCAGCGCAGTATGGATTCGTAGCGTGCGTCGGTTCCTTGTCCTTGAACGGGATCGACTTCTGCCAGAGGATCTTGCTCGTCTTGCGATCGATGCAGAGCAAGGCGCGTTCGGTGCCGGCTTTGTCGATGGATTGCGTGAGGAAGACGCGATCGCCCCAGACGACGGGGCTGGAATTCCCGGGCGAGGGGAGCTTGAGCTTCCATTTTACGTTCTTCGTCGCGCTCCACTCGGTCGGCAGGTTTTTCTCGGCGCTGGTGCCGTCGCCGCGCGGGCCGCGCCAGCCGGGCCAGTTCTCGGCACGAAGAGTTGTGGTGAAGAGCACGAGGAGTAGGAGCGAGCGGGACATGATGGGAACTCGGTGGGAGGGTCCGACCTTTATCATTTCCCATTTTGAGTTTTTCATTGTTCCGAATCCAGACAAAACTATATCCACAGCGTTCGCCTCACTCCCCGGTGAAATCCATGACACGCCGTATCGTTCCGCTCGTGGTGTTCCTGTTCGTAAATATTCCGGCCTTCGCCACGGGGCCGGAGGTCTACTCAACGGCGAAGATCTGGGACAAGGGCCAGCACAATGCCTTCACCGATCTGATCCGCTGGGACGGCAAATGGTACTGCACGTTTCGTGAAGCGGACGCCCACGTCGGTGGCGACGGCGTCATCCGCGTGCTGGTTTCCACGGATGGCGAGTTGTGGGATTCCGTCGCCGGCATCACCGAGAAGGGGATCGACCTGCGCGATCCGAAGTTCTCCGTCACGCCCGACGGCCGACTCATGATCGTCGCCGGCGGATCGGTTTATGAAGGGAAGACGCTCATCGGCCGCCAGCCGCGGACGATGTTCTCGAAGGATGGCACGAACTGGACCGCGCCGAAGCGCGTGCTCACCGAAGGCGAATGGCTCTGGCGCGTGACGTGGCACGACCGCAAGTGCTACGGCGTGACGTACAACCCACAGGCGCGGGCGATGAAGGAGGCCCAAGACGCCGCCAAGACCGGCAAGGTCGAACCCGGGCCGGCCGAGTGGAAGCTCAAACTCGTCGTCAGCGTCGACGGCGAGAAGTTCGATCTCGTCACGCACCTCGACGTACCCGGCCATCCGAACGAAACCACGATCCGCTTCCTCCCCGACGGCGAGATGGTCGCGCTCGTCCGCCGCGAGGCGGGCAACACTTTCGGCTGGATCGGCCGCAGCAAGGCTCCGTACAAGGAGTGGAAGTGGGTCGAGACGAAGCACCGCCTCGGCGGGCCGAACTTCATCCAGACGCCCGACGGCGCGCTCTGGGCCGGCGGCCGCAGTTACCCCGGCGGCGCGAAGACCGTGATCGCCACCATGACCGCCGACGGAGCCTACGAACCGGTGCTGACACTCAAGAGTAGCGGCGATACCAGCTACCCCGGCATGGTCTGGCACGACGGGCTGCTCTGGTTCAGCTACTACTCCTCCCACGAAGGCAAGTCGGCGATCTATCTCGCGAAGATCAAGCTGCCGCAGAAGACGGCCTCGCTGCCGCCGGCGCTCGCGCCGTACTTCGAGGTGCCGAAAGAATTCGCGAATGACCTCGGCAAGTTCAAATCGGTGTTGACCTTCGCCGATGGTTCGCCGGTAAAGACGGCCGCCGACTGGTCGAAGCGCCGCGCCGAGATTCGTAAGGCTTGGTTCGACGCACTCGGGCCGTGGCCCAAAGTACTAGAGAAGCCGACGGTCGAAGTGCTCTCCTCGAGGAAGCGGGAGAACTTCACGCAGCAGCATGTTCGGATCCAGGTCGCACCGGATCGCACGAACGACGACGCCCACATTCTCATTCCTGAAGGGACGGGGCCGTTCCCGGCCGTGGTTGTTGTCTTCTACGATTCCAAGACCGGCATCGGCGAAGGAACGAAGGGCTTCCGCGACTTCGCCTATCGCCTTGCGAAGAAGGGATTCGTCGCGCTCTCACTCGGCAGCCACTACGAGACCTATTGGCCGAACAAGGAGACCTGCAAGCTCCAGCCGCTGTCGTATCACGCCTATGTCGCGGCGAACTGCCGGAACGTCCTCGCGAACATGCCGCAGGTCGATCCGAAGAGGATTGGCATCGTCGGCCATTCCTATGGAGGCAAGTGGGCGATGTTCGCGAGTTGCCTGAACGACGATTTCGCCGCAGCGGCGTGGTCCGATGGCGGCATTGTCTTTGACGAATCTCGTTCGAACGTGAACTACTGGGAGCCTTGGTATCTCGGATTCGAGCCGGGTAAGGAACGGAAACGCGGTGTGCTGACGAAAGACTTTCCGCGCCAGGGGCCTTACAAGATGCTCGTCGAAACAGGTCGGGACCTCCACGAACTTCATGCGCTGATGGCACCGCGCCCGTTCCTCGTATCGGGCGGCTCCGAAGACCCGCCAAGCCGCTGGGCGGCGCTGAACCACGCGGTCGCCGTGAACAAACTGTTGGGCTATGAACGGCGCGTCGGTATGACGAATCGCCCGACGCACGAGCCGACGGAAGAATCGAACGCGCGGATCGACGACTACTTCGAGTGGGCGTTGAAGCCTTAACCGACGAACACGCCGCCGCGGAAGTCCTCGCCAAAGGCAAAGAAGTCGAGCAAGGACGCGCCGTCGGGTCCGAGGACGCGGACGCGCGGGCCGCCGCCGAGGCCGGTGCCAAAGACTTGGCGGAGTTCGCCGTTCGCGGTCGTCACGTTGGTGACGGTCACGCCGCCGAGGAAACCGGGCTCGTAGATCATTTGCGTGTCCAGGGCTTGTCCGCTCAGGGCGTCGAAGGTCTGCACGAGTGGCTGCCGGCCGGCGTCGGTGCCGGCGGTGAGCACGAGGCCCGTGCCGTCGAAACTCAACGCGACGTTCACGCCGCTGCGAGAATTCGGATCGAAGGCAAAGTAACTCGCCACGAGATTCGCGTCGGGGCCGCTGAAGATCTTGACGTGTGGCCCGCCGGTGAAGCCCGGTCCGGTGGCAAGCAGACCGCCCGCGACGGCGACGGTGACGCCGCCGCGGAAATCGGGATCGTAAGCGAAGAAGCTGTTTCGCAAGCTTAACCCGGCCGCGGGATCGAACGAAAAGACGTTGACCTGCGGCCCGCCACCGGGGCCGGCACCGGTAATGATTTCCGCGATGCCGTCGCCGTCGAGGTCTCCGGCGGCGACGTTCACTCCGCCGCGGAAGGACGGATCATAGGCGAAGAATTCCGCGATGAGGTTGAAGGTCGACCCGTCGTAGACCTTGACATGCGGCCCGCCGCTGAGGGCCGTGCCGACGATCACGTCTTCAAGTCCGTCGCCGGTGACGTCGCCGGTCGCGACGACGGCACCGCACCAGTACTCGGGGCCGTAGGGTTGGAACTCGGCGAGTTGAACCCCGTTGGGGTCGTACACCTTCACCGTGGTAATGATGCCATAACCGGACGAGGCGGCGAAGATTTCCTGGACCTGCGATCGCGGGTTGACCGTGGCTGACGTGGTGCCGCTGCTGCCGGCAAGGTTGCCGGTGGCGGGTACGAAGGTGGCCGAGATCGTATTGATTCCGACCGGCAGGTTCGTCACGACGAGCGTCGCAATGCCGGCGTTGATCGGCGCGGAGCCGAGCGGCGTGGTTCCGTTGAAGAAGTTCACGGTGCCATCGAGTATGGCCGGATTCACCCCGGCTCGCTGAGCGCTCGTTTCGGGTGGCACGTCGAAATCAACATTGGCAGTCAATACGACGGCGGTGCCTTGCGTCGTTGGATCCGGCTCGGCGGAGACGATCGTCCTCGTCGGCACGGGAATCACGCTCAGGACGGTGTTCGCGGAACTCGATCCCAGATGGTTCATATCACCGGCATAGGTCGCGACGACGTCGAAGTTCCCGTCGCCGATTTCCAGTCCGGCGGACAAGGTCAGGAACGCGTTTCCGGATCCGTCCAGCGAGGAGATTCCGACGATCTCGCCGTCGATGGTGAACGTCACGGAGCCTGTCGGCGGCGTCGAAATCTGTCCGACGACAGACGCCGAGAGGAAGATCGGATCAGTGGCGAAGACCGGATTCGGGAAGACGAAGACGGTGGTCGCCGTGGGCGAAGGGGTAACGAGAAACGGACTCGGCCCCGCGGAGGACGGCGCGAACGCGGAATCGCCGGAGTAGATCGATTCGACGGTATGGGCACCAATGGCGAAGCCGGCGGGCACGGAAAGCGTGGCGGTACCGGTGCCGTCAAGGGCGACCGGTATTCCGAAGGCCGAGCCGTCGACGAAGAACTGGACGGTACCGGTGGGCGTGCCAGCGAACGGGGAAGACACGACCGAAACCAGCGAAACCGCCTGAGTGACGAATGTCGTATCGGGTATGGCGGCGACGGTGGAGTTTGTCGCGGCGATCGCATTGAATTCGCCGGTAGGCGACGAGACGGCGAGGTAGGCGGCATCGCCGGAGTAATTGAACGACGCCGTGAAGAATCCCGGCATGCCGAGGATCGTGTCGAGAGTGGCGACGCCGTTGGCATCGAGCGAAGCCGTGCCGACGGACGAACCGTTGACGAAGAATTCGACGGACCCGGTGGGCGGGAATCGCAGATCGGTGACGGTGGCGGTTAGGGTAAGGGTCTGGCCGGCGATGGCGGGGTCGGGAACCGTCAGTGTGGTGTTCGCAGGGATCTGCACTTCGAAGGCACCGATATCGGCATTGGCATTAATGACACGGTCGAAGCCGGTGCCACGTTGGTCGGACGTCTGACCGCCGTCGACACCCGCATCGCGAGCGGGGCTTCCGATATTCAAGGCGTGCACGAGCGAGAGCGGGGACCCACCAAAGAAACCGAGGGGCGTGAGAAGCGGATCGAGAGGCGTGCTGAGCGAGCCGACCTGATCGCCGTTGGCGCCGTCGATGAAGCCGTTGGTACCATCGCTCGCGCCGATCAGGTTGTTGCCGAGGGAATTGAAGGGTTGCTGGACACTGATGGAGCCTTGGTTGGCGACGTCCGGGTCGGACGGTGCCCGATTGCCGGCGACGATGCTGCTTTGAACGCTGGTAGTCGGGCCGCCCTGGAAGGTCAAGCCGGTGAGGCCGCCGCCTTCAGCGAATCCGGGTTCATCCCCGTTGCCGGCGATGGCTTCGTTGTCGGTGATCGTAGCGTTGGAAATGAACGCTCCGGATGAGAACGACGTGTCGAGGTATAGTCCGGCACCGAAGGCGCCGCCGCCGATATTCGACGAGAGGCCCGATGTGCCGTCGCCGCCGATCGTCTGGTTCCCGGAGATGGTCGAATTGCGGATATTGATGGTGTTGAACGCGATGGCAGACATGCCGCCGCCGATCGCATCCCCGCCGTTCCCGCCGAATAAGCTGTCTCCGGTACCGAGGCCGCCTTGGGCCCGGTTGGCTCTGAGCGTGGAATCGACTAGGTTGATCGACCCTCGGGCGGCGATGCCCCCCCCGGATGCCAATCCGCCGCTCGATCCGAGAGTTCCATCGCCACCGACGGCCTGATTGTTTTCGATCAGGGAGGAGACGATCGTATTATCGGAAAATCCATCGATATAAGCCCCGCCGCCAAAGGCGTCGCCGACCGAATCGCCTTCGCTGATGCCTTTACCAATGCCGCCGAACGCGCCGTTGTTGGCGATGCGGACACCAACCAACAGGACCGAGCCGTTGCTGCGCGACGAAAGCCCCCCGCCAAAGCCGGACCCGCCTCCGGGGAAGCTGTCGAGTGCGGCACCGCCGGTGGCCGTGTTGAACGTGATCTCACCCCCATTGATCGCCAGGGTACCGATGTTGTCGATCCCGCCGCCAAAGGCCGAGCCGCCGAAATCAAAACCGACGGCGTCGGCGCCGATCGCGCGATTGTTCGTGACGATGACGTCCTCAAGCGTCAGCGATCCCGCATTGCGGATGCCGCCGCCCGAGGCTTCGCCGAAATTGTCATTCGTTGTGGGTGTGTGCGTCCCGCCTTGGATCGTACCGTTTCGAATCGTGACGACTGCAGAGAGGTTCGGAATATCGAAGACGCGATCGCCGAGTTTCGAGGCGTCCACGATCGCGTTCGTCATTTCGATCGTCACGACGTCGGTCACGTCGAGGTCGCCGGTCGCGCCGGTGTCCTCTTCCGCACCAGTCAACGACAGGAAATAAGTTCCGTTCGGTAGGATGATCGTGTCCGCACCAGCCGTCGCGTTCGCGGCGAGGATGGCGGAACGGAGCGTGATCTCGCCGGTGGGTAACATGCCGGTGGCGAGGTCGACGCCCATTGTGTCGAGGTCGGCGAAGGTCGTGGGGGTGAAGGTCGCCGGTACCGCGCGGTCTTCCAACTCGACGAACCGGAGGGGAAGGCGGGATCGAATCGGTTTGCGAGCCATTTCCAAAACCCCTAGCATCGGGATTCCATTATCTTCGGAACATACGCGTCGACGAAACGATTTCCCACGGTTCGATTCGTTCGTCCGGGAAAATAAGATTCGTCAGAATCGGAATAATCGGACGGGGGGAGACCGGACCGGATCGGTTCATGCCCGCAGGAAAAACCAAGAGAATCGCTAGCCGAAATACCGGGGGGTCGCTAGATTGACGCATCTGGAAGATCCGTACCGGCAAGCGTGAGGCGAGACCGTGGCCGTCGTGATTCGCATGAAACAAATGGGCCGGACGCACCGGCACTACTACCGCATCGTGGCGATTGACAAGCGCCAGCCGCGCGACGGCAAGGTGATCGAGGAACTCGGCACCTACGATCCGCACGTGGCGGAGAAGGACAAGCGAGTCACGCTCGTGCCGTCCCGCATCAAGTACTGGCAGGGCGTGGGCGCGAAGGCGTCCGACCACTGTCAGGTGCTCTTCGACAAGTTCCTCAAGACGTGGGAAGAGCGCGAGGCGGAAGCGGCAGCGAAAGCCGAAGCCGCCAAGGCCGCGCCCGCGAAGTAAGGGTCCGCCGTGGGCGCCGCGAAGTCGATCCGATTCGACGTGCTGACGCTCTTTCCGGACTTGTTTCAAGGGTATCTCTCGCAGAGTTTGTTGAAGCTCGCCATCCAGGCTGGGCTTGTGCGAGTGGACCTCTGGAATATCCGGGACTGGACGACGGACAAGCATAGCCGCGTGGACGACCGGCCGTACGGCGGTGGCCCCGGAATGCTGATGATGGCGCAACCGGTGGTTGACTGCGTCGAGGCCGTGCGGGCGAAGGACGCGAACCCCGGTCGGCTCGTGATGCTGACGCCGACAGGCCGTCGGTTGACGCAGCGGGTGGTCGAGGAGATTTCGGGCGAGCCGAGGATCCTCCTGCTCTGTGGCCGATACGAAGGCTTTGACGACCGGATCCGAACGGTGTTGCGGCCCGACGAGATTTCGCTCGGCGACTTCATCTGCAACGGCGGCGAAGTTCCGGCGATGGCGGTCATCGACTCCGTGATCCGGTTGGTGCCCGGTGTGCTCGGCGATGACGCCAGCGCCGCCGATGACAGCCACAACGAGACGGGTCGACTGGAACATCCACAATACACGAGGCCGCGGAGTTATCGCGGACTCGACGTGCCCGAGGTGCTCCTGAGCGGCAACCACCGGGCCATCGCCGAATGGCGCGAACGGGAATCCCGAAACCGAACTCCTCGAACCGAGACGACCGATGCAAAACCGACTCCTGGCCCTGGTTGAAGACGCACAGAAGAAAAGCGACGTGCCCGATTTCCGCATCGGCGACACGGTGGATGTTCACCAGAAGCTCCTCGATGGCCAGAAGGAGCGAGTGCAGGTGTTCAGCGGCACCGTGATCTCTCGGAGTGGCGCCGGGGCGAAGGAGACGTTCACCGTCCGCCGCCTCGTGCAGAGCGAGGGCGTCGAGCGGATCTTCCTCGTTCATTCGCCGCGGATCGCGAAGATCGAAGTGAAGAAGGCCGGCATGGTCCGCCGGGCAAAGCTTTACTACTTGCGTGATCGCGTGGGCAAGGCCACAAAGATCAAGGACGACGCGAAGCGCCAGGTCCAGATCGACAAGGCAATCAAGGCTGCGGCGGAAGCCGAAACGAAGGCCGCTCAGGAAGCCGCCGCGAAGGCCAAGACGGAGGGCGGCACCAGCAAGCGCCAGGCGAAGAAGGCCGCCGCGAAGGAAGCCGCGAAGACCGCGAAGAAGTAGGAACAAGAATCCGAGATCGCGAAAGCCCGAAAGTAAGAAAGCCCGAAATCCATGGATTTCTTTTCGGGGTTTCGTATTTTCGGGCTTTCGCGATCTCGGGACTGGCTTTCGATGGCCGACAAACCTTGCTCCATCAGTTTGAGTCGGTGGCCGTGGTGGCGAAAGTGGTTCGGCACCCGCTCCGAGCGGGCCGCCGCGAAGTTCCTCGGCAGGTCCGGTCTGCGAATCCTCGCCCGCAACGTCGCCGACCCACAGGGCGAACTCGACCTCATCGCGTTCGACAGCGCCACCGGCGAACTCGTCATCGTCGAAGTCCGCTCGACCGCCTCGCCGGACCTACACCGACCGCTCGACAGCGTAAACTTCACGAAGCAGAAACAACTCACCGAGGCGACGCTCCGCTACCTGGCCCGCAAGCGATTGCTCGGCAACGTCAATGTCCGGTTCGACGTCCTCGCGATCAGTTGGCCCGCCGATGCGAAAACGCCAACCTGCCACCACGTCCGCGATGCGTTCAAGGCCGTGGGACGACATCAATTCTGGAATTAAATTTAGCCACGGATAAACACAGATGAACACAGATAAGATTTGAGTTCATCATCCGTGTTTTTCCGTGTTTATCTGTGGCTAAATTCTGAGGCATCTTCAATGTCGAACTTTCGGTCGGTTGACGAGCAGCTTTCCCTCCTGCTCCGCGGCGCATCCCACGTCGAGAAGGAGACGGAGCTGCGTGCAAAGCTCGAACGCAGCCACAAGACCGGCCAGCCGCTGCGCGTGAAGTACGGCATCGATCCCACCGGATTCGACGTCCACCTCGGGCACACGGTCCCGTTGCGGAAGCTGCGCCAGTTCCAGGAGCTCGGTCACACGGCCGTGCTCATCATCGGTACCGCCACGGCGATGGTCGGCGATCCCTCCGGTCGTGACGAATCCCGCAAAGGACTGGACGAGGCCCAGATCGCGAAGAACGCCGAGAGCTACCTCACGCAGATCGCGAAGGTTGTGGACGTGACGAAGGCGGAAGTGCGGCCGAACGGTGAATGGTTTGCGAAGTGGGGTTTCGCCGACATGCTGCGCCTGCTCGGCCGCGCGACGGTACAGCAACTCCTTGCGCGGGAGGATTTCGCGAAGCGATTCCACGAGACGAAGATGCCGATCTACCTGCACGAGTGTCTCTACCCGCTATTGCAGGGTTGGGACAGCGTCGAGATCCGGGCCGACGTTGAGCTTGGAGGCACCGAGCAACTCTTCAACCTGATGGTCGGCCGCGACCTCCAGCGCGAGGTCGGCCAGGAGCCGCAGGTCTGCCTGACACTGCCGATCCTCCGCGGCACCGACGGCGATAAAAAGATGGGCAAGTCGGTCGGCAATTACATCGGCGTCGGGGAGCCGGCCAAGGAGCAGTTTGGCAAGACGATGCGCATCCCGGACGAGTTGATGCGGGAATGGTTCGAGTTGCTGACCGACGTGCCTGCTGGCGAGATTGCCTCGATCCTGGCGGGCAAGCCGAACGAGGCCAAGAAGCGACTCGGTTCCGAAATCGTGCGATTCTACTACGGTGAAGCCGGCGTCGATCACGTGCTCGCGGACTGGAAGAAGCAGTTCGAGGAGAAGGGCGACCCCGACGACATGCCGACGGCGTCGATCCCGTCCGCAGAACTCGCCGATGGCCGCATGCCCGCCATCAAACTGCTTGTCGCGATCGGCTTCTGCAAGAGCAACAGCGAGGCCCGCCAGAAGATCCGCGAAGGCGCATTCAACTTCGGCCCGGATCGTTCGAAGCCGGCGGATGAGAAAGCCAGCGTGGAAATCGTCGATGGTATGGTGGTGCGTCTGGGTCGGAAAATGGCCAAGGTGGCGATCGCGAAATGAAAAGAAAAAACCGATCCGCTGATGGCCTCTCCCTCCATCAACGAACCGGCTTTTCTGAAAGAGGATAAAGCATTCCTCGTGCCAAACGATGTGAATTGACTTGGTAGATTTCGCAAGTCATTGATTCCATTGTCTTTGTGGACTTTTGATTGCACAGAGTTGTCCGATCGCTCAGAATAGGTTGCCCTCAATTCGTGCAGTTGTTGCCTGATCGTTAATCAGTCGGCGCCAGGCCTGCCATCGCCCGGAACACCACGGTGCCAAACGGCCCTCGCGATAGCGCCGAATCGCCTTCGCGGCTAGCACTATGGTATGCCGGGGCAGGCACCGCCAGCGGTCGCGCCCGACCGCGTTACGCCAATACAGCAACTCCTCGTTCCGCGACTGCTGTTCGATCAGTGCTCGCGAAGGATTTCGTCCGTGGCTTGCCGAGACGTGATGCCAGACGATCGAGGCCGGCTCGTAGTGGATTTCACCGATCTGGCCGAGTCTTAGCGAGAGATCCACGTCGTCAAAATACGCGCCGAACGATTCCGGGAAGCCCCCGACTCGGATCAGCGCGTCGCGACGATAGAACGCCGCTGCTGCGCTCGCGGCACGGACCGGGCCGGGTTTCGCGTAGTTTCCGTTCGCTTCGAACCGAACGCCGTGGCCGCGCTTCGTCGCGAAGCCGCCAGTGTCGTAGTCGTCCCCGGCCGAGTCGATGATCCGTTCAGTGCCATGCTGGAGAATGAGCGGCGCCACCGCGACGACGTTCGCATCCGAGAATCTGGCTACCGCCGCGTGAGCCCAACCGGCTACCGGCTCCGTGTCGTCATTGAGCATCTCGACGATGTCGCCCGTCGCAGCGGCGATGCCGGCGTTTGCCGCCGCACAGAAACCGCGGGACCGCTCGTGGCGGACAATCGTCACACCCGGGAATTCACGGGCCGCATGGGAGACGATGCCGTTCGGTGAGCCGTCGTCAACGACGATGACTTGTGTGCCTGCGGGTGCGAACGGGATGACGGCCCGGAGGCAGGGCTTCAACAAATCGACCCGTTTATGCGACGGGATGACGATGGAAAGTGTCATGACGGCAGATCGTGGCTGGCCGAAACGGAGCGCAGGAACTCGGCGGCCTCGCGGACGCGGTCGAGTGTCGGCTGATTCGCAAGTTCGCCAAGCCGCCGGTAAAGTTCCGCGTCCTCGCGTCGGCCGAAGATCGTGGCCTGCCCGCGGCGCGTGAGAGCCTCCAGCCGGACGATTCGTTTCAGCCACCTGCGTTCCCGCGCCGACCAGTGCCGGTCGGCGTACGCCAGCAGCGCCTGCCGTGTCACCAGCCGCATCGCCGCCGGAACACGCCGGCCGTGCAAAGGCGAGTGGTGCGTCGCTGTCACCGACGGATCGTACCGCACGGTGTAACCGGCCGCACGGGCACGCCGGCAGAAATCCACATCCTCGTAGTAAAGGAAATATCGCTCATCCAGCCCGCCCGTGTCCCGAAAGCAATCCCGCCGCACGAGCAGGCAGCCGCCCGTCGCCCAATCGACGTCGCGTGGTTGATCCGTCGCGTAGTGCCGGCACTTGCGGCTCGCGCGGGGGCGCAGCAGGCCGAGAATGGTCGAGGAAAAGGTTGGAAACGGTCCGGCCGACGCCTGCGGCGCGCCATTCGCATCCACCAGCCGGAAGCCGATCGCGCCTATTGAAGGATCGTCGCGTTCGGCCCGATCGGCCGCCGCGCGGACATCGTCCAGAAAGCCGTCCGGTACGCTCACGTCGGGATTCAACAGCAGGATCCAATCGCTTGCAAAAAGATCCGCCCCGCGATTCACCGCCGCGGCGAATCCGACGTTGCGCAGGTTGGCCACGATCCGTGTATCCGGGAATCGTCGCAAGCGTTCGGCGGCCGGGTCGTGCGGCGAAGCGTTGTCGACGATGGCGAAGGCGGTTTCGCGGTCCCGCATCAGGATCGAACGCCGCAACTGCCGGACGAGCCGTTCGGTATTCCGCCACTGGCAGAAATTGACGATGACGACCGCGACGGACGTCGTGGCCGGCGAACGGACAAATGTTTCTCGAGTGCCCGGCGAATGTGCCAGTGCCATGCGGGGTCCTTCCCGTCCGGCCGGTCGCGTTTTGGAACGTTGTGGCGACTATACGAAACCGCCAAAACCGACGCAATCGCAAGTCGGGACGGGGTGTTCGCGTTGGAATTGTTCAAAACCCGACGGTGCGTCGGGAATGGTTCTGCAAGCGTCCGAAGTGATTCATCGTCCTTCGAGGACGAACCAGTTCTTCGTTCGTCCCGTGACGGTGTCGTAGCTGTGCCCGAGCCAGGTGTTCGGAGCGATGAGGCGAAGTTCGTCGCGGGCGTTGGGGAAGGCGCGGGCGTCGGGGGGATATTGCAGCACAAGGCACGGTTGGCCGTCGAGCCAGCTCGGTTCGATGCAGACGGCGTGGGTGCCGGCCGTAATGCCGCCCAGCCAGCGGTTCGTGAAGGTTCCGTCGGCGTGGAACGTCTTGCCCTTCCAAATCGATCCCTGCAAGCGGGCCTTGAGCCGTGGCAGGGCGCCGTCGGCGTGGAGGACGGTGCCGCGAGTCGGACCGCACGGCGCGCAGGCGAGCACCCCACAACGAAAGAGGGCTTCCAATTCGCAGGTGCTGGAACGGCGGAGTTCGGCGGCCGTGGTGCCGGCGAAGGTGGGGGCGGCAAGAGCGACGACGAGCGCGGCGGCGATGGCTTTCATGCCCGATTATGACCGACGCGCACCGACTGGCAAGCAAGGGAGATTGCGATGGCGGGATTATCGCCTCTACGACCGTTATGAAACGAAGAACCGGGCGACTCGCGCCCGGTTCGCCGTCAACCCCGTCGGCACTTCGGAGGGCCGAAGATCTCCTGTAAGACGATGATCGTGGGAATCGATTGTTTATTGCCGAGCATCGTAAACAGGTTCTTGCCGAACGGAGTCGCCATGGCCGGTCGCGACGTCTTAGACACCATCGGACGGTCGAGCGACAGGGCCGGTACCGGCGGCGGGGGCGTGGGAGCCTCGACCGGGAACGGCGTCGGCGGCGGGGGCGGGGGCGGAACCACCGTCGCCGAAGGCAGGTCTTCGATGCGGCGCGAAACGGGGATCGTGGGTACGTCCCGTTTCGATTTCTTCGCCGGTGCCACGGTCGGCACGCCGCGGGTGGTCTTCGCCGGCCGGGAGGCGGGCTTCTTCGGTTCCTCGCCGCCGTCCGCGGCTCGCTTGCGGAGTTTTTCGATCTCTTGCAGGAAGCGGTCCATGTCGCTCGCGCCCGTCTTCACACCCGACGCGTTCGCGCGGGAATTGTTATTCCGCCGGCGCGGCGCTTGTTCCTTTTCCTGCTGGTTCTTGATCGTCTGCGCGATGGCGCTGACCACCGCGATGACGATGATGATGACAACGACCCAGACATTCATGGTCGGCCTCCGTTAGTTCGTCCGACCGCTTTCGGAAGTGCCGCCCGACAATGCCGAGATGCTGTTGCGCATCGACGTGTCGGATTGCAGGTTCCGCATGTTGTAATAGTCCATGACGCCCATCTTGCCTTCGCGGAAGGCGACGGCAATGGCCATCGGCACCTGCGCCTCGCTCTCCACGACTTTTGCGCGGAACTCCTCGACGCGAGCCTTCATCTCCTGCTCGAGCGCGACGGCGGCGGCCCGGCGCTTCTCGGCCTCGGCCTGCGCGACGCGAAGGTCGGACCCGGCCTGGTCGGCGGCCAACTTCGCGCCGATGTTTTCACCCGGTTCGAGGTTCGCGATGTCGATCGAGACGATCTCGAACGCGGTCTGGGCGTCGAGGCCGGACTTCAGCACTTCCTCCGAGATCATACCGGGGTTCGCGAGCACTTCCTTGTGGTCGTGCGCCGAACCGATGGCCTTCACGATCCCCTGGCCGACGCGGGCGATGATCGTTTCCTCGGTCGCACCGCCGACGAGCCGTTCGAGCTTCGTCCGCACGGTCACGCGGGCCTTGGCGAGGAGCTGAATCCCGTTCTTGCAGACGGCGTCGAGGAATTGCTTGCCCTTGGCCGGGTCGGGGCAGTCGATGACCTTCGGATTCACGCTGGTGCGGACGGCTTCCAACACGTCCCGGCCGGCGAGGTCGATCGCGGCGGCGGTGCGCCACGGGAGATCCAGGCCGGCCTTGTGGGCCGCGATCACGGCCGCGGCGGTCTTCGGCACGTTGCCCCGTGCGAGGTAGTGGCTTTCGAGGTCGCCGGTCGTCACTTTCACGCCGGCCTGCACGAGGGCGATCTTCTGCTTCACGATCAGGCCGTAGTCCACGTTCCGCAACTTCATGCCGATCAGTGTGCCGATGCCGATGTTGGCGCCGGTGAGCAGGCTCTGGATCCAGAGCCGGACAAAGCTGAAGAAGATGAAGAGGAAGACGACGAAGATGAGGACCGCGATCGCGGCGACGACGATCCAGACGGTATTCATGTTGTCGCCGGCGGTCCGCCCCTGGGCGTACAAGAGGGCCGAGTTCACGGTGGTCACGGGCCGTTTCCTTTCGTGGGGTATCGGTTCGCGGGGAGAGAGGGCTCCCGTGGGGTTTTACTATACCGCTCCTTCGTGGGCGGCGACGCACTATTTCAGGTCTTCCAGTTCGATTTCATTCAAGTCGGGCGGCTTGGGAACCGGCCGCACGACAACGCGGGCGCCCTTCACCTCGATGCATTTGACCCATGCGTCGGCTTCGATCGGCATCCCTTCGGAGACGACGTCGAAGCGACGGCCGTCGAACTCCGCGGCACCCGAGGGCCGCAGCGGCGTGAGGGTTTTGCCGAAGCGCCCGACCAGCGGGGACGGCTCACCGTCGGCCGGAGCCTCGCCGTCGGAGGACTCGGCGACGGCCTTGAGCGCCAGCCGTTTCCCGGCCAGCGACATGCCGGCGATTGCGAAGATCGGCTCGCCGATGCAGAGGATCACGATGGCGGCGATCGTCTCGCGGTAGTCCTCGGTGTTCGCGGCGATGACGCCGACGGCGCCGGCGGACACAAGGAAGCCGCAGACGATCAGGAGACCGCCGGTCGGCAGGAAGTATTCCGCGAGGAACAGCACGAGGCCCAAGACGGCCAGGATGATGGCGATGGACAGATACGACACGCGAGCGGCCCCGATGGAGGAATGCTCAGACTTCCTTCACGACAATACGGGTTCCTTCCACTTCGACCACCTGCACGCGGACGCCGGAGTTGACGAAGCCGCCCTCGCTGACGACGTCGACGTATTGTTCGCCGAATTGCGCCATGCCGGCGGGTCGGAGTTGCGTGGCCGTGGTGCCGATGGCACCGAGGAGCGCAGCGGCCGCGGCAGCCCCGGGCAGGTCGGCGATCGGGCTGGCGTTCGGGTCTTCGGTCGGCGGCGTCAGGACCATTCGGTTGGCGAACGGGATCTGCGGGAGGAATCGTGCGATGAAGAAGGCGATGGCCATGCTGGCGGCCATGGCGCCGACGTACATCGTGATGCGGCCGCCGAACTGGGTCCAGTCTTCCATGGTGTCGGGAATACGGTCGAAGGTGGCGAGGCCGACGCCGCCGATGAGAAACAGAATGCCGAGCAACCCAGTGACGCCGAAGCCGGGAATCACAAAGATCTCGACGAGCAGGAGGATCAATCCCAAGAGGAAGATGAGTCCGCCGAGGATGGCGGTCTGTCCGCTGTATTGGGAGTGGGACCAGAACACGAGAATGAAGCAGAGGGCGGCGATGATGCCGGGGACGGTGACGCCGGGGACCTTGATTTCGAGGATCAGGCCTGCGAAACCGATGACCACCAGGATCACGGTGACGGCCGGCAGGCGGATGTAGTTGGCGAAGCGGTCGAGCCAGCCGGGCGTGGCTTCCCGGACCTTGCCGGCCTCGACGCCGTAGAGCGCATAGACCTCGGCGATCTCGGAGTTGTCGACGGTGAACCGGGCGATGCCAAGTTCGGCCGCGCGGGTCGCGTTCAGTTTCAGCACCTGCCCCTTCGCCTTGACGGTACCGGTGGAGATCCAATCGGCCTTGTTGGTCTGAAACTCTTCTTCGGTCATGAGGCGACGGCGGCTGCGATCGACTTTATGGTGCGTCGAGACGATGGCGAGATCCCGTTCGAGCATGCCGCGCACGAGGAGTACCGGGTAGCCTTGCTGGCTGGCGAGTTCGGTCAGGCTCTTGTTCAATAGGTCGCGTCGCGCGGGGTCGTTGCCGATCACGCCTTCGAAATCGCCGAAGACCGCTTCGCGATCCTCTTCACCGGATTTATTGTCCTTCCGCTTGCTCATGACGATCTCGCCGCAGCCGAGCGCGACGATCGCGGCGGTGTCGGGCGCGGCGACGGGCACGAACGCGACGACGAGGATCGACTTCTCCTTCTGCACCTTGATGAGATGATCGGCGATATCGCGGGCGGCCGACATGTCGCCGCCGGAGGACCGCAGTTCAAGGAAGAGCACGTTCCCCTTGCGGCCGACGACGTCGTCGACGGTGCGTTTGATCGTTTCGCGGAGTCCGCCATCGATGGGACCTTGCAAAACGAGTTTGTACGCCACTGGCGCCTGGCCCGCGAGCGGGTCGTCGCGCAGGCTGGCGGGCGACAGGGAATACAGTTCGACGAGATCCTTTCGGGACTCCGCGGTGGTCGCGACGAGGCCGAGCGATTTCAGGCGGTCGGCGGGGAACTTGCCTTCCGCCCCGGGGCCAGCGAAGGGCAGGGGGGACGGATCAGGTATCTTCACGCCTTGTTTCTTGAGGGATTCGGCGTCGCGAAGGTCGACGTAGAACGGAACGCCATTCTTTTCCCCACGGCCGAGCGAGACGCCGCGGTCGTACATCTTGCGCACGACGGCGCCGAAGCCTTCACGGGATTTGCCGAGCGTTTCGCGATAAGCGGTGGCGACCGATTCCTTCACGGATTCGCCCGCCGGCAGGATCTCGCCCAGACTGCCGGACTTGGCCATCGCGATTTCCTTACACGCGAGCACGGGAAGCACCGCGTGGCCGGCGACCGGTTGCGAAACATAGCCGATCGTGCCGAGGTCGTGGAGTTGGGAGATGTACTCCGCCAGTTGGTAACAGGATCCGAAGTCGGTGGTTGCGATTTCCTTGCCGTCGGGATTGAAATCGAAGACGACTTTCCGAAGGGGGCGGTTGGCGTTCGCGCGGCCGGCCTCGATCCGGTTTTTGATCCGATTGACTGCTTCGCCGGTGATCGGGTTTGGCACGTTGATGAACGCGGCTTCGTCGCCGAGCGCGTTGTCGGCGGCTGCGGCGCGGTCGAGCGGCATCGCCGCGACGACGGACGCGAGAACGAGGTGCAGGGCGACGATTCCCGAACGAAGTCTCGACATCGGATTCGATTCCTGCGGTGCTTTCGCGGTTGTATGGGAATTATAAGCGGTCTTGCGGTGCGGGGCAAAACGGAACCGCCTTCGTCGCAAGGTTATGGAGGAATTCGCCGACGACGCGAGATTATTCGTGGTGGCGCGCGACGATCGCGAAATACCGGATCTAACGCGAGGGGTTGGACCGTTCTCTCGTTCTCAGGTTTTGGGGGGATTGCACCATCTCTCGCAATGCGGTAAAACTGTGGAATCTGGCAAATCTGGGCGATGGAAGGGGTTCCGTCGCCCTTTGGCTGCCAGGACGAACCCACTAGCCCGTTTCGGGTTACGGTCGGATGCCGCTCCGGTTCGATATCGCTGCCGTGCGCCGTCGATTCGGAGGATCGACGAGTGCGTGTGGGGTGGCACGCCATGCGTAGGATTGCGGTAACCGGGATCGGGGTGGTGGCCCCGAACGGAATCGGTCGGATTGCGTTCTGGGATGCCTGCAAAAACGGCGTTTCCGGGATCGGTCCGATCCGTTCGTTCGATTCGTCGAATCATCCCGTGAAAGTCGCGGGGGAAATTCACGATTTCGATCCGGAGCCGTACATACCCCAACATGTCCGCAAATCTCTTAAAGTGATGGGCCGCGCCGCGAAATTCGGCTTGGGAGCCGCCGGTCTGGCGATCCAGGACAGCGGCCTTGATCTACCCCGCGAGAATCCGGAACGCATGGGCGTCGTCATGGGCGGCGGCGTCGTACCGGTCGACCTGGCCGAACTCGCCCCGATGCTTGCCCGGTCCTGCCAGGAAAACGGCGACTTCGACGAGCGTCAGCTTTCCGAAGACGGCGCTTCGCCTCTCTTCCCGTTGTGGCTGTTGAAATACCTGCCGAACATGGCCGCCGCGCACATCAGCATGGCGTTCAATTGCCAAGGGCCGAACAACACGGTTGTCACGGCTTGCGTCGCGGGCACGCAGGCCGTCGGCGAGGCGTGCCGGCTGATCCAGCGGGGCGAAGCCGACGTGATGCTGGCGGGAGGGGCCGACAGCCGGATCGATCCGCTCATGCTGCTCGCCTATACCGCGCTCGGCACGCTCAGTCGGTCCGAACGCCCCGCCGGGCAGATGTCCCGTCCTTTCGACCGCTTACGCGATGGCTTTGTCATCAGCGAAGGTTCTGCGATCCTCGTTCTCGAAGAATGGGACCGGGCGACGGCGCGCGGGGCGAACATCTACGCCGAGATCCTCGGATTCGGCAGCAGTTTCGACGCCTACTCGGTCACGAAGCCCGACCCCGAGGGGAAGGGCGGCGCTCGCGCCATTCAGGCGGCCCTCAACGAAAGCCACGTGGATTTCCGGGACATCGGATACATCAACGCTCACGGCACCAGCACCCGACTGAACGACGCGATGGAAACCGCCGCGGTGAAGCGGGTCTTCGGAGACCGCTCGAAGGACGTGCAGCTATCGAGCATCAAGTCGATGATCGGCCACAGCATCGGCGCCAGCGGCGCGATCGAGGCCGCGGCCTTGGCCATGAGCCTCCAGGAGCAGGTCTACCCGCCGACGATCAACCTCACAAATCCCGATCCGCAGTGCGATCTCGATTACATTCCGAACACCGCACGCGAGACGAAAGTCCGCTATGGACTTTCGACGAGTTTCGGCTTCGGCGGGCAGAACGGCGCGCTCGTCATGGCGGCGGTCTGACGCTTCGCAACTTGACCTTGCACGTTCACCGCGATCCGGTCCACAATCGCGAACCCCATGGAACGGGGATTCCCGCGCGATTGGAAGACAGGGATGTCGAACCCGACCTTGCTTTTCGGTAGCCTCGCCGCCCTGGTCGCGTGGGCCTTCTGGCCGACGCTCGCGTTCCTCCATGACAAGTGGTCCGGCGATCCGCAGTATTCGCACGGCTACCTCGTGCCGCTCTTCTCCGCTTACCTCCTGAACCAGAACCGCGAGCGACTCCGCTGTGCGGTTCCCCACGCGCTCCCGTGGATCGGCGGAGGCGTGCTGCTGCTCGCCCTCGCGATGCGTCTGGCCGCCGGCGGATTGCTCTTCCATCAACTGGACGCGCTCGCTCTCCTCGTTGCCATCGCCGGTTTGGTTCTCGCCGTCGGTGGTTGGTCGATCTTGAAGTTGGCCGGCCCCGCGATCGTGTTTCTCCTTTTCGCGATTCCGCTTCCGTATGAGTTGGAGCGTAATGTCGGCGGGCCTCTCAAGTCCGCCGCGACCGTGTCCAGCACATATCTCCTGCAAACCTGCGGCCTGCCGGCCATCGCTGAGGGGAATCTGATCCTCATCGACGAAGTCCGCCTCGGCGTCGTGGACGCGTGCAGCGGGCTGAAAATGCTCATGACGTTCGCCGCCTTCTCGGTGGGGGCTGTGCTCCTGAATTCCCGGACCTGGTTCGAGCGCGGCATGGTGTTGCTGGGTATCGTGCCCGTCGCCATGCTCGCGAACATCCTGCGCATCGTGGCCACCGGCATCACGCACACGATCGTTCACGACAAGCCAACGAACGACTGGCTTCACGACGTTTACGGTTGGTGCATGATGCCGCTTGGCCTCGGCCTGCTCGCACTCGAGTTGTGGATCTTGAAACGGCTCGTGGTGGCCCCGGTCCGGTCTGGAGTGAACGTATGACGACGACCGTCCCGCCCATCTCTTTGCGCTCGGCGACCTTCTCGCCGCGATCGGTCATCCCGCGACCGCCGGGCGCGTCGGCCGCGCCACCTGCCGGCAGAATCATGGCTTGGTTGCGGCTCCACTGGCTCACGATCCTGTTTTGTGGTGGATTGCTCGGCGGCGCGCTCGCGGTCGTCGCGTGGACCTTCCTGCCGTCCAAGTACGAATCGTATGCGCTCCTGCGCGTCGCCAGCACGCCGTTCACCGTCTCCAATTCCCGCGACCCGAACAAGGGCCGCACCGAATTCGCCACATATATCAAGACCAACGCCGGCCTCATCAAGAACGAATTCGTCCTCAACCGCGCGCTTGGCCTCGAAGTTGACGGACAGCGCATCGGCGACCTGCCGACCATCCGCGAGCAGAAGAATCCGTTCCAGTTCCTCGAAGACGAATTGATCGTAAGCACGCAGGAGGGATCGGAACTCATCCGTCTCACGCTCAAGGGGCACAGCCCGGAGGATGTGCGCCGGATCGTGAACGCAGTGCAGACGGCGTTCATGGAAGAAGTCATCGAGAAGGAGATCAAGGAACGCCAGGCGTTCCTGCTTGTGCTCGAAACGACGCTGATCAACCTGCAGAAGACACTCAACGAGAAGGGTGGCAAACCGGCGGAGCCGAACCTGCGGCTCGCCGGCGGCGACGGCAAGGCGCCGAATGCACTGCCGACCGGGATCGTCAACGCCGGGCCGCCGGAATGGGTGCAGCGGCAGATCGCTGCGGCGCAGGTATCGCGGACACTCGCACTGCAGGAACAACTATCGGACCTTCCGCTGGCGATTGCAACGCAGAAATCCCGGATCGAGCAACTGAAGAAACGGTTGGAGCAGCCGAAGGACTCGGCCCCCGCGCCGTCGGGCCTGACGCCGGAGATGATCGCGGCGGCCGTGGACCGCGACCCGGACGTGAGGGCGCTGGAGGCTGCGGAACAGGCGATGCGGCGGGAATACGCCCTGGATCGCTCGCGGTACGAGAACCCGGACGCCCCGGCGATCGTGGCGAAGTTGAAGCGCGCCGACGAGATGGCGGCCGAACTGAAGGAACTCAAGGATTCCAAAGCCAAGCTCTTCGCGCAGGTGCGGCCGAACGCTCCGCTGGCGAGCGCGCCGATGGTCGATCCCCGTGTCGCGGAGTTCGACGCGGCCGTCTTGCGATTGCAAGAGCTGGAAGCCATGCAGGCGGCTTCGAAACTCAAACTCGTCGCGGCGCAGGAGGAACTCGTCCGACTGCCACATGAGGAACCGTTGAAACCGGCCGAGTTCCGCAAGGTCGACGACAAGAAAGGAATCGACCCGAACGAATCGCTCGCCGAGGCGGAGGACGGCATCTTCCGCGGCCTCGCCCAGAACGCCGCCGCGCTCCGGCTCGACCTCAGCTCCCCGAAACGCGTCAGCGTCCTGCAAACGGCGTCGACGCCCATGCAGAAGGACACGCGCAAACAGATTCTCGCCACGATCTTCGCCGGTCTCATGGGGTTCGCGTTCGTCGGCCTTGTTGCCTTCGGGTACGAAACCGTGGCGAAGCGAGCCTGCGGTCTGGCGGACGTGGCGGCCACCGTGCCGATGCCGATTGTTGGCGTCGTGCCCTGGGACAATGTCGACTCGACAAACGACCCGGTCCGGCGCACAGAGATTCTGGAAGCAATCGACAAGTTGCGGGCCTACGTGACGCAGACCTGGCTCCCACGCGGCGCGACCACGGTCGGCGTTACAAGCGCCCTGTTGGACGAAGGCAAAGCCTTCGCGGCGTTTGCACTCGCGGACAGCCTTGCCGATGCCGGCTACAAAACACTCGTCGCCGACTTCGACCTTCGTACCCCGGCAATTCATTCCTTCGCGAAGGTTGGGAATGCTGCCGGCGTCTGCGAATTGCTCCGCGGCGAATCGGATTTCGCCCGCACGATCCAGATGCTTCCGAACGGCCTGCACGTCCTGCCCGCCGGCCGCTGGAGCGACGACGTCCGCCGTGTTGCCGGGAGTGGGCGGCTCGAACAACTCTTGCGATGCCTTGCGGAACCTTATGACTGCGTCATACTCCACGCGCATCCGCTGCTGACGGCGGCGGAGTCGATCGAGGTGGCGCGACGGTGCGAGGTGGTGCTGTTGTGCGCGAAGCATCGCGAGACGGCGTTGCCCGCGCTGGCGAGGGCGGCGGACCGTGTCACCTCGATGGAAGTGCCGCATTCGGGCGTGGTGTATCTCGGAGCGACGCCGCAGGAGGCGCTATGTTGAAATCGAAGTCGCCGGTCTGGGTACTCGCGGCACTGCTCGTGGCTGGTGCGGTCGGGCACGGGGCGATCACGCAGCGGTGGTCGGTCTTCGCGCCCGACGCCGCACGCACGGAACGCATGCACTCTCTGGCGATCCAATTGCCGGATTGCGAAGTTCAACCGATCGAGCACGACGTGCCGTTGAAGGAACGCAGCGTCGCGACGTCTCGACGCTATCGGCCGGCGGACGGTTCGTTCTCGGCGGCTGTTTCGATCATTTCCGGCGTCCCCGGCGCCGTCTCGACGCATACGCCCGACGTTTGCTACACCGCCAGCGGCTATCGCATGCTCGGCGAAGTGAAACGGGAAACGATCAAACTTGCGTCCGGCACCGCAGCTTGCTTTGTTGCCGACTTCGAGAAGAAACGTGAGTCCGGCGTCGAACGGCTGCGCATCCGCTGGGCCTGGACGACCGACGGAACGTGGGAAGCCCCGGACCGGGCTCGCTTCCACTACGTGCGCGCGACCGAATTGCACAAACTCTATATCGCAACGCCGATCGCCGTTCTGGACGGTCCACCGGCGGCCGATTCCGCGGCGCTCGCCGCATTCGTCCGCGCCGCGTTCGAACAGTATTCCACCGCGTTCCGCGGACCGTCTTCGCCCGATGGACACCCCTAACGATCAGGAAGATTCGGCCCGATGGAAACGACGCAACGTGCCAAGCCCCCGACCCCGCCGGTGTTTCGCGTGAAGGCCCTCGCCATCGAAACCGTGGCCGTCCCCGCCGTCCGCCCCTTGGCGGGTGTGAAGGACGCCATCGATCTCGTTCTGGCGGCGGGGTTGTTCGTGCTCGCGCTGCCGTTGATGGCGCTGGCGATCATGGCCGTGCGGGCGACATCGCGCGGGCCGGCGATCTACCGCCAAACGCGCTTGGGGCGCGGCGGCGTGCCGTTCACGATTCTGAAGATCCGCACGATGCGGCACGACGCCGAGGGCGACGGTGAGGCGCGTTGGGCCGTTGCCGGCGATCGGCGAATCACGCCCGTCGGCCGTGTCCTCCGCGCCTTACACATCGACGAACTCCCGCAACTCTGGAACGTGTTACGCGGCGAGATGAGCCTCGTCGGTCCGCGCCCGGAACGGCCCGAAATCATCGAACGACTCCGCAAGTCGGTGCCGCGCTACGATTCCCGCCACGCAGTGAAACCAGGCCTAACCGGCCTCGCGCAAATCCATTTGCCCCCCGATGAAACCATCGCCGACGTGAAACGCAAGCTCGTCCACGACCGGTTCTACATCCGACGCGCGAGCCTCGGCTTCGACCTCGCCATCCTCGGATGCACCGCGCTCAAGCTGTTCGGACTCAAACGGCTCTATCGGCGCAAGTGATCGCGGAGAAACGCATGCCTACCGTCGGCGTCAGCGTCATCGTGCCGGTGCGGAACGAATCGCGGTCCATCCGCGCGACACTCCAGTCGCTCCTGTCGCAGGAGTTCCCGGCCGACGAATTCGAAGTGATCGTCGCGGACGGCTGTTCGACCGACGACACGGTGCCGATTGTCCGCGAATTGCAGCGTGACCATGCCAACCTGAAACTCGTCCACAATCCCAACCGGTGGTCCAGCGCGGGGCGGAACCTGGGGTTGCGCCAGATGACGGGGCGCGTGGCCGTCGTGGTGGATGGCCACTGCCACGTGCCGGATCGGAACTATCTGCGAAACGTCGTAACGGCGTTCGCGGCCAGCGGAGCGGATTGCCTGGGTCGACCGCAACCGCTGGACGCCCCGGACCCGACGCCTTTCCAGGCCGCCGTCTCGATCGCGCGATCCAGCCGGCTGGGGCACAACCCCGATTCGGACATCTTCTCGAACGAGGCGAAGTTCGTCGAACCCCAAAGCACCGCCGTCGCCTACCGACGCGAAGTATTCGAAACGATCGGCTTCTTCGATCCCCGGTTCGACGCCTGCGAGGACGTGGAGTTCAACCAGCGCGTCCACGACGCGAAACTAACCTGCTACTTCACGCCGGATATCCGCATCGTCTACGACCCGCGTTCGACGCCGAAGGGGCTGTTCAAACAACTCGGCCGTTACGGTGCCGGTCGCGCCCGGCTCGCGGCGAAGCACCCGCGTTCCCTGACCTTGCCGGCGCTCGTGCCGCCGCTCTGGTGCGTCTGGGTCGTCGTCGGCGCAGTGCTCGCTTTCCTTCATCCGTACCTCAAGTTGGCCTATCTCGGCTCAATCGCACTTTACGCCGGCACGATCCTCGGCGCATCGCTCTGGCTGGGTCGCGGCCAACCCGCGTCCGTCCGCGTGCGGCTTCCCCTTGTTTTTCTCGCGATCCATTTCGGTTTCGCGGCCGGATTCCTCGGCGAACTCTGGCGTCGTGCCCGCGGGCGAATAGCATCAGCTTCATGAGCCAAGAACGGGATACGCTGCCGGATTTCACGTTCCTCCGTGCAAACGGCGTTGCGGTCAAACTGTCCGAGTTGATCGAGTCGGACCGCACCTTGCTCCTCTTCCTCCGTCATTTCGCCTGAATGCCCTGCGTCGCCCACCTCGGCGAGGTGGCCCGGAACTACGAGCGGCTCCGCGCCGCCGGCATCGGAGTCATCGCCGTCGGTCATGCACCCCCCGCCATCGTCGAACGCTTCGTCGAGCGCGAACGCGTTCCGTTCCCCGTCGTGACCGATCCGAACCGCGAAGGGTACAAACACGTCGGCCTCGGCCGCGTGTCCGTCTGGCATTTCTTCCGGCCCCGCATCATCTTGAACTTCCTCAAGCTCCTCTTCCGCGGCGAGAAGATCCGCCGCTTGACGCATACGGAAGACGTCTTCCAACTCGGCGGCGACTTCCTGATCGACCGATCGCGAACGGTGTTGCACGCCTATCCGAGTCGCGATGCGACCGACCGGCCGAGCGTTGAGGCGATCTTGAGTTGGGCCGCCGGTTGACTCGCGTCGACCGCGTGACTACGGATGATAGTGACGATTCCCGCCTCCCGATCAATTCCCGGAAAGGATGACCATGCTCCGCCTGTGGTTCTGTGCCCTTATTACCGCCAGTGGCGTTTCACACTCCCTCCGCGCGGCCGAACCGATCGACGCCCTGATTCCCAACGAAGCCAAGAAGATCCCGTTCGCGAAGGACACGCCGATCACTTTCGTGACGCGGAACTCCAATTCACAGGTCTGGGCGGCCCTGCCGAAGTATTGGAACGAAGCGACACAGGAAGTCGTCGATCCGGTATCGGGTGCGAAGGTCGCCCGAAAGGCGGTTCTCATCAAGGTGCCCCTCGGTTTGTCGTCCGGTCCCGCTGTGCCTCCCGAGAACCCGATGACGCTGGCGAAATGGGCGCTCGGCAAGAAACTCTATTTCGACAAGATCATCTCATCGGATGCCACCGTGTCGTGCGCGACCTGCCACGACCCAGCGAAGGGGTACACCGATCAATCGCGGTTCTCGACCGGTATCGGCGGCAACATCGGCGGGGCGAACGCTCCGACCGTGCTGAACTCCGCGTACAATCGCTTCCAGTTTTGGGACGGTCGCGCGGCGTCGTTGGAAGATCAATCGCAAGGGCCGCCGACGAATCCGAAAGAGATGTTTGATGGCAAAGGGGACGCCTGGGCGGCCGTGGTGGCCCGCCTTCGCGCTAAGCCGGAATACGTGAAGGAATTCGAGGCTGTCTTTGGCCACGCGCCGACCCGGGACGCGGTGGCGAAGGCGATCGCCACCTATGAACGAACCGTGCTGGTGGGCAATTCGATCTACGACCGCGCCGAAGCCGCGATGAAGAAGCGCGTGGCCGACGACGACACGGGCGAAAAGCCGGAACTCAAGGCGGTCGACTTCACCGCAGTTCTGAAAGACGCGATCGCCAAAAACGATACCGCTGCGCTCCAACCGTTCGGCGACGCCGCGAAGGACGCCGATGCCCTTGGCAAGCGCCTCGTCAGCGGCCGGAATCTTTTCTTTGGAAAGGCAAGCTGTACGAATTGCCACGTCGGCGAGAACTTCACCGATGGACTTTTCCACAATCTCGGTGTCGGCACGAAGGACGGCCAACTCCCGGCGGGCGACCTCGGCCGCTTCGGAAGCCTGCCGACCGGCCATAAGGACCCCGCACTCGTTGGTTCGTTCAAGACCCCCGGCCTGCGCGGCCTCGCGTCCACTGCGCCTTACATGCACGACGGCAGCGAAGCGACACTCGAAGCCGTCGTCGACTACTACGACAAGGGCGGCAACGCGAACCCGCATCTCGCCGAGAAGATGCGAGACACCGCCGCCGAAGCGGCCTACGCAAAGGCGAGGGCCGCCGGCCAACCGGTCGACCCGAACGTCAAGGTGTTCACCTCGGGCGGATGGCCGATCATCCCGTTCCAGCTGAAATTAACCAAGGACGAGAAAGCGGATCTCGTGCTCTTCATGCTCTCGCTACAGAGCGATCCGGTCGATCCAATAGTTGCCGACCCGGCGAAGTGAGCTTGTAGGTCGGGCCGAGTCTTCGAGGCCCGACGCGACTCGATCAGCCTGTTTCGTCAGGCCTCGCGGTCTCGGCCCGACATACAAGATGATTTCGATCCGTTAGTCGCGGTGCCGGCGAAGTGATCAGACGAAGTTGTCGTTGATGCGCCGGCGGGGGCCTCGGTCCTCGTCGGCGCTTCCGTCGTAATATCCATAAAGTGCCAGCATGAATCCGCCGCCGATGAGTAGCACACCCATCGGCGGGTTGTGGATGCCGAGTGATTTTTCGCCGCTGAACAGAATTCCGCCGATCATCATGAGGCCGAGGCCGGCGATTGTGGCGACATTCATGGTGGTGCTCCAGACACTCATTTGAACCTAGCACAAAAACGATTCGAGAGGCCGCCATGTCGAACGCCGAGCCGAGCACCGAATCCTGGCCCGTGCTGCCGATCCGCGAACGGCGCGTCCTCGGCGTGCTCATTGAGAAGCAGAAGACGTCCAAGTCGCCCGACGCGTATCCGATGTCGGTCAACGCCATCACGACAGGCTGCAACCAGAAGTCGAACCGCGACCCGGTACTGGACCTCGACGAGGACGAGGTGGAGGAAACGCTGACGCGTTTGCAGGGTGGCGGCTGGGTGTCGAAGATCACCGGGGGGCGTGTCGAGCGCTGGCGGCACCTGCTCTACGAGAACTGGAAGGTCGGCCGGGTCGAACTGGCGATTTTGGCGGAGTTGCTCTTGCGCGGGCCGCAATCGGAAGGGGATCTGCGCACGCGTGTCTGCCGGATGGACGACGTGCCCGACCTGGACCAGCTTCGGGCGCTGTTGAAGCCGCTCGCCGAGCGGAAACTCGTGGTCTACCTGACCCCGCCGGAGCGCCGCGGGACGACGCTCACGCACGGCTTCCACACGCCGGAGGAGTTGCAAGCGGCCGCGATGGCGTTCGGTCGGGGTGCCGCCGAAGCACCTGTCGCTGAAGGGCGTTCGTCGCTGGCCGAAGAAGTCGCCCGTCTCCGCGACGAGGTCCGCGAATTGCGGGATTGGGTGCTGGAACTCCGTGCCGCCAGGCCTTCCTGATTCCATTCGATTGTTTCACGTTTGTCACGTCGAGGCGGAGATTCCGCGCGCGGGCTTCCCCGGTCCGTCGTCTCGGTTAGTGTGAACGCCATGAGCGAGAATGATTCCGACCTCGTCCGTAGGGCGAGCGACGGCGACCGGAGCGGGTTCGAGGAACTCGTTCGGCGAACGTCCCGCCTGGTCTTCTCCCGCATCTACCTCGACACCGGCGACACTCACCGGGCCGAGGACCTGACGCAGGAGACGTTCCTGCTCGCCTATCGCTCCCTTGCGAAACTGCGAAGTCCGGACGGCTTCCGCCCCTGGCTGCTGACCATTGCCAACAACGTCGTGACCGATGCGGCCCGACACGACCTCAGGCAAAAGCGAGCCGCGCCGCCGCGATCCGACGTGGAGTTGAAGACCATCACCGGGGGCGAAAAACCGCCGGACGAATCGTTGGAACGGGATGAACGGCGGGACCAAGTGCTCGCGGTACTGCGGAGCCTGCCGGACGAATACCGCCTGCCGCTGACGCTCCGGTACATCACCGGGGCCGACTACGAAACCATTAGCACGCAACTCGGACTCACCAACGGCTCCCTGCGGGGGCTGCTCCATCGCGGGTTGAAGATCCTCCGCGAGCGGATGCCGACCGATCTCTTTTGAAGGACCCCAACCATGACCGATCATATCTGGACGCAGGAGCAGATCGCCGCGTTCCTCGCCGACGGACTGGACGCGATGGAGCGGGAACGGTTCGAGATGCACGTACGGGATTGCTCCGAGTGCTTCACGGCCCTGGAGGCGGCGCGCGCCTTCGACGGCGGCCTCGCGAACCTGTTCGCATCGTCGCGGCCAAGCGCCCTGCTGGAAGACCGCACGGTGCGGGCGATCCGGGCGCCGAAGATCGTTCCCGCACGTCCGATGAGCCGCTGGGGCCGGCGGGCGCTCATGGGCTTGGCGGCGACGCTTCTCATCGGCGCGTTCGGCGCGGTGACGAGCTTCGTCATCGCGAACGGTGGCCTGCCGATGCCTGGCGAAAGCTTTGCGTGGGGTGGCAACCCGAATCCACCACTCAAAGACAAGTTGCGAGGCGTACTGAGCGACGGAACCGTCACTGGTGCTCAGGACAACGGCCGCGCTCCGTCGGCCGGCGAGATGGCGGAGAACCTGCGACAATCCATTCGGAGCAAATTCACGAATCCGGACCAAACCTCGGACATTTACGCCATAGACGTCACGAACGGCGCCGTGCCGCAAACCAAGTCTTGGTCTGACACGAGCTTTGGTAGTCCTGCCAGCGACTCGGGAGTGGTGGATTCCACGTCCAGCCCGAAAACTTGGGATCGTCGTTCCGGCGCCCAGCTGAACGACCAGTTCAATCTCCAGATTGACCCATCGACCGAGGAAGCCGGCAAAGCCCGAAGCAAACTGACCAACCGTTACTACAACGAGCGCGGCGCGGAGGCCGACGGCGTGGCCCTCCGCTATTGGAATGCATCTCCGATGGCTGGCCCAGCCGCCGCGAGCACACCGATGTCCGGCAGCGGCGGTGCTCCGGGTGCTGGCGGCGTAATGCTCGGTGGGATCGTGCCTCCCGGCGGCGGGCCGATGGGCCCGGGTAGCGTGACCAGTACGACCACGTCTCCGACAAGTGGATACGGATTCGGTCGCGGTGGTGCGCCGGCACCCGGATTGCCGCAACTGCAAACCAACGGCGGCGACCTGACGAACCGAGCTCTCGGCGTCACGCCGACCGCCAGCACGCCCGCGCCGTCGGTCGCTTACTTCGTCCCCGGCCCGCAAGGGAACGCGAAGGAAAATCCGGAGAGCCGCGACAAGGCGATCGATGCAAAGTACAGCGGGAAAAAACTCGACGACCTCGCAAGTTTGGCATTCAAACAATCAGCCGGCAACGGCGAAGCGAAGCCCGGCGACCCGAAGCCGGAGCCGAAGAACAACGTCGCCGCCCAGGTCGTGCCTGCCCCAGCGGTTCCGCCCGCTGTCCAACAGCCGGCCGTGCGCAAGATCATCATCCGCTCCGGCGACATCGAGTTCGAAGTCGATTCCTTCGACTCCGCCGTCGCCACGGTCACCCTGCTCGTCACGAAGATTCCGAATGCCTATGTCGGCACCGTCAACAGCGAGAAACTCGCCAACGGCAAGGTGAAAGGCTCCGTCGTCGTCCGCGTACCGCCCGACAACCTCGACGGCTTCGTCCTCGAACTCCGCAAAGAACTCGGTAAGACCGGCGAACTGAAGGGCCAGCGGATCGGCAGCCAGGACATCACGAAGATGTACACCGACCTCGAGAGCCGGCTGAAGGCGGCCCGCGCGATGGAGACGCGACTCCTTGCGATCATCAAGGACGGCAAGGGGGAGATCAAGCAACTGCTCGAAGCCGAGAAGGAACTGGGCGTGTGGCGGACGAAGATCGAGGAGTACGAGGGCGAGCTGCGCTACTACGGCAGCCTCGCTTCCCTGAGCACGCTCACGATCACGATGGCGGAGAAGGAGATCCGCCAGGCGGCCGGCATTACCGAAAACGAGCGCGTCCAGGCCGGCATCGAGACTGAGGACGTGGACAAAACCTTCCGCGACGCGATGGCGGCGGTGCTGGAAGCGAAGGGCCGCGTGACGAAGTCCGAACTGAAGCAACTCCAGGCCGGGCAGTACAGCGCCGTGCTGAACTTCGAAGTGTCGCCGGACGCCTCCGGGCCGATCCGCGATCGCCTCAAGCAACTCGGCCGCGTCGCGCGCCTCGAGATCGACCGCCAGCAGACCGCCGACGGCTCGCCGACCACCAAGGACGCGAAGGTGAAGCGCGGCGACACGGTCTTCCTCGTGCAGTTCTACAACCTGGCGAACGTGGCCCCGCGCGAGACGGCCGTGGTGCAATTGGCCGTGCCCGACGTGGCCGCGAGCTTCCGCACCCTCCGCGACGCAGTCGAGAAGGCCAAGGGGCGCGTCCTCGCCGCGAACGTGACCGAAGGCGAGAAGATCAACGTCACGGCCCAGTTCGACTTCGAAGTGAAACGCACCGAGGAGGCGACGCTGCTGGCAGCGATCGCGGCAGCGGGTGAAACCGTCGGCAAGACCGTCAGCCGGGCACCGGAGTCGGACTCCGTCACCGATACGAAGGTCCTCTTCCGCACGTCTTTGTTCAGCGCGGCGAAGATCCCGGCCCGCGAGACGACGGTGTTGCAACTCTCCGTGGCCGACGTGCCGGCGACCTTCACGAGCCTGCAGGACGCCGCCCAGAAGGCCGGCGCCCGCATCGTGAACGCCCAACTCCACGACGGCGACGCGAACCAGATCACCCAACTCGACTTCGAACTGAAACGCGGAGCCGAGGCCCCGGTGCTCGCCCTGTTCGCCACGGCCGGCGACACTGTCTACCGCAACGTCCTCCGCGCCTCCGAGTCGACGCAGGCCACCGACTCGAAGGTGCTCTACCGCCTCTCGTTGCTGGAGGCGGCGAAGATGCAGCCCCGCGAGACGACGACGGTGCAGTACGCCGTCCTCGACATTCCCGCCGGGTTCCGCGCTCTCAAGGAAGTCGTCGAGAAGGCGAAGGGCCGCATCGTGAACTCCAGCTTGAACGAGAACGACAAGCTGAATGTGACGGCGCAGCTGGACTTCGAGGTGAAGCGCGGCGAGGATGGCCCGGTGCTGGCGGCGATGACGGCGGGCGGCGACGTGCTCGGCCGGCAGACGACACGGCAGCCCGAGTCCCGGCTCGTCAGCGATTCCAAGGCGCTCTACCGCGTGACATTCGCGAACGCGAATCGACTGAAACCTCGCGAGACGACGACGCTCGCCATCGAGGTGGACAACGTGGACACGACGGCGGCGGCGTTCGCGGCGTTCGTGACCGAAGCCAAGGGGCGTATCGTCGATTCGAACGTGGCCAACGACCGCAGCGGCCGCGTGACGGCGAAGCTGGTGTACGACGTGCCCCTGTCGAGCGCCGCCGGCGTCATCGAGAAGGCCAAGGCCGCCGGCGTTGTCCGCGTGCAGCAGACTGGCCGCGACCAGTCTGCGACCGACGGCAAGTTCGCCACGGCGCGGCTGGACATCGTGATATCCAACGCCGACCTGATCGTGCCGAAGGACGACGGCGTCTGGCCACAGGTCCGCAAGGGTCTCGCCATGAGCGCCTCGGCCTTGCTCAGCAGCCTGTCTTGGGTGATCGTCGGCCTTTGCGTGGTGCTGCCGTGGATGTTGGTGGGCTTCATCGGCTATCGCGTGGTGCGCCGCGCGGCGAAGCGAACCGAATTGGCACCGGCACCCGTGACGGCGGGATAATTGTTTAGCGGCGAGGCGGAGTCTTCGGAGCCGAGCGTGCGAGCAGGTTCCGCGTTCGGCTCCGAAGACTCCGCCTCGCCGCTAAACTTTTACTGTCTCACTTCGATGTGGAACTCGAACTCGTTCGCCTGGCCGACTAACACTTCCCGCTCCAGTCCCGACTTGTCCGGCCGTCGCAGCGCCTCCGGGAAGCCCGACACGGCCGCCAGCTTCGGCGCGTCGCCGGGGATCACGACGGTCCAGTACGGCGGGTCGGCGATGGCCACGCGGTACCAGCCGGCCGGGATCTCCTTCTCGGTCTTCAGTTCGTACTCGCCGTTCGCGTCGATGTCGGCGACGACGGCCCTTCCCGCGCCGCCGCGCTCGGGGTGCGGCGCGAACACGATGGTGCCGCCGGCGAGCGGCCGACCCTGCACGAAGACGCGGCCGCGCACGGTCGTCGGCGCGGGGTCTGCCGTCTTAGCGCAGCCGGCAAGCGCGAGGGCGAGCAGTAGAAACGGTCGGCGCATCGGCATCTCCGGAACGGTCCAATTCGCATCATCGACCAAAGGTGTGGGAAATCTTGACGAATTCGCTGGATTGGGAACGAATGTTCAGTTAAAGTGCGTATAGATAATTTTGTTCACTATATTTGGTCCGCCATGCCTCCGCCCCTCCGCCGCGTCTTCGTCGACATGAACGCCTACTTCGCCTCCGTCGAGCAGCAAGAGGACCCGAAGCTCCGCGGCCGGCCCATCGGCGTCGTGCCCGTCATGGCCCGCACCTCCTGCTGCATCGCCGCCAGCTACGAGGCCAAGAAGTTCGGCATCAAGACCGGCACCCCCGTCTGGGAGGCCTTGCGGCTCTGCCCCCGCATCCGGCTCGTCCTCGCCCGCCACGAGAAGTACGTCGAGTACCACGACAAGATCGTCCGCGCCGTCGGCCGCTGCCTGCCGGTCGATCGCATCCTCTCCATCGACGAGATGGTCTGCAACCTGATCGGCGACGAGCGCGAGCCGGCGAACGCCGAGCGCATCGCCCGGAAGATGAAAGACGAGATTCGAAATTCCGTCGGTGAATGCGTCACGGCGTCCATCGGCATTGCCCCGAACACGATGCTCGCGAAGGTCGGCACCGACCTCCAGAAACCCGATGGCCTCGTGATCATCCGCGGCGACGAGTTACCGCACCGGCTCTTCCCCCTCAAACTCACCGACTTCTCCGGCATCGGCCCCCGCATGGAGAAACGCTTCCACCGCTACGGCATCTTCAGCGTCGAGCAACTCTGCGGCCTCTCGGCGAAGTCGATGCGCACCATCTGGAGCAGCCAGGTCCACGGCGACCGCTGGTACCACCTGCTGCGCGGCGACGAGGTGCGCGACCCGCCGACGAAGCGGCAGACCGTCGGCCATTCGCACGTGCTGCCGCCGGAGATCCGCACGCACCCCGGCGTGTACGGCGTGATGGTAAAGCTGATCCACAAGGCGGCGGCCCGTCTGCGGGCGCTCAACCACTGGTGCGGGCAGATGGCGGTGACGGTGCGCTACGAGCACGGCGAGCGCTGGGACGCGGCGTGCAAGGTGCTGCGCACGCAGGACACGCTGTCGCTGCTGCGCGCCTTCGATTCGCTCTGGCCCTCGCGGCTGCCGGGCAAGCCGACGCAGGCGGGGATGGTGCTCTTCGACCTCACGCCGACGCCGGGCACGACCCCCTCGCTCTTCGACGCCGACCGCGACCTCGTGGCCGTGTCGCACGCGATGGACCGGATCAACCGGCAGTTCGGCAAGAACGTGATCCGCTTCGGCACGCTCTGCGGCAGCGAGGACACCGCCCCGACGCGCATCGCCTTCACGCAGATCCCGGAGTTCGACCCGGCGAGTATTTGATACGGGACTGCGGTGCGCCAACCCCGATTCATAGAGGGAAGGGGCGAATCGAAAAGTTGTCGGTGTCGAGACGAATAGAAAGTGGAGTGTCCGCGAGATGGCGGTGCAGGATGGAAACGAATGTCGTCGAATTCCGACCGATGCGGCACATCGTGTCGCTTTGCTTCGTCATCGCCGCGACAATATCGACGATCGGTTTGGTTGCCATGATGGAGAATACGTTCGATGCGGTTGTCGGATGGGTATTCCTTGCATTCGGTTTTGTATTCATTTGGACAGGTGCATTCTATTCGTCCAAGTCGACGGAAGTCGGCCCGGAAGGAATCGTGGAACGGACGCGAGGTCGAGATCGACGGTATGCATGGTCCGATGTCTTCGTATGGCAGGTGTACGAAACGGATGATGGGCGGCGGGTCACGTGTCAGTTTCTCGGAACGGCGTTCCCGAGAATATGGCATGACCAGGAGGTTGGCCGACCGGGATTCGACAGCTTTCACGAACTGTTCCGGCGATACGCGGGCGACAAGGAACGGCCGACAGCCACGGAATCGCGCTTCTGAACTGACGACTCACGACTCAGAACTCACAACTCGATTTTGAAATCAGAGTTGTGAGTGGTGAATTGTGAGACAAAACCCTTGAAGTTGGGCAAGTATTCGAGGACCACCCTGCGAAATCACCGCAGCGCCCGGTGCTCCCGCAGCACCTCCAGCGTGCGGCGCATGTCGGGCGGGAAGGGGGCTTCCACCTCCAGCCAGTTGCCGGTGCGCGGGTGCTTGAAGCGCAGGCGGAAGGCGTGCAGCGCCTGGCGCTCCAACAAGAGCTCGTCGCTCTCCAGCGGCTGGCCAATCGCCTCGGAGAGCTTGAACGAACTGCGGCCGCCATAGAGCTTGTCCGCCAGCACGGGGCAGCCGACGTGGGCGAGGTGGACGCGGATCTGGTGCGTGCGGCCGGTCTTCGGCTGCACCTTCACGAGGGCGAAGCCGCGGAATCGCTCCATCACCTCGTAGTAGCTGACCGCCTCCTTCGCGTCGGCGTCCCGCGAGACGATCTGCCGCAGCCGGTCGTGCGGGTGGAGTTTCATCGCGGCTTCGATGTAGTCGCTATCGCGGTCCAGCTCGCCGGCGCAGATCGCGACGTACTCCTTGAACATCTTGCGGTGCTCGAACATGCCGGCGAGTTCGCGGTGGGTGCGCTCCTCCTTGCCGACGAGGATCGCGCCGCTGGTGTCCTTGTCAAGCCGGTGGACGATGCCGGGTCGATGGCTGCCGTTCGCCTGGCTGAGCGCGTCCTTGAAACGGAACTGCAGGGCGTTGACGAGCGTGCCGCTCCAGTTCCCCTTGGCAGGGTGGACGACCATGTTCCACGGCTTGTTCACGATGGCGAGGAACTCGTCCTCGTAGAGCACGTCGAGCGGAATGTCCTCGGGCACCGGGGCGGGGTGCTGCGGTTCTGGGAGCGTGACGGCCAGGATGTCGTCGCTGCGAACCTTGTGGCTGGGCTTAGTGGGTTTGCCGTTGACGGTGATCGCGCCGGAGCGGATGCCCTCCTGAAGGTCCGAACGGCTGAAGTCCTGGAAGTAGATCTGAAGGTAGTGGTCGAGGCGCATCCCCTCCGCCTTGATCTTCACGATCATGCGGATCGGTTCGGAGCCGCGGCGGAGTTCGGGCGGGGCGTCGTCGAGGAGTTCGTCATCAATTTCGGGATCGGTCATGTCGGGCAATCACGCGGCGAACGAATCAGATGCAATCAATCTACGAGTTGGTCGTTCGAAGTGCCGGATGGTATACTGTTGTTCTCAACGTGCCAGGGGTGCCGCGATGCCTGCACAGTTTGAACTCGTCTCCGATTATCCACCCGCCGGCGACCAGCCCAAGGCGATCCGCGAACTCGTCGACGGCTTCGGACGCGGCCGGCCCATGCAGGTCCTCCTTGGCGCCACCGGCACCGGCAAGACCTTCACTGCCTCCAACGTCATCGCCGCCCTCAACCGCCCCACGCTCGTCCTCGCCCACAACAAGACGCTCGCCGCTCAGCTCTACAAGGAGTTCAAAGGCTTCTTCCCCAAAAACGCCGTCCACTACTTCGTCAGCTACTACGACTACTACCAGCCCGAAGCCTACATCCCGCAGCGCGACATCTACATCGAAAAGGACAGCAGCATCAACGAGAACATCGACCGGCTGCGCCTTGCCGCCACGTCGGCGCTCGTCAGCCGCGAAGACGTTGTCATCGTCGCGTCCGTCTCGTGCATCTACGGCCTCGGTTCGCCGACCGACTACAAGCGCATGATGGTGCACCTCAAGAAGGGCGACACGGTCGACCGCGACAATCTGCTCCTGAAACTCGTGGATATCCAGTACAAGCGGAACGATATCGCCTTCGAGCGCGGCAAGTTCCGCGTTCGCGGCGACACCATCGAAGTCTGGCCCGCGTCCGAGGAAGTCGGCTATCGCATCGAACTCTTCGGCGACGACGTGGATGCGCTCTCCGTCGTTCACCCGGTCACTGGAGAGATAATCCAGGAACTGCCGGAGCTTTACATCTATCCGGCCAAGCACTTCGTCACGCCGGAGGAACGCACGCGAGAGGCGATCAAGGGGATCGAACAGGAGCTGAACGACCGGCTCGCGCAGTTCAAGACCGAGGGCAAGCTGCTGGAGGCCGAGCGGTTGCGGGCACGTTGCCGGTACGACCTCGACATGCTCCGCGAGGTGGGCTACTGCTCCGGCGTGGAGAATTACGCGCGCTGGTTCAGCGGCCGTGCGCCGGGCGAACCGCCGTACACGCTGCTGGACTTCTTCCCAGAGGATTTCCTGCTCGTCGTGGACGAATCGCACGTGACGCTGCCGCAGGTGCGCGGCATGTTCCACGGCGACGCTGCCCGCAAGGCCACACTCGTCGAGCACGGCTTTCGACTGCCGAGCGCGCTGGACAACCGCCCACTCCGTTTCGAGGAGTTCGAGAAGCGCCTGACTCGCTGCCTCTGCCTGAGCGCCACACCGGGGCCATACGAGTTGGAGAAGACCGGCGGTGAGGTGGTGGAGCAGGTGATTCGACCGACCGGACTTGTCGACCCCGTAGCGCACGTGCGACCGGCGCGAGGGCAGGTGAAGGACCTCGAGAAGGAGATCCGCCTGCGCACGGAGAAGAAGGAACGTACACTGGTGACGGTCATGACGAAGCGCATGGCCGAGGACCTGACGAACTACTTCAAGGAGGCCGGACTGCGCTGCAAGTGGCTGCACAGCGAACTGGATGCCATCGAACGCGTGACGATCCTCCGCGAACTGCGCGAGGGGGCGTTCGACGTACTCGTCGGCGTAAACCTGTTGCGGGAAGGCCTCGACCTGCCAGAGGTGTCGCTGGTCGCGATTCTCGATGCGGACAAGGAAGGCTTCCTTCGAAGCGACAAGTCGCTGATCCAGACGATGGGCCGGGCGGCACGGAACGTGAACGCCGAGGTCATCATGTACGCCGACACCGTGACCGCGTCGATGGACCGCGCCCTCAAGGAGACGAGCCGCCGGCGCGAGCTGCAACTGGCGTACAACGCCGAGCACGGCATCACGCCGAAGACAGTTCAGTCCGCCATCAAGAGCGTCATCGAGGAGGAAGTCGAGGCGCACCAGCTCGCGCAAGACGCGGCCGGGACGAAGGAGGACTATGTCACCGCGGAGTTCTTGGAGGAACTACAGAAAGAGATGCTGCTGGCGGCGGAGAACCTGGAGTTCGAGCGGGCGGCGCAGCTGCGGGACCAGATCGCGAAGCTCAGGGGCGAAACCGTCGCCAGCCCGCAGGCGAAGGGCAAGGGGCGGCGGCGGGCGAAGAACCGATAAGGAACCGAAATGTACCTTGGCATCGAAATCGGTGGGACGAAGCAGCAGATCGGCCTCGGCGATGGCGATGGTGCGCTCGTTCCGTTAGGTAACGAAGAGTACCTGATGAAACGGACCGTCGAGCAGTCGGCGGGAGCCGCCGGGATTCGGGCGAAGATTGAAGCGATGCTCCCTGAGTTTTGGGATCGCACGGGTGTGGATCCTTGTAGCGTGAAAGGGATCGGCATCGGATTCGGCGGGCCGTTCGACGACGCCACTGGGCGCACGATCAAGTCCCACCACATTGAGGGCTGGGACGACTTCCCGCTTGGCGAGTGGGCGAAATCCCTGCTAAACGCCCCCGTTGCCATCGGGAACGACGCCGACGTCGCGGGCCTCGGCGAGGCGCTGTTCGGCGCGGGGCGAGGCGTGTCACCGCTCTTCTACATCACCGTCGGCACCGGCATCGGCGGCGGACTCATCCTCGACGGTGAGATTTACCGCGCCGTCGGCCGCGGGGCCGCCGAAATCGGACACTTGAAGGTGCTGGACTGGTCCCGCGCCGGCACGCCCATGATGATCGAGTTGGAAAAGATCGCGTCCGGTTTCGCCCTCGGCGAGCGGGCGAAGGAGTTGGCGATTGCGGGCGAAGCCGTCGGCTCGCTATTGCTCGAACTCGTCGAGGGGGATGCGTCGAAGATCACCGGGGCTTTAGTCGGTCGCGCGGCGAAGAAGAAAGACAAGTTTTCCCGGAGCTTACTGAAAGAGGCGACCGACGCGCTGGCGGATGCGATATGCCAGATGATTGCGCTTGTCTGCCCGAGGCGGATCGTCATCGGTGGCGGCGTGGCATCGAACGGCGACGAGTTGTTCTTCGACCCGCTCCGCGCCGCCGTGGCCGAACGCGTATTCCGCCCGTTCGCGGGGTTGACGGAGATCGTGCCAGCGGCATTGGGCGAGGAAGTCGTGATCCATGGCGCGATCGGATTGGCGGTTCGACGCGCGATCGGCTAGACTGAAGTTCTGCGATCATTCGCCAATTAGGTGTCCGATGATCCAGATCAAGATCTGCGGCGTTACGACGCCGGAGGATGTAGACGTCGTCGCGGACGCGGGAGCGAATGCGATCGGGTTCAACTTCCACCCGAAGTCGCCGCGATATGTGGACCCGAAGGCGGCCGAACCGCTGGTGCGGGCGTTGCCATCGTTCCTTGCGCCGGTGGGCGTGTTTGTCGAGGCGCCGATGCGGCAGGCGATCGCGATCGGATTCCAACTCGGCCTGCGCACACTACAGACATACACTTCGCCGCCGGACGACGATCCGTTCCCGTTCGCACACCTGCCGGCGTTCCGCGTGAAGGATGCCGCTTCGCTCCAGGCGATCCGGCAGTACGTGGCGGGTTGTGCATCGTTCGGCCGCAAGCCGGCGGCGGTGCTCGTCGATTCATTCGTGCCCGGAGAGGTCGGCGGAACGGGCAAAGTCGCACCGTGGGAATTGCTCGTCGGTTTCGATCCCGGCGTCCCTTTGGTGCTCGCTGGCGGGCTGACGCCCGACAATGTCGCGGAAGCGATCCGGCTTGTAAAGCCGAAGGGCGTCGACGTTGCCAGTGGTGTCGAATCTGCGCCCGGAAAGAAGGACCCTGGCAAAGTCCGGGCATTTGTGAAGAATGCGCGTGCCGCCGCCCAAGTATCATAACCCCGTCTTTCTGGGGTTACGCACATGGCACACTGGATCGGCATCGACCTCGGCGGTACGAAAATCCTCGCCGGACTCTTCGACGACTCTCTCAAACTCCTCGCCCGCGCCAAAATCCCGACGGAAGCCGAAAAGGGACCGGACAACATACTCGCGCGGATCGGCCAGACGGTCGATGGCATTCTCGCGGAAGCGAAAGTCGCGCCGACATCCGTGAAGGGACTCGGCATCGGCATCCCCGGCCAGATCGAACCGAACAGCACCGTCGTCCGATTCGCCCCGAACCTGAACTGGCGCAGCCTCGACGTGAAGCCCATGCTCCCCAAAAACTGGAGTTGGCCGGTCGTGGTCGAGAACGATGTGCGCATGGGCACTTTTGGCGAGTTCTCCGCAGGCGCCGCCCGCGGAGCGAATCACGTCTTCGGCATCTTCGTCGGTACCGGCGTGGGCGGCGGTCTTATCCTCGACGGTCAACTCCACACCGGCTTCAACGGCCACGCCGGCGAGATCGGCCATATCGTCCTCCACTGGCGCCGCGGCAGCACGCTCGAATCGATCGCTGGCCGCAAATACCAGATGCTACGCGCCAAGGAACTGCTGGACGATGCCCCGAAACGCGTCCGAAAGGAGTGGAAGGGCGTGGACCTCGAGAAGGTGAAGAGTTCGCAACTCGCCGAGTTCTACCAGCGCGACGACCCGATCGCCGTGCAACTGATCGACGACGCGGCGCGCGCCCTGGGTGCCGCCATAGCAAGCGTGGTCAATTTCGTCAGTCCGGAAGTGATCGTCATCGGCGGAGGCGTGACGGGCGCGCTGGGCGACCCGTTTATCGAGCGAATCTGGGAACTCGCCCAGCGCCACATCTTGCCGGACGCCGCCCGAAACGTGAAATGCCTTGCGGCGGCGCTCGGCGACGATTCCGGTATCGTCGGATCCGCGGCCTACGCGAAACTCAAACTGGCGGGACCCTGACAGCATGAATGCGGACTGGCGCGCGCGGTATGACCTGGCCATCGATGTGGCCCGGCAAGCGGGAGATCTGGCAAAGAAGTACTTCGACGAAGGCTTCGAAGTGGAGTGGAAGCAAGATCAAAGCCCCGTCACGATCGCGGATAAGCAGGCCGAAGAACTGATCCGCACAACCATTCGAAAACACTTCCCCGGCGACGGGTTTCTCGGGGAAGAATACGGCGATGAACCCAGTACTACTGGCTATCGCTGGGTGATCGACCCGATCGACGGCACCCGTGCGTTCGTGCGGCACATCCCGATCTGGGGCACTCTGCTCGGTCTGGAATACCGGGACGACGTCATCGCGGGTATTGCCTATGCTCCGGCGCTCGGCCACCTGTGGCGTGGCCTCCGCGGCGACGGTTCCTACGTCGACGATCGCCGGATCCATGTAACCAAAACGACCAAGCTCGATCAGGCGTTTCTGAGTTATTCCGGCGTGAGTTGGTTCAAGAAGGCCGGACATCTCGAACGGTTCACCCAACTGTGCAACGCGACGGAACGTCAGCGCGGTCTGGGCGATTTCTACGGCTTCACGCTCGTTGCCCAAGGCTCGATCGACATCATGGTCGATCATGGCGTTCATGCGTGGGACGTCGCCGCCGTCGTGCCGATCGTCGAAGAGGCCGGAGGAGTTTTCACCGACTGGAGCGGCCAGCGCACCATTCACTCGACGGACGTGATTGCGTGTGCCCCGGCCCTGCACGCTCCGACTCTCGAGATTCTTCGGCCGCGCTGACCAAAGTTTCCTCGCTATAATGAGTGTGAAGAACCCGCCGGAAATCCCTTTCGACCTCATCCAGGAGAACGCATGACACGCTTCCGTCTTTTGGCCGCACTCGCCGTTTTCTCGATGGCAACACTCGGAGCGAATGCCCAGTGGGCCTCGATCAAGGGCCAAATCATCATCGAAAACGCGCCGGACGCCAAGGACATCAATGTCACTGCCGACAAGGAACATTGCCTGTCCAAAGGCACTCTGAAGTCCGAAGAATTGATCGTCAGCGTCAAGACCAAAGGCGTCAAGAACGTTTGGGTTTATCTCAAACCGGAAGATGGCGAGACGTTCGACGCGAAGCAGATCAATCCGGCGCTCGCGGCCGCGAAGCCGAAGGAGCATGTGATCGATCAGCCGTGCTGTGCGTTCATCCCGCGCATCACCGTGGCACGGGCCGGGGACACGTTGCTGGTGAAGAACAGTTCGCCGGTGCCGCACAACATCAAATACTCCGCCGACAACCTCGAATTCAACCAGACGCTCGCGGCCGGTGGCAGCTACAAGCCGGAAAAGTCCCTCGAAGCTCAAAAGACGCCCGTCACGATCCAGTGCAACGTTCACCCGTGGATGGGCGGACGCGTGGTCATTTTTGATCACCCGTATTTCGCGATTACGGACGCGGACGGCAAGTTCGAAATCAAGGACGCGCCGGTCGGCAATTTCCGGATTTTCTACCGCCACGAACTCGGCTATCACAAGGGTAAGGACGGAGCCAAGGGCTTCCCGATCGCGATCGCCGGTACTACGACGGAACTGAAGCCGCTCGCGTTGGAATTGCCGGCACTGAAGAAGGAATAACGATCGACGATTCCGACAACCCCCGGCAGCGTCCGGGGGTTTTTCTTTGGCAGTCTGAGATTCACGTCACCGGCGTTCTACGCGAGTACGGCTCGTGGAACTCTGTCGTTCAAATTGCCTTGTTCACCCATTTTCCCGTCGCGTTGCAAACCGGGAACTTCAATCCGACTGTTCATGAGACGGATTCGTGATCGATTCCGGTCGCGATCGTTCCGCGAATGCCGGTACGCTTTTCGCAAATGGCACGACCCGAAACTTCACTAGGTGGTTTCGCCGCCTTCCGATGCTCGCGGCGAATCACCGATTCAAGAACCGTCGCATATTGCGATCAGCCGGGAAATGCTCGGATGAGCCAACTGGCCTTGAAAGGAATCACACACACTCCAGGGAGGGTCCGCCGATGCAACGACGGATACAAACGGGAAACCGAACATGGCGACATTGGCCGAAGTGATCCCAGACGGATCCCCCATGCGTGATCGCATCGCTTCGCTGACGGCGCGGGCCGAACGCGTAAGCGATACGGTTGCGACTTCCGACACGCCAGTGATGGTCCCCTGGCCGGCCCGGCGGGTTCCGATTGAAAAGCCGACCGTCGCCGACGAACCCGTCGAACAGTCCCGGAAACTGGAATTGCTTGGCCGCATGGCCGCCGGTGCGGCGCATGATCTCAACAATCTCCTCGCCGTGATTGGCGGCCACGCCGAACTACTGGCCCTCGATTCGGGCCTGCGTCCCAATCCGCATTCCGACGTGATTCAATCGTCGATCCGGATGGCCTCCCAACTGACCAGCCGTTTGCTCTCATTCGCCAAACCCTCGACGACCAGCGAATCGCCCGCGCTGGGGGTGGTAGTCACTGAATCGGCCCCACTGCTTCGCGCGGTGGCCGGAGCCGACGTCGAATGCATCGTCTTGACCGATGGCGACGAGGTTCGCGTTTCGGTGCGACGCGATCAGATTGAACAGGTACTTTTAAACCTGGTGACAAATGCGCGGGACGCTTTGACGGAGTCCGGCGTGATTGCAGTTCAATCGTCGGCACTTGTTGTCGGTAGTGGCCGCCGGGGGTGGCCGTCGGACCGACCATCCGGTTTGTACGCGGTGCTGACGGTTGCCGACAATGGCCGAGGCATGGACGCGGATACTTTGAAACGCATCTTCGATCCCTACTTCACGACCCGCGGTGAGGCGGGTACCGGCTTGGGGCTCGCAACCGTGCGCGAGATCGTGGATTTCGCACGGGGACATATCGAAGTCGAGACCGCCCCGGCACGCGGCGCGCTCTTCCGAGTATTCCTCCCGGCGGTAGAGATGGGTACTGGCATGGACCGGGCCTATCAGGAAATGATCGCCGGTGCGAACGGTCGGACGGTTCTGCTGGTGGATGACGACCCGGGGGTCCGACGTTTGGCGAAGGCGTGGCTCGAATCGGTCGGGTACGATGTCATCGAGTGTCGTAACGGTGAAGAGGCGGCGCGGTTGGAGCGGGTTGTCCGGGAACCGATCGATCTCCTCGTGACCGACTTTGTCATGCCGGGATTGGGCGGTCGGAAACTCGCCGAACGGATGCGATGCTCGCGCCCGGGGCTGCCCGTTGTATTCATTTCGGGTTACGGCCAACCGTTCGAGAGGCCAGAGCCGGGCGTTCGGTTTGTCGCCAAGCCGTTCGCTCGCAATCAATTCCTCGTTGCCGTCGAACAGGTCATGAGGAACGTCGCAATCGCGTGACGTGTGGCCCGTTTGACGCGAACGGAATACCATCGACGAAAAGGTCCGGGAGGCCGTCATGCGCGCATCCGTCGTTTGGGTTTTGGTCGCTTCGTATCCGTTAGCCGCAGCCGAACCGGTGCCCGATCTGACTCGCGGTCAGGAAATGATCGCGACGTATTTTCGTACGCAGGCGCGCATCATTGCGGAGGGTTGCCTTGCCGATCTTTCAAGCAAAGCAAACTGGGAATCCCGTCGGGCTAGATACCGTGAGCAGTTTCTCGAGATGATGGGGCTTTGGCCGCTGCCGCCTCGGACGGATCTCAAGCCGGTCGTGGCGGGCCGCGTTGATGGGGATGGATTTCGCGTCGAGAAACTGCACTTCCAGTCGTTGCCGGGTTTATATGTCACGGCGAATCTGTATCTGCCAAAGGGCGAAGTCAAGAACGCGCCCACCGTTCTCTACGTTTGCGGTCACGCCAATCATGTCGAGAAGGGTGTCTCGTTCGGGAGCAAGGTGCCCTATCAGTATCATCCGGCTTGGTTCGCGAAGCACGGCTATGTCTGCCTCATCCTCGACACGTTACAGCTTCACGAGATTCCCGGCTTGCACCACGGCACCTATCGCGAGGGGATGTGGTGGTGGCAGGCTCGTGGCTATTCGCCCGCAGGCATCGAACTGTGGAATGCCATGCGGGCGCTTGATTATCTGGAAACCCGGCCGGAGGTCGATCGCAAGCGGATCGGTCTGACTGGACGATCCGGCGGCGGGGCGACGAGTTGGTGGACGGCGGCGGCGGACGAGCGGATCCAGGCCGTCGTGCCCGTCGCTGGCATCGCCGACCTGACGGCGCAGATCGCCGACGGAAACCAGACCGGCACGCCGGACCGACTCAAAAACGGCGTCATCGCCGGCCACTGCGATTGCATGTTTCCCGTAAACACGTACCGCTGGGACTTCGCGCAGTTCGCGGCGTTGATTGCGCCACGGCCGTTGCTGCTCGGCAATTCGGACGCGGATAGCATTTTCCCCGTCGGCGGTTACCGCCGCCTCGCGGACAAGGTCCGAAAGGTTTACGCCCTGTACGGAGTCGAAGACAAATTCCAACTTTTGGAAACCCAGGGGCCTCACAAGGATTCTCCCGAACTCCGCATCGGGATCAATCGCTGGATGAACCGCTGGTTGAAGAACGATACGACGACCAAAGTGGACGATGATCTTCCGGCGAAACTGGCGCCGATTCAATTGAAGGTCTTCGAGACGATTCCGAAAGATTCAGTCAACGCCTCCATTCAGGAATCGTTCGTGAAGGCGGCACGGTTCGAAACGCCACACGCTCCGACGGTGACGAAGGATTGGTGGGAGGGTCGCAAGGCGGAACTCTTGCAAGGACTGCGCGAGAAAGTCTTCGCGGGCTGGCCGAAGACCGCGCCGGCAAGAACCCCCAAATTTGTCGGGGAGGTCGTTCACGATGGAGTGAAGCTAAAGGCTTACGATTTCCTGTCGGAGGATGCCATCGAACTCCGACTCTTTGTGATGTCCGCGACCGAAGGCCCCGCGCCCGAAAGGGTCGTGCTGTCGGTTCTGGACGAAACGGCTTGGAAGGAATGGTGTGCGGGGTTGGGCGAGCCGTTCGCGAAGTTGTTGCCGATCGGAGGAAAGCTGCCTTTTGATGGGGCGAGGTTCACGCAAAACCGTGTCGCGATGGCCAAGGAAAAATTCGTGTGGGCTGCGGTCGCGTCGCGTGGCATCGGGCCGACACGATGGGCAGTCGAGGGCAGTTTCGAGGATATCCAGATTCGACGTCGGTTTCCGCTCATCGGGCAAACGCTCGACGGGCAGCGAGTCTGGGATGCCCGGCGGGCGGTGCAGATCATTTCTTCGATCGTACCCAAGGTGCCGATTCGCTTACATGGCGAACGCCACGCGGCCGGCATCGCCTATTACGCGGGACTATTTGAACCGGGCGTTGCCGAGTTTGATCTCTGGCAGCCGCCGGCCAGCCATCGCGAGGGGCCAATCCTCTTGAACGTTCTCAAGGTTCTCGATTTTCCGCAAGCTCTGGCGCTGACTGACAAGCCGCTGGTCCTGAACGTGAAGCGAGCCGAGCGCGAGAAATGGTACTGGCCCTTGCAACTGACGAACGCGACCGGCGAAGGAAAACTGAAGATCAACTTCCGCTAGGATTCACGGGATTCATGTCCGATCCGGCCCGACCGATTCTCGGCGTCGTCTTTGGCACACGGCCGGAGGCGATCAAGCTCGCTCCCGTCATCGCGGCGGCGCGGGGTGATTCCCGTTTTCGAGTCGACGTCTGTGTCACGGGCCAGCACCGGCAGATGCTGGATCAGGTACTGACCGCGTTTCACATCGAACCCGACACCGATCTCAATCTGATGCAACCGGGCCAGACACTCGCGGATCTGACGGCACGCACGCTCGTCGCCGTCGACGGTTGGCTCGCGCGATCGAAGCCTGACCTCATACTGGTGCAGGGTGACACGACGACCGTACTCGCGACGGTGCTTGCGGCTTTTTATCGTCATGTGCCCGTCGGTCACGTCGAGGCCGGGCTACGCACCGGCAATCTTCGCTCGCCTTTCCCGGAGGAGGCAAACCGCGTGCTCGCGACCAGGCTCGCGGCACTGCACTTCGCGCCGACGAACGCAACGGCCGCGAACTTGCGAAAGGAAGGCGTGTCTACCGAACGCGTGTTCGTCACGGGCAACACCGTTATCGACGCGTTGCTTTACGTCGTTCGCGAACTCGAGACGAATGCGCCGGAAATCCCAGGCGTTCCATCCGAGGCCTTGCCGGCGGATCGGCGGTTCGTGCTCATCACCGGCCATCGGCGCGAGAACTTCGGCGACGGGTTCGAACAGATTTGTAGGGCTATTGCCGCGCTCGCGGAACGGTTTCCGGAAGTCGCGTTCGTTTATCCGGTCCATTTGAATCCAAACGTGCGCGAACCGGTAGAGCGGATTCTTCGCGGCTGGTCGAACGTGATCCTCACCGAGCCGCAAGGGTATCGGGAATTCATTGAGCTGTTTCGTCGCTGTACCTTCGTGATCACGGATAGCGGCGGTATCCAGGAGGAGGCACCGACGCTCGGCAAACCGGTGCTGGTCATGCGCGATACGACCGAACGCCCGGAGGGCGTGGCGGTGGGTGCCGTGAAATTGGTGGGAGCGGAATTCGACGGGATCGTCAACGTGGCGACGCAACTGCTGACCAATCCAGCGGCGCTCGCTGCGATGACGGGTAAGCCGAACCCCTACGGCGACGGGAACGCCTCCCGGCGAATCCTGGACGAATGCGCTCGATTCCTGACACTCAGTTGATCCCGCCGCGATTCGTCAGTCGGCGGAGCCAATCCGGTTGCCACCACGGCCGTGCCCGGCGATAGCCGGCGTCGTCCATGGTGCTTTCCACCAGTTGCATCACGTCGCGGGGCGAGCGCGTCGTGAGCGCCAGCCGACCGCTCGCTTCGCGAATGACCGCTTCGTATGCGGCGCGGTCCAGGCTGCCGTCCGCTTTCGCCTTCGACTTGAGTTGTTCGCGGATGAACTGGACCAGCGAGGCTTCGATGACGTAGCCCTTTTCGCGGCAGACATCGACGACGACAGCGCGGGCGCGTTCCGGCGGAAAGCCGTGCTGGATCGCGATCTGCATGAGTTCGCGCTCCTCGACGCCGTCGATGTACTTGTCGTCGAGGCCGCGCTTGTCGATCTCGGCAACGTAGCGATCGTGCAGTTCGTCAGCGGTCATGGGGCCTCACTTGAGCGAATCGTTCCAGCGAGTCCGTTCTTCGGAAAGCTGACGTTTCATTTCGGCCAGCTTGTTGGCGTGATCCGGCTTCGCAGCGAGATTGTCAATCTCGTCGATGTCCATCGCAAGGTCGAACAACTGGTAATGGTTGATCTTTGGATAGTGGATCAACTTCCAGCGATCGTTCCGGACCATCCGCTGGCAATCTTTGTACGCGGCGAAGAGCCGATCCCGCACGAACTTCTTCTCGCCCTTCATCACCGGCGCGAGGCTCGCCCCCTCGCATGCCGTCGGCATCGGCACGCCGGTCAGGTCGCACGCCGTCGGGAACAGGTCGAAGAGATACACAAGCGCATCGCTCTTGCCCTTCGGTACGCCCGGCCCGGCGATCACTAACGGCGACTTGAAGTGCTCGTACAGGTTCTGCTTGCCCATGAGGCCGTGTCGTCCGCCGACCGCGAGGCCCTGATCGCTCGTGAAGATCACGACGGTATTCTCCAGCGTCCCGTTCGCTTTCAAAGTCTCCAGGATGCGGCCCAGATGATGGTCGAGCGAGGTGATGCACGCGTAGTACTCGGCCAGGTGCCTCCTCATTTCCGCTTCAGTCCGGGGCGTCGGCGCGAGCTTCTCGTCCCGTACCTCCAGCTCGCCGTTATCGAACGGGTGCTTTGGGAGGAAATTCTTGCTGAGCGTCACCTTCGCGGGGTCGTACTTGGCGTGGAACTCCTTCTCGGCCGTGCGGGGGTCGTGAGGCATGCTCGGCGCGAAGTAGAGGAAGAACGGCTTCCCGCCCGGCTTGCGGTCCTTGAGGTATTCGATGGCGGCGTCGGCGCATTTCGCATTCGTCTGAGCGCCGACGTGCGGAATGTGCACGACCTTCTCGAAGGCTTCGTGCCCGACGCGGAACGAGTTCCCCGGCTTGCTGACGCAGAGCGTGTCGTACCCGGCCTTGCGAAACACGCCGCCAAGCGTCGGGCCGGAGTACGTCTTCGCGTTCGGCTGCGGGATGCGGAATAGCGATTTCCCCGTCAGGATCATCGTCCGGCTCGGGGCGCAGACCGCTCCAACCATGCTGCCCTGGCAATAGACGTTCGTGAAGTGGAAACCTCGTTCGACGAGCTTGTCGAGATTGGGCGTCTCGATCTCCTTGTTTCCGAGTGATCGGATCGTGTCGAACCGCTGGTCGTCGGTGAACACGAATAGCACATTTGGCGGTGCAGCACGAGCCGACGACAAAGCAAGGACGACCAAGACGGCCGAGAGTGCCAAGCGAGTGATCCGGAGATCACGAATGCCCGAAACGACGATGACCCGAAGATAATCCCGAGTTCGGGATTTCGTCTTTTCGGTTATTTGTGAACTCATGGTTTTCAACTTCGATCTCCCGTTTGGACCCATTCTTCGTTGAACGTTGCGTATTTCATGCTCTTGCCGTCCTTCATGAAGTAGCTGTAGACCGCGTGCAGCATCCCGTCGCGGCTCTGGATTATCGCAGGATAGTGGTACGAGCCGGCGTCCTGTTTCTCGAGGTGGCGCGTCCATTTCCAGGTCTTCCCTTCGTCGTCGGAGATCGAGACGGCCAGCGAGTGGCGGCCCCTAACCGTGTCGTTGTAGATCAGCGCGAAATGGCCGTTCGTAAGGCGTAGGGCGTCGAGACCGCTGCCGGGGTTTGGGAGTTCGTGCGAATAGACCGTGCCCCACGTCATGCCGGCGTCCTTCGATTCGCTGACGCGGATCTTCTTGAAGGCGCCGTTCTCCCGCATGTAGGCGACGAGCGTGCCGTCGGTCTTCTCGACGACGGCCGGTTGGATGGAACCGAAGCCAGCGAGCGGCTTGGACGCCGTCCAAGTCGCTCCGCCGTCGTCGCTGATCGCCATGAGGCCGGCCGAGTAGGTATCCGAATAGAGCGGCAGCAGGATGCGGCCCGTCTTCAGCACCGTCGGCTTGCAGCGCGGCTGCCAGCCGAGCCGCGAGAGCAGCTTGTCGCCAACCTTCTTCTTCACATACTCGTCGCCGAGTTTCTCCGGCAGCGGCTGACCGAGCGACTTCTTCCAGACTTCGAATTCACGAAGCATCACCGTTTCAAAATCGACCGGCTTGAGGAGGATGTTCGCCTGCCAGTCCCATTTCGGAGCGCCGGGGCCGTCGAACTTCGAGGCGACGCGGTACTGCGTGATGCACGACTCCCAAGAGTTCGCGAGGATGACCGGCCAGAAGAGCCAGAGGCGATCCTTCGCGTCGATGAAAAGCGTCGTGTTGCAGTCGGGGAAGCCGGGATTGTCCGCGAGGACGAACGGCTCGCTCCAATTCGCTACACCTTTCTTCCGCCGTGCGCCGAGCACGGCTACGTCGTCGGCGCTGCGCTCTCCGCTGCCGCGATACCACGACACGAGAAGGTCGCCATTCGGGCACTCGACGATGCCGGGGGCGTGGTTGTGCTTGGCATCGAGCGGGAATACCAACTCGGCCGAGTATTGCGGTTTCGCTTTCGGTTCGGGGAGTCGACCCGGCTCGCGGACGTTCGTGCCGACGCGTTTCGTCAGCGCGTCGCCCATGTCGGCGCGGGCCTTCTCGGCCAACGCTTGCAATCGCTTCATGATCTCCGGGTACCGGTCGGCGACGTTCGTCAGCTCGCCCACATCGGTTTCCAGATCGAAGAGCATCGTGTCGAGTTTCACCTGTCGGTAGCCGGCCGGCTTGCCGTCCTTCCCGGGAACACGGTCCTCGATCATCCGGCAGTTGTGCGGAAGAATCAGCTTCCACTTCCCGCTCCGCACCGCCTGGAGTTCGTTCTGACCGTAGTAGAAGTAGTAGGCTTCGTGCGGGCATTGGGCTCCCAGCTTCGCCGACAACAGGTCGCCGATGTCCTTCCCGTCGATCGGCCGCTTCGGCAACTCGGCCCCGACGATCTTCGCGATCGTCGGCAGCAGGTCGATCGTCATCGCCGGCTCGGCCTGTACGCTGCCCGCCGGGATCTTCCCCGGCCACTTCGCCACGAACGGCACGCGCGTGCCGCCCTCCCAGACGCTGCCCTTGCCTTCGCGGAGCGGGCCCTTCGTGCCACCGTGGTTGCCGTAGCTCAGCCACGGCCCGTTGTCGCTGGTGAAGATCACCAGCGTGTTCTCCTCGACGCCGGCGTCCTTCAGCGCCTTCAGTATGTCGCCGACGGCGGAATCGAATTCCTGGATTACGTCCCCATAGGCGCCGCCGTCGCCGGAGGAGCCGCGGAACTTTTCGCCGACAAACAGTGGCACATGCGGGAATGTATGGGCGAAGTAGAGGAAGAACGGCTTCGCCTTGTTCTCGCCGATGAACTGCACCGCCCGGTCGCGGTACTTCTCCGTTAGCTTGGCTTGGTCCTCGGCAGTCACATCGGCGTCGACGATCGTGTCACCGTCGATGAGCGGCAGGTTCGGGTAGCTCCCCTTCTTCGCCTCCGGATGGTGCGGCCACATGTCGTTCGAGTACGGCAGGCCGAGATACGAATCGAAGCCGTGGTGGATCGGAAGGAATTGCTTGTGGTGGCCGAGGTGCCACTTGCCGACCATGCCGGTGGCGTAGCCCTTGATCTTTAGCATCTCGGCGATCGTGGTTTCGTCGGCGTGGATGCCGTGGCGCGCCTGCGGCCCGAGGGCACCGTGGATGCCGAGGCGGTTCGCGTAGCAGCCGGTGAGGAGGCTGCAGCGCGACGCCGAGCAGACCGGCTGCGAACTGTGGAAGTCGGTGAAGCGGACGCCGTCCTTCGCGATGCGGTCAAGGTTCGGCGTCTTCCACTTGATGGCGCCGAAACAACCGAGATCGGCGTAGCCGAGATCGTCGGCGAAGATGAGCACGACGTTAGGCGGTGCAGCGGAGACCGGTGAGGCAACGAGGAGAAACGCGAGGAGGGCGAGGATGCGAAGAACCATGGGAGGTCACCGGAGTAGGTGGTTCTTCGTCTCCTTTTATCCCGGACTTCGCTCTCGTCCAAGATGCGCGCCGGGATTCGCTAACGGAGTCCGGCCGCCTGGCGTCGCTCGGTCTTCAAAGTCTCTTTGGGCCGTTTGGCATCTTCGGCACGCCAGGCGGCGTCGGCGCTTTGCAGAGATTCGATCGCATCGGCCCGACCCTCAATGGCCGGAGAAAGATGCTTCGCCAGCATATCAAGCAGGGACTGACGGTCCGGGCCACGAAGGCCGACAGCGGGAAACGCGAGACCGTTACTAATCTGCCGCCGCACGGCGAGCGCCAACTTGCGGCTTCGTTCGGCATCGAAGCCGTAACGCTGCCAGATGACATCGCGGGACGGATCGAGGTGCTCGGTGCGGAACGGACCGAAACCCAACGTGGGATCGCTGAGCAGTTCAGTGCTGCGCTCGAGGCCGGAGAGTTCCGCGATCAACTCGAAGCAGGTCTCGGGATTTGCGGCGGTGGGGCGAACGATCGCGAGCCAACCAGCAGTTCCGAAATAGGGTACGTAATTGATGCCAGCAACCTTGTCGGCCGGCGGATACGACTTGCCGGCAGCGTCGAACCAGACTTTCGTGCCGGGAAGGGGGGCGATGTCCAGCTCGCGGGGCAGGGCACCCTCGGTTTTGGGCAGGCGGCCGAGTTCAGCGAGGGACAGGATCGCCATGGCGGATCGGCCGTCGGCGAGGGCGGCCACGGCGTCCGTGGCGTTTGGCGTCGACGGCTGAGGACGGGCGGATGCTGTCTGGCGCAGCCACTTAGCGGCGGCCCGAAAGCCTGGGGTCGTCAATCGCGATTCGCCCGTGGACGCGTCGTGGTGGAACCCCATCAGCGAGACCGTCAGGTCCGATCCTGTGCCGGCCTGTTTGCTAATGGCGAAATCGGTCGCCGACATCGCGAGGCGATCGTAACACGCCGCGATCAAATGGAACTCCCGCAAGGTGCGATCGGCATCCTTCGAGGCGGCGGGCAGACTTGGTACGCCATCGGAGGCGAAACGGACGGCGAGATCCGCATAGTCTTCCCAACAGGTCGGTGGAGCAACGAGCCGGTTCCATCGCTTCGCGGCCTCGGCGAAACGATCGGTTCGATAGACCAGAACGTATGATTCGCCGGCGAGGGGAATCGCGTGAATCGTGCCTCCCCATCCCGCGAGTCGTTCGGACCAGACAGAAAGACAGCGCGACCATTGCAGGGAATGGGCGGAATTCCGAAGATCATCTGGCACCGGAACCGTTCCACGGGCGACCCACCGGCCCAGATCACCGGGACGGAGGATGACGATGTCGGCGGCATCTCCCGGTTTGCGTTCCACCACGGCCCCTGTGCGAGCCGCCCATGCGGCCGAACGACGCCGGAAGACTTCGGCGATCGTGGCATCCTCGCAGTCCAGCGAAATCGTCTGACCCGAATAGGGCAACCGACTGCTCACTGGAACCCCGGGTTGTTCCGATCCGCCGCATCCAAGACAAAATCCTAAAGCGAGCATTAGCCAGAGCGTACAGGTTCTCCAACTGGAAAGTTTACCCGGATTGGCAGAATTCGGTTGCATTGTGCAGCCTGCGTGAAATAAGATGCTGATAAGCACCTGAAGTACCCGATTCGAATACGGTTACTTTACGCTCCGCGAATCACGTTGTTCATCGGTTCCTTCGAATCGGAAGACTCGCCCCGATTCCTGCGAACCATGAACGGTTCACCCCGTCGGTCGGCTTCTCGTTTGCTCGGAAGGATTTGACATGAAAGTGAGTCTGGTTGTCGCCAGCGGCGTCCATCAGGGCAAAGTCATTCCGGTCGCGACTCCGCAATTCCTCATCGGCCGCGACCCCCAATGCCAGTTGCGCCCCGCAAGCCAATCGATTAGTAAGCAACACTGTGTCCTCGTCGTCCGCAACCAATCGATCTTCCTAAAAGATTTCGGCAGTACCAACGGCACGTTCGTCAACGACGCCCAGATCGAGGCCAATGTCGAGATCTCCATCAAAAGCGGCGACCGCGTTCGCGTCGGCCCACTCGATTTCACGGTCCAGATCGCCCTCCCGCGTCCCTCCGATTCCACCCCACTGCCTGAAGACCTGAACATGGTCAACGGCCCGGCCGCCGCGAAACTCAAGGACGCCGCCGGGGTGAAACCCTCGTCCACCACGCAGAAGCCGGTCCCGAAACCGGCCGAATCGAAGCCGGCCCCGGCCAAGCAACCAATCCCCGGCCCGGCGGCCTCGGAAAGCGATGACGACATCGCCGCCATGCTGCTTGGCATGGGCGACGAAAGCTCGGTCCCGGAAGGCAGCACCGTCTTTGAAATGACGGCCGTGAACCCCGACGGTACCGCGAAGGCCGAGGCTAAGCCTGAAGCCAAGAAGACCGATTCCAAGGAAGATTCGTCGAACGCGGCCAGCGATATCCTCCGCAAGTACATGCGACGACCCCGCTGAGTGCGATTGCACCCCTTCAGCCTCCTTCGGTCGCCGAGGGAGGTTTTTTTGGCCCCCTCCATGCCGACTATTCCCGTCGACCGGCCCGAGTCCTGGACTCCGCGCACGCTCGCCTGGCTTCGCCAATCGCTACTGCAATGGTTTGACCGCAACCGCCGCGACCTGCCGTGGCGCGCCGACCGCGATCCTTACCGCATCTGGGTCAGCGAAGCGATGCTCCAGCAAACGACGGTCGCTGCCGTCGTGCCGTACTTCCATCGTTTCCTTGCTGCATTCCCGGATGTGCGCACCCTGGCCGCCGCCTCCGAAGCCGACGTCCTGCGGCTCTGGGAAGGCCTCGGCTATTACCGCCGCGCCCGCCACCTGCATGCGACGGCGAAGCGGATCGTCGCCGACCACGATGGCCGATTCCCCGACGACCCCGCCGCGTGGACGGAGTTCCCCGGCGTCGGCCGCTACATGCTCGGCGCGATCCTGTCCCAGGCCTTCGAGCGACGGCTGCCGATCGTCGAAGCCAATAGTATGCGCGTGCTGTCCCGGCTCTTCGGAAACGACGCCGACCCGCGCACTGGTGCCGGCAGAGAGTGGGTCTGGCGCGCCGCCGAAACGGTGTTGCCACGAAAGCGGATTGGCGACTTCAATCAGGCGCTGATGGAACTCGGCGCGCTCGTCTGCTCGCCGCGAGCGCCAGATTGCGCCTCGTGCCCGTGGACTGGGGCATGCATCGCAAACCGCGACAACCGACAGGAGACGATCCCGCCGCCAAAACGTCCGCTCGCGATCGAACGGGTCCGCGAGGTGGCCGTGGCGATCCGGTCCGGCGAGCGCTATCTCGTCGGGCGTCGCCCAGCTGGCGCGGGGCGTTGGGCAGACTTGTGGGAATTCCCGCACGCCGACTGGCCGGTCGGTGAGGATCTCTTTGCCGCCTCGGAACGGATCGCCCGAGAGTTGACCGGGTTGACGGTGCGGGCCGAGGGCGAATTCGCAAACGTGCGTCATGGCGTGACGCGCTATGTGATCGTGATGACCGGCGTGCGGGTCGAACGAGTGAGGGGCCGCGAGCGGGCCGGCTTCCACGCCGAATGGCGATGGGTGTTGCCGGCTGAACTGGCCGACCTGCCGACGAGCACGCCGCAGCGTGCCCTCTTCCGCGCCGTCGTTTCCCCGACCGAGCCGGGGTTATTCGATTGAGCCGATCCGGAGTTGGTGTAGCATATCCGCGTTGACGCGAGACGCGAGCGAAGTTGAACGGATAACCTTCGTTGGCGCGTCGAAAATACCGGTTACGCTCGCCATGGAAACGGGTTCCTGCGAAGATTTTGGAATCATCCCCTGAGAGCAAAGCCACATTACACGCTTTGACACGACGGGCGACGCCCGATCGAATACGATCTCACTGGAATTCATCCTCGCCTCCCTTTCCTTGGTGCCCCATGTCCACTCGACGGGAATTCCTGACGGCTGGCGCTGCGCTCGTCCTCGGCGCGCGATCGCGGGCGGCGGATGCGGCGCTCGTCGTTGATACGCACCTGCACTGCTTCGCGGGTCGTGATGACGCTCGCTTCCCATACCACAAGGGCGGGCCGTACCGGCCGGATGCGGCGGCGACGCCGGAGCACCTGCTGAAGTGCATGGTCGATGCGGGAGTCGATCGTGCGATCGTCGTCCACCCGGAGCCTTACCAGGACGACCACCGCTATCTCGAACATTGCCTCGCGGTTGGCAAAGAGAAACTGAAGGGTACCTGTTTGTTCTTCCCGGAGCGGGACGATTCACCGAAGCGGCTGCGGGAGCTAGCGAAGCGCCTCCCCCTCGTGGCGGCACGCATCCACGCCTACAACCCTGACCGGCTACCGGCGTTTGAGAAGCCGGAATTCGGCGCCTACTGGAAAGCTGTCGGCGATCTGGGTCTGGCGATCCAGTTGCACTTCGAACCGCGTTATGCCGCGGGGTTCACGAAATGGATCGCGGATCATCCGGCGATAACCGTGCTGGTGGATCATCTGGGCCGGCCATTCCAAGGGACCGCCAAGGAGCACGCGACCGTGCTCGGCTGGTCGAAATATCGGAACGTGCTGGTGAAGTTGTCTTCGGTACCGGATCGGAGCAAGTATCCACATCGGGACCCCGGCCCGATTATCCGTCAACTGACCGACGCCTTCGGGGCCGAAAGGCTGATGTACGGTGGCGGATTCGATGCGTCCGCGACCGGCACGAGCTATCGTCGCGAACGCGAACGGATTGCGGGGTTTCTCGGTCACTTGAGCGAGGCGGAGCGAGCAAAAATATTCGGAGGCACCGCCGCGAAGTTGTTCAAGCTTTCGTAGCTTCGCCAGCCTCCTTCGGCTTGCCGCGGAACAGATAGGCAATCATCGCGTCGAGTCCCAGCCATTTGCCCGTGGGCATGCAGGCGAGCGCGAGCAGGGCGAGGAATTCGATCGCGTTCTTGTTGATGAACAGCGGATTGCCTTCGGTGCCCGGCGGCAACGGGAACCAAGGGAACGGCGGGTGCGTGAGATAGGTGAGAAACAGGAATCCGGCTGCAAGGATACAGCTAATTCGCGTGAACAAGCCAAAGAGGATGCAGGCGCCGACGATGGCAAGGAACCAGCGAGTGAGTTGGTCGTTTCGCTGGAGCGGTGTAACTTCCGTTGGCACTTCCAGCGCCTTGCCGCCATTGAGCCGCGTTCGGAGTTCACCAACGAAAGTGTCGATCTCCTTCGCAAGATCGGCCTCGGCAGACCAGTATTCGGAACGGACCGCCTGCGTTTTCTTGACATCGATTCCGTAACCGTTTCCTAGCCCAAGACGATGGCGCTCTTCGGCGTCGTCCTTGGCTTTGCGGAGGAGGGCGAGGAACTGGAGACGCTGAGGGCCGGTAAAGGCCGTCTCGCCACTAATTCGGGCCAGTTTGATGTCGCGCCGATCGACTCCATAAGCCCACCGGGCGTATTCGGCTTTCATGGTTTGGATGGCCGCAGTCGCGAACGCGTCGGGTCCGTCCCGGCGGCGTTCCTCCTCCGCCTTCGCCTTATCCCGCGCCTGCTCGGCCGCAGTCCGGGCACTGTCGGCCTTCTGTTTGGCGGTTGCCTTGCCGGCGGCATCTTTTGCAGTCTCCGTCTCCTTCTTCTCGGTGGCCGCGATGGCTTGGATCGCCTTGTCGTGGTTGGCGGCGAGTTGCGCGAGCGCGGCCTCGGCGGCCTCGCGTTGGGCGCTCGTGGCGGCTGCCAGCATGGCATCCAATTTCTTGGCAATGCTTTCGGGGCAGAGTGCGGCCTGCTCCGCCTCGGGCAATCTTGCGAACTCCGAAGCCGAGACACTCGCCTTCCCTGTCAGCCCTTCGGTGATGGCTTTGGCGGCGTCGCCGTTCATCGCTCGCATGTAGGGGGCCAATGGGCCGGGTGCCTCCTTGAAATACGGCTCACTTGTGAACGGCTTGTTCGTTTCGGATGGCCCGACATAGTGGGAATGGATCTTGTTCAGACCTTCGAAAAGAAATTGCCACCCGATCGCTAGCCGCAGCGCGAGCAGGAAGAAGACCTTTGGCTTCCACTTCTGTTGGGCTGTGGCGACGACGAGTGCCAACCCGAGGCCGACCAGGCCGGCATAGACAATCGACATCGGTATTGGAGCGGACATGAGGTAGGACTCGCCGGTGAGAGGTTACAGGAGACCGAATAATCGAGGTACATCGTCGCCATCGGGCAGGATCAGGCCGCCCAAGTGAGGCCGCGAGCGGGCGAACTCCTCGGACGCGTCGACACCCAATACGTAGAAGGCGGTCGACATTGCGTCGGCCTCCGTCGCAGTCGGGGCGGCGGCACTGGCGCTGGCGACTCCCTCGGCCGGCCAACCGGTGCGTGGGTCGAGCAGGTGGCCCAACTTCCGTCCATTGTAGATGAAGTGCTGCACGGTGGCTGCGGAAGTCCCGAAGCCGCGGTCGATCAGCCGGACGGTCCCCAGACTGCGTTCGGGATCCCACGGGTGGCGCACGCTGACCGGCCATCCCAGCGGATCGCCCGGCGGATGGCCCAGGGCATAGACGCTGCTTCCGCCAACGCTTAGGAGTGCGGACTGGATGCCCCAATGTTTCACGAGGTACTCGATCGCCCGATCGAGCGCGTAGCCCTTGCCGATCGCACCGAGATTGATCTCCAGTCCGCGAACGCGAAACTTGACCGTCTCCCGCTCCGGGTCCAGCATTAGGTGTCGAGTTCCACAACAAGCCATCGCTTCGGCACGTTCCGGCGCCGAAGGTACGCGTCCCTCCCGGCGGTAGAAGCCCCAGGCCCGCGTCAGCGCTCCGGTACAAACATCGAATGCGCCGGCCGTATCGTTGGTAAGGCCGGCGGAGTACTGCAACAAGTTGAAGAATCGCGATTCGATCCGGACGGGTCCATCGGCCGCGGCCACGTTAACCGCAGTCGCCTCGCTGGTGTCGCGGTAAACCGTCAGTTGTGATTCTAGTTCGTCGATCAGGTCGAGCGCGCCTTCCGCAGCCGGTAACGCGTTCGGCGTGCCGAATGGGAGCGCGATCTCAAACGTGCTGGCCATTGCCCGTCGCGAGACACGCAACAGGTGATATCGCGCGGCGAGCGATGGGGATTCGTCGAGAAATGTTGCCAACGAACCAACAGGACCGGCCGAGAAGAAATCGCGCCGTTGCATACGAGTAGTTTACAGGGATTATTTCCGCCATTACTTCAATCTTGCCTTGATCTTTGCGATGCACAGTTGCATCGAGTCTCGCTCGCTCGCGACAACAAGCTTGGCGAGCTGTGCTTCGAGGATCGGCAGGATCTTTGCGCCGCCGTACTCGGACGCCAGCGCGAGGAAGTCGATTCGGCGATCTGCGGCGTTGGCCTGAATGTAGGGCAGGATGGCATTTTCGATCGCCTCACGGCCGGCATCGGATCGACCGATTTCATCCAAGGCCGGCCGTGCAAGGTTCGTCGTGCCCAGTTGTTTGACCAGAAGACCGACGGTCTCAGCGTCGGCCCAGGCCGTCACTAGTTCGTAGGCCGTTTCGCGTTCCTCATCGGTTCCCCGGGAAATCGCCGAAAGAACGAACGGTTGCGCGTCGTCCTTTGACCAGATCACCAAGGCCCGCAATGCATCATCGCGGATTTCGGCGCGCGGCCCTTGGACCAATTTCAAGAGAGCCGCAATTACGGCGGGCTTTTCCTGGGCCGGCGTGAGGATGAGGGATTCCGTTTTCGCGAACAGCGCCAGCTGGCGTTTGATACCGAGCGTGTCACCATCGATCTGGGCATCCTGCAAGCGCATGAGCGGTGTTTGCGGCCGTTCCGCCGGCGGAGGTGGTGTATCGTCGGTAATTCCAATCCACGCGAAGATCGTCGGTTGGACCTTGGGCGCGATGACGTAGAGCGAGAGCAACAGCGCACCCGCGACAACGAACCGGAGCGGGCGGTAACCCGGTTCGTAAGGCGGGTTGGCGGCGCGATAAACCCAGAGCGGCGGAATCAGCGTCGTGAATGCCTGCTTGGGATTGCGTTGACCCCAAGCGATCGCCACCCAGAGGTAACCGATGACGAGTTCGAGACCGCCGATGAGTGCGACGTATTTCAGTGGTTCCGGATCCGACATCATGCAGAAAAGCCAGAGCGCCGCTCCGCAGGCCGTCAGAATGATCCAGATACCGGTCGTGATCCGCAGATCGCTTGGCGGCTCCGGGGCCGGCTTCATGGTCATCGAGATGACGGTGGTCAGCTGCGCGGCGATATTCGCAGCTTCGACATCGGTGGGATTGAAGACGACCAATCCGGCGGTCGCTCCCGATCCGCCTGCCAGTGCCGGCGGCACGGCCGCAGCCGGATGATCACCCGTAATGCGGCCTGGTGCGGGATAGCCCGGTCCCGGTGCCGGTGCCATCGCCGGCGCATTCAACTTCGGTGGCGAAGGCTTGGGAGCCGGCGATTTGGATACGGCCGGTCTGGGAGGAGAATAGTTGGGAACGGGAAACGTCGGTTCCGGGTACAACGGCATCGGCAGAGGCAACGGCGTGTAATCGACCGTGGTCGAAGCAGGAATCTCCTGCACTTTCGATTCAACCGACACCGGCTCCAGGTCCGCGACGGAATCGGGATTCCGCAAGAGCATCGCGGCCGCCGGTTGCAACGGAATTGGATCGGCTATCGTGCCCGCGGGGGGGCCGATGCGTGCCGCCGGACGCGGTTCCGGCATGGGAGTCCGGCGACCGGGATCATTGGGCTCTTCAAGATCCGATCCGTCCGGCATCAGGCTGATCGGCACTTCATCGGGTTCTGATACGAAGGACGCCGAAGACGCTTCCGCATCCGTCGGCTTCGGCGCTTCCGGTTGGGGTATGACGATCGGCTTCAGGCATTTCGGGCAAATCGTTCGCTGACCCGCCCGCTCCGGCGCAGCCAAGAGGCGCTGTTCGCAAAACGGACACGGATAGCCAAACATGGGCGCCTCGGCGAATCACCGGCGGGTATCTCCATAACTTACGGTACGATTAGTCCCCATGCAAACGCCTCAGGCGAGGCGATAATCGCAATATTGCTTGTACCCGTTCGAATTCGTTCAGCCAATCGTTCACAATTCCGGCCAGTGTGTCGCCGGCCACGACGCCACTCCCACACGATTCGCCCCCGAGTTCCGCGACCATTTTCCGATAACTGGTGAGCGTCCGCTCGCCAAAGCGGGAAACCTCGAAGCCGTCCTCGCTGAAAAACACCACGACGGGCACGCGGTTGCCACCGTTGATTCTCAACTCTTCCTGCGCCGCCGCGTGCGCATCACGATCTAGATACCTTGGAACGATCACCGGTACGGCTTCGGCAAACCGTTCAAAGATCGGGCATTGCCCCGCGCAATCCCCGCACCAGGCGCCGGCTAGAACCAGGACATTCATCCTTCTACGGAATCCATTTAGTCGCTTTTTCTGTTCGTCGGAGAGCACGACTCGCTCGCGCACCGCATCCCAGCGGTTCCGATCGCCCGATGTTCCAAAACGATCCAGAAATCGGTCGTAGGGAAGGGCCGCCCCGAAGAAATCGTACGAGAGCATGATCAACTCCAAGTGAAACGGCCCGTGGAAAACAATCCACGGGCCGTGCTTGACATGTGGCCGAATTCAATCGTCGACTGGGCTTTTTTCAGTGATCGTGGTCTTGGTCACGAGTTTCTGCTTGAGGTCCATATCCACTTCGAGTTCGCCGACCTTGACGGACATTGTGCCGCTCAGGTTCATCTCGACCTTGTGCTCCTTGGTGCGACCGACCTTGCTATCGAACAGCAAGGTTCCGGAGAACTTGTCGGTTTTGAGATCGGCCTTCGCAACCGTGAACGGCAAGCCGCCGCCGCCCGCGGCCGCGTCCTTGGGCGGGCCGTATTTCGCCTCGCCGCCATAGGTAATCTCTTCGATCGCGTCCTTGGACTTGGCGAGTTTGTATTCCTGCTTCATGGAGAGTTCGCCCAGAGGCCCGAGCGGAATGGATTCATCGCGCTTCCAGGAATCTCCAACCTTGACCGCACGATCGGGACCGTAGCGAAACACGTCCTCGATCCCTTTCTTCATCAGGTTGTCGTTGAGCATGTTCGAGAGCACTTGCTTGAGCAGCGGATTGTCCTCGCCGAGTTTCTTGACCAGTTCCTGAACCCCCGCGATCTTGGTAACCTTGAGATTGGCGTCGAGTTCCACCGTGAAGGTGGCACCCTTCATTTTCTTGTCGAGGTCCCCCAGGCCGCCTGGAGCGAGGTTCGACTCCGTGATCGATTGCAATACGGTCTGCTCGACCGTGTACGACTTGTCACTGGCTTTCAAAACCTTATAGCGGTGGACCGTGGTCTGCTCCTGCTTCTGTTCGATGTCGCGGCCCATCGCGGTGACCGTTTGCTCCATTGTCGTCACCGTCTTGGCGTAGAACGTGTCTCCTTCCGTAAGTTTCCAACGGAGAAGGACACCTTCGGATTGCCCGGGTGACAGCGACAGGGCCAAAGCGAACGTGGCGACGAAACCGGTCATGGGATTTCCCTCGGCGAGGCCTGATCGACTTCAGTGAACGTAACCCTCCGGGCGCGGTGTGACAAGTCATCGGAACAGTCGTTTGGAAAAAGATTGGCGCGGTGCTGCGCCGGATTTCGCATGGAATTTCACTCGCCCGCTTGACAGGACGGTGCGAGTCGGCGTATTATCACCTAAAGATTTAGTTTTTAGTTTTTCTGTGAGGATGCCGTGGACGAACTGCCCACCCCCACCGCGCGGGAGCTGGAAATCCTCAAAGTGCTCTGGGAATCGGGTCCCAAGAGTGTCAGCGAGGTCCACCGGCTCCTGAAGACGGCGGACGAGCGGCAACCGCACATCAATACGGTGCAGACGCTCTTGCGTTTGATGGAGACGAAAGGCTTGGTGGAACACACCAGCGAAGGCCGCACCTTCGTCTATGCCCCGCTGTTCAGTCGCGAGGAATCGGCCGCCCGATACCTCGACCGCGTTTTCGACGGCGCGGCTTCGCAGCTTGTACTCAGTTTGCTCAAAGCCGAACGCATCCCGCCCGAAGAACTGGAACAGATGCGGAAACTCATCAACTCGGCCGGCAAACGCGGTTGAACTCTCTCCGGGGATTTTTCCATGTCCGACTTCTGGCTGTCGGCCGCCCAGTGGACGGCGCAATCGACGATCGCGGGGGGAACGGCGCTCCTGCTCGGCTGGCTGGCCGCGCGGCGCATCGCCGAACCGGCTCGTCGCCATCGTGCCATGGGCTGGTCGGTCCGGGTGGCCGTGCTGGCGTGTGGATTGGCCTTGTTGCCGGGCTGGTGGAAGCTCCCTGTGACCGGTTGGAGCAAATCGGCGGAGGAACGCGCAGCGGAGGCCGAACTGGTCGAATACGAGCAAGCCAACGGCATCGTTATTCCACGTGAAGAAGTCGCGCTGACGCCACTCCAGATCGAGTTGGCCGAACCCGCGGTGGTCGAGCCGATACTCGAATTCGCACCGTTGGACGAACCCGACATGACGGCGACGAATGTGCCGGCGGCTGTCGAACCACGCGACGAGTCATCGGAGTTGATGGCCGGCGTCTTCAAAGTACTGTTGGTGCCCTACTGGTTGTTCGTGCTCTTGGCCGTCATTCGTCAGTTGGTTGGCCACATCGGTCTTGCGAGGCTATGTCGAACCGCGAAGCCCGCGGGAGAGCAGATTGAGAAACTGTCTTACGAAATAGCGGACCTTCGATTGGCCCCGCGGATCCTGGTTTCCGATCGCCTCGCGTCGCCCGTCTGCTTCGGTGTCTTTCGTCCCACGATCCTCCTACCAAGGGCGTTGGTGAAATCGGCGACCCCCGACCAACTCCGTTGGGTGCTCGCCCACGAACTGGACCACTTGAGGCGTGGCGACCCGCGCACGGGCGTCTGGGTCGGTCTGGCGCGGGCGCTCTACTTCCCACTGCCTTGGTTCTGGGCGGTTCGTCGTGAGATCAATCTGACACAGGAATATCTGGCGGATGCCGCGGCCGCAGGGGTGCGGACGGCGGATTATGCCGCCTTTCTCGTGGAATTATCGTCGCGTCCGGGTGTGTCGCGATTCGTCAGGGCTGTGCCCAGCCTCGCGGGTGTGCGAGCCGGGCAGTCCGATCTTTACCGGAGGGTGACCATGTTGCTGGAATCGAATGGTGGGCGGAAAACGCGGGGCGGTCGCGTGTGGACGACCGCAGCAATCGCAAGCGCGGTGACAGCCGCGGTGGCTCTTTCGGGCGTGCGGCTAACGGCCGACGAGCCGAAACGGGACAAGAAGCCCGATGGCGAGACTCGCGTCGAGGTGGTTGTCAAGGACAAGAAGGATGGCGACAAGAAGCCGGCCGAATCGGTGCGCGAGGTCGAGGTCATTGTGGTGGCCGACACGTCTAAGCAGACCGCCGAGATCGAGAAAGCGATCGAAGAGGCGGCGAAGAAGGGCGATGTGGAGACGGTGAAGAAACTCGTCGCGAAGCTCAAAACGGTCGCGATGGCTCCGCAGATCGCCAAGATGAAGGTGCCATCCCCACCCATTCCGCCGCTGCCGCCCGACGCCGTCGCGAAAGTCCGCGAAGTGCGCGTGGTCGTCGACGGTGAAGCCAAAAAGCTCGAGGAGGCGATCGAGAAACTCAAGAAGGCCGCTGAGGAGGTGAAGGACCAGCCCGAGGCCAAGGCCGCGCTTGAGAAGACGATGGCCGAATACCGCAAGAAGATCGTCGAGGCCCAAGCCAAGGGCCACCTCAAATTGGCAGAAGCAGCCAAGGATCAGAAAGGCCAACAGTTCCTCTTCCACATGGATGCCGGCGAAGGCATCGTGGATCAGATCCGCAAGAATACCGATAACATGATGCGGGCCTATCAGAAGCAGATCGAAGCCCTCAAGGGCGACGAAAAGGCCGTCGCCGCCGTGAAGGAGGCGATGGCGAAGTACAAGGAGAGCATGGAAGCACTCGAGAAGCAGATGGCGCAGCTGCCGAAGATGCAGCAGTTCCAATGGCAGGGCGGAGCGCCAAACGTCGCGTTCGCCGAAGGCCAAAAGGGTTTCTGGGTTGCCAGGGCCGTCGCGGCGGAAAAAGGTCGGCTTGGAGTGACCATCGAACCGGTGCCCGCCGTCCTAGTGGAACAACTTGACCTTCCCAAGGGGCAGGGCGTCATCATCGCCCAGGTCTTGGAAGGCACGCCGGCCGCCAAGGCCGGATTGAAGACGAACGACATCGTGATCGAGGTCGCGGGCAAGTCCGTGACGGTCGAGGAACTCCCCAAGGTGGTCGCGGGCCTCAAAAACGACCAATCGTTTGACGTCATCGTAATCCGCAAAGGGAAGAAGGAAGCCGTCAAAGGAGTGACGATTCCATCGCCGACGGAATTGCCCGCAAAGGACCGGTTGAAGGATGGAGGAAAGAAGCCGTCGCAATCGTCGATGTCCGTGAGCATCAACGACGATCAATTCGAGATCATGGCGAAGGAAGATGGCTTGGCGTACATGATCAAGGGTACCGTCGGCGACGACGCGAACGCGTCCATCGTCATCGCCGAAGGTGACAAGAAGTCGACGTACAAAGGCTTAAAATCGGTGCCGGCCGATCACCGCGAGAAGGTAGCCAAACTGATGAAGTCGGTTGGCGGGAACAAATGACGGATCGAATTAGGCATCGATCGGGCACGTCCTGTAAGATGGACGTGCCCGATCGTTTTTGCGAGCCGTGCCATGGATTTGGACGACCCCGTCTGCCTCTGCTTCCGCGTGACCAAGCGCAAGCTGCTCGCGTTCCTCCGCACGCAACAGCCGCAAGTTGCGAGCCGGCTATCGGAGTGTGGAGGCGCCGGCACAGGCTGCGGCTGGTGCGTCCCTTATTTGAAGAAACTTTTCGATGACCGTGAACTCGACGAATCTTCCGCCGACTACGCGGTCCAGCGCGAACGCTATCGCGATACGGGCGAGCGGCCGAACGATCAATAGTGCGGCGGCAGCGCCGCGCTCTTCTTCCAGGCGGCGTACCAGATGTCCAGCGTGAACTGCGCCCCGGCCCGACAACGCCCGATCACGAATGCCCGACTTGCGTCCGTCGGTTGCTCGAACGCCCCCGCCGCGTCCAGTTCGTAGCATGTGTCGATGTGCGTATGCGATTCCTTCAGGAACGCCATCGTGTGTTTCCAGACGTCGTCGATCGATTTCGGCTCCAGTCCCCGAGTGATCTCTTCCGGCGTCAGCTTGTGCTTCTCCGGGAAGGCGTCGAGCTTCGCATGGATGCCGCGTTGCTTCTTCGCCGTCTCACCCGGAACCACGCGGCCGTCGAAGTGGATGGTCGAATGTAACGGCATCGACGCGTCCGTCGTGAAGTGCGCGAGATTCCCGGCATAGACGAGGCACTTCATGCGGATCGACTCGTTCTCCGGGTCCTTGCGGTAGTCGTAGAACGCCGCCGCGAGTTTCTCGTATCCCTCCACGATAGCGTAGGGGAGCAGACCGACCTTGTTCGGCTCCTTCTTCAGGCCGCGCATCAATTCCATCCCCTTGAAACGGCTTTCCGGCGGCAGGTCCTTGCCCTCGAGGTCTTCGAGGTCGAGGTAATGATCGGCTTGGATGCTCTCTCGCAGAACCCTCAACTCGCGGTTCTTCCAGCGATCCGGGTCGCCGACGAAGTGCGCGAGGTGCTTGCCGCCATTGCGGAAGAACGCCGGCATCTCGTCCGGCAACTTTGCAGCGGCGGCTTCGGTGATGCTTTCGTGCCCCTTGACCCACCACGCCGGCGCCACGCCGGCCAGTGTGAACACGGTGGCGACCGTCAGAATCAAGACCGTTCGGGAACGATGCATGCGGCACCTGGGCATTTGGGAAGACTTTTCCTGTCGGGCGGAGTCGAACGCCCCGGCGGGGTGAGTTTACCGGAACGGATGGGGCGGGATCGCGAAATTCCCATGAAGGGGTGGTGTGGAATCGTTCGGCGCGCCGATGGAAGACGATGGGAACCCGTAGCCAGGGAGGGCGGCGGATGATGTCGCGATTTCCGATCGCGCTTGCGATTTGCGCCGGAATCGCATCCGTCTGCGCGGCGGAACCGCCGCGCCTGCTCGAAACCCCCGTCACGCTCGGATCGGCCCGTTCCTTCGACCTGCCCGCCGAGCCTGCGGACGTCTTGGTCCGACCGGCCTCTGCGGACGATATGCCGCGCTCGCGACCGGTGGTTCTCGGTCGCCCGCGCGATTCCCGGCCCTTTGAACCGGACGAACGCCGAATCCTCGAAGACCAGTCCGACGACACCCCGCTCGCGCCTGTCCGGCGGGTCGAGTCCGACGACTTCCTCGACCGGCGATCGAATCTCGGTCGGGAACGCGACGCGGAACGCATGCGATCCAGCGAGAAATTCGGCGACAAGCTGCGAGACTGGCTCGCGCCCGGCGGTGGCCGCGACACCTGGCTGTTCAGCGATCACGCCTTCGATCAGTTCGCCACGCCGATCTCCAACCCGTTTCTCGCCGAAGACCCCCGCGCCCTCACGGAGGTGCGGCCAATCTTCCTCTACCAAAACGTGCCGTCGCCCCAACCGAATTTCCAGGGCGGCAACATCTTCTTCTTCGGCGCTCGCGCCAGTATCGCGCTCACCGAGCGGTTCTCGTTCACGATCAACAAGCTCGGCGGTCTCGCCCTCGGAGCCAAAAACAAATCGTTCCGCGACAGCGAGTTCGGCTTCGCCGAATTCTGGTTCGGTCCAAAGTTCACCTTTTATCGCGATCCGCAGGGTGGCACGCTCGCTTCGGCCGGAGCGATCTTCCAGCTACCCAGCGGTCCCGCCAAGATCTTCCAGGACACCGGCAATTTCTCCATCGCGCCATACGTCAGCGTCGGCAAGACGCTCTGGGAGTTCCGCGAACTCGGGAGCTTCAACGGCATCCTGAACGCGGGCTACGCCTTCGCCGGCAACCGGGAACGCAGCGAATACTTCTACGCCACCGCCCACCTGGACTTCGACGTGCGCAACAACCACCGCCTTTACCCGGTGGCGGAACTGAACTGGTTCCAGTACACGCGTAGCGGATCAGCGCAATCGGTGAGTGGCGAGGGACACGATCTCTTCAACTTCGGCAGCAAGTCCCGCGGCGCGAGCCTCGTCACCGGTGCGCTCGGCGCCCGCTACAAGATCACCGAAGCGGCGCAGATCGGCGCCGCGTTCGAACTGCCGCTGTTCGGAAACAAAGACGTCTTTCAGTATCGATTCACGATGGATGTGATCTTCCGATATTGATCGAACCGGTCGCGTCGTCGAGATCGATTTCCGGTACGGTCTTCGAGACGACGACGCGCACGCCCTCCATAAGTGTCTCAGCCGTGAAGGGTTTTTGGACAAATCGAGCATCGGCAAGTTCGATATTTTGCCGAGCGATCTCTTCCGGGGTGTAACCGCTCATAAAGACCAGCCGAACTTCGGGGTGGAATTGCCGGACCAGCGCGGCCACATCCGGGCCGCTGAGTTGTGGCATGATGACATCCGCGAGCAACAGGTCGAGTCGTTTCGCCTCTCGTGCCAGCCGCACGGCATCGGCAACGCCCTCCGCAGACAGTACGTAAAAACCGTTCCGGGTCAGCACGCGACGTGCGGTCGAGCGCACCATCGCATCGTCTTCGACGAGCAGCACCGTGCCACGCGAGGGGATCGGTGTTAGGTCGTCCGCGGAGATCGAATGAACGGTATCTGGTGCCGGTTCCAACTCTTCGGTGCGGCCGGCAGCGGGCAAGTCGATTTCAAACGTGGTGCCTTTTCCCAACCGGGACCGGAAGCGGATTTCGCCCCCGAGGGCCTGCACGATGCCGTAAACGGTCGCCAGACCCAGCCCCGTTCCCTGACCGATCTCTTTGGTGGTGAAGAACGGCTCGAAGATCTTCCGCTGAGTCGGATCGTCCATACCAACGCCGGTGTCCACGACAGAGAGCCGGGCGCAGACCTTGCCGTTGTCGTCGATCCTTTCGGTGTGGATTCGGATCGTGCCGCCGCCGGGCATCGCGTCCCGTGCGTTCACCGCCAGATTCACAATCACCTGATGGACCAGCCCGATGTCCGCACGGACCGACGGAAGGTCAGGGTCGAACCGCGTTTCCACCGAGACGGTCTCGCCCAGCACGCGGCCGAGCAGGCGCACGGCATCGGCGATGGCAACATTAAGATCCACGGGAACAAGATCGACGGGGCGTTGGCGACTGAACAGGAGCAACTGCCCCGTCAGTGCCGTGGCGCGGTCGCCGGCCCGGCGGATGTCCGCGAGGAGATCCTGGCCCGGATGCCCGGCCGGCAGAGTTTGGCCCAGTAACTCCGAGCAACCGTTGATCACCGTGAGCAGGTTGTTGAAATCGTGGGCGATCCCGCCTGCAAGCTGGCCGATCGCTTCCAGCTTCTGCCCTTGCCGCAAGCGGGATTCGAGTTCAGCTTCCTTGGCGAAATGCACCCGGATCTGTTCCATCTGCTGGCGAACGCGAACCCGGAGCACGCCGATCCAGGCGATCGATGCGATTGCCAACGCGCCCAAAGCCACGAACGCGTACCCCCACGGTTCGGGTAGGGAGAACCCGATGAGCAGCGTCGGGGCGGGCGGCACAGTCTCGCTCCGGGATGGGGTCGGTTCCAATCAGGCCAGCCAAGCGGGGAGTTCGCCGGCCGGCGGCAATTTCACCACGGAGACGCTGGTGATGTGTTCGTGGTTGCCGACTTCCTCGACGGCGGCCGACGAGGGCACCGTATCGAGATTCAGCACGCCGATCGCTTCACCGCCGGGCGTCTGCCGGCCGAGGTTCATTGCCGCGATGTTCACGGAGTGCTTGCCGAACGTGCTACCCATGAACCCGATTACCCCGGGGCGATCGTGGTGGCTGAACACGAACAACACACCGTCCAGATAGGCTTCGAGACGGTACGCGCCAAGCCGAACCAGGCGAAGGTATTCGTTGCCGAACAGCGTGCCGGCGGCCGTATAAGTCTTCTTGTCGGTCTCGACGTCGGCTTGCATCAGCGACGCAAAGTCGTCTTTCTTCGGGGACGAGGAGGAAATGATCTCAATGCCGCGATCGCGGGCCATAACCTCTGCATTCACGAGGTTGACGCCGGCCATGTGCGATTCCAGCAAACCGGCGGTGAACGCGCTCGTCAGTAATTTCGTCTTCTTGCTCGCGAGGTCGCCCTTGTAGGTGAGGACGACCTTTTTGATCTGCCCGTGATTCATCTGTGAATGCAGCAAGCCTAGACGGCGGGCGAGATCCACGTATTGCTTCAGTTCGTCTAGTTCCTTCCGGTCGACCGCCGCCATGTTCACGGCGTTCGCAACGATCCCCTTCTGGAGAAAGTTCGCAATCAGTTCCGCGGCCTCGATCGCCACTGTCTCCTGCGCCTCGAAGGTGGAGGCCCCCAAGTGCGGTGTCAGGACGATGTTCGGAGCGCTAAGCAGCGGGTTCTCCGCGACGATCGGCTCGGCGCTAAAGACGTCGATCCCGGCCCCACCGATCGCTCCGGATTTCAACGCCTCGGCAAGCGCCGCCTCGTCCACGATCCCGCCCCGCGCTACGTTCAGAATACGGGCGCCCTTCTTCATCTTCGCCAGTTCGGTCGCACCAATCAGCGATTTCGTCTCGTCGGTTAGCGGAACGTGGATCGTCAGGAAGTCGACGTCTGGCAGCATCGCTTCGATGGAAGCCGCCGGCTTGTACCCCATCTCCGCGACCTTGTCCGGCGTCACGAACGGATCGAACGCGACGACCTTCATCTCGAGGCCGGCGGCGCGCTTCGCCACCTCGCGACCGATGCGCCCGAGGCCGATCACGCCGAGGGTCTTCCCCGTCACTTGCGTGCCGACGAACTTATTGCGGTCCCAGCCGCCCTTCTTCATCGTCGCGTCGGCTTGCGGGACGAGCCGGGCGAGTGACATCAGCAGCGCGATCGTGTGCTCCGCGGCCGAGACGGTGTTCCCGCCCGGCGTGTTCATGACCACGATCCCTTTGCGGGTCGCCGCCGGCACGTCGATCGTGTCCACGCCCACCCCGGCACGGGCGATCGCCCGCAGCTTGCCGGGGTGTTCCAGCATCGCCGCGGTGATCTTCGCCGCCGAGCGCACGATGACCGCGTCGTAGTCGGGCAGCGTCGCCTTGAGTTCGTCAGGCTTCTTCGCCAGATCGGGGCGATGGTCCACGGGCACGCCGAGCTTCTTGAGCGTTTCGGCGGCGGCGGCTTCCAGATTGTCGGCGATCAAAACGCGGGCCATCGGCGGGGATACCTTACCAAGGAACTCGGATAACTAAAGCTTAGTGTATGAATGCCACAATCGTTCGACCGAACGGAATCTCGCGAGAGCGAACTCCATCCTTGTGCCCGGCTCGCCGGCAGAGTGGGTCCGCCGACTCCGAGCCACCCCCCGGCGGACCCACGCTTTTTTCCGGACCCACTCGGAACGGACCAGGATTTTCAGCGATTTCGAGGCGATCCCACATCGGCGCGTTTGCTGGAATCACCCACCAAGTGACCGAACGGGCCAAGCCGTTGGACGAATCGAATACCGAATCACCCCGGCCTTGAACCGGAACACAATCCCACCCAGGAAGCCCGATCACGGCTTCAAACCGATCTGCCCGACCAACTCTTCGACCATAGCGTTCCCGGGAATCGAACGACACGTCGGCAACCCGCGGAACCAGGTCAGTTGTCGCTTGGCGAACTGCCGCGTCCGCTGCTGGATGAGTGCGATCGTATCCGCCAGCGTCGGACCGCCACGCAGGTGCGCCATCAACTCCGCGTACCCTACGGCCTGGCTTGCCTCGCGGCTCAACGGTCGGTCCATCAGCCCGCGAACCTCCTCCACCCACCCTGCCGCGATCATCGCTTCCACGCGCCGGTTGATGCGCTCGTACAGTACCTCCCGCGGCCACGCCAGCACCACGCACGGGATCTCCGCCGCCGGCGCGTCCCACGTCTGCTGAAGTTCGCTCAACGGCGTCCCCGTCAACTCGAACACCTCCAGTGCCCGCACCACGCGTCTCACGTCGTTCGCGTGCAGCTTTGCCCCGAGTTTCGGATCAACGGCCGCCAGCTTTGCGTGGAGTGCCTCGTTCCCCTTCTCGTTGGCCTCCGCTTCAAGCCGTTTCCGAAGCCCTTCATCCGACGGCGGCGACTCGAACAACCCGTGCAGCATCGCCTTCAGGTAGAACGGCGTGCCGCCCACTAACAGCGGCCGCTTCCCCCTCCCGCGAATCGCCTCGCACGCCTCCACCGCCCGGTCCAGCCACCACGCGACGTTTGCCGACTGCCACGGCTCCAGCACATCGATCAGGTGGTGCGGCACCCGCGCCCTCTCCGCCGTCGTCGGCTTCGCCGTGCCGATGTCGAGGCCGCGATAGAGTGTCATCGAATCCATCGCCACGATCTCGCCGCCGATCCGCTCCGCCAACTCCAGCGCAAGCGCCGACTTCCCGCTCGCGGTCGGGCCGGTGAGAATCAGGGCATCGGAGAAATCATGCAAAGGAATTTCACCGCAGAGGACGCAGAGAACGCAGAGAGAAGGCTCAAGATTTTCTTCTCAATCCATCTTCTGACTCTGCGACCTCCGCGTCCTCTGCGGTAAAACGGATTTATGCACCCCACCCGTCGCGAGATGCTCGCCCGTTCCGGTACCGGCCTCGGCCTGCTCGGCCTCGCTGGCGTCATGACTGATGCCGCCGACGTCGACCCGCTCGCGCCCAAGAAGTCGCCGCTGCCCGCGAAGGCCAAGCGCGTCGTTCATCTCTTCATGAATGGCGGCCCGTCGCAGGTCGATACCTTCGACCCGAAGCCGATGCTCGACAAACACCACGGCAAGCCGCTCACCGGCTCGAACCTCCGCACCGAACGCAAGACCGGCGCGCCGATGCGCTCGCCCTTCAAGTTCCAGAAGTACGGCCAGTCCGGCATTGAAGTCAGCGAACTCTTCGCGAAGACCGCCGCCCAGATCGACGACATCTGCATCGTCCGCAGCATGCACGCCGACGTGCCGAACCACGAGCCGTCGCTTTTGCTCATGAACTGCGGCGACGGACGTCTGCCGCGCCCCAGCATGGGTAGCTGGATCACCTACGGTCTCGGCAGCGAGAACCGCAACCTCCCCGGCTTCGTCGTCATGTGCCCTGGCGGCTACCCGATCGTTACCACGCAGAACTGGCGATCCGCCTTCCTCCCCGGCGTCTATCAAGGCACCTACCTCGACACCAAGCATACCGACGTCGATAAACTCGTCGCCCACATCCGCAACAGCGAACTGCCCCTCGAACGCCAGCGCGAGCAACTGGACCTGATCCAGGCGCTCAACGAGAAGCACAGGGCCAAGCGGGCCGAGGACGCGAACCTCGAAGCCCGCATCCGCACCTTCGAACTCGCCTTCCGAATGCAGACCGAAGCCGCCGGCGTCTTCGACCTCACCCGCGAGACGAAGCAAATCCGCGAACTCTACGGCGAGACGATCCACGGTCGGCAACTGCTCTACGCGCGCCGGCTCCTCGAACGCGGCGTCCGCGTCGTTCAACTCTGGAGCGGGGCCGGTCAGCCATGGGACAACCACGACAACCTCGAGAAGCAGCACCGCGAACTGGCGAAGCAATGGGACCAGCCGATCGCGGCGTTCCTGAGCGACCTGAAGCAGCGCGGCCTCTTCGACGACACGCTGGTCCTCTGGGGCGGCGAGTTCGGCCGTACGCCCGTCGCCGAGTTCCCCGCAATCAACGGCCGCGACCACAACCACTACGGATTCACTTGCTGGCTGGCCGGCGGCGGCGTCAAGGGCGGCACCGTCGTCGGCGCGACCGATGAGTTCGGCTTCGCGGCCGTGGAGAACAAGGTCCACGTCCACGACCTGCACGCGACGATGCTGCACCTGCTCGGCTTCGATCACGAGAAGCTGACGTACCGGTATGCTGGAAGAGACTTTCGCCTAACGGATGTTCACGGGAGAGTGGTGAAGGAACTGGTCGCGTAGAGCATGGCGGAAAGGATAAGATTTCATGAGTGGGCAAACAGGCGAAACTTCGATTTACACTTCGATTTCATCTGGAGCAAGGAATTGCGATCACATCCACATTCCAAGTGACAAAACGTCGTCTTTTCGGACAACTTCGGTCAATTCGTGATTTAGGGTACGGCAGCCGAAGCCTGTTTCGCCCCTTGAATCGATGTTCATTCAGCGGGCTTCCGGCGTCCTTCGTATCCGCGAGTCGCCCCCTTGAACCTGCGCACCATCTCCCGAGGGTTTCTTCGTTCCGCCGTCAATCGCAAACCGAGGAATACGGCGCGGAATCTCTCGATGACACTGCTGGAAGACCGTGTGAACCCCTCACCGGTCCAGTTCTTTTACATCCCGATGCCGGAGTCGCAGACCAACGCGGCGTTCGACGCGATCGTCGACGAAGCGATCTCGACCACCGAAGAGAGCATCACCGCGATCACGGTGACCGAGAACAACACGACAATCTGGTACGACCATTGGGAAGACGGCTACGAAGCGATTCTCGGCAATCCGCAGCAGGCGACGACTCGGGTCTGGGGCGATGGCAATAACGCGAACGGCATCGCTCCGGGGTTCGCGAACGACCCCATGGGCCTGCCGTCCGGGACGGTGTTCCGCCTGCGTAACACGGTGAATACTCCGCGAAACCTGTCGACGCAGCCCATTCTTTTCGACTCACCGGACAAGTTCGGATCGGACCGGACGATCTCCGTCTCCCGCGCGCAATTTCCAACCACGGTCAACGGCGGCGGCGGTTCGGTCATTTCGAGCGCGGTGGAAGTGCGGGACACGCGTTTCTACGACACGAACTACCGCGCTCCGGTCGGCGTCAACACCGCCGACGCCGGCAATATGTTCACCTACGCCGCGTTCTTCGTCCAGGCTTTCCTGGACAACACGCGCGTGCAGATCGACGCGAACAACGATGGCGACTTCACGGGCCAGGGGGACCGCGACGTCGTCTTGAATCAGGGTGAGACGATCGTATCGGGTCAGAACGTGGTGCAGGGCGGGCGCGTCGTCGCGGACAAGCCGGTGCAAACGCAATTCATGACCGGCGAAATCAACGCGAATTACGCCTCAAGGAGCTACACGCTCTTTTCGAACGCGCAGGCCGCGAACGACTACTTCACGCCGGTCGGTTTCGGGGGGCCGAGCGACGACACGAACGACGAGGTGCGCCTGTTCGTGTTCAATCCGAACGCGGTCTCGATCCAGGTCCGTCAGGAACGGGACACCGGGATCGTAACGACGAAGACGATCGCGGCCGGCGCGTCCACGTTCTTCGACGTGAACTACAATTCCGGCACGCGTTTGTTCAGCGTTGGCGGGCAGAGTTTCCTGGCGCTGGGCACGCACGACCAGCAAGGCACGACGCACGACTGGGGCTTCAGCCTCCAGCCCACGCCGGCGCTCTCGCAGATCGCGATCGTCGGCCTCGGCGTCGGCAACAGCGCCGAACCGCCGTCGAGCGTCACCAATGCCAACGTCAACACCGGAGCCGGAGAACTGCCGAACTCCAGCCCGATCTTCGTCACCGCACTCGGCAATACCACATTGTCCGTCGACCACAACAACGACGGCGTCATCGATCAGACGATCCCGGTCACGCGGCTCCAGTCGATTCGGCTGCGCGACACCACGACGAACGACAACGACAACTCCGGCATGCGCATCTTCACCACCGACGGCACGCTGATCAGCGTGGCCTGGGGTGAAGACGGTACCGCGCCGGCTGGCAGCCCCGGCTTCGACGCCGGCACCACCATCCCCGCCATCTCCGTACCCGAGTACTACAAGTTCTCGGAGTTCGCGCCTGGCGGCGACATCAACGGCGACGGGTTCTTCAACGAAGGCGACGTCATCCGCTATTCCCTGCGGATCCGCCACATCGGAACGCAACCAATCTCCAATGCCGTCGTGACCGACATCCTGCCGACGAGCCAGGTGGCTTACATCGCCGGCACCACGACGCTCACCGTTGGAGCCTCGAATTCGCCGATCCCGGACGACGGCACCGGCACCGCGTTCCCGCTCGACGACGCCGGCTTCACCGTAACGAGCCTTCTCCCCGGCCAAACGGTGTTCGTCTCCTTCGACGCAAGGATCAATACCGGCCTGCCGCCCGGTTTCAATTTCATCCTCAACCAGAGCGTCCTGACCTACGACATCTTCCGCCTTCCCGCCAACGACGTGATCGACCTCCGCGGTACCGTCGGCGATCGGGTCTGGTACGACGTCGACGGCGATGGCGTCCAGGATGCCGGCGAACCCGGAATCGCCGGTGCGACCGTGACATTGACCTGGTTGGGGCTTGATGGCACGGCCGGCGGTGGAGACGACGAGATCTTCACCGCGACTACAGGGCCAAACGGCATCTGGTCCCTGACGAACCTGCCGACCGGCAAGTTCACGACTTCCGTCTCCGGACTGCCGAACGGACTGACAACCCAGACCTTCGGGACTTCGAGTTTTTCCCTACCTTCCGGCCAGGTGAATCGCGACGACTTGGATTTCGGATATCGCGGCACGGGAACGGTCGGCAATTTCGTCTGGATCGACCTTGACAACGACGCGGTCCAAGATGCGAACGAACCGGGCCTCGCCGGCGCCACCGTCACGCTGACGTGGGCCGGCTTCGACGGCACGCTCGGCAACGCCGACGACATCGTCTTTCCCGCCGTCACGACAACCGCAACGGCGCCGGGCGTCGCGAATTATACCTTTGCTAATCTGCCTTCGGGCAATTTCCAAGTGCTGTTCACGCCGCCGGCAGGTGGAACGCTCGTTGCTCAGAATCAAGGCGGCAACGCCAACCTCGATAGCGATCCGAACCCCGCGACCGGGTTGACTGGAACCATCACGCTGGTGGCAGGGGCGACGAACAACACGCTCGATGCCGGCATGCGATTAAACGCGGACCTTCAGATTACGAAGACGGACGGTGTGGCGACGGTGGTTCCGGGTCAGGGTGTGACGTACACGATTGTGGTGACGAACGTGGGTCCGAGCGCGGTGACGGGCGCGAGCATCGCGGACGCGTTGCCGGCGGCGTTGACGGGTGTCTCGTGGACGTCGGCGGTGGGTGGCGGTGCGGTGTTGACGAGCGGTGCGACGGGTAGCGGGAACACGTTGGCGGCGGTGGCGGACTTGCCGAGTGGCGGGAGTGTGACGTTCACGGTCAACGCCACGTTGGAAGCGTCGTTCACGGGCACTCTTTCCAACACGGCGACGGTGTCGGCTCCGGGTGGTGTGACCGATCCCACCCCAGCGAACAACACGGCGACGGACACGAGCGTGGCGGATCCGCGTGCGGACTTGCGGATTACGAAGACGGACGGCGTGGCGACGGTGGTTCCGGGTCAGGGTGTGACGTACACGATTGTGGTGACGAACGTGGGTCCGAGCGCGGTGACGGGCGCGAGCATCGCGGACGCGTTGCCGGCGGCGTTGACGGGTGTCTCGTGGACGTCGGCGGTGGGTGGCGGTGCGGTGTTGACGAGCGGTGCGACGGGTAGCGGGAACACGTTGGCGGCGGTGGCGGACTTGCCGAGTGGCGGGAGTGTGACGTTCACGGTCAACGCCACGTTGGAAGCGTCGTTCACGGGCACTCTTTCCAACACGGCGACGGTGTCGGCTCCGGGTGGTGTGACCGATCCCACCCCAGCGAACAACACGGCGACGGACACGAGCGTGGCGGATCCGCGTGCGGACCTGCGGATTACGAAGACGGACGGTACTGTCACTGTCGTTCCGGGTCAGGGCGTGACGTACACGATTGTGGTCACCAATACCGGTCCGAGCGCGGTGTCGGGTGCGAGCATCGCGGACGCGTTGCCGGCGGCGTTGGCGGGTGTGTCGTGGACCTCCGCTGTCGCCGGCGGTGCGGTGGTGACGAGCGGTGCGACGGGGAGCGGGAACACGTTGGCGGCGGTGGCGGACTTGCCGTCGGGATCGAGCATCACGTTCACGGTCAACGCCACGTTGGATGCGTCGTTTACGGGCACTCTTTCCAACACGGCGACGGTGTCGGCTCCGGGTGGTGTGACCGATCCCACCCCCGCGAACAACACGGCGACGGACACGAGCGTGGCGGATCCGCGTGCGGATTTGCGGATTACGAAGACGGACGGTGTGGCGACGGTGGTTCCGGGTCAGGGTGTGACGTACACGATTGTGGTCACCAATACCGGTCCGAGCGCGGTGTCGGGTGCGAGCATCGCGGACGCGTTGCCGGCGGCGTTGGCGGGTGTGTCGTGGACCTCCGCTGTCGCCGGCGG